>NZ_JAGGOG010000019.1 GCF_018614655.1 Pseudomonas fluorescens | reverse complement strand
CAAGCCCCCTCGCCACAGAAAGCCCTGTTGCCACGCACACTCACCAACCACAAAGGGGCTGTTTGAACCACAACGAGCCCCTGAGGTTCCACAGGGTGGAACCACCTTTGATTGTCCTCCTGCGCACATCGCGGTTAGCTGACGGTGTTGTGCCAAGAACGCAAAAAAGAACGGGAATACCCGCCTGCGAGGAGAATCACCATGAGCCCACACCAGCACATCCTGGATTGGCTGAGCGATGTCGCCAGCGACTTGCACGCCGTGCGCCAGGACATCCATGCCCACCCCGAATTGGGTTTCGAAGAGAACCGCACCTCGGCCCTGGTGGCAAACGCGCTCAGGGAGTGGGGCTATGAAGTCCACACCGGCATCGGCCAGACCGGCGTGGTGGGTGTGCTGCGCAACGGCAGCAGCTCACGAAAACTGGGGATTCGTGCCGACATGGATGCCTTGCCGATCATCGAAAACACCGGCGTCGCCTACAGCAGTCAACACAGCGGTTGCATGCATGCTTGTGGCCATGACGGCCACACCACGATGCTGTTGGGCGCCGCTCGCTACTTGGCGGCGACTCGCCAATTCGACGGCACCCTGAACCTGATCTTCCAGCCCGCCGAAGAAGGCCAGGGCGGCGCTGAAGCCATGCTCGCCGACGGCCTGCTGGAGCGCTTCCCCTGTGATGCACTGTTCGGCATGCACAATATGCCGGGGCTGCCTGCCGGCCATCTGGGCCTGCGGGTCGGGCCGATGATGGCCTCCCAGGACCTGCTCACCGTGACCCTCGAAGGCGTCGGCGGCCATGGCTCCATGCCGCACCTGACCGTGGACCCGCTGGTAGCGGCGGCCAGTATGGTCATGGCCTTGCAGACGGTGGTGGCGCGCAATATCGATGCCCAGGAAGCCGCTGTCGTCACGGTTGGTGCCCTGCAAGCCGGCCAGGCCGCCAACGTGATTCCCCAAGAGGCGCTGTTGCGCCTGAGCCTGCGGGCGCTGAACGCGACAGTCCGTGAGCAGATGCTGGAGCGGGTCAAGGCCATCATCCTCACCCAGGCCGCGAGCTTCGGCTGCACCGCACAGATCGAACATCGCCCGGCCTATCCGGTGCTGATCAACCACCCCGAAGAAACCGAATTTGCCCGCCAGGTCGGCGTCGCCTTGCTCGGCGAGGAGGCCGTGGATGGCAACACCCGCAAGCTGATGGGCAGCGAAGACTTCGCCTGGATGCTGCAACGCTGCCCCGGCAGCTACCTGTTTATCGGCAACGGTGTTTCGCGGCCGATGGTTCACAACCCCGCCTATGACTTCAATGACGACATCCTGCTGACCGGCGCCGCTTACTGGGGCGCGCTGGCCGAGAGCTGGCTCAAGCCTGCCTGACGAACCCTTTTTTCTGCCGCTGGACCTTTCCCCCACTGGTTGAATGGAGTGTTCCTCATGCAGACTTCAAAACAAGGCGTCTCCCGTACCCGCCAAGTGGTGGCGGCCGTGATCGGTAATGCGCTGGAATGGTATGACTTCATCGTTTATGGCTTTCTCGCCAGCATCATCGCCCGGCAGTTTTTCCCTTCGGACGATGAGTACGCTTCACTGTTGATGGCCCTGGCCACGTTTGGTGTCGGTTTCTTCATGCGTCCGGTGGGCGGAATTCTGCTGGGCATCTATTCGGATCGCAAAGGGCGCAAGGCCGCGATGCAGTTGATTATCCGGCTGATGACCCTCTCCATCGCCCTCATCGCCTTCGCCCCTCCCTACGCAGCCATTGGCATGGGCGCGCCGCTGTTGATCGTGGTGGCGCGGATGCTTCAGGGTTTCGCCACGGGCGGTGAATACGCCAGCGCCACGGCGTTCCTGGTGGAAAGCGCGCCGGCCCATCGCAAGGGTTTGTATGGTTCCTGGCAGTTGGTGGGGCAGTGCCTGGCGGTGTTCGGCGGCGCGGCGATGGTAGCGCTGGTAACGCACTTCTTCTCCCCGCAAACCCTTGACCTGTGGGGCTGGCGCCTGCCGTTCATCTTCGGTTTGTTGATCGGCCCGGTAGGGTTGTGGATTCGCCGGCACATGGAAGACCCGGAGGAATTCATCGAAGCCCGAAAAAATGCCACCGGCCCGGCGCCTACCCTGATGGAGGTCCTGCGCGACCATCGGCGCAGTATTCTGGTGTCCATGGGGCTGGCCTGCGGCGCGACGGTCTCGTTCTATGTGGTGCTGGTGAATATGCCGACCTTTGCCCACAAGAACCTCGGCCTGCCGTTGGACCAGGTATTGATGGTGCAGATGTTCGCCGTGGCGCTGATGACCGTGGTGATTCCGTTGTCCGGCCTGTTATCGGATCGGTTGGGACGGCGCCCGGTGTTGATGGCCTTCACCCTGGCGTTTTTCCTGATGGTCTATCCGCTCTATGTGTGGGTTGCCGCAGCGCCGTCCATCGAGCGTCTACTGGTGATGCAGGTGATGTTGTGCACCGCCATTGGCGGCTTCTTCGGCCCGGCGCCGACGGCCCTGGCCGAGCAGTTTCCCATCGAGGTACGTTCCACTGGCGTGTCGGTGGCCTACAACGTGGCGGTGATGGTGTTCGGCGGTTTTGCACCGTTGATCGTGACCTGGCTCAGCAAGGTGTTGGGCACTCCAGTGGCGCCGGCGTTTTATGTGCTGTTCGCTTGCGTCCTGACGCTGCTGGGCACTTACTGCATGCATGAGGCGCCCCGAGTGAAAAAACCTCAGCCCTTTTCCAGCGAGGTGAAACCTTGAGTATTGTTGAACTGGATGCCCTTGAATTGTCGCATGCGATCCATGCCCGGCAGGTGTCCTGCCACGAGGTGATGCAGGCGTATCTGGCGCAGATCGAACGTTTCAATCCGGTGGTCAATGCGCTGGTGTCGTTGCGTCCTCAGGAAGCAGTGCTGGCCGAGGCCCGGACCTGTGATAAGGAACTCGACCAAGGCCACTCCCGTGGCTGGATGCACGGCATGCCCCAGGCGATCAAGGACCTGGCGGCCACCCGGGGTTTGCGCACCACCCTCGGTTCGCCGCTGTTCGCCGAGCAGGTGCCGGCCGAGGACGCCATCAGCGTGGCGCGAGTGCGGGCCAGCGGCGCGATCATCATCGGCAAGACCAACGTGCCGGAGTTCGGTCTGGGCTCGCAGACCTACAACACACTGTTTGGCACCACAGGCAATGCCTACGATCCGACCTTAATCGCCGGCGGCAGCAGCGGCGGTGCAGCGGTGGCTTTGGCATTACGCATGCTGCCGGTGGCCGATGGCAGCGACATGATGGGCTCGCTGCGTAACCCGGCGGCGTTCAATAACGTGTTCGGCCTGCGCCCATCCCAGGGCCGCGTGCCCCACGGACCTGCGCCGGAATTGTTCGTCCAGCAACTGGCCACCGAAGGCCCGATGGGTCGCAGTGTGGCGGACGTGGCGCGCCTGTTGAGTATCCAGGCCGGGCACGACCCTCGGATACCGCTGTCGCTCAAGGATGATCCCGCGATGTTTGCTGAAAGCCTGCAGCGTGACTTCAAGGGCACACGGCTGGGCTGGTTGGGGGATTACAATGGCTATCTGGCGATGGACGATGGTGTGCTAAGCCTGTGTGAATCGGCACTGGCCGACTTCAGCGCCTTGGGCTGCGACGTCGAAAGCTGCCAGCCGGAGTTTTCCCTGGAACGCTTGTGGCAGACCTGGCTCGTTCACCGCCATTGGCTGGTCCACGGTTCGCTGGGGGCGGCCTACGCCGACCCGCAAAAACGCGCACTGCTCAAGCCTGAAGCGCAATGGGAAGTGGAGGGCGGTCTGGGCTTGAGCGCGGCGGATGTTTTCCAGGCCTCGGTCAGTCGCAGTGACTGGTACCGGGCCTTGGGCAAACTGTTTGAGCGTTACGATTTTCTGCTGTTGCCCACCGCCCAAGTGTTCCCTTTCGATGCACAACAGCCCTGGCCGCGCCTCGTTGGCGGGCGTGAAATGGACACTTACCATCGTTGGATGGAGGTGGTGATCGGCCCCACCCTGGCCGGGCTGCCGAGCATGAGTGTGCCGGTGGGCTTCAACCCCCAAGGCCTGCCCATGGGCCTGCAAATCATTGGCCCGGCCCAGGCGGACCAGGCCGTGCTGCAACTGGCCTTCGCCCATGAACAACTGACCCGTTGGGTACAACGCTGCCCGCCCGGATGCCTGACGTCGACCGGCTGAATCCAGACGGGCCTGTATCTTGCTGTGAAAAAAGATCATCCATCCGCATCGAGGAGATCGACCATGGGCAGCAACGCCGAGACAGGCACCGTGCGCTCAGTGGAGCGGGCATTGGCGATTATCGAATTGCTCGGCGAGCATCAGGCGCTGGGGCTGGAGGAGTTGCATTACCTGACCCGTCTGCCCAAGGCCACGGTGTCGCGGATGTTGCTGACGTTGCAGGATCAGGGCTGGGTTTACCGTGGCCTGAGTGACCGCCGTTACCGGCTCACCGCGCAGCGGCTGTTTGGCGACACCCAACAACGCTTCAAGCGCCACCTGGTGGAGCGTGCGGCGCCGTGGCTGTTGGAGTTGAGTGAGCGCACCGGGTTGGTGGCGGACCTGTCGAGCTTTGACGGCGAGCGCCTGGAGGTGATGGAAAGCGCGATCCCTACGGTGTTGCGCAAGCTGTACCCGAACAACTGCCAGATTGTCGGGCAGCATGCCAGCCTGTTTCATTCGGCTATGGGCAAGGCCTGCCTGGCGCAACTGGCGCCGGATGAAGTGCAGCGTCTGGCGGGCCGTAATCAGGTGGCGCAGGACGAGCAGTTCCGGGCGTGCGAGCAATCCCAGCACCAAGGTTTTGGCCAGCGCACGGAAGGTTATTGGGAATACCCGGTGCGTTTGCCGTTCCTGATTCGCGCGGTAGCGTTACCGGTTCGGGCCAATGGCCGGTTGGTGGGCAGCATGGCATTGCATTGGCCGATGCATCAGGCGCCGGTGGAGCGGGTATTGAGCCTGCACCTGGCGAGCCTGGAGTCGGCGATTCGGGATGTGCAGCAGGCGTTGGGTTGACATGTGGGAGCGGGCTTGCTCGCGAATGCGGTGTGTCAGTTGATGCATTCGGTGACTGACCCACCGCATTCGCGAGCAAGCCCGCTCCCACACTAATACTGTGTCGTCAGTTACATTGCGCCTGACTAATGGGGCGGTTAAGGTTCATCCAGGTTTATCGCCCTACGAGTCTTTATGTTCAATGCCTCCCTGCTCAAACCCTTCGCCTTCCTCCTCCTGGCCTGTGCAGCTTTGCCTGCCCACGCCGACTGGTACCTGGACAACGAGTCCTCGCGCCTGTCATTCGTTACCACCAAAAATACCGACATTGCCGAAGTCCATCGTTTTCTGGTGTTGCACGGTAAGGTCGACAGCCAAGGTGCGGCGCAGTTGGAAGTCGAGCTGGAATCGGTCAACAGCGGCATTCCACTGCGCGATGAGCGCATGCGCAATGAGCTGTTCGAGATCAAGACGTTCCCCGATGCGCTGATCAATGCCCAGATCAATCTGCAACCGATCAATGACCTGGCGGCCGGTGCGCAGCTTGAGCTACGGCTGCCGGTGTCGGTGACGCTGCACGGCAAGACCCAGACCTATAACGCCGAGCTCTTGGCCACCCACCTGGACGACCGACGTTTTCAGGTGGTGACCCTGGAACCGCTGGTACTGCACGCCGAAGATTTCGATTTGCTGCCGGGCGTGTCCGCATTGCGCAAGGCGGCTGGTTTGTCGCAGATCAGCTTGTCGGTGCCGGTGGGTGCGGTGCTGATTTTCACGGCGCGCTGACATGAGCGGCGCGGTGTTCCCCTGGCGCAGCGCCAACCGTTTCGAGTTGCTGATCGACGGTCCGAATTTCTTTCCGCAGATGCTGGTGGGCATTGCCCGGGCCGAGCGTCAGGTGGAGTTGGAACTGTACCTGGTGGAGGCGGGCGCGTGTGCCGAAGCCATGGTTCAGGCCTTGGTGCAGGCTGCCGAACGTGGCGTGCGGGTGCGTTGCCTGTTTGATGATTACGGCAGCCTGGCGTTTACCCTGAGTTTGCGTCAGCGCTTGATTGGGGCCGGTGTCGAGCTGCGTTTCTACAATCGCCTGAGCTGGCGCCGTTGGGTACGCAACCTCTATCGGGACCACCGCAAACTGCTGTTGATTGACCAGAGCATCGCCGTGGTCGGCGGTACCGGCGTGACCGACGAGTTCTGGACACCCGGGCAAGACACCTGCGACTGGCATGAGGTGATGGTGCAGATTACCGGCCCGTTGGTGCTGGACTGGCAGGCGTTGTTCGACCGCCAATGGCTGGCCAACAAAGCCCGTACCGCCTGGAAACCGGCGACTTACTTTGGCCTGCCACGCTTGCCCAAACTGCCGGCCACCGGGCCTGGGTTGGGGCGGGTGGCCTATGCCGACGCCCGCCAGCACCGCGATATTCTGCAATCGCTGATCCGCGCGTTGAACAGTGGCCAGCGGCGTATCTGGCTGGCTACACCCTATTTCCTGCCGACCTGGAGCGTACGACGTGCCCTGCGCCGGGCGGCGGGGCGCGGGGTGGATGTGCGGTTGCTGCTGACCGGGCCGCGCACCGATCACCCGTCGGTGCGCTATGCCGGGCACCGTTATTACCCGCGTTTGCTCAAGTCCGGGGTGCAGATATTTGAATATCAGCCGTGCTTCCTGCACCTGAAAATGGTGCTGGTGGACGATTGGGTGAGTATCGGTTCGTGCAACTTCGATCACTGGAATTTGCGCTTCAATCTGGAGGCGAACCTGGAAGCGTTGGACCCGGAGTTGACGTTGGCGGTGGCAGGGAGTTTCGAGCGTGATTTTGCCCAGAGCCAGGCGGTGAGCCTTGAGGCGTGGAAGTCGCGGCCATTGTGGCGGCGGGTGAAACAGCGGGTGTGGGGCTGGATTGATCGGTTGGTGGTTAATTTGCTGGATCGACGGGGGTAGTGAGCTAAGGGGAGGCGGCGGACTTGTTGTGGCGAGCGGGCTTGCCCGCGTTTGGGCTGCGCAGCAGCCCCAAAATCTGTCACCGCAACCTGAGTGAAGAATCGCGGTGATCTTATTGGGGCTGCAGCGCAGCCCAACGGGGGCAAGCCCCCTCGCTACAGGTTAGAGCAGTTCGAAGGTTTGCTGCTTCACATCCTGCGAATCCAAGCCAATCTGTACATTGAACTCACCCGGTTCCGCCGCGAACTTGAGCTGCGTGTTGTAGAACTTCAGATCATCTTCGCAAATGCTGAAGTGCACCACACGCTCTTCACCCGCCTTGAGCATGATCTTCTGGAAGTTCTTCAACTCCTTGATCGGGCGGATCATCGAACCGGCCACGTCCTGGATATACAGTTGCACCACGGTTTCGCCATCCACCTTGCCGGTGTTCTTCACCACCACACTGGCGTCGAGCTTGCCGGTCTTGTTCAAGGTGGTGGACGACAGCGCCATGTCCGACAGGCTGAACGTGGTGTAGCTCAAGCCATAACCGAACGGGAACAGCGGCCCGGTGGTGTCATCGAAATACTGCGAGGTGTAGTTGCCCGGCTTGCCCGGCGTGAACGGCCGACCAATGCTCAAGTGGTTGTAGTAGGTCGGAATCTGCCCCACCGAACGCGGGAAGGTGATTGGCAGCTTGCCCGATGGGTTGTAGTCACCGAACAGCACGTCGGCAATCGCATTGCCGCCTTCGGTACCGGCGAACCAGGTTTCCAGGATTGCGTCAGCCTGTTGGTTCTCGTCGAGAATCGACAGTGGGCGACCGTTCATCAACACCAGCACCAGCGGTTTGCCGGTGGCTTTCAAGGCCTTGATCAGGTCGCGCTGGCTTTGCGGGATGTTCAGGTCGGTGCGGCTGGATGATTCGTGGGACATGCCACGGGACTCGCCCACGGCGGCGACTACCACGTCGGCTGATTTGGCAGCCTTGACCGCTTCGTCGATCAGCACCTGTGCCGAGCGTGGATCGTCCACCACTTCCGGGGCGTCGAAATTGAGGAAGTTCAGGTAATCCAGCACCTTTTTGTCGGCGGTGATGTTGGCGCCTCGAGCGTAGATCACTTTGCCTTTTTCACCGATGACGGCGTTCATGCCGTCCAGCAGGGTCACCGATTGCGCAGGTTTGCCGGCGGCGGCCCAACTGCCCATCATGTCGATGGGCGCCTTGGCCAGCGGGCCTACCAGGGCGATGGTCGCGGACTTTTTCAGCGGCAGGGTGTCGTTCTGGTTTTTCAGCAATACCAGGCTACGGCGGGCCACGTCGCGGGCATCGGCACGGTGCAGGCGGCTGTCGGCATAGGTGTCGGCCGGGTCATCCTCGGCCTTGCCGATACGCAGGTACGGGTCGGCGAACAGGCCCATGTCGTACTTGGCGCCGAGCACTTCGCGCACGGCATTGTCGATGTCGCTCTGCTGGATTTCGCCGGACTTGAGCAGACCGGGCAATTCCTTGCCGTAGAGCTGGTCATTCATGCTCATGTCGATGCCGGCCTTGATCGCCAGCTTGGCCGCTTCGCGACCGTCCTTGGCCACGCCGTGCTTGATCAGTTCGAAGATAGCGCCGTGATCACTCACCACCAGGCCCTTGAAGCCCCACTCCTTGCGCAGCAGGTCGTGCATCAGCCAGGTGTTGGCGGTGGCGGGCACGCCGTTGATCGAGTTCAGGGCAACCATCACGCCACCAGCGCCGGCCTTGATCGCGGCGTGGTAGGGCGGCAGATAGTCCTGGTACATCTTGACCGGGCTCATGTCGACCACGTTGTAGTCGCGACCGCCTTCCACCGCGCCGTACAAGGCGAAATGCTTGACGCTGGCCATGAGGCTGTCGGCGTTGGCGGGGCTGGTACCCTGGAAAGCCTTGACCATCACCTCGGCAATGCGCGACACCAGGTAGGTGTCCTCGCCAAAGCCTTCGGAGGTGCGGCCCCAGCGTGGGTCGCGCGAGATGTCGACCATCGGTGCAAAGGTGATATCGAGGCTGTCGGCAGCGGCTTCCTGGGCGGCGATGCGCCCGGAGCGGCCGATGGCATCCATGTCCCAGCTCGACGCCAGGGCCAGGCTGATCGGGAAAATCGTCCGATGGCCGTGGATCACGTCATAGGCGAAGAACATCGGGATCTTCAATCGGCTGCGCATGGCGGCGTCCTGCATCGGACGGTTTTCCGGGCGAGTGATCGAGTTGAAGGTGCCCCCGATACGCCCCGCAGCGATTTCCTTGCGGATCATCTCCCGAGGCATTTCCGGGCCGATGCTGATCAGGCGCAACTGGCCGATCTTCTCATCGAGGGTCATCTGCTTCATCAGGTCGCTGACGAAGGCGTTCTTGTCCTTGAGCGCAGCGGGTTTGGTCTCGGCAAATACGGCGTGACTGGCCAGAGTGGCAACAAGGCCCAGCAAACACAGCTTCTTCATGAATATCCTTTCTCGCAGTCTTGGGGCCGACGCTAAGCATTACGGGGCCAAAGTCTGGGGAGCGTCTATTGTTGTTCAGGTATTGTTCAGATAAATGCAGCACACTTCTGAACTCTTATTCGCGCTGGGCATCTTTTAGCTGATTGGCTCGATGCAATCCAGTGGGTGGTGGCGGATTATGCCCCAGGCGCGAGATGTGTAGGGTTACCAAATTCCATTAGGGTTGAGCAGGGAGAAATACATGTCAGTCACTCAAGGTTATCGCTGGGGTTTCAAGGCCGCAGCATTGATGCTGCTCAGCACTGTGCTGAGCGGTTGCGGAATCAACAATATCCCGACCCTGGACGAGCAGGCCAAGGCGGCCTGGGCTCAAGTGCAGAACCAGTACCAACGGCGCGCTGATCTGATCCCCAATCTGGTGGAAGTGGTCAAGGGCTACGCTGCTCATGAACAAGACACCCTGACCGCCGTGATCGAGGCGCGGGCCAAGGCCACGTCGATCCAGGTCGATGCCAGTACGCTGGACAACCCGGAAAAACTCAAGCAATTCCAGCAAGCCCAGGATGGCTTGAGCGGTGCCCTCAGCCGTCTGATGGTGGTGTCCGAACGCTATCCGGACCTGAAGGCCAACCAGAACTTCCTGGCCCTGCAATCGCAGCTTGAAGGCACGGAAAATCGTATCGCCGTGGCCCGTCGCGACTTTATTGCTGCGGTGCAGGCCTACAACACCGAGATCCGTACGTTCCCTGGCCGCCTGTGGCACACCGTGATGTACAGCGATTTGCCGATCCGCGCGAACTTCGAAGCTACCAGCGCTGATGCTGATAAAGCACCGCAAGTGAAGTTCTGATAACGCTTCAATGAGGTGTCGATGCGTTTACTACGGATAGGCCTGGCGCTGTGGCTCCTGGCATGTGTGACCACCGTCCAGGCGGCGCTGACGTTTCCTGCGCTGACTGGGCGGGTGGTGGACACCGCCCAGATGATCGACCCGGCCGTGCGCGAGCAACTGACCCAGCAATTGCAGGCGCTGGAGCAGACCAGCGGTGACCAGATCGTGGTGGTCACCGTGCCCGACCTGCAAGGCGTGCCCATTGAAGACTACGGTTATCAATTGGGCCGCCAGTGGGGCATTGGCCAGAAGGGCAAGGACAACGGCGCGCTGTTGATCGTCGCCCGTGATGAGCGACAATTGCGCATCGAAGTCGGTTACGGCCTGGAAGGCGTGCTGACGGATGCGCAGTCCTGGGTGATCATCAACCAGGTGATGGCGCCTTCGTTCAAGGCCGGCAACTACAGCAAGGGCATCAGCGATGGTGTCGGGGCGATGTTGCAGGTGGTGGGCGGTGATCCACTGGCCGTACCGGCGCGTGTGGCAGACCCCAATTTTGCCAAGGAGAATCCGGCGTTTTCCATCGGCTTGTTTGTGCTGTTGCTGATCGTGTTGTGGTTGTGCAATCGCATGGGCCTGCCGGTGGGCGCCATTCTTCTCGCCATTCTCAGCAGCAGTGGGCGCGGTGGCGGCGGGGGAGGCGGCGGTGGTGGATTCAGAGGGGGCGGTGGTGGTTTCGGCGGTGGCGGGGCTTCGGGCGGCTGGTAATGACAATAACTAAAGAGCATCTGCAACCATGGCACTACTGACCGAACACGAACAACGCCAGGTCGCCGAAGCGATCGCCAAGGTCGAGCAACAGACCGACGCGGAGCTGGTGACCGTGCTGGCCGCTCGGGCCGATGATTACGCCTACATCCCGCTGCTGTGGGCCAGCCTGCTGGCGCTGGTGGTGCCGGGAATCATTCATTACCTGTCCGGCTGGATGACCATGCACACCTTGCTGCTGGCACAGTGGGCGACCTTCATTGTGTTTTGCCTGCTGTTTCGTTTGCCGAAGATCACCACGCGGCTGATCCCGCGTTCCGTGCGGCACTGGCGGGCATCGAACCTGGCGCGGCGGCAGTTTCTGGAGCAGAACCTGCACCACACCCTGGGCAGCACCGGGGTGCTGATTTTTGTCAGCGAAGCCGAGCGTTATGTGGAAATCCTGGTGGATGACGGCATCTCCAAACGCCTGGACGACAGCAGTTGGGACGCTATCGTCAAGGTCTTCACCCAGCAAGTGAAGCAGGGGCAGACCCTGGCCGGGTTTATCGCCTGTATTGAAGCCTGCGGGGAGTTGCTCAAGGTGCATGTGCCGCTGACGCAGGCCCGCAACGAGTTGCCGAATCGGTTGGTGGTACTCGAATAGAACCAGCGCCGCTGCAAGCGCTGTAGCCGCTGTAGCCGCTGTCGAGGCACGAGGCTGCGATGGGTTGCGCAGCAGCCCCCGAGGGCGGTCCTGCGGACACGCATCGCAGCCTCGTGCCTCGGCAGCGGCTACTTTGATTTGCGACGTGGCTTTGACCGTTGATCAAATAACCCCGTGCCCTCAAGCCCCATCCCCCCTAAAATGCCCGGCATTCCCTGCCCGAGGCGTTTTTGTTCATGTCTGTTACCGCTAAACCTGCCAGCCTTGCGCCGGATCATCACGCACAGTTCCTCGAACTGCTGAGCGCCAGTCTTGAGCAAAGCGCCTTTATCAAGCTGGTATTGGCCAAATACGTCGGCAGTGAAGCGGACCTGCAGCGGCTGATCATCAAGCCGACGACGGTCAAGGATCAGCCTTGCCTGTCTTTCGTCTACCGTTACAAGACCCGTGACATCACCAAGAATTTCTCCCTGGCCGATGGCGTAGCGGCGGTTGCCGAGCTGTTGCCGCTGTCGTTCAAGAACGCACACTTGCTCTGCGTGACCGACGAAGCCCAGTTGGAGTACAGCAAGAAGAACAAAAGCTCGCTGTTCAAAAGCAAACCGCAGCAATTGCGCGAAGCGCCGTCCGCCGAGCACAACCGCGAGAAACATCGCTTCCTCGACCTGAGCCGCCCGTTTCTCGCCGACCTGGGTGTGACCAACGCCAAGCATGAGCTGATCCCGGCGATGTCGCGCAAGTGGAAGCAGATCAACAAGTTCATCGAAGTGTTCAGCCATGCGCTGACCTCGTCACCCTTGAAGCTGGACCAGCCGGTGCGCGTCGCGGACTTCGGTTCGGGCAAGGGTTACCTGACGTTTGCCATCCACGATTACCTGCGCAACACCCTCAAGGCCGAGGGCCAGGTAACCGGCGTCGAATTACGCGAAGACATGGTCAGCCTGTGCAACGACGCCGCCGCCCACCTGGAGCATCCAGGCCTGGTGTTCAAATGTGGTGACGTGCGCAGCGTGGCGCCCAGCGAGCTGGATGTGATGATCGCCCTGCATGCCTGCGACATCGCCACTGACTACGCGATCCATACCGGTATCCGCTCCGGCGCGTCGATCATCATGTGCTCGCCGTGTTGCCACAAACAGATCCGCCTGCAAATCCAGAGCCCGGTGCTGCTCAAGCCGATGCTGCAATACGGTCTGCACCTGGGGCAGCAGGCGGAAATGGTCACCGACAGCCTGCGGGCGTTATTCCTGGAAGCCTGTGGCTACGAGACCAAGGTATTCGAGTTCATCTCGTTGGAGCACACCAACAAGAACAAGATGATCCTCGCCGTCAAACGCGACGAGCCGTTGGACAACACGCAGTTGCTGGCGAAAATCCAGGAGCTCAAGGCGTTCTACAGCATCACTGAACATTGCCTGGGAACCTTGCTGCGTGCGGACGGTTACCTGGCCTGATCAGCAATCGCCACGGGCGCTGGCCGCACCGCCGTCTTGCGCCCCAATACCACGGTGATGATCACCCCGCAGGCAAACAGCCAGGTAATCGGCTCGATGTGTTCGCCGAAGAACAGCGCTGAAAAGGCGATGGTGAAGAAGATCTGCAACAGCTGAATCTGGCTGACCCGTGCGATGCCGCCCATGGCCAGTCCGGCGTACCAGGCAAAGAAACCAAAGAACTGGGAAAACAGCGAGACGTAACCGAACGCCCACCACGTGCGCGGGGAAATCGGTCCTTCATGCTGGATTGCCAGGTACAGCACCGGGCCGATCAATACCGGCGTCGACAACACCAGCGCCCAGCAGATTACCTGCCAACCGCCCATTTCCTTGGCCAATCGGCCGCCCTCGGCGTACCCCAGACCACCCACGGCAATCGCCCCGAGCATCAGCAAATCGCCCGCCTGAATACTGCCGGCTCCGGTGATCAGCGCATAACTCAACACCAATGCACTGCCCAATGCCGCGCAGGCCCAGAAGGCTTTTGACGGCCGCTCGTGGGACAACCACGCCGCGTACAACGCCACGCACAGCGGTTGCAGACCGTTGACCAGCGCGCCGTGGGACGCCGGCAGGGTTTGCATGGCCCAGGCCGACAGCACCGGGAAGCCGAGAATCACCCCGGCGATCACCAGCGTCAGGCCACGGACCTGGCGCCAGGTCGGCCACCGCTCGCGCCGCCACAGCAACAGCAATGCCGCTGGAACTGCTGCAAACAGTGCTCGGCCCAGACCATTGAGCAACGGGTGCATTTCCTGCACCACGATACGGGTGAAGGGCAGGGTCAGGCTGAAGATGATGACGCCCAGCAAGCCGAGGGCCATGCCGGTGTTTTCGCGGGAGCTCATGGGGGGACCAGAATCTGAAGGGCCGGGAGTGGGCCTTTATCTAGCCACAAAGCCCGAAAAGCGAGTGCCTACAGCTGGGTACAGATTTATCCGTACAGTTGCGGATTCTGTAGAACACCGCCGGACTAATGTGGGGCTTGCTCGCGAATGCGGAGGGTCAGTCTCCAAATTTTTAACGGACCCACCGCTTTCGCGAGCAAGCCCGCTCCCACATTCTGATCGCAGTTCAACCTGAGGACTCAGAAGAACCGCGTCACGCTGACCTTGGCATTGCGCCCCTCGGTGTAAGCCATATCACCACTCAACGCCGGCCGGTAATTATTGTTGAACAGATTGTCCACGGTGAAGTTGACCTCTGTGCCTTTCAGGTAAGCCTGCTGTGGTTTCCAATTGGCGAACAGTCCCTGGGTGTTATAGGCACGGTTATCGTACTGATCGTAGAAGGTATCGCCGATGCTGCTGCCCGGGCCGCTGGAGTACTTGTCGCTGGGCAGGCGATCGGTCTGGCGGATGAACTGCCCTTGCCAGCCTACCTGTGCATCCCAGCTTGGGATCTTGGTACCCAGCACCACCACCCATTTGGCCGGCGGAATATCGCGTGCCCAGACATCCGGTCCCCATGGGTTGGTGTAGGCACCTTCGTGTTTACCGGTGGCGTAAGAGTAGGACAGGGACCCGAACAGGTAGGTCGAATCGTAGTAGCCCTCGACTTCGAAGCCCTTGATGGTCAGGCCGCCAATATTGCGGTAGTTGGGCATCGGGCCCATGCCTTGGCACGCGCTTGAAATACTGCCGCCATTGAGTGCCTGGTTTTCACAGCCAACGCCGGTGGCTTTGAAAATCTCGTCTTCGATCTTGTTGTGGAACAACGTGGTACGCAGTTGCAGGTTGTCGCCGCTGGCAATCACGTTGGCGAAGTGGGTGATGTTGCCCAAGGTGATGGAGGTAATACGCTCCGGGTTCAGGTTGACACTGGTGGCAGTGCGGTTGCCCAGGCCCTGGACTTCGTATTGCTCGTCGATGACCGGGGCGCGCCAGGTCTTGCTCCAGTTGGCAAACATCGCCACGTTCGGCGTGACGGTCCAGTACGCTGCCAGACGCGGCGACCAGCCGGTGTAGGTGCGGTCGCTGTAGTCGTGGCCGACGCTCGGATCCGGGTTGTTGTAGTACGGCGCGTCGTTGCCTTCGCCTCGGTTGCGCACATGGTCATAGCGCAGGGAGGGCGTGATCGTCACATCGCCCAGAGTCACCGCATCCTGGACAAAGAAGCTGTTGGTGTCGACCTTGCCCTGGGGCATGAACGCCGGCTGGAAGCGCCCGTAGTTGTATTTGGGCGTGTTGTAGCTGCTGCCGGGCATCCACATCTCGGTTTCACGGGTGTGTCGGCGAATCTGCATGCCGGTGGTCACGGCGTGTTCCAGTGGCCCGGTGGTGAACAGGCTGATGTTGCGTACGTCGAGATTCTTGTCGTCGTAGGAGGTGTCCATCTTCCGACCGCCGGTGGCCATCTGGAAGAATGCCGTGGCGTCACGCTCGTCGGTCTGCTCGGTATTGGACTGGGAGTATTTGACGGTCAAGTCCACCAATGGATTGTCCATTGGCTGGTATTGGTACTTGGTCGACCAGGTGGTGTCGACGGTGTCGCGATTGGCCAGAAAGCGTTTCAACGCGCCCTCATAACCATACCTGTCGATATTGGCCTGGCTTGGCGGCGAGGGATAACTGGTGGCCGAGAAGGGCGCCCAACGTTGGCTGTGGGAGCGGGAATAGGACACGCCGACGCTATGCTCGTCGTTGAGGTGCATATTCAGTTTGAACAGCTTGCCATCTACATCCTGGGCGCTGTTGGGCAGGCGCCGGGGATTGATCGGGTAGCGATTGTCAGGATCGGGCAACGTACCGGCCAACTTCATGTCGCCGCCGTCGCGTTGGGTCAGGTAGGCCAGGGCGTCGAAACGGCCGTCATCGGTACGGCCATAGACGGCACCGCTGTAGACCTGTTCATGGTCGTTGCTGGAGTAGCCATATTTGAGCATCGCACCGCTGTTGCGCCCGTCCTTGAGCAGGTCCGGGGCGTCCTTGGTGGTCATGTTGACCGTGCCGCCAAAGCCACCGTTACCGGTAAAGACCGAGTTCGGGCCCTTTTCCACCTCGATGCTCTTGATCAGCTCGGGCTCGATAAACACCGTGCCTTGCTGATAGCGCTCGAAGCCGCTTTTGGTGGCACCGTCGACCGTCAGCGGCACATCTTCGGCATCCCCCAGGCCGCGAATGTTGATGGTCTGGCCGCCGGGCTTGAGCGAACCGCCCATGCTGACCCCGGGCAAGGTCTGCAACAGACTGGGGATGTTATTGGACTGGTAGCGGTCGATATCGGCCTGGCTCAGGGTGGAGCGGCCGACGGTACTGGAGTCGACCTCGTTGCCGGTGCCGATCACGCTCAAGGCATCCAGTTGCAGGGCACCGCTGTGGGTGGTCTTGCCCTCATCGGGGCGCACAACGTAGGTACTGCCGACTTTGATCAGGGTCAATTCACCGTTTTTCAGCAACGTACGGATTGCCACTTCCGGAGTGAACTCGCCTTTGAGGGCGGGCGCCTGGACGTTTTTCAGCAGGGCTTCATCGAACAGCAACTGGATTTTCGCCTGCTGCGCCACCTGACTCAGGGACGTGGCCAGGGGTTGGGCGGGCAGTTGCAGGGTGAACGACTCGGCCTGGGCATGCAGGCTGAAAGCCAGGCAGGAGGCAATGAGCGTCGGTCGAAGAATCAGGTGCTGGACGTGATAAGGCGCGCGAAACATGAAATCCCCCAAAGCGGCAAAAAGTGCCAGAAAGGCATGCGTATCAAACGCAGACGGGAGGAAGACGTGGCAGGATAATAAATCCACACATGCGAATGAAAAATATTCTCAAATGAAGATTTTCGACACTATTTACGGGCTTCAATCCTGATGTTTCCGTTGGCCAGGGCCACGGTTTTCACCGGTAGCAGAGCTGGCAGTGCGTTGAGCAGGGCATCTGGATCGTTCACGTCCAGATTGCCCGAGACCCGCAACTGCGCCACGGCGTTGTCCACTTGCAAGTTGGCAGTAGGTCGATACAGGCCCAGTTCATCGATCAGGCTGGCCAACTCGCGATTGCGAAACGACAGATGCCCGCTGCGCCAGTCGGCCACCTCGCCGGCATTGAGCGTTTGTTGTTGCAAGGTGCCCTTTGCGTAGCTCCAGACGGCTCTTTGTTGTGCGCCGAGCAGGGTGGTGCGAGCCTTGGGGTTCGGGTCGAAGGCGACCTGACCGTGGGCGACGCTGACCACCAGTTGCTGCTGGCTGCGCCGCACATCGAAACCGGTGCCCACCACCCGCACATTGGCCTCGCCGGCCTGTACGAACAGCGGTCGCTCCTTGTCGGCAGCCACATCGATATACAACTGGCCCTGCTCAAGGTGAACGATGCGTTGATGGGCATTGAAGTCCACCTGTAGACGCGTGTTGGCATTGACGTACAAGGTGCTGCCATCGGGCAGGTGCAGGGTGCGCATGCCTTTGTGATGGGCCGCGACCTGGGTGTGGAACAGCGTCCGTGGTGCGCCGATATTGCTGGCCAACAGAGCACAGACCAATGCGGCTGCTACCGCCAGTGCCGGGCGCCAGACAGCGGGCTTGCGGGTGGACAGTGCCACCGGTTTATTCAGTTGCTGCAACTGGGCGAGGTCAGCCCACAGCTGTTCGAATTCGGCATAGGCGCGGGCATGGGCCGGCACGGCTTGCCAGGCGGCAAACGCCTTGCGGCTGGCGCGACTGCTGTTGTTGCGGTTACGTGCAAACCAGCTGGCGGCCTGGGCATCGATAGAGTCGTGCGCTTCGATTTCACAGCGGTCGATGTCGCTCAAGCGGGTCATTCTGGCTGCTCCTTGCCGGGTACGTGTTGAAGTCGCTGCTTGCAGTGCAGCAGGGCAAAGGCAATGTGCTTTTCCACCATGCTGATCGAAACCCCCATGCGCTCGGCGATCTGCGCCTGGCTCAAGCCTTCGAAGCGGTGAAGCATAAGGGCTTCTCGCCGGCGGGGCGAGAGTTCGGCGAGGACTTCTTTCAACTGTTCCAGGCGTTGCAAGCGTTGGGCGGCGGCCATGGGGTCGTTGTGCTCGTCGGTGACAGGCTCGGCATCCCGGTCGGCCTGTTCGTGATGGACGGTGTGGCGCACCTTCTGTTTGCGCCAGTGATCACGCAGCAGATTGCGCGCCATCTGGAACAGAAATGCCCGTGGCTGTTCGACCTTGGCCCGGTCGCGATAATCCAGCCATTGGGTGAAGACATCCTGGGTCATGTCCGCCGCGTCGCAGGCGTTGTCCGTGCGTTTGCGCAGGAAATGCAGAATGTCTGCATAGAACCCGCGAAAGGCATCGGCCGACACCGGGTCGGGCTTGGGACGAGACATGGATATCCTTCTTGACGAAGCGCGCTATAGAAAAGTCGCGAATGATATCGAGAATTATTGCTATTTGTCTCTAGGCAAATACCGATGACGGGTCTGGGCTGGCAAAAAGCTGAGCGTGGCCTTTAATCCTACAGGTCGTTGACCATATTCGTATTTAAAGGGAGCAAATCATGGCTGGATGGTATGAGTTAGCAAAAAGCAGCAATGGGCAGTTCCGTTTTGTCCTCAAGGCAGGCAATGCGGAAACCATTTTGACCAGCGAGCTTTACACCACCCGCAGCGCCGCTGAAAACGGCATCGCCTCGGTACAGACCAACAGCCCGCTCATTGACCGCTATGAGAAAAAAGTCGCCAAGAGCGGCCAGCCGTACTTCAACCTCAAGGCCGCCAACCATCAAGTGATCGGTAACAGCGAGCAGTACTCCTCAGAAGCAGCGCGGGACAAGGGTATCGAAAGCGTCAAGACCAACGGACCCACCGCGACCATCAAAGACAAGACCTGACGGTTCCTTGCCAATACGAAAGCCCCGACGCGCGAGCGCCGGGGCTTTTTTGTGGCGCAATCGTTATGGCTTAACGCAACTTGGCCAAGAGCTCGCTCAGTTGAGTACGGCCTGCCTCGGCCAATGGGAACACCGGCAACCGCGGATCACCCACTTCCAGGCCCGTCAGCCGCAACCCGGCCTTGATCGTTGCCGGCAAACCGCCCTTGAGGATGAAGTCCAGAAACGGCAACTGGCGATAAAACAGCTCCCGTGCCTTCGTCAGGTCGTTGGCCAACACCGCCTGGTACAGGTCCAGGTTGAGCTGTGGAATCAGGTTCGCCGCCGCCGTGCACCATCCTTTGGCACCGGCCGCAAATGCTTCCAGGGCCAGCGGATTGCAGCCGTTGTAGAACGGCACCTGGCCGTCGCTCAGCTGGTGCAATTGGTGCATACGCTGAATATCGCCAGTGCTCTCCTTGACCATGGTCACGTTGTCGACCTGCTTGAGAATCCGCAGGATCAAGTCCACCGACATGTCGGTGCCGCTGGTGGCCGGGTTGTTGTAGAGCATGATCGGCACGCCGACGCTGTCGCCGATGGCGGCATAGTGGGCAAGGATTTGCGCCTCGCTGAGTTTCCAGTAAGACGTCGGCAGGACCATCACTACATCGGCACCGTGGGCTTCGGCGAAGCGCGCACGGCGTACGGCTTTGGCGGTGGTCAGGTCGGAAACGCTGACGATGGTTGGTACGCGCCTGGCGACTTTTTGCAGGCTGTAGGCGCTGACTTCGTCCCACTCCGCATCGCTCAGGTAGGCGCCTTCACCGGTGCTGCCCAGTGGGGCGATGGCGTGTACGCCGCCGTCGATCAAACGGTCGATGGAGCGGCCCAGGGCGTCGAGGTCAAGGCGTTCACCGTCGGCGGTGAATGGGGTGATGGTGTAGCCGATAATGCCGTGGATAGAAGGGCTGGACATGGAAAGTCTCCGGTCGAAAAGGGTTTCAGTTCAGGCAATCGGCGTGTTGGCGCAGGTTCTGCCGAGCGTAGTAGTTGAACGCGGCGCCGTGGCGCTTGGGCTTGGAAATCCAGTCATGGGCCTCACGCCCCAGTGCCGGCAGGATCGGCTTGACGGTGCCTGCTGCCATCGCCAGCAACTGCAGCTTTGCCGCACGCTCGATCAACTGCGCGATCACGCAGGCTTCTTCGATGGTGGTCCCGGTGGACAATTGGCCGTGGTGGGAAAGCAGAATCGCACGCTTGTCCCCCAGGGCGGTGGTGATGATTTCGCCTTCTTCATTGCCTACCGGCACGCCGGGCCAGGCTTCCAGGAAGGCACAATCTTCATACAGCGGGCAGAGGTCCATGTGGGACACCTGCAGCGGCACTTCGAGCATCGACAGCGCGGCGATGTGGGTCGGGTGGGTGTGAATGATGCAGTTCACATCCGGCCGGCCACGGTAGACCCAGCTGTGAAAACGGTTGGCCGGGTTGGGCATGCCATGGCCTTCGAGGACTTCCAGGTCTTCGTTGACCAACAGCAGATTGCTGGCGGTGATTTCATCAAAACCCAGGCCCAACTGTTGGGTGTAGTAGGTGCCAGGTTGCGGGCCGCGGGCGGTGATCTGCCCGGCGAGGCCGGAGTCGTGGCCGTTCTCGAACAGAATACGGCAGGTCAGCGCCAGCTTTTGCCGGTCGGTCCACGTATTATCCGCCAGGGTGTTTTGCATCTGGCTCAGCGCTTGCTTGACCAGTTGGTCTTTGGGGAGTGCTAATGTCTTGGCCATGTTGGTGTCCTTTGGGTGGTTCAATGGACGTCGGATTTGCTGGTCCCCCACTGCTCGCAAGGTTGTTGGGTGAATGCAAATGACACTTAAAAGACTATATGACACAAGGTGTCATTGGCAAGCACTCATCATCGCTTCTTTCATGGATTAACCGCTGCACATGTCTATCCGTTTGAAAATACTGAGAAAAAAACTGGGTGTGACCTTGGAGTCTCTGGCCGAAAAGTCCGGTATGACCAAGAGCTACCTGTCGAAAGTCGAACGCGGTCTCAATACGCCGTCGATTGCCGCTGCGCTGAAACTGGCCAAGGCGCTGAACGTGAAAGTCGAAGAGTTGTTCAGCGAAGACAGCGTCAGCCTCGACAGCTACAGCCTGGTGCGCAGCCACGAACGTCAGGCGTTGTCGGGCACGGATGCGTCACCGGGTTATGCCGTGTTGGCCCATCAGGTCAGCGAACGCAGCCTATTACCGTTCATCATCTATCCGCCGGCGGAGTTCACCGACAAGACCTTCAAGGAGCACTTGGGGGAGGAGTTTCTGTTCGTCCATGAAGGCCGGGTGGAAGTGGACTTCATGAGCGAGCGGGTGATTCTGGAGCGGGGCGATGCGCTGCACTTCAATGCGCAAAAGCCCCACCGGATCAGATCGGTGGGGGAGGTGCAGGCGCAGTTGTTGGTGGTGGTGCATAGCAGCGAAGAATGATCGCCGCCTTGTTTTGGAATCCGGTCAATGTGGGAGCTGTCGAGCTTTAGCGAGGTTGCGATAGGATCACCTCGGTGTACCTGTCAGACCGCAGCGCCTGCATCGCAGCCTCGCTAAAGCTCGACAGCTCCCACAGTTGATCGCTTTTGTTCAGTAGATCAGTGTTCCACGGGAACCGACAAGGCCGGATTGCCCAGCGCATGCGTGCGTGCATCAAAGAACCGCAACTGCACCTCTATCCCTTCGAACAACCCCGCATAACGCCGCTTCTGCTGCTGGATAAACCCCTCGCTGCGCCCAAATACCGAAATCGCCAGGGTCTTCATCTTGGCCTGCCGAATCGCCTGCACCAGGTGTGAATCCTGCGGCCCCAGGTGATGCCCGAAGATGCACAACGCGCCTTCATGGTTCAGCAACTGCTCGTAGCAGAACGACAGGTAATCGGAACTGCGGATGGTCTTGAGCTTCTCCTCAACCTTGCCTTCGCTGACAAACAGCGGCACATCGTCCAGGGTCTTGATCGTATTGTTGATCGCAAAACTACTGAGCAAGGTGCTGTCGGTGGTCGGTAGTTTACGCGCCGTGCCGTCCAGGTTGCGCACCAGGTGCAGGCCGCCGTGCAGGTACAAAATACGGGTGCTGTCGCCGGCGGTATTACGCAGGTCAAAGCTGGCGTCGGCACTGCGAAACAGATCATCGATGCCCGGTACCTGCAGGATCGACCAGTAGTTGAGCAGGTCGTAGTTGCTGGTGAACACCGTGGAATAGCGGGACAGCTCCTGATTCATTGTCGCAAGCAGCGACGGCTGCACCAGGCGCCACGGAATATGCACGCCGTGGATGGTGTTGATCAGCGCTTCCTTTATTGCGTAGTAACGATTGCGCGGCGCCGCCGAGCTGACCGCCAGGGCCTTGTTGACCCGACTGGTGGTTTTCAGCGCCCCCAGCACCTGTTCGAAACTGCGGGTCTGCATTGCATCGAACACGCTCAGTTCGGATTGGCTGAGCGGCTTTTCCTCCACCGTGCGGGCGCTTTCGAACAGGGAGTCGTAGGCAAAGTCTTCCCACACCGCGCGGCTGGCGCCGTTGCCGATCAGAATCCCGTTGAAGTCGATGCTGTTGCGCAAGGCGCTCCAGTCTTCAAGGTGGGCGTCAACATCCTGGAAATCCTTCATTGCGGCGGGTCTACTCAAAAACGGCTGGGGGGTGACTTTATCATGAGCAGGGCTTGATCCTGGTCAAGATGCCGCAGACGAGGGAGGTCGATGCTGTAGCCATCAACGCTCCCAGAGGATTCTTCATGAGCAGCACCTTCTTCATCCCAGCGGTCAACATCATGGGCATCGGTTGCCTCGACGAAGCCATGACTGCCATCCGCAACTACGGCTTTCGCAAGGCGTTGATCGTCACCGACACGGGGTTGGTCAAGGCGGGCGTGGCCGGCATGATCGCCGAAAAGCTGGCGATGCAAGACATCGACTCGGTGATCTACGATGGCGCCAAGCCCAACCCCAATGTCGAGAGCGTCGAAAGAGGCTTGGCGCTGCTTGAGCAAAGTGCCTGTGACTTCGTGGTGTCCCTGGGCGGCGGCTCGCCCCATGACTGTGCCAAAGGTATCGCCCTGTGTGCCACCAACGGCGGGCATATCGGCGACTACGAAGGCGTTGACCAGTCGGCCAAGCCGCAACTGTCACTGGTAGCCATCAACACCACCGCCGGCACTGCCAGCGAGATGACCCGTTTTTGCATCATCACCGACGAAAGCCGTCACGTGAAAATGGCCATCGTTGACCGTAACGTTACGCCGTTGCTGTCGGTCAACGACCCGGCGCTGATGGTCGGTATGCCCAAAGGCCTGACCGCCGCCACCGGCATGGACGCCTTGACCCACGCGATCGAGGCCTACGTATCCACCGCCGCCACGCCGATCACCGACGCCTGTGCGATTAAGGCCATCGAACTGATCAGCGCCAACCTGCGTCTGGCGGTGCGTGATGGCCACGATATGACCGCTCGGGAAAACATGGCGTATGCACAGTTCCTCGCCGGCATGGCGTTCAACAATGCTTCCCTGGGTTTCGTCCACGCGATGGCGCACCAGTTGGGCGGCCTGTATGACTTGCCTCACGGCGTGTGCAACGCCGTGCTGTTGCCCCACGTGCAAAGCTTCAACGCCAGCGTCAGCGCCGAGCGCCTGAGCGATGTCGCCCGGGCCTTGGGTGCGGACATCAAGGGCGTGACCCCGGAAGAGGGTGCACAAGCCGCTATTGTTGCCATTCGTAGCCTGTCCCATGACGTCAACATCCCCGTCGGCCTGCGGGAGTTGGGCGCCAAATTGCAGGACATCCCGCTGCTGGCCAGCAACGCGCTCAAGGATGCTTGTGGGCTGACTAATCCGCGGCGTGCCGATCAGCGCCAGATTGAAGAGATCTTTCGCAGCGCCTTTTGAGAAGGGCAGAAGTAAGCTGCGCGCTGCAAGCTGCTAAGGTATGGCTCTATTGCCTTTTACTTGCAGCTTGAAGCGTGCGGATTGCCGCTGAGGTCCCCCTTATGAGAGTTCTGTTATTCGGTGCCACCGGCATGGTCGGCCAGGGCGTGTTGCGCGAGTGCCTGCTGGCCAGTGATGTGCAGGAAGTGGTGGCGGTCGGTCGAACGCCTCTTACCCAGGAGCACGACAAACTGCATCAGGTGCTGCACACCGACATGCTCAACTTCCAGCCCCTGGAAAACCTGTTGCAAGGGTTTGATGCCTGCTTCTTTTGCCTGGGTGTGTCCTCGGTGGGCATGGATGAGGCCAAGTACACCCACCTGACCTATGACCTGACCCTGGTGGCCGCCAGCACCCTGGCCCGGCTCAATCCACAGATGACCTTTGTCTACGTGTCCGGCACCGGTACCGACAGTTCCGAGACGGGCAAGGTGATGTGGGCCCGGATCAAGGGCAAGACTGAAAACGCCTTGCTGCGCCTGCCGTTCAAGGCGGTGTACCTGTTTCGTCCTGGCATCATTCAGCCACTCCATGGCGTACGTTCTAAAACCCCGCTTTATCAATCGATCTATACCGTGACAGGCCCGTTGCTGTCGCTGGTTCGCCACACACGGCCAGGTTGGGTGGTGAGCACCGAAACCGTAGGCCGGGCGATGTTGACGGCCGTTCGTCACGGCGCTGCACAGGCGGTGGTGGAGCAAGCGGATATTAATCGCCTGGCCTGCGAGCCTGTCTGATGCTGCAAAAAAGCCTGATCCGTCGCCTCGACCTGATCACCCTGCAGTTGTTTGTTGCCGTCCACGAAGAAGGCACCCTGACTCGCGCTGCCACCCGCGAGGCCATTGCGGTCTCGGCCGCCAGCAAGCGCCTGATGGAGCTGGAACAGGTGCTGGGTGTGAGTCTGTTTGTACGCCGGGCCAAGGGCATGAGCCTCACCGCGGCCGGCGAAACCTTGTTGCACCACGCGCGGCAGATGCTGTTCAACGTCGAGAAAATGGGCCTGGAACTGGGTGAACACAGCCATGGTGTACGCGGCTATGTGCGTATGTTGGCTAATCTCTCGGCGATCATTCAGTTTTTGCCGGAAGATTTGCGGGATTTTTCCGGGCTGCATCCTCAGGTGAAAACCGACCTGGAAGAGCGTCCCAGCCGTGGCGTGGTTCAAGGCGTGCTCGACGGTGTTGCGGACTTGGGCATCTGCTCCAGCGATACCGACACCAAAGGCTTGCTCAGCGTGACCTACCGCCGAGACAAACTGGTGGTGTTGATGCCGGCGGGTCACCCATTGGCCAGCCGTGAAACCCTGGCCTTTGCCGACACCCTGGACAGTGACTATGTCGGCCTGCATTCGGCCAGCTCCATCAATATGCGCACCCACGCTGCCGCACGTGAGGCCGGCAAACTGTTGCGCCTGCGGATTCATGTGCCGGGATTTGATGCGATGTGCCGAATGGTCCAGGCCAACATGGGCATCGGCATCCTGCCGCAAAAAGCCTATGAATTGTTCGGTCGGGCCTTGGGGTTGCAAGCCGTGCCGTTGACGGATGGGTGGTCGGACCGACGGTTGATTCTGGTGATCCGCGATGAGGCTTCGTTGTCACCGGTCAGTCGATTGCTGTTCGAGTATCTACAAGGCACTGAAGCACAAGTCTGACGGATCGGTGTGTCAGGCAATGCTCTATGAATTCGCGTTTCGCGAACGCTCGTTGCCAACTGAAGATTGGATTTATACCGTCGTCGTCCTCTAGCCTTGGCCCACATTCCAAGAATAAGAGGTACACCCCATGACGACTCCCCTGAGCGGTATCAAGGTGATCGAGATCGGCACGCTGATCGCCGCACCGTTCGCCGCACGGTTGTTGGCCGAGTTTGGCGCCGAAGTGATCAAGGTCGAGTCCATGGGACAGGGCGATCCGCTTCGCAAATGGCGAAAGCTGCACGAAGGCACGTCGCTGTGGTGGTACCTGCAATCACGCAACAAAAAATCCCTGGCCCTGGACCTCAAGTCCGCCGAAGGCATCGGCCTGATCAAGCAACTGCTGGCCGACGCCGACGTGTTGATCGAAAACCTGCGCCCCGGCGGCCTGGAAAAACTCGGCCTGGGTTGGGACGTATTACACGCCCTCAATCCCAAGCTGACCCTGGTGCGGATTTCCGGCTACGGTCAGACCGGTCCCTATCGTGATCGGCCAGGTTTTGGCGCTATCGGCGAGGCCATGGGCGGGATTCGTTACACCACCGGCAACCCCGACTCGCCACCGGCGCGGGTTGGCGTCAGCCTCGGCGATTCCCTGGCCTCGTTGCACGGGGTGATCGGCGCGTTGATGTCGTTGTTGCGGGTCAAGACCGGCCAGGGTGATGGCCAGGTGGTGGACGTGTCCCTGGCGGAAAGCGTGTTCAACCTGATGGAAAGCCTGGTTCCGGAGTACGACATGCTGGGCCATGTCCGCGAGCGCAGCGGCGGTGCCTTGCCGGGTATCGCACCGTCCAATACCTACCTCACGGCGGACGGCGCGTATGTGGTGATTGCCGGCAACAGTGACCCGATCTACAAGCGCCTGATGACCACGATTGGCCGTGTCGACCTGGCCGAAGCCGAGGAGTTTGCCCACAACGACGGGCGTGCGGCCAAAAGCGGACTGCTGGACGCGGCGATCACCCATTGGACCAGCAGCTTGCCCATTGACCAGGTGCTCAGTGCCCTGGAAGCGGCCGAAGTACCGGCCGGGCGCATCTACTCCGTGGCCGATATTGTCGCCGATCCGCACTACCAGGCGCGTGACATGCTGCTCAACGCCGACCTGCCCGGCGGCCTGACGGTGAAAATGCCGGGTATCGTGCCCAAACTCTCGGAAACCCCGGGCGCGGTGAACTGGCAGGGACCAAGCCTGGGGCAACACACGGATGACATTCTCGGTGACCTCGGACTGACGGGGGTCGATATTCAGCGTCTGAAAGCCTCGGGAGTGGTGCAATGAAAAACTATGCAGACCCTTTGATCGTGCAGGAAGTCTCGCCTCGGGATGGCTTGCAGATCGAGCCGACCTGGGTCGAGACCGCCGACAAGATCGCTCTGATTGACCAGTTATCCCAGGCTGGATTTTCGCGAATCGAAGCCGGGTCGTTCGTTTCACCCAAGGCCATCCCTGCACTGCGCGATGGCGAGCAAGTGTTCCAGGGCATCACCCGGCGCCCAGGCATCATCTACGTGGCGCTGATTCCCAACCTCAAGGGCGCCATGCGCGCGGTCGAGTCCAGGGCCGATGAGTTGAACCTGGTGATGTCCGCCAGCCAGACCCACAACCTGGCCAATATGCGCATGCGTTGCGAAGCCTCCCTGGCGGCCTTTGGCGACGTGATCAGCTTTGCCACCGACCACCCGGTACGGCTCAATGGCAGCATCGCGACCACCTTCGGTTGCCCATTCGAGGGCACGGTTGACGAAGACCGTGTGCTGCAACTGGTGGATGCCTATCTGGCGTTGGGCATCCAGGGTGTGACGCTGGCCGACACCACGGGCATGGCCAATCCGCGTCAGGTCGAGCGCCTGGTCAAACGGGTGCTGGAGCGGGTGAGCGCCGCTGATCTGACCCTGCATTTTCACAACACCCGTGGCCTGGGGCTGTGCAATGTGTTGGCCGCGTATGAAGCCGGTGCCCGGCGTTTTGACGCGGCCCTGGGTGGCCTTGGCGGTTGTCCATTTGCGCCGGGTGCGTCGGGCAATATCTGCACTGAAGACCTGGTCAATCTGTGTGATGAAGTGGGTATTCATACCGGCATCGACCTGCCTCACCTGTTGCACATGTCCCGGCAACTGCCGGCGCTGCTCGGCCACGAATTACCTGGCCAGGTGGCCAAGGCGGGCCGCAACTGCGATCTGCATCCGGCGCCGGGCTATATCGCGACGCTGTAAGTCTCAACCAGACAACAAAAACAATCGGACACCTATGGGCAGTCCGCCTGGAGAAAAACAATGAGCCTTAATACGTTGGAGGCCGGCGTGCGCCCGGTCGCTGAGCACGATGCCGAAAAAGCCCTGGTCAGCAAGGTCGCCTGGCGCCTGATGCCGCTGATCATGGTGTGCTACCTGTTCGCCTTTTTTGACCGCATCAACATCAGCTTCGCCAAGTTCCAGTTGCAGGCCGACCTGAGTTTGAGCGACACCGCCTACGGCCTGGGGGCCGGGTTGTTTGTCGTCGGCTATGTGATCTTCGAAGTGCCAAGTAACATGATGCTGTACAAGGTCGGCGCCCGTCGCTGGATCGCGCGGATCATGATGTCCTGGGGCCTGGCCACGGCGGCTATGGTATTTGTGACCGCCGAATGGCAGTTCTACGGGCTGCGTTTCATCATCGGTGCGATGGAGGCGGGATTTGCACCGGGCGTGTTGTATTACCTGACCCTGTGGTTCCCGCAACACTACCGTGGGCGCATCACCTCAATGTTGTTCCTGGCCTCCGCGTTTGCCGGGTTGGTGGGTGCACCGTTCTCCGGACTGGTGCTGGAGCATCTGGACGGCGTGCTGCAGATGCGTGGCTGGCACTGGTTGTTCCTGCTGGGTGGTTTGCCCTGCATCGGCCTGGGTTTCCTGGTGCTGACCCTGCTCAAGGATCGCATCGAGGACGCCCACTGGCTGAGTGCGTCGGAAAAGGCCTTGTTGTCCAGCCGCGTTGCCCTGCATGAGCCGAACAAACACGGCGGTTCGCTGCTGGCGGCGATACGTATTCCGGGCTTCCTGATGCTTGGGTTTATCTACTTTCTGATCCAGGTCGCGTCTTACGGCCTGAACTTCTGGGCGCCACAACTGATCCGCAGCGCCGGCACCCAAAGCCCGGTGATGATCGGCTTGCTGACGGCTATTCCCTACGTGTGCGGAGCTATCAGCATGGTGGTGATCGGACGTTTATCGGACGCCACCGGCGAGCGCCGCAAGTTTGTCAGCGGCTTGGTGGCCCTGGGCGCGGTGGGGTTCTTCTGTGCCGGGATCTTTGCCGATCACACCACATTCCTGATCGTCGCCTTGGGCCTGTTGGGTGCGGGTATCATCGCCTCAATTCCGACCTTCTGGACCTTGCCGCCGAAACTGCTGGCCGGTGCAGGGGCCGGGGCGGCGGGTGGAATCGCGGTGATCAACACCCTGGGCCAGTTCGGCGGCATCGTCAGCCCGGTGATGGTCGGCCGGATCCGCGACCTGACCGGCAGCACCACCCCCGCGCTCTATGTCATTGGCGTGTGCGCGCTGATCGCAGCGGCGCTGTTGCTCTGGGGCTTGCCGCAAAAATTGCGGACACTGGACAAGTGCTGATCATCAAACCGCCGTCAGAATTTTACTCGGCGCCGCACTGAACTGAATCAGTGCCACGCCCCCGATCAGCATCAGCGCCCCGATCAACCGGGGCGCTGTCAGGTGCCGTTCCACCAGGCCGAACAGCCCGAAATGATCCAGCAATAGCGAGGCGATAATTTGCCCGGCCATGGCCAAGGCAATAAACCCCGACGCGCCGAGCTTGGGCAGCAGGATCAGTGCCAGGGAGATGAAGCACACCCCGAACGCGCCACCGGCCCACATCCACAAGGGCGCCCTGGTGATGAAGTCCAGGCTGGGTAGCGGCAAGCGCAGCGCCACAATGACGGGCAGCAACACCACGATGCTCACCAACAATGAAGCCAGGGTCGCCCATAACGGGTGCCCCAGCCCACGCCCGAGATTGGCGTTGATCGCGCTTTGAAACGGAACCACCGCGCCTGCTATCACCGCCAACAGCAACAAACCTACCCAATGCAACGTCGTCATGAAAATTCTCCCAGAGGTTTTTCTGGACTCTAGAGCATTCGTCGCGCAAATTTAAATTCCAGGTTCTTATGTTGGACATGCACCGGATGAATGATCTGCGCCGCATTGACCTCAACTTGCTGGTGATCCTCGACGCCTTGCTCAGCGAGCAACACGTCACCCGTGCCGCCGAGCGTCTGCACTTGAGCCAGCCGGCGGTGAGTCATGCTCTGGCGCGCTTGCGCGATCTGCTGGGAGATCCGCTGTTGGTGCGCCAGGGCGGCACGCTGGTGCCCACGGCTCGCGCCCTGGAACTGGCCACGCCGTTGGCCGACGCCTTGGCCCAGGTGCAAGCGCTGCTGGCGCCGAACCGTTTTGACCCCGCCTCGGCCAAGCGCACCTTTCGCCTGGCCATGTCGGACTACGGTGCTGCACTGCTGTTGCCGGGACTGGTGCGCACCTTGCGTCGGGAAGCCCCCGGGATTGATCTGCTGATCATCCCTGCCAGCCGCGAAGGCATGGTCGACGGTGTACTCAACGGCGATATCGACCTGGCAGCCGGGGTATTTCCCGACCTGCCTGCGGAATTGCGCAGCACGCCCTTGTTCGAAGAGCACTATGCCTGCCTGGTAGACCGCGACAGCCTGCCCGCCGATGGCATCCTCGATCTGCCCACCTACCTGGCGCGTCCCCATGTACTGCTGGAAATGCGCGGCAGCGGGACCCCGGAAATCGAACGGGCGCTGACGGCGATTCGAGAACGTCGACATGTCGCCATTAGCCTGCCGCATTGGGGCGTGGCTCCCCAACTGATTCAGGGGACCGACCTGATTCTCACCGTGTCGTCCCGCAGCCTGCTCGACATTGATCAGGCGCGGCTGTTGGCCGTGCCGCCGCCATTTCCTATCCCTGCCTTTGCCTTTGTGCTGACCTGGCATTCGCGGCGGGGAGGGGATCCGGCGTTGCAGTGGTTGATTGAGCGGGTTGAGAATGTATTGTCTTGATGTTCACGCCCAAAAAGGACTCACAACATGCTCTCAGGCCTCAACCACCTGACCCTGTCCGTCACTGACCTGAACCGCAGCGTCGGCTTCTACCACGACCTGTTGCAGCTGCATCTGGATGCCACCTGGGACAACGGCGCTTACTTCTCGCTGCCTGGGCTCTGGCTGTGCCTGTCGTTGGACCCGTTGCGCCCCTGCGCCCCTGCGGCCGAATACACCCACTACGCATTCAGCGTCGCCGCCGCCGATTTTTCGGCTCAAGTGGAGCGTCTGCGAGCCGCCGGCGTGCAGGAGTGGCGGGACAACCGCAGTGAAGGTGCCTCGTTCTATTTTCTCGATCCCGATGGCCATAAACTGGAAATCCATGTCGGTGATCTGGCGTCACGCCTACAGGCCTGCCGTGACAAGCCTTACGCGGGAATGAAGTTTTACCCGTAGCCACAGAACATGCAGAATCAACCGACCCGCTTTCCCACTGCCAGAGCCAAACGCCCATGACTTCATCCTTGTTGTTTGCCGTCCTCGCCTCGGGTTTTATCTACGCCATTACGCCCGGCCCTGGCGTGCTGGCGGTGTTCGGCATTGGTGCCGCCCGTGGTCGTCGGGCCGGGGCGGGTTTTCTGTGTGGGCATTTGCTGGGGGATGTGGTGTGGTGCAGCACCGCGTTGATCGCCATCGTCGGCGCCCGGGAAATCGGCAGCAGTGCCTTTGATGTGCTGGGTGTGCTGAGCGGCCTGTATCTGTTCTGGCTTGGCTGGCGCGCTATCCGCACCCAGCGCGGCAGCGGGGAAACGCCTCAGGGCGCGGCGCGTAAACCGTTCTGGCACGGCATCCTGTTCGGCCTGACCAACCCCAAGGCGTATCCGGTGGCTGTGGCGACCTTCACTGCGTTGCTCTCCAGCCGTGCTGAATTGCTGACCTGGTCGATGCTGCCATGGCTGATCTTCATCAGTTTTGTGGGCGGTATTGCCGCCTATGCGATCCTCATCGGGGTGGTCGGCGCCCGGCAGGTGCGTGCTGTTTATCAGCGTCATGAAGTGATGATTACTCGGTTATGCGGGGTGATGTTTATTGGCTTTGCCATCAATGCCCTGGCTCATGCATTGCCGGGACTGTTCGGGCACAAGGCGTGAACCACTGACGACCGTTCGTCGCACTGGCCAGTTTTTTCTAAACCTTTGCCGCCTTGAAAATTCAAATTCAGGGCGGGGCTCGTTCCCCGACACCTGTTTATTACCTGGAGGAACCCATCATGAGCCGCATGGCTATCCGGTTACGCACCGCCAGTTTTGCGATGCTGCTGGGCCTCGGCGCCAGCAATGCTTTCGCCCAGTCGCCTGCCGAATTTATCGAGCAGGCTTCGGCCAAGGGCATGGCCGATATCGAAACCAGTCGCATGGCCCACGCCAAGACCTCGTCCCAGGAAATCAAGGACTACACCATCGAGGTCATCAACGAGCGCACCATCGCCAACCAGCACCTGGCGGCGATCGCCAAGAAGCTCGACCTGCCGGTGGCCCCTCGGGAGAAGATCGTCGATAAGGCTGAAAGCCTGATGCCCGAACTCAAGGACGGTGACTCATTCGATGCGGCGTACACCGCACAGCAGGTCAAGGCCAATGAAGATGCCATCGCCTTGTTCAAGCAGGAGGGTGCAGCGTCCGAGGTGCCAGAAATCAAGGCACTGGTGGACGAGACCCTGCCCAAGCTGGAAACCCAGTTGGAAAAGGCCAGAGCGCTGGCCTCGACTTATGGAAAAGGTCACCAGGGCGAAGGCTGATGCCTGTGACAGAACTTCTGAAGGTGAAATGAAAAAGCGGCGGTTGGATCAACTCCAACCGCCGCTTTAAAAAGTGGGCAAACGTATACGATTTTTCTTTAGGACTTTTCAGAGAGTATTTACAGTGCCGTCGACGAGCGTCGCCAAGACTGGGTTTTTGCCCGGACCCACGTTATGCACGCCATTGGCCCCCTCGATCTTGCCAGCCTTTACCACCAGACCGAACACCACTTTTTCGCCGTGACATGCCCTTTGCACCGGCGTTTCACCGCCTGTGTAAACGGCTATTTCGCTGATCTGTACGTCAATGAGTGGAACCTGTTGTTTGTCCGGGTTGGCAGCAGCTCCCTGGGCGAGGGGTTGGATGCCATTCTGGAGTTGATCCCCCGCACCGTGGTGCCGGTGCGCGTGACGGTGCATCAGGATGAGGTCGAGCGCTTGCAGGAACCCCTGGCGAGCCTGGGGTTTACTGTTATTGAGACCACTACGGCGATGGTGCTTGACCTGGCAACCTTTGCACCTGGATTGACCAACGATATCCCGCCTCAGGTCAGTCTGACCCCCAATCTCGACGACTGGGCTGGCCCTGTGGGCGCCGCGTTCGCGATGTCTGCCGAATGGACTGCGCACTATCAAGCCCGACATCAGTTGGCCATGGAAGGCGATAAAAACCTCTACCATTTCACACTGACGATACAGGGAACGGTGGTGTGCGCATTGACCTTGTCGATGACCGACCAGTTGGCCCGGCTCAACGATGTGGGCACCCATGCAGCCTTTCGCGGCCGAGGGCATGCAACACAATTGATGCAGGCCGCCCTGGCGCATGCCGTGGGCCTTGGCGCTCGCTGGTGTTTCCTTGAAGCCTCCGCCCTGGGTGTTTCTCTGTACCGCAAGATGGGTTTCAAGGACTTGTTCGAATACCAGGCGTTTTGGCGCGGGCCGCTGCCGGCACTTACCCTGCCGCACTCTGGCGAAACTGCCGAGGGCTGACGCCCGTCAGCGACTTGAACTGGCGGCTGAACGCGCTGTGATCGGTATAACCGCATTGCAACGCTACGTCGGTAATGGGCAGCTCCCCGAGCAGCAGGCGCGAGGCATGTTCCAGACGCACTTTGTGGATCATCTGCCGCGGCGTCAGATGGAAGATCCGCTTGCAGTAGCGCTCCAGTTGCGCCACCGACAGGTCGGCGATGGCCGTCAGGTCATCCATGCGAATCGCTTCGTCGTAGTGCTCGCGAATATGTCGGTCGACAGCGGCCAGGCGTTGATAGGCCGGGTGCGCATCGCGCGCCGCCTGCAGGTCGAAGGAGATGCCGGCCATGCCAATGATCTGCCCATCCTGCCCATACAGCGGCAGCTTGTGGGTCAGGCACCAACCCGGTTCGCGGCTGCCATACAGGTGCAACTCCAGTTGGCCCTTGATGGTGATGCCCTGACGCAGTACGCGTTGATCCTGTTCGGTGTACACCGGCCCCAACACCGCCGGGAAGACCTCGGCGGAGGTCTTGCCCAGCAGCGGGGCCACTGTCTTGAAACCGCAGCGCTGGGCCAGGGTCAGGTTAGCCGTCAGGTAGCGAGCTTGCAGGTCCTTGATGAAAAACACCGTGCTGGGAATGCTGTCCAGCAGCGGCAGGATCAACCCGATGCTGCCCAGCAGGCTGTCGATATCCTGGGGCGCGGCGGTGAGGCTGTTGAGCAGCACGGTGTCGTTCATGTCTGTGCCTCGGCGGCGGCTACAAGAGGGTACTGATCCTGGTCGGCACTAATGGCGAGCGCGGCAGCGGTGCGTCCCAGCCAAACAGGGTTTGCGCGGCGGTACCACACACGCGGCCCTGGCAAGCGCCCATGCCGCAGCGGGTTTGCAGTTTGGCGGCGGTCCAGGAGGTTTCGCAAGCCATGGCAGCAAAGGGCACATCCTCACAGCGGCACAGCACCGTATCAGGCTGCGCCAGGCTGTAGATCGCCGGGTTCAGTGCAAAGGCATGCCTGACCTGATCAGCAAAGACCTGCCAATGCTCGCGACGGGCAAGCAGTGCCTCGATCTCTGGGTGCTGCCCACTGGCCGCCAGGCCGGCGATCTCTCCTTCGACCAGCGCCAGTTCGCTGCCACCGACTCCGGTGCATTCTCCCGCGGCGTAAACCTGAGGCAGGCTGGTGCATTGCAGTGAGTCGACCACGATGGCTGTGCCTTGCAGTTCGCACCCCAAGTGCGCGGCGAGAGTGGTGTTGGGCACCAGCCCGAATCCGCAGGCCAGGCGCTCGCAAGGGATCTCCTTGAGGCGGCCGCCGACCTTGATCCGTACCGCCTCCAGCCGCTGTTCACCCAGGGCCTCGACCACGTGACTGTTCCAGCGATAGGCCGTGGTGGCGAGGTCGAGGGCTTGGCGAATCTTGGTCGGCCAACGCCACAATTGCGTGGCAAACCTCATGACGGATTTGGCTGAGGCCTGCTCCAGCACGTTTTCAACCTGAGCGCAGGCGCTGCGTGCTGTGGCGGCACTGGCCAGCAACAGCGGGCCGCTGCCGGCAATCACTGTGCGTTCGCCGTGTATGGACAAGCCGTTTTTTACCAGGGCTTGCAGGGCACCTGCACCCGTGACGCCCGGCAGGGTCCAGCCGGGGAAGGGCAGCAACAATTCCCGGGCACCGCAGCAGAGAATCAGTCGTTGATACATCATGACAAAGCCGTGCTCGGCATTCTCAAGCAGCAGCGATCCTGGCTTGAGCGCCGCAACCACACGCGTCCCCGGCAGGTAGCGAACCGACGGTTGTTCAAGCACCGCAAGACGCTCCAGCACCGCAGGTTCCAGTTGAGTATCCGGCCCGTTGCGCCAGATCTGCCCACCGGCACGCGGGTTATCGTCGATCACGGTGATATGCAATCCCGCGCGGCTGGCGGCACGGGCGGCGGCCAAACCGGCGGGGCCGCTGCCCACGATAAGAATGTCGCACACTTGATTCATACGCTGCGCTCCACCTGCATGCCTTCGCGGCACAGGGTCTGACAGGCCAGCTGGCGCCGGCCGTCGATGGTCATTCGGCATTCCTGGCAAATACCCATGCCGCAAAACGCTGCTCGAGGCTGGCCGGTGCAGGAGGTGCGAGTGACCGTCACCGCAGCGGCGACGGTGATGCCGTCGCGCACCGTCAGCGGTTGGCGCTCCAGGTAAATAATCATGCGGTCACTCCAGCGAAGCGCTCGGGAAGGTAAGGGCGAATATCCAGGTCGGGTGTTTCACCCAACATTTGCGCCGCCAGCAGGCGGGCACTGCCGGGGGCGGTGGTGACGCCCAGGCCTTCATGCCCGACTGCCATCCACAGGCCTTTTTGCTGTGGATGCTCGCCCAGGATTGGCAGGCCGTCCGGTGTCGCTGCGCGAAATCCCGTCCAGGCGCGAATGCCATTGAGGTCGCTCAAACCCGGTAAATACTCCACGGCCCGTTGCAACATTCGTGCGAGCACCTCGGGCTCAACCGCACGCTCCAGGGTGTCGAATTGCCGGGATGAGCCAATCAGCAATTGCCCTGTGGGACGCGGCTGCACATTGAACGCCACCGAGGTGCCGTCGCTGGCATGGGCGCTGGCGGCGTAGCCCAGTTCCACCAGTTGATGGCTGACCTGCACCGGGTAGCGATCAGTGATCAACAAGTGGCCCTTTTTTGGCCGCAGTGGTAATTCCGGCAGCAACGTCCGGGCGGGATAACCATTGGCCACGACCACGTATTCGGCCGACAACGTGCGCTGGTCGGCCAGTTGCACGCGTTGCGGACCGACGGCCTTGACGTCGGCCTGGCGCTGGCTGATCAGCGGGTGTTTTTGCAGCAGCCATTGGGCAGTCGCCGGGGCGTAGAGAATGCCGTCGCCGATGATTTTCAGAGCGCCACTCAGGCCTTTGCGCAGCATCGGTTCCATTTGTGCCAGCTGTTCGCAGTCGAGCAATTGCCCCTCAATGCCATGGTCGGTCAGGGTGCGCTGCTTGGCCCGTGCCAGGTCCATCTCGGCATCATCGGCGGCCAACCACAGGGTGCCGCAGTTGCGGTAAGCGCAGGCGGCGGGCATCTCGTCGCGTAGGGCATTCCACAGGCCAATGGAATAGTGACTCAGGGCCAGTTCGGCGGCGTTGTCATCCATCGCCACCAGGTGGCCCATGCCGGCACCGGTGGCGCCACCGCTGGCGTTGTCCAACACCAGCACTTTCAGGCCACGCCGGGCGAACTCATGGGCGCAGGCCGCACCGACGATACCGGCGCCGATCACGATCACATCGGCCTCGGCGTTCACAGCACAATGCCCCAGGCGAACGGGTCGCTGTCTTCGATCAGCAAGGTGGCTTCGGCGCTCAGGTGGGCGGTGCCGCGCAGCGTCGGGATGATCTGCTCGCCCACCACGTCATAGTGCGCGGTGAACTGGCTGCCGATCACGCTGGCCTGGGTCCAGGTTTCCCCTTCGGCCAGTTTGCCGTCAGCTGCCAGGCACGCCAGTTTGGCGCTGGTGCCGGTACCGCAGGGAGAGCGGTCGTAGGCTTTGCCGGGGCACAGCACGAAGTTGCGGCTGTCGGCTTGGGCGTCGTCGGCGAACAGTTCGATATGGTCGATCACACCGCCATCCTTGCCGGTGATAAGGGCCGCCTCCAGGGCTTCACGCACTGCCCAGGTGTAGTGAGTCAGTGCCTCGACGTTATCGCCGGCAATGCGCTGGCCATGCTCGCTGATCAAGAAAAACCAGTTGCCGCCCCAAGCGATATCGCCCTGGATCACGCCGTGGCCAGGCACGCTCAGTTCGACCGCTTTGCGATAGCGATAGGCGGGCACGTTTCGCACGCTCACCGACTGGTCGTCATGCAAGGTGGCTTGTACGGTGCCCACCGGGGTTTCGATGTTATGCACGCCTGGCGTGATGCGCCCCAGATGATGCAGCGAGCGCACCAGGCCGATGGTGCCGTGGCCGCACATGCCCAGGTAGCCGCTGTTGTTGAAGAAGATCACACCGGCACAGGCGTCGGCAGCTTGCGGCTCGCATAACAGTGCGCCCACCAGCACGTCGCTACCCCGCGGCTCGAGCACGCAGGCGGCGCGCCATCGGTCGTGATCGCGCTCAAGAATCTGCTTGCGCTCGGCCATGGAGCCCTGGCCCAGATCCGGGAAGCCTGCGATCACCAGGCGAGTGGGTTCGCCCCCGGTATGTGAGTCGATGACGGTGATTTTTTTCATGGCAGCACCTGATGAGAATGGCCTACAGAGTGGCTCGCATCGGGGCGGATTCGCTTGTTGGTTTTCGCGGGTTGGGATGACGAAATCGGCACAATTGCCATGATTGAGGTGCCGATCGCGATTGTGCCGATTTCGTCTCCTTCAAGTAGGAAAAGTCTCAAGCTGCATCGGCGCAAAAGGCGGAATCTGTTTTACGTTTCCAACGCCAGTCGGCCAGACCGACCCCAATAAGGACAAGACCATGAGCCGTAAAGCCATTCATTGGAGCGGGGTTTTTCCCGCTGTCAGCACCCAGTTCAAACCAGACTTTTCCCTGGACCTGGAAGCCACCCATGCCGTGATTCGCAACCTGGTGGAAGACGGTGTTTCCGGCCTGGTGGTGTGTGGCACCGTCGGCGAAAACACCTCCCTGAGCACGGCGGAAAAACTTTCGGTTATCGAAGTGGCCAAGGATGCAGCCGCTGGCCGTATCCCGGTGATCGCCGGTATTGCCGAGTTCACCACTGACTTCGCCCGCAACACCGTCAAGGAAGCGGCCCGCGTTGGCGTCGACGGCGTGATGGTGATGCCGGCCCTGGTGTACTCCGCGACCGCACGGGAAACCGCCGCACACTTCCGGGCGATTGCCACCAGCACCGATTTGCCGGTGATGGTCTACAACAACCCGCCGATCTACAAAAACGACGTGACCCCCGACGTGCTGATCGCTCTGCAGGACTGCGAAAACATCGTCTGCTTCAAGGATTCTTCCGGTGACACCCGACGGTTTATCGACCTGCGCAACGCCGTGGGCGATCGCTTCGTGTTGTTCGCCGGCCTGGACGATGTGGTGGTGGAGAGCATCGCCGTGGGGGCTGAAGGTTGGGTCTCGGGCATGTCCAACGCCTTCCCGAAAGAGGGCGAAACGTTGTTCCGCCTGGCCAAGGAAAAGCGTTTTGAAGAGGCGTTGGTGTTGTATCGGTGGTTTATGCCGTTGCTGCATTTGGACGCACGTCCTGACTTGGTGCAGTGCATCAAGTTGTGTGAAGAGCTGGTAGGGCGTGGCTCGTCGATCACTCGTCCGCCGCGTCTGGCGTTACAGGGCGAGACGTTGGCCGGGGTTAAAGCCATCGTTGCCAAGGCGTTGGCCGAACGGCCGCAGCTGCCGGATGTCGGTCTGTAAAGACTCTATGTGAGTGAATACTTGTGGTGAGCGGGCTTGCCCGCGTTGGGCTGCGAAGCAGCCCCAAAATCTGCCGCTGCGGTCTGTCTGTAAGGCTGAAGTCGGGCTTGCAGGGACTGCTGCGCAGTCCAACGCGGGCAAGCCCGCTCGCCACAGAGAAGCCTGCTCGACACAACAAGATTTTGCTGTGAAAGACATTTCGATCTGCCTATTCCAATAACTCCATAAAAGAAGGCGCGCCTATGTCAGGCCAAGGCAAGTTCAAGAAACAGTTATCGCTGGTCGACCTCACCTTTATCGGCTTGGGGGCGATCTTTGGTTCCGGTTGGCTGTTCGCCGCCAGCCATGTCTCGGCGATTGCCGGGCCGGCGGGGATCTTTTCCTGGTTGCTGGGTGGCTTTGCCGTGTTGCTGCTTGGCATCGTCTATTGCGAGTTGGGCGCGGCCTTGCCTCGAGCGGGTGGGGTGGTGCGTTATCCGGTGTTTTCCCACGGGCCGTTGCTGGGCTACTTGATGGGCTTTATCACGCTGATCGCCTTCTCCAGCCTGGTAGCGATTGAAGTGGTCGCCGCACGCCAATACGCAGCCGCCTGGTTTCCCGGCCTGACCCATGAAGGCAGCAGCAACCCGACCATCATCGGCTGGCTGATGCAGTTCGCCTTGCTCTGCCTGTTTTTTGCGCTGAACTACTACAGCGTCAAAACCTTCGCCAAGGCCAACAACTTCATCAGCCTGTTCAAGTTCATCGTGCCGTTGCTGGTGATCGGTGTGCTGTTCACGTTCTTCAAACCCGACAACTTTCATGTCCAGGGTTTTGCTCCGTTTGGTCTGTCGGGCATTGAGATGGCGGTCTCTGCAGGCGGGATCATTTTTGCCTATCTTGGGCTTACGCCGATCATTTCCGTGGCCAGTGAAGTCCGCAATCCCCAGCGCACGATTCCCATCGCTCTGATCCTTTCGGTGCTGCTCTCCACCCTGATCTACGGCCTGCTGCAACTGGCCTTCCTTGGCAGCATTCCCACAGAGATGCTCGCCAATGGCTGGGGCGCGATCAGTAAAGAATTCTCCCTGCCGTACCGCGATATCGCCCTGACCCTGGGCGTGGGCTGGTTGGCGTACCTGGTGGTGGCCGACGCGGTGATTTCCCCCAGCGGTTGCGGCAACATCTACATGAATGCCACGCCGCGAGTGGTCTATGGCTGGGCGCGCACTGGCACGTTCTTCAAGATTTTTACCCGCATCGATGAGAAGTCCGGCATCCCGCGCCCGGCGCTGTGGCTGACCTTCGCCTTATCGGTGTTCTGGACCTTGCCGTTCCCATCGTGGGAAGCGCTGATCAACGTGGTCTCGGCCGCGCTGGTGCTCAGTTACGCCATTGCCCCGATCTCTGTAGCCGCATTGCGCAAGAGCGCGCCGGACCTGCCACGTCCGTTCCGCGTCAGCGGTTTTGCGGTGCTGGGCCCGGTGTCGTTTGTGATCGCTGCGTTGATCGTCTACTGGTCTGGCTGGGGCACGGTGTCGTGGTTGCTGGGCCTGCAAATCCTGATGTTTGTGATCTACCTGGGCTGCAAGCGCCTGGTGCCCACCGCCCACCTGAGCCTGGGGGAACAAGTGCGCTCGTCGTTGTGGCTGATCGCCTTTTATGCCCTGACGATTTTGATTTCCTACTTGGGCAGTTTCGGTGGCATCGGTGCGCTGGTGCACCCGTACGACACCCTGGCGGTCACGGTCATGGCGCTGGGCATTTACTACTGGGGCGCCAACACCGGCGTGCCGGCGCACAAGCTGGTGCTGGATGGCGACGAAGAATGATTTTCCTGACGTATAGCGAGAGGTAACCCATGTCCATGACAGGTCAACTGCTGATCGGCCAGCGCGCGTATCGCGGTGAGAACGGCGAATTGCGTGGGCTGGATGCCGCCACCGGGCAGGCACTGGAGCCGGCATTCGGTGGCGCCAGCCTGGCGGATCTGGACCGCGCCTGTGAGCTTGCCGAGGCTGCGTTCGATGACTATCGCGCACGGCCACTGGAGCGACGGGCGACGTTTCTGGAGAGCATCGCCAATAACATCCTCGCCCTTGGCGATGAACTGATCGAGCGTTGCATGCTGGAAACCGGGCTGCCTCGCGGCCGCATCGAAGGTGAGCGCGGGCGTACCGTCGGGCAGTTGCGGCTGTTTGCCGAGGTGGTGCGCCAAGGCAGTTTTCTCGATGTGCGCATCGACCCGGCCCAGCCTGAGCGCACACCGTTGCCGAAGGTGGATTTGCGTTTGCGCAACATCGCCATCGGCCCGGTGGCGGTGTTCGGGGCGTCGAACTTTCCCCTGGCGTTTTCTGTGGCCGGGGGCGATACCGCTTCGGCGTTGGCCGCCGGGTGCCCGGTGATCGTCAAGGCGCATTCGGCGCATCCCGGCACATCGGAGTTGGTGGGGCGGGCGATTCAGCAGGCGGTCAGTATTCATGGTTTGCCGGAAGGGGTGTTTTCGCTGCTGTTCGATACCGGCCGCAGTATTGGCCAAGGGTTGGTGGCGGATCGTCGGATCAAGGCCGTGGGCTTTACCGGCTCGCGAACCGGCGGCGTAGCGTTGATGAAGATTGCGGCGGCACGCGAAGAGCCGATCCCGGTGTATGCCGAGATGAGTTCGATCAATCCGGTGCTGTTGATGCCCCATGCATTAGGGGCGCGTGGCGCTTCGATGGCGAGTGGTTTTGTGGCCTCGTTGACCTTGGGCGCGGGGCAGTTTTGCACCAACCCCGGATTGATCCTGGCGATTGATGGGCCGGCGCTACGGTTGTTTGAAGGTGCGGCTGTCGATGCTTTAGAGAAGGCCGCTGCCAACACCATGCTGACGCCGGGGATTCACGGCAGTTACTGCCAGGGTGTCGAGCGCTTGCTGGCCCATGCCGATGTCGAGACATTGGGGCAGGGGCTTGAAGGTGAGCGCTACCAGGCCCGAGCGGCGTTGTTTGCCACCTCGGCGGCGGCTTTCTTGCAGCGCCAGGCGTTGCGTGAAGAAGTGTTCGGCCCTGCATCGTTGATCGTGCGCTGTGCTGACGAGGCTCAACTCAAGCAAGTGGTGAGCGCTCTGGAGGGCCAACTGACCATCGCCTTGCATATCAGCGAGGCGGATTACCCGCAAGTCCGTGCGCTGTTGCCAACCCTGGAAAACAAGGCCGGGCGCTTGCTGGTCAATGGCTTTGGCACGGGTGTTGAAGTCGGTCATGCGATGGTGCACGGCGGCCCGTTTCCGGCCACCTCGGACACCCGCACCACGTCGGTGGGCAGCCTGGCGATCAATCGATTTTTGCGGCCAGTGTCGTACCAGGATTTGCCCGCGGCACTGTTGCCGCTGGAGTTGGCGGACGCTAATCCCTTGAGTGTGCCCCGGCGGATCAACGGTGGGCGTGCTCATGACTGAGCGCCTTTCGCTGGACGAGGTCCAGGACCTGTCGTTGAGCGTGCTGATCCATCACGGCCTGTCCGAGGCCCACGCCGAAGCCATTGCGCAGGTCATCACTAGCGCCCAGCGGGATGAATGCCATTCCCATGGCGTTTATCGCCTGTTGGGCTGTGTGCGGTCTTTGCGCCAAGGCAAGGTCGATCCATCGGCCGCGCCTTCCGTGCGCCACCTTTCGGCGGGTGTGGTGGAGGTGGACGCTCACTACGGCTACTCACTGCTGAGCTTTCAGACGGGGCTGCCATTGTTGGTGGAAAAAGCGCGTAGCCAAGGCTTGGCCGCCATGGCGATCAAGCGTTGTTTCCACTTCTCGGCGCTATGGCCGGAAGTCGAAGCTATCGCTGCAGCAGGGCTGGTGGGCATCGCCATGAACCCTAGCCACAGCTGGGTAGCGCCGGCGGGTGGCGGCAAGCCGGTGTTCGGCACCAACCCACTGGCGTTCGCCTGGCCAAGGCCAAACGGCAACCCGTTCGTTTTTGACTTTGCCACCAGCGCCATTGCCCGTGGCGATATCGAGCTTCATGCCCGTCAGGGTTTGGCGATTCCTGACCATTGGGCAATCGACGCTGACGGCCAACCCACCACCGATGCCAACGCGGCGCTGAAAGGCGCGATGCAAACCTTCGGCGGCCACAAAGGCTCGGCGTTGGCCGCCATGATCGAATTGCTGGCGGGAGCGTTGATCGGGGATTTGACCAGCGCTGAGTCGATGGCCTTCGACGACGGCGTGGGCGCGGCGCCGTGTCATGGGGAGTTGGTGTTGGCGTTTGATCCCAAGGTGTTTTTGGGGGACGACTACACGCAGGGATTGCAGCGGGCAGAAGGGCTGTTCGAGGCAATCACCGGGCAGGGTGCGAGGTTGCCTTCGCAGAGAAGGTTTGAGGCGAGGGAGCGGAGTTTGAAGAGCGGGGTTCAGATTCCAAGGGCGTTGCTGAAAGACATCCGAGCACTGCTGAATTAAGCAACTCGACGATGTACTGACCTCGTTCTGTAGCCGCTGCCGAGGCACGAGGCTGCGATGGGGTGCGTAGCGGCCCCAAGGGCGGTCCTGCGGCCCGCATCGCAGCCTCGTGCCTCGGCAGCGGCTACAGAGAGATCAGACAACAAGTTCCAACTCCAGCAGATATTGCTTGGCCTCAAGCCCACCGGCAAACCCCGTCAACCCGCCCGATGCACCAATCACTCGGTGGCACGGCGTAACAATCGAAATCGGGTTACGCCCGTTGGCGGCGCCCACTGCACGCACCGCTTTCGGGTTGCCGATCTGCAAGGCGATCTGGCTGTAGCTGCGGGTTTCACCGTGGGGAATGGTCAGCAGTGCCTGCCAGACTTTCTTTTGGAAGTCGGTGCCGGCGAAGTCCAGTTCCAGCTCGAAACGGTTGCGGGTGCCGGCGAAGTATTCCTTCAACTGCCGCTCGGTTTCCACCAGCACCGGACTGTCGCTTGCCTCCTGCAGCGGCCCCAGGCGCACGCGATTGGCGCGTTCGTTCTCCCACAAAATGGCCGCGAGCTTCCCGCCCCGTGCGACAAGGGTCAGTTGGCCGACCGGAGAGGGCATGAGTTTGTATTCGCAAGACATGATCGGACTCCTTGATGAGCAGGTGTGAACGGTACGACGCCACTGTAGATCGGGCAGCCCCGGGGAAAACTACGTTTCTTGCGGTTAAATTCGTGGTCGATTTAGAGGTTCCAGTAAACCCAGTTGGAGACATGCGGGTATGCATAAAGCCAGGCAAGGATATAGAGAGCCCTGAGTACCGATGGCGTCCCCAGGGTGGCCATCGAGACAAGATTGAGCAGCGTAATTATCGCAGCGAATGCCACCAGCCACCGGCCAGCATTGCGTGCGGCAAACCAGACACCATAAATGGACGACGCGATAGCGGTCATGCTCATGGTTATAGCCAGTAAAGTTGGCAGCTTTACCAGCGAGGCCAACAGAGGGAGAAGCAGCACCAAAGCCACTATCGCCCTGAGTACGGCTTTTGAACTGTGTTGGTTTGACGATGGCATCCTGATTGTCCCGATTCAGTATTTGAGGATTTGACGATCATCCGGGTCTATCCCCGCCACTGCATTCAGTTTTTTCTCAAAATGCCTTTAGCGATCCTGTTGCAGCACCTTGAGCGCTGCCGAAGCAAGAAAGCCCGAGCGGCTTTTCTCTTCGGGGTGGTGCAACACATATTCATCAATTCGGTTCAGCAGATAGCCGGGTAGGGTGATGTTGAGTTTCTGCGCCTTGCCCAGGTATTTGGTGACATCAATGTCCACCACTGCCCAGGTACAGCCGGCGTACTTCGGATTGGCCGCGTGCAAGGTAACTTTTTGTGCGCTTGGAATCGGTGCACCGTCTTCCGCGAGGATCTCGAAGTGACCTTCGATGGCTTCCCGGGCCATGGCCATGGCGTCATCCAGGTCATCACCGGCAGAAAAGCAGCCAGGAATATCCGGTACTTCCACACCCCAGGCGTGGTCTTCGTCACCGTTTGAAATTGCAATGGGGTACAGCATGTTCGTTGTTCTCCAGAAACGATGTTCAACTGAGCAGAGCTTGTTTCAGAATGCTCTTCGCGGTCTTGTCCAGCAGGTCTTTCTTGGGATGAGGAATCGTTACCAGTCCAGGCTTTGTCGGGTGCTTGAAATGATGGTGGCTGCCTCTGATCCGCACCAGGTACCAGCCATCCGCGACGATATGACCTATCAAATATCGGCTGTCCACATCACCTCCTTGTGGTGTGTGTTGGTGGTGACTATAACCACTGATAATAAATTATCAACACTCTACCCACCATCGGTCGACGACCGGTGTTTCGGTAGTGGGTGTATGCAGTGTAAGAGCACGGTGAATAGCTGCCGGACGGAGATATTGCGAGGTTTTTCGGCAAATAGGTCAGGGGCGTTGGCGAGCCTGCAACCGCTCATCAATCACCTCCATAAACGCCTCGACCAACAGGCTTCGCCCTTCAGCCCGGGTGAGCACCAGCAACTGCGCATACGCATCAGGATTCGTCAGCGGTCGATAGGTCACGCCTTTGTTCATCAAACTCTGGGTGCATTCGGGGACCAGTGCGACGCCCTGGCCGGCTGCGACCAAGGCAATGATTGAGGTGATTTGCCGCCCGGACGGCCCCGGGCGCAAAGGCTGGCCGTTGCGTCGGTAGAGCTGTTCGATGGACTGGTTAAGTCCCGAACCGTAATCGGCCGGGAACAGGATCAGCGGATAGGTGCTGAGTTGCGCCAGGCTTATCTCGGTCTGGCTCGCCAGTGGACTATCGCTGGAAACGGCAGCCACCAGCCGCTCCTCACCCAATGACAAGGCTTGCACATCCGTCTGCCCGCTTTGCGGTAACAACCGGCTCAGGCCGATATCCAGACGTCCATCGGCCAGTTGCGAGCCCAGGCTGCCGGAGGCACATTCCACCAACGTCAATTGCACATCGGGAAACCGCTGGGCGAAGGCTTGAATGATTTGGCTGAACAGGTCTGACAGAGCAATCGAGCTGACATAACCCAATGCCAGCTGCCCGGCCGAACCGTTGGCCAGTTTGCCGGCGATGACCTCGGCCAGTGCAACCTGTTCCAGCACCGAGCGGGCATAGGGCAAGAAGGAACGGCCTTGGGCTGTGAGGGAAACGGTGCGGCTGGTGCGGTCGAACAGGCGAAAACCCAGCTCGGTTTCAAGTGCCGAAATTTGCCGGGTCAACGGTGGCTGTGCCAGGTGCAGGCGCAGGGCGGCGCGACCGAAGTGCAGTTCTTCGGCGACAGTGAGAAAGTAACGCAACTTGCGTAGGTCGAGCATCCTGGCTCCAGAAGAGTATTGATCGGTCGTAAATCGGTATTGGTCCCAGACCCGTTCGGCATTCTATAAAGCCTTCTCAAAATAAAACGAGAGGTTTCATGAAGCCGCATCTGCATTGTGCTCGTCTTGCCTTGTTTCTGTGTGGTTGCGCGGCGTTTCTCAATCTCTACGCCACCCAGAGCATCCTCCTGAACTTGGCCGTGCGCTTTCATGTGAGCGCCAACGCAGCGGGGTGGAGCATTACGGTCACCACCCTGGCCGTGGCCATCACCGCGCCCTTTGTCAGCCGCCTGACTGCACGCTTTGAGCAGCGGACGGTGATCGTTGCCGCCGCGATGTTGCTGGCGCTGCCCGCCTTGATGACCGCCTATACCAACAGTTTTGCGCTACTGTTGGCCTGGCGTTTTATCGAGGGCATGTTGATCCCGGTAGTATTCGCCACCAGCGTGGCCTACATCGGCGATCGCTGGAGCGGCGGCACCGTCACCGAAGTCACCAGCCTTTACGTAGCCGGGACTGTATTGGGTGGCTTTGCCGGACGGTTTGTGATTGGCGTGATGACCGAATATATGGGCTGGCGCGAAGCCTTTGAGTTGCTGGCGGTGCTGAGTCTGGTGGTGGGCGGGTTTATCCAGTTTCTGTTGCCGGCCAACTCGAACCGAGTGGCGCGGGTTGCTGCCACTCGTGCAGGCCTTCTCGCCAAACCGCTATTGGCCGCCTATGCCGTAGGCTTTTGCGTGCTGTTCTCCCAAGTGGCGACGTTTACCTACGCGGGGCTCTACCTCGGCCGTGCGCCGTTCAACCTTGGCCCTGCTGCCTTGGGAACCATCTACATGGTGTTCTTGCTGGCCTTGGTGGTCACGCCCATTGCTGGCCGTCTGGGCAAATCCCGGCCGCAGTCTGAACTGTTGGCGGTTGCCGCAGTGCTCGGCGTCATCGGTTCGGCTCTGACCCTGTTGCCGTCCTTGTGGTGCATCGTCCTGGGTTTGGCCCTCAGCTCCACCGGCGTGTTTCTCGCTCAGGCCGCGGCCAACGCTTTTACCACTGCCACTGCCGGGGATAGCAAAGCGGGTGCGGTAGGGTTGTATCTGACCTGTTATTACCTGGGCGGCAGCTTCGGCGCCATCGTCCCTGCGATGATTTGGGGGCGCTGGGGGTGGGCAGGGTGCGTGGCACTGATTATTGGATTCCAATTGCTGTCATTGCTGATCGCCCTGGTTGGCTGGAAGAAACCATCAGCCACCACATCCGTTCATTCGTAGAGATCGTCTTGAACTTCACCCGGCAAGCACACCAGCTGCTACGCAAACTTTTCTTAAAATCGGCTCCTGTCCAAGATGAACGACATCACCTGCGCAACAGTCACCGACACCTCAGCCCGCCGCCGCTCCCTGATCGCCGGTTGCAGTGCCCACGCCGTCCACGATGGACTCACCGACGTCATCTATGTGCTGCTGCCGATCTGGCAAACCCAGTTCGCCCTGACTTACGCCCAGATTGGCCTGTTGCGCGGCGCCTATTCCGGGATGATGGCGGGCTTCCAACTCCTGGCCAGCCGAGCCGCCAAACGTTGGGGACGAACGCCGATGCTGGTGGGCGGCACGGCGTTGGCCGGTGTTGCCTACCTTCTGGCAGGGCAGGCGACGGGGTTGACGATGTTATTGCTGGCGCTGCTGCTTGGTGGCTTAGGCGCCAGCACCCAACACCCGCTGGCCTCCTCGATGATCACTGATACCTATGAGGAGGGCGGCGGAGTCAAGGAAGCCCTGTCCCAATACAACTTCGCGGGCGATATTGGCAAAACATTGGTTCCGGGACTCGTTGGGCTGCTGTTGATGGTGATCAGTTGGCGGGCCAGCGTCACGGTTCTAGGTGTGCTCGGCCTGGCGGCAGCGGGGTGGCTGTGGTGGTTGATTCCAGGACGAACCTCTACGTCCACCTCTGGACACTCCGCCAAGCCCCTTACCGGAGCCGGTTCCACCAGCGGCCTGCGTGCTCTGCTCCTCACTGGCACCCTCGACAGCGCCGTGCGCATGGGCTTTCTCACCTTCCTGCCATTCCTGCTCAAAGCCAAAGGTGCCGGTACTGCCGGCATCGGCCTGGCATTGACCCTGCTGTTTATCGGCGGCGCCTTCGGCAAATTGCTCTGCGGCTACCTCGGCGCACGTATCGGCATGATGAAGACCGTGTGGCTAACGGAAACCAGCACGGCGATGCTGATCGTCGCGGCGGTGTATCTGCCGCTGGCTGGATTGATGGTGATGTTGCCGTTGCTGGGATTGGCACTGAATGGCACGTCATCGGTGCTGTATGGCGCTGTGCCGGATCTTGCCGGGGCGGGGAAACGGGAGCGGGCATTTGCGGTGTTTTATACCGGGACGATTGGGGGAGGGGCGTTGGCCCCTGTAGTATTGGGTGGGCTGGGAGATGTGACCGGGATTCCCGTGGCGGTGATGCTCTTGGCGGGGACTCTGTTGCTGACGCTACCGTTGTCCTGGGTCGTGCAACGGGGATTAGTGTCTGAGGTATCACGCGTCAGGACTCAGGAACAATGACAAACCACGACAGCGAGACAAACGCGGTTCTACTCACCCGAGAGGCGAAGCCTGACGATGTACAAGCCATGCTTGAATTTGATGTCTATGCACAATCGAATTCCGGCCGTGGCACCGCTGTTCGCGAGGCGGTTGAGAAGCGTCAATGCCTGGTGGCGGTAGAGTCGGGTCGCCTTGTCGGTTATCTCGTGCTGACCTACGATTTTTTCGAGAACGGCTTTGTGTCGCTGGTGGTGGTTTCCCCCGCACATCAGCGCAAAGGCGTGGCGCTTCAGCTGTTTGCGGCGGCGCAGCAGGCCTGCAAAACGGCCAAATTGTTCACCTCGGCGAACGAATCGAATCTGGCTTCCCGAAAGCTCATCGCCAAAGCTGGCTTTGTGCCGAGTGGTGTTATTGAAAATCTGGATGATGAGGATCCGGAACTGGTGTATTTCAAGTGTGTTCGGTGATCGGCTGGGCATGGTTTATAGGAACCGTGTGAATGAATTGATTCATCCCTTTACCGGTTGGCGACATGCCCAGGCTGGGCCAGCAGATCAATACCCAATGAGTGAAGCACCTTGAGAACTGTTTCGAAGCGAGGTTTTGCCCCAGGAGCAAACGCCTTGTACAGGCTCTCACGGCCCATCCCGGTGCCCGTGGCGATTTTCGCCATACCACGGGCTTTGGCCACATACCCAACCGCCCGGAGGAACTCCTCGTTGTCACCGTCAGCCAGGACCTGAGAAAGGTATTCGCTGATGGCTTCGTCACTGTCGAGCAGCGCTACCATGTCAAATGTCGTCAGTGTTTGGCTTATGATCAAACCTCCTTTGCCAGTTTCTTTGCTCGCCGGATGTCGGCGTCTTGTGAAGATTTGTCGCCACCTGCCAGCAATATGATGACCGTTCTACCGCGCAGTGTGAAATACACGCGATAGCCGACACCGACATCCACACGCATTTCCGAAACACCCCCTCCTACCGTTTTTATATCGCCCAGATTGCCAATGGATGCGCGATCTATACGACGTGCAATAGCGATCTTGGCTCAAATCACGTATTGCTGTGTGCTAGGTAATAAAGGTTTGCGTTTGCTGGATAAGGTAGTTCATGGAGTCTCACTGTATCCATATGGATACTGGCTGGCAGTAGAGATGAGCCTGTGAGGGCTTCGGTGAGGCGCCGGAGAATGATGTGAGTGGGGCTTTGATTTCAAACGCTGTCTTGTTGCGAGCGATTGCAGCCTTGAGTTCATGCTGATCAGGTCGCGCAAAGGCGCACCACTAAATCCCGCCCATAAAAAAACCGGCTACCAAGAGCCGGTTTTTCTGCTTCTAGATCCCCCGCCAAAACATCCGAGCGTGAGACCAAAATCTGAGTGGAGCGGGTGAAGGGAATCGAACCTTTATGGGACAGCATACCCACGTAAGTGTGTAGGTGTGTAGTCGCTGTCTTTCATCTGGACGCCCCGGTATTGAGCGCATTGGAAGAAAAGTAGCACTTCAGGTTTGAGTATGCACCTGGTGAACGTTGGACAGCCATTTCCACCCTAGTGGTGAATATTGAGGATCATCTTGCATGCATGTAGGCATTAGCCGTTTCCCGCCAATGCCTGCCTGCGAAATTCTCTGCGTTTGGTGCATCAGGCAGGCGAGCCCCTAGACCTTCGTAACCGAAGCAGCTTTCCTAACTCTGTCTGGATTTGACCACCTAAACTTGCCTTATTTCTTCGAAAAGCTCCCGTCCGGAATGGTGCAGCAGTTCTGCTTCGCTCAACATGTGAGCGGCCATCACAGACATGTGCTGCAATTCATCGATGGGCTCCATCTACCCCTCATTCAGCCCACCCACTCGATCTTGGTACGTATGGGATTCGAAGCGCTGCACGATTTGTCGTTACCGATTCGGAGTCTTCGGTTGGGTCTCCCCTGCAGTTATGGAACCGCAGATCGGCCCGACCTGAAATAATGCAGACGTTACGGCCAAACGCGTTTCATCCGAAAAATTGAGTGCTCTCACTCAACACGTTCGTGCAGATGCAAGCCATGCCTAAAGTTCCTCATGGCTTATGGCTACTGCTTGATAGACGTCGCCCCCTTTTTCCCATAGCCTTGCAGCTAAAATGCCATGGATGTAGGTGATGGACTCGAGCAATTCGGGAGGTGTTGCAGCTAAGCTCGGTTTTCGTTACCAAGACTGTGCAGCAGCATTATTTGTGACTGAGATGTTCCTCAATAAAACGGTGAAGGCCGTCAGGTGTGAGGTAACGGATGACATCGACATCATCTACGACGACTGGGTGGAGTATGTTCAGGTTAAAACATCTGATACCCCTAGGTGGTCTATCCCCCAGCTCACCACAAGGAAAAAAGGAGCAGGGAACCGATATATCCCTGAAAGCTCAATTGTCCACAAGTCGATGAGCTGCGCCACAACTCCATTTTCCGCTTGTAGATTTCGTATCGTTTCTCCCAAAGACTCAACCTTTCCGCTTAATTTCCTAGAGATTGATCGTGAAAAGCGTAAAGGGAAGCCAGGACGCACTGAAATAGTTGCAGCGCTTAATGCAAAGCTAGGTGCTTACTCCGGTTCAGCAGGGAATGATGTCTCACATTGGGTGGACTCAACATGGTGGCAAGTAATACCCACCATGTATCAAATTGAGCTAATAGGTATAAAGAATATTCGTTATGCCGCAACTGAAATTTATGGCGTCACCCTAAGCTCAGACAAACTCGCCGAATCCATCTGGATAGATATTCTCAATACAATGTCGAAAAAAAGCGCCTTGGACAGGCGGGTGTATATCGAAGATGACAAAACTTACTTCAGAGACAATTTTATGTCCTGGTTTAAGCAAGAGCTAATTTTCCTAGATTCATCCAATGCACACCGCAAAATCTATGCGAAAAAAGATCTGCCCAAAATCCTTGTGCCATTTAGAGTTCCATTTTCTACGCCGGTAGGCACGCGAAATGGATTAGTTCTACATCAGCGCTATCATCTGGGGCAGTACAGATACGAACATATCGCTAAAAATGTTTGTCGATGGCTCGATGAACTCTTCTTGCGTCCGAAGGAGATGGCAGACAACAATTGCTTATCAGTGACTGACAAATTCAAAAAATTAAAGGAGCGAGTCTTAGAGTCTACACGCGACATGGAGACATTCTTGGGCAAGGCTTTGTTGCACTCCACAGTTCGGTTGTCACACAATAGCCAGCCTATACCCGTCTCACTATTCATCGACAAGGATGACAAAGTCAGGGTTTACGAAAACGTTCACATTATTCAAAGTGACAATAGTCCAGATGAGTTATGGATTGGTTTTAGCAAGATTATCAAAAGCGGCGATATACCCACTATTCTGACACGTCTTCGCAGCTTACTGTATGACGATATTATGAGTAGTTTTGATGAAGTGCGCGATAAGATACTAGATATAAAAGAAGACTCCTATCTCCTTCGGCACGACATTGATGAGATTTTGGACACGAGCCATCCTTTTGATGATCACATCAATCGGTTCAGATTTCTGCTATTCGTTGGTTACGATTCGGCGCTGTTGACTAATCCAGAAACGAAGGGTCATGAAGACGATCTATATGCCGAGGCCAAGGCACTCTTCGATCACTTTGTTTCAGACCTTTCTACGAATTCTACATTCTCCCACATAAATATTGACCTTTTTCTATATCCAACTCCGAGCGTTTTGGAGCTAAGTAGAATGGTCGAAACACATATCAAGGATGAGATGTGAACAAACTCTACCATAATGCTCGCGAGCAATTGGACTCTGGCCAACTATCAGCTTTCAGATACCTTCGTACAGCCGACCTTCTGCTTTCCAATCCCATATCACTACACATGGGGCGTGACTTGGTGATTAGGGCATTGGACGCTAGGCCCGTATTCTCGGGGTACACTCCACTCCTTAGAAATCTCGTTAGAAAATCAGGCCTTTATCCATACCTGAAGAATGAATTCCAAGATACTACTTTAAGTGAAAAGATAGCTCTGGATGTTTATGAAACGCCGTTTTCTTCATCTTTTGTTTTTCACTCAATGCAGTTTCATGTATTCGACCTCCTAAAGAATGGGCGCAACGTTGTACTGAGTGCTCCGACCAGCATGGGAAAGAGCGCTATTGTAGACTCGGTAATTGGGCTAGGTATCGTGAGCCGGGTTGTATTGGTTGTACCTACCATTGCCCTTGCCGACGAAACCAGGAGACGATTGCAAGAAAGGTTCGGAGACAGATACCAGATAATACATCACAGCTCTCAAAAGGCCACTTCAGACAGGGCAGTTTATGTATTGACCCAAGAAAGGGTTAATGAACGGCAAGATATTACCGATATAGACTTTTTTGTCATAGATGAGTTTTACAAGCTCGCATTTAAGAAGCAAAAAAATGGGAAAATCGATTACCAAAATTCAAGGGTGATCGACCTCAATATCGCATTTAGCAAATTGTTGAAGGCGTCGAAGCAGTTTTATATGACTGGGCCTTTCATCAATAATGTTACAGGATTGTCCGCCCTAGGCCTTGACTACACATTCATTTCTTCAGATTTCAACACTGTAGCACTGGACGTCAAAACTTTTAATATTTCACCCAACGACTACACTTCTAAGAAGCGGGTCTTGGAAGGTATAGTTAGTAGCTGTGAGGGGGCTACTATTATTTACTGTAAATCTCCCGCCTACGCGGGAGATGTAGCCCGCGCATTGATTGCTGGAAATCATGGTAATGAATTCGAAAGCGATCATATAGACTGGGTTTCAACAGAGTATGATCCTGAGTGGGACTACACCGTGGCGCTTCGACATGGTATAGGCCTCCATTTTGGCGGCTTGCCTAGGGCATTACAGCAGTATACGATTGATCTCTTCAATAGTGGTCATATCAAATATCTTATTTGCACCTCAACAATTATTGAGGGCGTAAACACTGTGGCGAAGAATGTCATTATATATGATAATCGTGATGGTAATTATGGTATCGACAAGTTCACCCACGGAAACATCAAGGGACGCGCAGGGAGAATGGGCGTTCACTTTGTCGGTAAAGTATACTGTCTAGAAGCTATTCCGGAGGATACCCTCAATCAAGAAGTAGAAATCCCTCTTGGTACTCAGGACGATACTACGCCGCTCAATCTCTTAGTGGGTGTGCAACCTGAACATTTGAGCGATTATTCTCAAGACCGCTTTGACGGTGACTTGAACATAGAGAGGTTTGGTTTAGCTTTGCTCAAGAAGCATAGTTCCTTCAGGCTTGAGCAGTTTGCAGAGCTATATAATTTCATTGAAATGCTTTCGCCAGATCAGTTTACTTCTCTTATATTTCACTGGCATCCAACCGGCGAGTTTTTAACTGTATTCGCTAAGGTACTAACCAAGTTCTCGGCAGGTGCGCTGCGCCGGGCGAAACTGCCGACGAGTCAGCCTAGTGTTGTTCATGCTAAGATTACATCGTTCGTTTATACGCCGCTGTATTATGACTATGTGCAGCAGCAAATAGCTCTATCCAAAATACGCATTGATACAGGCGAAGCGGAAAATCTTTCTACCTGCATAAATGACGATCTAAAAATTGCGGGCAATATTTTTGGCCATACTATTCCTAAAGTTCTAGCGATCTTAGAGGACGTGGTAAAACTCTACCAGAGTGCGCATCAGATTCCAGGCAAGATCGATTATTCCAAGCTTCGAAGTATATTCGAGCATTACCATCTGCCCGCAGGCCTTGCCGGTCTCGAGGAAATGGGGATACCTATACAGACTCTGCAACGGCTAGCGGCCCAGACAACTTTTCCCGAAGATCTGGATGTTGATGCCATGGCTGAGTATTTACGGTCTAACCCCCAATTGTGGAGCACCGTTAGCGCTGTAGACCGTGCGTTCATTATCAGAGCTTTGCTAGTTTAGCGTTTGGCCTCATTACGCTGGTTTTCACGTCCTGAGTCAGGCTTCATCTACTGAGATAACGGTGAATAGTTGTCTTCGACAGATTTAGCTCGCGCGCGATTTCGGCGAGGGACATGCCGCTTTCTTTAAGCCTCAAGGCGGCTGCGGCATTCTGTGGTGCGTTCGCTTTCTTAGCACGACCTGTGACGGCTCTCGGAACCGTGGTCACATCGGCAATACTTTGGAAAATACCTTCTTCCTGCATTTTCGCAACTTGCAGGCTGAGTCTTTGGCAGACAGACGTCATTGGCTCATTTACTCGCACCGCTGACGTGAGCAACACCAAAACCTCAAACTCGAGAGCAAGCAATGTGGCTATCCTTTGGAGCATTTCCAAGGTCACATTAGCCCGTCCAGCTTCTATCCGCACGAGATAGGAGCGGTCGACTGTGTTGAGATCTTCTTGAGAAAGCCCTCTGCTTTTACGGACGCCTCGCACGACCAAAGCTAAGGCTTCGTTTAGCGACATTTCTGATCCCCGGCTAAAGCGAGGATAGAGCCATATTGCGTCGTTCCTAAACAGGGATTATAATCCTCATGGAACGATCTCAAGATGATTTCTGAGATGTGTCGGCAAAGCGTGCGTGTGTTTCGCGCAGTTGATGCCAATGCCAATTGATCATTTCAATGTATTGACTGAACAGTGGAGCGTGCAGTGACCGATAGCACAGAGTGGGGCGACCTGTTCGGCAGCTCTGAGCAAATAGCCAGAGGCACCAGTGAAAGCGTTCAATCGCTTAATCTCACTTTTCGCAGGCGATTTCCCTCCAAGCCCTTCTGCCTGGTCGAGCAATGGACACTTTTCCGAGTAGACGTCTCCTCCGACGACCTGGCAAAGATTCAAGCAGCCGGTCACCTCCCGCTTTTCGTTTTTGCCCACAAGGTCGTCCATGACAGTCGAGGCCGCTTCCAACCCGGCGACTGGGTACGAAGCAGCATGGCCATCTCGTTTGATGGCGTGATGTTTGAAACTAAGAACACCGTGTACGTGCTCATGGGGGACGGGCAAGAGAGAGTGGCAAGCTTAAAAACGATCTTCTCTTTTTTCTAATCGAGGCAATGAACTAAGAAACCACTACACATATTAGTATCAGCAGTAATCACAGTATTTGATATTGGCAAGGCTCGCAGTCACGCAAGCTTAATGGCGTCTCTTTGTCTGAATTTTAAGATCTTGTCGGGCTATAGCTCGGACACCCATAACGAAAGTCAGGAGCTTTTTGTGTTCAAATTCGATTGTGTAAAAGTGACGGGAAAGGTCGACTATATAAAAGTTAACTCTGATCACGGAGATAGCTACAAATCTGTCATCAGCATTGACGGCCAGGTTCTTCCAAACCTTACTCTCTCGAAAAAGATGTACGAAGAAATGGAGGCTAGAGAGACCGTTACGCTTTACGGTTTATTCAAAAACTCTGCGAATAAGGAGAAGAATTCTGGCGTCGTGTACGGCATGCAGAAAGAAAACGGTGCCAAGCTATTTGCAACTCACATTAGATTCACCGTTCCGATCCTAATGGTTTTTTATGCAGTTCTCGCCTTCTGCATAGTTTTTCCTGTGGGATGGCTGGTTTCTATTGTGCCCATGATGAACTTCATTGGTGGGCAGCATCCGATGATAATGGAGTACACAAGTGTCGTGGCTTTGGTAGAGGCAGCTCTGGCCGCGCTGTTTTTTTTGTGGGCTGGCTGGAATATGTTGAAAAAGACATCCGATCCAGAGTCTTGGAAGACCGTTGAAGCGGCAGAGCTCTCAAGTCGCTTCAGCAAGCTCCATAAGTAAATAGGACGCAGCATTCCTCTGCTGAATAACCTTTGTACTGCCTCTATGCTTAGGCATTGCTTTGACGATGGTTTAATCCGAGACACGATATGTTCAGAACTCACACTGATGAAATGGCCGGGCTTCCAGGGATGTTTGGAGAAGGCCTTGCGCACTGGCACGCGGTGTCTCGGAGCTTAGCGACGCACTGGTATCACGTCAGCATTAAGCAGCGTCACGAGGATCGATTTGTTTCCCAAGTGGAGATGCTTAATGATGAGACGAAACTGTTCGAACTCATCACAGCGCAAGGCGAAGATTTTGTCGTAGATGAGCTCCAGGTCGTCACGCCGCCGTGGATCAATAATGGCAAGAGCTGGCGCATGGAAAAGTTAATGTCAGTGTCTGTCGGCTATGACAAAAACGAGGTTCCCGTTTGTTTGCTGGAGGTTGAGAGCGGTGCCGTGTACGTCGACGTTCACGATCCGACCTTCGATGCCAGCACTCTGACAAACCTTCGGAAGATTTACTAAAAACGCAAGGTTTCCCAAGCATGTAACACGATTTTTCCCACTGTAACATTGCCATTGTTACATTCTAAACGTCGAGTTACAGCCCAATGAATATGCATCTGGGAGCGGTTAAATGCTGAACACCATCAACATAGAGCTGCATGGTAAACGCCTTACAGATTTTCATCTGAAACGCATTGCCCAAGCAGACGCTCAGTTATTCGAAGAACCCATCACCGCATACCTTAGCGATGTGTTCATCTCTTCTTGTACGGCGATCGGTGTGGTCTTTGGCCACGATAAGCACAACCAGCTTGGGCGGTTCGCAGACGGGCATTTCGTGCGGACATCAGAAATTTGCTTCGCGAGAAAAGAGGGGAAATTCTGGGTACTCACCACGATGAACTCGCGTTACGTTGTGGCAACCTTTAAGCGCGGTTACGGTAGGGCTAGCCTCAGGACATTCCTGCGAGCTAGGCAGAGCCGCTATGTCTTTACGGCCCCTGTGGTGCAGTAGAGCGTGTGCATCTGATTGGGCAGGTTCCGTTTCGGGGAAGGCGACTAGGCTCATCGGTGAAACTCGATATCCTGAATAAATCCGGCGCAAGCGTTTGATAAAGAGATAATGCCTTTTTTAAAACAATGCTTGCGCCAATGGTCATATTACTGGAATAGCTACAGTAGTTCCATTTTCAGAACCTTCAACCTGAATGCGCGCCAGGTTGCTTCGTCGCCTTCATCCGGATAGTTTTGCATCCCTTCGTACTGAGCCTCGATCTCCTTCAGATTCGCACACTGATGATATAAAGGGTCGGTCGCATCGACGACGTCATGGTAAATAACGCTATCAGCCAGCGCGCTCAGCAATTCACTGTCGCTAAAAGCTGTATCAACATACAAGTAGCTGATCAAAAATTTCATATGAGGCCCAAATCTCCATACTCATCGTGGGCATCATGCGCTGATGGGGATATTTCTTATGCGGTTGGTGACTTTCGTTTGATGTCCGGTGCGTGGTCTACTCGAAGGACTTTTACCTTCATTGTTGGGAAGTACACGTCCTCATCACTTGTTGGAAAGTTTCGGTATCGCTCGTAAGAAACCTCGATTTCACGGATGTTTCGGCAATGTTTGTATAGCGGATGGTTCTCGGTATCAATAAAATCGGATTGAATTCCACAGAAATTCTCAGGGTCTGCCATTGAGTAGGCGTCAACAGTGGTATCCACAATTGTATAAAAAATATTGTATCTCATGCGCGTCTTTGCTCTCAAAGAATTTATTGAATCACAATCTCAATTCGTCGATTGTTAGCTGATGAAACGATAAAATCAAGGCGCAGGAGGGCAGATAAATTTATCTGAAGAATAGACGCGCAAGATACTTTCACAAAAACATACTGTATATACGTTCAAGTAGTTCAATATAATCGTGGTCTGTAGAGGTGCAAGTTGACAGAAAGTCAACTTAGCGCAGACAAAAAATGGGTAAAAAATTTATAAGCCCAAACAAAGAGCGCTGTTCAATTCGTCGATTTTTTATGCAAAGTGCCCTGTACATATTGAGATTCGTACTCGCTGGCGCTTAATTTCCGAGAAAAGGGATGTGCCCAAAAACTCGATTTGCTTCAATGCCCATCAGTTGGCGATGGTGGCTCCGTACAGCCTCTGCAGCAAACCTTCAACGTTAGTGCCTGGAAGTGCAGACTTTCAGCTTCTTGGTTTTCGCCGCTTTTGCCAGAGCAGCTACACCAACGTGCTCGATGATGAACGAGTGATCTCGGCCTGCAGCCACCGGTGGGTGCCTTCCAGGCTAGGTATGGGCAATAATGGGCAACCGCCTCAAAGGAATGCGCACTCCATGACTCAAAAGACGTCCACATTAACTGCAGCGGAACCAAAACTGGTGCTCTCATCTCAAGATATTGAGCGCAACCTAGTTCGTCTTTCAGACCGCATTGACGAGCTTCAGGCCTTCGATGTGAATACCGTCCGTGGGGGGAGCACACCTGACCTAAAGGCGCTTGAGGTTGCGATTAAAGACACGCTTATCAGATGCTTCGGGGATAACACTACAGCTTATTTGACGTTTCAAAGCGCAACTGGCCTTGGATATTACCCAAGGTATATTAGTAGGGGAGATAGGCCGGATTACGTTGGCTCTATTGGTCGTAAAATCAAGAGCTCTATTGCCTTACTTCAGCAGGCTCAGCGGAGCCTCAACGAGGATTTGGACGACTTGAACCATTTGTCTTTGCCTGAGACGGCTGCGCCGGCTCCCGGCCCTTTGTCTCGGAAAGTTTTTGTGGTGCACGGACACGACGAAGGGGCTAGAGAATCAGTTGCTCGCTTTCTAGAAAAACTTGGCATTGAGCCAGTTATCTTGCATGAGCAAGCGAACCGGGGACGAACGATCATAGAAAAAATCGAGAGTCACCGGGAGGTTGGCTTTGCTGTCGTACTCCTCACGCCTGACGACCAAGGGTGCGCGAACGGTGGCACGTTGGAGCCTCGCGCTCGCCAGAACGTGCTTCTTGAGTTGGGTTATTTCTTGGGGTACTTAGGCAGAGACAAGGTGTGTGCGCTGAAGCGAGGCTCCTTGGAAATTCCGAGTGATTTTGCGGGCGTCGTCTGGGCGTCAATGAATGATGAAGGTTGGAAACAAGCCTTAAGCCGGGAACTGCAGGACGCCGGCTATGAAATCGATTGGAATAAGGTCATGCGCGGTTAAACAGCCCTTCCTTTGCCGGTTATTGCTCAACGTACCGTTTGATGGCAAAGGGTCAAATTAGGTCGTGGGGCGGGTTTGCTGGCTCGGATTTTAGTGCAGCGAAGCTGAGGCGCACCTGCTAATCCTTTTTCAGAAAGGCTGACTCACGTAAGACCTTCCACGGAGAGGATCATGGGGTAACCGCAACTGTTTCGTAGGGTATGTGATATTTGCGCGCCACGAGCCGCTCAGATACAACTGCAGGCCATAAGGGTCTGTAATGTCGGCTTTGTGTGTTGAATACCACGCCTCCACTTTATAGCGACGAGAAATCCTAAATGAGCGCAGAACTGAGTGAGGAAGAAATGCGCCAGGCGCTATTCGGCTCCTCAAACCAACCCATACTCGAGGCACCACCAAAACAACTCGAGCCAGAGTCTCTTGCCAAGCGGCCTAGCCCAAAGCCCCGCGCGGTTGCTAAACCGCTTTCGCCGAAGCTCAGGGTGGTGCTTCACGTGACAAGGGAATTTGAAGGCGACGTAGAAGTGTTCATTTATGACGCGAACACATTGAGCACTCTTGTCGCGGAGCAGGAGGCGAAGAATGAGGCTAAAAAGAAGAAGTTCAGGTATTTCGACGTTGTGTCCGTCAAACCTATCACTTAGCCAATTCTTTGTGAGCAATGAGTGCTGCTTGATCAGCAGCGGCCTAGGAGAGTCCTGAGCGCTTATCTGAAGTCGGAATTGGCTGCCTGAAGCGGAGAGAGTTCAGGTGCAGCAGAGTGGTTGGTTCGATGGGTATCGCGTTGATCGAGGTTGCTTGATACAACCTGCCGACCGTTGACTATAGGGTGGGCCACTCCGGTGTCATGAGCACCGCGAGCGTCATTTTGATGAACTCTTCGTTTTTATCGATTGTGGCCAAGGCTCCGCGCACGTTGTCGGCGACGTCCGCGGATCCTCGCTGCTCTACCCAATTTGAGAGCTCCATGATGGCAGCTTCAAGAGCGAGTTGATTTTCGTTGATCTTGAAAAGCAGGGAAGGAAGCAGGTCTGAATTTGGCATCGTGGGATTCCTCCATGAAGAGGAAAGCGTAGCAGCTGGAAAAATTAGAGTGATCGGTGGGGTGACTGGTAAATTTTAAACCCAGTCCGACAACAATTTACTTGGTGCTTAGATTCTTGAGATAGATCCCCAGGTCTTGGAACCCGGTCTCATGCAGAATCTTCGCGACCCTGGCCGACTTTTTCTCCGCCTTTGGTAGAAACACCGCACACTGCTCTGTGTAGGGACGAGGAAGATCCTTCCAGTAGTAAGTGGCCTGGAAGTTCCTCATAGCCTCGTGGAAGCCATTTTGGTGTTTGTAGTGCGATGACATCACGTAGATGTCGAAATCACGCCTAAGGCTTGCCAGGGCTGCCTGGTTGATGCCATGAACGTGGTACTTACCTTTGAGCGGCACCTTCGCGCCGATACGGGTAGCTATGTACTTAGCTGCAGCAAAATGGTGGGAGCCGCCGCTGTTCATCAAGAAAACTCGACCATCCCAAGACCAGGTCTGAAAGAAGTCATGATCCACCCGGCTGATGATTCGAATCTCATCCCAAGCTAGGTTTTCGGAAAGCTTCTCAGCAGTGATTTCATTGATCATCTCTTTGGAGTTACGCTCGACCATCGTATCCATGCTTTTGAAGTGGCGTAACTCTGACTTGGAAGCGGAGAAACCATCGACATCTTGAATATCGCAAACCCAATCAGGGCACTCCTGAGTTGTACCAAGGTTCAACAAGTCATCACGGTGAAGATCAATAGAGCCGTAGTTACGATGTGAGCCTGGAGAATAACCCCAGCCGTTCAGTCGGCGGCGGGTTGGACGGCTGCGCTCGTAAGGCAGATCACCGAACTCATTCCACTTCACGACCTCGCAAGAAGAGATCCCTTTGTTATGCTCAACCAGGTGCGCGTTAAGACCTTGTTCTTGGGCGATAAGATTCACTAGGGATGATGGATATCCAAGATCTTCTCGGATCGAATCAAAGACAAATTTTGCCGCTTTTCTCAGCATGCCTGTTTCCATCATGGAGTGGATGATGGCTCTAGAATGCATGTATCCGCTTATCGTCGCCAGCGTAATTGATGCCAACACTATGACGTTTTTACTGGAGGTAGATACAGGATGGCCCTAGGCCGCCTCTGGCCTGATTCGCAGGTATAATCCACCTCATGTCGAGCACGAAGTCGGATACTTGATTTGAAAACTGCGAACAAACGAGATGAGTTTCTCCAATCGACTATCAACGTCCTGCGCCTGAGGACAGGAAGCCACTGCTCCAACCCAACTTGCGACGCCCCAACCAGCGCACCCTGCGGCGCTCTGGGGATCACCAGTGAAGGGGTGGCTGCCCACATTCATGCTGCATCGCCGGGCGGCAAGCGCTACGACGAGAAGATGACTCGCGAAGAACGCATGCACTTCGATAATGGCCTTTGGCTCTGTGCCAATTGCTCGATCATGATTGACCGCGACGTCGATCTATTCCCTGCCTCAAAACTTAGGGTCTGGAAAACCCAGGCAGAAAAGCGGGCCATGGAGCGACTCGGTAAAAAACCACCTTCCCCCGATGACGGTATAGCCCTGCTGCTTCAAGCTACCACACAGATGCCTTCCAAGACCTTCCTGGCCAATGCCATCACCAACGTTCATCGGGCCAATGAGATATACCTCGAAGGCCTCGACAATCGTTTTAGTGTCACTTCCAGCCTGATCAAAGGCGTTTCCTGCTTTGAGATCAACGCGAAGGAATCAGTGGATGTCCGATTCAAGGTCAAAATGAACGCAAGCCCCGGCTATCTGGATGGATACCGAGCGCTCATTGATCATGGGAAATCACTCGAGATAGATATCTGTGACACCTCCGTGGAGGGGTCGAAACTGCTCGAACACATATTCTCTGCAGAAGATCGGAATGTAGGAAAACTTGTTTTAACCCCAGCGACCCATCACGTGCTGGCGCGGATCGAACTCATAGACCCAAAGACGAACATGGTAGATTTCTTCACTGAAATGCCGGGCGAGATTACTGCCGGCAGAAAGTCCATGCGCTTTGAGGGGCAAGCGATGGAAGGCTTAATTAACATCAGTTTCAACAAGAAATTCACCAGTGAAGGGGGCCCCCAAACGCTTAAACTCAACCTTGATCTTAATCAGTGGGAAAGCTCGCCTCTATGCAGGCTCCCCTACCTGAGCAAAATGGCAAAGCTCTATGAGCGGCTGGTTGCCGGCTGGGAGCTTTCCGTGATTCTTGAACTCAAGGGAGAGGTTGTCTTCGGCGGAGTGAGTCAATTTGGGTCGTGTGCTTCAGAGATCAAGCATATGAATGCCCTACTGACTTACACAACGCTTGCAAGAAGCGTCTCGATGTTGCTGGGGAAGCAAGTTTATTTCACCCGGCACGTTACTTTCACGAGCGCGGACATAGCGGATCTTGATGATGTTCGTCTTACTCTTGAGGGGCTCGGTCAGATTCCGAGAAAAAATGCAAAAAAATCGCTGAGCTTTGATGTCATCTACGACAGCAAACTAGAGCAGATCTCCGTATTCAAATCTGGTGAACCTATATCTATGCGGTTTGTTCAGAATGAGGAAGATGCCCTAGCTATCTTCGGTCAACTCATTCGACTACCTAAGCTGGTACTCTACGTAAAAGGAGTTACCATCAAGATTAGAAATAAGTCGACTCAGTTCAAAGATGGCGACCCTATAAGTTTAAGGCTGAAGCCCGTTAAGGAGTTTTCTATGGTGAAGCGTTTTGAGGTTGAAACCGTTGGTTTAATGGCCTGAGAATCTGAGGAAGACCATTCGCGTAGGACTAAGCGGCGGCCTTCCTAGGATGAATTTTAAGAGAGGGCTTAAAGTTTCTTTGATGTGTCGCTGCTCAGTTTGGTCTGAACGTTTATATCGTTCGCTGCGGCGCTAAGTAGTTGAAAGGGATTGTATGTGTGACGAAAGTCTTGTAAAAATAATTGATCGGTTTCTTAGGTTTCAAAATGAATGTGCTGATCTTGCTATAGAAATAGCAGTGTTGCATAGAAAAGCTGAGCCTAAACTTGTTGCTATTTGTGGCGGTCTGTTTAATTTTATGGCTGCGAGAAGCGAAGCTGTTGTTGAGCTGATAAAGTTGGGGGCGATATGGGATGCTCAAATATTAGTGCGCCCTATAATTGAGGCTTATGTCAAAATTTGCTATTTGTGTTTTTCTCCTGTGGATAAGAGGCTTGGGCTTTGCGAAGAGTATGAGCATACCTTGTCTGTTGTGAGTAGACTAAAACAACATGATAAGGCCTTTCGAACTCTTGACAGTATTCCAGGCAGTCACGATCCTATGCTCGAGGCACTTATTCTTTCAGAGGATATGTTAGCGGAGCTTAGGCAACGTGTCCCAAAGGACGTGAGAAAAGACGTTGAGTCACGTTGGGGCTTTACCAGAATGGTAATGACTATCGATAGGCAGTTGAAGGAAACGTTTAACATATCACCGTTGTCGTCGATGCTTCATACTTACGGAATGTCTAGCCATCTTATCCACGCTGATGAAACTGGATTAGGAACGATCCGCGCTCGGGACAGGCTTGAGGAGCCTAAGCTTTCTGCCGTCGTGCAATCGCATCGAATAGCTTTACTAGATATTATTGCTGGTACGGCAATGCTGTCGACTCTGGCGGTAGCTTGGGCTGCGCAAATTAAGCTTGTGGATGCAGTTCTGTTAACAGAGACCTATAAAAGTGTTCATGGTGGTTCATATTGAGTGTTAATGCTCTTCAGATAGGTCTCGCCCTTTATTGTTAGCTAGGATGATGATCCGATAGAAGCAGTGGCGTGCTAGCTAACTCCTTTACCATGCATCGTCGACTCATAAACTGCCAGATACGATGGGCTCATCAGTCCAAGGGGAGGTAACTTGGTGAAATTGAATCTTAAACTCATCCCAGCGGGCCGTATCTACATCTTTAACAAAGGCAAGAAGACCCCGAAGATGCTCGTAGAGACCGACAGGTGACTTAAACTGCTCATGTACAGACACCGCGTCGAGACCATACACCTTGATTGAGTGAAGCAGTCTATCTACTCGCTTAAATGTAGCCTTGGAAATGCGGGCTTTCTCTCCGTCCACCAGAAGACCTAAAACAATTTTCCGAGAACCAGGCCCTGCAACATGCATCTTTCCAGTATTGTTCCGGAAACCACACTGGGAGATTATTTTTATGACTGAACGCTGAATATATCCTATTGACGTTTTCTCGGGCAAATCATCACTTGTGGAGAAAGTTATGTCGTCTGCGTATCGAGTATAAGTCAATCCATGCTCTCGAGCGAAAGTCTCTAACTTTTGGTCTAGCTTAAATGCAACCAGATTGCTTAGCATTGGGCTTGTTGGGGCACCTTGCGGTAACAATCCTAATTTTTCATTGTGTTGATTATAGAATCTATATTTTTTATCTTGAGTTTCTATTCCGCTTTTATTTGGCTTGAGTAAATAGTGTAGATTACTTGGCATGCGTGTAGTTGTACACAGTCGCGCCATTTCGAACGCTATTAGGTTGCGATATCCTGCGTTCAAAAAAACCTCGAACACATGTCTTTCATTTATATGATAAAAAAAATCGCATAAGTCAAATTTAAAAAGCCATCTTGCTCCGCAATGAATTTCTGCGCATTCACGCACGCCACCACTTTCATGGAATGCATAAGAGCAGGGGTGGGGCGTAAGTTTTTGCAGGATTTCAGAGTTTATAAATTTTTGAACAAATGCAAGATCATCATTAATTACATGGATGAATCTTTCACCTCCAGAACTTTTTTTGATGGAGTAGATTCTAGAGTTTTTGCGCTCTCTACCTCGCTCAACAGTATCGCGCAGTAACGTGTGACTGATACCTGTTATTTTTGCTAAATGATTGAGCGTGAAAACGACAGGTAGATTTTTGCGCTGGAGTACGCGTGCGTATTGACGCAAGTTAGTCGCCTGCTGCGTGCCTAACTTTGATTTAGCTTCCATATATAGTTGATGCGCTGACCAGGAAACCATTTACCCTCTCCTTTAGGCCCAGGGGGCCACCAATGCCGTGGATTTCCGAGACCTCGACGGTCAGAGTTCACGGCATCGGTGGGGCGGCTGGCCGCCCCAAACGTCAGACTATTCCAGAGATGCCTATCCGGTATCCCCATCGATCTAGCCAAGGCTATCTCAATTCACCCTCGCATGAGGGCGGCTAAAAAGTTCCTAGTCAGCGCACCATGAGCTGGGAATATACATGGTTGTGTCCCAAATAGTCACCTTCTCGTTGGCTTTATCTTTTCTCAGCTCATTTCTTCCCGCCCACGCTAATCTATTGTTGTCAGTGACTAGCTTCAGCCTATGGGCTTTAGATAACAGAGCTTTAGCATAAGGTATGTCACATGTCAGCCGCTCAGACAACGTATCAATACTGGAAATTCCAATCTTGATAAGCTTTAACAATCGGATTATATCTGGGGTGACTAAATTCTTTTGGGATGATGTATGAGATGCTTTGCTATCAAGTAATGGTGGAAGCCACTCAGAGATTGCACGGCGGGGGAAAAGTGCATGCCATTTTTTTGAGTCGCTCCACAAAATTCCAGGTATGTTATTAGGAACGCTGTGATGAAAAATTAAGTTTGCCATCACTTCGCCGTACCCCAGGCGGTATTTTGACGACACTTTAGTGACTTTTTTGCATAGCTCAAGGATCTGTTCATAATTGTCCCCCCAACGTGATTGAGGGTGGCTCTGACTATATACGACTTCACTTTTGAAGCTGATTTTTGAGGATTTAGGGTATGTCCGCTTGCTATGATCCGAGCCGCAAACTTTGGAGATAATATATTTTTCAGCTTGACGTTGTCTCGCATAGCTGAGGATGTGGAACCTAATGAGCCCATAACTCCACCAGCTCAGAAATGTTGTGTTTCTCAGCATGGAGTTTATGAAGTTAGATACCCGATCTCCACTACCAATTGAGTCATCTATAAGAATAATGCTATGAATTTTATTTTTGCGTAAAACTTTTAAAGATGGGTGATCAAAAAGCGACTCTCCGATAGCGCGCTTAGAGTTCGAAATTAATGAATACACTAGATCCTCGCTACCTTGAGACTCACCAGGACGGAGCGCAATATCGCCTTTCTCATCCCACAGTGAGGAATTTTTAGGCAGCTTTCTTACGGAGTACATTGCGTGCTGCTCGCCTTTAGGAAGGTTGGAAACTGCAGATCTAAGCCAGCCCGCGTAGGTGTCGCGTGAGACAAACTGGAGACGGCTGAGCATCATCTTCGCGGTAATAACGTCTATTTCAGAAAACTGCGACAACCAACCATCTATATGTAAAGAGCTTTCGATTGCGTCAAGAGTGAGTTTCTTTGGTTTGAACCTCATTATGTATAGGCCTCGCTAGGCTCATCTCCGCATAGAAGTACATATTCCACTCCAGTATCGCGGCTGACCACTCGTAGGCAATTCACCTCCGGCCAATCTGACTTCTCTGAATCGGAACACGACTTATCGACTGCCTCCACGGCACTCGATAAGCCCCTGTTTGTTGATGGTAGCGTCAATGCACCAGTCAGTGTCATATGCCTCAATCCTTCGCATTCGGAGCTGCTCCCCTATCGTCCTTGATCTAGATTTCGTACACCAGAGGGCAAAGTGATCAATTGGAGGTGATAGGTGACGATATTGACTGGGTGTTGTGCCGGATCGGTAGCTTGGACGGTCTGCAGTGGCTGCGTGTCTGATTCGAAATATGCAATATTAACCAGGGAGACTTGAGGGCTCGCAGCAACACTGGATTGCTGCGCGTGATGAAGACGCGGCTCTGCGACCTGTATGCTGACGCGGGCAAATCCTTGAGCTCCTCGCTCTTGTGACCGAGGTAGGCCATGTCCTAGCTGATGTTGCTCCATGCTGCCTTCTGCATGCTTGGTGATGTTTAGCATTGTCGAGATATGGGATACATGGCGCAACCATCATAAAGTGCCCGCTGGCCCCTCAAGAGTCGAGAGCAGAGCTTTCCCCCCGGTACTATAATTGTAGGATTTAGGTCAGCCGGGATCCTGTCCACACTGCTGGCCGTTTGTCTGGTGGAGGTCGTTATGGCCCGTACAATCCAGCAAAAATCGAAAACTCGGCGAGGCCGGCCCCGGCTCGAAACGCAACGTACCCTCTATCAAATTAAGCTGTCCGGCTGGGATTTTACGTGGTCGTTCAGCCTAGCCCTGCCCAATAATTCGAGGGCTAACGAAGGTCATTATCATGAGCATATGATTCTGACTCTGAAGGGTGAAGTGCTCTACCCGGAGATTTTCAAATACCCAGGGGTCGAGTGCCAGCTCTACGCAGATCCTCGATTGTCGCAAGACAAAGAGCCTCCAAAAGGAATAGGGTCGATGACAGCAAGCGGGACACGGTTGGTTGTATATATAGCAGTGCCCCGCGAGCGGATGGATACCTTGACCGGTGTGGCCGACCGACTTCTTTCCCTAGAGTTGAACGCTACCCCACTGCATTACCGCCGTGCGTTGGTTATGTCGATTCATTTGGGTACAGAGCCAGAGCCAGAGCCTGATTGGTGATCCCATTGCTGGCTTAACTGTATGTCCTCTAGATGGGGGCAAGCTTTCGCGATCTAGCCCCAGTGTTGGTCGATTGACCTCAATGGGTAGACGAGTAATCGCTCCGATCAAGGAGACCGTGGCCACCTATAGCCCAAGCATCTCCACCAGAAGCTGGAGAATCAAAGCTGGCAGTCGGGCTCCGTGCATTGCACTGACTTGAACACTCATTTGCATGTATTGGCTCGCTGGTGAGATCCCTCGGCGCGGCCAATAGCCACCATTCAAAACCTAGCGTAAGAGCGGTTATCCTGCTCCCACGCATGACATGGAAAGGAAAGCGGAGCATGGCATTTAGGACTTGTCCTACAGCCTGCACCAGTGCTTCCCGGTAACGTCATTCTGCCCCAGCTACAGGCTGGAATTCCCCAAGGATGAAAAGGAAGCTCAACGTGAGCGGATACGTACCAAACCCGCCAAAGGGCTACCGCAACAGCGGCGTAGAACCTGTTGATACCCATGCCCAGCGTTGGGCGGAATACAAAGACCTTCCACCGAAGGAAGACGCCAAGCCCAACACCGTGGGCTGTGTGTTCGCAAAGAGCTGCGACCTTCCTGACGGTGTGATCGACCACAAGAAGCCAGCCGGGTTTATCCCTGTCGAGAAAGTGGCCAACTACGGCGAGTTCGCCATTCTCGGTGGTCGTGAAACAGATGCAGACGGGAACATTCCCCTTAAAAAAATTAGTGGTAGTGCCTTACCTACTGCACTGGGAACACTGCTATTAGGCGGAGCAGCCACTGCTGCTAGCGTGTCCTGTGGTGGCCTCTGCAGCGCTGGAGCTGCTGTTGCTACTGGAACTGCTGCAACGGGGGCGAGTGCTACTGGCGGTGCCGGGGTAGTTACTGCTGGTGTAGCTTTTGGAGCCTTGGGGGGACTGGTTACATTTCTGTGGCCATCGAGTTTGGGCGACAGCTCTCTGTACACAGAAGAACAGCTCAAATCGCTAAAGGAAGGCCGTACACGCGTTCGGCTGCACGTCGAACAGCAGGCCGATGGCACCTTGAAAGGATACGGGTACAACACCCAGAAGCGCACCGACTGGGAAATGATTCCTGTAGTCCAGTTCGTTGACCAAGGCTCCCAACAAGTGGCTGACTTCGGTGAAGGCATAACCCTCATATGGACACCAGCCGTTGACCCATCCAGTACCTCAGGAATTCCACCGCTAGAGGGTGCTCCACAAGCCCCCCAGATTTGGATTTATCCGCCTACCGAACAGGCAGATAGCATCATCGTCAGCCCGATATACCCCGATCAATACAAAGACTTCATCCTTGTGTTCCCGGCTGGATCTGGTGTTCAACCGTTGTACATTGTTGTTAGCGCCCGCCACGAATCAGGCGTTGTGACTGGTCAAGGTCAAGACGTGTCAGGCATATGGCTTGCAGGTGCTGGCGCCGGACTTGGTGTACGGATCCCCACGAGAATTGCCGATCAATTGCGAGGGCAAAAGTTTAGGCGTTTCGACGATTTCAGAGCCGCACTCTGGACTGCCATAGGCAATGATTCAGAACTATTAAGCCAGTTCAAACCCACCAACCAAGGCAAGTTACTGAACGGCAAAGCACCATTTGCCCAAAGGCCCGAACACAACGGGGAAAACGCTCGCTACGAAATCCATCACATCGAAAATATTCAGCATGGCGGTGCGGTTTATGACGTGGACAACCTCACGATAGTGACGCCGAAACGACACGTAGAGATTCACAGGGAAGACAGACAATGATTTTGAAGAACAGCGTTTCAGATTACACAGAACAAGAGTTCGTTGAGCTGCTTCAACGCATCATCGGGAACGATGCAAGCGAAGAGGAAGAGAACAAGCTTGTGCACCACTTCAACACCATCTGTGAGCATCCAGCAGGCTCTGACTTGATCTTCTACCCAGAAGACGATGCAGATGATTCAGCCGAAGGTATCACTCGCACACTCAGAGAGTGGCGTGCTGCCCAGGGCTTGCCAGGGTTCAAAGGTGAATGACATAAGAGCGGTATTCCTTAGGGATTAGCCCCCGTTTTTTTGGGTGCTGCACACGGTTATGCACCAACCCAAGAGAGCAAGCTGGAAGCCCGCTCACAACAGAGGACTGTCATCCTGCACGGCGGTAAAACTGATGGTGTGAGCGAGCGACGAGGATTGTACCAGTAGCCAGTTTCTTGGCGGGGATTCAGCACAAGCTGAAATTCACACATGCACATTCAGACATGGGTTGATTATTAGGACTGTTGAGTTCCAGTCTAGCCAAGGAGAATAATGTGCTCAGTGTGGTAGGTTCGACACTTGAGGGATTGCCGTCTGGAGAGAATGAATCGGTGAAGCTATTCTTGGGCTGTGAGTTCACGCAGCTCAACCAGGGCACGAAGCTGATTTCGCTGGCATTGGTCTCGGAGGCCGGCGACGAGTTTTATGCGGAGCTGACCGACACCTATCAGGTCGAGGACTGCAGCGACTTCGTAATCAAGAACGTCCTGCCGCAGTTGGATCCGCCCCGCTATGGCATGTCACTCGTGGAAGCCCAAGCTTCACTGCGGGCTTTCCTTGATGGTATCGAAGGCCCGCTAGAGATTTGCTCAGACGCGCCGGATTGGGACTGGGACTTCTTCTGTCAACTTGCCTACGTGGATCACCGATGGCCTAGCCATGTGGTGAACAGGCCGACGAACCTGATCCAGCTACTCAGACATATCGAGGCAGACGACATTCGAGACGTAGCACTCCCTGAGTTTCCTCACCAGGTGCTGCTCGATGCGCGATTACTGTCAGGACTTTACCGACGTCTACCAACGACCTCAAAGCAGGCTGGAGGTGATTGCGATGACTTCTGATGCAGAGCTACGCCATCGTGAGGCCCAAAGGCGAGAAGCACTTTGGATGCTTGCCCACATCCTTCCTGGAGATGTCAGGGCGCTCGATGTGCTGGACGTTCTTGACGATATTGAGCTGCGAGAACGGCTTGATACTGGGTCAATGGAACAGCCTCTCAGCGTTGAGGAGGTTCTACGTTTCGTACCGACTAAGTCACACCCGATAGGTTGCCGCATCGTTCGCGAGTCGAGCATTCCACAGCCGTGGCGTGAGCGTTTCCTACGTGCCAGCGTGGGATCAACACGTGTACCGGAAGGGCTATACGCACGCGATTGGGATAAATTTCTTGTCGAATGGCAAAATGAAATGCGGCATCTAGAAAAGCATAGAGCAGCTAGAGGCAAAAATAATTAGAGGGGCAGCGGGCGGCTATCTGCCATGGCGCCTAGTTTTGTGGCCATCAACTACCGGGGTTTAGACCACCCTGGGTATCCGTCGAGCTCATCTAGAAGACCATCGTCGTCATCGCGAGATGTGCGATAACCACTCGAAGCCTGGCGGGGGTCAAGCTCCTCGAATATGAGGATGGACTGAGTCTGCTTCGCAGGGGCGTAGTAGGTTGCTTCCTCGTAGCAGGCGAATCGTCGGGCATCATCACTACTACTCCAATCCAAGCCTTCCAACTCTGCGGTAAAGAGGCCTCCGAGACCTGACTTGAGAGCTTTGGCTGCAGCAGAGTTACGTGGCAACTGGATTTCTTTGGTGATCCAGATTCGCGATTCTCGAAGAGCTTTTGAAACTATTGAGTATTGGACGACGCCATCCTCGGCAATGACGAATGCCAGATGATCTTTTGAAGCTTGGGCAAACCGCGATGCGATACAGGAGCGGGATGCTTGGAATTCAATCGCTAATTCCGCGAGGTGATCCAGAGTGAACTCTCGCTCTACTGCCAGCGGTTGTATCAGTTGCCAAGGAACTAGGCATTCAGCGGCGAAAACGTCGCAGAGAACTTCCTCCGGGGGGCGCCCAGTGAAGCATTCAAGTTCATCTGAAGGCACCTTTTCACCATGCTTGGACGGTAGTTGAAGAACGTCGTGTGCGATCTCATGAAGGATGGTGAAACGCTGCCGGAGTGGGCTGTCCTTCTGATTGACACAGATATGTTTCTTCCCGCGTCGATTGAAGGTATTGCCGGCTTCACCATCAGCTAACTCCTGACGTGATATGTGGAAGCCCAGTGAAAGAGCAAGCGCCTCAACATCAACAGGTGCCGTCGTGACCCCTGCGTCCTTCAATAATTTCCGAGCCCGTGAGATCGCAACATTTTCGTCCATGAAGCTCCTCGTCGTTACATCTGCTGAATGAGTTCGATCCGCTTGAGCCAGGCCTCTTCGGTGTTTGGACGCTCACCTCGGAAGCTCATCGTTGCTACGTCTTCAAAATCTTCCCACGGGATGTCCATGCGGGAGAGCATAAGGTGGTACAGCGCGTTCTCAATGGTCACTGGCTTGGCCAGCAGTCGAAACACTTCACTCTCTCGTTCATCCAGCTCAAGCGCTTGGCTCAGCCGCATGACGACATCTTCGGACGGAGCTGCCCGGTCTCCCTTCTCTAATCTCCATATGTAGGCGTGATCCAGATCGCCGGCCCGTTTCTCCAAGTCCCGAAAGCTTAGTTCTTTTCGTTCACGCACAGTTGCGATGAACTCACCCAAATCCATTTTTTTTCTCCAACCTCTTGCATTGCCCAGGAGGGCGGGAGTAGTCTGTTGCCTAGCCAGACAACAGCTCGCGATTCATGACCCAATGATAAGCGGCTTTTTTTTGAAGTCCACTGTTGTCTGTCTGGACAACGACCCGAGGGTCGTTTTTTAAGAGCGGTGGTGTTGTCTGTGCAGGCAACGGCTCATTTGGTTCACTTTCGAGGATTTGTCCATGACACAGTTGAACGATTTAGAAATTGAAGACGTTGCCGCCGCCGTCTCGACGGGCCGCGAGGTGCGTGACCATGGCCCGTACAAGATTCAGATCGGCAATGAGGGGCTGGAGTACAGGCTACTGGTGATCGCGGATCCTGTTCCAACCGGTCAGCAGGTGCTGGACGCTGCGGAGCTTCGCCCGGTCGACGAATACCTGCTCTTCCAGGTACTCACCAACGGTCACCTGGAGCTGCTCAGCCCCAGTGAGACGACTGATTTGCGCCAGGCGGGTATCGAGAAGTTCCTGGCTTTCAAGAACGACCGCACGTTCCGCTTCTTCATTGACGGGCGTGCACAGGATTGGGGTGGCCAACGCATCTCTGGGCGCACCCTCAAACAGCTCGCTGGCGCCGATCCGGTGAAGTACGACATCTTCCTGGTCGTTCCAGGCGATGACGATGAGCTGATCGAAGACCGTGATCTGTTCGATCTGGGGCGTCCGGGTGTTGAGCACTTCGCTGCGGTGGAGATCAACATCAAGGTGTTCGTCAACACGTTGCCCGTGTTCGTTCACTCGCGCTACCTGAGCTACTGGGACGTTGTGCGGCTCGCCTACCCGGAGGCGGAACCGGGCCCTAATTCCCACTTCACCGTGACTTACGCAAAAGGTTACGAAGGTAACTCGCTCACAAACCTGGTTGATGGCCAGCACGTCCATATCAAGAAGGGGATGCACTTCAATGTCACACCAACTGATAAGTCGTAGTCCTCACCTCCTGCGTCTGCGCAACGAGGGATACAACCTCGATACCATGGGGCCTTATCTTCTGGTTCGAGATGTACCCTACGTTAATGCTCAGCGTCAGGTATGCAAAGGCGTGCTGGTAGTTATGCTCGATCTGACGGCAGATGTTGCGGAGCGTCCGAACGACCATACGGCACATTTCATTGGTGACTGCCCTTGTGATTCACAAGGGCGTCCCATCGAACAGATCATCAACAACAGCCAGACGAATCAGCTCATGACTGGCTTGCAAGTGAACCACTACTTCTCGGCCAAGCCTCGGTCTGGCAACTACATCGATTACTACGAGAAGGTGTCGCTTTACGTTGCGATGCTCAGTGGGCCTGCCGCAGCCCTCGAGAAGGACGTCACAGCCAAGATCTTCGCACCCATTCGGTCGGAGGTTGAGGAAACGGTCTTCGCTTATACCGATACGGCGTCTGCACGAGCAGGCATCGGAATGCCAACGGAGAAATTCAAAGGCTTGAAGGTAGCCGTGGTGGGGCTGGGCGGTACCGGTGCCTACATCCTGGATCAGGTCGCTAAGACCCCGGTCGCGGAGATCCACTTGTTCGATGGGGACGTGCTTCAACAGCACAATGCGTTTCGTTTTCCAGGCGCGGTGCCCTTCGCCACACTGGAGCGGGCCCTTAAGAAGGTAGAGTACCTCTATGAAATGTATGCCCACCTGCACCGTAAGATCATGCCCCATCCATGCATGATCACCGCGGACAATGTGGGTGAGCTTCGAGCCTTCGACTACGTGTTCCTCAGCGTCGATAACACTACGGTGAGGGAAATGGTCGTGCGAGAGCTGCGTGGTACTCGCACATCGTTGCTGGACGTTGGGATGGGCGTGCACCTGGTTGACGAGTCACAACAAGTATGGGGGATCTGCCGGGTGACGACCCTCACTCAGGAGCATCATGATCATGCAGCTCGCACACTGCCGTTGACCGAAAATGCTGCAGAGGATGCTTACCGATCGAACATTCAAATTGCTGACTTGAACGCGCTCAACGCGGTGTTGGCAGTTGGGATGTGGAAACGGCTCTGCGGCTTCTATGTCGATAACAGCCAGTCCGATCATTTCACCTACTCGACGAACCTCAATGAGATGGGCAACAGCGAGGAACGGCAATGAAGATCAAGCATCTCTCACCTCACTTCGTTGAGCAATTCCCTGAGCGGTTGGAACCTGGCGAGCTCTACCTCGCAATGGAGTTCGCCACTGCGACGCACCTATGCGCCTGTGGTTGCGGAAACAAGGTGATCACTCCGTTTTCACCAACCGACTGGCAAATGTCCTTCGATGGTGAAACGGTCTCGCTGAAACCCTCCATCGGCAACTGGACATTCCCGTGTCGGTCTCATTATTGGGTACGATTAAATCGCATCGAATGGGCGGGTGACATGTCCCAAGAGGCGATTAACGCCGGACGCATGCGAGATGTACACGCTAAAGCACGACGTCAGGCTGATATGACGATGAGTGTTGACGCGAGCCATCAGCCTTTGCAAAACCAAGCCGAAGCACATTCGGGATCGACACCTCCGTCATTGTTGGGCAGGCTCAAAGGGTGGCTTGGCCTCTAAGTTGAGAGACCATGCAAACTATGAGCGAAAAAAGCCGTACTCATTATTACTGGCAGATTTGCATTGTTAAAACCCATAGTGGGGGTCGAATTCAGGAGCGTTTAGACTTTGGTTATTTGTGCCATCAAGACAAGGCTTAAGCTGAGTCGATTCTTCGTAAAAGTCTTAAACCGTCCTTCGTTTGGTGCGGTCGTGGGTGGCGTGGTCGTAGCCTTCCACATACCCAGCACCACGACCTCATCGTCATTTTCTATGCCCTTAAACCAGTCAGTCTGACGAGACCAAATACTGACCTCAAGGCCTACTGCGTTTTCGGGATTTTCAGAGTCGGCGCGATACTTGTTCATCCTGAGGTTCAGGACATTCTTGGCCTTATCATCACCCATACAGCGCCGAACACTCTTAACGTATCCATGGATGGCAATCGGGTGCTGTGTAGTGTTTTGGGAGACGGCGTGGAAAGCTTCCATATGTCGCTCTGTTTCAAAGTAAAACTGCCGCCAATTAACAACGGTATTGCCTTCAAACACGAGCTCTAGGTGCTGCTCAACGTCGTTATCACTTGCGCACAGCGCTCGCAGTTTGAGTGCCCGCTTCGCCGAGTTGATGTAAGCAGGCAGCTTGTTGGGCGACGAGACGTAGGTCTTGCTGGATCTGGCCTTTGGGCCGTCGCCATTTTGGTTCTTCGTAGCCGTGCCGCCCTCCAACGCCTCTTTGATCATTACCAGGCGCATTCGGTATTGGTTACCCTTTACGCTCTCGACGAGACCTTGTGACTCTTTCGCAATCTCTTCGATTTCCTCTTGGACACCGTACCTGCAATTGGCCGCGTGCTCACCACCAGGAAGTAGTCTGAAATACGCAGAAACGAATACAGACTTATCGTGAAGCTCGCGTGTGTGGGACGGGTTGTGGGTGACAGCGACGCCGCATAAGCATTTGAGTGGCTCAGCTCCCATCCCTTTCTGATAGGTATTGGCATGCCACTCATTGCCTGTGCGATCCAGAGCGCTTCCCATCTTGATGCCCATACGAACTCCTTTCCTATAGATAAACCAAGTCTACCCAGGCTCATGTCTGCTGTAACCGCCGATCCACACATTGTTTGGCCGTGGTTATCCCATTAGGTGGGTTCCTGACCCTTGAGACCGACGGATCTGTAGTGTCTACTCGACTGTCATCACGTTTTTCTGCTCGTCAATGAGCTCCGTACCTACGAGCGTCGTCGATACCACTGCCGAAAGGATTATGGCCTTGATCAACAAAATCAAAATTTGTGGTTACCGGATCTACCGAAAATTCACGCTGTCTCCAAATCCTCAGCTCAACATTCTGATCGGCGGCAACGACGCGGGGAAGTCAACGTTGATCGAGGCAATTGGCCTGGCATTGAATGGCCGTATCGGCGGGAGAGGAATACTCGAAGATTTAAATCCTTACTGGTTCAACACCGATTTAGTGGAAGAGTTCGTGGCCGCGAGGCTCGCTGGTAAAAAAGTCGCGTTGCCCGAAATTCTGATTGAGCTTTACCTGGATGGTCGAGATGAGCTTCAGAGTTTATGTGGGGCGATCAACACTGATATCCCCACCAATGCGTGTCCTGGTGTGTCCCTAAGGATTTTCCCGAATGAGGAGTATCAGGACATGCTCGATGAGTGGCTTAAAGCACCTACCATGCTGCTTCCCGTCGAGTATTACACCTATGAATGGCGAAGCTTTGCAGACCAAGAACTGACTAAACGTCCTAGAGCTCTATCGGTCGCGGTAATTGACTCGGGAACTGTGAAGTCCTCAGCCGGCGTCGATTATCACCTTCGTCAAATTCTAAGTGACCACCTTGAACCAGGTGAGAAGGCGTCTATCTCGCTCAGCTATCGCCAAGTCAAGGCTGCCATGACCGACAACGCTCTGGCAGATGTCAACGCTCGACTCTCCAAGCTTGAAGCTTCTTTGGAGAAAGAACCTATGGCGTTAGCAATGGATCAAAGTTCGCGGACGTCATGGGAGGGGGCGGTCACTCCACATGTAGATGATGTTCCTTTCTCCATGGCCGGACAGGGACAACAAGCTACAATCAAGATTTCGCTGGCAATGAAACGCCATACCAGCAAAGCCAATATCGTAATGATCGAGGAGCCGGAAAATCACCTGTCGCATACGAGTCTTGCGACGCTTTTATCTCGAATCGAAGCGCTTTCAACTGACCAGCAGCAGCTGTTCATTTCGACCCATAGTACCTACGTGCTTAACCGTCTTGGCCTGGACTCATTGCTCTTATTGAATCGCAGCACCGCTGCGAAAATCACAGCATTGAGTGCTGATACTGTGAGGTACTTCCAGCGCCTGCCTGGTTACGACACTCTCCGAATGGTGTTGGCCAAAAAGGTGGTACTGGTTGAAGGGCCCTCCGACGAAATCATCTTCGAGCGAGTATTCAGTGACAAGCACGGTGTAACTCCGATGGCCGCTGGCGTTGACGTCATCAGTATGCGTGGCCTTGCGCTTGCTCGTTGCCTAGAACTTTGTGCGGCCATCAAAAAGCAAGTTGCAGTGATGCGTGATAACGATGGCACTGATCCCTCAGAGCTTCGGAAGCCTGTAGAGGGCTGGCTGGATGGAAAATGTCGGGAGTTGTTCATAGGTGAAGTAGCTGATGGCACAACTCTGGAGCCTCAGCTCATCAAATTCAACGGAGAGAAGGCGCTTCGAGCAATTCTTGGCATTCAAGACAAAGCCAGTCTTGAGACCTGGATGATTCGCGAAAAAACTGAGGGCGCAATTCGTATCGCCGAATCAGCTGAAGCCCTCGTGCCGCCAGTATATATGGCTGCCGCAGCGGAATTTATTCATGGCTAATCACCTGACGCTGGCGGTGGCTGGAGGCCGGAAGACGCAGGGTCTTATTGAATACTGCAAAGATCTTCCAGCCGACCGTCGAGTGGCAATCGTTACATTTACCCAGACGAATCAACAGGAGCTTAGGCATAGGCTTTCATCGCAGGTAGGCGACGCCCATAACCTCGAGGTACTGGGGTGGTACACCTTTTTACTACGTCATTTTGCTAAGCCGTTCCTACCCTTTTTCCTGCCAGGAGAGCGTGTGGGAGGGTTCGACTTCGAGGGGTTTCCTCACCTCCAGGCCAAAGGCAAGGCGAGATTCATGAATCGTCAAAATCAGGTCTACGCCGCTCAGCTTGGGAGGCTCGCATTCGAGTTGATTCAGGCCAGTGCGGGCGCGTTAATGCATCGTCTGGAGTGCATATACGATGAGATCCTTTTTGATGAGGTGCAAGATCTTAGCGGTTATGACTGGGAAATCATGCAACGACTTCTTCTCTCAGATATCGATGTTCGTATGGTGGGGGATGTTCGCCAAGCGGTACTTTCCACCAGCCCGCGAGCCCAGAAAAACAAGCAATATGCTTACGCGGGAGCTATTCAATGGTTTCGTGAGCGGGAGGAGAAAGGGTTGCTGAATATCGAGTATTCATCTGTGACCTACAGATGCCACTCTGAAATCGCAACTTTCTCCGATAGTATTTTCGATGAGGGGTGGGGCTTTCCCGCGACAACCTCAGCAAACACTGACAGAACAGATCATGATGGTGTGTATTTAGTCAGGAAAAATCAGGTTGATGATTACGTTGCAAGTTTCCAACCTCAATGCCTTAGGCACTCTTCCAGTTCTGGTAAGGCTTATGCGTTGGAGTTTCTAAATTTCAAAATATCAAAGGGGGCAACCTATGATCGTGTCCTCATTGTACCGACCGCGAATATCGAGAACTTTATAAAGAAAGGGACTGTCCTTGAGGCTACTTCAGCGGCATCTTTTTACGTTGCAGTAACCAGAGCTAGGCAAAGTGTAGCTATTGTTATTGATCAGCCCGGCGACTCAAAACTTCCTTACTGGAATGAATGAAGATTCGAATTGCACCAATTCAATAAACAAGGGGATAGCAATGAAGCCGTTAAGAATATCTCGGGTAATGCTTCCTACTTTGGCCTGTTGGCCCCAACAATCGTTAGAGTCCGACAATGTTTGGTACATGTTCGACTTACAGCTGAAGCTGGACGGGTCAATTGATTGGTTTCTACGTCGTCCAGGTGATGTTGGTTCGGCTCCCTACAGGAATTTGGAAGAAGCATTACTCGACGCTAAATCTACCAATACGAAGTTGACGGGAGTCTTGGATACTTTAGTATTACTACCTGAAGAAAGGCTTTCAATCCGATTGAAGGTGGAGAAAGCGATTATTGCGGAAGAACGCTTGATGAATGAAGAGCGCTGGATGTTGAGTGAAGCATCCCGACGACATGCCAGCGATCCGCGCCCGAGGGCTGAGGATTTATTACTGCCATCTGATTCAGAAGCTCTACGTCAGCCATTATTTAATATCCTTCAGCAATTCCCGTATATACATTTTGCCAGGATTTCTCGATTTGGTATTACCTTGAAACGTAACGGGGATCATGACTGGACTCAGAAAGCAGTTCACAATCGCAAAACTGCCGTTTACTGTAGCCGAGAAAAGGTCGCAAGAGGATTTGATCGGTCTGGTATGGATCACTGGGGAAAGACTAAGGCCGCAATAAGATTTTCTTTGCTACCCAGGGCTAATCAGCTTCTTCATGAAACTGGGTTCAAGTTGATGCTCGACGACGCTAAACGACGAGGACAGCGCGTTGTTGTTTGTGAAGGGTTTGTGTTTTGGTATGAAGATAACGACTCCGTCGGTTGGATAGTCAAGCAAGTAGGAGAATCTGGTAAAGGAAAAGAAGGGCTCACCCTCTGGAAAGAGGGAACAATATCGTCTAAGAATCATGGCCGTATCGTAGTGCTTCCTTACATAAAGGAAAATGGCGAATTCGTGCAAGGACACACTAAGAACGCACCTCATGACGGAAAAGCTAAACCGCGACACCCTGACCATTACGTTGAGCTACCTTTTGAGGTGTTAGATGGGGATTTGATGTACGACCTCTTTGGTCGAATGAAATATGAGTGATTACTCAGTGGCTGATGAGTTACCCAGTGGCGCTTGATCGGTAGAAATTAAAGTAGGAGTAAGATTTGATGAGAGGTAACTCAACTTTTTGTGGTGGAGATCCAAGCTGGGCAAATGCGTGCGTGGGAAACAACGGAAGCCCTAGTTATGTGGAATACTCTAAGGGGTTTTCCACGGCTGCTAATATGCTTCTAGATCAGGTTATTGAGGATGGCGGTATACATTTATATGTTGACGAGTTAATTTACCCAATCTGCTTTAATATGAGGCACTCCGTTGAGCTTAGATTAAAAGGCGCCATTGATGAGTTGTTTGAAATTGCAAAGATTAAGGGGCTAGCTTTTACATTTGACTCTGCTGCTTCACATGATATTGGAAATATATGGGGTGCTTTTAAGTCTGAATCGGAGTCTCTCGATTCTCGATATGTCTCGTTAAATGCAGAAATCAATCAAGTCATTTTGGATATATCATCAATCGATTCTACTGGCCAAACTTTTCGATACCCTGTGAGTAATGAAAGTCAAAAGCATCTGACTGAGGTTTCAATAATTAATATTATTGTTCTTAAAGAAAAATTCGCAGAGCTGGAACGAAGCCTGGACTTGCTCCATCGTCTGAATCTATGGTTGTGTGAAGAATATCTACAAGGGACTTTTACGTCTAAGCTGTCACGTCCGATGCTCTACCATTTAGCCACACATTTGCCGCCAAAAATAGAATGGGGAGATGAAAGGTTTTCAGAAACAAAATCTCATATCAGGGAAGAGTTCAATTTAAGCAGTAATGATTTATCCAAAGCTATACATAAAATCACAGGGCACTATTATCTGGCATCTTTGATAGGTGTGACTATTCCTCTGGCAGGTGTCACAGATAATCAATTAATAAGTTTTTTTGATGAGTGGATAAAGCTGTATCCAGATTCTAGGGAGCAGGATAAGAGCGACGTAGTCGAGCTTGGGTCTGAGAGCATGCTTCAAGAAATTATAGATAGCTTTGCCGTTGAACGTGCAATTTGGGATTCTTTATCTGTAAGTTTGACGCCGGAGTTTCTTGCAGGCATGAAAGCTTTGTTCTATTTTGCGAGAGATAAGGCTTTTGTTGAGTATTATTCTGTTATATATGCAAGCTATTTAAAAGAGTCGCAGATGTATTTCGATAGGGATAGGCAGGGGTTTAAGGAAAGTTTCAGGCATCTTATTAGAAAAACTAACGCGTTAGAAAATGTTCTCGTAACTTTGTTCGCACTTGGGCGCTCTCAGTTGGCAGAGTTGTTGATTGAGCGCTATAGCTTCGCAAAAAACTATTATTGGATTGAAAAGGCAAGGTCAGGGGCGTTGTTTAGATATCCTGACTTTGCCGGGTATTAACGTAATTTGTTTGCGCTTGGGAAACTGTCGCTGTTGTCTCGAGGGTAATAGTTACCAAGCCTAATGTGGGTCAATAAAAAAATTAGTTGAGAAAAAGGGGGTAATGGCTATCAATCGCGCAGAAAGCCTTTTCTGCGAGCAACTGATACATGGTGCTCACAGGCTTCAAGTGCAGCCTCGTAAGAAGCTTCACTCGTCCCCCCCGCTTCCGCAGGGTAGTCTCTGGGCAGTGTTGCCCTAAGCTGAATAAGCTCTGCGAGGGAGTGCACAGCCTGTTGTTCATTTAGAGCTATGATGGCTTCGCACACAGCTACGAGCGAAGGTTCATATCCCTGCTCGCGGTACCAGTTTTCGAGTTCCAGATAGATGCCACGGTGACGAGTATCGAACCCTCCCCAATAGTTTTCCTTACGGAATCGAAATCTATCTGGGTCATAGAGAGCAATCACAAGCTCCTGTATGCGGTATGCGGTGCCGTACTTACCACGCAGCAAAATATCGTCGTACTTCAGATATGGAGATTGTTCCATGAGTGACTCCTGTATTAGGCGTATATAAGCTCTGTGTGTGAAGAAGCGGCTGACTGCGTCATCTCGTCCGCCCCTTGGAGCTCCAGACTGGGCGGCCCAGGGCGAGCTCAAATACCGCTATCCAATGCATCCATAGCTTCTTGGCGCGTATCGAACCACGCGAACTCAGCGGTACCAATGGCTTTGGCGACTCGTTGCGTAAACACTGTGTCGAGCGAGATGGCCTCGTCTTTTGCTGGGCTGGAGAAATAGTCGGCCACGGCGACGGTATAGCGCTTTGTTGTCAAATCCTGGAGGCATACGTAGCGTATTGATGCGCCGGAAGCCAGACGGCGCCAGGTCACGATCTCCTGATAGTCATAACCATAAGGCTGACCTACCTTGGACTTGGTTGTCTCTGGTGCAGCGGGTGCATGCTGTGAGTGTGTTGCTTGCTGCTGGTGGCGGGAAGACCCGGCAATAAGGCTGCTGTATGCTTGACGACTGGCTATCACTTGCTCACGCAGTTCTTCAGGGTCAATAGAATATCCGCCACGATCGGTAACATGGAAGTTTTTAAGCTTATTGATCGCTTCGATGAACTCTCGCTCACGTCTTTCATTCCAAGATAAAGTTTTCTTTTCCCAAAATTTCCAACTCATAATGATACTCTAAAAATATAAAGCGGTTATTCGATGATCGGGGTGATACGCTGACACCTAGGGTATGTCTCAGATACAAAATCTGACGGTTCGTACCACTGAATGGAAGACCCTTGTTGCTCGATTATTAGGCTTTGCACATATTGGAGAGTCATCTGGTCAGTTGTTTTTTCTGATAGTAATATCTTGAACTTCTTCAATCGAAGTCTTGGAATATTAGCGATGTGTACAGAGTACCCCAGACTCCACTTAGCCTCTAAGGCGTCATGCTCTGGAATGAGATGGAACTGGCCAAAATGATCGATTAGCACCCCTTTTTTTGAAACGGAGCATAACTTACCATGGAGTAAGCTTCCTTTGAGCTTGCCGCTCATAAACTCAATTTTTACCATGGCGCCTTTGTTAAAAGGTTCGCCAGAAATTACTAATATTTTATCTCCTTTTTCATTTTTGTGGCTGTCGTTAATTAGCCTCGAAAGCTCGTAGTTATCAGTTACGTATGGCTCGTCGATACTCGGTGTGAGTTTTGACAGAATGTCATTAATTGGTATTGATGCACTTCTCTCAAATGTTGTTGAGTTATTGTTGGGCAGGAACGTGTTGGGATAGTATTTGATTAAATGGTAAAGTGGGCTTCCTCTGAGTAGATGAGGTGACGTACTGACCATGAAAATAATTTGTGTATTGGGAGTGAGGGATTTGAAAAGTTGATGCAGCTGGTGAGTCGAAGCAGCTTCCGCGCCAATAATGATGGAGGTAGAGTAATTGGACGGTGCGGGTTCGGTGGCTCGGGAAATAGGGATTGAGCATTTTTTTAAGGAAGAATCATTATAGATATGCTCGCTTAACGCGACTATGTGCACGGGCGTTTTGACAACGATTTTGTGGATTGCAAGATAACTTTCAATTGATAGTGCAATTGTCCTATGCGATAGCATCATCCACATAATAATTTTATGATTTAAAAGGTCTGAATATATTTCGGGGTCTAATAAAGTTGTGTGGCAATATGCGAGCCATTTCCAACGATCTAGTGCTTGGTGAACCTCAAGTTTTGAGTATCTCGGATGAAAAGCTCGGGAGTGCTGAGTCAAAAAGTCGCGAATTATGTTTTCGATTACGCCGACGCTAGACAGTTGTAGATGGTCGTTATGAACAATTACCCAGTTCTCGTCTACGCAGAAAGATATTGAATCAAGTAGTTTCGGCGGAATTTCAGAACGACGGATAACTGTTCGTCCGTTAATTGCATGTTTTAAAAACTCGGTAAGAAGTGAGAGTGAGCCTTTGTGCTCGTTATTTTCACTTTGCAATAGAAATTTTTCTGCGCAGTCGTTGTTTAAGAATGGTAATACCGTCTGAGGCCTGGAAGCGATCATATACATTGATTTGTCGCCATGAATATCACAATAATGGCGGCAGTTTTTATAAGCGCATCCAATGCTGGCCAGCTTTTTTATAGCTTTTGCTAAGAGTAAATGCCTTTTCCACGTCGATATTGCCCATTCACCCAAAGGGCGGTCTGAAATCAACATTAAAGTATTTAGCGCATCTGTGTCATCTAGGTCGATATCTTTCAACTGCGGCATTTTGAATAATCGCCTTGACAGCCTAGCATTTTCAGCATTGAGCAGCGCTTTCAATGCAATCCACGTTTCGGGGGGAGTGCGAGGGATTTCGTCTGCAATCGAAATGGACAGTCCTACTATGGACTTAATAAAAGTAAGCTTATATGAAAACAATGGAACTAATGTAGACGATCGCCAAGTATCTTCAGTCAGGTGAGCTGTTACGCTTTGAGTGTGTCCACGTTGATAGTATACAACTATGTATCCTCCCTTAATATTTTGTCGTATGTCTAATACAAATGCAGTATGGGATTTCATAGGATTAGTGGTACCCCACGCTCAATTAAACTCTCAATGGTTCTGCTACGTTTTAGCAAACTCTGCAATCTTGTGTTCTCGGAGGCGATATCGTTGAATGTGTTTGTGGGGTTGTCTGTGTGGGAGCTATGTCCCATACCGGAAGCACATGCTTGGGTAATAGAGTGCTCCACTAGCGCTCGTAGCTCAGCTATCTCAGGAGAACCCCGGCCCTTGTAGAATATCTGCCTAGTCGCGCCAATCGACTGGGCCACTACGGACAAGTTCAATCTCTTACCAAGTATGGGCAATTCATCTCCGCTTTCTAGGAGTTTAACAAACTGATTTCTCAGCTTTAACGCCGTTGAATTTGAAAGATTTAATTCGTTGAGCCTCTTTAAAAGGTCAGTGCTGGACATTGGCTTGCCATGTTAAGTAATAGGATGTTTCATCAGTGGTTGCAATGATTTCAGGTGTGCCGGTTAATGAGCCATAGTCCAGTAGGTTGGATCCGTCGAATTGCAATGTTGGATTGCTCTTGAGGATCATTAATACCAGTCGACACGTTAATTCAAAATCCCGTTTATCAGTGCCCGTTGTTGTATTTTGCTTTGAGGTCGTTACTCTCTTACTCAAATCTTGGATGATACGTTCATATGCAGTAACTTTGTTTTCTAGTTCGGCAACCTTAGCCAGGAGTGCCTCTGTAGGAATTGACCGCGCTTCCTTGGAAAAAACGCAAGATTCTGTGAGTAGAGTTATTGCCTCGTTGAATAATTGAGCGTGTGGACTTGTGCTCCTTAGTATCAGAGATACCGATACGCCTGCATGACTCGCCAGCGCGTTGGCCAATTTTGTTTTAGTTTTAAAAGTATTGCCTTTTTTTTGTTTGAGATACGAAATCGCTTGTCTAATTCGTTTGGCTGTCTCTTTCTTTTGTAGCGCCTTGAAATTAGCAAGGTTGTCAGGTTTGCCCGCCATAGGTTTAGTATTAATATTTTTCATGAGCTAGTTCTGATGGTTTATTTTGCATCAGTTGAGTGACAGCTTCGAAGCTAGTAACTCCGCTTCTGATAATGCTGAGGATTTGATTGGCATAGATATCACTCTCTTCAAGCGTTTGTGGCAGCAGATTTTTTAGCTCTGGTGTTTTGGCCAACTTGTAAAGAGTTGCGGGATAATGTTCGCTAGCAAACGCAGGATATAGTTTCCAGTCTAGGATCTGTGCGAAAATTCGCTGTATCGGATCGTCCATGTCGACGTCAATGGTAAGTGTCTGATCAATCTCCCGATGGCGGCAAATGAATCCGTCTAAACGTCCTTCTAATGTGAGCCGCTTGTTGAGAATTTCGATTGCTTGAACGTAACCTGCCTGCTCAAGGCATAACAGCGTTAGACGGCGATTGGCTTCCTCATTTTCTAGAGAACTGACTTGGGTGGAGCTGATATATTTGAGCCTTTCCCTTGCAGTGTCGATCTCATCGGTCAAGCGTCGGACTTTGGCATGCAGTGCTCCCAAGTGGTCTAGGCCAAAGACGGCATATGGGCACAAACCACAATGTTGAGGAGAGTGGGTGAATGCTAAGAGTTCTGAGGGGCATTTCCCATTGAGCATACAAATACAAATGGTCAAAAAAGCGACGCGACTTTGCGTAGACTCATTGATAAGATCTTTGCCGGATAGCATGGTTTCGATCAGACCAGAAAATTTGCTAACTGCGTGTTGCTGGCCTAGACATCTGGATCTATCTTCCCTCCATCCTTTTTGAAGTGATGACTTCGAGCTGGACGGCTGGATGGTGGTTACACCCATCAGCCTTTGAATCGACGCCTGCATCATTTTTCCATCACTTATAGAGATGGCATTTTCCAAGTATTCCTGCTCAATTTTAACGTAGTAGGAACTGGTGCTTGGACTCTTGTGGCTGACTTGCTTTCCAATTGGGCCATAGTCCAGATGGCCATAGAGTTTCTGATGAGTAATCCAGCTTGCTCGCAGGCTGTGGGGAGTATGATGAGCAAAGCATTGGCCTTGGTCGTTTTGGTAGACAAAAGCATGTTGGCGCTGTTCAGGGACTAACTTATTGAACTCCCGCTCTATTCCTTGGAGAACTTTTACCCAGGTTTTGCTATATGTGGTGTCGCTAAACGGCAAACCTGTTGAATTCCAAAAACTACGAAATAAGGGAAAAATCTTATCGTAAGTTCCGTTATTTTCATCGTTTTCATAATGGACAGAAGTGTACGGTAGTGCATAGGTCTCTAGCTGGAAATTTCGTTCGTCTAGAAGCGCCTCGAATACGCTATGTGGAATGCTCGATATATGTTCTTCACCGGACTTGTCCGTGTTTACGAGTAATGAGCACCACCCCCTTGAGGGGGCGTGAGGGGGCGGTTCATAAAAGTCAAAAGTGTATACGTCCAACCATTGCGCATGTTGTACCCGTTGCCCGCCGAAAAGCGCTACTTGAAGCATACGCAGTGATGACATCCAAGGTAACATTACAAAAATTTTAGAACCGTCTGGCCTGGTGTAGTCATATAGTTTCCAGTGATAAGAGTTGATTATCTCATCTAGCTGGATTATTAGTTTCTCGGTTTCACCTCCTTGAATGATGATCGTTTCTTCGATCCCGATTGTAGACAGATCAATCCATGTATCTTTGGATAGTGACTTCGCGCACTCAGCACTAATTGCTCCGCTGATGATCTTGTCCCTAATTAAACAGCCTACTCTGTCTAGTGAGGTGATATAGGCACGAGCGATAGCAACACTGTCGATAGGTAGAGGCACTTTATCTGTTTGAGTTCTTCCGCCAGATCCAGGGGCATCCAAATTTAAAAATACTGGATTGTCAAAATCTTCCGGCGCAATAGAAGATCCATTTACGAATATTTCTTTTCTGTGAGCTCTGCAGAACTCAAAAAAATCGTATATATCTCGACAAAACCGCTTTGCGGCTTTTTTTGTTCTGGTTTTTACATAGATGGCCAATAGCGTCAATGGTCGTTCTGCGTCTTCTCCTTGTGTGAAAAATAGAGACTTTGTATCCCGTATAGATGACCAAAAGCGAGTACGATCAAAATCGTTGACATATAGCGGAGGCTCATAAGTAGTAACTAAATTTTCTCGATACCACAGAGCTAAGTAGAGGAAGACATAATCAAGTAAAAGGTTTATGTTGGCTTGAACCGATTTACGGTGACTTCGGGAGTAGCCATGGGACTTCATATCGTCAGTCAAAGCTTGGGCTGCGGCTTTCCAAAATCTACCAGTAACCTCGGTGTCTAGGCCGTTGACACCGTGATAGTAGTTATTAGCAACCCATTGTGCTGGCTCGGAGCGGCCTTGTTTTCTATTTTTTTTGGTGATAAATAGGTAGCCGTCGTATGCGGAGTATCCTTCAAAGTCTGCTGCTGATGCCCTGGTTAGAGAAGAATTAAGTTCCGCCTCTTGTTTTGTGACTTTTTTTCCGCGCTTTACCGCATTGGGATTGATTCGGCTCCTATAGCGTAAAGAGCTCTTTTCCTTCTCAGAGAGTTTGTCGTACTTCAGTGGATCTACCTTCCAATAGTCAACGAATTCGTCGTATGACTTGGCAATTTCAGCGTAGTTGCTTGTTGCGCTTGCATGTAAATGCTCATGATACTTTTTTAGATAAGCTACTTGCGCTATGGTTACGATGTTAGGATATTGACCGGCAAATACTTCGAGCCATGAAAGGTACCTGAAGCGTACACGAAGTGTTTTATCTGTGCGTAGTTTGCTCTGAAGTTCGCAGACTGCTGGTGCTGCCTCCCAAAGCTCTTCAAAGCTGATATCCATCGGTTCGCGCCAGCTGAACTTATACTTAAATAAATTTGCGCATGTAAGAAGGTTCCGTTTTTCATTAGTTACAAGGCTGGTAATGAAGCTTGTTTGGTTTCGGAGATTTGGGTATTTTGTGCTTACACCAGCATCTGTAAATGTGTAAGGTAGGAGAACCTCGCCTGCATGCCATAGCTGCATAAATATTGCCCGAAGCGGTGTTTGGAGGCCATGTATGTCGCTGATAAAACGCGCTTTAACTCCGCTCAATTTTTTATATAAAAAATTGAGCTCTTCAGTCGAATGCTTTTCGGTTGTAGATAGCTCGAATAAATCAGAAAAATCCTCCAAACTGAATGGTGATCCATTGCGCAATTCCAATAACAAGTTTAGCGCATAGCGATGTCGAGCCTGTTTATTTGGCGAATCGCGCATTTCCGCTTTCGGACGACACTCATGCGCTATCTGATCGACTATTTCCGTCAATGATGGAGCGCCATATTTTAATATTATTAGCTTTTCAGTAAGGTTGATCATTGAGCTTTCGACTGATTAAAATGATACTCAGCTAGTTCAGAGTAAATTAATCCTTTGTACTCTGCCATGCTGTGGTTTGGAAGTAAAAGGATCAAGGCTTTATCTGCTGCTTCAATCTCAAGGTGCAGTCTTTCCGGACTAATCCGCGAATAGATTTCTGTAGTGGCTTCATTCGCATGCCCCATTAGAATCTGAATTTCCTTAGTCTCTAGTCCTATCCAAGGCCTGCCTGGGATATAGATACAATTTCTCAACCACATTCCATAAAAATGTCTCAAGCTGTGGCAGGTAAACGCTTTGTTGCCATTGAGGGCAATTATTTTCTTTTGTGCCTTAGCCAATACGCGGTTAATGGTCTTGTTTATAGTGTTTTGCTTAATTTCTTCAAATAGCGATTTGCCGTAGCTATTCTTGGATTCCGATAGAAACGCATACTTCGATTCGGATAGAGGTCGGATCGCAAGATATTCAGCATAGTTTTTGAGGAAAATCGTTTTAAGAGGTTCGACCATAAATACCTTGTTGGTCTTACGCCCTTTGGAGCCGCTCATGTCGGGAAGTGCATCAGGACTCTCTATGTCTATTTCGCCAACATTCAGTGTCACTGTTGCGGTCATTGTTTTTTTATCAAAAACAATGTTGCTTCGCTCAACTGCGATAGCTTCACTTTCTCGTAGGCCTCCACCTGCCATGAGTAGCGCTAAGCATCGATAAAGCGGATGTGGGATATGATGAATAAGTTCCAAAATGTGAGCGGCTGGAAAGTCCTTTATTCTTATTTTTTTTCTTTTCTTTGAGGTGCTTACAAGTGCCCTAGTTCTTGTGACCTTAATAACACCGGTATGAGCTCCGATAATGGAGTTGCGAGCGATTGACTCAGCTTCTGCTCGGCTTGGGGGGACACGTTTTGTTTCTATGAATGAAGGAGGCTTTGGTGTGCCCGGATTAATTCTTTTTTCCAGCTCCCATTGTTCAAGCTGTTTAAGTTGTAAGTAGGAAAGAAAGTCTTTAGCCGCCGCCAAATGCCCATCGGCGGACTCGCCTTCAATGGCGGTGCGCTCCAAGCGGTTTGCCAACTCTTGAATAATTGGGTCTTTACTGTTCGTGCCCTCAGTCAAATATTTTCGATACAGGGGTAGGTTAGCAACCGTACTGGCGTAATCAAACTGCTTCTGGTCGTCGAGGATCCCTATTTCTATAAGAAAGTCGAGAAGTTTGGCTACGCGGCAGGTGTAAGCCTGGTTCGTATTATTTGCTGTTCTATGGACGATATGATCGAAGCGATATTCGGCATAGCCATTGAATAAATCAATCGGTTCCCCGGTGCGAGAGTCATAAAGACGGGGGCTGGGCAGGCTGCATCCGCTGATTAGCTTGACGTTCTTCATGCATTTGAGCGCTCGAAAGCATTCACACTAGGCAGTCCTGGATTGTTGGCTGTTCGCTCCTGCCGGCGGATCGAAGTCCCGACACCCGTTGTTTGACAATTGATTGAAAAAAGATTTGCCATAAATTGACACGCATGCTATGGTTTAAGAAGATAGGGATACTACATTTAAAACATACTTTGTTAAATTGACATTTTCTATCGAGTGGCTTTTATAGATAGCTACGGATAATACTTATCTCGACTTCTTCATTGCCTTTCAGCGGATTTACTCCTCTGACTCCTCTGGCACTAGCACCGACCGCTCGGCTGCATCTCCCTTTCGTTTCGGCGTAAAATCTCGTGCGCGAGCTAATGCTTCAGTCCATTTAGGCCCTCCATCAGCAATGCTGGTAAGGGGAAATCTGGACGGTATGGGCAAGCAGCGCAAAGCTGGAATGAGGACTCCAACCATCGAGTAAACCTTTGGCGTCTCGCTGTCTGGAACGCGCTAGGTGTGCTGTATGTCAGGCTTTCATTCGCGTCAAGCAAGACTAGCGATAGTACGTAAGCGCTTGCTTAGTAGCCCGTCAGCCATCCACATATCGGGAACTGTTCGACGCGCCGAATGAATCTCTAGTCTGGACAGGCTGATATGGTGGGATGAGGTGAAGAACGACAGTGAGTATCGCGCTATTTGGTCTAGCGGAGGTGCTGGGCGGACGCAGCATTTGAGGGCGGAAAGGTTTGAAGGACTAGCGCTTCGATCATTTGTGTTCGCAAGTTGCGTCTGGCAAGTCTCTATGGCGCACCTGATTTTAACCCTTTGGGTTGTCAGGGAGGCGTATCACTTGTCGAGCATTGGAGGCGGAGGGAGCTAAGGAAGCGGTAGGAGAAGGTGTTGACAGTGGAGCGGGTAGAGGGAATCGAACCCTCATCGATAGCTTGGGAAGCTATAGTTTTACCACTAAACCATACCCGCGTTACTGATCTTTCAATGCTCACCTAAAGCGAGTGTCCCATAAGAACCCTCGTTATCAGCTTGGGAAGCTGGAGTAATGCCATTATACGACACCCGCTCAGAGCGGCTGACTTTGTACCAGATGTGCGCGGGGATTTGAAGTTTTTCTTGGGAAATGTGTGGGTTGCAGCTTTCGGACCAGGAGACGAACGCAGCCTCCGCAGGAGCGAGCTTGCTCGCGATGGATTCAAGAACGCCGCGTTTAACCCGTAAACACGCGTTATCGACAATCGCGGGCAAGTCGAATCGTCGCACCGCCGCTCCCACAAGAGACCTCGGTTCAGATCGCGAATTCATGCTGAGCCTGCGACTGGTGGTAACGAAGCCGGCGCGGTTGTTGCTCCGGCCGCAAAAAGCTCATCAACGCCTGCCGACTGTCCCGGCACGCCGCCTTATGCTCCATATCCAAAAAGTGCCCGGTCGCCTGAATCGTCCCGAAGCTGCTGTTCGCCACATGCTGGCCAAACAACTTGGCATCCTGGGCACTGGTGTATTCGTCCCATTCGCCGTTCAGAAACAACACTGGAATGTCGATTTGCTTGGCCGCCTTGAGGTAGCACAGCCGATCACTGTTAAGCACATGGCTGATGTGAAAGTGCATCTGCCCATACTCATGCTCCGCCAGGCTGCTCACATGCTTGTAGTTGTAGCGCTTGAACAGCGATGGCAGGTGTTTGCCGATGGTGCTGTTGACCAGATGCCCCACGCGGTCGCGGTCGAGGTTGCCGAGGTAGTCGACGCCACGTTCCAGGTAATCGCGCATGGGGGCGTTGATCACCGGAGAGAACGAGCTGATCACGGCCTTTTCCACGCGGCGAGGGCGGTGGGCGAGGGCGACCAGGGTGGCGGCGCCGCCCCAGGAGAAGGACAGTACGTGTTCGGCGGCGAAGTGGTCGATGAGTTCCAGAAGGATCTGGCCTTCGACTTCCTTCGTCAGCATTTTCTCGTGACGGTTGTGGGCTTTGGAGCGACCGGCGTAGGGCTGGTCGTACAGAACCACGTTGAATTGCGGGTGCAGGCTTTTCACGGTCTGCGCGAAGGACGCGGTGGTGGCCATGGAGCCGTTGACCAGGATGATGGTCTTTTCAGCAGCGTCCGCGCGATAGAACTCCGTGTAAACCCGATACTGACCCTGTATATCCAGCACAGCGATTTCTGGCCTCATGTCGTAAGACTCCTGGCAAGCGGGTGGTGCGCGCAGATCACTCTGCACGAGCTTTGTGACAGGTAGGCATACGCCTGGAAGTGAGGGCCCATGTCGGTCCGGTGTTGGCTGGCCGACGGGTGTTGTTATGGCGGGCAATTTGCCGAAGATGCCCGCAGATCAAGCGGCGCGGGCGGGCAAAGTGTTTCTTGGAAGGTTATGGATGACTCGCCAGTCATAGTGCGGCTGGCGTTTGGATTCAAGCAGGATGAGGGCCAGGTCGCCAGTCGAAAGCGTGGTTTTTTTCCATCATCGGCTGAACGGTCATCAGACCTGTTGGATTTCAGCGTCTGTCAGCGCCCGGTACTGGCCAGGGGCGAGGTTTTCATCGAGTACCAGCGGCCCCATGCACTCGCGATGCAGGCGCATCACTTTGTTGTCGAAGTGGCCGAACATGCGCTTCACCTGGTGATAACGCCCTTCAATGATGCTCAAGCGCGCCGTTCTGGGGCTTAGCACCAGCAGCTCGGCCGGTTGGGTGGTGAGGTCTTCGAAGGCGAAATACAGGCCCGCCGCGAAGGTCTGCGCGTACTCGGGGCCGATGTCTTGCTCGGTCTCGACGTAGTAGACCTTGGGCAGTTTGGTCTGCGGCTGGGTCAGGCGTCGCGACCACTGGCCATCGTTGGTGATCAACAGCAGGCCGGTGGTGTTGAAGTCCAGGCGGCCGGCGATGTGCAACTCGTCCTTGTCCGGCTCATTCAGCAGATCGAGCACCGTGGGGTGTTGCGGGTCGGCCGTGGCGCTGACGCAACCCTGGGGTTTGTGCAGCATGAAGTAGCGCGCCGGTTTGCCGGCTTGCAGGACTTCGTCGTCCAGCGAGACCTGGCTGAACTCGCGCACTTCGTGGTGGGGATCGCTGACCACTTGGCCGTCGACGCTGATCCGCCGTTCCACCAGCAGCAGGCGTACTTGTTGGCGATTGAAGCGGGGCAGGTTGCTGAGGAAACGGTCGACACGCATTACGGTTGCTCGGCCCCACGCAGTTGCTCGTCGACCTGGGCACAACGCGGGCACAGGCAGGCCTTGTTGCGCAGTGCATCAGGCAGCGCTTGGAGCACCGCCGGGTCAATGGTAACGCTGTAGCACCAGCAGGCCTGGTCGGCAGTACGCGGATCGGCCAGGGCGCAGTCGTTGCGGGCGCCACAGGCGGGGCAAAGTTGAGGTGTGGTCATCGGTCGGTTCAGGCTGTATCGGACAAGTCCCGGTGGAACCCGGTGTGCCTTGCACGATACAGCCCCGATTCTTTATTGCAAACGAAGGATTCTCACGCCAGACAGATGTATCAATCTGTGTCCAAATCGCACCAGATTCGGTTTTTGATGTCAGATGTTTCGTCAGTCAGTGAAAGCTGATTGCTGCCCCCAGCGTCGCTGGTGTGTGCTTTCTCGCGGTCCAGGAGGCCGCCATGTATCGTCGACTGCTTATCATCGCTTTGCTCGGTCTGACCCTTTCTGCCTGTGTGCCCTATTACGACGGAGGCGGGAGTTACTACCGTTCCGAGGTTTATACCTCGCCGGCGCCGGTCTATTACAACGGTTACTACGGCGGTGGCCCGACCTACTACCGGCGTGGCTACTATGCACCGGCGCCGCGTTATTATTCGGCGCCGCGTTATTACCAGCCGGCACCTCGCTATTACCCGGCGGGACCCAGGGCCGGTTACCACTCTTACCGCAATCAAGGTTGGGGTGATCACTGGGGCAATGGTGGCCGTGGTCGGGGGGATGGCCGAGGCGGTGATCACGGTAGAGGCCGTGGCGGACACCGGTAATCAGTTTTCATTTTAAGCGGCGCTTGATGCGCCGCTTTTTTGTGGGCGTTGTATATCCGTACTGTCAGATTTCACAGCTATCTTAAGGCCCTGGATTGTAGTCCCCTGTGGGAAAAGACGTTGTTCTTTGCCGATTTGACAGTGAATTCACGGAACGAAATATGAATATTCGGGAATTGTGTTTATTTTTCCTGGGGCTGGTCTGGACCACTCAAGCTATTGCGCAGCAAGGTTGCCCTTATCCGTCGTCGGTCAAATACATTGAGGATGCTTTTCAAGCGGGCAGTGCTCATTCGCTTTGGAAAAGCCCAAAGATGAAGTCTCAGGATTTTGTCGACAGGTTTGTCGGCGCTATCTTTGTTCCCGGTGATGGGCAAGAGCGTAAGAATGGCTACCTGGAAAAATGTATCTACCTGACAAACAGGGGCCGTCCCGTGACCTTGAGGTATGGCATGGAGGAAGAAGTTTTGAACATGTCACTGGTCGACACCACTTACTGGCAGCCCGCCATCGACTTGTTCGGTCTGAATATTTATGTGTGTGACGACCGTCAACCGGACAATTGTTCATTCACGGTCGATGAATCCCTGCGCTGATCTGCCCCAACGCTCAGTAGTCCGATAAATCCGCCAGCGGATGCCGACCTTCCCACACCTTGTGGAAATGTGCCTCCGCCACCGCCTCCGGAATAGCGTTGATATTCGGCCAATGCCAATGAGGCTGCTGGTCCTTGTCGATCAACCGCGCCCGTACACCTTCGCTGAACTCCGGATGCCGGCAGCAATTGAGGCTTATGGTGTATTCCATCTGGAGCACCTGGGCCAGGGACAGATGCCGCGCTCGCTGGATCTGCTCCCACACCAAATGTGCCGTCAGCGGGCAGCCTTCGCTCAGGGTCTTACCCGCACGGCTGAATAGCGGATCGGCGTGTTCGCGCAGCTGGCTCAAGGCGCGCCAGGCACAGCGCACATCACCGACATCCAACCATTCGTCGATCTGCGCGCGGCGTGGTAGCCACTGGGCTTCGGGCAACTGGTCGCAGGCTTCCTGGGCCAGGGCCTTGAGCAGACTGTTGAGCTGCATTGCGGTTTGTTCCTGCCAGTTCAATTGCAGCAGACCGTCGATCAGTTCGTCTTGTTGTTCATCGCGCAAGAAACGGTCGGCAAGGCCCAGGTCCAAAGCGTCGCGACCATTCATCTGGGCACCGGTGAGACCGAGGAACAAACCGAGCTTGCCCGGCAGGCGCGACAGGAACCAACTGGCCCCCACATCCGGATACAGGCCGATGCTGATTTCCGGCATGGCCAGACGGCTGCTCGGCGTGACAATGCGCACCGAGGCGCTTTGCAGCAAGCCCATGCCGCCGCCCAGCACATAACCATGGCCCCAGCAGATCAGTGGCTTGGGGTAGGTGTGCAAGCGATAGTCGAGTCGGTATTCGGCCGCAAAGAATTGCTCGGCCAGGGGTGGCACTTCGCCGGGCTGTTCACGACAGGCCTGCACCAGGCTGCGCACTTCACCCCCGGCACAAAACGCCTTGGGACCGTTACCGCGCAACAGCACGCAGACGATCTGCGGGTCCTTGGCCCAGGCGTCAAGGCGGTCGGCCAAGGCCAGGATCATGGGCAGGGAGAGGGCGTTGAGGGACTTTTCAGCATTCAGGCTGGCGATGCCGATGCGGGCGCCGCCTGTGCCGGTCAGCTCTTCGAAGTGCAGGTTCATCGTGACCTCAATCGATAAATTGAACGTTCAGTATGATCCCTTCGTGGGAAAGTGCCGGTTCTGCGTCAGATCAATTGACAAGCAGAGTAGGCTTTCCTAGGGTTCGCCTCATTCTTTTGACTAGATGATGCAACCATGACCACTGACGACCGTATCAAACTCGAACCCAGCTGGAAACACGCCCTGCGGGATGAGTTCGACCAGCCGTACATGGCCCAGTTGCGCGAGTTCCTGCGCCAGGAGCACGCGGCCGGTAAGGAGATCTACCCGCCGGGGCCGATGATCTTCAACGCGCTCAACTCCACGCCGCTGGACAAGGTCAAGGTGGTGATCCTCGGCCAGGACCCGTACCACGGCCCGGGCCAGGCCCATGGCTTGTGTTTTTCGGTGCAACCCGGCGTGCCGGCGCCGCCATCCCTGGTCAATATCTATAAAGAGCTCAAGCGCGACCTGAATATCGACATTCCCAGCCACGGTTACCTGCAAAGCTGGGCCGACCAGGGTGTGCTGATGCTCAACACCACCATGACCGTGGAACGGGCCAACGCCAACGCCCATGCGGGCAAGGGCTGGCAGTTCTTTACCGATCGGATTATCGAAGTGGTCAGTGAGCACCAGCCCCATCTGGTGTTCCTGTTGTGGGGCGCTCATGCCCAGGGCAAGCAGAAGCTGGTGGATGCCACCAAGCATCTGGTGTTGACGTCGGTGCACCCGTCGCCGTTGTCGGCTTATCGCGGGTTTATCGGTTGTGGGCATTTCAGCCGCACCAACAAGTTTCTTGAGCAGAATGGCGAGACGCCGATTGAGTGGCGATTGCCGCCGGTGTGAGAAGAGGATTTACCGGCTAGCCCATGTGGGGGCTCGACAGCTCCCACATTTTGACTGTGTTACGGCTTTAAATTTTTTCCGGCTGCCTGTTCCAATGCTTGAACAACGGCTCCGCCAGAAACAACACAAACAGCAAGCGCATGACTTGCATCGCGGTCACCAACGGCACCGACAATTGCAAAGTTTCCGCCGTCAGGCTCATCTCGGCAATGCCGCCGGGCATCATGCCCAAGGTCAAGGAGCGCAGATCCAACTGGGTCAAGGCGCTCAAACCCACTGCCGCCAGGGTTGCGATCAACATGGTCAATGCCGTGCCGATCAAGGTGCGGCCCATGAACAGCGGTGCGCGGCGAAAGAATTGTCGGTTGAAGTGGCAACCCAGGCCGCTGCCGATCAGCCATTGGCCTATCTGGCTGCCGCCATCGGGCAAGCCGATGTGCAGGTCCCAGACCACGCTGGCAGTGGCAGCGACCAACAACGGTCCGAATAACCACGGGTTGGGTTGACGCAAACGCTGCCAACCCCAGGCCACTAACGCACCTACGGGAAACAGCAGCGCCAGCCAGGCCCAGTCGACGGCTGCCGGATGAAGCTGCGGTGTACCGCCTCCCAGCAGATATTTGAAAATGGCCGGCACGCACAGCACCACCACCAGCACCCGCAAACTTTGCCCCGCCGCGACGCGGCTGAGCACCGCGCCATTGCGAGCGCCGAGGTTGACCATCTCCCCGGAACCGCCCGGCATGCTGGAGAAAAACGCGGTGGCGCGGTCTTCGCCACTGCGGCGCATCAACCACACACCGACAATGCTCGACACGCTGGTCACCAGCGCGCCAACGAAGATCAAGCCGAAGTGGCTCATCACCTGCTCGATCACCACCGGGGTGAAGTGCAGGCCGATACCAATACCCACCACCCATTGGCCGCATTTCCGCCCGCCGGGAATTTCCGCCAGTTGCCAGGGGGTCAGGCAGCGCACCAGGATGATCGCCAGCAACGAGCCGACCATCCACGGCAGCGGCCAGCCGATCTGGCTGGCGAGGTAACCCCCCAGCAGACCGACCAGCGGGGTTCCCCACCAGTTTTTAAAGGTGGCCTCAGACATCGGCCACGGCACGACGCTGCAGGGAACGCTTGCGGTAGATACGCACGAGCGGGAACAGCAGCATCAACGCAGTCAGTACCCACACACTAAAGGTGATCGGGCTCGACCAGAGGATTTGCAGTTCGCCATTGGAGATCGACAATGCGCGGCGCAGATTCTGCTCCATCAGACCGCCGAGGATAAAGCCCAGCAGGACCGGCGACAGCGGGAAATCCAGCTTGCGCAGGATGTAGCCGAAGATGCCGATACCGATCATCAGGAACAGGTCGAAGGTGGTGGCGTGGACGGCGTAGACGCCAATCGCGGTGATGATGGCGATCACCGGCACCAGCGCCCAGTTCGGCACGGCAAGGATGCGGGTGAAGATGCGGATCATCGGGATGTTGAGGATTACCAGCATGATGTTGGCAATAAACAATGAGGCGATCAGGCCCCAGACGATGTCCGGTTGCTGTTGGAATAACAACGGGCCGGGCGTGATGTTGTACAGCGACAGCGCGCCGATCATCACCGCCGTTGTACCCGAGCCCGGTACGCCAAGGGTCAGCATCGGCACCAGGGCACCGCAGGCGGAAGCGCCGATGGCGGTTTCCGGGGCGGCCAGGCCGCGCATGTCACCCTCGCCGAATTTGCCACTGGCACCGGCCAGACGTTTCTCGGTCATGTAGGCCACGGCGGACGCCAGGGTCGCGCCGGCACCCGGCAACACACCCATGATGAAGCCCAGCAGGCCGCAACGAATGTTCACCACGAATACCGCCGAGGCTTCCTTGAAGTTGAACATCATGCGCCCGGTGGCTTTCACCGCCTCCTGGCCACGGTGGGTTTTTTCCAGCAGCAACAGGATCTCGCTGATGGAGAACAGGCCCAACACCAGCACCACGAATTGAATGCCATCGGTCAGGTGAATGTTATCGCCGGTGAAACGGTACACGCCACTGTTGGCGTCGATGCCCACTGCCGACAGAAACAGGCCGATCAACGCGGCGACAAAGGTTTTCAGCGGCTTGTCACCGGCCATGCCGCCCAGGCAGACGATGGCGAACACCATCAGTACGAAATATTCCGCAGGGCCGAAGGCAATCGCCCACTTGGCCAGCAGCGGGGCAAACAGCACCATGCCGCAGGTGGCGATAAACGCACCGATGAACGAGCTCCAGGCTGACAACGACAAGGCCACGCCAGCCAGGCCCTTGCGGGCCATTGGGTAACCGTCGAGCGTGGTCATCACGGTGGACGCTTCGCCCGGGATGTTCAGCAGGATCGAGCTGATCCGGCCGCCGTATTCACAGCCCAGGTACACGGCCGCCAACAGGATCAAGGCCGACTCAGGCGGCAGCCCGAGGGCGAACGCGATGGGGATCAACAGCGCCACGCCGTTGATCGGGCCCAGGCCCGGCAGCAGACCGACCACGGTGCCGATCAGGGTGCCGCACAGTGCGGTCACCAGGTTGTAGGGGCTCAGCGCGACGCCGAAACCCTGGCCCAGATAGCCAAAAGTATCCATATCAATTCTCCAGGACGTCGAGCAGGCCGAGGGGCAGTGGCACGTCCATGACTTTGTCGAACAGCAGATAAAGGCCGACGCTCATCAACGTGATGATCACCACGCTGGGCAGCCAGCGGCCGCCATACAGCCGAGCCATTGGAATGCCGATCAATATGCTGCTGAGAATGAAGCCCAGGGGTTCGAAGGTGCCGGCAAACACCAGCAGCAGCGCTACGCAGATACCGATCTTGATCAGGGTTTCGCGGTCCAGTGGCGGCTCTTCTTCAGTGTGCCTGGTCGCTTGCGGACGAATCAGCATGTAGATCAACGCCAGGCTCATCAGCCCGAGCATCAGCAATGGGTAGGCCCGAGGTCCGACGGGTTCGTAGGAAAATGACGCCTGATACGGCCAGGCCATCAGTGCCAGGCAGGCACAAGCCAGCAACAGCACGGCGGCGAAAATGCGTTGTAAGAGCATGGAGAACTCCTTGGAGACTCTTGTAGGCGCGAGCTCGCTCACGAAGAACACAAGGACGTCGCGCGTATCTATGCAGCACGCGTCATCATTGAAGTTTTTCGCGAGCAAGCCCGCTCCCACAGAGGGGCGATTACTGGATCAGGCCGAACTCTTTGGCCAGCACTTTGTAGTCGGCCACCTGTTTCTTCACGTAGGTGTCCAGCTCCGGGCCGGTCATGGCAAACGGGAACAGCTCGCGCTGGTCACGCAGCTTGGCGAAGTCTTCGGAGGCCAGCAGCTTGTCGAAGGCCGCTTTCCACCAGGCATAGTCTTCGTCGCTGACTTTTGGCCCGAGGTAGAAGCCGCGGACCACCGGCCAGACGATGTCGTAGCCTTGTTCCTTGGCGGTCGGAATGTTCTTCATTTCCGGCTCGTCCAGGCGCTCTTCGGAGAACACCGCCAGCAAACGCATGTCACCGCTGAGGATGTGCGGCATGGAGTCGGAGATGTCGGTACTGCCCACCTGGATATGGCCGCCGAGCAAGGCGGTGGCGATTTCACCGCCGCCTTCCAGTGCCACATAACGCAAGTCTCGCGGATTGATTCCGGCGGCTTTGGCGATCAGCGCGGTTTGCATCCAGTCCTGGCTACCGACAGTGCCGCCGGAGCCGATGACCACTTTGCTCGGATCTTTCTTCAGCGCCTGGACCAGGTCGTCGAGGTTTTTGTAGGGCGAGTCGTTTTTCACGGCGATGGCACCGTAGCTGGTACCTACGGCTGCCAGCCAGCGCACGGCGCTTTCATCGAAACGACCGAATTTGCCTTGGGCCAGGTTCAACAGCGAACCGCTGGACCAGGCCACCAGGGTGCCAGCGTCGGCTGGACGCTGAGCCACCACGGCGTTGTAGGCCACTGCGCCCACGCCGCCAGGCATGTACGTCACGCGCATAGGCTTGCTCAGCAGCTTTTCGTTGACCAGTGCGCTTTGAGCCAGTTTGCAGGTCAGGTCAAAACCACCGCCGGGCGAGGCCGGGGCGATGCATTCCGGGCGCTTGGGTTCGTCGGCCAGCAGTTGGCCGGCGAACAGTAGGCAGCCGGCGGCGAGGGCAAATTTACGCAGTGAAAGGGTCATGGGTTTCTCCGTCATTGTTGTTATGAGGTGGGGCTACTACCACAGTGCGACGCTGTAACTGACCAGCAAGCGCACTTCATCCGCATCACGGGCCGAATAGTTGGAGCGGTACGTGGCATTACGCAGGCGCACAGCCACATCCTTGAACGTGCCGCTTTGCACCACGTACTTGATCTCGCTGTTGCGTTCCCACTCTTTGCCGGTCTCGCCGTTCTTGAGTTTGATGTTGTCGCCGGACAGGTAGCGGCTCATGAAACTCAGGCCGGGAATCCCCAGTTTGGCGAAATCGTAGTCGTAGCGAGCCTGCCAGGAGCGTTCTTCGGCGCCGGCAAAGTCGTTGATCTGCACGAAGTTGACCAGGTACGGGTCACTGCCATCCACGTACGGGAAGGCGCTGTCACCGGACATGTGCTGGTAGCCGGCGCTGAGCTTATGGCCATTAAGGGCATAGCTGAAGATGCCGTTGAGGGATTTGTTATCAATATTGCCGCCGCGCGCGCTGCCGGTGTCATCGCTGATGGCCAGGCGCAGGTCGGCGGCGAAGGTGCCAGGGCCCGCGGGGCGTGAAGCAACAAGGCCGAGGAAGTGCTGACGGTACACGTCGTCGAGCTGGGCGAAGTGGTAGCTGCCGGTGATCTTGTCGGCGAACTTGTAGTCTACGCCGCCAAAGTTGAAATGCTTGCCGGTGGCACCGCTGACGAAACGGCTGTTCTTGTTGTTGAGGGCGATGTCTTCGTAGTTGCTGTCGTCGCGGTCCTTGGCCTTGTCCAGGCGGCCGCCGGTGAACACCAGGTTCTTGAACTCCTTGGAGGTCAGCAGGCCGCCGTTGAAGGTCTGCGGCAGGATACGACCGTCGTTGGGCTTGAGGATCGGTAGTTCGGGGATCAGCGAGCCGATTTTCAGCTCGGTGGCGGAGATCTTCATCTTGCCGGTGACGCCAAGCTTGGAGTACTGGTTGGCCGCCCGGCCGTCATCGTGAGTCGGCAGCAGGCCTGTGCCGGTGCGGTCGGGGCTGGAGTCGAGCTTGACCCCGAGCATGCCCAGCGCATCGACGCCAAAGCCGACGGTGCCATCGGTGTAGCCCGATTGCAGGTTGAGCATGAAGCCCTGAGCCCACTCGTCACGTTTGGATTGTTGCAAGCGGGTGCCGTCGCGAAAGTCGCGATTGAAGTACATATTGCGGGTTTCGAGGGTCGCGCTGCTGTCTTCAAAGAAGGCGGCTTGGCCAACCGGCGAAAAACCGGCAAGGGCGGCGGCACTGGCGAGGGCGGTCTGGGTCAGGCGAGAAAAACGAACAGGCGGGCAAGCCTGTGGCTGTGAAGACAGCATCGTTGGAGTACTCCCGTTATTGTTCTTATTTGACGAAAACGCATCGAGGCGTTTTTCGGGCGCTATCGGTGAAATAGCTCGGCAGACGTAACCCACCGTGGCTGGATGCTAAAGGGCGAAGCTTTCACTAACCTTTCAGTGGTCTTTCAATGTTTTCGGGCTTCACAGCGCAGGTAGCGCCTGTAAACTCGCGGGCGAGTTGGTCAACAAAGGGCGGCGCCGTCCACCCCTGAACGAGGTACAGATCCATGCGTGTCCTTCTGGTCGAAGACCATTTGCAGCTAGCCGAAAGTGTCGCCCAGGCGCTCAAGAGCACGGGTTTGACCGTCGATGTGCTGCACGATGGGGTGGCGGCGGACCTGGCCTTGAGCAGCGAGGAATATGCAGTGGCAATCCTCGATGTGGGCCTGCCGCGCATGGATGGTTTTGAGGTGCTGGCGCGTTTGCGGGCCCGCGGGAAAAATCTTCCGGTGTTGATGCTGACGGCCCGCAGCGATGTGAAAGATCGGGTCCACGGTCTGAACCTGGGTGCTGACGACTACCTGGCCAAGCCTTTTGAACTCACTGAACTGGAAGCCCGGGTCAAGGCCTTGCTGCGTCGCAGTGTATTGGGCGGCGAGCGCCAGCAGACGTGCGGCGTCTTGGTATATGACCTGGATACGCGACGCTTCACCCTGGGCGGCGAGCTGCTGACCTTGACCTCTCGCGAGCAGGCGGTGCTGGAAGCCTTGATCGCCCGACCGGGCCGGGTCATGAGTAAGGAGCAGTTGGCGTCCCAGGTGTTTGGTCTCGATGAAGAAGCCAGCCCCGACGCGATCGAAATCTACGTCCACCGCCTGCGCAAGAAACTCGACGGCCAGCCGGTGGCCATTGTCACCTTCCGTGGCCTGGGCTATTTGCTGGAAGCTCGCGATGCATAAGCCCAGCAGCCTGCGCTGGCGCTTGCTGTGGAACTTGGCGCTGTTGTTGGTGGTGTTGATGCTGGCCAGCGGCCTGAGTGCTTATTGGAATGGTCGCGAAGCAGCGGACACGGCTTATGACCGCACGTTGCTGGCCTCGGCGCGGACCATTTCCGCCGGCCTGTCCCAACGTGACGGCACCCTCAGCGCCGACGTGCCCTATGTGGCCCTGGACACGTTCGCCTACGACAGCGCCGGGCGGATTTACTATCAGGTCAATGACATTAACCAGAAGCTGATTTCCGGCTACGAAAACTTGCCAGGCCCGCCACCGGGCACTTTGCGCACTGACGATTACCCCGCCCTGGCGCGCTTCTACAATGCCCGCTATCAGGGGCAGAACGTGCGGGTGGTGAGCCTGCTCAAGGCGGTGTCGGAGCCGAACATGAACGGCATGGCGGAAATACGCGTGGCGGAAACCGACGAGGCACGGGTCAGCATGGCCCGCAGCCTGATGGCCGATACCTTGTTGCGTCTGGGAATGCTGGCCATTGGCGCCTTGCTGCTGGTGTGGTTTGCGGTAAGCGCGGCGCTGCGCCCGCTGGAGCGTTTGCGCACGGCGGTAGAAGAGCGCCAGCCAGATGATTTGCGGCCCTTGCCGCTGGTGGAAGTGCAGCATGAACTGGGGCCGCTGGTACGGTCACTGAACCACTTCACCGAACGCCTGCGAGGGCAGTTCGAACGCCAGGCGCAGTTTATTGCCGATGCCGCCCATGAGTTGCGCACCCCGCTGGCGGCGCTCAAGGCCCGGCTGGAGTTGGGCTTGCGTGCCGAAGATCCTGCCACCTGGCGCACCACCCTGGAAACGACGGCACAGGGGACCGATCGCTTGACCCACCTGGCCAATCAATTGCTGTCCCTGGCCCGTATCGAAAACGGTGCCCGGGCGATTGCCGAGGGCGGTGCGCAGTTGCTGGACTTGAGCCAGTTGGCCCGTGAGTTGGGCATGGCGATGGCACCGCTGGCCCATGCCCGGGGCGTTGCTCTAGCGTTGGAAGCAGAAGAACCGGTGTGGTTGCGGGGCGAACCGACGTTATTGAACGAGTTGCTGAGCAACCTCGTGGACAACGCCCTGGCCCACACACCGCCGGGCGGCAATGTGATCCTGCGGGTCACGGCGCCAGCGGTGCTGGAAGTGGAAGACGATGGGCCGGGAATCCCGCTGGATGAGCGGGATCGGGTGTTCGAGCGCTTTTATCGGCGTAATCAACAGGGTATGGGTTCGGGGCTGGGTCTGGCGATTGTCGGGGAAATTTGCCGGGCGCATCTGGCGCAGATCAGTCTGCATGACGGTGAGTTGGCGGGGTTGAAAGTACGGGTGAGCTTTAACGCGGGATAGTCAGTAAAACATCGAACGCGCTTCATCCAGGTCGGTACTGAAGGTGCGGCTTTGCGGGTCGATGCGCAGCTTTTTGAAGGCCGGCAAGGTCGACAGTGGCACCGTGGCCAGCGGGTGATCAGTGCCTTTGTGGCAATACAGAACCGCTACCTGGACCACATCGATGTAATCGAGTTTTTCAGAGTCGCGTGTCAGGTCCAGGTATTGCCCCGGCACGTCCACCAACATCTGCGGAAAGTCCCAGACCCGCAGCAGTTTGTCCCCCAGCAGCGGGTGGATGCTTTCAATCACATGGTTGAGGCTGACCGGGTCGGCCAACAGCTCGTAGCGATCTTCGGCATAGGTCAGGATCGGCAGCACGCCAATCTGATGCACCAGGCCGCCGAGGGCCGCTTGGTCAGCTTTCAGTTGGCTGTGATGACGACACAGGGCATAGCTGACGCCCGCCACTTCCAGGCTGCGGCGCCAAACATCACGCATCTTCTGTTCGACGACATCGGAGCGGGCGTGGAAGATCTGCTCCATCACCAGGCCAATGGCCAGATTGCTGCTGTAATTGGTGCCCAGCCGGGTGATGGCGGTGTGCAGGTCGGTGACTTCCTGGGTTGCTCGCAGCAACGGGCTGTTGACCACTTTGATCAGCCGCGCCGACAGGGCGGTGTCGCGGCTGATCACCTTGCTCAAACGGCTGATGCTGATCTCCGGGTCTTCCGCGGCCTGACGAATTTTCAGGGCCACTTCCGGTAACGTTGGCAGAACCAGGTCATCGTTATCGATGGCCTCAACCAAAGCCTGTTGGACTTTTTCCGCCAGCTTGTTCATTTCTAATCTCTAGGGTGCTGCAAAAAAAGTACGGCGATTAACGCTGGATCTCACGATCACGGTCCAGTGAGTAGGGCAGGTCGAGCAACTGCAGGCCTGGTCCTTCCAGCGTGCCCACATGCACATCGCCGGCGTCTGCTGCTTCGGCTTGCAGCACCGCTAGAAGTTCAATCGTTTGATCGGCCCGCGCGGCGATCACTACCTCGCCGATGGCACTGTTATGGTTGGGTGAAAACAGTGGCGTACCAGGCTCGGGTAACTCGCTGGCGTTCAGGCTCAGTCGATAGAGGCGGCGCTTGAGCTTGCCCAGGTATTGCATGCGGGCAACGATTTCCTGGCCGGTGTAGCAGCCTTTCTTGAAGCTGACACCGCCAACGGCTTGCAGGTTGAGCATCTGGGGGATGAACAGTTCGCAGGTCTGGGCCATGACCTGGCCGATACCGGCGCGGATCTGACCCAGCAGCCACTGATTCAGATCACCTTCTTTCAAGTGCGCGGCCAGTTGGCTGCGCACGGTGTCGGCTTGTGTGGCAGGTGCCCAGAGTTCGGCGCGGCCAGGGGAGACACGAATGGCGATCAGCTCGTCAGTACGGGCGACGCTGTCGGTTTCAGGCGGCAGTGCCAGGCCCAGGCTGACCAGCGTCGAATCCGCATCCGCGAGGCCGAAACGCACCCAGGCGGTGCTTTCGTCGGTCAGTTTGGATTTGGAAAATACGGCGTACTTCTTCAGGTCCGCCAGTTGCGGCTCCAGCAGTTCACTGGCCATGGCCAGCAGCACGCCGTCACCTTGCAACAGGATGCGAAAGCTCGACTGCATGCGGCCTTTCTGGGTGCAGCGGGCGCCGAGGCTGGCCTGGGTGTCGCTCAGGTAATTGAGGTTGCAGGTCAGTTGTCCCTGCAGGAACTTGGCAGCGTCAGCGCCGCGGACGGCAAGAACGCCTTCGTGGGACAGGGGGCAGAAGAAAGCAGAGTCAGCCATGGGTCATCGCAGGTTGAAAAGTTATGAGTGCATCATAGAGGGGCGTCCGGCAAATGGGTAGTTTCCATATGCCGACCAAAGCCGACTGTTCCGAGCTTCTTGGGCCTGTATACTTGCGCTCTATTTGAGGAGCGCTCCATGGTCGAAGATGTAGAACTCAATCGCCTGTACTGGCACAGCCGTCGTGGCATGCTTGAGCTGGATGTGTTGCTGGTACCGTTCGTCAAGGAGGTCTATGCGCACCTCAATGACGTCGACCGTGAATGCTACCGCAAGCTGCTGGAATGCGAAGATCAGGACATGTTCGGCTGGTTCATGGAACGGGCCGAATCGGAAGATCCGGAGCTGCAGCGCATGGTTCGGATGATTCTGGATCGTGTCCAGCCCAAGTAATAGCTTCGAATGCCGCTGGCAGGCCTCACGGCTGTTGCTGGTGGCGTATCTCCTCGCCCAGCTGTTCGCGCTGGGTGCATTGATGGTGCTTGCCGTTTCCCTTTGGGCTGCCGTGCTGGGCGCCATTCTTTGCCTGGCTCATGCGGGCTGGGTCCTGCCGCGTCATATCCTGCTGACTCACCGTTCGTCGATTCGCGGCTTGCGTCGTGATGCTGACGGGTGGCAGCTCTGGAGCCCCGAGCGGGGCTGGCACAACGTGCAACTGCGCCCCGACAGCCTGGCGTTGCCGTTGATCGTGGTGCTGCGCTTTCGCGTGCGGGGAGAGTGGTGGGTACGGTCGATCTGTGTGCCGAGGGATTCGCAGGTCGCCGATGTGCATCGGCGCCTGCGGGTGCGCTTGAAGTTCAGTCGCCGTAGGTGGCTGGCACCAGAATAGTGTCCCGGGCCTCGGGCAGCATCTGTGGGTAATCGAGGGTGTAATGCAGGCCTCGGCTCTCCTTGCGCTCCATGGCTGAGCGGATCATCAATTCGGCTACTTGGGCCAGGTTGCGCAGCTCGATCAGGTCGCGGCTGACCTTGTAGTTGCTGTAGAACTCGTCGATCTCATCCAGCAACAATCGCACCCGGTGCTGGGCCCGTTGCAGGCGCTTGTTGGTGCGCACAATCCCTACGTAGTCCCACATGAAGCGCCGTAGCTCGTCCCAGTTGTGAGCGATGATCACGTCTTCGTCGGAGTCGGTGACCTGGCTGGCGTCCCAGCGGGGCAGGGCGGCGGGCACCGGGATACGCGGCAATTGTTCGAGGATGTCGGCCGCCGCAGAACGGGCATAGACGAAACACTCCAGCAGTGAGTTGCTGGCCATGCGGTTGGCGCCGTGCAGGCCGGTGAAGCTGGTCTCGCCGATGGCATACAGGCCAGGCACATCAGTGCGGCCTTGCTGGTCGACCATCACGCCACCACAGGTGTAGTGTGCCGCCGGGACCACCGGGATCGGGCCTTTGGTGATGTCGATGTTGAACGCCAGGCAGCGCTCGTAGACTGTCGGGAAGTGCGTCTTGATGAACGCTTCGGGTTTGTGGCTGATGTCCAGGTAGACGCAGTCGATGCCCAGGCGCTTCATCTCGTGGTCGATGGCGCGGGCCACGATATCCCGAGGTGCCAGCTCGGCCCGTGGGTCGAAGCGCTGCATGAAGCGTTCGCCATTGGGCAGTTTCAGGTGTGCGCCTTCACCACGCAGGGCTTCGGTGATCAGGAAGCTCTTGGCTTGCGGGTGATACAGGCAGGTGGGGTGGAACTGGTTGAACTCCAGGTTGGCCACCCGACAGCCCGAGCGCCAGGCCATGGCGATGCCATCACCGCAGGCGCCATCGGGGTTGCTGGTGTAGAGGTAGACTTTGGCCGCGCCGCCCGAGGCCAGGATGGTGAACCGGGCGCCGTAGGTGTCGACCTCACCGCTGCCACGGTTGAGCACGTAGGCGCCGAGGCAGCGTTCGCCCGGCAGGCCCAGGCGTTTTTCGGTGATCAGGTCGACGGCGACTCGCTGTTCCAGCAGTTCGATGTTGGGGCGTTGTCGGGCCTGGGCGAGCAGTGTCTTGAAAATGGCTGCACCCGTGGCATCGGCAGCATGGATGATGCGCCGATGGCTGTGGCCGCCTTCGCGGGTCAGGTGGAACTCGAAACCACCGTCGTCGGTGCCGGACTCTTCGTCGCGGGTGAAGGGCACGCCCTGGTCGATCAGCCACTGGATAGCTTCGCGACTGTGCTCGACGGTAAAGCGCACCGCGTCTTCGTTGCACAGGCCACCACCGGCGTTAAGGGTGTCTTCAACGTGGGACTGCACGGTGTCGGTGTCATCCAACACCGCAGCGACACCGCCTTGGGCCCAGAAAGTCGAGCCATTGGCCAGGTCGCCTTTGCTCAGTACGGCTATGCGCAGATGGCTCGGCAAGGTCAGTGCGAGGCTTAATCCCGCTGCACCGCTGCCAATCACCAGAACATCGTGTTGAAACTGTTGGCTCATTTGAAGGATTCCGCAAAAAGCGATCCGAAGGGTTGGCGCAAACAGGACGCCTGGATCGGCGAATCAAAGGGTCACACGGCCCACTAGTATATAGAGGGGGGGATCGGCACAATAGCCGGGCATTCGTGGCATTGTGAGACTACTGTCAACGAACTGCACGGCTTTCAGAAACGGCCTGGTGTGAGTGGGGGGAACTTTTTGCATGAGCCCCGACTCAATAGCAGGTTGCCCTAAAGCTGGGAAAGCGTTGGATTTACTGATCGGCCTTGAGTATGGGGCGTGTCAGAAAACTGACGGAAAGATTATTCGCGCAGCCGGGGTTGCCCGTGCTGCGTTTTTCGTGTGTGCCAAAACAGTGCGCACCGGAAACTTGCTTGGAGGGGGAGAACTTTTGCGAAAAGCCCGAGTCTATGTTTGCAAGCCTGATCGTTTAGTTATGCAAGCCTCCTCCAGGTACAACGAGGAGTGTTCATGCTAACCCAGGAAGAGGATCAGCAGCTGGTCGAGCGTGTTCAGCGCGGCGATAAGCGAGCATTTGATCTGCTAGTGCTGAAATACCAGCACAAAATTCTCGGGTTGATCGTGCGGTTTGTGCACGACACCCATGAAGCCCAGGATGTTGCGCAGGAAGCCTTTATCAAGGCGTACCGTGCACTTGGCAATTTTCGCGGTGACAGTGCGTTTTACACGTGGCTATACCGCATCGCCATCAACACGGCGAAGAACTATCTGGTGTCTCGCGGCCGCCGCCCACCCGATAGTGATGTGAGTTCGGAAGATGCAGAATTTTACGATGGTGATCACGGCCTCAAAGATCTCGAGTCGCCGGAGCGTGCATTGCTGCGCGACGAGATTGAAGGCACGGTCCATCGAACTATTCAGCAACTACCAGAAGATTTGCGTACGGCATTAACTTTACGTGAGTTCGATGGTCTGAGTTACGAAGACATTGCGAGCGTCATGCAGTGTCCGGTGGGGACCGTTCGCTCCCGGATTTTCCGGGCCCGGGAAGCCATCGATAAAGCCCTGCAGCCGTTGTTGCAGGAAAACTAAAGACAGCGGCGACAGCCAAGAGAGGAACCGCCATGAGTCGTGATGCCCTGCAGGAATCGCTGTCCGCAGTGATGGATAACGAAGCGGATGAACTGGAACTTCGTCGAGTGCTTAATGCATTTGACGACGCCGAAACCCGTGATACCTGGTCTCGTTACCAAGTCGCTCGGGCGGTGATGCACAAGGATCTACTAATCCCTCGTCTGGATATTGCTGCGGCCGTTTCTGCTGCACTGGCTGATGAAGCCGTTCCGGCAAAGGCTGCTCGCGGTCCTTGGCGTAGCCTGGGTCGTCTGGCAGTAGCTGCCTCGGTGACCGTGGCAGTATTGGCGGGTGTTCGTCTGTACAACCAGGACGAAATCGCCGGTGCCGAATTGGCCCAGCAAACCCAGCAACCGGTCATGGCCGGTCCGCAGGTCAAGGGCCCGGCAGTACTGGCGGGTTACAAGGAAAGCTCTGACGCTACCGGGCCAATGGCCAATGGTGTGCTTCAAGGTCAATCCGGCTGGCAGGATCAGCGTCTGCCAGGTTACCTGCGCCAGCACGCCCAGCAATCGGCGCTCAAAGGCACCGAAAGCGCTCTGCCATACGCCCGCGCTGCAAGCCTGGAAAACCGCTAAACCGCTAAGGAGCCTTATGCGCGCCATACCGCTCCTTGCGCTCTTGCTCAGTGGCTGGTTTGCAGTGCCCGCCCATGCCGACGAAGCCCAAGACTGGTTGACTCGTCTTGGGCGTGCAGAGCAGCAGCAAAGCTTCCAGGGCACCTTCATCTACGAGCGTAACGGTAGTTTTTCTACCCATGACATCTGGCATCGCGTCCAGAATGGTCATGTCCGTGAACGGCTGTTGCAGCTCGACGGCTCAGCCCAGGAAGTTGTGCGTGTCGATGGACGTACCCAGTGCGTCAGCGGCACTTTGGTTGCCGGACTCGGCGACTCACCTGACTCCTCCGCCCGCGCTCTTGATCCACAAGCACTTAAAGCGTTCTACGACCTTGCCGTGATTGGCAAGTCGCGCGTCGCCGGCCGTAACGCCGTGATCGTGGCTCTGACTCCCCGCGACCAATACCGTTATGGCTTCGAGCTGCATCTGGACCGTGAAACTGCGCTGCCATTGAAATCCTTGTTGCTCAACGATCAGGGGCAGTTGCTGGAGCGTTTCCAGTTCACTCAATTGAACACCTCCGATGTGCCCGACGATCAGGAGTTGCAGCCCAGCAGCGACTGTAAGCCGGTGGTGGCCTCCAGCACTAAAGAGTCGGAAGTTGATACCCCTCAAACCTGGAAGCTGGATTGGTTGCCGCCGGGCTTCCAACTAACCGGCAGTCGCGCCCGCAAGGACTCCCGGACCAACGTTATCGTCAGCAGTCTGATGTATGGCGACGGGTTGGCGCGCTTTTCGGTGTTTTTTGAGCCGCTCAACGGTGCGGCGGTCACCGAGACTCGCACCCAGTTGGGGCCGACAGTGGCCGTTTCACGGCGCCTGACCGATCCTGAGGGTGAAATGATGGTGACGGTGGTTGGCGAAATTCCCATCGGTACCGCCGAACGAATCGCCCTGTCCGTACGCAGCGGTAAGACGCCCGACAAGCCGTGAGTCGTTAATCCTATGTTCATCCCGATATTTCACAGTTGCGCAGGAGAAAGTCGATGCCTGCTGAGAACATGAAATGTCTGGACAGCATTTTCACTTGCAAAATGTTCCCATGTTTTTTATAGGTCAGGGCTTCTCGGCTCTGGCCTTGTTTTGTTCGCGGAACAAAAATGTCGGGCGCAGTTTCCGGCGTTTATTGAACCCTGTCGCTCAACCCTGCTCGTCGTAACGGGAGCTGTATGTCGATACCACGTTTGAAGTCTTACCTATCCATAGTCGCCACGGTGCTGGTGCTGGGTCAGGCCGTTACCGCGCAAGCGGCCGAGCTGCCTGATTTCACCCAACTGGTGGAGCAGGCGTCGCCTGCGGTGGTTAACATCAGTACCACCCAGAAGCTGCCGGATCGCAAAGTCTCCAATCAGCAGATGCCTGACCTTGAAGGCCTGCCGCCCATGTTGCGGGAGTTTTTCGAGCGTGGGATGCCACAACCGCGCTCGCCCCGTGGCGGCGGTGGCGGCCAGCGTGAAGCACAATCCCTGGGGTCGGGCTTCATCATCTCGCCAGATGGCTACATCCTTACCAATAACCACGTGATCGCCGATGCCGACGAGATTCTCGTGCGCCTGGCTGACCGCAGCGAACTCAAGGCCAAGCTGGTTGGCACTGATCCTCGCTCTGACGTGGCCTTGTTGAAGATCGAAGGTAAAGACCTGCCAGTGCTGAAACTGGGCAAGTCCCAGGACCTGAAAGCCGGGCAGTGGGTAGTTGCCATCGGTTCGCCGTTTGGTTTTGACCATACTGTGACCCAGGGCATTGTCAGCGCTATCGGCCGCAGCCTGCCGAACGAAAACTACGTGCCGTTCATTCAGACCGACGTGCCGATCAACCCGGGTAACTCCGGTGGTCCGCTGTTCAACCTGGCGGGTGAAGTAGTCGGTATCAACTCGCAGATCTACACGCGTTCCGGTGGTTTCATGGGTGTGTCCTTTGCGATCCCGATCGACGTGGCCATGGACGTTTCCAATCAGTTGAAAAGCGGTGGCAAAGTCAGTCGCGGCTGGTTGGGCGTGGTGATCCAGGAAGTGAACAAGGACCTGGCTGAGTCCTTCGGCCTGGACAAGCCGGCCGGTGCTCTGGTCGCACAGATTCAGGACGATGGTCCGGCTGCCAAGGGTGGCCTGCAAGTAGGTGATGTGATCCTGAGCATGAACGGCCAGCCAATCGTCATGTCGGCTGACTTGCCGCATCTGGTGGGCGCGCTCAAGGCGGGCAGCAAGGCCAATCTGGAAGTCATCCGCGAAGGTAAGCGTCAAGCTGTCGAGCTGACCGTAGGTGCCATTCCGGAAGAAGGTTCGACACTTGATGCCTTGGGCAACAAGTCCGGTGCCGAGCGCAGCAGCAATCGCCTTGGCATTGCCGTGGTCGAGTTGACCGATGAGCAGAAGAAGAGCTTCGACCTCAAGAGCGGTGTGGTGATCAAGGAGGTTCAGGACGGTCCTGCTGCCTTGATCGGCCTGCAGCCGGGTGATGTCATCACTCACCTGAACAACCAGGCCATCAACTCCACCAAGGAATTCACCGACATCGCCAAGGCGTTGCCGAAGAATCGCTCGGTGTCGATGCGTGTCCTGCGTCAGGGTCGTGCCAGCTTCATTACCTTCAAGCTGGCTGAGTGATCCGCTAGCCGCAGCCCAATAAAAAGCCCCGCTCTCCGGTATCGGAAGCGGGGCTTTTTTGTGGGCGAGAGGTTTAGCTCATCATCCCCTTGACCAGTCGCTCCTGCTCGATCAGCTCGCGCTGGCGGGCGTCGATACGTGACGACAGTGGGAAGTTGCTGCCGGCACGGCGCTTGGCGAAGTCCAACTGCTGAATGGCCTGTTGGAAGTCACCCACCAATGCGAAGTATTCGGCCCGGGCTTGATGCAGGCCAATGATATTGCCTGACAAGCCGCGAGTTTCCGCGACTTGGTACCAGACGTCTGGGTCGTCGGGGCGAGACTTGAGCAAACCCTCCAGGGCCTTTTCCGCATCAGCGGTGCGATTTTGCTTGAGCAGCAGATCCACTCGGACCTGATTCAGCGGATAGTTGCTTGGGTATTGGGCCAGCATCCGGTCTGTGCGCTGCTGGGCATCAGGCAGGCGGTTGTTGGTGATATCCAGTTCGATCTGCGCCAGGTTGTAGATGATGTCGTTGGGAGCCTTGGCCAGCAGTGGCTTGAGGTTCTCCCTGGCATCATTAAGCTGAATGCCTTTGATCTGGGCAATGGCCAGACCGTAGCGCGCCACGTCGTTCTTCGGATTTTCATCCAGTTGAGCGCGGAAGCGTTTGGCCGCCAGCCCCGGGGTGTCTTCGTAATGCAGCTGAACCCGGGCGCGAATCAGTTGATAGCGCAGGCTGTCTTCCTTGCCGCCGGGCTTGGACTGTTCGGCGCGGTTGCGGGTGTCGGCGATCCGCGATTCGGTTACCGGGTGAGTCAGCAGGAACTCCGGTGGTTTGGCGTCGAAACGGTATTGGCGCATCAGGCGTTCAAACATGGTCGGCATGGAGCGTGGGTCGTAGCCGGCTTTCTCCAGATTGAGAATGCCGATACGGTCCGCCTCTTGTTCGTTTTGCCGGGAGAACCGCCGTTGCTCCTGGATCGCTGCCGCCTGGCTGCCGGCAATCGCGGCAATACCTGCGTCGCCGGCACCCGCGGCAGCGGCGATGATGCCGCCGAGCAGGACTGCCATCATCGGGAGTTGCATGCGCTGCTGCGCTTCCATGCCCCGGGCGAAGTGGCGCTGGGACAAGTGAGCCAATTCGTGGGCCAGCACCGAGGCGTACTCGCCTTCGGTCTGGGCATTGAGGAACAGGCCACCGTTGACCCCGACAATGCCGCCAGGCGCCGCAAAGGCGTTCAACTGCGGGCTGTTGATCAGAATGAATTCCAGTCGCCGGTCGTTGACCTGGCTGGTCTCCACCAGTTTATAAACGCTGGTTTCGACGTAGTCCTTGAGCTGCGGGTCATTAAGTTGCGAGACCTGGCCACGCAGATAAGCCAGCCACGCTCGGCCCAGTTGGTATTCCTGTTGTGGCGAGACAATGGCAGAACTGGCGTCGCCAAGTGACGGCAGCTCGTCAGCGAAGCCTGGAGAGGCAAGCAGGCAAGCCAGCGTCAGCAGGGTAGGGCGCAAAAAAGTCATGCACAAAGCCTTTCGACAAAGAGCTTACTGTAGCCGGACACTGAGCTTCGGACCAGATATTCTAAGCGGCCCCCGATGCCCTCCCGGAGTAAAACCATGACTGACGCTGTAGCCTTTGATGCCGAACTCGATGCCAGTGGCCTCAACTGTCCGTTGCCTCTGCTCAAGGCCAAGCTGGAGCTTAATCGGCTGGCCAGCGGCGCGGTACTCAAGGTGATTGCGACGGACGCGGGTTCCCAGCGGGATTTCCGGACCTTTGCCAAGCTGGCCGGCCATACGTTGCTGCATGAAGAAGACGAAGCCGGTGTCTATCTTTATTGGTTGCGCAAGGCCTGAAGCCTTTTGAGTGTGCCTGTCCCATTACCTGAGGTCGATTGATGTTCAAAGTGTTACGTGACTGGATTCAGCGCTACTTCTCCGACGAAGAAGCCGTAGTGCTGGCCGTCCTGCTGTTTCTGGCCTTCACTGCCGTACTGACCTTGGGCGGCATGCTGGCGCCTGTCCTGGCGGGCATGGTGCTGGCTTACCTGATGCAAGGCCTGGTGACTATCCTGGAACGTTTGCGACTGCCCGGCGGGGCGGCGGTGGGCCTGGTATTTGCCTTGTTCATGGGCGTGCTGCTGGTGTTTATCGTGGTGGTCGTGCCGCTGTTGTGGCATCAGGTGATCACCCTGTTTAACGAACTGCCGGGCATGCTCGCCAAGTGGCAGTCGCTGTTGCTGTTGTTGCCTGAACGCTATCCGCATCTAGTGTCGGACGAGCAAGTGTTGCAGGCCATTGAGGTGGCGCGGGGCGAGATCGGAAAGTTCGGGCAATGGGCGCTGACATTTTCCCTGTCCAGCCTGCCGCTGTTGGTCAACATCATGATCTACCTGGTACTGGTGCCGATCCTGGTGTTCTTTTTTCTCAAGGACCGGGAAATGATCGGTCGCTGGATGCGTGGTTACCTGCCACGGGAGCGGGCGCTGATTACCCGTGTGGCCCAGGAAATGAACCGACAGATCGCCAACTACATTCGTGGCAAGGTCATTGAAATCTTTATTTGTGGTGGCGTGACCTACATCGGCTTTGTCGCGTTGGGGCTCAATTACGCGGCCCTGTTGGCACTGCTGGTGGGTGTGTCGGTGGTGGTGCCCTATGTCGGTGCCGTGGTGGTGACGGTGCCGGTGCTGCTGATTGCGTTGTTTCAGTGGGGCTGGAGCGACCAGTTCATCTACCTGATGGCGGTCTACGGCATCATCCAGGTCCTGGATGGCAACGTGCTGGTGCCGCTGCTGTTCTCCGAGGCGGTGAACCTGCATCCGGTGGCGATCATCTGTGCGGTGTTGTTGTTTGGCGGGCTGTGGGGCTTCTGGGGGGTGTTCTTTGCGATTCCCCTGGCAACGCTGTTCAAGGCCGTGCTGGACGCGTGGCCGCGGCAGGAGCCGGTTGTCGCGCCGTTGCTTTAAACCTGTAGGCGCGAGGTCGCTCCTACAGGTTGGACTCGGATCAGGCTTTACTCAAAGCCTGCGCCGCCGCTAAAACAGCGTCTACATGGCCTGGTACCTTCACACCACGCCATTCCTGACGCAGCACCCCATCCTTGTCGATGAGAAAGGTGCTGCGATCAACACCCAGGTATTCCTTGCCGTACAGCTTCTTCAGCTTGATCACATCAAACAGTTGGCAAACAGCCTCGTCCTTGTCGCTGATCAGTTCGAAGGGGAATTCCTGCTTGCCCTTGAAGTTCTCATGGGACTTAACGCTGTCCCGGGACACGCCGAACACTTCAGTGTTGGCGGCCTTGAACGCTGCGTACTGGTCACGGAAACCCTGGCCTTCGGTGGTGCAACCCGGGGTGCTGTCTTTCGGGTAGAAGTAGATCACCACTTGCTTGCCCTTGAGTCCGGAAAGGCTGAAGGTCTGCCCGCTGGTGGCCTGGGCTTCGAAGTCGGCTACCGGTTTGTCGATGACTACAGCCATGAAAACTTCCTTACATTGGGTTCTGTGGGCGCCATGGCTCGATCAGTGCGTCGAGGTTCAGGGCATCGGCGAAATCCAGGAACTGGTCGCGCAGCCAACTGATCTGTACGCCGGCCGGCAAGGTCACGGTGAAAGTGGCATTAAGCATGGTGCCGCCGGTTTGTGGGGCCTGGTAGGTATCGCAGGTCAGGTTTTCCAGCTCGACGTTATGGTCGATAAAGAACTGGCACAGCTCGTTGACGATGTCCGATCGGTAGGCCGAGCTGACATAGGCCACGTAGGGCAGGGCCTGAGGACGATTCTCCAGTGCTGCACTGCGTACCACGTTGACGGTGAAATCATGTTTCTTGGCCAGGCCCGGCAAGCCGGTTTCCAAACGTGCCAGGGCATCCCAGGTTCCGGAAATCTGCAGGACCAGCGCGCTGCACTCGCCATGGCGGGTCAGGCGGGAGGTCACGACGGCGCAGCGATTTTCATGGCTGGCGCGACACAGGACGTTAGTCAGCTCCATGGGGTTGGCGCCAAGGGCACTGATGACAAGGAATTGTTCGCGAACTGTGGGGGTGGACATGCAGCCTTCCTAAAGCGATGAGCGGTCGATACGATGACAGCGGTATCAATCAAAGGATGAAGGGTAGCGAAAACCATCGCCAAGGGCTAGGAGGTGGCGTTTTCATTGCGTTATCGGCTGCATCAAACCCTCCTTTGCCTCAATGATGGCATTGCGAGCGACTAAGTTGATCCATAACGCGTACTCATACGGTACTTCGCTTGTGCAAGCATCTTGGCGCCAGTACCATTACCGCTCTCTTTTTCCGGCAGGAGCGGTTGCATGATTGCGGGCAGTATGGTGGCACTGGTCACACCCATGGATGCACAAGGTAATCTCGACTGGGACAGCCTGGGCAAACTGGTGGACTTCCACCTGCAAGAGGGCACCAACGCCATTGTGGCGGTCGGCACCACGGGTGAATCGGCCACGCTTGATGTGGAAGAACACATCAAGGTGATCGAGTACGTGGTCAAGCGCGTTGCAGGGCGTATTGCCGTGATCGCTGGCACAGGCGCCAATTCGACCCGCGAAGCGATCGAATTGACCAAAAACGCCAAGAAAGCCGGCGCTGATGCCTGCCTGCTGGTGACGCCGTACTACAACAAGCCGACCCAGGAAGGCCTGTACCAGCATTTCCGCACCATTGCCGAAGCCGTAGACATCCCGCAGATCCTCTACAACGTGCCCGGTCGTACCGCATGCGACATGAAGGCCGAGACAGTGATTCGCCTGTCCACCGTGCCGAATATCATCGGTATCAAGGAAGCCACTGGCGACCTGCAACGTGCCAAGGACATCCTGGCCGGTGTGAGCAGCGACTTCCTGGTGTACTCCGGTGACGACGCGACTGCCGTCGAACTGATCCTGCTGGGTGGCAAGGGCAACATCTCGGTGACCGCCAACGTTGCGCCGCGCGCCATGAGCGAGTTGTGCGCCGCTGCCATCGCCGGTGACGCCGTCACTGCTCGTGCGATCCACGAGAAGCTGATGCCGCTCAACAAGAACCTGTTTATCGAATCCAACCCTATTCCCGTGAAATGGGCGCTGCATGAGATGGGCCTGATGCCGGACGGTATCCGTCTGCCGCTCACCTGGCTCAGCGAAGCCTGTCACGAACCGCTGCGACAGGCCCTGCGCCAGTCCGGCGTCCTGGTTTAATTGAGGAAGCACTACGCATGAAGCGATTGGCCGGACTTTCCGCACTTGCCTTGATTATCTCCAGCACCAGTGGCTGCGGTTGGATCTGGGGCCCGGAAGGCTACTTCCGTGACCGCGGCAGCGATTACCTGGAAGCACAACCCTCCCAACCGATGCAATTGCCGCCGGACGTCACTGTCGCCAAGCGTCTTGACCCGTTGCTGCCGATCCCGCGCAACGTCGCCGATGACACTGCCAAGGGCGAGTTCGAAGTGCCGCGTCCACAGCCGATCTCGGCCGTGGCCGATGCCAGCGACTACAGCCTGCAGAAGAGCGGTGACTCGCGCTGGATCATGGCCCAGCGCCCGCCCGCCGAAGTCTGGCCGGTGGCCGTGCAGTTCTTCCAGGACAACGGTTTCCGCATGGATCAACAGCGCCCGCAAACCGGTGAGTTCACCACAGCGTGGCAGCAACCGAGCGAACTGTCGGCCACCATGGCCAAGCGCCTGCAAGCCGGCGGTGTGGCGGGCGACGGCGAAACCCGTATTCGGGTGCGCATCGAGCCAGGCGTGCAGCGTAATACCAGTGAAGTCTATGTGGTCAGTGCCCAGCGTCCTGCGGGCAGCACGGCCGACGTCGACTTCACCACTCGTTCGGTCAACACTGGTGTTGATTCCGCGCTGGTGGACGAAATGCTTGCCAGCATGAGCCGCATCTCCGAGAAGGGCGGGTCTGTCTCCCTGCTCGCCGCAGGCAGTTTTGATACCCCTAGCCGTGTCAGCCTCAGCGAAGATGGCAGCGGCAACGTCGTACTGAACTTGGGTGAAGACCTTGATCGTGCATGGTCGAGTGTTGGTCGTGCGCTGGAACAGGGCCAATGGCGGGTTGAAGACATCAACCGCAGCTTGGGCCTGTACTACATCAACCTGGCCGAAAAAGCCGAGAAGAAAGACGACGAGCCAGGGTTCTTCAGCAAATTGTTCGGCAGCGCGCCGACCAAGGAAGAAGTCGAAACTCGCGCCGAACGTTATCAGGTTCGTTTGAGCAAGGTCGGCGATAGCGTGCAGGTCACCGTCGAGAAAAACATCAACACTGTGGCGCCGGCAGAAGTGGCGCGCAAAGTGTTGGGCGTGATTCAGGACAACCTGGGCTGATCCGATGCGTTTTGCCGTTCTCGGCAGCGGTAGCCAAGGGAACGGCACGCTTGTAGCCCACGACGACACGTACGTCCTGGTGGATTGTGGTTTCTCCCTGCGGGAAACCGAGCGGCGCCTGCTGCGCCTGGGGGTTCACCCCGCGCAGCTGAGCGCGATTCTGGTGACCCACGAACATGCCGACCACGTGCATGGCGTGGGTTTGCTGTCTCGGCGCTACAATCTTCCGGTGTACCTGAGTCGCGGTACCTTGCGCGGGATGCGCAAACCCATTGAACCCGCAGGTTTCCTGGCCGGTGGCGAGCAACTGCAGATCGGTGCCTTGAGCATTGACGTGATTGCCGTGGCTCACGACGCCCAGGAACCCACGCAGTACGTATTCAGTGACGGCGAGCGCCGCTTCGGCTTGCTCACCGACCTGGGTTCTTATTGCTCCAAGGTGCTGGACGGTTACCGGAACCTCGATGCATTGATGATCGAGTCCAACCACTGCCGTGACCTGCTTGCACGCGGTCACTACCCGTACTTTCTCAAGCAGCGGGTCGGCGGTGAACTGGGACATTTGAACAACCACCAGGCGGCGTACCTGGTGTATGAGTTGGGCTGGCAAGACCTGCAACATCTGGTCCTGGCCCACCTGAGCAGCAAGAACAACCTGCCGCAGCTGGCCCGGCAATGTTTTGTCGACACCCTCGGGTGCGACCCGGACTGGCTGCAACTGGCCGATCAAGATTCAGGGCTCGACTGGCGACACATCGCCTAGCCCACCTACTTAGCAAGCGGAGCCCATCATGGAAAAACGTGAAGAACTCTACCGCGGCAAAGCCAAATCGGTTTACAAGACCGACGACGCCAACCGCTTGATCCTGCTGTTTCGCAACGACACCTCGGCGTTCGACGGCAAGCGCATCGAACAGCTCGATCGCAAAGGCATGGTGAACAACAAGTTCAACGCCTTCATCATGCAGAAACTCGAAGCGGCCGGCATTCCGACCCAATTCGACAAACTGCTGGGCGACAACGAATGCCTGGTGAAAAAACTCGACATGATCCCGGTCGAGTGCGTCGTGCGTAACTACGCCGCCGGCAGCCTGGTCAAGCGCCTGGGCGTGGAAGAGGGCCTCAAGCTCAACCCTTACACCTTCGAACTGTTCCTCAAGGACGACGCCAAGGGCGACCCGTTCATCAACGAATCCCACGTCGTGGCATTCGGTTGGGGCACTGCTGAGCAATTGGTGCGCATGAAGGAGTTGTCCCTCAAGGTCAACGACGTCCTGAGCAAACTGTTCGACGACGCCGGCCTGCTGCTGGTGGACTTCAAGCTGGAATTCGGCGTATTCCACGACGGCTCCATCGTCCTGGGCGACGAGTTCAGTCCGGACGGCTGCCGCCTGTGGGACAAGGACACCGGCAAGAAGATGGACAAAGACCGCTTCCGCCAGGGCCTCGGTGACGTCATCGAAGCCTACGAAGAAGTCGCCAACCGTCTCGGCGTACCGCTGTAATCGACGCAAGCATCTGATAGCACGGAAAAAATTCTCTTCGGAGCTTTGCTTCCCGGTAACAGGCTGTTATGATGCGCGCCGTTGGAGAGATGCCAGAGTGGCCGAATGGGACGGATTCGAAATCCGTTGTACCTTCACCGGTACCTAGGGTTCGAATCCCTATCTCTCCGCCATTATTGAATAAGACTAAGCCCCTGAAATGGTTAAACATTTCAGGGGCTTTTTCGTTTCCGTCATATTGTTTAGGGCATGCAGGGCAGAAACCTTGCCCTACATGCCAGCTTGTCTTTCCGAAGTTTGATCAGGCGGGTTGGGACGCCAGGCTGTTACTGACGTTGCGCCCCAGCACCAGCACGGTCACAAAACCGCAGCCCACCAGGGCCGTGGCGAGACTCAGTAGCACCGAGGTGCCCAGTTGGTCGACGATCCGCCCGCCGAAGAACGATCCCAGGGCAATAATCACTTGGAACAAGGCGACGAATAGCGGCATGCCGCGTTCGACATCCTTGGGCGCCACGACAAACATCCAGATGCTGGCGCAGGCCGGGAAGGCGCCGAAGGCGAAACCCCAGAGCGCGATCAGCATCACTGCGCCGGTCATGCCGGTGGCGAAGTAGGGGAACAGGGCGGTGCTGGTGCCGATCATCAGCGCGACTAGCATCAGGGTGTGACGTACGCTGCGGTTGGCAGCGAAACCGGCAAAGATGTTACCCATCACCCCGGCCACGCCAAAGAACAGCAGCAGCGAGCCAATAGTCGGCCCGTCGAAGCCGGCGCTGTGTTTGAAGAAGGGCGCGACATAGGTGTACGCGGCAAAGTGCGCCAGGCCGATCAGTAAGACGGCGATCAATCCGACCCGAGCTTGTGGGTTGATAAACAAGGCCGGCAGGTCACTGATGCGAATGGCCTTTTCCGGGTTGAGCCGCGGCAGCAGGAAGATCTGCGCCAGTAACACCGGTACGCCCATCAGCGCGGTTATCAGGAAGGTCATGCGCCAGCCCATCAGGCCGCTAAGCCAGGTGCCTACGGGCACGCCCAGTACGGTGGCCAACGTCACACCGACCATGATGATCGAGGTGGCCTGGGCTACGCCCACGCCCTTGGGTGCCAGCCGACCGCTGAGGGCGATGGCAGTTGCCCAGAAGCCACCGATACTGATGCCCAGTAGTACGCGGCCGAACAGCAGCAGGCTAAAGTCGCTGGCGAAGGCCACGACCGAGTTGGCGATGATCATTATCAGCGTCAGGCCGATCAGCAGGTACCGACGGTCCATGGCGCCAATGCAGACAGACAGCAAGGGGGCGGCAAGGGCGGCCATTATACCGGGCAGGGTAACCATCAGACCTGCGTGGCCGGCACTGATGCCGAGATCGCTGGCGACGTCGTTGAGTACGCCCACCGGGAGAAACTCACTGGTCACCAAGGCGAAGGCGCCTACGGCAACCGAGAGAATCGCCAGCCACTGCTGTTTGACACTCTGTTGATTATGTTCGGGAAGGCTGCGAGGGGCCTGGCTGGCGCTTGGCATGGTGTTGGGTTCCGGGGTGAATGCAGCCTGAAGCCAGGCCGGGGAAGGGAAATTGGAGGCAATTATATGAATCAGTGCTGACAATTAAACAGGTCGGTCGGTTTGATAGTCATCATCAGCGCAATCAATGCGAGGCTCTTGGGCGGCCTTGGATGGTCGTTCGGGCTCGGGAATACGGCAACGTCTTTGGCCCCCTCGTTTTGGAGGGGAGCCTTGACATTATGGGAGGGGAACGCCTTGTGAATCACCGTGACAGACCGCAATTGTCACGGACGCTTGGCAAGCCACTGTTTGTAGAGCTTGCGGGCGACTTCTATTCGGGCGATCAGGATTACTAGCCAGATCATCCCCCCCATCGAAAGGACGACGAACCACAGCAGGAGCCCGCGCTGTTGGCTCAGGCCGTCTTGCACGTATTTGCTGTAGTTTTTATCGATGAAGAATGAACAGATGATGTCGAGCTTTTCTTCCGGCAAATCGGGAAGGATGAACGCCTGGAGTGACTCGGATGAACGGCATTGCTCTATCGTGAGCCGTGCGTCAGACCATATTCCGAATTTCACGTTGTTTTCGGAGATATAGAACGACGGTGCCTCTGGCGAGTTTTTCAATGACACCATCAGGTACCTGGACTCAATCAAACGAGGCGTGATAGCCACACCTGCCAGCAGCACGATGGTGAGCAAGAAAAAGCAATTGATCTTCCACTGCGCGAACTTTCTGGTAATGAAACTCAAGGCGGTGAAGTCGCTCCAGTCGATGTAGCGCTTTACTCGGCCGAAGTCGCGTGGGGTGAACCCATTGTCGTACATCCACTCTTCAGCCGAGTCCGCATCGTGCAAGGTGTTTGCAGGAATGTTGAACTCATAGCGGTAGTATTCCAGCTCACGCAGGTCTTTGCGCATGCGTTCGAACCGTTCGGTTTCGAAGTGGGGTTGTCCACCAAAAAACCGCCATATCCAGTCACGCAGAAACAACAGGGAGCCAGAGCGTCGGTAGATGAAAAACAACAACCATCCAATGGCGAATACGGTGATGAAGCCGCTGAATGCAGCAACGTTTTCAACATACCACGTCAGCGGTGTGCTTTTTGAAATGGGGTCGGCCATGGCTTGATCCTTAGTCATAACGAGTCGAACGCGGGATTCTAGGCAACCTGGGCAGAGGTGTCTTTGCTTCAGAAAAAACCGGAAGAAGCTGACTTGCCTGTCGGAAGCCGAACCTCATTCAGTGGCAGTTTTCAGGCAGGGCGCATGCCTTTTGTCTTGATTAGCTTCCCGCCTGCGCTCAGACGATAATGCCCTCCATCTCGATCAGACCGGCCACCCCCATGATCATCAACTTCGACCTGAACGATCTCCAAGCCTTCCGCGCCGTGGTAGACAAGGGCAGCTTTCGCGCCGCCGCCGAGGCGATCCGTATCTCCCAGCCCGCCTTGAGCCGGCGCATTGAGAAACTAGAATCGGCTCTCGACGTGAAGCTGTTCGAGCGCACCACCCGCCGTGTCAGCCTGACCATGGTCGGCCGCGCCTTCCTGCCCCAGGTCGAACGCATGCTGGACGATCTGGACATTGCCTTGATGGGCATCAGCAACGTCGCTTCGACCCGCATGGGCAATGTCACCATCGCATGCGTTCCCTCGACCGCCTACTACTTCATGCCTCACGTGATTTCCGAGTTCCATAAGTTGTACCCGAAGATCCGCCTGCGGGTGCTGGATGCCAGCGCCGGTGAGGTCAGTGCGGCGGTGGCCAGCGGCGAGGCGGACTTTGGCGTGAGTTTCAGCGGCAGTCTGGCGGACGAGGTGGAGTTCGAGTTGCTGTTGCAAGAACGTTATGTACTGGCCTGTCGGCGTGATCATCCGTTGGCCGAGCGGGTCAATGTGACGTGGGCCGAGGCTTATGAGCACGACTACATCGAGGTGGACAAGACCTCGGGCAATCGCTTTTTGCTGGATCAGGCGTTGCGCGGGGTACGGGTGAAGAAGCCGAGCATTTGCGAGACCCATCACGTCACGACGATGATCGGGCTGGTGGAGGCGGGCCTGGGCGTGGCGATGGTGCCGTCGATTGCGATGCCGGCCGGGGCGCACCCGATTCTGGTGAGTGTGCCGCTGGTGGAACCGGAAGTGGTGCGCAATGTCGGCTTGATCAAACGCCGCGGGCGTACGTTGACGCCGGCGGCGCTGGAGTTGGAGCGCCTGGTGCGGGAGAAGCCGTTTCGGTCAGGGTGACACCGAGTCCAATCCGGTGGATTGCACCAGCGGTTGCGCCTGGGGCGAGGCGAGGAATTGCAGCAGCGCCCTGGCCTCGGTCGGGTGTTCGGCGTTGACCGGGATACCGGCGGCGAAGCGGGTGACGGACTGCACGTCTTCGGGGATTTTCCCGACGTACGTTACGCCCGGGACCGGCAGCAGCTCAGCGACTTGCTGCAAACCCACTTCGTAATCACCTTTGGCAACCACCGAAGCCACCGGGATGCGTTCGATCATCGTGCCTTTGGACGCCATCCCCAGTTTTTTGAACAACTCCTTTTCCACGTACACACCGCTGGCGCTGTCGGAGTACGCCACGGACTTGGCCTTGAGCAACACGGCCTTCAGCTCTGCATCGTTGCCAATCACCGGCTTGGCGGCGCCTTGCTTGATTACCATGCCGATCCGCGAATCCGCCAACTCAACGCGGGAGCCTTTGTCGACCTTGCCCTGTTTGATCAACTCATCCAGGGCGTAGCCGACCATGATCACCACATCGGCCTGTTCACCACGGGCCAGTCGATTGGGAATGGCTTCAGGCGCCTTGCCCATCGAAGGGCCGAGGATGGTGTCGAGGGTATCGCCGCTTTGGCTGGCGTATTGCGGGCCCAGTAATTGGTAGGCGGCGGTGAACCCGCCGGATGTCATGACTTTCAGCGCTTCGGCCTGGGCTGTCATTGCCAGCGTGGCGGTCATCAATACAGCCAGTGCCTTGCATGCAAATTTCATCAGTGCGGCTCCTGGATTACACAACCAATTGCGTACGCAAGTTGGCGCGGCGGTACAGCATCAAGGTCGAACAGAGTGCGCACAGCGCAGCAAATATCAGCCAGTAGGCGGGCGACGCCTTGTCCTCGGTGACATGAATCAGCCAGGTGGAAATGGCCGGGGTGAAACCACCGAACACCGCCGTGGCCAGGCTGTAGGCCAGGGAGAAACCTGCCACACGCACTTCCACCGGCATGATTTCAGTCAGGGCCGGAATCATTGCGCCGTTGTACATGCCGTAGAGGAAGGAGAACCACAACAAGGCTTCCAGCATGTGCGCAAAGCTGGGGGCCTGCACCACGAAAGACAGCGCGGGATAGGCCGTCAGTACAGTCAGCGTGGTCATGGCGACGAGCACCGGCTTGCGGCCGAAACGGTCACTCAAGGTGCCGCCAATCGGCAGCCAGATAAAGTTGGAGATCGCTACCAGCAACGTCACCAACAGCGCGTCGGCGGTGCTCAGGTTCAGTACGGTTTTGCCGAAGGTCGGCGCGTACACAGTGATCAGGTAGAACGCGGTGGTGGTCATGGCCACCATCAGCATGCCGGCGATCACGATGGTCCAGTTTTTCACCAGCGTGGCCAGCACTTCGCGCATGGTTGGGCGATGGCGACGGGCGGCGAACTCTTCGGTTTCCTGCAGGTTACGACGCAGCACGAATATGAACGGAATGATCACGCAACCGATGGCGAACGGGATGCGCCAGCCCCAATCGGCGACCACTGCAGGTTCCATCCATTGGTTCAGGCCAAAACCCAGAGCGGCGGCGACCACAATCGAGATCTGCTGGCTGCCCGATTGCCAACTGGTATAGAAGCCCTTGCGTCCCGGCGTGGCCATTTCAGCCAGGTACACCGACACACCGCCCAGCTCCGCACCGGCCGAGAAACCTTGGAGCAGACGGCCGAGCAGCACCAGCAGCGGCGCCCACAAGCCGATGGTCTGGTAGCCGGGCACCAACACGATCAACAGGGTGCCGCTGGCCATGATCGAAAGTGTGACGATCAGCCCTTTGCGACGCCCGACATCATCGATGTACGCGCCGAGAATCACGGCACCCAGTGGGCGCATCAAAAAGCCCGCGCCGAATACGGCGAAGGTCATCATCAATGAGGCGAATTCGTTGGCGGCCGGGAAGAACGCTGCGGCGATGTAGGTGGCATAGAAGCCGAATAGAAAGAAGTCGAACTGTTCGAGGAAGTTGCCAGAAGTGACGCGCAACACCGCGCCGGCTTTCGAGCGGGCAGAGTCAGGCCGGGAGGGGCTTTGCATGGTTTGTGTCTCCAGCGTTCTTTTTAAAGTGTTTGTTTCGCTTAAGAACGACGATAGTGGCTGACACATTTAGAAATGAAAAGTGAGTTATTTACATGTATTGATGCGTGAGAATTATCAATAGGGGCGGATTATCCGAGCTACACATGGACATTCTCTGTTCTATGCTTGCCCAGTGTGATCAATTCTTGCGCAGGGGAGGTGGGTATGACCAACGAGCAAAAGCCGCATGATGAGACGGATCAGGAGCGTGCCAAGCGACAACGCGAAGAAGAAAAGCCCCAGACGTGGAAGCATGACGACCGCACCGAGCTTTCCGAGAAGGATGAGGAACGCCCGCTCAGGCCGTGAGGCAGACCGGTCTTGAACGTACAGGCGTTGTTGAGCGGGTTTCGGCAGCGTCTGTACTGTCCTTGTGTGCATAACGCCATAGACGTCACCACCCCGGTCTTTCTACACTGCCGCTTGTCTTGGGGAGTGGGGCGAGCGCCAATGAATCGCAATGAATTACGCAAGGCCGACATCAATCTGATGGTGGTCTTCGAAACGCTGATGCTTGAGCGCAACGTGACACGGGTGGCAGAGAAGCTGTTCCTCGGGCAGCCGACCATCAGTTCGGCCCTCAATCGCTTGCGCACCTTGTTCAATGACCCGCTGTTTATTCGTGTGGGCCATCGCATGGAACCGACGGCGCGGGCCGAAGAGATCATCCTGCATCTGTCGCCGGCGCTGGATTCGTTGTCATCGGCCCTGAGCCTGACCCACGATTTTGACCCGTCCATCAGCACCATGACGTTTCGCATCGGCCTGTCCGATGACGTCGAGTTCGGTCTGTTGCCTCCTTTGCTGCGCACCTTGCGCCAGGAAGCGCCCCAGGTGGTGTTTGTGGTGCAGCACGTCGATTACTGGCGCATCCCCGACCTGCTGGCCTCGGGTGATATCACCGTAGGGATCACCCAGACCCGCGGCCTGCCGGCCAATGCCAAGCGCAAGTTGCTGCGCCATATTCGCCCCTGCGTGTTGCGCGCCGATGCTTCGGAACATCCATTGACCCTCGATGAATACTGCGCGCGGCCCCATGTGCTGGTGTCCCATACCGCCAACGTCGCAGGTTTTGCCGATGAGTGGCTGGCGGAGGTCGGGCGCAAGCGCCATGTGGTGTTGTCGGTGCCGCAATACAGCTCCTTGCCGGCGCTGCTGGCCGGGACTGACATGATCGCCAGCCTGCCGGACTACACCGCCCAGGCCATGGCCGCCTCGGGCAGTCTGTTCTGTGAGCCATTCCCGTTCGAAACCCCGACCCTGGATTTGTCCATGGTCTGGCTCAGCCACGTGGACACCGACCCGGCCGAACGCTGGATGCGCTCGCGGCTGGAGGCGTTCATGAGTGATCGGGAATTGTTGCCGGTCGCGGCGTCCAGGCCCTGAACCTATCTCGGTGCTGCGAGTAAACCCTATGGAGATCCACCCATGAACCCATCCCGTTCATTGTTGCGCGGACGCGGCAGTCATGACAGTGGCAAGGTCGGCATGGTCGAGTTGTTTTTCGACCTGGTGTTCGTTTTTGCCGTCACCCAACTGTCCCATTCCCTGTTGGCCCATTTGTCCATCGGCGGCGCGGTGCAGGTGGCGTTGATGATGGTCGCGGTCTGGTGGGTATGGATTTTCACCTCCTGGGTCACCAACTGGCTGGATCCGGAAAAGATCCCGGTCCGCCTCGGCCTGTTCGCCTTGATGGTGGCGGGATTGCTGCTGTCGTCGTCGATCCCCAAGGCGTTTACCGACCGTGGCCTGTTGTTCGCCGGTGCTTATGTGTTCATGCAGGTTGGTCGCACATTGTTTGCGCTGTGGGCGGTGCGCGATGCGCCGCTGAACATGACCCGCAATTTTCAGCGAATCCTGGTGTGGTTGCTCTGTTCCGCCGTGTTCTGGATCAGCGGGGCGTTGCTGGAAGGTGATCAGCGCCTGGCGTGCTGGGCGGTGGCGCTGGTGATCGAGCTGATTTCCCCATCGCTGTATTTCTGGGTGCCGGGGATGGGGCGTTCGACCCTGACGGACTGGAATGTGGAAGGCAATCACATGGCCGAGCGTTGCGGGCTGTTTGTGATCATCGCCTTGGGCGAGTCCTTGCTGGTGACCGGCGCGACCTTTGCCGAATTGCCCTTGAGCCTGGACGGTCTGGCGGCGTTCCTGGTGGCGGTGGTTGGCAGCATTGCCCTGTGGTGGATCTACTTTGATAGCGGCGCCGAGCGCGCCCATCACCGTATTGCCAGCTCCGACGACCCTGGCCGCCAGGCGCGAATTGCCTACACCTACCTGCATGTGTTGATTGTCGCCGGGATCATCGTCAGTGCCGTCGCCGATGAACTGGTGCTGGTGCACCCAGGCCATGCCAGTGCCGCCGGAATTGTGGCGATCATTGCCGGGCCGCTGTTGTTCCTGTTGGGCAGCGGGTTGTTCAAGTGGGTCATGAACGATCGGCCGTTGCCGCCGTTCTCCCACGTGGGCGGCCTGGTGCTGTTGCTGGTGTTGTTGCCGCTGGGCTTGCAGCAGGTATTCTCGGCGTTGGTGCTGGGCACGTTGACCACAGCAGTGCTGGTACTGGTGGCCGCCTGGGAGAATCTATCGTTGCGAAGCAGTGCGGTGGTCTCACACTGAAAACTGTCCGGCCTCGTGCTATATCTATGACTCTTTTCTTACAGCAACTCGGAGCTTTTCATGCCTCACCTGCACCTGGAATACACCGCCAACCTGCCGGAGCTGGACACCGACAAAGCCCTGCTGCGACTCAATCATGCGCTGGTGGCCTCCGGTCAGTTCGGGGCCGAGTTCGATATCAAAAGCCGCGCGGTGAAGGTCGAGAGTTTCCGTGTTGGCACCGCCATGGCGCCACGGGGTTTTGTCGCGGTGAGGCTGGCGTTGCTCAGCGGGCGTTCACCGCAGGTCAAGAAGCAGTTGTCGGAGAGTCTGCTGGCGGTGCTGCAGGAGCTGGGTGCCTGGCCTGCTGACGTGCACGTTCAACTGAGTGTCGAACTGCTGGATATCGATCGCGAGTCCTATAGCAAAGTCGCCATCGGCTGACCCCGAAATCCTGTAGCCGCAGCCTCATACCTCGGCAGCGGCTACAGCACTCCCTGAGCCCCACACACCTTCACCACCTGCTCGCGAAACCAGGTGTTGGCATTGTCCTGTTCGCTGGATTCATTCCATTGCATCTCCAGGGTGAACCCCGGCAGGCCGTTGGGTGCTTCGCAATGGCCGAACAGCGGCTCGACCGCCAGCAGTTTCTGCACTCGCCGGGGCAGGGTGACGATGAAATCAGTGCCGGTGATCATCTTCAGCGCTGCGCTGTAGCTGTTGGCCCGGGCAATCACCTGGCGCTTGTGGGCCTGGCGGGCCAGCCAGCCGTCGATCATGTTGGTGTCGGAGGTCCAGGGCGTGGGGAATACATGGCGCCGGGCCACGAAGGATTGCAGGCTGAATGCCGGCTCGCGAGGGGCCGAACGCTTATCGAAGACACAGACCAGATCGTCCTCTAACAACATTTGCGTCTTGAGGTCCTTGTGGGTGCGATGAAAGTGCGGTCCGAAACAGATCACCAGGTCCAGGCTGCCGCTGCGCAAGGCTTCGGCGGGGATGTCGGTTTCCAGTTTCTGTACGTTGACGATCACCGGCAGGTCGGCGTGATCGAAGTTCTTCAGCAGCCGGGGCAGGATCAGTTGCTCGAAGTATTCCGGGGCGCAGATGTTGAAGGTCACGGCTTCCTGGGTCGGGTCGAACACCTGGCTGCCGGCATGACACAGGTTGATGCTTTCCAGGATCTTCTGCACATGGCCGTACATGCTGGTGGCCTTGTACGTGGGGCGCATACCGGCCCGGGTATTGATAAACAAATCGTCCTCGAAACTGGTGCGCAGTTTCTTCAAGCTATAGCTCACGGTGGACTGGCTGACGTAGAGGGTTTCGGACACCTCGGTGACGCTGCTTTGCTCATACACAGCGATAAACACCATCAGGTCCTGCATATCGAGCTTTCTAAGCAAGTTGCTGTTTAGCATCCATTCCGTCCGATAAGCCCTTTGCGCTGTTGCAGCGCAATACAGGGTCAAAATGTTAACGGAACGAGCGTACCAATAGAAAGGTCTGTAGCTCCTTTCTATGTTTGGTGTGGGACAAATAGTGTTTTGAATACGACGCTGCGACCAAAGGCTCTAGCTCGCGCTATTTAATATGCCGGGCGTAATGCCGTGGATCGAAGCGCAGCACGATCAGCAACATGACCACCATCACCGCCGTCAGCGACCACCAGGCCCATTCGAAGCTGCCCAGTTGGTCGCGGATCATCCCGGCAATCAGCGGCGACAGGCCGGCGATCAAATAGCCGATACCTTGCACGAATGCCGTCAGGCCTCCGGCGCGGCGCGGGTTGTCCAGGTGGTCGAGGGACAGGATCAGGCTCATCGGAAACAAACCGCCAATGCCCAGGCCCAGCAGGCACGGCCACAGCAAGCTCAAGTGTTGGGGGGACAGAATCAGGCCGCAGAAACCGGCGATGATCAGCACCAGCAACACCGCAACCACGCCACGCTTGTCCTGGCGCCGGTTGGCGATGGCCGGCGTGATCAAGCCTGAGACCACTTCCATGGCGGTCAGAAAGCCCAGCAGCAGGCCGGCGTTCTGTTCGCTCCAGCCTTGCTCCACGTAGTACGGCGCCAACCAGGCCAGTACGCAGGTGTAGGACGCGGTACCCAGACCGAAGAAGATCGCCAGCAACCACGCGCGACGATTGCCGAAAAACGATTCCTGCTGCCCCGATCCTGCGTGCGGCAGCGGTGCCAGCACCGAGCGCTGGGTGTACCAGAACACCAGCGCCAACACGGCCAGCACCGCCCAGATTGCCAGGCCAATGCGCCAACTTTCGGTGCGCACCTGGACGAAGGGCGAGAACGACGCTGCGAGGGCCGCGCCGCCCATGATGGCGGTGACGTACAGGCCCATGAACAGCGAAACGTTATCGCTGAAACGGGATTTGATCAGCGCCGGCATCAACGCCTGGATCATCGCGATCCCCACCCCGGCTGCGATGGCACTGATGATCAGCTCCAGCGTCGAGTCGAGAAACAGCCGCGACACCGTCGCCAGGCCAATCACTACCAGCGACAGCACAATGCTGCGGTGCTCTCCGAGGCGCTTGGCCAAGCCCATGCCAAAGAACATCGCCAGACCCATGGCCATGACCGGCAACATGGTCAGCAATGAGGCACTGCTGAAACTCAAGGGCACATCGGCGCGAATCGACGACAACAATGGGCCGACCGCAGCCATCGACGGTCGCAGGTTGAGGGCGACCAACACGACACTGATCATCAGCCAGAGGGCGGTGGCGGGTTTCGCGTGAACGGTTTCCATGGGCGGGCCTTGAAATGACAAGGGCATTATTAGGCCGCGCCGATGGGAGAGAGGCAAATGAGAAAGTCGTTGGGGCTATTGAAAAAATGCGGGATGGGCTCGCCGTGGGATAACGGTGAGCGCGTGGCTTCGGTCGCCCGGTTGATGACCCTCCAACAGGTCAACGCCTGCGCGCCGTTGACCGTTGACTACAGACCTTCGAGCGCGACACTCATACCGATGCGTCCTGCATCCACAAACCTTGGTCGATTTCAATCAGCGTCGGCCCCTGGCGGCCAGCGGCTTCGCGTAATGCCGTACGCAGTTCTTCAACGCCGCGGATGGCCTGGGCGGCGCAGCCCAGAGCCTTGGCCACGCCGATAAAGTCCGGGGTGTAGATGTCCACGCCAACCGGCTCGATAGAGCGGTTGACCATGTATTTCTTGATCTCTTCATAGCCCTGGTTATTCCACAGCAGGACGATGATCGGCGTGCGTGCCTCCACGGCGCTGGCCAGTTCCGGCAGGGTGAATTGCAGCCCACCGTCACCGATCAGGCACACCACCGGCGCCTTGCTACCGCGCCCCAGCCAGGCACCGATGGCGGCGGGCAGGGCGTAGCCGAGGGTGCCGTAGCCGGTGGACGAGTTGAACCAGCGACGCGGTTGATTGAGGTTCAGGGTCAGGTTGCCGGTGTAGACCGGTTGGGTGGAGTCGCCCACCAATACCACCTCGGGCAGCTCTTCCAGAACGGTGTTGAGGAACAGGGTTTGCGCGCGGGAGGCAGCGTCCCAGGTGGGTGCCAAGTCGGCCCACAGGCGGGCGACGCGGTTGACGCCCCAATCATCGTGACGAGGCGGCAGCGGTTGGTGATTTAACGCGTCCAGCAACGCTTCGGCGGCAATCTGCGCGTCAGCCACCAGCGCCACCTGCGGCGGGTAATTGCGTACGGTCTGGTCCGGGTCGATGTCGATGCGCAGCAAGGCACCGGGAATTTCGAAGCCGCCGGCGAAGGTGACGTCGTAGTCGGTTTCGGCCAATTCAGTGCCGATAGCCAATACCACATCCGCTTCGGCGACCAGCGCGCGGGTGGCCACCAGGGTTTGGGTGGAACCGATCAACAGCGGATGGTTGGCCGCCAGCATGCCTTTGGCATTGATGGTCAGGGCCACCGGTGCGCCAAGGGTTTCGGCCAGGCGGGTCAGTTCGCCAGCGGCGTCGATGGCACCGCCACCGGCCAGGATCAGCGGCCGCTTGGCTGCTGCCAGCCACTGGCTCATCTGCTTGACCGCCGACGGCGCAGCACCGGCACGGGCGACACTGATCGGCTCACTGCCCAGCAGCGCATCGGCATTCTCCACCAGCACATCCAGGGGGATCTCGATATGCACCGGACGCGGCCGCCCAGCCTGGAACAGCGCAAACGCCCGCGCCAGCACGCCCGGTAATTCGGCGGCCGACATCAAGGTATGGGAAAACGCCGCGACACCGGCGACCAGCGCGCCCTGGTTCGGCAGTTCATGCAACTTGCCGCGCCCGCCGCCCAACTGGCTGCGCGATTGCACGCTGGAAATCACCAGCATCGGGATCGAATCGGCGTAGGCCTGGCCCATGGCGGTGGTGATGTTGGTCATGCCTGGGCCGGTGATGATGAAACACACGCCGGGTTTGCCGCTGGTGCGGGCATAACCGTCGGCCATAAAACCGGCGCCCTGTTCGTGGCGCGGGGTGACGTGGCGGATGCTGGAGCGAGCGAGGCCTCGATACAGCTCCACGGTGTGAACCCCGGGGATGCCGAACACCTGTTCCACGCCGTAGCCTTCCAGCAGCTTGACCAATGCTTCGCCACACGTCGCCATTTCAAAAGCCCTTATTGTTAATTGAGACGAGAGCGCTATTGGACGGCTGGGCTGTAGCGGCAACAATCGATAAAAAGTCATACTAGCCATGTCCTCACGTCATGGCTGCTGCCCGATGAAACGCCTTCCACCGTTGCCCGCACTGCACACCTTCTGGGTCACGGCTCAGTGCTGCAACTTCACCCGTGCTGCCGAGCAATTGCACATCACCCAGGGCGCGGTCAGCCGACAGATTGCCGGGCTGGAAAGCCATCTGGGCTACCCGCTGTTCCAGCGTCAGGCCCGAGGCTTGAGCCTGACCGATGAGGGGCGCGAGTGGTCGCTACGGGCGCAGCAAGTGTTCGGCCTGATCGGTGAGGCGGTGGAGCAGATCGGCTGCCGCCGCGAGACCTTGCAACTCAAGGCCCCCACCTGTGTCATGCGCTGGCTGCTGCCACGGCTGATGCAGTGGCAGCAGGAACGGCCAGATGTGCCGGTGGAACTCACCACCACCGTGGCCTACACCGTGGATTTTCGTCGTGAGCAGTTTGATGCGGCGGTGATCTATGCGCCCGTCGGTGAACAGTCGGCTCAGGCTTGGCATCTGTTTGATGAGCAACTCACGCCGGTTTGCGCACCGGCCTTGCGGGCGGGTTTGCAGACGCCGGCGGACTTGCAGCGGCAGGTGCTGTTGCACCCCACGCGGGATGAGCGCGATTGGGCGTTGTGGTTGAAGGCGGCCGGTACACGGTTGGGTAACTTGAGCCAGGGGTATCATTTCGAGACGCTGGACCTGGCCATGACCGTGGCGTCACAGGGGTCAGGCGTGGCGATTGGCGACAGCGCGTTGATCGGCGAAGACCTCAAGGCCGGGCGGCTGGTGATGCCATTTGAATTGAGAGTGCCGACGGGGATGGGGTATTACCTAGTGTATCCGCAGGGGACGGAGCCGTCGGTGGGGCTTGAAGCGTTACTGACCTGGTTGGTCAGCCAGGCACAGTAGTCCGGACAATGCCGATTAAATGTGGGAGCGGCGGTGCGACGATTCGACTTGCTCGCGAAGGCGGTGGGTCAGTTGATACATATTTGCCTGACACTCCGTATTCGCGAGCAAGTCGAATCGTCGCACCGCCGCTCCCACATTGTCATCAATACCCGACAGTAAAGCGCTGGCGCGAATGCTTTGGCGTTTCCACTTCATCAATCAACGCAATCGCATAGTCGGCAAAGCTGATCCAGCTGCGACCTTCGCTGCTCACCAACAAATCATCCTGACCCAGGCGGAATTTGCCGGTGCGCTCAGCCTCGACAAACTCCGCCGACGGCGACAGAAAGGTCCAGTCCAGCTCTTTTTCCTGACGCAAGGCGTCGAGAAACTCAATACCCGCACCGGCTTCAGCCTTGTACTCCGACGGGAAACCAGGGCTGTCGAACACACGACCACCGCCCGGCAACAACAGCGATGCGGCACCGCCCACCACCAGCAGACGTTTCACGCCGGCCTGCTTCACCGGGCCAATCACGGCACTGGCAGGCAGGGTGGCAAAGTGCGCGGCGCTGATCACCACGTCGTTGCCGGCGACGGCCTGTTGCAGGGCATTAGCGTCCAGGGCATCCACCTGTTTGACCTTCACACCAGGGCGCACGCCGATCTTGTCGGTATTACGGGCAATGGCCGTAACGGTGTGGCCGCGACGCAGGGCTTCTTCCAGCAGTTGGCTACCGGCACGACCGGTGGCACCGATAATTGCGATCTTGCTCATGACGTTCTCCAGTACGGTAGGTTGAAACACTTCACCACTTCATTTCGCCCTTGGCGACTTTGGCACTCAGCTCCAGGGAGCTTTCGTCGGCCAGGTTCGGGTAACGCTTTTTCATGGCTGCAATCAGTGCGGCGGAATCCTTGGCCTTGGCGGTTTCTTCGTCGAAGGCTTTGATGTAGTCAGCGGTAAACGCCACGGATTTCAGCGAAGGTGTGCCCAGGTAGTGACCCGGAATCACGTTGCGCGGTTTCAGGTCTTCGATACGTTGCAGGGTGGCCAGCCAGTCCGTGTGGGATTTTGCGCTCTGAGTGTCAGCCATCCACACATGGATGTTTTCAGCCACGACTACACCGCCGACCACCGCCTTGATTGATGGGATCCACACGAAGCTGCGGTCCGGCTGCGGGCCGTCGAGGCCGATCACTTCCAGTTTCTGCCCTTCAAGGGTCAGCTCATGGCCTACAAGCACTTGGGGGACGATGGTCTTGGCGGGCTTGTCGGCACCCATTTTCGGGCCCCAGAATTCAAGTTTGCCGGCCGCGGTGGCCTTGATGTGGTCCACCACCGGTTGGGGTGCCAGGACCTTGGCCTTGGGGAACGCTGCGGTCAGGGTGTCGAGGCCGAAGTAGTAGTCCGGGTCACCGTGGCTGATATAGATGGTGGTCAGTTGCTTGCCACTGGCGCGGATCTTCTGCACCAGTTGCTCGGCCTGGCCTTTGCCGAACTGGGCGTCTACCAGGATCGCGTCTTTCTGGCCGCTGACCAACACCGAGCTGACCGGGAAGATGGCTGCCTCACCCGGGTTGTAGACATCCAGGCTCAGGTCGGCGGCTGCGGCGTGGGCGGCGAAGCCCAGGGCAGCCGAAGCCAGTGCAAAACGCTTGAGGATCGAGAACATGTGCAACTCCAGCAGTCGATAGGCCTTGGCAGGCGATGGACAGAGCTTAGTTGCACTGAACGCAGCAAAAAATGCGATGCTTGAACATAGTTTGTTTCTGAAATCGGGCAAATCATGGATCGTCTTCAAGCAATGCGGGTGTTTGTCGCGGTGGTGGACCTGGGCAGTCAGTCGGCTGCTGCCGATCATCTGGACCTGTCACGCCCGGTGGTGTCGCGCTACCTGGCAGAGTTGGAGGATTGGGTGGGCGCGCGGCTGATGCACCGCACCACCCGCAAGCTGAGCCTGACCGCCGCCGGCAGTGAAACCTTGCCCCGTTGCCGACAGATGCTGGAGCTGTGCAGCGACATGCAGGCCGCCGTCAGCGAACCGGACGAAGCCCCGCGCGGCTTGTTGCGCCTGAGTGTCAGCACCTCCTTCGGCCAGGCGCAGTTGGCGGATGCCATGGCCGAATACGTCAAACGCTACCCGCAGGTCACGGTCGACCTGCAAATGCTCGACCGCACGGTGAACCTGGTGGATGAACGCATCGACCTGGCCATCCGCACCAGCAATGACCTGGACCCCAACCTGATCGCCCGCAAGCTTACGGTCTGCCGCTCGGTGATTTGTGCATCGCCGCTTTACCTGCTGGAACATCCGCGACCGCACAAGGTGGAAGACCTTGCCCGACACAACTGCCTGACCCATTCCTACTTCGGCAAAAGCCTCTGGCATTTCGAAGAGGGTGGCGAACAAGTATCGGTGCCGGTTCAAGGCAATATCAGCGCCAACGAGGCCAGCACCTTGCTAAGAGCGACGTTGGCCGGTGCCGGGGTCTCGATGCTGCCCAGCTACCAGGCCGGGGACTATATTCGCAGCGGCCAACTGACCCGCCTGTTGCCCGAGGCCGAGCCCCGGCAGATGAACATGTATGCGGTGTATGCCTCGCGCAAACACATGCCGTCGGCGCTGCGCAGCCTGCTGGATTTTCTGGTGTTGAGGTTTCCCGAAGACCCGGTGTGGGATATCGGTCTGTAACGCGTCATAAAGGTATTGAATACCGCCCCATAATGGCGGCTTGCCCTGTCTGACCTATGCTGATTGAAGCACCTTCTTGATCGGATCAGAGGTCAGCACCATGTCGATCAAAACAAGAAAGTACCTGATGATTTTCACCCTGTGCGCTGCTGCCACGGCGTTGTATGGCACGGCCGCCTATCGCGTCGAGCAGACCCGCATGAAGCCGAGCCTGGCTGCCAGTTGCGACCGTGACCACTGCATTCCCCAAACCGCCAGCTTGAGCGCCCTCAGGTAACGTCCCGATCGGCCTTCAACTGCTCCCGAAACGCCTTGGGCGAGAACCCGACACGCCGGCGAAACAGCCGTGAGAAGTTGGTCGGGTCGGAAAACCCCAACACTTCCGACATTTCATTGATGGTCATGCTGGTGTAGGTCAGCAGGCGCTTGGCTTCCAGCAATTGGCGGTCGTGCATGATCTGCAGTGCCGGTTGCCCCCCCAGTTCCCGGCAGGTGCCATTGAGGTGAGACACCGAAATCCCCAGCTTGTGGGCCAGGTCTTCGATTTTCGGGTGTTCGCGGTAGTGCTGTTCAACCAGTTGGGTGAAGTGCCGGAAGTATTCGCGTCCTCGGGGCGCCCGCGGATGGCGGCGTTGGATGGCCTGGCGGCTGATCCACACCAGCAACACGCTGACCAGGGCGTGCATCATCATGTCCCGCGCAGGCTGGTCATCGGCGTATTCATCCTGCAGCCGGGAGAACAGGCTGTTCAGGTAGTCACCGTCCTGGCCCGCAGGGTAACTGCCCAAGGTACTCAAACCGTCTACCGCCGAACCCAATTGCCCCTGCAAATGCAGCACCAGCGGTGCAGAGAGGGTCACGACATACCCTTCAACCTCTTCGGAAAACCGAAAGCCATGGACGCACAGTGGCGGCAGGACTTGCAGCGTCGACTCGTTCAGCACCGTGCGTTGGCCTTCGATCTCCAACTGCGCCTGGCCCTTGTACACAAACAACAACTGACACAGGTCCGCGTGCCGGTGCGGTGCAATCTCCCACTGATACTCACGGCTGCGCCGGGAGATGGTTTCGCAGTGCAACAGATCCGGGGTGGGCCATTGTTGGTTTTCCCCATACAGCTTGAAGACCGGAATCGCGGTAGTGGCAGTTTTGGTCATGGTTTCAATCCGATACTCAGGATAATGGTGCGGTAATCGCCCCGATTGGCAAAAAGCGCAGGGTTTGGATCAGTTTTCACCTTCTTATGCCGGTCACTCAAGTGAAAAATGCCAGCACCAAGACCAATGACAACTCTTTCACCGAATACGTTCGCTGAAAGCTACGGGCCATAAAAATAATGAAAACGTTGAAAACCCAAGTCGCCATCATCGGTGCCGGTCCCTCCGGGCTGCTGCTGGGCCAACTGTTGCACGAGGCAGGCATCGAGACCCTGATTCTTGAGCGTCAAACGCCCGATTACGTTGCCGGGCGGATTCGTGCCGGTGTGCTGGAACAAGGCATGGTCGACCTGTTGCGCCAAGCCGGTGTAGGCCGACGAATGGACGCCGAAGGGCTGGTGCATGACGGGTTTGAGTTGGCGCTGAATGGGCAATTGACCCATATCGACCTCAAGTCGTTGACCGGTGGCAAGACGGTGATGATCTACGGGCAGACCGAGGTCACCCGCGACCTGATGGCGGCACGCGAAGCGGCGGGTGCCATCACCTTGTATGAGGCTCGCAATGTGCAGCCCCATGACCTGAAAAGCCAACAGCCCTGGCTGACCTTCGAGCATGAGGGCGAGTCGTTTCGCCTGGAATGCGACTATATCGCCGGTTGCGACGGTTTTCACGGTGTGGCGCGGCAGTCGATTCCGGCCGAGCATTTAAAGGTTTTCGAGCGGGTTTATCCGTTTGGCTGGCTGGGGATCCTGGCCGAAACCCCACCGATTCATGATGAACTGGTGTACGCCAAGCATAAGCGTGGTTTCGCCTTATGCAGCATGCGTTCGCCCACACGCAGCCGCTATTACTTGCAAGTGCCGGTCGAAGAGGCCGTCGAAGATTGGTCTGATCAGCGTTTCTGGGACGAACTCAAGGCCCGCCTGCCAGCAGATTTGGCGGCGCAACTGGTGACTGGGCCGTCCATCGAAAAGAGCATCGCACCGCTGCGCAGCTTCGTGGTGGAACCCATGCAGTACGGCCGCCTGTTTCTGCTGGGAGACGCCGCCCATATCGTGCCGCCCACCGGCGCCAAGGGCTTGAACCTGGCGGCCAGCGATGTCAGTACCTTGTTCAATATCCTGCTCAAGGTCTATCGCGAGGGGCGGGTGGACTTGCTGGAAAAATACTCACAGATCTGTTTGCGGCGGATCTGGAAGGCCGAACGCTTTTCCTGGTGGATGACCTCGATGCTGCATCAATTTCCAGAGGCGGACGGCTTCAGCCAGCGCATTGCTCAGAGCGAACTGGAGTATTTTGTCGACTCTGAAGCCGGGCGAAAAACCATTGCAGAAAATTACGTCGGACTTCCTTACGAGGCTATCGAATAGTGGGCTATCGAGTAAACTGACGAGCATTCCTGCGGGCTCTTTTACCCGTGGGGCTTGCCTGCAGGTTCAGCCGTGACCAACCTCAATCAGCCCGTTCAGCCCAAACCCGCCATCCGCAGTGTTCTGGTTGCCTTGATGATGGCGATTTTTCTCGGCGCGCTGGACCAGACCATCGTTGCCGTCTCGATGCCAGCCATTTCCGCCCGGTTCAACGACGTCAACCTGCTGGCCTGGGTCATCTCCGGCTACATGGTGGCGATGACGGTGGCGGTGCCGATCTACGGCAAACTCGGCGACCTGTACGGGCGGCGGCCGATGATGTTGATCGGCATGGGCCTGTTCACCATCGCTTCGCTGTTCTGCGCCATGGCGCAAAGCATGGAGCAACTGGTGCTGGCGCGGATCCTCCAGGGCATCGGCGCCGGTGGGATGATTTCGGTGAGCCAGGCGATCATTGGCGACATCATCCCGCCCCGTGAGCGTGGTCGCTACCAAGGCTATTTCAGTAGCATGTACGCAGTGGCGAGCGTCGCCGGGCCGGTGCTGGGCGGTTATATGACCGAATACTTGTCCTGGCGCTGGGTGTTCCTGATCAACCTGCCGCTGGGCGCGGGCGCCTGGTGGGTGGCCCATCGCACGCTGGTGGGGCTGCCGGTGCCGCAACGCAAGCCGGTCATCGACTACCTGGGCACCTTGCTGATGATCATCGGCCTGACTGCGCTGTTGATGGGCATCACTGAAATCGGCCAGGGCCACCCTTGGCGCGACGATCAAGTACTCGGGTTGCTGGCCTGCGCCCTGTTGGCGCTGACGGTGTTTGTCTGGCATGAACGCCGGGCGCGCGAACCCTTGCTGCCGATGCACCTGTTCGCCAACCGCAGTGCGGTGCTGTGTTGGTGCACGGTTTTCTTTACCAGCTTCCAGGCGATTTCCCTGATCGTGCTGATGCCCCTGCGTTACCAGACTGTTACCGGCGCCGGTGCCGACAGTGCCGCTTTGCACTTGTTGCCATTGGCTATTGGTTTGCCGATGGGCGCCTATTTTGCCGGGCGCATGACCTCGGTGACTGGCCGCTACAAACCGATGATCCTTACCGGCGCGCTGTTGACCCCGTTGGCGATCCTCGGCATGGCCTTCAGTGCGCCGCAGGCGTTGCTGTTGAGTAGCCTGTTCATGTTGCTCAGTGGGATTGCCTCCGGTATGCAGTTCCCCACGTCGCTGGTGGGGACGCAGAATTCGGTGGAGCAACGGGACATTGGTGTGGCTACCAGTACCACTAACCTGTTTCGCTCCCTCGGTGGTGCGGTGGGGGTGGCGTGCATGTCGGCGCTGCTGTTGGCGTTGTTGCAGGATTCCAGTTTTGCTCACTTGGCCAGTGGGGCGCTGGTGGCGGAGGGTAGTTCTGGCAATGTGTTGCTCGATGGGCTCAATGCCGCGCCGGGTCCGGCGCAGGATGCTCTGCGGGGGGAGTTGTTGGTGACGTTTCGGCATTTGCTGATGGTGAGTGCGGGGGTGTCGCTGTTGGGGTTGGCGGCGGCGATTGGGATGCCTGATCGGGTGTTGCGGGGGCGGGAGGATAAGGTGAACTGACTGCTGACTGTGTACATATCCGTTGTTGTTTTCACGGCTGATTAGGGTTCCGCCCTTACAGCCAGCCCTTTCAAGGTCTTTGAAAAAACAGTTTTTTGGCTAATACCGGTCAATCAGGGGCGAGCACTGACCTTGTGGCGAGGGGGCTTGTCTCCCGTTGGGCTGCGAAGCAGCCCTAAAACCTGCAATCTCGGTCTATCTGAAAAAACTCAGCGATCTTTTTGGGGCCGCTTCGCAGCCCAACGGGGGACAAGCCCCCTCGCCACAGGTCAGTGTTTGCTCTCCAAATACGGCAGACTTTTCAAAGACCTCGAAAGGGCTGGCTGTAAGGGCGGAACCATAATCAGCCGTTACCGCAACAACGGATATGTACTCCCACCCCTATATCGCCCCCCAACCTCAAGGACTGTAATACCCCACAGCCACAATAAAATGCCCCGCCTTACGCAGATAGGCATGTTTATCCTCAACCTTCCCCGTCACCGGGTTCTTCCAGCGGTACTGATATTCCCCCTGATCCTGCTCAGCCATCAGCTTCAAGATCGGCTCCCCCACCGGCTTACCCTCCGGGTCGCTGATCTTGCCAAAGTCGGTATTAACCAACCGCAAGTTAGTCCCGTGCGCCACATAACGCCGGGTATCAAGGTCAACCACAAACACATACAGGTCATCCTGCAGAAAACCACCCTGCATCGCATTGATCGCCTTGAGGGTACTGCTTTCATCTTTCGCCAGTTCGTCGACCGCCTTGTCCCGCAGCGCCTTGGCCTGCTCCGGCGAGGCTCGTGGCAAGTAGTAGCCGACCGCGAGAATGCGCTCGCCAATGCGCTGATAAAACACGTGCTTGCGTTCGATCTTGCCGTCGTTCCAGTTCTGCCATCGGTAGTCGGCTTGCTGAATACCATTGGCCTCGGGCTGTAGCAGCACGTCCTTGAAGGATTTGCGCAGGTCCGGTCCCAGCACTTCGGAGATATCCCGGCCAATCAACGCGGAGGAGGGGCCGCCACTGGCCAGCAGCACGCCCTTGGTGTCGACCACAAAGACATAGCGGTCCTTGTCGACAAACTCACCCTGGCGACTGAAGGCCGCGAAGGCCTTGTCGCCATTGTCGTGGTAGTACGCCAAGGCCTTTTCCAGCAGGGCCTTGGCGGCTTGGGCGTCTTTGTCTTGCGTGGCGGCGGCGTGCACCTGGCTGAAACACAACAGCAGCAGCCAGGTGATTCGGAACATTGCCTTCATTGCCCGTCCCTCGTTCTTGTCAGTGTCCCAAGAGCGTAGACGGTTGTCGGGTAATCAGAACGGCTTGGTCGGCAGGTATTTGCCATCCAGGGTGATCACCGCGCGGGAGCCACCGTCCGGGTCTTCGACCTTCTTGATGTCCAGCTTGAAGTTGATGGCGCTGATGATGCCGTCGCCGAATTGCTCGTGGACCAGAGCCTTGAGGGTCGAGCCATAGACCTGGAGCATTTCATAGAAACGGTACAGGGTCGGATCCGTCGGAATACCGCCCGGGAAGCTGCCACGCAGGGGCACGGTTTGCAGCAGGCGGCTGGCGTCCTGGTCGAGGCCGAGTTTGTCGCAGACCACGTCAGCGGCGTCCTTGGGCAACGGGTGCTGGCCCAACAAGGCGGCGGTGACGAAAGCCAGGCTCAGGCCAGTGCCGTCGGTGAGGTCCTGCCATGACAGGTCCTTGCGGGCCTTGATGTCGATAACCGTATCGGCCAGGGCCAGGCGTGGGGTTTGAGCGAACTGGGATTGCAACATGGTGATTTCCTCTTGGGTAAACAGGGGTTATGCAGCGTGTTGAGATGTGGTCGAGACCGCACGGGTCTGCGGGTTTTCCAGCAGGGACACAAAACGTCCGGTGGTGCCGTCCAGGGCGGCGATGCAGCCGCTTTCGATGTCATACACCCAGCCGTGCAGGTTCAGCCGGCCTTGTTCCAGCGCCAGGGCGACTGAGGGGTGAGTCTTGAGGTTAGCCAGTTGCGCTACCACGTTTTCCCGTACCAGGGCGTCCAGCCGGGCTTCGTCGGAGGCATGGGTACGGGCCGCATTGATCACCTTGGCCGACTCGGCATGGCGCAACCAATTGGCCACGGCCGGCAGGTGATCCAGGCATTTGCAGGTGGAGATGGCGGTCATGGCGCCGCAGTCCGAGTGACCGCAGATCACGATGTCGCTGACGCCGAGTACGGCTACGGCATATTCGACGGTGGCTGACACGCCGCCCGGCTCCGGGCCGTAGGACGGCACGATATTGCCTGCGTTGCGGATCACAAACAGGTCGCCGGGTTCCTGCTGGGTCAACAGCTCCGGGACCACGCGGCTGTCGGAGCAGGACACAAACAACGTGCCGGGGTTCTGGGTGGTGGCCAGGTGTTTGAACAGGTCGCTGCGCTGGGCAAAGGCCTCGTCCTGGAACTTGCGAAAGCCGTCGATGAGATGCTGCATGGTGGTTCTCCTTGCGTCGCTGATGGGGCAAGGATGGAAGTTTTCAGCTATAGCGTCCAAGACCGGCTTATTATGATTTCTATAAGTCAGGCCTATAGTTGAGCGTCCCACATGCTGCTACGCCATATCCGCTACCTGCTGGCCGTTGCCGAGCACCGTAACTTCACCCGCGCTGCCGAAGCGTTGCATGTGTCCCAGCCGACCTTGTCGCAACAGATCAAGCAGTTGGAAGACACCCTCGGTGCGCCGTTGCTGGATCGCACCGGGCGTAGTGTGCGGTTGACCGATGCGGGTGAGGCCTATGTACGTTTTGCGCGGCTGGCCTTGCAGGATCTGCAGGCCGGTACGCGGGCGATGCATGACGTGCAAGACCTGAGTCGTGGCAACTTGCGCCTGGCCATGACCCCGACGTTCACCGCTTACCTGATCGGTCCGTTGCTGGCGCGGTTCAATAACCTATACCCAGGGATTGTGGTGAGCGTCGAGGAACTGACCCAAGACCGTATCGAAGCGGCATTGGCGCAGGATCAGTTGGATATTGGTATCGGGTTTACCGGCGAGCACTTGCCGGATATCGAGTGCGAGGGATTGTTTGTCGAGGAGTTGAGTGTGGTGGTCAGCGCCAGCCACCCGGACCTGGGTGGCCAGCACTGGCTTCAACAGCCGCTGGTGCTGTTGAACTCGGGCTTCGCCACCCGCCGCTACATTGATGACTATTGCCGCAGCCAGGACGTAAAACCGCAGATCGCCATGGAAGCCAACTCCATCAGCGCGATCATTGAGATCGTCCGTAACACGCCGCTGGCGACCATCCTGCCCAGCGCGATTGCCCGGGCTCAGTCGGGCTTGAGTGCGGTGTCCATTCACCCGCCCTTGCCGCAACGCACGGCGGCGTTGCTCAGTCGCAAAGGGGCTTATCGCAGCGCGGCTTGCCGGGCGTTTATCGAATTGATTACGTAGCAGTTGTCGAGCGCCAGCGAGGCTACGTCGGCCACACCACCGCCATCAAGCTAGGCGCAAATTCGCGTTGTCCTCGACGCAGCCTCGCTGGCGCTCGACAGCTGCTACGAGAAACTGGGGGGAGATACCCGCGTTGATCAAGGCGCCGCCAACCACTGGTTGACGATCCCGTCATACACCCCCGTGACCGTACTCAAGTGCAGCCACTGGTCCACGTAGCTTTTCCAAGCCACATCATCCCGGGGCAGCAGGAAAGCCTTTTCGCTGTATTGCATGTAACGCTCCGGGTTCACCGCGCACAGCCCAGGTTTGAGCTTCTGCTGGTAACGGGCCTCGCTGGCGTCGGTGATCATCACGTCGGCCTTGTTTGCCAGTAGCTCTTCGAAAATCGTCACGTTGTCCGGAAACAGTCGCAACTGCGCCTGGCCCAGGTGCGCCCGGGCGAAGACTTCGTTGGTGCCGCCCGCCGGTTCGATCACCCGAACCTGAGGCTGGTTGATCTGTTCGACGGTCTGATAGCGCTGCACATCGGCGCAGCGCACCAGGGGAATTTTGCCGTCGACATTCATCGATTGACTGAAGAAGGCTTTTTTCTGCCGTTCCAGGGACACGGAAATACCGCCGACGGCGAGGTCGCAACGCTGGGCGAGGAAGTCCGGCATCAGGGTTTTCCAGGTCGTAGGCACCCATTTGATCTGCACGCCGAGGCTTTTGGCCAGGGACTGGGCCATGGCGATATCGATGCCCTCGTAGCTGCCGTCCGCGCGCAAGTAGGTGTAGGGCTTGTAGTCGCCGGTGGTGCACACCGTCATTTCGCCGCGTTGGATCACTTCATCCAGACGCGAGGTGGGAGAGGCGGCGAGGGCGGGCAGCGCCAGACCTGTCAGCAGGCAAAGGGTCAAGGGAGCTTTCATGCGGGCGAGTCCTTGGGGGCAGAAGCGGGGCCCCATATTTTCAAATGTTTAGTCCGTGCACAACCAAACTCCGTCAAGACTGAATTGAACGGCTTATCCAGCCATGTGACGCTGCCCGGCATCTCCTCACTGTGATCCTTGCATGGACGGTTCCCCCGACACTCACCCCGAGACATCGCGTGGCGCTACCGCGTCAAGTTGTCCGGCTTGTCGACGAATCTCGGCTGATGCATTGCCCTGCGAGTTGGCGTTCTGGGCGCTATGGCACTGCCGCCATGCACGCCCACCGGATATTCCCTCCTTACGTTGATTGCCCCCGTGGATGCCCCGCGCATCTGACTGGCAGCGCTTGCGCGCTTGCCTGACGCGAACGTATGAGAATTCTCCATGAGTACTGCCTTTGCCACCCTGCATGAAGCCCAGTCCTTTCTTGACCAGAATCCGGATATCGAGATGTTCGAGTTGTTTATCCTCGATAGCAACGGCGTGCCCCGAGGCAAGTTGTTGCACCGCGATGAGCTGCTGGCGGTCTATAAAAGCGGCCGGCCGCTGCCCAGTACCATCCTTGGCCTGACCATCAATGGCGACGACGTGGAAAACTCCGGCCTGGTGTGGGAGGTGGGTGACATCGATTGCCGCGCCTACCCGGTCAGCGGCAGTTTGCAACGCATGCCCTGGCGGTTGATTCCAACGGCGGCGGTGCAGGTCAGCATGCACCCCGAAGAAGGGATGCCCGCCACCGTGGCTGATCCTCGGCATTTGCTGGCCAGGGTGATCGACGGGCTCAAGGCCGACGGTTACTACCCGGTGATGGCGGCGGAGCTGGAGTTCTATTTGCTCGATCAGAAGCCCGACAGCAATGGCCGGCCACAACCTGCGCACGATGTGGATGGCAGCCGCCCGCGCTCGACCCAGGTGTATGGCTTGCGGGAGCTGGAACAGATCGAACCGTTCTTGGCCGACCTGTATAGCGCCTGCAAACTGCAGGGTATTCCTGCGCGCACGGCGATTTCCGAATATGCCCCGGGGCAGGTGGAAATTACCCTTGAGCACCGCAGCGATGCTCTGCAAGCCATGGATGAGGCGGTGCGCTACAAGCGTCTGGTCAAAGGCGTCGCCCACAAGCACGGGATGACCGCCTGTTTCATGGCCAAGCCATTCGACGATTTGGCGGGTACCGGCATGCACATGCACGTCAGCCTGGCCGACCGCGACGGCAATAACCTGTTTGCCAGCGAGGCCGCCGATGGCACGCCGCTGTTGCGCCAGGCGGTGGGCGGCATGCTCAGCACCTTGCTCGATTCACTGCTGATGTTCTGTCCCAATGCCAACTCTTACCGACGCTTCCAGACCAATAGCTACGCACCGCTGGCGGCGACCTGGGGCGTGGATAACCGCACGGTGAGCCTGCGTGTGCCGGGCGGGCCGGCATTTTCCCGGCATATCGAGCACCGCATCTGCGGCGCCGATGCCAATCCGTACCTGGCCGCCGCAGCGATTCTGGCGGGGATTCACCGAGGCATTCGCGAGCAGCGCGACCCGGGTGCTCCGGTGGAAGGCAACGGGTATGCCCAAGCCAAAGAGTTACTGCCCACTGACTGGCTGACCACCCTGCGTGCGCTGGAAGGCTCAGCCTGGGCGCGGGAAGCCTTTGGCGGTGAGTTCCTCGGGGTTTACCTGGCGGTGAAACGTGCGGAATACCGTCAGTTCATGGGGGAGGTTGGGGAGCAGGATTGGCGCTGGTACCTGCATCAGGCCTGACGGGTTCTTCCGGGAGTAAACAGAAAGTTTGGTAATTGCTCACTCCCACTATTTCTTCCTATTATTTTCACGAAAAATTGATAGACGCCTGCTTACAGTCCGTGCCGTCGCTACCACGGGAATTTTTCCTGGCGGCACTTACTTCCCTGGCCAAGCAGAGCGTTATGTTTAACGTCAAACCCGTTCGCCCCGAGATTATTACCCTGGTTGCCAGCGCGTTTTTATTGCTGGGGTTCAACCTCGTCCTTTGGCAGCATCTGGCCGATATTGTCACCCTCGATATTCGCGGGCTACTGATGTGCGCGGCTTTTGTCGTGATGTTGCTGTGCGGCTTCAACCTGGTACTGACGCTGGTGGCCTTTCGGCGGGTGCTTAAACCGGTCTTGATGCTGCTGTTTTTGGTCAGTGCCGGTGTGACTTATTTCATGAGTCAATATGGCGTATTGATCGACGCTGGTATGTTTCGCAACTTTGCCGAAACTAATGTCACCGAAGTACGTGACCTGTTGTCTTTAAAGTTGTTGGCTTATATTTTGTTGTTGGGAGTATTTCCCGCTTGGTTAGTGTGGAAAACCCCCATTAATTATCGGCGCTGGCACCGTGAAGTCTTGAGCAAAGTGCTGGTAAGTATCGCCTCAGTGGCGGTGATCGGCGGTGTGGCCTTGATCAACTATCAAGGCTTGTCGTCGTTGTTTCGCAATCACCATGAACTGCATTTGATGATCGTACCGAGCAATTACATCGGTGCCTCCGTCGGCTACCTGCGTGAACAGGTGGTTTCTGCCCGGCAACCGTTCCATACCATCGCCGAAGACGCGCAGAAAAATCCCGCCTGGCAAGCCCACACCCGCAAGTCTCTGACCGTGCTGGTAGTGGGGGAGAGTGCGCGCGCCGAGAACTTCGGCATTCTGGGGTACGACCGTGACACCACTCCCGAGCTGTCGCAGGAAAGCGGCCTGATCGCCTTCACCGATGTGCATTCCTGCGGCACCGAAACGGCGGTGTCGGTGCCCTGCATGTTTTCCAATATGGGTCGCAAGAACTACAACGCCAGCCAGGCGAAAAACCAGGAAGGCTTGCTGGATGTGCTCAAGCGCGCCGGTATCGAGGTGGTCTGGCGCGACAATCAATCCGGCTGCAAGGGTACCTGTGATCGAGTGACGGTCCAGAATGTCAGCAAGCTCAACGACCCGGTGCTGTGTGCCAACAGCGAGTGCCGCGACGAAATCCTGCTGCAGGGCCTACAGGCGTTCATCGACAACCTGGACAAGGATACCGTGCTGGTGCTGCACCAGATGGGCAGCCATGGCCCGGAGTACTTCAAGCGTTACCCCAAGGAGTACGAACATTTCACCCCGGTGTGTGAGAGCAATGCCCTGAACACCTGCAGTCGCGAAAGTATTGTGAACGGCTACGACAACACCCTGGTCTACACCGATCATGTGCTGGCCAGCCTGATCAACGTGCTGCGCAGCAATCAGGATAAGGTCGATACGGCCATGCTCTACCTGTCCGACCACGGCGAGTCTCTGGGGGAATACAACCTGTTCCTCCACGGTACCCCGTACATGCTGGCCCCGGACCAACAGAAGCATGTGGCGATGTTGGCCTGGTTCTCAGACAGTTATCAGACCGCTTTTTCGGTGGATACGCATTGCCTGCAACTGAGTCGTCACAAACCCTTGAGCCAGGACAATCTGTTTCATTCGATGCTGGGCTTGCTGGATGTCGACACCCATGCCTACAACCCGGGCCTGGACATGTTCGCCGGCTGTCGTGCAGCCGTGGTTGATGGTGTGCTCGCCAAGCATTGAAACCGTTTCGACCTTTTTTTCACGCACCCGTCGTTAAAGTGCCTACGTCTGACCTACTAACAAGAGTCGTGTGATGTCGTCGCAACCACCGTCCTCCATCGAGATTGAATTTGCCGAGCGCTATGACCGTGAGCACGCCCGCGTCTGCGGCGACACGCGTCCGCCCGGGCTATGGCGTCGCCTGGCACTGTGGCGTGATGAGCGGTTGGTACGCAATGCGCTGAAGATCGCCGGCGAACCAGGCCTGGTCCTCGATCTGGCCTGCGGCTTGGGTCGGTTCTGGCCGGTGTTGGCCGAGCACGGTAACCGGGTGATCCTGGCGTCGGACAACTCCCAGGCCATGCTCGACCATGCTCGCACCCATCATGTCCCGGCATTGCTCAAGCGCGTGAAAACCTTTCAGGGCTCGGCGTTTTCCATCGGGCTGTCGGCCAACGCTGTGGACTGCATCTTTTGCCTGGAGTTGTTTCGCCATGTGCCCAGTGCCGATGGACGCTTGGCGCTGCTGCAGGAGTTTCATCGGGTTAGCCGCGACACGGTGATTGTCTCGGTAAACAGTGACGCTGGTTACAAGGCTTTCGCTGCCCAGAGCCTGGCCCCGACGGACTCTGGCAGTCACCGGGTGCAGGTGGAAGCGGAGTTCAAACAAGCCGGCTTCAAGATCCTCAACCACCAGGAATTCCTGCCCGGTTCGGCCATGTGGCGGGTGTACGTCCTGCGTAAAAGAGGCTAAGCCGCTTCTGTCGGACTATTCTTCGGCTCCTGTCAGACTTTTCATGGCCGCTCTTGCACTGCGGATGCTCGCAAATCCCTTTAGCGATATATACTGCGCGCCATTCTTCAAGGGAGAGCCGTGTGGCCATCGATATTCACTGGATCTGCGACAACGATAGCCTCGGCCAGCATTGCGCCCAATGGCAGCAGTTGCCATTCGTCGCCCTCGACACCGAATTCATGCGGGTCGACACCTTTTACCCTATTGCCGGGCTGATCCAGATCGGTGATGGCGCGCGCGCTTATCTGATCGACCCCTTGACCATCGACAACTGGCAACCCTTGGCCGCCTTGCTGGAGAACCCGGCGGTGATCAAGGTGGTGCACGCCTGCAGCGAAGACCTGGAAGTGTTGCTGCGCCTGACCGGCAGCCTGCCGGTGCCGCTGTTCGACACCCAATTGGCGGCCGCGTACCTGAACCTGGGCTTTTCCATGGGGTATTCGCGGTTGGTGCAAGCCGTGCTCGATATCGAGTTGCCCAAGGGCGAAACCCGCTCGGACTGGCTGCAGCGGCCATTGTCCGAGACGCAAATCAGCTACGCCGCCGAAGACGCCGTGCACCTGGCGCAAGTCTACATACGCCTGCGCCCCAAGCTGTCTGACGACAAATACGCCTGGGTCCTGGACGACGGTGCCGAACTGGTGGCCAACCTGCGCCGTGAAGTCGACCCTTACGAGGCCTACCGGGACGCCAAGCTGGCCTGGAAACTGTCCCGGGCCCAGCTTGCCGTGCTGCGTGAACTGTGCGCCTGGCGTGAGCAGGAAGCCCGCGCCCGTGACCTGCCGCGCAACCGGATTATTCGCGAGCATTCGTTATGGCCCCTGGCCAAGTCTCAGCCGGATAACCTCGCCGCCCTGGCAAAAATCGAAGACATGCACCCGCGCACCGTGCGTCAGGACGGCGAGTTCCTGCTGGACCTGATCAAGCGTGCCGGCAGCGTGTCGATGGACCAATGGCCACCGGCGGTTGCCGAGCCTTTGCCGGTAGATGCCGCAATATTGATCAAGCAGTTGCGTGCCCTCGGCCAGGCTGAAGCAGAACGCCTCGACATGGCGCCGGAACTGATGCTACGCAAGAAAACCCTCGAAGCCCTGGTCAAAAGTGGCTACCCCGAGGGCCCTTACCAATTGCCTGACTCGCTGCGTGGCTGGCGCCGCGAGTTGATGGGCCAGGCGCTGCTGGACAGCCTGGCCACCGCCGGAGAACAGCCTTGAAGCGTATTTGCTCCATCTATCGCAGCTTGAAACGAAACGAGATGTACCTCTACGTGCTGAAAAGTGATGCGCTGGAGCGCGTTCCGGAGACCCTGCTGGCGGCGTTCGGCAAGCCCCACCACGCCTTTGACCTGGTACTGAGCCCCGAGCGCAAGCTGTCCCGCGAAGACATCGCGGTGGTTCTGGAAAACCTCGAGAAGCAGGGGTATCACCTGCAAATGCCGCCGGCCGAGGACGAGTACATCGAACACTTGCCTGACGAACTGCTGCGTCGCAACGACCCGATGTGATCGGTACGAGCCCCGTCAGGGGTTCGCTCATGAAATGGAATCGTATTATCTGGCGGCGGCCCGAGGGATACCGTGAATTTGCTGCTTGCGGCCGCCTGCACTGTTTTTGAAAGGTTTGAACCATGCGCGTTCTGATTGCTGAACACGATCATCCGTTGTACGCCCAACTGCTGCGCGAAGCCGCGCCGGACCTCGAAGTGATGACCAGCGGCGACTCCGCTGAATTATCGCGCCTGGCCGCTGATTGCCCGGTGTGGCTCGGTCAACCGGACCTGCTGGCGACCCTGCTGCGTCAGGGCCACCACCCGCAATGGCTGCAATCGACCTGGGCCGGGATCACCCCGTTGCTGGCTGAAGGTTTGCCCCGCGACTATCGCCTGACCCGCGCCGTCGGCATTTTTGGCCAGGTGATGGCCGAATACGTGCTCACTTACATGCTCGGCCACGAGCGCGAAGTACTGGCGCGCCTGGTCAGCCAGGTGGAGCGCAAGTGGGACAACCGCATGGGCCAGAGCTTGGCGGGGCGCAAGGCACTGATCGTCGGCACCGGTGATATCGGTCGCAGTGTGGCGCAGTTCCTCCAGCCCTTTGGGGTCGAGCTGTATGGCATCGCCAGCGAAGCCCGTGAGCAGGCACCGTTTGTTGAAGTGGCCGGGCTGGACCAGCTTGGCCGGTTGGTGGGAGAGGTGGACTACGTGATCAACCTGCTGCCCAACACGCCGAACACCCACGACGTGTACGACGCGGCGTTGTTCAAGCAATTCAAGCCTACCGGTTTATTTATCAACGTCGGACGCGGTGTGGCGGTGGTGGATGCTGACCTGGTGGAAGCCTTGAAGGAAGGGCATCTGGCGGGCGCGGTCATCGACGTTTGCCGTCAGGAGCCGCTGCCGCAGCGTCATCCGTTCTGGACGGCCTGGGGCTTGCTGCTGACCGGCCACAGCTCGGCGCCGACTTCACCGAAAATGATGGTGCAATTGTTTGTCGAGAATCTGCGGGCGTATCAGGCCAAGGAAGCGTTGCGTGGCGAAGTGAGTTTCGAGCGCGGGTATTGAAAAAAACGATTAAATCGACGGCGGTCAGGTTCGGACGTGGACACTTTCGCACCAAACATTAACCCTGCATAACCGGGAATGATTCGGCGAGGTGTGCGATGGCCGGCGCTCACAAACGTCTGTTAACACTAAGCTGATTTCGTCGTCGCGGGTCCCATGTGACGCTGGTGCTCTTCTTCAAAAAGAGTACTTGCTCATGTTGAATCTTGGCGTTGCGTCCTTACCTCCTCATGACATCCCTGTGATGCCCGTAGGGTTGACCGATCAAACAGCGGGTCCCTCAAGAAGCCCACCAGGGGAGCCGAGTCGAGCAACTGGTGGATCATATTTACCAGGGCCCCTCACCCAAACTAGCCCTTCGCTCGCCCCAAAAGCTGACCTGAAAGTTGCACTGGGTGATAGGCAGAATTGGAAGACATTGGGACAAAAGCTTAACGAAATGGCTGCAAAGCTGGGTGTGAACGCCACCCCTCAGGCGGTGCAGGCGGCGCTGAAAAGCACACCGATGGACGTTCAGCCCGATTCGTCCTACTCGACGCAGGTCGGCAACGCCGCAACCCTTGAGACTTTCATCAGGGGCTATGGCTTGCACGTGCCCACCACCCATTTTCATCTTGCAAGCCTTGCTGACTCGGTGAATGAGAGAGCCTTGGCGCATCCTTTCGGCAACTTTGGGGGTGGTTTGTCCTGGCCTGTTCCCCTGAGTGCCAGTGAGCAACGTACGTTGCTGGACACCGCCATTCATTATGCCAATCGCAATCCGAATAAACCGCAAATCGGCCCGAGCGTGGGTGTATTGGAAGACCTGAACAGTAACCAACCGCTCTGCGGTGAAGCGTTACGCGACCCGGCCAAAGCGCTGGAGGTGATCGTCAGCTCCGCCCGCGGGCAGGCAATGGGGCTGGCCATACAGACCCAATTGAATGGCATTGCCACCGACACCAGCATCAATGAATACGCCTTGGCAGCCATCCATTCGGTACTGGACCCGGAGTCCATTACTGTCCCCCGCCGAAACAAGGTGGCAGGCTTTGACCTGATGCAGCCGCAACACTGGGGCAAGCCGGCGTCAGTGGTGCTTGATGGGCTGAGCGAGCACCTGAGTGTCAGCAGCAAGGCTACCCCCGAAATGGCCAAGGTGGGTGCGTACCTATTGCTGGCAAGGAGCGCCCCTGAATTTTTGATCAAAGACATCCCCTTCAGCGTGACATACGGCAGCCCGGCCTGGGTCAGCCTGTCGATCGCTGCGGCGACAATAGAAGCTCAGTCTCCAGGCACGGTACCGAACATGACCTTTGCCCAAGTCATGCTCAAGGCCGAGGGTGCAGCTTTGGCCGATCCGGCAAACACTCAACTTGCCCAGAAGGCAGCGTTAATGGACTGGGGTGTGGTCAACGGCATTATCCTTGAGAAAGAAAATGATAGTTACAATCTCATCGAAGTAGAGAGCGTAAGAACCGCGTTCAATCAACAATTGCAGGAACGGATAGCGGCTTCGAAATTATTGGAAACCGAAATTCCAAGTCGTAAAGAAGTTGCACTGGCCAAACTTAAAGCGCGGTTCGCAGAAAACGTACCTTTTGAAGAAAAGCTCTTAAGGGTCAACACTGCGGGGCAGCCGTCAGCCCAGGCGCTTTACGATCCGAATCGGGCGCCTGCAGGCCTTCATTCGATGCTGGATATCGCCATGAGCGGGCTGGACCAATACGAGTGGAAATCGACGGACCAACGTATTATCGAAGCAACGAAAGGCAAGTCTCTTAAGTTCGATGTGAACAAAACTTTCAATGATCAATTCAAACAGGCAATCGATTCACGCAAGAAGGGTATCAGTACCACTGTCAAACACCTCATTGCTCAGCTTCCATTGGCCGACAGGCAAAACCTGGAATATGCGAAGCTCGAATTTTTCCAAAACAATACTTACAAGCTGGGTATGGGCTTTACGGGTAAAACGCTGGAGCACAAAAATGACAACCTGCTGGTGAAAACCACAGGTGTTAATGGGGTGACTGTTTATGAAATTGACCTGAAGAATGGCGCCATCACGACTGTGCCGCCTTATGTGTTGACAAGGCAACAAGAGCGAAATGCCAATCTGATATATCCGATAGAAAAGTTTACGCCGGCTAACGCCAGCGAGGCCGACTTGGGACAAAAGCAGCCAGGCAGCACTTCAGAGATCCCCTTGAGCTTTTCCAGCACGCGGACCCGGTTTATCGCCGATGCGTTTTTCGAGCATCTCGATATCGACAATAAAGATGCTGTGAAACAGGCCAGGGGGGGCACTACTTACGATCAGCAAATGGAAAACGAGTGGAAAATAGCGGATTTTTTCCTGAATCTCGTTCCGCTTAGATCGGCCATTGTCAATTTTCAGAACGGTAACTATCTGGACGGCGCGATAGATTTGGGCATGGATATCTTTGGTTTCGTCACTGCCGGTGTGGGAGCTGCTGCCAAGGTGACGAAGGTTGGAACCACGGCCGTCAACACGACCATCAAGGCAGTGAAAGTCGCAAAGATCATCGGCACCACTGCTGTCGGCGTATTCAATCCTGTGAGTGGTTTGGGTGATTTGGCGGTGGGAGGTGCCGGATTGGTACGCAGAGGGGCTGGCTTGCTGCTCGACAAAGGTCTTGAAGGGGTTAATAAGCTCAGAGGCGCATCCGGCAGTTATGACTTGTTGAAGGCGGCCAGCAAACAGTATGAGGCAGCGGCAGCGGGGATCTTCAAGGTTGCAGGTCATAGTGTTGAAGGGGGGGCTGTACTGTGGAACGGCAAATGGTATGCCTTCGATGCAAACAAGATGCGGCCATATGGCAGCCCGCTCGAAGGGTTCACCTCTAAAACGAAGGCTGTGGATGGCGTGCTCACCACGTCGCGTATTGAGCCGGGCAGTGAGTTGAACAACAGGCTCTTTGGTGAGCTCAAAGTCCCGGAATCCCGCATAGCCGGGCTCTCGCGTAACAGTCAGGGGGTCTATGTCGCGACCGATGGCCACCTGTCCCATATCCGTCATACCGACAGTACCGGACAAACCGCAGTCTACGAAGTACGACACGTCACCCGAACCGCTGACGGCGTTGCCCAGGCACGGATCTATCACAACAATCGACAAACGCCGGTATTGGTCCAACATGTGGAGGGCGATCAATGGCAACGCCTGGCTGCCCGGGGCGGAGATCCGCTGTCGGTCGCATCCGATCTGGGGCCTGTGATTGGGGGCGGCGGTGAGGGGGTAATTTACGCAAGTCTGGATGGAAGAAGTGTTTATAAAGACCTCGGTCAAACATCTTTAAAGCCCTTTGCGGGTTACATGGATATGGAAACACGATCCCTGAATAAATATTATGGTGAGGGTTTTGCAAGGACGATCATTGAGGATGGCCGTAAATATATAAAGATGGGAAGGATTGATGGAGTGGATCTTAGTAAGTTTGAGAAGGGTAGTTTGCCGTCGCAAGCGCGATCACTACTTGATGATGTATTTGTGCAGATGGAAGGGAAGGATATCTATCACAATGATCTGCAGTTGAAAAACTTCATGTATTCCTCACGGGACAAGAAGATTTATCCGGTGGATATGGATTCGCTGAGTTCTGAGTTTATGGTGCCGGTTGTCATGGATTCTTATAACCGACATAAAGAAGCGCTGCGCCGGGCCTTTAGCGGTCTTATCGCTAAAGTGAGTTGATCCATTTCAGGTATACCCTGCCGTTTTTAACGGCAGGGTTTTCGTGTGTTGCACAGGGGCAGGCAATGACCTGCCAAGTCTGCATCAGCCTTAAAGACTGAAATCCCCTTCCGCCACCAGCTCAGTTAGCGGCCGACGCGGGCTCGGGGTTTCCCGGGCTTGCAGGTAGTCCGCCAATGTCGACTTGTCGCCCAGCTTGCCAACAGCAACGGCCGCGTGCAGTGCATAGCCTTCGGGGATTTTCAGTTCCTTGCGGGTCAGCTCCTGGTCGAAACCGGCCATGCCATGGGTATGCCAGCCGCTGATGCTGGCTTGCAGCGCCAGGTGGCCCCAGGCAGAACCGGTGTCAAAGGTGTGCCACAGGGCCGGGGTTTCTTCGGTGGCGCCAGGCACGGCGAAGTCGGTTTTCGAGATCACGATCACCAGGGCCGAGGCATGTTGTGCCCAGCCACGATTGAATTCGTTCAGCAGGCCCAGGAAACGCTCCCAGTTCGGCGTGTCACGGCGCGCGTAGAGAAAGCGCCAAGGCTGTGAGTTGTACGCCGACGGCGACCAGCGGGCAGCTTCAAAGAAGCTCAGCAGGGTTTTTTCCGGGATGCTCTCGCCGGTAAAGGCCCGTGGTGACCAGCGGTCGGTGAACTGCGGGTGAATGGCATAATCGGCAACGCGTGGGTGGGTGCTCATGGGCAGTTCCTGGTGACGGGATGGGCTAGGGTTGCAAGGTGCAGATCAAAAAAACAGGGACTCAAAACTACTGCGCCTTTCGGGTGGCTGACAAGTCTTGTTCTACCGGCAGTCGTAAGCGCTTGGCCCCGAGGGCCATGGGCACTAGACTGGCGGCCTTTTAACATACCGATACTGATGTAGAGCCATGGCCGCCAAAGTCGAACCTTTCTGGATCCGCAAAACCCTCGAACAACTCGACCAGGATGAGTGGGAGTCGTTGTGCGACGGCTGCGGCCTGTGCTGCCTGCAAAAGCTCGAGGACGAAGACGACAACAGCGTCTACTACACGCGCATTGCCTGCAAACTGCTGGACCTGAAAACCTGCCAGTGCACCGATTACCCCAATCGTCGCGACTCGGTGCCTGACTGCATCCAGCTCACCCCGGGTCAGGCCGACCAGTTCAAATGGCTGCCGCCCACCTGCGGTTATCGACTGGTCAGCGAGCGCAAGGATTTGCCGCTGTGGCATCACCTGGTCTGCGGCGATCGCGACGCCGTGCACCACGAACGCATTTCCCAGTCCGGGCGCATGCTCAGCGAAGGCAGCGTGGCCGAGGACAATTGGGAGGATTACCTGATTTTCCGCGCAGGCTGAAAGGAGTGCGTATGACGGTTGGAAGGAAGCTGGCCGCAAGCCTGCTGTTGCTGGCGTTGAGCGCGTCGGCATGGTCGGCCAAGAAAGTCGACCTGGACTATCACGTCAAGTTGTTGCCCCAGAGCGATCAAGCCGAAGTGCGCCTGAGCCTGTCCCAGGGCTCGGCCGTGCGCAGCCTGAACTTTGACCTGGGCCGTGATGACGATTACAGCGATTTCAAGGCCGATGGCCAGTGGCAAGTTCTGCCGGGCCATACCGCCGGTGACAGCCGAGGCGTGTGGCAGCCCAGTGCAGACAAGGCCAGCCTGACTTACCGTGTACGCCTCAGTCATGCCCGCAAAAAGGGTATCTATGAAGCGCGGATGACACCGAGCTGGGCGCTGTTTCGCGGTGAAGACTTGGTGCCGACGGCTCGTCTCGATCAGCAAGACGGCATTGAGTTGGTGTCACGACTGATCTTCGAACTGCCGCCCGGCTGGAAAAGCGTCGAGACCACCTGGCCGCGCATCGGCAAAAACAAGTTCCGCATCGATAACGTTTCCCGCCTGTTCGATCGGCCCACCGGCTGGATGCTCGCCGGTACGCTAGGTACACGCCGGGTACGCCTGGGGGAGACCGAAATCACGGTGGCCTCGCCCAAGGGCCAGGGTATGCGGCGCATGGACGTATTGACACTGCTGACCTTTGTCTGGCCCCAGGTGCAAGCGGCGTTTCCTCGCCATCCGGCCAAGCTGCTGGTGGTGGGCGCCAGCGACCCGATGCGGCGTGGTGCGTTCTCTGCGCGGGATTCGATCTACCTCAACAGCCGCACGCCACTGGTGAGCGAAAACGGCACCAGCCCACTGATGCGTGAGGTGGTGCAAGCCATCGGCCGCTTCAATGGCAGCCAGAGCAGTGACTGGATCAGTGAAGGCCTGGCGGAGTATTACGCCATTGAACTGGTGCGCCGTGCCGGTGGCATCAGTGATGAGCGCTACGCTGCGATCCAGGCCCGGCTGAACAAGGAAGGGAAGGCGGTGACGACGTTGCGCGGTGACCAGGTCAGCGGCGCGACCGTGGCGCGGGCGGTGGTGGTGTTGCAGGAGCTGGACCGCGAGATCCGCCTCAAAACCCACAACAAGCGCTCATTGGATGATTTGACTCAGGCAGTAATGCGCTTGAACAGCATCAGCACGAAGGAGTTTGTGCAGTTGGGGGAAAGCATTATTGGCGAGTCGTCGGTGGTGCTGGATACCCAGTTACTGCGCTGATCGTTCGGACAAAATCGATTAAAAATGTGGGAGCGGGCTTGCTCGCGAATACGGTGGGTCAGTCAAATATGCATCAACTGACACACCGTATTCGCGAGCAAGCCCGCTCCCACACTTAATTGTGTTCAGCCAGTGGTTTTAGCGGTTTTTTCAGCCGCGACTTCCGCCTTGGTCTTGAGGTTCTTCAGCTCTTCCCCTGCCCGCTCGATCTTCGTGCGCACGGTATTCATTTCCTGACGGCTCTTTTCCAGCAAATCTTTCGCCGAGCTGTGGCCGCTGATGCCACGGGCCAGTGCCACGCCGCCAATCGCCACCTGGATCAAGCCGAAAAAGCCGCCACGGCGCAGGCCTTTGCCCATCATCACCACACCGCCCGCCAGGGAACCAATGCGTTCCCAGCCCTGCACGTTCTGTGTGGGGCGGGTCTGGAACGGGGTGGACTCGATGATAGGTCGCAGGGTTTTGCTGTCGCTCATGATCTGTCTCCAACAAGGGTCATTGATAGATAGCTGACTGTAGGTGGGACACAGATGTTCCCGAAAAATCAGTACTTGGGTCCCGAGCGGGTGTTGTTGCCCTTGGCCAGGCGGTCATAAAGCACGACGTTGACGGTGGCGGCGAGGTTCATGCAACCGGTAGTCGGGATGTAGACCACGTCTTCACACCAGTCACGAATCTCCTTGTCCAGGGAGCCGTCTTCCGGGCCGAAGATATACAGCGCGCGGTCAGGGTGAGTGTATTCGGGGAGAGGGCGGGCGCCTTCCACCAGTTCCACGGCGACCGGGATGCAGCCCAGGGGCAGGATTTTTTTCAGGTCGTCGATGCCGATCAACGGAATGTCGTGGTGGACCTTCTTGGTGTCGGTGATGAAGTCCCGGGCCCGTTCATACCGCTTGCCGGTGTAGAACACCGACGCCACGCCATAACAGCCGGCGGCGCGCATCACCGAACCGACGTTCTCGGGTGACTTGGGGTTATACAGACCGATGCAGCTGTAGCGTTTATTGCCCACGGGGAAGGGTGCCTTCGAGAAAAACCGCGATTATACGGGGATTGCTCCCAAGGCGGGCGGTTTGCAGGAAGGGTGTTGATTGGGCAATTGCCCAATCAACAAAGCCACTCAGTCGTCTTTCTTCATCAGGCCAGCCAACGCCGCAAATGGATTATGCGTCGCCTTGGCGATGGTCGGACTGCTGGTGGAGCCCTCACCGAAATACTGCTGGTCGGTATAGCGCGAGTGCTCGTTGTCGTGACAGTACAGGCACAGTAACTCCCAGTTGGAGCCATCCTGGGGGTTGTCGTCATGGTTATGGTTGCGGTGGTGCACGGTCAGTTCGCTCAGGCGCTTGCCAGCGAATTCACGGGCGCAGCGGCCGCACACGTGGGGGTACATCTTCAAGGCTTTGTCGCGGTAGCCCATTTCCCGGTCGCGCTGGGCATCGGCGAGGATGCGGTCCAGCTTGGCGGTGTGGGAGGGCGGGTTGGTCGAGCTCATCATGGCTCCTGTGTTTTAGTGGATCACGGATAGCGTTGATTCTAGCCGTTGGCGGAATAATTAGCCCCAGGCTTTTTTCAACGGTGCCCCCGTCCCGTGGCAGGTTATTTTGTAATGTTGCTGCTCGATCATCGGCTGATCGTCTGGAGAAATCACTATGAAAGGATCCTCATTCATGCGCTTGCAATCAGGGCTGTTGGCCCTTCTGTTGTGTGTTGTCACGGCTCAGGTCCAGGCGTTCTCGACGCCCAGGCCGGGTCAGGTAATTGATGTCGCCCTGGAGCAATTGCACCCGACCCAGGCGGTTATCGGTTTTGATCAGATCTATTACAAACTGGGGTTGTTCGCAGCGTCGCGGTCCAAGCTGTTCGACGAGTACTGTGAGACCAACGGTCAGGGCAAGGCCGACAAGGTGCCGAAAAAGGCCGATCTGCAAAAGCCGGACAGCTTCACCTGCAAAGACCCTGTGGGCACTCACCCTGCGGATATGAAAACCGTGGTGGTCGGCCCTGCGGGCCAGTTGTACCTCACTGACGGCCACCATACGTTCAGCAGTTTTTGGGAGCAGCCCGGCGCTGGCGCCCAGTTGAAGATGTGGGTGCGGGTGACCGACGACTTCAGCGACAGCCCGAACCTGGCCACTTTCTGGCAGCGTATGGAGCAGGGTCGCAAGGTCTGGCTCAAGGACAGCCAGGGCACAACCATTGTGCCGACGCAAATTCCTGCGCACTTGGGCTTCAAGGACCTGCAGGACGATACCTTCCGCAGCCTGGTGTACTTCGCGCGCAAGGCGTCCTACGGCAAGCCGACTTCGGACGCCGTGGTGCCGGAGTTCCTGGAGTTTTATTGGGGCGGTTGGTTGCGACCACAAATTGACCTGACCGCGTTCAACCTGAACAAGAAGGACGGATACAGCGACGCCATTGAAGCAGTCGCCAAATTGATGGTGACGCTGGCGTCTGATGCACCGGTGGGTGATAGCGGCTTCACCGCGCAGCAGTTAGGGGGCTTTACGTCGCTCAATCGCAAGGAACTGGAGAAAACCTTCGAAGAGAAGGTGGCGTATGTGATCGATTACCGGAACGGGTTTCGCTAGGCCGCCTGATCGCTCCCACGTTCGTGCGTGGGAGCACCTCCTGATAGAGCTTTAGCCCTTGAGCTTTTCAGCAATCCAGATGGTATGCCGCGTGCCCTTGTTGCCATGGGCAAACACCTGGACTTCTTCGGCCTTGAACCCGGCCTTGCGCAGTTTTTCGCTGAATTGTTTATCCGCGCTGGCTGACCACACTGCCAATACACCCTTGGGCCGCAGCGCTTTGGCGCAGGCGCTCAGGCCACCAGCGGAATACAACCAGCTGTTGGCTTTTTGTGTCAGGCCTTCGGGGCCGTTATCGACGTCCAGCATGATTGCATCAAACCCCTGGGGTTCGGCCTGCAGTACCTTGGCCACGTCTTCCATGCGGATCACCGTGCGCGGATCCAGCAGTGGTCGGCCAGACTTCTCCCCTAACGGCCCGCGATTCCACTCCACCACGCCCGGCACCAGCTCGGCGACCACCACTTCGGCAGTCTTGCCCAGATGCTTGAGGGCCGAGGCCAGGGTAAAGCCCATGCCCAGCCCGCCAATCAATACCCGTGAATCGGGCCGGCCGGCGACTTTGCGGCACGGAATCTCCGCCAGCGCGTCTTCTGAACCGTGCATACGGGTGTTCATCAACTGGCCACCGTCACCGCCCTGGATCTTGATGACAAAGTCCTCGCCGTATTCGAACAGGCACAAGGCACCGCCGTTGTCGGGGATCGGGGTGGTGTCCAGCAGAACGAAACGTTTCATGGAAATCTCATTGAGAAGGGCATTCTTGCGCGGTTGGGAGTAGCCTTGGGACTGGATTACAGTCAGGCCATGGAGCCATCGATGAAGTGCAGCATTCTAACGGTCATTGTATGGAGCGCGCTCACCTTGAGTACCGCGTACGCTCAGGAGTTGCAAACCGTACCCATTCCTCCCGCACCCACGCCGGGTTCGCCGGGCACTGCAACGCCCACACCCTACCCGCAAGTGACCCCGCCGCCGACGCCCAAGGCGCCCGGCAGCACCGGTGCGCCTTTGTTGCCACCGATTGAAATGCCCAAGCCGCCGAAGGACCAGACGCTTCCCGGCTTGCAGCAGAACGACATCAAGCCCAAGGCGTCAGGCAGCTAGAACCGGCTGGGGCAGCTATCTGTTGCCCGGCGGTCAGGCGTTCAGGCCCGACTGCCGGTTGGGCGTGCTTAAACCAGCCCGAGCGCCTTGAAAACAAATCCATATTCGAGTGCTACGTCACGTAGCCCTTGATAGCGCCCGCTCATACCGCCATGGCCGGCCCCCAGTTCAGTCTTGAGCAGCAGCAGGTTGTCATCGGTCTTGGTGGCACGCAGCTTGGCTACCCATTTGGCCGCTTCCCAATACTGCACCCGGCTGTCGTTGTAGCCCGCGATCACCAATGTGGCTGGGTAAGGCTGGGCGCTGACGTTTTCGTAGGGCGCGTAGGCCTTGATCCGTTCGTATACCTCAGGCTCCTCGGGATTGCCCCATTCGTCGTATTCGGTGACGGTCAGCGGCAAGTCCGGGTCGAGCATGGTGTTGAGCACATCGACGAACGGCACTTCGGCAATCGCCGCCTGGAACAGCTCAGGGCGTTGATTGAGCACCGCACCGATCAACAGGCCGCCGGCACTGCCGCCGCTAATGGCCAGTTGCTTGGACGTGGTGAGGCCCTGGGCGATCAGGTGTTCGGCGCAGGCGATAAAGTCGCTGAAGGTGTTCTGCTTGTGTTCCTGCTTGCCGGCGCGGTACCAGGCTTCGCCCAGCTCGCCACCGCCGCGGACATGGGCAATCGCGAAGGCCACACCGCGCTCCAGCAGGCTCAGGCGGGCGTGAGAGAACCACGGGTCAAGGCTTTCGCCGTAGGCGCCATAGCCGTAAAGGTACAGTGGCGTTGGCTTACCGAGTTGATCGCGTTTAACCACAAGGCTGATGGGCACCTGGGTGCCATCGGGCGAGGTCGCCCACAGCCGTTGACTGACGTAATCGTCGGCGTTGAATGCGCCCAACACCGGGGTTTCCTTGAGCACTTGCTGCGCGCCGCTGGCCAATTCCAGCTGGCGGACCTGAGCCGGGCGGTTCAGGGCTTCATAACGCAGGCGGATCTTGTCGCTGACGAATTCCAGGGTGTTCTGCACGTACAGGCTGTAGGCCGCGTCCGGCAACTGCACCCGATACGCCGGCAGGCCTTGTGGGTGAACTTCGATGATCGGCAGGCCACCTTCGCGCAGGCTCAAGGTCATGGCCCGGGCGTTGAGGCTCACGCCATCGAGCATCACCGTGTCGCTGTGAGGGACCAGGTTCTGCCAGTCTTCCTCGGCTGGCACGTTGCCGGTGTCGGCAGCCTGGAACAAGGCGAAGTTGATCCCGTCGCGGTTGCTGCGGATAAACCAGGTCCACTGATCATTCAGTTTGCCGTGGTCGACGTCGTATTCATGGCCTTCGATTCTTGGTGCCAGGCAGGTAAAGGCCTGTTGTGGCTGGTTGGCGTCCAGGGCCCAGACTTCGCTGGTGGTCTTGCTGCCCAGGGACAGCAGCAGTTGCCGCTCGGAGCTTGCCCGGTAGCAATGCAGGAAGAAACGTCCGTCCGGCTCATGGAACACTTCTTCGGCAACCGTGCCGTCCAGGCGATAGCGATACAGTTTGTGCGGGCGATGGGTGTCGTCCAGCTCGCCAAAAAACAGGGTGAGGCTGTCGTTGGCCCACGTCATGCTGCCGTCGCAATCTTCGAACGCCAGTTCGCTGACTTTGCCGGTGGCCAATTCTTTCACGTACAGGGTGTAAATCTCTTCGCCGCTGGTGTCCAGGCTGTAGGCCAGGCGCTGGTGGTCCGGGCTGATGCTGAAGGCACCGAGGGAGAAAAAGCCGCCGTTGGCCAGCACGTTAGGGTCGAGCAGCAATTCTTCGGCACTTTCGTCCACCTGCTGGCTGTCATCGGCCGGGCGTGGGCAGCGGTAGTGGCGGGCGTATTCGTCACCGGCCGTGGTGCGGGTGTAATACAGGTACGGCCCCCACGGAGAGGGCAGGGACAGGTCGGTTTCGAGGATCCGCCCCTTGATCTCTTCGAACAGGGATTCGCGCAGGGCTGTCTGATCCGCAAGCTGCGCCTCTTGCCAGGCATTTTCCGCCTTGAGGTAGTCGAGCACCTCGCTGCTGTCGCGTTCTTGCAGCCAGGCGTACGGGTCGTTTCCTGTGGCTTTGCGGGCAATCGGGGCGGCAGTGATGTGGGTCGATGGGGGCATGGATCACTCTCTGTCTGGCAGTTGGCCGACGGCATTGCAGCCTCGGCACTCAAAAGCCGTTATCATAGCGGCCTGTGTGCGACACGCGTAGCGTGTCTCCATACTTCGAGGTGAGGAGTCATCTTGAAGGGTTTTCGAAAGAAAGCCGAGAGCTTGGGTACCCAACCTCAAGAAACAAAACCGTCCCAGAAGTTCAATGCCTTCAAGAACTTGCCGCAGCGGCGGTGGCTAACCCAAGGTCGATTAGCGCTCGGTGGCTCGACCGCAATACCGGATTTCGGTATTGGAGTGCCTACTACATATCAGCCCTATCCAGGGCTAAACCCATGCGGGAGAGAATCCCCGCTGGGGTTATCTCTTGCTTTTGAAACAGGAGGTAACAATTCTTTGGGCGTGCTGCCTCGGCAGTCCCTGCTCACATCAAACCGGAGACATGAGCGAAAGCTCTGTCTGTCATTGTCCAACTACCCTGTTTGTTCACAGGGGGGCAGCGGACTCGTTGTACGACCAACGATAGCCTAGGAAAACATGCGTCACTGGTAACGGTGGGGTGTGAAGCTTTTCCAACAATGCAGTCCTCGTCAGAGTGCACTTTCATCGTGAGGTGGAGTGCAGAGGCTCGGAGCAGTACTGGGTCGAGACGCTAGGCTGGTTGGCATGGGTAACGTAAGTGAACTGCTGATAAACACCGTAACTATGAACAAGCCAAAACTGCTGACAGGCTTGGGCCAAAAGGCAAGTGGTCGGTTACGTCCGTACAGGTTGGGCGTACGTCGTCCTCAAGACCACCGGTGAAAAGGCAGACCCTAAACCAATCGTGTGACAGGCAGGGAACGTGGTAAGCCCGTACGGCTGCCTTCGGGCAGGTGAACCGCAAGGGGATCTGTTGGCTGTGCGGGTATGGGATCGCAGAAAAAGCGAACGCCGGGCTGTAATGGTTCGGATAGGGGTTGGGACATTACCCCACGGGAAACCGGGCAGACTTCTGTGTGGTCTTTTATCGCATGAACACTGAGTGAACCTGTCTCAATAATCTTCGAAGTCCGGCAGTAATGGGCTTCCTATTCATCCACTCCTGACGGGAGCGTCCATTCCCGTCAGGGGATGCGTACGTCTTCTGCTCCGGGAAACTTGAGAGGAAGGCAGCATGTTAGTACATAGCCAAATGGCCGTGTCTGCGCCTTCCGGCGCTCCGCAGCATTGGCATGACATCGATTGGTGTCGTGTGCAGCGGAACGTACGGGCGATGCAGATACGGATTGCGAAGGCTTGTCAGGAAGGCAACTGGCGCCGGGTGAAAGCCCTGCAACGGATGCTGACCCGCTCTCGTTCGGCCAGATACTTGGCCATACGGCGAGTCACTGAAAACCAGGGCAAGCGCACGGCGGGAGTCGACCGAGTGCTCTGGGATACACCCGATGCCAAATGGAAAGCGGCAAATGGGTTGAAGCGCCACGGGTATAAACCACGGCCATTGCGGCGTGTGTTTATCCCGAAGTCGAATGGAAAAGAACGCCCTCTGGGCATTCCAACCATGACTGACAGAGCCATGCAGGCGCTATACCTGCTAGCCCTGGCACCCATCGCTGAAACAACCGGCGACCCGAATAGCTACGGCTTTCGGATCGAGCGTTCCACGGCGGATGCGATGGGGCAGTTGTTCGTTTGCCTATCCAAGAAGGTCTCGGCCCAATGGGTATTGGAGGCGGACATCAAAGGCTGCTTTGACCATATCAACCATGACTGGCTGATCGCCAATGTCCCAACGGACAAAGAGATCCTTCGGAAATGGTTGAAGGCTGGCGTGGTTCATAAAGGCCAGCTACAGGCAACGAATGCCGGTACGCCACAGGGCGGAATTATCTCGCCCACCTTGGCAAATTTGGTGCTGGACGGACTGGAGTCGCAACTCAAGCAACATCTGGGCGTGACGAAGGCCAAGAAGCTGAAAATCAATGTGGTGCGATATGCGGATGATTTTGTGATTACCGGTAGCTCGAAAGAGATGCTCGAAAACGAGATCAAACCTTGGGTTGAGCAGTTTCTCACAGTGCGAGGATTGCAGTTGTCGCTTGAGAAAACCCATGTCGTCCACATAGATGAAGGTTTCGATTTCCTCGGTTGGAATTTCCGCAAATACAGCGGGAAGCTTCTGATCAAGCCGAGCAAGAAGAACGTGGGAGCGTTCTATCGCAAGGTGAAGGACGTCATAGACACCAACAAGATGGCGACGCAGCACTATCTGATAGGGCTGCTTAATCCCATCTTGAAAGGCTGGGCGCTGTATCACCAGCCGGTGGTTGCCAAGCAAGCGTACAGTCGCCTGGACCATTTGCTGTTCCGTGCTAATTGGCGTTGGGCAAAACGGCGACACCCCAAGAAATCGCTGGAATGGGTCAAGAAGAAGTATTTCCGAACCCGTGAAAGCAAAGATTGGGTATTTGCCACCACGGTAGTGGAAGAAAGCGGAAGCATACGGACGGTCGAGCTTTACTCGCTGGCGAGTACGCCGATCGAACGGCACAAGAAGGTAAGTGGGGAGTACAACCCCTTCGACCCTTCCATGGAGGAAATGGGCGAGAAGCTGCGAATGGCGCGGATGCTGAACAAGCTGAAGTACCGCAAGCAGATTTTGAGCCTGTTCCAGAGTCAAAAAGGACTGTGCCCATTGTGCAATGGGTCGATTACCAAGGTGACGGGATGGAATGACCATCACATCATCCACCGCTCCCAAGGCGGTAGAGACACCTTGGATAACCGAGTACTATTGCACCCAGTGTGTCACCAACAGCTTCATAGCCGCGGATTGACAGTGAATAAGCCGGCCCCGCAAGGGGTTTTACTTAAGACTTGAGCCGTATGCGTCGAAAGACGCACGTACGGTTCTTAGGGGGAGGCAGGCCAGTAATGGCCTGTCTCCACCCGACTTGCCTACCTTGCCATGGACACCATGACCGAGAACGACTATCTGACCGCTTGGGGCCTCTACGCCTTCGCAGCTTTGGGCTGCCTGTTGGTGTGGTTTGCCATGACCCGCTGGATGTGGCGCTGGCTGCGTGAGCCACTGCGGTTGCTGATGGCGGTGTTGCTGTTAAGCCCGACTATCGTCGATCCGGTCAAGACGCAGTTTGCGCCGGCCGTGGCCATCACCGCCCTGGACCTGCTGCTCAAGGTCGGTAACAACGCCTGGCGGGCGATTTCCGATCTGGTGATGTACGCAATGATCGCCTTCGGTGTGTACCTGGTGATCGCACTGATCCGCTGGTCCATCGAGCGTGCTGCCAAGGCCCGTCGTGAGCAGGCCGCTGCTGCTGCGGCGGCGGTAGAGCCTGCAGATGACGACGAACCCTTTGGTGGCGAGCGTTATGGTCGTCCGGCAGCTCCAGCCAGCAATCTGCGGGTCGAACCGCGTCTTTAACGTTGTCCGCCCTGCTGCGAGAGTCCTGGCATGTGTGAATTATTGGGCATGAGTGCCAACGTACCGACCGATATCGTCTTCAGCTTTACCGGGCTGATGCAGCGGGGCGGTCGCACCGGCCCCCACCGCGACGGTTGGGGCATCGCCTTCTACGAAGGTCGTGGCCTGCGCTTGTTCCAGGACCCGGCCGCCAGCAGCGAATCTGAAGTTGCACGGCTGGTGCAGCGTTATCCCATCAAGAGCGAAGTAGTGATTGGCCATATCCGTCAGGCCAATGTGGGCAAGGTGTGCCTGTCCAATACCCACCCGTTTGTCCGCGAGCTATGGGGCCGCAACTGGTGTTTTGCGCATAACGGGCAGTTGGCGGACTTCAATCCCCGCGCCACGTTTTACCGCCCGGTAGGCGATACCGACAGCGAAGCGGCGTTCTGCGATTTGCTCAACCGGGTGCGCGAGGCTTTCCCGGAGCCGGTGGACATCGAGCAGGTGCTGCCAGACTTGATCGCAGCCTGCGCCGAATACCGCAGCAAAGGTGTGTTCAACTGCCTGCTCAGCGATGGCGATTGGCTGTTTTGCTACTGCTCGACCAAGCTGGCGCAAATCACCCGTCGCGCGCCGTTTGGCCCAGCGCGCTTGAAGGATGTCGACGTGATCGTCGATTTTCAGGCCGAAACCACCCCCAATGACGTGGTGACGGTGATTGCCACCGAGCCCCTGACCGAAAACGAGACCTGGACCCGCTACGAACCGGGCCAGTGGAGCCTGTGGCGACGCGGTGAATGCGTCAGCCAGGGCATAACGGCATAAGGACGTCGCTCATGTTGCTCAGCTATTTGCGCTTGGTGCTGTTTGCCATTGGTTTGTTGGTCGGTGTTCAGGTGCCGGGGTTTATCAATGATTACGCCAAGCGTGTGGAAGCCCACCTGATCGAGGCCCAGACAGGCCTGCGTGGCTTTGACGCCACGGCGCAGCAGTTTTTCAATGGCGACTTGCAGGCGTTGGTGGCCCATTACCGCGCCAGCGAAGATCCGGTCTTCCGTAGCGATGCCAACAGCCTCGGCACCTTGCTCGACCGTCAGGTGGCGTTGGACAAGCAGTTCCAGGCGATGCAAGGCCCTTGGTACATCCGCGCCCTGCAGGTGGCGGTGGCGGCTGATCCGGATATTCGTCAGGAAACTTGGAACGGCTACAGCTACCAGTTACTCCTGACCCCTGAAGCCATGGGCTGGGGCCTGGGCGGGGCGATGTTGCTGTCGTTTGGCCTGGAGTGCCTGTTCCGCCTGATCGACTGGGTCGTGTTGGGCGGCAAGCGCCTGCGCCAGAGCCGGCCGATTGAAGAGCGGGATTTGAAGGGGCTTTAAGACCCAGCCCTTTCAAGGTCTTTGAAAAACAGCCTTATGGTTACACCGAACCTGTGGCGAGGGGTCGTGTCGATCACCTGGCCGCTGGCGCAGCCTGCGATCGGCTGCGCAGCAGTCGCCAGGATCTTGAAACCGCCGAAGGTCCTTCGGCCCTTATCGCAGCCTCGTGCCTCGGCAGCGGCTACAGAGGATGTGGCGATCACCTGTAGCCGCTGGCGCAGCCTGCGATCGGCTGCGCAGCAGTCGCCAGGATCTTGAAACCGCCGAAGGTTCTTCGGCCCTTATCGCAGCCTCGTGCCTCGGCAGCGGCTACAGAGGATGTGGCGATCACCTGTAGCCGCTGGCGCAGCCTGCGATCGGCTGCGCAGCAGTCGCCAGGATCTTGAAACCGCCGAAGGTCCTTCGGCCCTTATCGCAGCCTCGTGCCTCGGCAGCGGCTACAGAGGATGTGGCGATCACCTGTAGCCGCTGGCGCAGCCTGCGATCGGCTGCGCAGCAGTCGCAAGGGTCTTGAAACCGCTGAAGGTCCTGCGGCCCTTATCGCAGCCTCGTGCCTCGGCAGAGGCTACAGAGGATGTGGCGATCACCTGTAGCCGCTGGCGCAGCCTGCGATCGGCTGAGCAGCAGTCGCCAGGATCTTGAAACCGCCGAAGGTCCTTCGGCCCTTATCGCAGCCTCGTGCCTCGGCAGCGGCTACAGAGGATGTGGCGATCACCTGTAGCCGCTGGCGCAGCCTGCGATCGGCTGCGCAGCAGTCGCAAGGGTCTTGAAACCGCTGAAGGTCCTGCGGCCCTTATCGCAGCCTCGTGCCTCGGCAGCGGCTACAAGTGCATTTGCGAGCAAGTCGCACCGCCGCGCCCACATTTTTAAGTGGGTTCCTTCAGGGATGGCGGTTTGCTGAGCACCATCAATTCCTCTCCCACCTCCTGCGCATATCGGGCCACGACCGTCTGGCACAGCCCGACAATCTCTTCCACCAATTCCACGCCAACCCGCCACGACACCACCACCTGCAAGTTCGGCGGCCGTTGCTCCATGGGCAGCATCACCAACTCACCCCGTGCCAGTTCTTCGCTGACCAGCACCGGTGGCAATGCGCCGATACCGAAACCATCGCGCAGCAAACGGGTAATCGCCGACACCGAGTTCACGCAGTTCATCCGCGGCGCGGCCACACCGTTGGCCTGCATCAGGCTCAGTACATCCTGGTGGGGATGGGAGTTTTTCGAGTAGGTGATGATGCGTTCCTGGGCCAGGTCGGCGAGGGAGGCGTAGTCGCGGTTGTAGATCGACTGGCTGGCGACGATCCAGCCCATGGGGTGGCTGGCCAGTTCCAGGCTGCGCAGGGTTTCCTGGCGCAGCAGGTCGGTTTGCAGAATTAGGTCCAGAAAGCCTTTTTGCAGCTGATCGCTGAGGTTCAGTGCTGTATCGGCGACCAATTCGATTTCCACCAGGGGGAAACGCTCCATCAGATCCGCCACCAACGGGCTGAGCCACGTGTGGATCACGGTGTCCATGGCGCCGATGCGGATCCGTCCGACCTTGCTGCTGGTGGTTTCCAGGGATTGCTTGAGCCCCTGCATGGTGACCATCATCTGCTCGGCATAGTCGAGCACCTTCAAGCCTTCCGGCGTCAGACTCACGCCACGGGAGTCGCGCAGGAACAGCTTCACCCCCAATTCGTTTTCCAGCACGGCAATGCGGCTGGAAATCGAGGCCTGGGTGGTGAAGAGCTTCTCGGCTGTGAGGCGAAAACTCTTGAGCTTGGCCACCCAGACGAAGGTTTCAAGGAACTTCAAATTCATGGGATCAACTTTTTCTTATGCATGGATCGGTTTTTATTAGTTGGACGCAGCCTTGGGCAAACGCCAAAAATCGAGCTGTCTCACGATAAGCGTCGTTGGGGTTCAGGACAACATCGTTGCGAGATCTTGGTAAAAGATCCCACACTACAAAAAAATAATGCCTACAGGAGTCCCCACCGTGAGCCGCCTGCTATTGAATTGCGACATCGGCGAAAGCTTTGGCAACTGGACCTTGGGTCTGGATGCCGAAGTCATGCCGTTCATTGACTGCGCTAATGTGGCTTGCGGCTTTCATGCCGGTGACCCGAGCATCATGCGCAAGACCGTCAGCCTGGCGTTCCAGCATGGCGTGCAAGTTGGTGCGCACCCGGCGTATCAAGACCTGGCGGGGTTCGGTCGCCGTTCCATGGCGTACACCCCCCAGGAAATCCAGGACCTGTTGCACTACCAGATTGGCGCGCTCGATGGGATTTGCCGGGCCCAGGGTGGGCGGGTCAGCTACGTCAAACCCCATGGTGCGATGTACAACGACATGATGGCCAAGCCCGAGCAATTGCGCGCAGTGATCAAGGCCGTGGCGGCCTATGGCGAATTGCCGCTGATGTTGATGGCAACCCGCGACAACAGCGCTGCCCAAGCCTTGGGCGATGAATATGGAGTGACATTGTGGTTCGAGGCGTTCGCCGACCGAGCTTATGACAGCTCCGGGCATCTGGTTTCGCGCTTGTTGCCTGGCGCCGTGCACCACGACCCGGACAAAATCGTCGAGCAGGCCATGCTCATTTCCCGTGGCGAGCCGCTCACGGCCAGTGACGGCAGTGCTTTGCACTTGCAGGCCAACACGCTATGCGTGCACGGCGACAATGTCAGTTCGGTGGCCGCGGTCCAACGCATCCGCGAGGCCTTGACCCTACGATGAAGCCGCGGATTGAAGTGGTGGCCATCGACTGCCTGATGGTGCGTCTGTTTGATGTGATTGCTGAAGACAACATGCCTTGGATGCTGGCGGCCACTCGCCGTCTGCGGGAAAGTTTTGGCGCAGCGTTGGTGGATCTGGTGCCGTCTTACACCACCTTGATGGTGCATTACGACCTTTTTGCGTTGAGCCCGGTTCAGGCTCGGGAGTTGATTAGCCTGGCGCTGAATGGGTTGCAGCCCGAGCCGAAAGGCAGCGGGCAGTGCCATGTGTTGCCGGTCTGGTATGACCTCAGTGTCGGCCCCGAACTGACATTGCTGGCCCAACGCAGCGGCCTGGCAGTGGAGGAGGTAATTCGTCGGCACAGCCAACATGAATACCAAGTGTTCGCCCTGGGTTTTGCCCCAGGCTTTGCCTTTATGGGGCTGGTGGATGAAATGCTCGCCACCCCCCGGCTGAACACCCCGCGCAAGCGGATAGCAGCAGGCAGCGTAGGAATCGCCGAGCGGCAAACCGCCGCTTACCCGGTGGTGTCACCGGGTGGCTGGAACCTGATCGGCCGTACCCCGGCCAAACTGTTCGATCGCGAGCGAGACGGCTACAGCCTGATGCAGCCGGGGGATGTCGTGCGTTTCGAAGCCGTGGATCATGCTGAATTCATCAACTTGGGTGGCGATGACACGCCGTTGGAGGCGCAGGCATGAGCCGCTTGTTGATCGAGGCCAGCACCCCGCTGTGCCTGCTGCAGGATGCTGGACGTTTTGGTGTCAGGCACCTGGGCGTGACTCAGGGGGGGGCGCTGGATTGGGTGTCGATGTCCTGGGCCAACTGGTTGCTGGGTAATGCGCTGGATGCGTCTGTGGTGGAAATCACCCTGGGCGGGTTTACCGTGCGGGCCGAGGAATATTGCCTGTTGGCATTGGCTGGGGCGGACCTGGGGGCTTATGTGGATGAGCGTGCGATCAGCCCCGGACGCAGTTTCATTCTGCAAAAAGGCCAGCGATTGAGATTTACCCAACCTTTCAGCGGGGCACGGGCCTATTTGGCTGCACCGGGAGGCTTTGATGCACCGAAGGTGCTGGGCAGTTGCGCCAGTGTCGGGCGTGAAGAGCTGGGCGGGTTGGATGGATTGGGTCGGGCACTGGCCGAAGGTGCCTGTTTGAGGTATTCCGGCACGGGCGGCGCTATGCGCGTGCTATCCGCCGAGCAACTGCCGAACGTGCACTCAAAGGCGCCGCTTGAGTTGATTGTCGGGGCGCAGATCGGCCAGTTCAGTGGGCAGAGCCTGTTTGATGCGTTCAATACCGAGTGGACCCTGGACAGCCGTGCCGACCGCATGGGCATGCGTTTGTTGGGGACGCCGTTGCAGTATCAGGGGCCGTCATTGATTTCCGAAGGTATCCCGTTGGGGGCCGTCCAGGTGCCGCCGGATGGGCAGCCGATAGCGTTGCTTAATGATCGGCAGACTATTGGCGGTTATCCGCGTCTGGGGGCACTGACGCCGTTGGCGTTGGCGCGGCTGGCGCAGTGTTTGCCGGGGGAGAAGGTGAGGTTGGCGCCAGTGGTGCAGGAGACGGCGCATCAGCAGCACATCGAATATTTGCGACGGTTTCAGTAGCCGCTGCCGATCACCTGTAGCCGCTGGCGCAGCCTGCGATCGGCTGCGTAGCAGTCGTTAGGATCTTGAAACCGCTGAAGGTCCTTCGGCCCTTATCGCAGCCTCGTGCCTCGGCAGCGGCTACAACGGGCCAAATGTATGACCTGGCAGGGCTTTTGTCTGGTGACGCGCAAGACGGTATCTACAGGAAGTTATTTGGACAAGAAGCGCATCCCTTCCTCAAGTCCGCGCAACGTCAGCGGGTACATCTGGTCCTCGATCAAATCCCGCACGATGCCGGTTGACGCCGTATAACCCCAGGTGTCTTTCGGATACGGGTTAATCCAGATCAGTTTCTTGTACTTCTCCATGAAACGCTGCATCCACACATAGCCCGGCTCTTCGTTCCAGTGCTCGACGCTGCCGCCCGCCTGGGTGATTTCATAAGGCGCCATGGCCGCATCGCCGATAAAGATCACTTTGTAGTCGGCGCCGTACTTGTGCAGCAAGTCCTGGGTCGAGGTACGTTCCGAACCCCGGCGCATGTTGTTCTTCCACACCGATTCATAAACGAAGTTGTGGAAGTAAAAGTATTCCAGGTGCTTGAACTCGGTCTTGCAGGCCGAGAACAGTTCTTCGCAGGTTTTTACGTGGGCGTCCATCGAGCCGCCGATATCGAACAGCAACAGCAGCTTGATGGTGTTGCGCCGTTCCGGGCGCATCTGGATATTCAGCAGCCCGGCATCGCGGGCGGTGTGGTCGATGGTGCCGTCGATGTCCAGTTCTTCGGCCGCGCCCTGACGGGCGAATTTACGCAGGCGGCGCAGGGCGATCTTGATGTTGCGGGTGCCCAGCTCCACCGAATCATCGAGGTTCTTGTACTCGCGCTGATCCCACACCTTGACCGCTTTGCCCTGGCGCTTGCCGGCGTCGCCGACGCGAATGCCTTCCGGGTTGAAACCACCGGAGCCGAAGGGACTGGTGCCGCCGGTACCGATCCACTTGTTGCCGCCGGCATGGCGCTCTTTCTGTTCCTCCAGGCGTTTCTTGAATTCTTCGATCAGCTTGTCGAGGCCGCCCAGAGACTGGATCTGCGCCCGTTCTTCGTCACTCAGCGAGCGCTCGAACTCCTTGCGCAACCAGTCTTCGGGAATCAGCGCTTGCAGATGGTCGTCGAGTTTTTCCAGGCCGTTGAAATAGGCGCTGAAGGCCCGGTCGAACTTGTCGAAATGCCGTTCGTCTTTCACCAGAATCGCGCGGGCCAAGTAATAAAACTCGTCCATGTCGGCGAAGGTCACGCGCTGTTTCAGCGCGTTGATCAGGTCCAGCAGTTCACGCACCGACACCGGCACCTTGGCTGCACGCATTTCATTGAACAGGTTGAGCAGCATGACAATTGCCCTTATCGAGTGCCGCGACGGCTCATGAACGCCAGGCGCTCGAGCAGTTGCACGTCCTGCTCGTTCTTCACCAGGGCACCGGCCAGGGGCGGGATGGCCTTGGTCGGATCACGCTCGCGCAGCACCGCTTCGCCGATGTTGTCGGCCATCAGCAGTTTCAGCCAGTCCACCAGTTCGGAAGTCGATGGTTTTTTCTTCAGGCCGGGCACCTTGCGTACGTCGAAGAACACGTCGAGGGCTTCGCTGACCAGGTCCTTCTTGATGTCCGGGTAATGCACGTCGACGATTTTCTGCAACGTGGTGCGGTCGGGGAAGGCGATGTAGTGGAAGAAGCAGCGGCGCAGGAATGCGTCCGGCAGCTCTTTTTCGTTGTTGGAAGTAATGATGATGATCGGACGTTTCTTGGCCTTGATGGTCTCGTCGATTTCGTAGACGTAGAACTCCATCTTGTCGAGTTCTTGCAGCAGGTCGTTGGGGAACTCGATGTCGGCCTTGTCGATTTCATCGATCAGCAGGATCACCCGCTCCTCGGACTCGAAGGCTTCCCAGAGCTTGCCCTTCTTCAGGTAGTTACGCACGTCGTGGACCTTGTCCACACCCAGCTGCGAGTCCCGCAGGCGGCTGACCGCGTCGTACTCGTACAGGCCTTGATGGGCCTTGGTGGTGGACTTGATGTGCCAGGTGATCAAGCGGGCGCCAAAGGATTCGGCCAGTTGCTCGGCGAGCATGGTCTTGCCGGTGCCGGGTTCGCCCTTGACCAGCAATGGTCGCTCCAGGGTGATGGCGGCGTTGACGGCCAGTTTCAGGTCATCGGTGGCAACATAGGCCTGGGTGCCTTCGAACTTCATCGGTCATTCCTCGAACGTGACGCCCACAGGCGGCGGGCCTTGGGGCGAATCATCAGTAATGGGCCGACTATACCGCGCAGCCCCGGCGACTGTGAACGCAGACGGGCTATTCAGTCTCTGAATGGGCAGTCACATCCTGTAGGCGCGAGGGAGGAACGTTTCAATCCGCACTGGGCTTGGGTTGTTCGTAGCGGGCGTTGAAGGCCTGGATGAAACCGTTGCGTAAAATCTGCAAAAACGCCTGGAACGCGCTGATATCTCGCTGATGCACGCTGCCGCTGAGTTCCACACGGGTAGCGAACTGGTTCTTGCGCTGGTTTTTCAGCACCGTCTCGCTGGCGCCGACCACGGCCTCCCAGATTGACCGGAAAATCCCCTTGTCTTTGTTTTCCACGTCCTGCTGCCAGTTGAACACCTCGACATCCCGTAGCAACGGCTTGATATAGCCACTCAATTGGCCTTTTTCAGCCTGGGCTTCGATCACCACATCACCGGTACCCGCGTTGAAGTCGAACTTGCCGTAGGCCGAGGCAAAGTCGTTCAAACGCTTGAGTTGGATGTCGCGGGCACGAAAGCGGAATTCGAAGTCCTCGAAATTACTCAGTGGATCAAAGGTAGCCGTGGCTTCCAGTGGGGCATGGCCCAGCAGCAGGGCTTTGCCGTCGAAGCGGGCGTCGCGCTTGCCTTGGACGTCCACCACGTTGGTCAGGTTGTAGAGCGTGGCATTGACCTCGGTGGCGCCCATGTTGACCGGGGGTTTGGAGCTGAAGTTATGGAAGGCAATCCGGCCATCTTCGATGCGAACTTCGTTGAGAGTGATCGGTAGCAGTTTGCCCAATTGGGCGCGCCAGTCGGTACCTTGACCGGTCTGGGACGCTTGTTTATTGGTGCCACCGTCGACGAAGTTCAGTTCCGGCCTGATGAACTGCACCTCGGCGACCACCGCATGGTCGTGCCAGAGTGAATGCCAGCTCACCGACAGGTCGATCCCTGGGGCCTTGAGGAACGGTACCGGGACCTTGCCGTCGACCTTGACGATCTGCAGGCCGTTGATCCGATAGGCGCCACGCCATAGGGCAAGGTCCACATCGGTTACCTGGCCACGGTAATCCCCCATGTCGGCGAGTTTGTCATTCAGGTAGTCGCGCACCAGATAGGGCAGGGCGAGATCCAGGGCAACCAACACCAGCACAATCACAGCGACGGTCCAGAGCGGCCAACGGTAGCGACGTTTCATAGGGCGTTTCTCCATCCATATAGGCGATTGACTACGGCGACCGCTGGACGTTCGCCTTGACTGGACGCCTCAAGACACGAGGCATACGCTTGGGGCCTCTCCAAATGGTGCAATAAGGACCCGTCATGAGCCGCATTTTTGCAGACAACGCGCACTCCATCGGCAACACGCCTCTGGTTCAGATCAACCGTATCGCGCCCCGTGGTGTGACGATCCTGGCCAAGACCGAAGGACGTAACCCGGGGTATTCGGTGAAGTGCCGGATTGGCGCCAACATGATCTGGGACGCTGAAAGCAGCGGCAAACTCAAGTCGGGGATGACCATTGTCGAGCCCACGTCGGGCAATACCGGGATCGGCCTGGCGTTTGTCGCCGCTGCCCGGGGCTACAAGTTGCTGTTGACCATGCCGTCATCCATGAGCATTGAGCGACGCAAGGTGCTCAAGGCCCTGGGGGCCGAGTTGGTGTTGACCGAGCCGGCCAAGGGCATGAAGGGCGCAATTGAAAAGGCCGGGGAAATCCTCGCCAGTGATCCGGCCAAATACTTTATGCCGGCCCAGTTCGATAACCCGGCCAACCCGGCGATCCACGAGAAAACCACCGGCCCGGAAATCTGGAACGATACCGATGGCGCGGTGGACGTGTTGGTAGCGGGCGTGGGTACGGGCGGCACCATCACCGGCATATCCCGCTATATCAAGAATACTCAGGGCAAGCCGATCCTCTCGGTGGCGGTGGAACCCATCACTTCCCCGGTGATTACCCAGACGTTGGCCGGCGAAGAGATCAAGCCCAGCCCCCACAAGATTCAGGGTATTGGTGCAGGCTTTATGCCGAAAAACCTCGACCTGTCGATGGTCGACCGGGTTGAGCTGGTCAGCGATGACGAATCCAAGGCCATGGCCCTGCGGTTGATGCAGGAGGAAGGGATTCTCTGCGGTATTTCCGGTGGCGCCGCGATGGCTGTGGCTGTGCGCCTGGCCCAGAAGCCGGAGATGCAGGGCAAGACCATCGTCGTCGTGCTGCCGGACTCCGGGGAGCGGTACCTGTCGAGTATGTTGTTCAGCGATTTGTTTACCGATCAGGAAAACCAGGCTTGATCCATATCAGCGCGATTGCATGGGCCTTATGCATAATTGGCCCATCAACGCGCATTGATTAATACCGATTGTTGGATTGCGCGGGTTTTTCCCGAGGCCTGGAGTGTTTATCATGGCCAGCTGCTATGTCTGGTTTCCCTTCAGCGGGAGGTTGTTGTCCAGGCGCTTATTTCCAGGAGTTGCTGCATGACCTTTTCTTTGGCCGCCAAACTGTCGGTGTTGCTGCTGTTTATCGGCAGTACGCTTTATGTGCATTTGCGTGGCAAGGCGCGTCTTCCGATGTTGCGTCAGTTCGTCAACCACTCGGCGCTGTTCGCCCCCTACAACGCCTTGATGTACATCTTCTCTGCGGTGCCGTCCAAACCCTACCTGGACCGCAGCAAGTTCCCGGAGCTGGATGTGCTCAAGAACAACTGGGAAGTGATCCGCGAAGAGGCCATGCACCTGTTTGACGAGGGCTATATCCGCGCCGCTGAGAAGAACAACGACGCCGGCTTCGGTTCGTTCTTCAAGAAGGGCTGGAAGCGTTTCTACCTCAAGTGGTATGACAAACCGCTGCCGTCGGCTGAACTGCTGTGCCCGAAAACCGTGGCCCTGGTCAGCAGCATTCCTAACGTCAAGGGCGCGATGTTCGCTCTGTTGCCAGGCGGCAGCCACCTCAACCCGCACCGCGACCCGTTTGCCGGGTCGCTGCGTTATCACCTGGGGTTGTCGACACCCAATTCCGACGACTGCCGCATCTTTGTCGATGGCCAGGTCTACGCCTGGCGCGACGGTGACGACGTGATGTTCGACGAGACTTATGTGCACTGGGTGAAGAACGAAACCGATAAAACCCGGGTGATTCTGTTCTGTGACATTGAGCGCCCATTGAGCAACCGGTTGATGAGCCGTATCAATCGTTGGGTCAGCGCTCAATTGGGTCGCGCTACTGCGCCGCAGAACCTGGATGACGAGCGCGTCGGCGGGATCAATCAGGCCTACGCCTGGAGCAAGCGGTTCAGCGACAGCTTCAGCGGCGGGGTCAAGCAGTGGAAGCGCAAGTATCCGAAGGCATACCGCATCCTGCGGCCAGTATTGGCGGTGGTGGTGTTGGTGGCGTTGGGGTATTGGTTGTTTGGTTGAGGCCTTTGCAGGTATAAAAAAACCGCTCGATGAGCGGTTTTTTTATACCTGCAATTATTTGCGTCCTGCCAAGGCACCAGCGGGCTCGTCGACACCATAAAGGGCGGCATGGAGAATACGTGGATCGATCACTGCAGGCCCGTTGCTCGAAGGTTTTTGAGCGGTAGTTTGTTCTTTGGTTGGCTTCTTTTTATTGAGACTTTTCATGGTGTCTCCTCAATTGTTCAATATTTGAGCGATGGGAGGGAGCCTATGCGCTCTTCACATCCATTACAAGACGACCTGATGAGTCGAATATGAATCCGTTTTTTTGGTAGGTTGAGATGACTTCCGTTACGGGCTCCTGTATTTCCAGCGTTTTGCTACCGATGATGCTTGCGTAATGGTTGACGGCAATCAAGGCAAATGGAGTGATGTGCCCACGCAGGGGATGGTCCTTATCCGGGCTTCCCTCCAATCGTACAATCCGCATTCTCAACCGGCTATGGTTTGGGTTCGCGAAACATAGGCCGTAGAGTTTGCGATCCAACCAGATTGAAACGTCGAAATACATCAGCTCTTTCGCTTTCCACTGTACGACTTCTTCCCATGAAAAGCAGGGTGACTCCCATGTGTGATAGGCATCCAGCGCTGCTGCGTCGATTGCTTCAAATCTGACTTGCGAGAAGTCGAGTTTGGCGTCGGTTGCATGCCCCAAGTCTGTCGGCAAGCTGGCCAGTGTTGCGTTGGCAAATTTCCTGGCTTTTGATCTGTTCAACTGATATCGGAGAAAGGTGTGTGGTCGCGGCATTTTTTCTCTTGAAGTATGGATGTCTGATTTTTCCGAGCCTAGGCATCCAACAGCAGTCTGTCCTTACTGGCCTTTTGGCGAAGTCGTTGCAAAGCATGTCTCCGGCTGGTTATAGTCAGCCCCAGGTGTTTCACAGCACCTTTTTATCCCTTCAAAAAAGATCAGCACATGCCAGCTTCCTTGCGCATAGCGGTAGTCGATTCAGCGGTCAGCGCTGTGGTCGTGCCGTGTGGGAATCAGCAGCCTGTGCAGATCAGTCATTACCCCCCACCTGTCAGTAGCACGCCGGTGTACGCAGTCGTATCACCGCCGGGCGTTGGCATTTCGGGCTGATCAGCTGATTGCTGTTGCCCCGTGCCCGCCTGAAGAAAACCTACTGAATTTCAGCGTTTGCTGAGTTGGCTTTTTGCCTGATGACAGGTGGTATCCATGTCTGTTCTTTCGAAACAATCCGTGGCCGCGGCGGCCTCGACGAGTCTGTTTGTCTTGCTGTGGAGCAGCGGGGCGATTTTCTCAAAATTGGGTCTGGCCCATGCCTCGCCCTTTGCCTTTCTGCTGATCCGCTTTGCCATTGCCCTCGTGGGCCTGGTGATGTTGGTGCCGATCCTCAAGCTCAAGTTGCCGCGCCCTGGTCAACCAATGCGGTATGCAGTGGCCACCGGCCTGGTGCTGTTGGGGGCTTATCAGATTTTCTATCTGCTGGCCCTGGACCTCAAAGTCACTCCGGGCGTCATGGCGACCATCATGGGCGTGCAACCGATCCTTACTGTGGTGCTGATGGAGCGTCAGCGCTCCTGGCTTCGGATGTTCGGTCTGGCGTTGGGGTTGGCGGGGTTGATCATGGTGGTTTATCAGGGCATCGGCTTGTCCGGGATGTCCCTGGCGGGGATGCTGTTCGGCTTGCTGGCCCTGGCAAGCATGACCTTCGGCGCCATCATGCAGAAGCGCATCACCGATAACCCACTGGGCACGCTGCCCGTGCAGTACCTGGCAGGCCTGTTGTTGTGTGCGGTATTCGTGCCGTTCCAGCCGTTTCACTTTGAGCACAACACGGGCTTCTACCTGCCTGTGCTGTGGATGGGGTTAGTGGTGTCGCTGCTGGCCACCTTGCTGCTGTATCGGCTGATCGCCCGGGGCAATCTGGTGAATGTCACCAGTCTGTTTTACCTGGTACCCGCCGTGACGGCGGTGATGGATTACCTGATCTTTGGCAACAAACTGGCGATGTTGAGCCTGGTGGGAATGGGGTTGATCATCATCGGATTGGCTTTTGTGTTCCGTAAAAGCTGATCAATAAACACCCTGTAGAGGCGAGAAAGCTTCTACAGGGTTTTGGCCAGTTTCCCCGGCCTGAGCACTAACCATAACGCCCCGGCAATCAACACCCCGCCATACAGATGGGCCATCGACAGCGGCTCATCCAGCAGCAGTGCGCCCCACAACACGCCGAACGGCGGAATCATGAAAGTGACGGTCATCGATTTCACCGGCCCAATGGACGTCAGCAAGCGGAAGTACAGAATGTAGGCGAGCGCCGTGCATACCAGCCCCAAACCCAGCAATGACAACCATACATGCCAACCGCCCCAACTGGCGGGTGGATGGCTGATCGCACTCCAGCCGAACCAGGGCAACAGGAACAGCGTCGCGCCGAGCATGCTGCCGAGGGCTGACAAGCGACTATCAAGGCCACCTTGTTGATCGAGCCAACGCCTGGCCAGGAACCCGGCGAAACCGTAGCACGTCGTTGCCAGCAAGCAGGCGAGGGCGCCCATCAACAGTTCCATGTCGAACGCCACCGGGCCGGCTCGGGTCAGGATGCCGACACCGAACAGCCCCAGGCAGACGCCGCTGATCTTGGACGGGGTCAGGCGCTCGCTGAAGAACAGGCCGCCAATCAACACGCCCATCAGCGGCGTGGTGGCATTGAAAATGGCCGAATAACCGGCGGGTAGCACTTGGGCAGCCACCGAATACAGGGTGGCGGGAATCCCCGAGTTGATCACCCCCAGCAGCAGGACAGTCTTGAACTTGCCTTGAAAGTCCCAGCTCATCCGCATCATCGCCAGGATCACCAACAGGCCGGTAGCGGCAATCGACACGCGAAAGAACGCCGTAGGAATCGTGCCGATTTCAGGCGCGATGATCCGCATGAACAGAAAACTCGCGCCCCAGATAGCGGCCAGCACCAGCAGGTACAGGGTGTCGACAGGTCTCACGGAAAACTCCTACTTGATGGGGGTGGAAGTGTTGCCCAGCGGCCTGCCTGACACAAATACTAATCCACTCTTTACAGAACAAATCGGGTCACAGCGCCTGCTGGTGGACGGCCGGAAAAATGACCCTTCTCCTGTTCCCCGACACTGGCTAAGCTCAGGTCTTCCAAATGCCCGCAGAGGTTTCCCTTATGCCGCAGCAAACGCCCGCCCTCGACATTGCGCAAACGATCCTCGACGGCTTCGACGATTACCGCGAGCATTTCCGTCAGATCACTGACGGCGCGCGGGAACGTTTCGAAAAGGCCCAGTGGCAGGTGGGGCAGGTAGCGTCGGCGGCGCGTATCAACCTCTACGAAGAAAAAGTCAGCGAGGTGATCGCACGTCTGAGGGCCGGATTCGACGACGCATCGCTGCTCGACATCGCAGCCTGGCCGCTGGTGAAAAGCGCCTACATCAACCTGATCGACCTGCGCTTCGACGATGAGTTGTCCGAGACCTGGTACAACTCGACCTTTTGCGGGCTGTTCAGCCATGATCTGATCAGCGACGGCTGCATGTTCATCCACACCACCCGTCCAAGCCTGCGCCGGGCCCGGGCCGCGCAAACCCGCACCTACAAGCCGCAAGGCAAGCTGCCAGGCATGCTTGAGCAAATCTTTGCCGACTACAGCTTCAGCGAACCCTACGCCGATTTGCCGGCGGACCTGCTCCGCCTGGAAGCGCAGTTGCGGGAAAATCTTCCGGACTGGGTGTGCAAGGATCCGGACCTCAACGTCGAGCTGTTTTCCTCGGTGCTGTACCGCAACAAAGGCGCGTACCTGGTAGGGCGCATCTACACCCGCGACGAGCAATGGCCATTGGTAATTCCGCTGTTGCACCGGGAAGGGCGCGGCATCCAGATTGATGCGCTGATTACCGATGAAGCGGATGTGTCGATCATCTTCTCCTTCACCCGTTCCTACTTCATGGTGGATGTACCGGTGCCGGCGGAATTCATCGGCTTCCTCAAGCGCATCCTGCCGGGAAAACACATCGCCGAGCTCTATACCTCCATCGGCTTCTACAAACACGGCAAGTCCGAGTTCTACCGGGCGCTGATCAACCACCTGGCCACCACCGACGACCAATTCACCATGGCGCCGGGCGTGCGTGGCATGGTCATGAGCGTGTTTACCCTGCCGGGCTTCAACACCGTATTCAAGATCATCAAGGACCGTTTTTCTCCGTCGAAAAACGTCAACCGCGCCACGGTGATCGAGAAGTATCGCCTGGTGAAAAGCGTCGATCGCGTCGGACGCATGGCCGACACTCAGGAGTTCGCCGACTTCCGTTTCCCTTTGAGCAAATTCGAGCCTGAATGCCTTGCTGAATTGCTTGAAGTGGCGGCGGGCACGGTCGAAGTCGAAGGCGATACGGTGCTGATCCGCCACTGCTGGACCGAACGGCGCATGACCCCACTCAACCTCTACCTGGAGAATGCCAATGAGGCCCAGGTACGCGAAGCGCTGGAAGACTACGGTTTGGCGATCAAGCAATTAGCGGCGGCCAATATTTTCCCCGGCGACATGCTGCTGAAGAACTTTGGCGTCACCCGTCACGGGCGCGTGGTGTTTTACGACTATGACGAAATTTGCTTCCTGACCGAAGCCAACTTCCGCCACATCCCGGCACCGCGTACCCCGGAAGATGAAATGGCCTCGGAGCCCTGGTACTCCATCGGGCCGCTGGACGTATTCCCCGAAGAGTTTCCTCCGTTTCTGTTTGCCGACGCCGGCCAGCGCAAGCTGTTCGACCAGTTGCACGGCGAGTTGTACAACGCCGACTACTGGAAAAGCCTGCAGGAAGCGATTCGCGCCGGCAAGGTGATTGATGTGTTTCCGTATCGGCGCCACGGGCTGCCGGATGAATAACGCCTGGGAGTCGAATGAGAGGTGACACTGGCGTAGACGTCTATCGAGCACCCGATGGCGGGGACGGTACGGGATGTTCGATAGACCTGAGACTGTTTGATACTGATGTGATCATCTATCGGAGAAGGTGACCATCAAGCTCATGGCCCGCTACTCATGGACTTCCGCTTACTGACTTGACCCATTTTCTTTGCGGATATCTTGAAGCCAGGGTTGATTCCTGCCCAAGACTGTCAGGGTGTCCGTCACATTGGAGGCGCGGTTCTTGTCTGTTTCATTGGTGCCATTGAGTTGGACGTCCCTGACTTTTTTGTACAGTGAGCTCATTTCTTTGTTGAGCTCTTTCTCATCTCTTTTATTTTCCCTGTGGTTGCTGATCTTTGTGAATGGATTCTTAGAGTCAGTATTGTTCGCCAGTTTGTCGATTTTCTGTTGTATCAGGCTAACAGGGCGTTGATAGTCTTCGGAAGTAAGGCTGCGGATCGGAAAGTCTTTCGGGAGTTTTTCAAGGGTGTCTTTCGTGTTCTTCGCCTGGTTGATCTTTTCCTGTGTGGATTTGCTCAAGCTGGATAGCGGGGTCTGATTCACCAGTGGGGTGGACGAGCTCTGAGCCCAGGAACCGTGAGATGCTTGACTTTCAGGTGCGATACTTTGGTATTTGTTAGCGTAGCTGGAAGTGTTGTTGTAGGTATTAGGATACGAGTTACCATCGATCGGCATAAAGTACTCCTTGGCAATTACAGGAATGGTTGCGTTATAGCGTTTACATTGGAGCCGATCTCTCTTCTCATAAGTTGTCAGCCTTTTATGATGGTGTTTGATACCTTTCCTTATTAGCTGTGGGAGCTTTCTCCTATTCGGTAGGACGTTTTCCAAGGAGAGCGGGTGTCGTAAGTGGTCGCCTCGTCCGCAGGTACGGAATCTGCGACAATCCTCAGTTACGAGAATGTCACCGCAGGCTTACCTGCCTCACTAAAAAGACCTTTGCCCACCTGATGACTGACCAAGCGCCCGCTATCGACCAACTGCTGAAAAACCTCGATCACGCCATGCTCGCCGACCGCCACCGGTTGCGTCGGCAGCTGCTTGAGCTGCGCAAGAAGCCCGATGAGGAGAAACTTGCGCAGTGGGTGACGAAGATGCAGGCCTCCTGTGCCCAGGTGACGGCGCGGCGTGCCAGCCTGTCCGTGATTCGTTATGACGACAGCCTGCCGATTGCCGCCAAGCGTGACGAAATCAAGGAAGCACTGCTCAAGCATCAGGTGCTGATCATTGCCGGCGAAACCGGCTCGGGCAAAACCACCCAGTTGCCGAAAATCTGCCTGGAGATCGGTCGCGGCCAATACGGTTTGATCGGCCACACCCAGCCGCGGCGGATTGCTGCGCGCAGCGTGGCGAGCCGGGTCGCCGAGGAGTTGGCTACGCCGCTTGGGTCGTTGGTGGGCTATCAGGTGCGGTTTGAGGACCAGAGCGATTCCAACACCCTGATCAAGCTGATGACTGACGGCATCCTGCTGGCGGAAACCCAGAACGACCGTTACCTCGAACGCTACGACACGATCATTGTCGACGAAGCCCACGAGCGCAGCCTGAACATCGACTTCCTGCTGGGTTACCTGAAAACCCTGTTGCCACGTCGTCCGGACCTGAAAGTCATCATCACCTCGGCCACCATCGACTTGGAGCGCTTCTCCAAGCACTTCGATGATGCGCCGATCGTCGAGGTGTCCGGGCGTACGTTCCCGGTGGAAACCTGGTACCGCCCGCTGACTCTGGAGCAGGACGAGGAGGGCAACCGCGTCGAGGACGACTTGACCGTGGACCAGGCGATCCTGGCCACCCTCGACGAAATCGCCGCGTTTGAACGCAGCGAGCACAAGAGCCCCGGCGATGTGCTGGTGTTCCTGCCGGGCGAGCGAGAGATTCGTGACGCCGCCGATATGCTGCGCAAGGCCCAGCTCAAGCACACGGAAATCCTGCCGTTGTACGCACGGCTGTCACCGGCCGAGCAGCAGCGGATCTTCCAGTCCCACCCGGGCCGCCGCGTGGTGTTGGCGACCAACGTCGCCGAAACCTCGCTGACGGTGCCGGGCATTCGCTATGTGATCGACAGCGGCACCGCCCGCATCAGTCGCTACAGCTACCGCGCCAAGGTCCAGCGCCTGCCGATCGAGGCGATTTCCCAGGCCAGTGCCAACCAGCGTAAAGGCCGTTGCGGACGGGTCGAGCCGGGCATTTGCGTGCGCCTGTTTAGCGAAGAAGACTTTGTTGGACGGCCGGAATTTACTGATCCGGAAATCCTGCGCACCAACCTGGCAGCAGTGATCCTGCAGATGCTGCACCTGCGACTGGGTGAAATCACCGACTTCCCGTTTATCGAACCCCCGGATGGCAAGGCCATCAGCGACGGTTTCAACCTGCTGCAAGAGTTGTCGGCGGTGGATCGCAACAGCCAGTTGACCCCGATGGGCCGGCAGTTGGCGCGTTTGCCGGTGGACCCGCGCATGGGCCGCATGCTGCTGGAAGCGGCCAAGCTAGGCAGTTTGCAGGAAGTGTTGATCGTCGCCAGTGCCATGTCGATCCAGGACCCGCGCGAGCGTCCGCCGGAGCGTCAGCAAGCCGCCGACCAGGCCCATGCACAATGGAAAGACCCCGATTCGGATTTCGCCGGGCTGGTCAATCTGTGGCGCGGATTTGAAGAGCAGCGCCAGGAACTGACCGCCAGCCCGCTGCGCAACTGGTGCCGCAAGAACTTCCTCAACTACTTGCGTTTGCGTGAGTGGCGTGACTCCCATCGTCAGTTGAGCTTGATCTGCCGTGATATGCAGTTGACGCTGAATAAAGAGCCGGCGGACTTTCCGAAGCTGCACAAGGCGGTGCTTTCGGGCTTGCTGAGCCAGATTGGCCAGAAAACTGAAGACGGTGACTACCTCGGCGCCCGCCAGCGACGCTTCTGGATTCACCCTTCCTCGGGCATCGGCAAGAAGCGTCCGCAGTGGTTGATGACCGCCGAGCTGGTGGAAACCACCAAGCTCTATGCACGGATGGTGGCCAAGATCGACGCGGACTGGATCGAGCCGCTGGCCGGGCACCTGATCAAGAAAAACCACTTCGAACCCCACTGGGAGAAGAAGCGCGGACAAGTCGTGGCCTTTGAGCAGATCACCCTGTTCGGGCTGATCGTGGTCGGTCGTCGGCCTGTGCATTACGGGCCGATTGATCCGGTGACCTCCCGCGAACTGTTCATCCGCGAAGGGCTGGTGAGGGGCGAGATTCAGTCGCGGGCCAAGTGCCTGACGGCCAATCAGCAACTGCTGGAACAGCTCGACGAACTGGAAGCCAAGGCCCGCCGTCGTGACATCCTGGCGGACGAAGAAACCCTGTTTGCCTTCTACGACGCGCGCTTGCCGGCGGAGATCCACCAGACCGCCACTTTCGACAGCTGGTACAAGGTCAACAGCCAGAAAGACCCGCAACTGCTGATCATGCGTGAGGAAGACGTGCTGGCCCGCGAAGCCAGTGAAGTCACCGCCGCGCATTACCCGGACACCTTGCACCTGGGTGACCTGGCCTTGGCCTTGAGCTATCACTTCGAGCCCAACCATCCCCGTGACGGCGTGACCTTGCGCGTGCCGGCGCCGCTGTTGCCGGCACTGCCGGCCGAGCGCCTGGAATGGTTGGTACCGGGGGTGATCGAGGCCAAGTGCATCGCCCTGGTGCGCAACTTGCCCAAGGCCCTGCGCAAGAATTTTGTGCCGGTGCCGGATTTCGTCAAGGCGGCGCTGCAACGGATCGAGTTTGCCCAGGGCTCGCTCCCGCAGGCCCTGGGACGTGAATTGTTGCGCATGACGGGCGCGCGGGTCAGCGACGAAGCCTGGGCTGAATCTGCTCAGCAGGTGGAAAACCACCTGAAGATAAACCTGGAAGTGGTCGACGGCCAAGGCAAGTTCCTCGGTGAAGGGCGCGACCTGGCTGAACTGACGGCGCGCTTCGCCGAAGCCAGCCAGGCGGCCTTAGCCGTGCCACAAACGGCGAAAAGCCAACAGCCGGTGGAAGCCAAGGTGTTCGCGGCAGTGGCCGAGAAGACCCAGCAGAAGATCGCCGGGCTGTCGATGACGGTCTATCCGGCGTTGGTGGAGGAGAGTGGCACGGTCAAGGAAGGACGTTTCTCCACCGCCGCTGAAGCCGAGTTCCAGCACCGTCGAGCCTTGCAGCGTTTGTTGATGCAGCAATTGGCGGAGCCGGCAAAATTCCTGCGGGGTAAATTACCCGGTTTGACTGAGCTGGGGCTGATGTACCGCGAACTGGGGCGCATCGATGCCTTGGTGGAAGACATTTTGCTGGCCAGCCTCGACAGCTGCGTGCTGGAAGGGGAGGCCACTCTGCCTCGGGATGGGGCCGGCCTGGCCGCCTTGGCCGAGCGCAAGCGCGGCAGTTGGACCGAACATGCCGAACGTCTGGCACGCTTGACCCTTGAGGTACTGAAGCTGTGGCACGGCCTGCAAAAACGCTTCAAAGGCAAGATTGACCTGGCCCAGGCCGTGGCGCTCAATGATATCAAGCAGCAACTGAGCAACCTGGTGTACCCGGGCTTCGTGCGGGAAACCCCAGCCCAGTGGTTCAAGGAGTTGCCGCGCTTTCTCAAGGCTATCGAGTTGCGCCTGGAGAAACTGCCGAGCCAGGTGCAGAAGGATCGTGTCTGGAGTACCGAGTTTGGCGGACTGTGGAGCCAGTATCAGGCGCGCCTGAACAAACATGCCCAGGAAGGCAAGCGCGACCCTCAGCTAGAGTTATACCGCTGGTGGCTGGAAGAGTACCGGGTATCGCTGTTTGCCCAGCAGTTGGGGACCAAAGTGCCGATTTCCGACAAGCGTTTGAGCAAACAATGGAGCTTGGTGGAAGCCTGACCGTACGCCGGGGCCTGGCACGCTTTGCAAATGGCGCCAAACCCCCGGCTTTATGGCAAACTTCGCTGTTATAAATGCCGGGATCGTCGAAAAGGGCTGTTGCAGCCGCGACGCGATGGAATAAAGCGTTTCCAGTTTGATGTCCGCGGGGCGGAATAGAACTACTTACGGTTTGGTACGACGGTGCCAATACTATCTGCCTGAACAGATTTAGAGGAACGACCGTGCATAACGTCGTCATCAGCGGCACAGGCCTGTACACCCCGGCCGACAGCATCTCCAACGAAGAGCTGGTGCAGTCTTTCAATGCTTACGTACAACAGTTCAACCTGGATAACGCAGCGGCCATCGAGCGCGGTGAGGTGCAGGCACTGACCGAATCCAGCGCCGCCTTTATCGAAAAGGCTTCGGGCATCAAGAGCCGCTTTGTCATGGACAAGGCCGGTATTCTCGACCCCCAGCGTATGGCGCCACGCCTGCCCGAGCGTTCCAACGACGAGTGGTCGGTCCTCTGCCAGATGGCGGTCGGCGCTGCCGAGCAAGCCTTGCAGCGCGCCGGCAAGACCGCTGCCGATATCGACGGTGTGATCGTTGCCTGCTCCAACCTGCAACGCGCTTACCCGGCCATCGCCATCGAAGTTCAGGAAGCCTTGGGTATCGAGGGTTTTGGCTTCGACATGAACGTGGCTTGTTCTTCCGCGACCTTCGGCATCCAGAACGCGTGCAACAGCATCCAGCTGGGCCAGGCCCGGGCGATCCTGGTGGTCAGCCCGGAAGTGTGTACCGGTCACCTGAATTTTCGCGACCGTGACAGCCACTTCATCTTCGGTGATGCAGCCACGGCGGTGATCCTCGAGCGGGCCGACCTGGCCACGTCCAAGCACCAGTTCGATGTGGTCAGCACCAAGCTGCTGACCACGTTCTCCAATAACATCCGCAATAACTTCGGTTTCCTCAATCGCGCAGCGGAAGAGGGCATTGGTGCACCGGACAAGCTGTTCGTGCAGGAAGGCCGCAAAGTTTTCCGTGATGTCTGCCCGATGGTCGCCGAGTTGATCGGCAAGCACCTGGCGGAAAACCAGTTGAATGTGGATGACGTGAAGCGCTTCTGGCTGCACCAGGCCAACCTGAGCATGAACCACCTGATCGTCAAGAAACTGCTGGGTCGCGAAGCCACGGTGGAAGAAGCGCCGGTGATCCTCGATACTTACGCCAATACCAGTTCGGCGGGTTCCGTGATTGCGTTTCACACCTACCAGGATGACTTGCCCAAGGGCGCTGTGGCGGTACTCAGCTCTTTTGGCGCGGGCTATTCGATTGGTAGCGTGATTCTGCGCAAGCGCTGATTAACGAAGCGACGCGGTCAGTGTGGGAGCTGGTAAGCCCGGCCCCACACTGGCTGTGTGCTTATCTTGAAATGTGTTTGTACCGAGGTCTGAATGGCAGCAGCGGACGACTCGCACCTGCTCGAACGACTGCTCAAGGGCGAGCAGCGTGCCTACAAGGAACTGGTCACCACCTATCAAAGCGCCATGCGCGCTGTCGCCTACGCCATTGTTGGCCAGCGTCATGCTGATGAAGTGGTGCAGGACGCGTGGCTCTCGGTGGTGCGCAACCTGGGCAAATTCGAGGGACGTTCCAGCCTCAAGACCTGGCTACTGACGATTACCGCCAACGCTGCCAAAGGCCGTTACAAACAAAATCGCCGGGAAGTCCTGCTGGATGACCTGCCGTCGCCTCACGGTACCCTCGGTGATGATCGCTTCGTGCCGGAGGATGGTCACTGGTTGGTCGCACCGTTTGCCTGGCACCAGGACACACCTGAAGCGTTGCTCACCGAAAATGAACTGCGCGAATGCCTGGAGCACACGCTGTTGAGTCTTTCTGAATTGCAAAGCAGCGTATTGCTGTTGCGCGAGCGCCAGGGATTGGAGCTGGAGGAGATTTGTAATCTTCTGGAGATCTCGCTCTCCAATGTTCGTGTGCTGTTGCATCGGGCACGGCTTAAAGTTTTCGCCACCGTGGAACATTTTGAGGAAACCGGCGAATGTTGACCTGTAAAGAACAAGTGGCACGTTCCAGTGACTATCTCGATGGGCAACTGACCTTTCGCGAACGCTTGCTGGTGCGTCATCACCTGATGTTCTGTCCTAATTGCCGGCGCTTTATCCGCCAGATGCGCCTGATGCAAGCCACCTTGCGGGTCATGCCCGAGCCACCTGTGCCGGGTGTCGACGAGTTGGCTGAACGCTTGGCCGCCGAGCGCTCCCGCGACCCGTCATAACCTGGCAATTTTTACAGCAACACCCCAACCCGCGCCGGCTCCGGACGCGGGTTTTTTTTGCTCTGAAAATCATTTTCTTAAAAAACATTTCATTTTTGTCAGGTTTTTTACATCTTGTTTCATCTGCCATTTTTAGCACCTTTTACCATGAGAGCCTTACGGGGCGTGGCTTTTCGCTTATTTCCAGTCGCTATAAAAAAGTTCCCATGTAACAAAATCTTTATGTTGCAGCAACCCGTCTGAAATATCTCCTCGCCAAGATCCCCACCCAACACCAGCGGGCATGACCCGCGTGTTTTGCCAATGCACAAGACCATCAATTAGGGGAATTCTTCGATGATCCGTAAGCACTTCGCCGGTTTTGCGGCCAGCGCCCTGGCCCTGGCTGTTACCGCCCAGGCTTTCGCTGGTACTGTCACTACTGACGGCGCCGATATCGTAGTCAAAACCAAGGGCGGCCTTGAGGTTGCTACTACCGACCAGAACTTCAGCTTCAAACTGGGTGGTCGTCTGCAAGCCGATTACGGCACGTTTGATGGTTTCTACACCAAGAACGGTGACTCGGCCGACGCCACTTACTTCCGTCGCGCCTACCTGGAACTGGGTGGCACTCTGTACAAGGATTTCAAATACCAGATCAGCTACGATTTCTCCCACAACTCCGGCAGCTCCGACGACGGCTACTTCGACGAAGCGTCTATGTCTTATGTGGGCTTCAAGCCGGTCGCCATCCGTGTCGGCCGTTTCGATGCGGACTTCGGCCTGGAAAAAGCCACCAGTTCCAAGTGGGTCACGGGCATCGAGCGTAACTCGGCCTACGAATTGGCCGACTGGATCAACTCCCATGAAAACGGCATGGGCATCCAGATCAGCTCGGTAGTGGCCGACATGGCTTACTTGTCCGCCAGCGTTGCCTCCAAAGACATCAACGACGAGGACGGCAAGGGCGTGAAGCAATTCAACGGCCGTGCCGTGTTCGCGCCGATGCATGAAACCGGCAACGTCTTGCACGTAGGTCTGGATGTTGCAGTACGTGACCTGAAAGACACTGCTTTCGACTCTCGCATCCGTCCGCGCCTCGGCGCTCGTGGCGTATCGACTGCGGGTGGCAACGACGCCGGCTCTAATGGTAACCGTGCCACCTTCGGCGGCGGCGTGGGCCTGGATTCTGGCAACCTGACCAGCACCGATGCCTATGACACCGACACTGTGTTCGGCGGCGAATTCGCTTTCGCCACAGGTCCCTTGTCCCTGCAGGCCGAATACCTGAACCGCAAGATGAAGGCTGACAGCAGCGCCTACCAGGATGTGAAAGCCACCGGTTTCTACGGCCAAGTGGCTTACACCCTGACCGGCGAAGCCCGTGTCTACAAACTCGACGGCGCCAAGTTCGACACCATCAAGCCCGAGAACAAGCAGTACGGGGCGTGGGAAGTGTTCTATCGCTACGACAACATCAGCGTTGACGACAAGAACGTCGTTCGCAACAGCGCTACCCGTGAAACCGGCGACGCCAAGGCCAACCTGAACACCATCGGGGTCAACTGGTACGCCAACGAGTCCGTCAAGATCTCGGCCAACTACGTCAAAGTCAGCACTGACAAGATCAAGAACGCCAATGGCGATGACAGTGGTGACAACTTTGTAGCGCGCGTGCAGTACGTGTTTTAAGTAATCTGCGACACAGCCACAAAGCGCTCTTCCTTCATCCGTTAAAGCGCTCCTCGTTTTTTGCCCCGCCGTTTGGCGGGGTTTTTTTTGGGTGCGCCAAACATTGCACTTGGCGGTCTGGTGTCGCCGCTCAAACACCAAGGGCTGCTGCTTCACATCAATCCATGACCGATTATCCAAAGTGGCAGGTATACCCTGGTTGGGATTGATCACGTTCAGTGATTGCTTTTAACGTATTTTTGGATGTCTTTTCATGCCTGAAAATATTCATGGAACTATAGTTTTCTATTAGGCCTTATCGGATGTAAGTCTTGGCGGGATAATATTTTAAGGTTTGTTTGTGGTTAGGTTGGTGTTTTTGGTTCCAGTTGTATTTTATTGAATTTTTCAGTAACGGTTGAGTTGCGTTTTTCGCTCGGTGGCACAGAACGGCTGTAGGCTTCCATTGTCAGAGGTTTCGCATGGATGCTCTGATATGAATTTTAATAAATTTCGGAGTTAATATTATGCTTACTGTTTTGGAAGCTTCTAGGTACAGGTATCTCATTGTTTATGGCCTATTGCTTGATCGGCTAGGTAGGAGCGATCAAGCATGAAAAAACATGACGATTTTTTGCAAAGGTTTGGGCTTAAACTCGGTTTGTCAGATTTAACGTTTGATCGTTATCGTATGTGCCAGTTGAGGGTCGAGGGTCTGAAATTTGCAGTTTATGATAATCGCGCCCGGGGAGGTATTACTATTCTTTGTGAACTATCAGGGCCGTCTATGAATAGTGCGGAGGTGGAGTCCTGGCGCAATTTTCTATTCGAGACTCAGTTTGATTTCTTGCATAAAGATACAGCAGTTGTTGGACTTAACTCAGCGTCGGGTGCGATGGTGGCGATGAGTCATGTTTTGGATGAAGATGTATCGGTTCAATTATTAAGTGAGGAATTAAGTGGATTGATTGATTGGGTAATGGATTGCTCTCGAAGGTTTTCCATGAGCTATCCACCGGTAGTTTCTAAATCACTATATCCATCACATAAGCTTTCCCATGGACTCGCGAGTTATCACAATGCCTAGTATAAGTCCGGCTCATATTTCCAGTACCTCTTTAGACTCCATTGGCGAGAGGGCTGCCGAAGTTACAGAGAATAATGGCATCACTCGTAAGGTAGTCCTGGGTGAAGCCAACGACCTTTATGGAGTATCTCGGAATGATTCTTTTAGTAGCAATTCCGCGGTGGAAAAAGATGTGGCTTCTCGCCAAGTAGTTAAAGCGCTGCGTGGTTTTGTAAGTGGGAAATCCCATACAAAAATGATCCATAATGGGACGCTCTGGAAAGATGTTCCTGCGCAGGCGGAAAAGAACCATATTGATAGCCTTTCAAAAAGTAATCTTCAAAGCCTGCGTAAAGAATTAGGCAGCTTAACGACTGAGGAAAAGGGGTTTCTAGAAAGGTTTTTTGAAGTGCCATTATTTGCAACTCATAGTACTGCGGCACCTGTAAAGCGGGAAGATGATAGCGTTGCTCTGTTCTCTCGCCAGAAATTGATTGATCGTAATATTATCTTTAATGCGGAAAACTCACCGCAAGAAGATATAAAATTGCTGGGGAATGATGATTTTGTATTTTTTGCGCTGGAAGCAGGCGTCGAGCCGAAAAAGCCAAGCAGCCGTTTTGGTGGTACAACCTTTCGTTTCGATTTTGATGAGCCTGTATTTAAGGACGCAGCTTGGCTAAGTTTGGTCGAGATGCGTTTTGCTAAAACACCTAATTTGGATCGTCACATCGAAGGACTTAGTGCCGAGGAGTACAGTGTTTTATCCAAGCGTACATTGCAGCCTTTTGAAACTGTTTTTTCCGGTGGAGATATGAAGGCGGGCATCGGGCTGTCTATTATTCGTGATCTGCGTAAGCTTCCACCAGAATCAGGACGGCGCCTTCTTGAAAGCGCAGGGGAGAATCAAATAAATAAACTTGTTAATGGTATGTATCGCCCGGAGATAAAAGTCGCAAGGCATTTTTTTTCTGATAAATACATCGAGGCCGCAGTCAAAAAAGATGATAAGTCATAGGCGGCTTAGAGGGGTAAGAGAACGCATACTTTCAAAGCTCGACACTTGGACGGAGCGCTACAACGTATACGCAGCCGTGTGCGAGATGTGAGAGGACGATAGACGTAAAGCCCACCTCCAGCTCTATGCCTTTGAAAACGCCTTGCCTCTCTTTATGACCGAGCTTGCTCGCGAAGAACCCGAAGGTCGCCGTGTTCTGTCAGAATGGTCACGTTATTATTAACGACCATCGCGAGCCAGGACTTGGCGTCCCCCTCGCTCCCACAAAAGCCATGACCGTCGGGGAATGGGATGCCGTTACAACGTTTGAATAGCCTGTCCGAGATTACCCCCGAAGAGTGGAATGCACTGGTCCCCATCGACCAGCCTTTTTTGCGCCATGCCTTCCTCAGTGCCTTGGAGGACAGCGCCAGCCTCGGTCCGCCGTCCGGCTGGCAGCCCGAACACCTGCTGCATTATGAAGAGGGGCGCCTGATTGCCGCTCTGCCGAGCTATCGCAAGTGGCATTCCTATGGCGAATACGTCTTTGACCATGGTTGGGCCGATGCCTGCGAGCGTGCCGGTATCGACTACTACCCCAAACTCCTGACGGCCGTTCCTTTCAGCCCGGTGAGTGGGCCGCGCCTGCTGGTGGCCAGTGTCGAGGACGGTTTTGAGCTGCTCAAAAGCCTGCCTGGCTACCTGGAAATCGAAGGTCTTTCCAGTGCCCATATCAACTTCACCGATGAGTTGGCCGACAGCGCCCTGGCCGGGCAGCCCGGTTGGTTGCAACGACTGGGTTGCCAGTTTCATTGGCAGAACCGTGGCTATCGAGACTTCCAGGACTTTCTCGACGCCTTGAGTTCGCGCAAGCGCAAACAGATGCGCAAGGAGCGTGAACAGGTGGCGGGGCAGGGCATCGAGTTCGAGTGGTTGCAAGGCCATGAGCTGAGTGAGGCGCAGTGGGATTTTGTCTATGCCTGCTACGCCAATACTTATGCCGTGCGCCGGCAGTCGCCGTACCTGACCCGAGCCTTTTTCAGCCTGTTGGCCGAACGCATGCCTGAAGCGATTCGCGTGGTGCTGGCCAAACAAGGGTCACGGCCTGTAGCGATGGCCTTCAGCTTGATCGGCGGCGGCAGTTTTTATGGTCGTTACTGGGGCTGCCTGGCGGAGTTCGACCGCCTGCATTTCGAGACATGCTTCTATCAAGGAATGGATTACGCGATTGCCCACGGTTTGCAGCGTTTCGACGCTGGTGCCCAGGGCGAGCACAAACTGATTCGTGGGTTCGAGCCGGTCATCACCCATTCCTGGCACTACCTGCGCCATCCCGGTTTGAAGACGGCAGTGGCGGACTTTCTGGAACGGGAGCGGGTTGGGATCCTGGCGTATGCCGAGGAGGCGAGAACAGCCCTGCCTTATCGGCAGGGCTGAACCCGTTTGGCTCAGGCTTTCTCTTCTTTGCCCAACCAGCGATAGACCACACCGCCGACCACTGCACCGAGGATCGGCGCGACCCAGAACATCCACAACTGCTGGAGTGCCAAGCCGCCGACAATCAGCGCCGGGCCAGTACTGCGCGCCGGGTTGACCGAAGTGTTGGTGACGGGGATCGAGATCAGGTGGATCAGCGTCAACCCCAGGCCAATGGCAATCGGCGCCAAGCCAGCTGGGGCACGACGGTCGGTGGCGCCGAGGATGATCAGCACAAACATCGCCGTCATCACCAGCTCAGTGACAAAGCCCGCAGCCATCGAGTAACCACCCGGTGAATGCTCGCCATAGCCATTGGAAGCCAGGCCGCCGGCCAGTTCAAAACCAGGTTTGCCGCTGGCAATGAAGTACAACAGAGCAGCCGCGACGATGGCGCCGATAACCTGAGATACGATGTACGCCGGTAACTCCTTGGCCGGAAACCTCCCGCCCACTACCAGCCCCACGGATACTGCCGGGTTGAGGTGACACCCGCTGATATGCCCGATGGCATAGGCCATGGTCAGCACGGTGAGCCCGAATGCCAGGGCCACACCAAGCAGACCGATCCCGACGTTGGGGAACGATGCGGCCAATACCGCACTCCCGCAGCCGCCCAACACCAGCCAAAACGTACCTAATCCTTCCGTAACGGAACGTTTGAACAGAGAAGACATGAACACGTCCTTAATAGATTGCTCTATCTGATTAACTGGTCGGTGAAGCTTCCTTGCCGCTTATGTCAGGATCCTCCTGAATCCTGATTGCAGTACAGCAGGATTATGGCGTATGACCAGTTTGATAGAGAAAAACTGTCAGAATTGTTCGGATTTTGAGACAGTGGGCGTCAGTCGATTCCTACAAAACCTCCCGTCTGGTGCTGCCACAACCGCGCATACAACCCGCGATGAGCCAGCAGCTCGGCATGGCTGCCACTTTCGGCGATCTGCCCCTTCTCCAGCACCACCAACCGGTCCATCCGGGCAATGGTCGAGAGCCGGTGGGCGATGGCGATTACGGTCTTGCCTTGCATCAGGGTTTCCAGGCTTTCCTGGATCGCTGCTTCCACTTCCGAGTCGAGGGCCGAGGTGGCTTCGTCCATGATCAGGATCGGCGCATCCTTGAGCAGTACCCGGGCAATCGCAATCCGCTGGCGCTGGCCGCCGGAGAGTTTCACGCCACGTTCGCCGACGTGGGCATCCAGGCCGGTGCGGCCTTCGGAGTCCGACAGCAGCGGGATGAACTCGTCGGCGCGAGCCTTGTGGACGGCGGCCCAGAGCTCTTCGTCGGTGGCGTCGGGCTTGCCGTACAGCAGGTTGTCGCGGATCGAGCGGTGCAGCAGCGAGGTATCCTGGGTGATCATGCCGATGCGCTCGCGCAAGCTTTCCTGGGCGACTTCGGCGATGTTCTGGCCGTCGATCAGGATGCGACCGCCTTGCAGGTCATACAGGCGCAGCAGCAGATTGACCAAGGTGGACTTGCCTGCACCGGACGGGCCGATCAGGCCGATTTTTTGCCCGGCTTTGATCTCCAGGTTCAGGCCGCCGATGATTCCGCTTTTCTTGCCGTAGTGAAAATCCATCTGCTCAAAACGCACTTCTCCGTGGGGCACGCTCAGGGGTGGGGCATTTTCCACGTCGCTGACCGCGACCGGCTGGGCGATGGTTTTCAGGCCATCCTGGACCATGCCGATGTTCTCGAAGATGCCATTGACCACCCACATGATCCAGCCGGACATGTTGACGATCCGGATCACCAGGCCGGTAGCCAGGGCGATGGCGCCGACGGAGATCATCGATTGGGTCCACAGCCACAGGGCCAGGCCCGTGGTGGTGACGATCAGCAGGCCATTCATGGTGGTGATCACTACGTCCATGCTGGTGACGACACGGCTGGCCAGTTGGGTTTTCTCGGTCTGCTCGACGATGGCTTCCTTGGCGTAGTTCTGCTCGAAATGGGTGTGAGCGAACAGCTTCAAGGTGGTGATGTTGGTGTAGCCGTCGACGATCCGTCCCATCAGTTTGGAGCGTGCTTCGGAGGAGATTACCGAGCGTTCCTTGACCCGTGGGACGAAGTAACGCAAAGCCAGGCTGTAGCAGACGATCCAGGTGACCAGCGGGATCATCAGGTGCCAGTCAGCCTCGGCGAACAGCACCAGAGAGCTGATGGCGTAGATCGCCACGTGCCAGATGGCATCCACCGCCGCTACCGCCGAGTCCCGCAGGGAGTTGCCGGTTTGCATGATGCGCTGGGCAATACGCCCGGCAAAATCGTTCTGGAAGAAGTTCAGACTCTGCTTGAGCACATAGCTATGGTTCTGCCAGCGGATCAGGCTGGTCATGCTGGGACTGATGGTCTGGTGTACCAGCAAGTCGTGCAGTGCGCCGAAGATCGGACGCAGCAGCAAGGCGACCACCGCCATCCAGATCAGCTCGGTAGCGTGAATCTGGAAGAAGTCGGGTGGCGGCGTGCCTTGGGCCAAGTCAATGATGCGGCTCAGGTAGCTGAACAGCGCCACTTCGATCAGTGCGCCGATCAGGCCCACCACCAGCAGCGCGGCAAAGCATGGCCACACCTGACGCAGGTAATAGAGGTAGAACGGCAGGACTTTATCGGGAGGAGACGCGGTAGGGGCGTCGCGGAAAATATCGATCAGTTGTTCAAAACGACGATAGAGCATTAGGTCTGACGCCCGCCGGGCGGGCTCTCCTGTTCAAATACGCGCGGTGCCTTGTGGGTACCGCGCGAAACTCCCTGTAGACCTCAGTCGATGCGTTTGGCCGACTTGATCAGGACAGGATCGATTGGCACGTTTTGCATGCCCTGTTTGGTGGTGGTTTGCGAGTTGACGATGACGTCGACCACGTCCATGCCTTTGACGACTTTGGCGAAGACTGCGTAGCCGGCATCGCGGCCTGGATCAAGGAACGCATTGTCCGCGACGTTGATGAAGAATTGGCTGGTGGCCGAGTTCGGGTCGTTGGTACGGGCCATGGACAAGGTGCCACGTACATTATGCAGGCCGTTGCTGGCTTCGTTCTTGATCGGTGCTTCGGTGGGTTTTTGCGACATCTGCGCAGTGAACCCGCCACCCTGGACCATAAAGCCCGGGATCACACGGTGGAAAATGGTGTTGGTGTAGAAACCCTTGTCGACATAGGCCAGGAAGTTCTTGGTGCTGATCGGAGCCTTGACCGGGTCCAGTTCGATTTCGATCTCGCCATTGGTGGTGGTGATCAATACGTGGGGCGCCTTGGCAGGTTCAGCGGCCATCAGGTTGGCAGCAAACAGAACGGAGCCTGCAAAGAATGCGATTTTTTTCAGCATGGGTCAGTGATCCTGGGTAGTGGTTTCGACGGTATTCAGAAAATCGAGCAAGGTGGTATTGAAGACCTCGGGTTGATCCAAGGGCGTGGCATGGCGGGAATCGTTGATCACCACCAGCCGTGCATCAGGCAGCAGTTTTACATAGATTTCTTTCTGCGCCACCGGGGTGTAGTCGTGGTCGGCGCTGACGACCAGGGTTGGACAGGTGATCCTGGAAAGTCGTTCCTGTACACCCCAACCAACAATCGCATCGAAGCTGGCGAGGTAAGCACGTTTGTCGTTTTTTGCCCAGCGTTCGGTCATCTTGCGCCGCAGTTCGGCCTGCTCAGGTTTGGGAAAAAGCATCGTGCCCAAGGCTTTGCCGATGGTGTTCAAGCTCAGGACTCGCGCCAGGCTCCAGCGTTTGGCCCACTGCCAATAATCGCTGGCGGTGCGGACCTTGACCTGAGGCGCGCTGTTGACGACGCACAGGCTCTTGACTAACTGGGGTTCATCCACGGCCAATTGAAAGGCGATCATGCCGCCCATGGACAGGCCCACCACGTGGGCAGAGGGCAGATGCAAATGCTCGATCAGCGCTACAAGGTCGGCGGTAAACCCCGGGATGCTGTAGCGCTCCCGGGGTTTGTCGGAGCGGCCGTGACCGCGTGTGTCCACGACGACCAACCGGTAATGTTGTGCCAACACCGGCACCTGCAACTCCCAATCCAGGCAACTGGAGCCCAGGCCGTGGATCAGGATCAGCGGTGTGCCGTGGCCATATTCCTCGTAATGCAGGGTGCAACCTTCATGTTCGAAATAGGCCATTGATGAACTCCTGTTCAGGCTTGCTGCGGTGCGGCAAAAGGTGCGTCCAGCGGTGCGGTGTCAAAGGTACGTAGCAGCTCGACGAGAATCTGCGTGGCGGGGCCCAAGGGTTTGTCCTTGTTTGAATACAGGTAAAACGCCGGGTTGCGGCTGGCGCCTTTCTCCAAGGGGAGCTGCTTGAGCAGGCCTTCCTTGAGTTCACGTTCGATCATGTGCCTGGGCAGCCAGGCAAAGCCCAGGCCGCTGCTGACGAAGGTGGCGGCGGTGGGCAGGCTGCCGACGGTCCAGCGCTGTTCGGCGCCAAGCCAGCCGACGTCTCGCGGCTGCTGGCGGCCGGAATCGCGGATCACCACCTGCATCTGGCTTTCCAGGTCGTGGAAACTCAATTCGCGGTTCAGTCGATGCAATGAGTGCTCTGGATGGGCTACGGCGATAAATTCCACGTCGCTCATTTCGGTGCCCAGGTAGCCAGGAATGATGAAGCTGCTGATGGCCAGGTCGGCCATGCCGTCTAGCAGCAGCTCCTCGACGCCGGACAGCACTTCTTCGCGCAGGCGTACGCGGCAACCACGGCTTTGCGGCATAAAGGCGGTCAGGGCGCGCACCAGTCGGGCGCTGGGGTAGGCGGCGTCGACCACCAGGCGCACTTCGGCTTCCCAACCCTGTTCCATGTGGTGAGCCAGGTCTTCCAACTGGCTGGCATTTTTCACCAGTTGCCGGGAGCGACGCAGCAGCACTTCGCCGGCTTCGGTCAGCACGGCCTTGCGCCCGTCGATGCGCAGCAATGGCACGCCCAATTGGTCCTGCATGCGGGCCACGGTGTAACTCACCGAGGATTGTGAACGGTGCAGCACTTCGGCCGCCTGGGCAAAACCACCATGGTCGACTACGGCCTGCAGCGTGCGCCATTGATCAAGGGTAACGCGGGGCGCTTTCAAGATGAGCTCCTCTTGTCCTAAGCTGACAGTCCTTACTGGAGACTGCCGAATGAGAAAATTCTGTTGTGTACTGCTGACGCTGCTGCCGCTGAGTGCATTTGCCTATCCCATCGACGTGACAAAAAAGACCGATGGCGTCAGTGTCGATTACATGGCATCTGATGTTGACAGCGATATCAGTTCGATCCAGCTAAACAACTACGGCACTAACGACGCGGTGTGCAAGGTAGTCTTCACCAACGGCCCGGAATCCCCTCGCACTCGCCAGGTCACGGTTCCGGCGGGGAAGAGCACCAACACCACGGCCAAGTTCACCCGCGACATTATCAAGATGCGCATCGCCCTGACCTGCGCACCGAAATAACGCATAAGCGGAGCACGCCGACAGCAATACTCCGCTTATAAACAAATTTATAGATGGGTTATAGCAGTTTTTTACGCTTTTTTATCGAATGGGCTCTGTTTAACCTTCACTCCATCGACTTACAGCATTTACCGATGGAGCCTACATAGCCATGTCCCGTGTTCTGATTATTGAAAGCAGCGCCCGTCAGCAGGATTCAATCTCCCGTCAACTGACCCAACAGTTCATCAGCCAGTGGCAGGTCGCCCATCCAGCCGATCAGATCACTGTGCGTGACCTGGCCATCAACCCGGTGCCGCATCTGGACGCTAACCTGCTGGGTGGCTGGATGAAGCCGGCCGAACAACGCAACGATATTGAACAGGCCTCACTGGACCGCTCCAATGAATTGACCGATGAGCTGCTGGCGGCCGACGTGCTGGTGATGGCCGCGCCGATGTACAACTTCGCTATTCCCAGCACGCTCAAGGCCTGGCTCGACCATGTGCTGCGGGCGGGTGTGACCTTTAAGTACACCGCCACCGGTCCCCAGGGTCTGCTCAATGGCAAGCGCGCCTTTGTCCTGACCGCACGCGGTGGCATTCATGCCGGCGGCGTCAGTGACCATCAGGAACCTTACCTGCGCCAGGTCATGGGCTTTGTCGGCATCCACGATGTCACCTTCATTCATGCCGAAGGAGTGAACATGGGTGGTGACTTCCAGGAGAAGGGCCTGAACCAGGCCAAGGCACTGCTGGCCCAGGTGGCCTGATTGTTAATCTCCAGATAATCGCCCGCTGTTTATATATGGCCACGCAACCCTTCAAGTACGCGTATCGAACCTCCCTTTGCACTTGTTGCTCCTGAGTGCTCCTGCCCGATTGACGCTTTAGCGAGATCGGGTTTTTTTTGCCTTGAGTTTCGCAAGTGTTCGAAAACCGCTAAGGTCCCGCCCATTCGATATGAGGCGAACATGGGCTACCTACTGATTGTCACCCTGATCCAGGCATTTTCCTTCAGCTTGATCGGCGAGTATCTGGCGGGTCACGTCGACAGTTACTTCGCGGTATTGGTGCGCGTGCTGCTGGCCGGCCTGGTATTTATCCCGTTGACCCGCTGGCGCTCCGTGGAGCCCGCGTTCATGCGCGGTATGTTATTGATCGGCGCCCTGCAGTTTGGCGTGACGTATGTCTGCCTGTACTTGAGCTTTCGCGTGCTGACGGTGCCGGAAGTGTTGCTGTTCACCATCCTGACCCCACTGCATGTGACCCTGATCGAAGACGCCTTGAATCGGCGCTTTAACCCTTGGGCGCTGATTGCGGCCTTGGTGGCGGTGGCGGGAGCGGCAGTGATTCGCTTCGACCAGATCACGCCGAACTTCTTCATGGGCTTCCTGCTGCTGCAATTGGCCAACTTCACCTATGCCGCCGGGCAGGTGATGTACAAGCACCTGGTGGCCCGTCACCCCAGCGATCTGCCGCACTATCGGCGTTTTGGTTACTTCTACCTGGGGGCGTTGGCGGTGGCATTACCGGCGTTCCTGCTGTTCGGCAAGGCCAACTTCTTGCCTGAAGCGCCGTTGCAATGGGGTGTGCTGGTGTTCCTCGGCCTGGTCAGCACAGCCTTGGGGTTGTACTGGTGGAACAAAGGCGCTTGCCTGGTCAACGGCGGCACCCTGGCGGTGATGAACAACCTGCATGTGCCGGTGGGCTTGCTGCTTAACCTGTTGATCTGGAATCAGCATGAACCTTTAGGGCGGTTGTTCCTTGGTGGGATGGTGATTCTGGGAGCGGTGTGGATCAGCCGGTTGGGTATAAAGTCCGGGCCTGGCGTAAAGTCGGCGGCCTGATCAGTCTTACGGGTGTTCTAAAGTGAGGGGGCTCAGTTGCTGTTCCAACTGACGGGCGATCCGCAGTTCCAGCGCTCGTAGCACCCCTCGCAGCAATCGATATCAGTTTTCCAGGGCTTCCACGGCCCTGGCGTTCTGTTTCACCGGAAACAGGCTGGCCCGCAAGTCATTGCCGCTGGGCTGTTGGTACAAGCTCAGGCCAAACTCCGGCAGCACCGCCAGCAAATAGTCGAAGATATCGCCCTGGATCCGCTCGTAATCGGCCCACGCCGTGGTTCGCGTGAAGCAGTAGATTTCCAGCGGCACGCCTTGGGCGGTGGTCTGCATCTGGCGGACCATGCAGGTCATGTTCGGCTGGATGTCCGGATGGCTTTTCAAATAGGCCAATGCGTAGGCACGAAAGGTGCCCAGGTTGGTCATCCGTCGACGGTTGGTGGTCAACTGCGCGCTGTGGCCCTGGGCTTCGTTCCAGGCTTTCAATTCCGCCTGCTTGCGGCCGATGTAATCGGTCAGCAGGTGCACCTGAGTCATGCGCACCTCTTCATCGTCCCGCAGGAACCTTATGCCACTGGCGTCGATAAACAGGCTGCGCTTGATCCGCCGCCCACCCGAGGCCTGCATGCCGCGCCAGTTCTTGAACGACTCGGACATTAGCCGCCAGGTGGGGATAGAGACGATGGTCTTGTCGAAGTTTTGCACCTTGACCGTGTGCAACGTGATGTCCACCACGTCGCCGTCGGCACCGACCTGAGGCATTTCGATCCAGTCACCGACCCGCAGCATGTCGTTGCTGGTCAGTTGCACACTGGCGACGAATGACAGCAGGGTGTCCTTGTAGACCAACAGAATCACGGCCGACATGGCGCCCAAGCCTGAGAGCAGCAACAGCGGCGAGCGGTCAATCAGGGTGGCGACGATGATGATGGCGCCAAACACGAACAGCACCATTTTCGCCAACTGCACATAGCCCTTGATGGAGCGGGTGCGAGCGTGTTCCGTGCGAGCGTAGATATCCAGCAGGGCATTGAGCAGGGCGCTCAGGGCCAGGACCTGGAACAGAATGGTGAATGCCAGGGCGACGTTGCTGATGAACACGGTACTGGTCTTGCTCAGCTCCGGCACCAGGTATAGGCCGAACTGAATGACCAGGGACGGCGTCATCTGCGCCAGACGATGGAAGACCTTGTTGTGCCGCAGGTCATTGAGCCAGTGCAGGGACGGTTGCCGACCCAGCAGTTTGACGGCGTGGAGGATGAGGTAACGTGCCACCCGTCCGAGCAGCAGGGCCACCACCAGCAACACCACCAGCGCGAGGCTTGAATGCAGCAGTGGGTGCTGATCGAGGGCACCCCATAAGTCTTGGACGTTGAGCCAGAGCTGTTTGATATCCATGGGCTAAAGCGATTCTTCTGTAGGACTGACGGGGCGATTAGAGCATTGAAGTGCTTCAAAGTTAGTGCTGCGGACAAATCCCCTGACAAAAAAGCGCCTGATTAGCGTTGTTCGCGTAAAGAAACTCGGCCTGAGCGCCCGAAACCGTTACTCTATGCAGCTGTTTTTTTGTATTTCTTCGAGGTAGCACCCGTGTTTTCCCAATTCGCCCTGCACGAACGCCTGCTCAAAGCTGTGGCCGAGCTTAAATTTGTCGAGCCAACGCCTGTGCAAGCAGCGGCCATCCCGCTCGCGCTCGAAGGGCGTGACCTGCGGGTGACGGCTCAAACCGGGAGTGGCAAGACCGCTGCTTTCGTCCTGCCGATCCTCAACCGTCTGATTGGCCCGGCGAAAGTCCGCGTCAGCATCAAGACCCTGATCCTGCTGCCGACCCGCGAACTGGCCCAGCAGACCTTGAAGGAAGTGGAACGCTTCTCCCAGTTCACGTTCATCAAGTCCGGCCTGATCACCGGCGGTGAAGACTTCAAGGTCCAGGCCGCCATGTTGCGCAAGGTGCCGGACATTCTGATCGGCACGCCGGGTCGGATGATCGAACAACTGAACGCCGGCAACCTGGACCTCAAGGAAGTTGAAGTCCTGGTCCTCGACGAAGCTGACCGCATGCTCGACATGGGCTTTGCCGATGACGTGCAACGCCTGGTGCAAGAGTGCACCAATCGCCAGCAGACCATGCTGTTCTCGGCCACCACCGGTGGCTCGACCTTGCGCGACATGGTCGCCAAGGTCCTGAACAACCCTGAGCATCTCCAGGTCAACAGCGTCAGCGACCTGAACTCCACTACCCGTCAGCAAATCATCACTGCTGACCACAATGTGCATAAAGAACAGATCCTCAACTGGTTGCTGGCCAACGAGACCTACCAGAAGGCCATTGTCTTCACCAACACCCGGGCCATGGCCGACCGTATCTACGGCCGCCTGGTGGCTCAGGAGTACAAGGCGTTTGTCTTGCACGGTGAGAAAGACCAGAAGGACCGTAAGCTGGCCATCGATCGCCTGAAGCAAGGCGGCGTGAAGATCCTGGTTGCCACCGACGTCGCTGCTCGCGGCCTGGACGTGGATGGCCTGGATATGGTGATCAACTTCGACATGCCTCGCAGCGGCGACGAATACGTGCACCGTATCGGTCGTACCGGCCGCGCCGGCAACGATGGCCTGGCCATTTCGCTGATCTGCCACGGTGACTGGAACTTGATGTCGAGCATCGAGCGCTACTTGAAGCAGTCTTTCGAGCGCCGCACGATCAAGGAAGTCAAAGGCACCTACGGCGGACCGAAAAAGGTCAAGGCGTCGGGCAAGGCTGTTGGCGTGAAGAAGAAAAAGGTCGACGCCAAGGGCGACAAGAAGAAAACCGGCGCCAAGTCGCCGACCAAGCGCAAGATCGCCAATCGACCGAAGACCGACAACCTGTCGCTGGTCAGCAAGGACGGCATGGCCCCGCTCAAGCGCCGCAAGCCAGAAGCGCCTGCTGCCGAGTAAGGCTTGATCCATAAAAAAACCGGACGCTGTCCGGTTTTTTTTCGCCCTCAGTTTTTGGCTTTGGCAGCGGCCTCGCCCAGTTCCTGGAGCCGTTTGTCGATCAGTTGGCACTTGTCCGGCAGGTCGGCGCTGGCAGTGTCCAAGTCCATGTGCTGCAGCTCTTCGTTTATCTCCTTGGCTTTGGTCGGGTTCTGTTCAGTGAGTTTGCTCACTTCCTTGGCCAGTTGCTCGCGCTTGGCGGTGGCTTCTTCCGGAGTGCATGCCCAGGCGGGCAGAGCAGCCAGCAGCGTGGCGGCAACGACCATATTCAGCAGGGTTTTCATCGTTCTGAACTCCATGGCGGTGATGTTCAGTTGAGGGGGAGGGCAGCGCAAAAGTTCAGCGTAATGACGCCTGTCCGACTGGCTGAACGGCAGCCGGCAGCGTCTGTCACAAGCTGTGAAGGGCATCCACTCCGTGTGCCTGAAGGAGAAATCACGATGAGGATTTACAATTGGGATTTACTCGAACGCTTGCTCCATGAAGTGCAAAACGGTGCAGGTAACAGCTTTGCTCCGCGCAAATATGCCGAACAGCACGCCGCGCAAAAGGCTACGGCAGGCGAGCCTACCGTCAATCTCGATGAACTGAAAAACACCGCCACCGAATACGAAAAGCTGCTGCTGGACCGTGGCTTTATCGAGTCGCGTCCCGAGGATGAGGGCGGCAATGGCGAAAACTTCATCCTGACGGCCCGTGGCTCTCAGTTACTGAGCCTGATCGACAGCTGTATTCCGGGCAACGATCACCCGCGCCAGGTACTGGATGAACAGATGGATGCGCTGGATCCGGCGACGTTTGATGAAGTGGCATCCAAAGCGCAGATAGCCTGAATCCGGCTTTTCGGACAGCGGGTGCTGATTACACCGGGGCGGAAGGTGAGGATCGCAGTGAATTGCGCTGGGTCTAAAGTGAGGCGCTTTGCAAACATTTGAGCGCCTTGAAATCACTGCGTACCTTGTCGATCTTTTGTACCAACTTCTGCCGTTGCTGCACGGTGCTTTCGGCCATCAGGTCAACGATCAGACTGCGGGCCTGCTGTTCCGTCTGGGCATAAGCCTGACGATAGTCGGCCGTCCACAGGCGTTCACGGTCCGCCAGTAGTTGCTGTATTTTCTGCGGGAAGTCGCTGCTCTGGCGTTGTTCCACCGTTGCGATGAACTGCGCCTGCCAATGGGCGCGATTACCGATCCACTGCTGGTTCTGGTCACCCAGGGTAATCGACCAGGCTATCACTCGATTCTGCTGGCTGGGGCTAAGCGGCCCGAGCCAGCTGTCCAGGCGCTTGATCATGCGCTCGCCGCGTTCCTTGATCTGTTGTTCCAGTGGTGGCTTGAGGTATTCGTTCTGGCGTTTGCGCAGATCCTTCGCCAACGCCTGTTTCATGTCGTTGACCTGCTGATCGTCCAGCCCACGCAACAGTTCGGTCGCCGACGGGGTAATTTGCCGGGCCACTTCGGCAATCGCCTGCTTGGCCTCTTCGGTGCGGATTTGCAGGGCGGCGTCGGTGACCTGGTTGTTGTCGACCATCTGTTGCAGACGGTCCAGCCAATCCAGGTAGCCCGGCAGTTGGGTGGTGCAATGCCAGGCCAGGTGTTCCTTGAGGGTGTCGTTGAACCAGCTCTTTTGCCCGGCGTTCATATCCAGGTAGTCGTTGAGGGTCCAGGGGATGATCACGTCGAGGTTACGATAGGCCAGGCCCACCCGATTGCAGCCGGCAAGCACGAGGCTCAGGGTCAGCAGGACCACCAGTAGTTTTAACCGACGCAGCATGGGCGAGTCCTTGCGCAGATGGGGTAGTTCATCTGAACCCATCGCGACGGCGACAGTTCAGCCCATCAATAAAACGACCGCTCGGCCTTCAAGGTCAACAGGCCGTCACATTGCGAGTTGTGTCCGGAGTAGGCCGAGCAGTCGCCGCCACTGAGGCTGGAGTCGCTGTAGATCAGGTTGAGATCGACGCCCATGAACGGCCGCGAGAACTTCACTGACCAGTCGCTGAAGCTGGAAATCGAGCCGCCATCGCTCACCGACACCGGGCTGCCCAACTGATGGGTGGTGTACTTGATACTGACGCCGATGCCGAAGGGCTGGGTTCCACCCAAGTCGGCAAACAGCGTGCTGTCGCGGCGGTCCGGGTCGTTGCTGAAGGCCGCGCCAAAACGATTGCCCAGCAGGGTCAGGCCGCCATAGAACTCTTGGCTGTCGAGGGGGCTCAATTTTGGATAGCTGTAGTGAATCATCCCAAGTTCATAGCCCAGGGTCTGATCGAAAGGGCGCTTGAAGCCCATGTAGGAGTCGACTTCAAGGTTGGTGGTCGATGAAAGTCCCATGCTGGGCGACCATTGGCCGAAATACAGGCCGCTGTCGTGGGACAGGTCCAGGCCACCGTGGAAAGAATCGCTACCGGCAGACGTGGGTTTGACCAGGCCTTGGGCCATGCTGCGACTGGGGGTGGTGCCTAGCTTGAGGTCGAAGTCCCCCAGTTCACGCTGGAAAACCTGCGCTTCGGCGAGGGGGCTGGCCAATAGGGCGCAGGCCAGGAAAATGCAGGTCTTGAGCATGCTTCACTCCGTGGAAAGCGAGGAGCAGTAACAGGAAATATCAGGTAAACGCCCGATTTAGACGTGTGCAAGCATACCGGCGAAAGCCTGGTGCTGAGGCCCGTTCGTCGATTAGCGCAATAGAAGGTGGATCAAAGGGGGATTTCGGGCTCTAGTCCTAGCGCCTTGGAAGGCAAAGCGCTTAGGGACCAGGTGTCATGCGCGGGTATTACTTTTTACCGAGGGTGATCTGCTTGGACGGGCCGAAAGTCTGGCCGCTCACGCCTTTAGCAATCTGCTGGATTTCGCCACCGGACTTGAGGAAAGCAGCAATCTGGCTGTTGATCGATTCGCTGGTTTCAACGGCGGGAGCTGGCTTTGCTTTGCTGTTGGATGCTTTTACACGCATGGCGGCCACTAACCTGTAGAAAATTAACTTGGCCAAGCATCGTACATGAAAAGCTTGACAATTGCTCGGTAAATATCCCCCTGAAATAAGCGGCGCTGTTCTGAAATACCGAAGTTGATGTTTGAAATAAGCGCCTAACTCGCTGTTTTAACTAGAAACCTGCGAGTAAAAAGCGACCTCGATCATCGGCCAAATGTACCGTACTGACCAGACGAGCGGAGACTTGATAGGAAAAGGTCAGTCCAGCCCATGATTTTTCAGGGCTGTGGGGCCGGTCGGGGCTCCGTTGTCGCCAAACTCGGGTAGAATGCCGCCCACGTAACGAGGGTATTGGAAATGGCTTTAGTCGGACGCTACAACAGCTTGCAAGTGGTTAAACACACTAACTTTGGTTTGTACCTGGACGGTGATCAAGAGGGCGAAATCCTCCTGCCTAATCGTTATATTCCCAAAGATATTCCCAGTGAAGATGAAGACTGGCTTAACGTTTTTATTTATCTGGATAGCGATGACAAACTTATCGCCACCACCGAAAAGCCAAAAGTGCAGGTGGGTGAATTTGCCAGTCTGAAAGTGGTTGAAGTCAACAGCATCGGCGTGTTCCTGGACTGGGGGCTGCCCAAGGATCTGTTGCTGCCGTATTCCGAAGAAAAGCGTCAGATGACTGCCGGTGAATACTGCGTGGTGCATGTCTACCTCGACAAACACACCAAGCGCATCACCGCCACTGCACGCCTTGACCGTTACCTGGACAAGACCCCGGCCAACTACAAAGTCGGCCAGGAAGTTGATCTGCTGGTTGCCGAAGCCACCGATATGGGCTTCAAGGCGATCATCAACAACAAGCACTGGGGCCTGATCCACAAGAACGAAGTGTTCAAGTTCCTGCGCCCGGGCAAAGAAGAGAAAGGCTTTATCAAGGAAATCCGCGCCGACGGCAACATCAGCCTGAGCCTGCAGCCGGTGGGTGAAGAGGCGGCCTCCAGCCTGAACTCGAAGATCCTCGCCAAGTTGCGTGACAACAACGGCACGTTGCCGGTCAGCGATAAAAGCGACCCGGCCTTGATCAGCAGTTTGTTCGGCGTCAGCAAAGGCAACTTCAAGAAGGCCATTGGTGCGCTCTACAAGCAGGGGCACATTGTGATTCATGCGGATCGTATTGAGCTGAGCTGATCGCGACTGATTGTTTGCAGGAGCACGCCGGCTCCTGCAGAAGGTTGCGGTTTGCCGTCGTGTTGATTACCACCCTTTCGCGCTTCGACAACGTCACTGGTTGAGCGGGGTTGTGGCCGTTACGGTAGTTGCGGCGGGGCGCAGCAACAGCGCGCCGGCCAGCAACAAACCGCTACCGGCCACGATCAGGGCGGGTTGCAGCCCGCCACTGAAGTGACTGCTCGCCGCCGCCAGTAGTGGGCCACTCAGTTGGCCAACGGCGAAGCATGCAGTCAGCAAGCCGGCATTGCGTTGGGTGTCATGGGGTGCGACTTCACGCAGACGTTGCATCACCAACTGCATACACGCCAAAAACGGCATTCCACACAACAGAACCCCCAGCGCCAACCCCACGCCATTGCCCAGCAGGCAAACGAAGACGCCGGCACCTTGCAGCCATAACGTCGCCATCAGCCAATGCCGGGTGGCGTTCGGGTTGTGCCGACGCAGGCTGACCAGTAGTACGCCAATCGCCGACGCCAAACCAAAGCACGGCCAGAACAAATCAGCCTGCCAGGCACCTTTGAACTGGGCGCTGGCCATCTGCGATAGAAATGTCGCCGGAATGATGTAGCCCAGACCGTAGAGGCAATAGATCCAGCCCAAACGCGCAATGCTGCCGTTGGTGCCACCCTGAGTGTTGGCGGCGGGCGTCGTGCTGGCGTTTGCCTGGGGCAGCAGCGGCAGAATCACCAGCAACATCACCAGAGCGACCGCTGCGTAGATCAGCCATAAGGTGGCAGACGTCTGATTCAGCAAGTGTGAGCCGAGTGCCAGAAGCCCGGTCAGAAAAATCCCGAGCCCTGGTCCGGCAAAGACCAAGGCCCCCAAGCGTGGACGACCGGCGGCGATGGCCAGCGGCTGGCTCAAGCCCGTGATCATCACCAGCACCCAGGCGCTGGCGACGCCGGTACCAAAGCGCAATAACAGGTGCGACCAGAACCCATTGGCCCAGAACGAAGCCAGGGTCAGCAGCACACACAACCACAATCCACCGAGCAGCCGCCCACGCACATGGTGATGGCTACGGGCGAACATCGAATCCACCGCACCGACGAAATAGCCCAGGTAGTTGGCCGCCGCGATCAGGCCGGCCTGTGTCAGGTCGATCTGCCCTTCACCGAGCAAATGGGGCATTTGTGGCGTAAGGGCGAAGCGGCCAATGCCCATGGCCATCATCAGGGCGATAAAACTGGCGAGTAAGCGAATGAGGGGTGACATGGTCAATGTTTCCTGCAAGCAGCGAGTAACCACTAGGCTAGGACGGATTGACTTTCTTTAAAAATGAATAATAGTGAGTAACTTGTTCTGTTTAGGAGAATGGTGTGGAGTTCAGTCAATTGCGAATTTTCCAGGCCGTGGCCGAGGAAGGCTCCATCACTCGGGCCGCCGAGCGCCTGCATCGGGTGCCGTCCAACCTGTCGACCCGGCTCAAACAGATGGAAGAACAGTTGGGCGTCGAGTTGTTTGTTCGTGAGCGCCAGCGCTTGCAGTTGTCGCCGGCCGGCAAGGTCCTGCTGGACTACAGCACAAGACTATTGGCCTTGCATGATGAAGCCCATGGCGCCGTGCAGGGCGGGCAGCCGGCCGGGGATTTTGTCCTGGGCAGCATGTACAGCACGGCGGCGATCCATTTGCCGACCTTGCTGGCGCGCTATCACAAGGCTTATCCGATGGTGAACTTGCAGGTGCAATCGGCGCCCAGTGGCGAGCTGCTTGAGGGCCTGATCACCGGGCGCCTGGACGCCGCGCTGGTGGACGGGCCGCTGGCTCTGGCGACTTTGGACGGCGTGCCGCTGTGTGAGGAGCGTTTGGTGCTGATTTGCGAAGCTGATCACTCGCCGGTGCGCGGGCCCCAGGACGTTGCGGGGCGCTCGGTGTTCACCTTCCGACGCAGCTGTTCCTACCGGGCGCGGCTGGAGGCGTGGTTTTCCCACGACCGCGTGGCCATGGGCCGGGCCATCGAAATCGAGTCTTACCAAGGCATGCTGGCCTGCGTGATCGCCGGTTCCGGAGTGGCGTTGATGTCTGAATCGATGCTCGAGAGCTTGCCCGGCAAGGACAGCGTGTCCGTTCATCCGCTGGCGGAGCCTTTTGCCAGTGCCACCACCTGGCTGATGTGGCGTAAGGGCATGCTCGGGGCTAACCTCAATGCATGGATTGATCTGCAACAAGAGGGCAAGGTTGAACCGGCACAAGATACCCGAGCGATTGCTTGAACGATCCGTCAGGATTTTGATCCATTCAGTAATAGTTCGTTGTGCTTTCAAGCAAGCATTACGTAGGACTTAGGGCTATTATCGGTATGAAACGGCGACAGAACCCTGCCGTTCGGCATTACCCCAAGGGGGCACCATGAAAGAGAAACTGCAAAACTGGCTGCACGACCTCGGCGTCGCACTTGGCTTGATCGAGCCTCCGCTGCAACCGGTGCCTATCCGCACCGATGATGAGCAACGTCGGCCGCGTCGCAGGTAAGTCCTGAAAGGCGCTCACGCGAAGGTTGGGTTTATCGTGCGAGCGCTGCCGGGTGGGTTACTCAGGGTTGTTTTGGCCCCTGAGGCTGGGCCTGCAGGCTAAAATTCCCCAAATCTTGTTTTCGCTGAACTATTGAATTTGTCTGACTATGAAACCGTTCTGATCGGACATTTCCTGTTGCGGTACCCGCCAGTATTTTCATTGTTCTAAAGCCCTATGTTGCTTCTTCCCTTAAAGCAGAGCGATGTGCATATGAGGTCCGGGTTTCGGTTGTCGGGCATTGTGGTGCTTATCGCAGGCTGCGTAAGCCCCCATGCCTCAGACTTTAAAAACAACGTAGAAGACATCGTCATCTCCCACTTCCAGTCTCTGGAACCTCAAAGCTGTCGTCCTTCAGACGTCCCTCTTGATCGGAACAAGGTGCGGGATTTTTTCCAGCGCGCCGCAACTATTGATAGTCGCACGTTGCATGATCGCTACGAGTGGGCGCCTTGTTACCTTGAAGGTACGTTGAAATACCAGGGGCAAGCGTGCACGTGGCAGGTGAGGGCGGGAGCCACCGGGGTGATTGAGTGTCCGGCGCTGGAGCAATATTTTGCGTGTGAGGAATGCGACGATCTATTTGTCAGGGCCGAGCGCTAGATCAGGTAAAAAAACGGGTGCGACAACCGACGTCGCACCCGCTGAAGAAAGCTTCGTTATCAGACCGCGCGAACAGCCGCCGTCTCTGGCCGACGAGACAACAAACTCACCAGCACAAAACTCACCAGGCCCACACCGAGGCTGTAATAGATCGGCGTATTGGCGTCCAGCCCATCCTTGATCATGAATGCCAGGGCCGTGACAAAGCCCAGCGTCATGGAGGTGATCGCACCCGAGGTGGTTGCGCGCTTCCAGAAAATCGCCCCGATCAGCGGGATCAGCATACCGCCCACCAGCAGGTTGTAAGCCAGGGTCAAGGCGCTGATCACGTCGCTCACTACCAGGGCAATGCCCAACACGGCGATACCCGTCAGCAGGGTAAACAGGCGGTTGATATTCAGGCTCGACTGTTTACCACCCCGCAGGCGCGGCAGCAGGTCTTCGGTCAACACAGTGGAGGCGGCGAGCAAGCCGGCACTGGCGGTGGACATCATCGCGGCCAGTGCGGCGGCGATCACCAGGCCGCGAATGCCGTCAGGCAGCGAGGCTTTGACGATGGCGGCGAAAGCGTTGTTGACGTTGTCCAGGTCCGGGAGCAGCACATGGGCCGCCATGCCGATCAGTGCACAGGCCAGGCCGTAGAGGATGCAGTAGAAGCCCGCGAAGGTACCTGCGTACTTGGCGACCTTTTCGTCTCGCGCGGTGAACACTCGCTGCCAGATGTCCTGGCCGATCAGGATGCCGAAGAAGTAAATCATGAAGTAGGTGATGATGGTGTCCCAGCCGATTTCGGTGAAGCTGAAATTCGACGCGGGCAGCTTGGCCACCAGTTCGTCCCAGCCGCCGACGCGGTACAGGCAGATCGGCAGCAGGATAAACATCAGCCCGACGGTCTTGATCACGAATTGCACGATGTCGGTCAGGGTCAGCGACCACATGCCGCCGATGGTCGAGTAGACCACCACCACACCGCCGCCCACCAATACCGAGATCCAGAACGGCAGGTCGAACAGTACTTGCAGCACGGTGCCGATGGCCAGGATCGAGGTCACGCCGATCATCAGTGCGTAGGCCAGCATGATCACCGCGCTGGCCTGGCGGGCCATGGGGTTGTAGCGCTTCTCCAGGACCTGGGTCACGGTGAATATTTTCAGCTTGAGCAGCGGTTTGGCGAGGAACAGGTTCAGCGCGATGATCCCCGCGCCCAAGGCTGCGCACAGCCAGAACCCGGAAATGCCGTGGACATAACCCAGGCGCACGGTGCCGACGGTGGATGCACCACCGAGCACGGTTGCGGCCATGGTGCCCATGTACAGCGTCGGGCCCAGGTTGCGGCCGGCCACCAGGTAGTCTTCATGGGTATTGGCGCGGCGCATGCCGCAGTAGCCGAGCACCAGCATGCCGGCGGCGTAGATGAGTACGACGAATAGATCTAAAGCCATGACGGCGAGTCTCCGATTATCTTTTTTATGGGCTATCAGGCGGCGTGTTGCATCGCCGGTTTATCGAGCGCATCCATGCGCTTGCTGCGAGGATCGTTCGGCCCGTAAACGGAGGCCGGTTCCGGAAACAGACGAAGCAAGGTCAGGTACACCACCGAGGCCAGCCCCAGGGTCACTGGCAGGCTGATGTCGATGCCATCGGCCAGGTTGCCCAGCGGCCCGACAAACTGCCCCGGCAGGTTGACGAAGCACAGCCCCACCAGTGCGCTGGGAATCCAGGCGCCCAGGCCACGCCAGTTCCAGCCGTGGCTGAACCAGTAGCGCCCGCCGGTCTCGCCCCGGGTGAAGACTTGCAGGTCATCCGGGCAGTAGAAGCCCCGGCGTACGATCAAACCGATGATCATCATCACCATCCACGGTGTGGTGCAGGTGATGATCAGCACGGCGAAGGTCGACACGCTCTGCACCAGGTTGGCGGCGAAACGTCCGATGAAGATGAAGGCAATCGACATCACGCCGATCAGCAGCGTCGCCTTGACCCGCGACAACAGGCGTGGGAACACGCTGGACATGTCCAGGCCGGTGCCATACAGCGAGGTGGTGCCGGTGGACATGCCGCCGATGACCGCGATCAGGCAGACCGGCAGGAAGAACCAGCTCGGCGCCACGGCCAGCAGGCCGCCGACGTAGTTATTGGCCGCGATATAGTCCGGCGCCTTGATCGCCACGATGGTCGCGGTGGCCAGGCCGAACAGGAACGGAATCAAGGTCGCGATCTGCGCGGCGATTACTGCCAGCATGATCCGGCCCTTAGGCGTTTCCCGAGGGATGTAGCGCGACCAGTCGCCGAGAAATGCGCCGAAGGAAATCGGGTTGCTCATGGCCACCAGCGCAGCACCGATAAAAGCCGCCCAGAAGCCAGTCTGGCCGAGGCCGACGGTGCCGGCGAAGTGGCTGTCGAAAGCCGGCGCGAAGGCAAAGATCCCCAGCAGAAACAACAAGCTTGCTGCCCACACGGCAATGCGGTTGACCCACAGCATGAAGCGAAAGCCGTAGATACAGACCGTCAGCACGAGGATCGCGAATACGCCGTAAGCCAGGCCCAGGGTTAGGTCGGTTTCCGGCAAGCCAATCAGCCGTTTCGCTCCACCGATCAATGCATCGCCGGAGCTCCACACCGACAGTGAGAAGAACGCGATAGCGGTCAGCAGCGACAGGAACGAGCCGACAATCCGCCCATGTACGCCGAAATGCGCACCGGAAGACACGGCATTGTTGGTGCCATTGAGCGGCCCGAACAGGCCCATGGGTGCCAGGATTACCGCGCCCACCAGCACGCCGAGGACAATCGCCCAGACGCCGGCCTGGAACGACAAGCCAAACAGCACCGGGAAGCTGCCCAGTACTGCCGTGGCAAAGGTATTGGCACCGCCGAAAATCAGGCGAAACAAATCCTTGGGCCCGGCGGTGCGCTCATGGTCCGGGATCTGTTCGACGCCGTTGGTTTCTATGTTGCGAATACTGTTTTCGTTGTTTTTATTATTCATGATCTGCTCCGATCATATTGGCTAAGGGGGCGGCAGCCCTTCCGGCATAGCGGACAAATGTTCGTGACAGGCCAGCCACAGGCCTTTTTGTTGTTGTGCGCGCAAGCCTTGTCGGGTGAAGACAATGGTCTCGCGTTCCTGGCTAACGCTTTGCTCCCCGTTCATGCGTAGCTCGGTGGCCACGTCATGAATAAATATCGCCACGTCACCTTGCAGGCTGACGAAAGCATTGCTTGAGGTGCAGGACAGCACCTCGAAGCCCTCGTCCCGGCGCCAGCTGTCCCACAACGCCTGGTAGGCATCGCGACTCAGCAGCGGCTTGGGAAGGGTGTAGAGCACGAAGCTGGCGTCCGTGCTGAACGCGCCGAAGTAGGCGTCGCGATCATTGCGGGCGAAGGCCGACACCAGGTCGGCCGCCGCGTCCAAAACCTCGTCGCGCTCGCTCATTAGCGGTGGGCCACGCCTGGCAGTACGCAGAGCATTTCGTACAGCAGGTTGGCGCCCAGCAGCGAGGTGTTGCCGGTGGTGTCATAGGGCGGCGAAACTTCCACCAGATCGCAACCAATCAGGTCCAGGCCTTGGCAGCCGCGGATGATCTCGATCGCCTGGATGGTGGTCAGGCCACCGATTTCCGGGGTGCCGGTGCCAGGTGCCCAGGCGGGGTCGATGCCGTCGATGTCGAAGCTGAGGTACACCGGGCCACCGCCGACCTTTTCACGCACTTCGGCCATCAAGGGTGCCAGGGAGTGGTGCCAGCACTCTTCAGCCTGGACCACGCGAAAGCCCTGCTTGCGGCTCCAGTTGAAGTCTTCAGCGGTGTAGCCCTGGGCTCGCAGGCCGATTTGCACCACGCGATCGCAATCGAGCAAACCTTCTTCCACGGCTCGGCGGAAGGTGGTGCCGTGGGCGATTTTCTCACCGAACATGTGATCGTTGACGTCGGCGTGGGCATCGATGTGCACCAGCCCGACCTTGCCGTGTTTTTTGTGGATCGCCCGCAGGATCGGCAGGGTGATGGTGTGGTCGCCGCCCAGGGTCAACGGAATCACATCGTGCTGAAGGATTTCATCGTAGGATTCTTCGATGATCCGCACGGCGTCCAGCAGGTTGAAGGTGTTGATGGCGACATCGCCAATGTCCGCGACGGACAGTGAGTCAAACGGCGCGGCGCCCGTGGCCATGTTGTAGGGGCGGATCATCACCGACTCGGCGCGGATTTCACGAGGCCCGAAGCGGGTGCCGGCGCGCAGGGAGGTGCCGATATCCAGGGGCACGCCGATAAAGGCGGCATCGAGACCCTCGGCCGATTGCAAATGGGGAAGACGCATCATGGTGGCGATGCCGGCGAAGCGCGGCATTTCGTTGCCGCCCAGTGGTTGGTGGAAAATCTTGTCCACGGGATTGCCTCATCGTGTTTTGTTTATTAGAGGTCGATTCTGCGAAATGCAGGGGAGGGGAAGAATCGCTGGGGGCAAATACTTAGTTCAGATTTTTCTAAACTAAGTATCGTGGGAGAGATAGACTTCGTAACATCCTGTAGCCGCTGCCGCAGGCTGCGATAAGGCCGAAGGCCTTCAGCGATCTTGAGACACTGCGCCGACTGCGTCGACGATCGCAGCCTCGTTCCTCGGCAGCGGCTACGGGATCACGAGCCTGAGACCAAGCGGAGAACTTATGGCCAACACCTTGCCCGACCTGAAACTCCTGCGCATCTTCGTCAGCGTGGTGCGGCATCAAGGGTTTGCCAGCGCCCAGCACGAACTCAACCTGTCGACGTCGGCCATCAGCACTTACATGAGCCAATTGGAAGGCGCGTTGGGCCTAGTGCTGTGCCATCGCGGGCGGGGCGGTTTCAGCTTGACCAGCAAGGGTGAGCTGTTCCACCAGGAAACCTTGCGTCTGCTCGGCGAGCTGGAAGGCTTCGAGCAATACGCCGCGGCGCTCAAGGGTGAGTTGCGCGGCACCCTCAAGCTCGGCGTGCTGGACTCCACCGTCAGTGACAAGGCCCTGCCGTTCGCCGAAGTGATCGGTGCCTACAGCCTTGAGCACCCGGCGGTGCATTTGCACCTGTCGGTGATGAGTCCCTACGAACTGCAACTGGGGGTGCAGGACAATCGCCTGGACTTGGCCATCGGCGCCTTTTCCACGCGCATGAGCGGGCTGATCTACATGCCGCTCTATCGGGAGCAGCACTGGCTGTATTGCAGCACCCGCCACCCGTTGTTCACCGAGCGGCGTATTCCTGAACAAGTGATCACCCAGCAACGCATGGTCGGTCGTGGCTACTGGAGCCAGGCAGAACTGGCGCGCCACGGCTTCAAGCACAGCGCCGCTACCGTGGAGAGTATGGAGGCGCAACTGATCCTGGTGCTCTCTGGCGCCTATATCGGCTACCTGCCGGAGCACTACGCTCAGGCCTGGGCCGACAAGGGTGATCTGCGGGTGCTGCTGCCGGCGACTTTTGGTTATCAGGCACCGTTTTCGATGATCATGCGCCGGGGCCGCAGCCGCGAGCCGCTGATCCAAACCTTCCGCGACTTGCTCAAAGCCCAGCTCAACCAGGCGTGACCCTTATGTCCAGACCTCAATGCCCACGCTGCCTGCGCCCCTCCACTCATTGTCTGTGCCCACTGATCCCCCAACTCGATAGCCGCACCCGAGTGCTGTTGTTGCAGCATCCCAGCGAGGTCAACCATGCACTGAATACCGCACGGTTAGCGGCATTGGGGCTGATGAATGCGCAGTTGGTGGTGGGGGAGGTGTTTGAGGAACTGCCAGCCTTATTGAACGTACCCGGGTACCGGACGCGACTGTTGTTTCCTGCCGAGGATGCGCAGCCGTTGCAGGCGTACACGCCGTCCGACGAGCCGTTGCTGTTGGTGGTGCCCGACGGTACCTGGCGCAAGGCGCGCAAATTGCTGCACCTCAACCCTTTGTTGGCGGCGTTACCGCGAGTCACGTTGGCCGAGGGTGCCGTGTCCAGATATCGGCTGCGCAAGGCGCCGGGGCCGGGGGCGTTGTCGACGGTGGAGGCAATTGTGCAGGCGTTGCAGGTGTTGGAAGCGCCCGCGTCGTTCGAGCCGTTGTTGAAGCCATTCGAGGCGTTGATCGAAGGGCAGATTGCAGCGATGGGGGAAACGGTCTTTCAGCGAAACCATGGGCAGAAAAAAGCCCTCTTGTAGGTGCTGCAAGGGGGCAGTACTACAACGTTGAGGGGGTTATTCAGATACCAGCTTTGAATAGGCGATAGGTTTCTTTGCGCCTGTTTTCAGAACCTGGCTATTGTCCTGTTGATCGGCAGGCCGGTAGAAATAGAAGCTGTCTTCGCCTTCAGGTGTTTTCTTGTGCATCATTTGGATGCCGATCCCATTCAGTAGAAGACTGGACTCAAGTAATACCTTTCTTGCGTCGTCGACGTTATCGGACTTGAAAAAAGTATCGACACGCTTGCTTAACTCAAGCAGCACCGAGGCAAAGTCTCGATTGTCGTTGTACTGCCTGAAGTCGGAAGTGGAGGCGTGAATCGCCTTGCCGCCAGACACTGCGAGGTCGACGATGGGCGCGCGTAAGTCCCACAAGATGCCGTCATACCCCTGAAACCCACTGCCTTCCACGAGGGCCCGCAGGTTATCCATCGCGCTGGCCTGATACTCGGCCTTTGGGTCTTTAAGGGAGAAGTCCTCTTTCATGTTTTCCTTGCCGAACAAGTCTGCTGTCTTGATGCCGGGAGCGATGTTTATTCCGGTCAGTCCTCTTTGCTCCGCTTCTGCCTTCAACTCTTTGAGCGCTTCATGCTTGAACGAGCAGAAAATGATGTTTTCTGGGGCAAGTTTGTTGGGGTGTTCTGACCCTTGTGCAACGAGATCCAGCATGGAGGACACAGCTGTTGCATCCTTCAGTTCGATGTTAAGGATGATTGGGCTCTTGCCATATTGCTTAAGCGTTTGGTTGGCGTCGTTGACCAGCCCAATCACTTCAGACAAGGTCGGCGTTGTTTCGCCATTTCTCCCGATGGGGATGGTCTTGAGTTCATTGGCTGTTTTACTCCCCACTAAATAGGACTCTTTGGTTTCGCCCTTCGGCAGGCTAGAGCCGCTGCGATCAGCATTGAACGCATTGCGCCAAATTTCGTCGTCATGGGTGACCATGACTTTTCCATCCTTGGATTTAAAAATATCAATTTCAATGGCGTCTGCACCCTGAAGGATTGCGGACTTGATGGCTTGAAGGCTGTTCTCGGGCTGAAATTTTTCGGGAAATGTCGAGCCAAATACGCTGGTAGGGCCGGTTCCACGGTGAGCGACAAGCATCAGATGATTGCCGGTGCGATTCTTGAGCAGTTCGCTATGACCTCTGGCCTGTAACATCTGTTGTTGCTCTGTTTCACTCAGGCGAGTCAGGGAGGCATCAGTCATCGATTTTGAATCTACAGGCTGATGGGCCGTGATCGAAGGTGTAGTAATGTCCTGAGAGGTATAAAGGCTAGGCATCAAATTTCTCTTTTGAGTGGAAATTGTCCCTGTTGGTTTTCATGGCATGTACGCGATTGTCAGTAACTTGGGGCGCACCTTGTAGAGCTTGAGTTTGCTACGCGTAGTCCTTTGAATGCCGAAGGCTCAGTGGCCGTCCTGCTTTGGTTGGTTCCATCGCGGGCCCATCGCGTAGGAATACTGTTTGGCTTATAGCTTTCCTGCATAAGCACCATACTTTGCGTGATATGGCCCGCCGGTGTTTGTCGGTATGATGGGCGCCCCCGCAGTCTGGATTGCGAATACGCCATGACCTTGCAGTACCCAACTATCGCCGATTGCGTCGGCAACACCCCGCTGGTCCGCTTGCAGCGCATGCCGGGTAACACCAGCAATATCTTGTTGCTCAAGCTCGAAGGGAATAACCCGGCGGGCTCGGTCAAGGACCGCCCGGCGCTGTCGATGATCACCCGTGCCGAGTTACGTGGGCAGATCCGGCCCGGCGATACCCTGATCGAAGCCACCTCTGGTAACACCGGGATTGCCTTGGCCATGGCCGCGGCAATCAAGGGTTACAAGATGATCCTGATCATGCCCGACAACGGCAGCGCCGAGCGCAAGGCCGCGATGACCGCCTATGGTGCCGAGTTGATCCTGGTGACCCAGGAAGAAGGCATGGAAGGCGCGCGCGATCTCGCTGAGCGCATGGCCGCCGAAGGCCGTGGTCAGGTGCTGGACCAGTTTGCCAACGGCGATAACCCCGAGGCGCACTACACCAGCACCGGCCCGGAAATCTGGCGCCAGACCCAGGGCACCATCACCCATTTCGTCAGTTCCATGGGCACCACCGGCACCATCATGGGTACGTCGCGCTTCCTCAAGGAGCAGAACCCCGAGATCCAGATCGTCGGTCTGCAACCCATGGAAGGCTCGGCGATCCCCGGGATTCGCCGCTGGCCGCAAGAGTATTTGCCGAAGATCTACAACGCCGACCGCGTCGACCGCATCATCGACATGGCCCAGCGTGAAGCCGAAGACACCACCCGGCGCCTGGCCCGTGAAGAGGGCATTTTCTGCGGCGTGTCCTCAGGTGGCGCCGTGGCGGGCATGTTGCGCTTGTCCCAGGAACTGGAAAACGCGGTGATCGTCGCGATCATCTGTGACCGTGGCGACCGTTACCTGTCGACCGGCATTTTCGACGCGCCTAACTGATGGCCAAGCACGAGAGAGGCCTGCGCTTCCAACCGACGGGCGGCAGCCGGGCCCCACAAATACCGACGGGCAAGAAACAGCGCCTGACCATCGAGCGCCTGGCCAATGACGGCCGTGGCATCGTGTTCTTCGAAGGACGCACCTGGTTTGTGACCGGTGCCCTGGCCGGCGAAGAGGTCGAGGCGCGGGTGCTGGGTGCCCATGGCAAAGTGGTCGAGGCCCGTACCGAGCGGGTGTTCAAGGCCAGCGAGTTGCGTCGTCCCGCACCGTGTGTGCATGCCGGTCGTTGTGGCGGTTGCAGCCTGCAGCACTTGCCCCACGACGAACAGCTCGCCCTGAAACAGCGCATGCTTGCCGAGCAGTTGTCCCGCGTGGCGGGTGTCGAACCCCAAGAGTGGGCTGCGCCATTGAGCGGCCCGGAATTCGCCTATCGCCGTCGTGCCCGGGTGGCCGTGCGCTGGGATGCCAAGGCGAAAAAACTGGAGGTGGGTTTTCGCGCTGCCGCCAGCCAGGACATCGTTGCCATCGATGATTGCCCGGTGCTGGTACAGGCCTTGCAACCGATCATGCAGCGTTTGCCGAATATGCTCCGGCGTTTGAGCAAACCTCAGGCCCTCGGCCATGTCGAACTGTTCAGCGGATCGTCCATCGCCGTGTTGCTGCGGCACATGGCGCCGTTGTCCGACGCGGACCTGACGATCCTGAAAGAATTTTGTACCTTCCATGAAGCGCAGTTGTGGCTCCATGGCGAAGGACAGCCGCAGCCTTTCGAGGCAGATCAGGCCCTGGGCTACCGGCTGGAGCAATGGGGTCTGGAGCTGGCTTATCGGCCGGGAGATTTTGTCCAGGTCAACGCAGGGATCAACGAGGCGATGGTTGCCCAAGCTCTGGAATGGCTGGCACCGAAGCCCGACGAACGGGTTTTGGACCTGTTTTGCGGCCTGGGCAACTTCGCTTTGCCCCTGGCGCGTCAGGTACGGGAAGTGGTGGCGGTAGAAGGTGTGCAGGCGATGGTTGATCGCGCCGCCGCCAACGCCGTAAACAATAATTTGCATAATGCGCAGTTTTTTCAGGCCGATTTGTCCCAGCCTTTGACCGACGTGGAATGGGCCAAAGAGGGCTTTTCTGCGGTACTCTTGGACCCGCCCCGCGATGGTGCCCTGGAGGTTGTGCGCAAGCTCGCCACTCTGGGGGCTGATCGCCTGGTGTATGTGTCCTGCAACCCAGCGACGCTGGCGCGGGACACGGTTGAGTTGGTCAAGCAAGGCTACCGGCTAAAGCGTGCCGGGATCCTCGACATGTTTCCGCAGACGGCCCATGTCGAGGCGATGGCGTTATTTGAAGCGGGCTAGGATGCCTGTTTAATCCGACTGGCCTGCATCTCTGGGCCTGTGACCTGCCAGGGAGTGTGCGCAAGCTTGTTTTGTAAAGCAGGTCAGCGATGATTTTGATGCACTTAAAGGTGCGTCGTAGGGAAGGTAAGCAAGATGGTACAGGTGAGAGCACACCAGCCGATCAACACCGACGGCAGTATCAATCTCGAGGCATGGCTGGATCATGCCGTCAGTGTCGATCCGGCACTGGACCGTGAAGCCTTGAAAGCAGCGTGCGAGTTCGCTCGTGAGTCTGAACAGCAAGATAATGCGGCCAAGAACCTGTGGGCCGAAGGCACTTCAAGCTTTCGCACCGGGTTGGAAATCGCGGAGATCCTCGCCGATCTCAAGCTCGATCAGGATTCGCTGATCGCAGCCGTGCTGTATCGCGGCGTGCGCGAAGGGCATATTGCGCTGCCGCTGGTCAGCCAGCGTTTTGGCACTGTGGTCGCCAAGCTGATCGATGGTGTGCTGCGCATGGCGGCGATCAGCGCCAGCCTCAGCCCACGTCAGTCGATGGTGCTGGGCACCCAGGGCCAGGTGGAAAACCTGCGCAAGATGCTGGTGGCGATGGTCGATGACGTGCGCGTCGCCCTGATCAAACTGGCCGAGCGTACCTGCGCGATTCGTGCGGTAAAAACTGCCGATGACGAAAAGCGCAATCGCGTTGCCCGGGAAGTTTTCGATATCTACGCGCCGCTGGCTCATCGCCTGGGCATCGGTCATATCAAGTGGGAGCTGGAGGACTTGTCCTTCCGCTACCTCGAACCTGATCAATACAAACAGATCGCCACGCTGCTCCACGAGCGGCGGCTGGACCGTGAGCGTTTCATCAGCGACGTGATGGGCCAGTTGCGCTCCGAGTTGCAAGCCACGGGTGTCGAAGCTGACATCAGCGGCCGGGCCAAGCACATCTACTCCATCTGGCGCAAAATGCAGCGCAAGGGCCTGGCCTTCAGCCAGATCTACGACGTGCGCGCCGTGCGGGTACTGGTGCCGGAAATGCGCGATTGCTACACCGCGCTGGGCATCGTCCACACGCTGTGGCGGCACATTCCCAAGGAGTTCGACGACTACATCGCCAACCCCAAGGAAAACGGCTATCGCTCGCTGCACACCGCAGTGATCGGTCCCGAGGGCAAGGTGCTGGAAGTGCAGATCCGCACCCACGCCATGCACGAAGAGGCCGAGCTGGGTGTGTGTGCCCACTGGCGCTACAAGGGCACCGACGTCAAGGCCGGTTCCAACCAGTACGAAGAGAAAATCTCCTGGTTGCGCCAGGTGCTGGAATGGCACGAAGAGCTCGGCGATATCGGCGGCTTGGCCGAACAGTTACGGGTGGATATCGAGCCGGACCGGGTCTATATCTTCACTCCGGACGGCCACGCTATCGACCTGCCCAAGGGTGCCACGCCCCTGGACTTTGCCTATCGCGTACATACCGAAATCGGCCACAACTGCCGTGGCGCCAAGATCAACGGGCGTATCGTACCGCTCAACTACAGCCTGCAGACCGGTGAACAGGTCGAGATCATCACCAGCAAGCACGGTACACCGAGTCGCGACTGGCTGAACCCGAACCTGGGCTACATCACCACATCCCGGGCGCGAGCAAAGATTGTTCACTGGTTCAAGCTGCAGGCCCGCGACCAGAACGTCGCGGCCGGCAAGACCTTGCTCGAGCGCGAACTGGGGCGCCTGGGCTTGCCTCAGGTGGACTTCGACAAGTTGGCCGAAAAGGCCAACATGAAGATCGCCGAAGACATGTTCGCCGCCCTCGGTGCCGGTGATCTGCGCCTGGCGCAGTTGGTTAACCTGGCCCAGCAACTGGTGGAACCGGAGCGTGGCAGTGAACAACTGGAGCTGATTCCGCGCAAGGCCACCGGCTACAAGCCAGGCAAGCGCGGCGATATCCAAATCCAGGGCGTAGGCAACCTGATGACGCAAATGGCTGGCTGCTGCCAGCCGCTTCCGGGTGACGCAATCGTCGGCTACATCACTCAAGGCCGTGGGGTGAGCATTCACCGCCAGGATTGTGCCTCGGTGTTGCAACTGGGCGGGCGTGAGCCGGAGCGGATCATCCAGGTCAGTTGGGGACCGGTACCGGTGCTCACTTATCCGGTGGACATTGTCATTCGCGCCTATGACCGTTCGGGTCTGCTGCGGGATGTGTCGCAAGTGCTGCTCAATGAGCGGATCAACGTGTTGGCGGTCAACACCCGCTCGAACAAGGAGGACAACACCGCGTTGATGTCCCTGACCATCGAGATTCCGGGGCTGGACGCGCTGGGGCGGTTGCTGGGGCGTATTTCCCAGTTGCCGAACATCATTGAGACCCGGCGCAACCGGACGCCATAAGCAGGAAGCGGACAGAGATCGATGTATTCACTTGAAGACCTGCTGTACCTGATGAATCGCCTGCGGGACCCGCAATACGGGTGTCCGTGGGACATCAAGCAAACCTACGCCAGCATCGTCCCCCACACCCTGGAGGAGGCCTACGAAGTCGCCGACGCCATTGAACGGGGGGATTTTGATCACCTGCAAGGTGAGCTGGGCGACCTGTTGTTTCAGGTGGTGTATTACAGCCAACTGGCTCGGGAAGAGGGGCGCTTTGAATTTGCCGGGGTGATCGACAGCATCACCCGCAAGCTGATTCGTCGCCACCCCCATGTGTTCCCGACGGGTGATCTGTACGCGCCACTGGATGTCCCGCAGTTGAGCGAAGAGCAGGTCAAAGAGCGTTGGGAGGAGATCAAGGCCGAGGAGCGGGCGCAAAAGTCCGACGCGCCTGAGCAGTTATCCTTGCTCGACGATGTGCCTGCAACCTTGCCCGCTCTGTCCCGTGCGGCCAAATTGCAAAAGCGCGCAGGACAAGTCGGTTTCGATTGGCCGGCGGCATTGCCGGTCGTGGATAACGTGCGTGAAGAGCTGGATGAAGTGCTCGAAGCCATGGCCGATAACGACCCGGCGGCTATCGCTGATGAAGTCGGTGACCTGCTGTTTGCGGCGGTCAACCTGGCCCGTCATCTCAAGGTCGACCCGGAAACCGCCCTGCGTGGCGCCAATGCCAAATTCGAACGACGTTTCCGATTTATCGAACAGGCATTGCGCGAGACCCACCGTCCCATAGAAGATTGCACCCTCGAAGAGTTGGACGCCCTGTGGGGCGAAGCCAAACGTCAGGAAAAGAATGTGTCCAGCTGCGGTTGAGCAGTTGCCTAAGTGAGTAAGCACCATGAGCCTTTCCCTTCGCGACCAGTTGCTCAAAGCAGGTCTGGTCAACCAAAAGCAGGCCAAGCAGGTCGGCAAGGATAAACAGAAACAGCAGCGACTGGTCCATAAAGGCCAGGTCGAGGCCGACGACACCCAGGCACGCCTGGCCATTGAGGCGCACGCCGAGAAGGTCAAGCGCGACCAGGAGCTGAACCGCCAGCAGCAAGAAAAGGCCGAGGCCAAGGCCCGTACCGCCCAGGTCAAGCAATTGATCGAAACCTCGCGCTTGCCGAAACTGACTACCGAGGACTACTACAACTTCGTCGATGACAAGAAGGTCAAGCGCCTGTCGGTCAACACGTTGATGCGCAATAAGCTGAGCAACGGCTCCCTGGCGATTGTCCATCACGGTGGCAGTTACGAAGTGATTCCGCGTGAGGCGGCGCTGAAGATTCAGGAGCGGGCGCCAGAGCGAATTGTCCAACTCAATATCCTGACCGAGAGCCAGGTGCCGGATGAGGATGATCCGTATGCGGCCTACCAGATCCCTGACGACCTGATGTGGTAAGGCTTTAAAACAACATTGTGGCGAGGGGGCTTGCCCCCGTTGGGCTGCGCAGCAGCCCCAGTAAGGCCCATAAAACAACAAAACCCGCTCAACGGCGGGTTTTTTGTTTGCCGGTACCGCGGCTGCGTGGGCCGGGTACCAGCAGGATTTCAATGCTTCAGGAGCTTTGCACCTGGCGTTTCGTCTCTAGCGTTTCGAGCTCGTTTTTATAATTGTGAGCATCGATTTCGGAGTGAAACATACCTACCAGCAGGTCTTGTTGATGTACATCCCAGATACGGATGCCATGGGCTACGCCTTCATGGGACATATGTGCATCGTCGCGTTCAGTTACTTTTACAGTCATCTGCTTGCTCCAATCTCTGGTTGATCTGCGGCAAGGCGTCGCAGGTCTTTGTTATATGGTTTGTTAGCTTGCTAAGTAAATAAGCAAGAACTGCAACAGACCTTTACTGGAATTGGAACAATTCTCCAGCCCCCGAAAACCGCGACATTGCGTCGCAGGAGGTTGAGTTTTATGACAAAAGTTTCATGTTTGTAGGGCGAAAAAAAGCCCCGCATTCAGCGAGGCTCTTTATTCGATAGCGGTGGATCAGCTGCCTTTGACAGCCTTGCCGTCCACGGTACCGTCTTGCAGCATGATGTTGTATTCCTTGCCGTCGGTTTCTACCTGACGCAGGGCAACCAGGATGCCGCCCCAGTCCTTGGCAAACCACATCTGGGTGATGCGCTTGGTTTGTGTCGGGTCACGCACGCGCTCGACCTTGATGGCATCAATGGAGCCCGCCTTGGTCTGGACCTTTTCCGGGCCGATCACGCGGAAATCATAGGTGTCGGTGTCGGTGCCTTCGGCAACCCGATAACTCATGCTTTTCTTGCCCGCAGCGACATCACGCTGCAAGGCCAACTGGTAGGTGGACTTGTCCAGCATCCCGCTTTCAAGTGGAGTATTCACCGGGTCCTTGTTTTCAAAGCCGGTGACCTTGTTGGCGGTCCAGTCGAAATCCAGGTTGATCTTCTTCGTCTTGCCTAGGCCGCCCCGTTCGAAGGTGTAGCTCTGAGGCTGCAGGGCATTTTTGTCGAGACGGATGACGCTGGTCTCGGTCAGGCTGGCGATCATCATGGAAGCCTTGAAATTCAAGGTCCAGGTGCCGTTGTCATTCTTGGTCAGGCTGCGTTCGGCCGAACCACTCATGGGCAACTGTTTCCAGTCGGCGGTGTAGCTGGCGGAGAACGGTTGAAGGTCTGCCGCTTGCACGGCAGGCAAGGCAAACAGCGCAAAAGCGAAGAGCAGGGCGCGACGCATAAAATCTCCTAGGTTCGAATCAAGTGGCCGCTGGCCGCGAGTAACTGACCGTCCAATAATGCACCCTGTTCACCGAGAATCAACCGCCCCTCAGCGAACCAGCGAACAGCCAGCGGGTAAATCCTGTGTTCCTGGGTATGAACCCGTTGCGCAAGCGTCTGCGCAGAGTCCGCAGACTCTACCGGAACTACTGCCTGTACGACCAGAGGCCCGCCATCGAGTTCCTCGGTGACGAAGTGCACGCTACAGCCGTGCTCCGTGTCGCCGGCCTCAAGGGCGCGTTGGTGCGTATGTAACCCTTTGTATTTGGGCAGCAGGGAAGGGTGAATATTCAACAGGCGCCCTTGGTAATGGCGGACGAAGTCAGCGCTGAGAATGCGCATGAAACCGGCCAGGACCACAAGCTTGGGGTTAAAGGCGTCGATCAGTTCGATCAAGGCGGCATCGAAGGCCTCGCGACCGTCGAAAGCCTTGTGATCCAGGGAGCGGGTGTCGATACCTGCGTCCCTGGCGCGTTGCAGGCCGTAGGCGTCGCTGCGGTTGGACATCACCGCAGCGATGCGCACCGGGCTATAGCCGGTGCGCGTGCTGTCGATCAGGGCCTGCAAGTTACTGCCGGTGCCGGAGAGCAGCACCACGACATCACAGGTTGCGGACATTAGTGAGCCTTGAGGTTTTTCAGCTCGACTTGAGCGGCGCCTTCGGCAGCAGTAGCGATCTGACCGATGACCCATGGCTGCTCGCCGGCTTCACGCAGTACGTTCAGTGCGCTTTCAACGTGCTCTTGAGCGACGCAGATCACCATACCTACACCGCAGTTCAGCACGCGGTGCATTTCGGTTTCGTTGACGTTGCCTTTCTCTTGCAGCCAGTCGAATACCGCCGGACGCTGCCAGCTGGCCACGTCGACGATGGCCTGGGCGCCTTTGGGCAGTACGCGCGGGATGTTGTCCAGCAGACCGCCGCCGGTGATGTGGGCCATGGCCTTGACGGCGCCGGTGTCCTTGATCAGCTTGAGCAGCGGCTTGACGTAGATACGGGTCGGGGCCATCAGCAAGTCGGTCAGTGGTTTGCCGTCGAGCTGGATGTTTTCGATGTCGGCGCCGGACACTTCGATGATCTTGCGGATCAACGAGTAACCGTTGGAGTGCGGGCCGGACGATGGCAGGGCCAGCAGGGCGTCACCGGCGGCCACTTTGGAACCGTCGATGATTTCGGATTTTTCCACGACGCCAACGCAGAAGCCAGCCAGGTCGTAGTCTTCGCCTTCGTACATGCCTGGCATTTCAGCGGTTTCGCCGCCGACCAGGGAGCAACCAGACAGCTCGCAGCCTGCGCCGATGCCGGTCACCACCTGAGTGGCGGTCTCGACGTTGAGCTTGCCGGTGGCGTAGTAGTCGAGGAAGAACAGTGGCTCTGCACCGCAAACCACGAGGTCGTTGACGCACATGGCGACCAGGTCGATGCCGATGCTGTCGTGTTTGTTCAGGTTCAGTGCCAGGCGTAGCTTGGTGCCCACGCCGTCGGTGCCGGACACCAGGACTGGCTGCTTGTAGCCGGCCGGGATTTCGCAGAGGGCGCCAAAACCGCCCAGGCCGCCCATGACTTCGGGGCGCGCAGTGCGCTTGGCGACGCTCTTGATGCGTTCGACCAATGCTTCACCGGCGTCGATGTCTACACCGGCGTCCTTGTAGCTCAGGGAGGGTTGCTTGCTCATGATCCAGGCCTTTAGGGGGGATTCAGGGGTAACGACCGAATGGCGCGGGGCACTTGGGGAAATGCCCAGACGTTGCCGGTCTGCGAAGGCGCGCGATTTTATCAGGCTTGAGGGGCAGCGGCCATCCTCGGGCCGACGGGCAGGGGCATATGGTGTTAAAAAAAACGTTAATCGAGGCGCTTCGAGGCCGTATTAAGGTATAGCCTTTAACCGGCTATCGTTATGACAGTACGAAAACTTACCAAGGCCCTGTGAATGTTTTGCTGCTTGCTGTGGTCACAGCCTTGCCAAGCGGTCTTCATTCGGTCTGTTCCAGCCGTTTTTTTGTGTCGGGAATCTTCCATGCGTCTGTGTAAATTCATCTTTGTGGGCTGTTTGTCATTGGTCAGCCTGGCGAGTCATGCCGAAACCCTCCATGGCCTTTATCAAGTATTGGAACCGGTGAGCAGCCAGTCCCCGGACGAGCGCGCTCAGGCGACACAGCGTGCCCTGGAGACTCTGGTCATCCGTTTGACCGGTGACGCCAAGGCCGCTCAAGGCCCGGGCCTGGCGGAGATCCGCAAAGACCCGCAGCAGATCATCAGCCAGTACGGTTATGACGCCGGACCGCCTGAAAGCCTGCAGGTGGATTTCGATCCGGTCAGCACCGATCGCGCCTTGCGCGGGGCGGGCCTGGCATTGTGGGGCACTAATCGGCCGTCGATCCTTGGCTGGTGGCTGAACGACTCCACCGAGGGCAGCAGCCTGGTGGGTGATGGCCAGGCCATCGCCCAGCCGTTGCGGCGGGCCGCTCAGCATAGAGGCTTGCCATTACGCCTGCCCCTGGGCGACCTGGATGAGCAGATTGTTGCCAGCGCACCGAATCTTGAAAGCCCGGATGCGACCCCATTGCGAGCGGCGTCCGAGCGTTATGGCGCTGACGCGTTGCTGGCGGTGCACGCCCGTGAGGACAGCGGCCAGTGGCAGGCCACGTGGCGGCTGTGGTTGGGTGACAAAAGTGAGCAGGGTACTGCGCAGGCCACTGATACGGCAGCCCTCGCCGATGCTGTATTGCTGGCAGTCAGCGAGCGCCTGGCGCCGCGTTTCGCGGTCAAGCCTGGGGTAAGCAGCGAACAATTGCTGGAAGTGCAGGGCATGAGCCTGGAGCGCTACGCCGCTTTGGGTCGTTTGCTTGAGCCTTTTGGCGGGCAACCTTTGCGGGTGGATGGCAGTCGTATCGTCTATCGGGTCAATGGCAGTGCCGACCAGTTGCGTACGCAGTTGAGCCTGGCCAAATTGCAGGAGGTTCCGGCGGGTGAAACCCCGGCACCTGTGCAGCAACCCGCTGCTGTAGAAGGTGCGCAGCCAGCACCGGTAGAACCGCAGGCGCAGTTACGTTTTCGCTGGTAAATGTTCTTCTTATATAGCAGCAACTGAAAAATGGAGTGGTTTATGACGGATACGCGTCGTTGGGTGTGGCTTGGCGGGATTGTCCTGCTGTGCGTTTTTGTGTTCTTGCTGCATTCGATCCTGACGCCGTTCCTGGTCGCGTTGCTGCTGGCCTATCTGTTCGATCCGGTGGTGGATCGCCTGGAGAAGGCTGGTCTGTCGCGGACTTGGGGTGTGGTGACGGTGTTTGCGCTGTTCACCTTGATCATCATGGCGCTGCTGCTGGTGTTGGTGCCGATGCTGGCCAAGCAGTTGTTTCGGCTCTATGAGCTGGCGCCGCAAATGCTCGATTGGTTGCAGCACACTGCCATGCCCTGGGCCCAGGCCAAGCTTGGCCTGGCTGATGGCTTCTGGAAGTTCGACAAGGTCAAGGCCGCCATCAGTGAGCACATGGGTCAGACCACGGACATTGTCAGCGTGGTGCTCAGCCAGGCCACGGCGTCCAGCCTGGCGCTGATTGGCTGGTTGACCAACCTGGTGCTGATTCCGGTAGTGGCGTTCTACCTGCTGCGGGACTGGGACATCATGATGGCGAAGGTCCGCAGTCTGCTGCCTCGTGACCGCGAAGAACGCATCGTGTCCCTGGCCGAGGAGTGCCACGAAGTGCTCGGTGCCTTCGTCCGTGGTCAGTTGTTGGTGATGCTGGCCCTGGGAGTCATCTACGCGGCGGGGCTGATGGCTATCGGTCTTGAGCTGGGGCTGCTGATTGGTCTGATTGCCGGCCTGGCGGCGATTGTGCCGTACATGGGCTTTGTCATTGGTATTGGCGCGGCGCTGGTGGCCGGGTTGTTCCAGTTTGGTGGTGACTTGTATCCGATGCTGGGGATTGTCGCGGTGTTCATGGTTGGCCAGGCCCTGGAGGGCATGGTACTGACACCGTTGCTGGTGGGAGACCGGATCGGCTTGCACCCGGTGGCGGTGATCTTTGCGATCCTGGCGGGCGGTGAGTTATTTGGCTTTACCGGTATCTTGCTGGCGCTGCCGGTGGCAGCGGTGATTATGGTGCTGGTGCGCCATGTGCATGATTTGTATAAAGACTCGGATATCTACGCCGGTGTCGACGAACCTGACTTATAAATCCAAGGTTGGGCTCCCTCTTTCAAACCCGGCCTGGTGCCGGGTTTGTTGTTGATGGGGCCTGGGCATTTGGCCATCGCGTCAAACAATCTCCACGAAATCCAACGAGTTAACGCAAACCTTTGATTTTGCTTGTGGTCTGTTGCATTGTGCGCCCGGCGTCACGGGTATAAACTTTGCAAACTTTACACAGAGGCCCCTAACGGTTCGATGGGAACTGTTCAGTCAGCATGAAACCGATTCAGCTGCCCCTAGGTGTGCGTCTGCGTGACGACGCTACCTTTATCAATTACTACCCAGGCGCCAATGCCGCTGCACTCGGCTATGTCGAGCGGCTATGCGAAGCCGACGCCGGGTGGACCGAAAGCCTGATCTATCTGTGGGGCAAGGACGGCGTGGGGCGTACCCACTTGCTACAGGCCGCTTGCCTGCGGTTCGAGCAGATGGGGGAACCCGCGGTTTACCTGCCGCTGGCGGAGCTGCTGGACCGTGGTATCGAGATCCTCGACAACCTTGAGCAATACGAGCTGGTGTGCCTGGATGATTTGCAGGCAGTGGCAGGGCGTGCGGATTGGGAAGAGGCGCTGTTCCATCTGTTCAATCGATTGCGTGACAGCGGCCGGCGTTTGCTGATTGCCGCGTCTACTTCGCCCCGGGAATTGCCGGTGAAGCTGGCGGACCTCAAGTCCCGCCTGACCCTGGCGCTGATTTTCCAGATGCGTCCACTCTCCGACGAAGACAAATTGCGCGCCCTGCAACTGCGTGCCTCCCGTCGTGGCCTGCACCTGACCGACGAAGTCGGGCACTTTATCCTCACCCGTGGCACCCGCAGCATGAGCGCGCTGTTCGAGTTGCTCGAACGGCTCGACCAGGCCTCCTTGCAGGCTCAGCGCAAGCTGACCATTCCCTTCCTCAAGGAAACCCTCGGCTGGTAGCCAGCCCTTTAAAAATGGGGCCTTCGGCAAATTTCAGGCGCCAGAAAACCTGCGTTTTTGCCGGTTTGGCCACGCAAAAGGGTCTAAATGGGGTGTAAGGGCTTAGATGTCGCGCTTCAAACAAGAAGTCACATAGTTCACGATTGAATTTGCAAATCGATATGATAGAAGGCATAGTCTCGGCTTCTTTACACATTCAGCCACGGTCGTGCCCATGCTAAATCGCTTTGCACCCCTCGTGCCTCTCGCACTCGTTAGCCTGTTGTTTGGTTGCGCCACCCACCCGCAACAAGTGGCTGAGCAGCAAAAACCTCAACAACAGAATCAACAAAAATTCGTCGCTGCGCAGTCTTCCACTGTTTATCAGGAAGCTGTTTATTCAGAAGAAGTCGCCACCGAAAAAGAACTGGCCGATTTCGCCGGCAGCCAGCCTTACCAGCTTCCAGTTCTGGCCGACAGCATCCTCGAACGCGGCATGTCCCTGATCGGTACCCGTTACCGTTTTGGCGGTACTTCTGAAGCCGGTTTCGACTGCAGTGGCTTCATCGGTTACCTGTTTCGTGAAGAGGCTGGCATGAATTTGCCGCGTTCTACCCGCGAAATGATCAACGTGGATGCACCGTTGGTCGCACGAAACAACCTCAAACCCGGTGATCTGCTTTTCTTTAGTACCAATGGTCGTGGTCGTGTCAGCCACGCCGGTATCTACCTGGGTGATGACCAGTTTATCCACTCCAGCAGCCGCCGCAGCGGTGGTGTGCGGGTCGACAAGCTGGGCGACAGCTACTGGAGCAAGACCTTTATCGAAGCCAAGCGCGCCCTCGCCATGGCCCCGACCAGCGTTACCGCTCGCAAGTAAAGTTAAAGTGATACTTGAAGTTTGACGTGTAAGAGCTAGAATCTCTGGACATTGTTGTGAACTGATCGCGCGAGCCTTGCTTGCGCGATCTGGTTTCCAGCGTTCGGCAGCGAAAGCCGCATCCAGATCAGGATTGTTCTGCCCATGTCGACCTCGGCCCGCCTAATTCTTCTCGTTTGCGCCGCGCTGCTCAGCGCCTGTGCAAGTCGCCCCCCACCTGTACCCGTGGCCGTCAAGCCCAGGCCGGTGTTCAACTATTCCAGCCAAACCTTTTCGCCAGCGGCCGAAGACGTGCTTTTTCGTGCGCTGGGCCTGGTCGGTACACCTTATCGCTGGGGCGGCAATACACCGGACTCGGGCTTTGATTGCAGTGGTTTGATTGGCTTTGTCTACCGTGACGCCGCGGGTATCTCTTTGCCGCGTACCACGCGTGAGCTGATTGTGATGCGTGCCCAGGATGTGAGCGAAAACGCCTTGCAGACCGGTGACTTGATCTTCTTCGCCACCGGTGGTGGCTCGCGAGTCAGCCACGCCGGGATCTACGTGGGTGAGGGGCGCTTTGTACACGCGCCGCAAACCGGCGGTACGGTGAAGCTGGACACACTGTCCAAAGCTTATTGGCAGAACGCCTACCTGAGTGCCAAGCGCGTATTGCAGCCTGAGCATCTGGCGCGCAATCCATAAGGCAACACAAAACAAAAGAGGGAGCCTTGGGCTCCCTCTTTTGTTTTCAGCAATGGCTATTTAGCCGCCGATACCCGCCACACCTTGTTCCCCACATCATCCGCCACCAGCAAATCCCCTTGTTTGTCGATCACCACACCCACCGGCCGACCCATGGCTTTCTCGTCGCTATTAAGGAAGCCGGTCAGCACATCCACCGGCATCCCTTTCGGCTGGCCTGCCTCAAACGGCACAAAGATCACCTTGTAACCGCTGTGGGGCTTGCGGTTCCACGAGCCGTGCTGGCCGATAAACGCCCCGTTGCTGAACTGAGCGGGCAGCGTGCTGCCTTCGGCGAAGGTCAGCCCCAGTGAGGCGGTGTGTGGCCCGACGGCATAGTCCGGGGCGATGGCCTTGGCTACCCGTTCAGGATTCTGCGGTGTTACACGCACATCAACGTGTTGTCCGTAGTAACTGAACGGCCAGCCGTAGAAGGCGCCGTCCTTGACCGAGGTGATGTAGTCCGGCACCAGGTCGCTGCCGATTTCATCGCGCTCGTTGACCGCCGTCCACAGTTTGCCGCTTTGGGGTTCCCACGCCATACCGTTGGGGTTACGCAGGCCTGAGGCGAAGATTCGGTGCTGGCCGGTGGCGCGGTCCACTTCCCAGATGGCGGCTCGGCCCTGCTCCGCTTCCAGGCCGTTCTCGGCGACGTTGCTGTTGGAGCCGACGCTGACGTACAGCTTATTGCCATCCTTGCTGGCCACCACGTTTTTGGTCCAGTGATGGTTAAGCGGGCCTGCGGGTAAATCGACGACCTTGGTTCCCGCCGCCTTGATGGCCGTTTCGCCCGGCTGATAGGGGAAACGCAGCAACGCATCCGAATCGGCGACATACAGGTCGTTGCCCACCAGAGTCATGCCGAACGGTGAGTTGAGGTTTTCCAGAAACACCGTGCGAGTTTCGGCGACACCATCGTGATCGGCATCGCGCAGCAGGGTGATGCGGTTCGGACTGGGTACCCCGGCACCGGCGCGCCCCATGACTTTCCCCATGACCCAGCCACGAATACCCTTGCTGTCATCCGGCTTGGGCGGTGCGTTGGTTTCGGCTACCAGTACATCGCCGTTGGGCAGTACGTACAGCCAGCGCGGGTGATCCAGGCCTTCAGCGAACGCCGCCACTTGCGTGCCGGCGGCTGCGGTCGGCTTGACGCCGTCGGGCCAGCCGATCGCCGGGGCGATGTTGACGGTGGGAATCAGGGTCTTGTTCGGCGCCGGCAATTGGGGGGATCGCCCGGTACCGTCCGAGACTTGCAGGGTGGAGCTTTCACCGCAGGCGGCGAGGGTGCCTGCGACCATGATGAGTAAGGCGAGTCGGGTCTTGTGCATGGTTTTCTCCTTAATACCTGTAGTGATAGAGGAGCCTAGTAGTGCGATGGTTCAAGTGCACAGCCGGCTTTATTTGACGCTCCACCCCCAACCCACTAACCTTCGCGGCTTGTTTCAGGTGCTCTGTGGCGTGTGTGTCGACAGAGTGAAACAGGGAAGCCGGTGAGTGAGCACACTTTTCAACAGTGAGGCCGCGATCCCGGCGCTGCCCCCGCAACGGTAAATGAGTCAAAACGGTGCTTTCAGCCACTGTATCGCCCCGCGATATGGGAAGGCGTACCGTCGACATGCTCTTGAAGAGAGCGTCGCTCATGAGCCCGGAGACCGGCCTGACTCATCCAACAGCATCACGGTGGGCGATGCTTGGCTGTCTGTTTTATCTTTTCCTGCCCGCCGTTTTTGTCCAGCCCCAACGGAGAGCTGCCATGACTGATTCCCCTGATCGTGACGAACGCCACTTGGCGCGCATGCTGCGCAAAAAAGCGGTGATCGACGAACGTATTGCCAATTCACCGAACGAATGCGGATTGCTGCTGGTGCTGACCGGCAATGGCAAAGGCAAGAGCAGCTCGGCCTTTGGCATGCTTGCCCGGGCTATGGGCCACGGCATGCAGTGCGGTGTGGTGCAGTTCATCAAGGGCCGCACCAGCACGGGCGAGGAGTTGTTCTTCCGCCGATTTCCCGAGCAAGTGCGTTTCCACGTGATGGGCGAGGGCTTTACCTGGGAAACCCAGGACCGTCAGCGTGACATCGTCGCTGCCGGGGCCGCCTGGGCAGTGTCCCGGGAAATGCTCCAGGACCCGTCCATCGGCTTGGTGGTGCTGGATGAACTGAACATTGCCCTTAAGCATGGTTATCTCGACCTGGACCAGGTGCTTGGCGACTTGCAGGCCCGCCCGCCGATGCAACATGTAGTGGTCACCGGTCGCGGTGCCAAGCCTGAGCTGATTGAAATGGCTGACACCGTCACCGAAATGGGCATGCTCAAGCACGCGTTCCAGGCCGGGATCAAGGCACAGAAGGGCATCGAACTTTGAATCAGCCCCGTCATTGCCCTGCCGTCCTGATCGCCGCGCCGGCGTCAGGCCAGGGCAAAACCACCGTCACCGCCGCATTGGCCCGCTTGCACCGCAACCTTGGGCGCAAGGTGCGGGTGTTCAAGTGTGGCCCGGACTTTCTCGACCCGATGATCCACGAGCGCGCCAGCGGTGCGCCGGTCTATCAATTGGACATGTGGATGGTCGGAGAGCAGGAAAGTCGCCGATTGCTGTGGGAAGCGGCGGGGGAGGCTGACCTGATCCTGATTGAAGGCGTCATGGGTCTGTTCGACGGTACGCCTTCCAGCGCCGACCTGGCGCGGCACTTTGGTGTGCCGGTACTGGCCGTGATCGATGGCACGGCCATGGCTCAGACCTTTGGCGCTCTGGCGCTGGGGTTGGCGCGTTACCAGCCGGACCTGCCGTTTGCCGGTGTCCTGGCCAACCGCGTCGGTACGTTGCGCCATGCGCAGTTGCTGGAAGGGAGCCTCACCGAGGGCTTGCGCTGGTATGGCGCTCTGTCCCGTGAGACGGGTATTGAGTTGCCCAGCCGCCACCTGGGCCTGGTGCAAGCCAGCGAGCTCAATGACCTGGACCTGCGTCTGGACGCTGCCGCCCAAGCCTTGGGTGGCAGTTGCGAGGTGGCACTGCCACCGCCGGTGGAGTTCGCCGCGCCAGAGGTGATCGAGGCCGAGCCGCTGCTGGCCGGTGTGCGCATTGCCGTGGCCCGTGATGAAGCGTTTGCCTTCACTTACGGCGCCAGTCTCGATCTGTTGCGGGCGATGGGGGCCGAGTTGCGCTTCTTCTCGCCGATCCATGATCGTGAGCTGCCCGAGGCCGACAGCGTGTACCTGCCCGGTGGCTACCCGGAACTGCATCACCGGGCGTTGTCGGAAAACACCACGATGTTGAGAGCGATCCGTGCCCATCACGCCGCCGGCAAACCGTTGCTGGCCGAATGTGGCGGCATGCTCTATCTGCTGGACTCGCTGACCGATGTGGACGGCACCCGCGCAGAACTTGTCGGCCTGCTTCAGGGCGATGCCGTGATGCAAAAGCGCCTGGCCGCCCTGGCCTTGCAGAATGTCGAGTTGCCGGAAGGCCTGTTGCGTGGCCACACCTATCATCACTCCCTGACCACCACCGAGTGGCAGCCCATTGCCCGGGGCCTGAGCCCCAATGGCGGGCGCGGCGCCGAGGCGGTTTACCGGCAAGGGCGGATGACGGCTTCTTATGTGCACTTTTATTTCCCGTCCAACCCGGCTGCGGTGGCGGCACTGTTTGCGCCCGACCGCGAGGCCGCGATAGCGCCATGAGCCACAACGCCTTCCCCGAAACCGAGCGCGCCGCCGTCTACCGCGCCATCGCCGAACGCCGCGATATGCGCCACTTCAGCGGCGGCACTGTCGCCCCGGAACTGTTGCAACGCCTGCTGCAAGCCGCGCATCAGGCACCTAGCGTCGGCCTGATGCAACCCTGGCGCTTTATCCGCATCAGCGACCGCAATCTGCGCGGCCAGATCCAGCAGTTGGTGGAGCAAGAGCGGGTGCGTACAGCGGTTGCCCTGGGCGAGCGCTCTGACCAGTTCATGAGGCTCAAGGTCGAAGGCATCAACGATTGCGCCGAGGTGTTGGTAGCGGCACTGATGGATGATCGCGAGCGGCATATCTTCGGCCGCCGTACCCTGCCGGAAATGGACATGGCGTCCTTGTCCTGCGCGATCCAGAATCTGTGGCTCGCGTCCCGGGCCGAGGGGCTGGGCATGGGTTGGGTCTCTTTATTCGAGCCCCAGGCTCTGGCCGATCTGTTGGGCTTGCCGCCCGGCGCAAAACCTTTGGCGGTGTTGTGTCTCGGGCCGGTCACCGAGTTTTACCCGGCCCCGATGTTGCAACTCGAAGGCTGGACCGAACCACGTCCATTGAGCGACATGCTGTATGAAAATTATTGGGGAGTGAGTCAATGAGTGTGGCCTTGCTGAGTGTCGCTGCCGTGGCGCTGGATGCGCTGCTGGGCGAACCCAGGCGCTGGCATCCGCTGGTGGCGTTCGGCAATTTCGCCGGGCGCATCGAGCAACGTTTCAACTCTGCCGGTCGTGGCTGGCGCAGTCATGGTGTCACCGCGTGGGTGATCGCGGTCATACCGTTGACCTTGCTGGCCACGGCCCTGTCGTGGGCGCCCTACATGGGTTGGGTCATAGACATTCTTGCACTGTATTGTGCCCTTGGCATGCGCAGCCTTGGCGAACACGTGGCACCGGTGGCCCAGGCTCTGCGCAGTGATGATCTCGAAGAAGCACGTAAACGTGTCGGTTATCTGGTCAGCCGCCAGACCAGCGAACTGGACCGCACCGAAGTCGCCCGCGCGGCTACCGAATCGGTGCTGGAGAACGGCAGCGATGCGGTGTTCGCGGCGCTGTTCTGGTTTGTCGTTGCTGGCGTGCCCGGCGTGGTGCTCTATCGCCTGAGCAACACGCTGGATGCCATGTGGGGCTATCGCAATGAGCGTTTTGAACGCTTCGGCTGGGCTGCGGCAAAGATCGATGATGTGTTGAACTATATTCCTGCACGGTTGGTGGCCTTGACCTACGCGCTGCTGGGCAAAACCCGGCTGGCTCTTAAATGCTGGCGCACCCAGGGCTCGACCTGGGACAGCCCCAATGCGGGCCCGGTGATGGCTGCCGGTGCTGGTGCGCTGGGTGTCGAGTTGGGCGGCGCAGCGATTTATCACGGCGAACTGCATCAGCGTCCACAACTGGGTGAAGGTGTGCCGGCGGATGCCGATTCCATCGACCGTGGCTGGCAACTGGTGCAGCGCGGGGTGTGGCTGTGGTTGCTGATTCTGTGTGTGGGGGCTGAGTTTTATGCTTGAGCATGGTGGTCGGCTGCGCAAGGCAGCCCTGCAATATGGCGTTCCCGAGGCCGATTGGCTGGACCTGTCCAGTGGCCTCGCGCCCTGGCCCTGGCCTATCCCGCAAATCCCGCTACGGGCCTGGGCACGTCTGCCAGAGACCGACGATGGCCTGGAGCAGGCAGCCTGCGAGTACTACGGCGCCACCCAGGTGCTGCCGGTGCCGGGTTCCCAGGCGGCGATCCAACTGCTGCCGCGCTTGCGGCGTGCGGGCAAGGTCGGCGTGCTGTCGCCGTGTTATGCCGAGCACGCCGAAGCCTGGCGCCGCGCTGGCTATATCGTGCGTGAAGTGCTGGAGCAGGAAGTCGACTTCTTTCTCGACAGCCTCGACGTGCTGGTGGTGGTCAACCCCAATAACCCCACAGGCTTGAGTTTGCCCCCGCAGCGCCTGCTGGACTGGCACGCACGGCTTGCCGAGCGCGGCGGCTGGCTGGTGGTAGACGAAGCCTTCATGGACAACACCCCGCAACTGAGCCTGGCGAGCCAGGCTGATCAAGTGGGCTTGATCGTGTTGCGTTCGTTCGGCAAGTTTTTCGGCCTGGCCGGCGTGCGGCTGGGCTTTGTCCTGGCCGAACGCAGGTTGCTCAAACTGCTGGCCGAACAGGTCGGGCCGTGGGCGGTCAGCGGGCCGACGCGAGTGCTGGGCCAGGTGTGCCTGAGAGACAGTGCCGGTCACGTCCAGCAGCGACTGCGCTGTGAAGAGGCCAGCCGGCGACTGTGCGAGCTGCTGCAGCGCTTCGACCTGCAACCTCAGGGCGGCTGTGACTTGTTTCAGTGGCTGATCACCGAGCGCGCCGAACACCTGCATGAATTCATGGCCCAGCGTGGCATTCTGCTGCGCTTGTTTGTCCACGACAGCAGCCTGCGTTTCGGCCTGCCGGGAGCCGACGCCGATTGGCTGCGGCTGGAACACGCCTTGATCGCCTACAGGGAAGCCTCATGAGTACCTTGATGGTGCAAGGCACCACGTCCGATGCGGGCAAAAGCACTCTGGTGACCGCGCTGTGTCGTTGGCTGGTGCGCCAGGGCGTGGCGGTGGTGCCGTTCAAACCGCAAAACATGGCGCTTAACAGCGCAGTGACCGCCGAAGGTGGTGAGATTGGCCGGGCCCAGGCGGTCCAGGCCCAGGCGGCGAACCTGGCGCCCCATACCGACATGAACCCGGTGCTGCTCAAGCCCAACAGTGACACCGGCTCCCAGGTGATCATCCATGGGCGCGCCGTCACCAGCATGAACGCCGTGGCCTATCACGACTACAAGGCTATCGCCATGCAGGCGGTACTGGCTTCCCATGAGCGCTTGAGTGCGGCGTATCAGGTGGTCATGGTCGAAGGCGCGGGCTCGCCGGCGGAGATCAATCTGCGGGCCAATGACATTGCCAACATGGGCTTTGCCGAGGCGGTGGATTGTCCGGTGTTGCTGATTGCCGATATTAATCGTGGCGGGGTTTTCGCCCATTTGGTGGGGACGCTGGAACTGCTATCGCCGACCGAACAGGCGCGGGTCAAGGGTTTTATCATCAACCGGTTTCGTGGCGATATGGCTTTGTTGCAGCCTGGGCTGGACTGGCTTGAGGCGCGCACAGGCAAGCCGGTGGTGGGTGTTCTGCCTTATGTGATGGACTTGCATCTGGAGGCCGAGGACGGCATTGACCAGCGCCAGATTGATAAGGCCGCGCATGTGCTCAAGGTGGTGGTACCGGTGTTGCCACGTATCAGTAATCACACGGATTTTGATCCGCTGCGGTTGCATCCCCAGGTGGATTTGCAGTTTGTCGGGCCGGGGCAGGGGATTCCTGCGGCAGACCTGATTATCTTGCCGGGCTCGAAAAGTGTGCGCAGTGATTTGGCGTATTTGCGGGCCAATGGGTGGGACACGGCAATTGCTCGGCACTTGCGGTATGGCGGCAAGGTGTTGGGGATTTGTGGGGGGTTGCAGATGCTCGGTGAGCAGGTGCATGACCCGCTGGGGTTGGAAGGGGCTGCGGGTTCCAGCGAGGGTCTGGGGTTGTTTGCGTTCAGCACTGTTTTGGAAGAAGAGAAGCAACTGCGTAATGTGCGTGGGCGGTTGTTGTTGGAGGATGCTGAGGTCAGTGGTTATGAGATTCACGCGGGGGTGACCACAGGTCGTGCCTTGGAGCAGCCGTTGGTGGTGCTGGATGATGGGCGCTTTGATGGTGCCCGAAGTGATGATGGGCAGATTCTTGGCACTTATCTGCATGGGGTGTTTGAGACGCCGGCGGCGTGTAGTGCGTTGTTGCGCTGGGCGGGGTTGGAGGATGTGCAGGCGGTGGATTATCACGGGTTGCGTGAGCGGGATATTGAGCGGTTGGCGGATTTGGTGGAGAGGCATTTGGACACGGGGTTGTTGCTTGGGTTGTGTGGGGTTTGAGTTGGATTGGGTGCATATCCATTCCTTTGGTAACGGCTACCTAAGGTTCCGCCCTTACGGCGGGTCACTTTGGAAAAGCCGGAATGCCGGCCCAGCCCAAAGTAACCAAAGGGCTCTTGCCCCACCACTCGGCACCTCGCTCAGGCTCGGTGTGCCCGAACGCAGGCATTACTCCGTGGGCCGCCGCGACGGGCCATCCATGGCCCAGCGCGGCTATCCCGGCATCCATGCCGGGATACCCACTGCGTAATACCTACGTTCGGCCAGCGTGGTTTAACGGGGCGCCTCAGATCAAGATCAAGATCAAGATCAAAAGCAGATCAAGAGCACGCAGCCTCGCTGGCGCTCGACAGCTGCTACGTGGGGGATGGGGGAAACGCGAATGCCTTAGAGGTCAGGTCGGCTGTCAGGCCGCCTCGCTTCTGCTTTGTTTTTGATCTTAGGCGCCCCGTTAAACCACGATGGCTGAACGTAGGCATTGTTCCGTGGG
>NZ_JAGGOG010000001.1 GCF_018614655.1 Pseudomonas fluorescens | reverse complement strand
TCAAATGTGTAAACGATGTCCCCGGTTTCAGATGTAAAGGATGTCTACGGTTCTACACCCCGTTGGGCTGCGAAGCAGCCCTAAAAACAGACACTCAGTTTTATCTGAAGAAGTGTAGTGGTCTTATTGGGGCTGCTTCGCAGCCCAACGGGGGCAAGCCCCCTCGCCACAGGTTACTCGCTGCCTGTTCGATCGCCTGACTGACATAAGTTCGGGTGACTACAGAATGGCCATTCCAATCAGGCCACACACCACCCCCATCAGCATGGTCAACCCGGCCACCGTCACCAGCACCCGAGCGTCGAAGTCCTTACGCAGCATCAACAGCGACGGCAGGCTCACGCTCGGTAGAGTCATCAGCAACGCGACGGCCGGGCCAGTGCCCATGCCCAGCGTCATCATGGTTTGCACGATGGGGATTTCCGCCGCGGTCGGGATCACAAACAGCGTGCCGACGATTGCCAGGGGCACCAGCCACATCAGGCTGTTGGCCATCGCGCCATCGACATGGGGAAACAGCCAGACCCGCGCCGCGCCCAGGATCAGCACCGCCAGGATATAGACCGGAATCGTGCTCCAGAACAGCTGCCACAAGGTGCGCAGCCAGCGGCCCAGGAACGGTTGGGTTTCGACGGTGCTCGCTTCGGCGACGGCGTCCAGCGCCGCTTCCGGCACCAGTTCAGGACGCGCGATACGTTGGGCCACCAACGAAACACCCACCACCAGGACGATACCTGCTACCAGGCGCAATGCGGTAAACCCCCAGCCAAGCACAAAACCCATGAACACCAGGGTCGCCGGGTTCAGCACCGGGTTGGCGATCCAGAATGCCAGCGCGGCGCCAACCGAGACCTTCTGGCGACGCATACCGGCGGCCACCGGAGCGGCACAGCAACTGCACATCATCCCCGGCAAGGCGAACAGCCCGCCCCGCAAGGTCGAACCCAGCCCGGCGCGGCCGAACAGGCGTAGCAACCAGTCCCGGGGAATCAGCACTTGCAGCAATGAACCGAGGATCACTGCCAGCACGGCGGCTTTCCAGATGGCCAGGAAATACACCTGGGCGTAGGCCAGTGCGGCAGCCAGCGGTGCGCTTTGCTCGTCGTTGAGGATCGAGGCACCGATGCTGTGGTTATCGGCCGCAACAAAGGCCTTGAAGTAGTAGGGCGACCACTTCACGTAATAGAGGCCGACACAGGCCACCAAGAGAAACAGCGCCGGTTTCCACCAGAGGGACCAACCCCGGGCGGGGTGGGTGGAGGAGAGGTTGGACATGTTGATGATCCGCAGATGAGTCAATAGCGGCGCATCATACGCCGCTATTGCCCTTCATGCGGGTTCTCTGAGGTGTAGGAACGGTCAGGTATCGGCACTCACCTGAGTCGCCGCCGGGCACGTCTGCTCGCCGTTATCCAGCCCTTGCTTGTAATTGCGGCTGAGCAGTGTCGCTTTGCCGTTGTGCCAGGTCAGAGTCAACACATACAGCGTATCGAAATCACTGCCGGACCAGTCTTCGGTGATGGTGTGTTTTTCACCAACCGCTTCGCTCGCCACCTTGTTGATCAGCTCCGGCAGGTAGCCATGGGACCAGGCGGTGTAGATGATCGAGTTGTGGTACTTGTCTTCCACCAGTTCGTCGGCCAGGGCGCTGGTGTCATTGGCTGAGTACTCGATGTTCACCGGCAAGCCAAGTTTGATGGCGCTGGGGCTGATGGTCATCAGCGGACGAATGTAGCTGTAGGAGTTGTCGAGCTCGCCTTCCTCGACATTACGGGTCGGGTTGGCGGCAAATACATAATTGGCCTTGCCAAATTTTTCCGGCAGTACGGTGGCCAGGTTCATGGCGCGGTTCAGACCCTGGCAATTGAGCTGGCCCAGGCCGCCCGCGGGTTTTTCCCCGTGGCGCAGGAATACCAGGGTCTGTACGCCGTCCACTTGCTGAGCACGGCTTTCGCGGGCTTCCAGGGTCACGACCAGCGCGCCAACCACCAGCAGTAGCGGCAACATGACATATGAATAGCGTTTAAGGCGTTTGGCAAGGCACAGAGGCTTAAGAATCATTATGTTTTTAGTCTTCAGTGCTTAGGATTAATGCGGACAAGCCTGGTTTCAGGCGTCGAGTGGCTCTCCATATCGTTGTCGTGGTGCAGGTCCTTTTACCGGTTCGGGCGCACTTAAGAGTGCGTTTAGGGAGTTTGGTTCGCATCGACGGGATATTAACGAGGCGATGTTGCGAATTGAAGACCGATGCAGGCGGCCCGCCAGATGACTATGATGGACCCTTCTTGCCTTGGAGCTTTGCGATGAACTCACTCTCCACGTTCCCGATCACCGGCAAATGGCCGGCGCAGCATCCCGAGCGTCTGCAACTGTACTCCTTGCCGACGCCCAACGGGGTCAAAGTGTCGATCATGCTGGAAGAGTTGGGCCTGCCGTATGAGCCACACAAGGTCAGTTTCGAGACCCAGGACCAGCTCAGCGCCGAGTTCCTGTCGCTGAATCCCAACAACAAGATTCCGGCGATCATCGACCCTAATGGCCCCGGCGGACAGGCACTGGCGTTGTTCGAGTCCGGTGCGATCCTGATTTACCTGGCCGAGAAAAGCGGCCATCTCTTGCCCGAGGATCCGGCGGCGCGTTACGAGACGATTCAGTGGCTGATGTTTCAGATGGCCGGTATCGGGCCGATGTTCGGCCAGGTCGGCTTCTTCAACAAGTTCGCCGGCAAAGCCTACGAAGATAAACGTCCCCGTGACCGTTACGCCGCTGAAGCCCGGCGCTTGCTGGACGTGCTGGAAAAACGCCTGTTGGGCCGCACCTGGATCATGGGTGATGAATACACCATCGCCGATATTGCGACCTTTCCCTGGATCCGTAACCTGATTGGTTTCTATGAGTCGGGCGACCTGGTGGGTATTTCCGATTTCCCCAATGTGCTGCGGGCGCTGGATGGCTTTGTCGCACGGCCGGCGGTGATCCGTGGGTTGAACATTCCCGCCTGACAATAACCGACTGACAGGGGTCCCATGCTTTCCTTCGACTTCAAACAGCTGGATGTCTTCAGCAGTGTCGCCCTCAAGGGCAATCCCCTGGCCGTGGTGCTGGGGGCCGACAGCCTGAGCGACCAGCAGATGGCTGATTTCGCCCAGTGGACCAACCTCAGCGAAACCACCTTCCTGCTCAAACCCCGTGATCCAAGGGCCGACTACCGGGTAAGAATCTTCACCACCCTGCAGGAACTGCCGTTTGCCGGCCATCCCACCCTGGGCAGTTGCCACGCCTGGCTGCAAGCCGGTGGCGAACCCAGGGGAGAGGAGATCATCCAGGAATGTGAAATCGGCCTGGTGCGCATACGGCGCCAGGGTGATGAACTGGCCTTTATTGCGCCGCCGTTGTTGCGCTCAGGCCCGGTGGAGACCGAGTTGGTAGAGCGGGTCCGGCGGGCATTGGCGCTGGAGCCGGGGGCGATTATTCGCAGCCAGTGGGTCGACAACGGCGCGGGCTGGCTGGCGGTGATGTTGGCGGATCGTGAGGCGGTTCTGGAACTGCGCCCGGACTACTCGCAGTTGTACGGGCTGGCGGTCGGGGTGATCGCTGCGTGGAACCCTGAACGGGATGGTCTGGAGGCGCAGTTTGAAGTCCGCGCGTTTATTGCCGGCGATGGGGCCCCGGAAGATCCCGCTACCGGCAGCCTCAACGCTGGCGTGGCCCAGTGGTTGCTGGGCGAAGGCTTGGCGCCAAGTCGTTATGTGGTCAGCCAGGGCGCGGCCATGGGGCGCGCCGGGCGAATTCGGGTGGAGCAGCAGGGCGAGCATATCTGGATCGGCGGTGCGGTGGCGGTGCGCATAGAAGGGCGTCTACACCTGTAGGTCAATGCAATTGTTACCGGTGTCGCAATAAACTGTTCTGCATCAGGTGTTTGTACCGTCAGGTGCCGCGGGCATAAGCTTGCGCCCCAAAGATTTTCGCCTTGGTCCATTTTCAGGAGTCCCCATGTCCAGCCAGTTCCCCGAAGCCCGTCCTCGCCGCCTGCGCCGCTCCCCGGAGCTGCGTGGCCTGTTCCAGGAAACCGAGTTCACCCTGAACGACCTGGTGCTGCCGATTTTCGTCGAGGAAGAAATCGACGACTTCGTGCCGATCACCAGCATGCCTGGGGTGCTGCGTATTCCCGAGTCGAAACTGGCCGGTGAAATCGAGCGCTATGCCCGTGCCGGGATCAAGTCGGTGATGACCTTCGGCGTGTCACATCATCTGGACGCCAGCGGCAGTGACACCTGGAACGAACGCGGGCTGGTGTCGCGCATGTCGGCGATCTGCAAGGATGCGGTGCCGGAAATGATCGTCATGTCCGATACCTGTTTCTGTGAATACACCGACCACGGCCACTGCGGCGTGATGCATGGCGCTGAAGTCGACAACGATCGCACTTTGGTCAACCTCGGCAAGCAAGCGGTGGCGGCTGCCCGCGCCGGTGCCGATGTGATTGCACCCTCGGCCGCCATGGACGGACAAGTCCAGGCCATCCGCCGGGCGCTGGATGAGGCTGGTTTCAGCCATATCCCGATCATGGCCTATTCCACCAAGTTCGCCTCGGCCCTCTATGGTCCGTTCCGCGAAGCCGGCGGCAGCGCGCTCAAGGGCGATCGCAAGAGCTACCAGATGAACCCGATGAACCGTCGCGAAGCCGTGCGTGAATCGCTGCTGGATGAGCAGGAAGGCGCGGATGCGCTGATGGTCAAACCGGCCGGTGCCTACCTGGACATTATCCGCGACATCCGCGAAGCCTCGCGTTTGCCGGTGGCGGCGTATCAGGTCAGTGGCGAGTACGCGATGATCAAGTTCGGTGCCCAGGCCGGTGCCATTGATGAAGGGCGGATCGTGCGGGAAACGTTGGGTTCGATCAAGCGGGCCGGCGCGGACCTGATCTTTACCTACTTCGCGATGGACTTGGCTCTGGCCGGGATCTGATAAGTCGGACGACGACCTTGTGGCGAGGGGGCTCGCCACAGAAACCCGATCACTACAGGTTCCGTGCCTAGCGTTGCGCAAACGCCAGATTCAGCCCCAACCCCGCAAATGTCGCGGCAAAGCTGCGGCGCAGCCAGTTCTGTACCCGTGGTGATTCGATCACCGCGCGGCGGAACACATTGGCCAACAGGCCGTAGATTACAAACACCGCCAATGTCATCGCCATGAACACACTGCTCAGCAACAGCATTTGCACGGCCGGCGCGGTGCTGCCTGGGGTAACGAACTGTGGCAGGAATGCGAGGAAGAAAATTGTCAGTTTAGGGTTGAGGATATTCAGCAGACAGCCCCTGACCATCAGGCTGCGGGCGCTGGAAACCGTCGGCGTGTCATTCATGGCAAAGGCCGAGCGATCCCGCCAGGTGGCGTAGGCCAGGTACAGCAAGTAGGCGGCACCGGCAAACTTCAGCGCTTCGAAGGCCAGCGCACTGGTGTGCAACAGTGCGGACAGCCCGAGCACCGATGCCAGCAAGTGCGGGACGATTCCGGCAGTACAGCCCAGCGCGGCAAAGGCACTGGCTCGCTTACCAGCGGCAAGCCCCGTGGAAATAGTGAAGATAACGCCGGTGCCGGGGATCAGCACGACGATCAGGCAGGTGATGAGAAAATTCATGCTGAGCATGGCATTCAAACTCCTTGTTGGAACGGCAGGAGTCCGATCCTGTCACAGTTGCGCTGTGGCTGGCGAGTGCAGCAGGTCGGCAAACCCGCGTTAGACTTGTCCACCATGATTGCCCATCGTTGTCCAAGGAAGCCCCATGCCCTCATCCCGCCTGATTCTCTGCCTGACCACGCTGCTGGTGCTGGCCGGTTGTTCCAGCCAACGCACCCAGCAGCAACCGGAGCGTAGCGAAGCCGAGGTCAAGGCGCAGATTGTGCGGTTGTTGCCGGCTAAAGTCCCGGACCGGGCGGGTTGGGCCCAGGACGTCTACACCGCGTTCAACACCCAGAAGATTTACCCCAGCACTGAAAATATCTGCGCGGTGCTGGCGGTGACCGAGCAGGAATCCACCTATCAGGTCGACCCGCCAGTGCCGAACATGGGCAAGATTGCCCAGGATGAAATCCTCCGGCGTGCGGGCAAGGTGCACATCCCAGCCGTGTTGGTGCGTACCGCGCTGCAACTGCGCTCACCCACAGGCAAGTCCTACGCCGATCGCTTGAATGCTGCCCGTACGGAAAAGGACCTGAGCGGGATCTTTGACGACTTCATCAGCGTCGTGCCGTTGGGGAATACCTTGTTTGGTGGCTTCAACCCGGTGCACACCGCAGGCCCCATGCAGGTCAGCATTGCCTTCGCTGAAAAGCAGTCCCGGGATTATCCCTACACGGTGGATGGCACGATTCGCCGGGAAGTCTTCACCCGTCGTGGCGGCCTGTACTTCGGCATTGCTCACTTGTTGGGGTACCCGGTGAGCTACGACCAGCCGCTGTACCGCTTCGCCGACTTCAACGCCGGCTGGTACGCCAGCCGCAATGCTGCGTTCCAGGCTGCCGTGAACCGCGCCTCGGGGAAGTCACTGGCGTTGGATGGGGATCTGATCCGCTACGGCTCGATCCTGCCCGGCACGACCGAGCTGGCAGTGCGTTCGTTGGGCAAGGCGCTGGATATGCGCAACCCCAGCATCCGCAGCCAGTTGGAGCAGGGTGATCGCCTGGACTTTGAAGAGACCACCCTCTATCAACGAGTCTTTGCCCTGGCCGAGAAGGCCGAAGGCAAACCATTACCTCGGGCTATCTTGCCGGGCATCGTGCTGAAAAGCCCGAAGATCACCCGCAACCTGACCACGGCCTGGTTTGCCAAGCGGGTGGATGAGCGCTATCTGCGGTGCATGAAGCGTTAGGTGCGACGCTTGACGAAGGGGCATTCGAGAGAGGTCAGGGCGATTAAAGTGGCTCCTGCGGATTAACGCAAAGTATCGCCCGGGATTTGCGGGGCTGATCTTGATAGTCGTGATAGGGACGTCGGGTTACACCTCAAGCCAGACTCCCACGAGGAACTCGTCATGATCGCTATTCCTGAAGGTTTTATCCCGCTATCTCGAAGCAGCCCGCTGCTGGACCTGCTTGGTCCGGTGTATTGCCGTGGCGAAGGCCTGCAACTGGAAATCGGCCTGCGTGCCGACCAGCGTCATGCCAACGGGCGTGGCACCGTCCATGGTGGTGTGTTGGCAACCCTGGCGGATGTCGGTATGGGCTACGCCATGGCGTTTTCCAGTGAGCCGGCGCTGCCGTTGATTACTGCGAGCATGACCCTGGACTATATGGGCACCGTGCAGGTGGGAGAGTGGATCGAGGTGCGGCTGGAAAATCACAAGCGTGGGCGGCAGATGGCGTTTGCCACGGTCAGCTTGCAGGTGGGGGAGAAGGTGGTGGTACGGGCGAGTGCGGTGTTTGCGGTGCCGCGTGCTGACTGACAATGAAGATCATCGGTGGGAGCGGGCTTGCTCGCGAAAGCGGTGTGTCAGTCAACGAATACATCAACTGATAGACTGCATTCGCGAGCAAGCCCGCTCCCACATTTTGATCGTATTTCTTCAGGGCAACCGAGCAAAGAAAAGGCCCGGTTTTTGTGGAACAGGCCTGTTCTCTGTTGCTCGCTAAACTCAGCTGCGTTCGAGCGCCAGAGCCACACCCTGACCGCCACCGATGCACAGGGTTGCCAGACCTTTCTTGGCATCACGTTTGATCATTTCGTGGAGCAGGGTCACCAGCACTCGGCAGCCTGACGCACCGATCGGGTGACCGATGGCAATCGCGCCGCCGTTGACGTTGACCTTGGCCGCATCCCACTCCAACTCCTTGCCCACCGCCAGCGACTGCGCGGCAAAGGCTTCGTTGGCTTCGATCAGGTCCAGGTCACCCAGTTTCCAGCCGGCCTTGTCCAGGCAACGGCGGGTGGCCGAGACGGGGCCAATGCCCATGATCGCCGGGTCAACGCCGGCATTGGCGTAGCTCGCGATGCGAGCCAGTACCGGCAGGCCGAGGGACTTGGCCTTGTCAGCACTCATCAACAGCACCGCCGCGGCGCCGTCGTTGAGGCTGGAGGCGTTGCCCGCGGTGACGCTGCCGTCTTTCTTGAATGCCGGCTTGAGCTTGGCCAGGGATTCGGCCGTCGTGCCGGCACGGGGTTGTTCGTCCACCGAGAAGGCAATCGAGTCGCCCTTGCGTTGGGGAATCAGGATTGGCGTGATCTCATCGGCAAAACGCCCGGCCTCGATGGCGGCCGTGGCTTTTTGCTGGGACGCAGCGGCGAACGCATCCTGGGCTTCACGGCTGATACCGTACTTGTCCACCAGGTTCTCGGCGGTGATACCCATGTGGTAGTCGTTGAACGCATCCCACAGGCCGTCGGTGATCATGCTGTCGAGCATCTTGGCGTGGCCCATGCGCAGCCCGGTGCGGGCGGCTGGCAGGACGTAGGGGGCCAGGCTCATGTTTTCCATGCCGCCGGCGATGATCACGTCGGCGTCACCGCAACGGATCGCCTGTGCGCCCAGGTGCAGGGCCTTGAGGCCTGAGCCGCAGACCTTGTTCAGGGTCATGGCCGGCACGGCGTGCGGCAGGCCGGCGAGGATGGATGCCTGGCGCGCCGGGTTCTGGCCCGAGCCTGCGGTGAGTACTTGACCGAGGATCACTTCGTCCACTTGGGCGGGGTCAAGGCCGGTCTGCTCCAGCAGGCGGCGGATCACCGCAGCGCCCAGCTCCGGTGCCGGGATACTGGCCAGGGAGCCCTGAAAGCTGCCCACGGCGGTGCGGGTGGCAGCAACAATGACGACGTCTTGCATGGAATCTTTCCTCACTGGGCAGCGAACTGCATTTCTGGAACATGGTCCGGGACGATCAGTTTACCGGCGGTCTTGCTGACAATCTCTTCAACGCTGACGCCAGGTGCGCGTTCCTTGAGGACAAAAGCGCCATTTTCGATTTCCAGGTAAGCCAGGTCCGTCAGCACGCGCTTGATGCAGTTGGCACCGGTCAGTGGCAGGCTGCAACGGCTCAGCAGCTTCGACTCGCCGTCCTTGGAAGCGTGGGTCATGATCACGATGATGTTGTCCGCACCGGCTACCAGATCCATGGCGCCGCCCATGCCTTTGACCAGCTTGCCGGGGATCATCCACGAGGCAATGTTGCCCTGGACGTCGACTTCAAAAGCACCCAGCACCGTCAGGTCGACATGCCCGCCGCGAATCATCGCGAAGGACTCTGCGGAGGAAAAGATCGAGGCCCCAACACGGGCGGTCACGGTCTGTTTGCCGGCGTTGATCATGTCGGCATCGATGGTTTCTTCGGTCGGAAAGGGGCCCATGCCCAGCAAGCCATTTTCCGACTGCAGCATCACTTCCATGCCGTCGGGGATGTAGTTGGCCACCAGGGTCGGAATGCCGATGCCGAGGTTGACGTAGAAACCGTCCTGCATTTCGCGGGCGACGCGTTGAGCCATTTGTTCGCGGGTAAGCGCCATGTTGTGTCTCCTTATTATTCGGGCTGGGACGGGATTATTTGCGGACGGTGCGCTGTTCGATGCGCTTCTCGAAGGTGCCGCAGATGATCCGGTCGACGTAGATGCCAGGAGTATGGATCTGCGACGGATCCAGCTCGCCGGGTTCAACGATTTCTTCGACTTCGACCACGGTGATCTTGCCGGCGGTGGCGGCCAACGGGTTGAAGTTCTGTGCGGTATGACGGTAGATCACGTTGCCGAAGTGGTCGGCTTTCCAGCCTTTGACGATGGCAAAGTCGCCGGTGATGGATTCTTCCATCAGGTATGGGCGACCGTTGAATTCGCGGGTTTCCTTGCCTTCGGCCACAGGGGTGCCGACACCGGTGGCAGTAAAGAAGGCCGGGATACCGGCGCCGCCAGCGCGCATTTTTTCCGCCAGGGTACCTTGGGGCGTCAGGACCACTTCGATTTCGCCGCTGAGCAATTGCTTCTCGAACAGGGCGTTTTCACCGACGTAGGAGGCGATCACTTTGCTGATCTGCTTGCCTTCCAGCAGCACGCCGAGGCCAAAACCGTCGACGCCGCAGTTGTTGGAGACCACGGTCAAGTCACGGGTGCCTTTGCGCTTGATCTCATTGATGAGGTTTTCCGGGATCCCGCACAGGCCAAAACCGCCAGCGAGGACCGTCATGCCATCTTCCAGGCCTGCCAGCGCTTCTTCGTAGGACGCCACGCGTTTATCGAAACCTGCCATATGCACCTCTTTTATTGTTTGTGGGCCAGCCATATGCCCCGAGTGTTGCGCTGACGGATTGATTTGTTAAGTTGTTTTTTAAGGTTGATTGATTTAAAAAACAGCACAATCGTCGGTTGTCTGGAGCAGCGTCATGACAGTTAAACAGATGCGGGCCTTTCTTGCCGTGGCCCAGAGCCTGAGTTTTGCCGCCGCGTGTGAGCGCTTGCACCTTTCCCAGTCGGCCTTGAGCTTGACCATCAAAGGCCTGGAAGAGGGGTTGGGCGGGCGCTTGTTCAGCCGTAATACCCGCAACGTCGCGCTGACGCCCGAAGGTGAGTCGCTGTTGCCCCTGGCCCGGCGCCTGATTGCCGACTGGGACAACGCCGAGGACGAACTGCGCCAGCGCTTCACCTTGCAACGCGGGCGGGTAACCGTGGCGGCGATGCCCTCGTTCGCCGGCAACCTGCTGCCACCGGTGCTGAAGATCTTTCGTGCGCGCTATCCCCAGGTCAACGTCACGGTCAACGACGTGATCAACGAGCAAGTGCTGGAGATGGTTCGCGATCGTCAGGTGGAGTTAGGCGTGGCGTTCGAGCCATCCACGGGTTCGTCCCTGGCGTTTACTCCACTGTATCTGGATCGTTTTATTGCGGTCGTGCCGGGTGATTCGCCCTTGGCCCGGATGGCCGAGATCGACTGGAAAACCTTGCTGGAGCAACCCTTCATTACCTTGCAACGACCCTCCACGGTGCGGGTGATGTTGGAGGAGCACCTTGGGGCGCTGAACCTGAAACTGCCGGTGGCGTTGGAGAGCCATCAGTTGGCAACGGTAGGCAAAATGGTAGCCAGTGGCCTGGGTGTCAGTGCGGTACCAGCGCTCTGTGCGCGGCAGATGGAGGAGGCGGGTGCCCATTGCATCATCCTTCGCGACCCGGTGATCGAACGGCCGATTGGTGTCTTGACCAAACCCGGTCATGAACTGTCGGCGGCGGCTCAGGCATTATTTGATATTTTTCGGGATGAAGCGGGGAAGGGACGTTTTCCGGCTTTGTTATAACTTTCAGTCTGTCGTGCATATTAAAAAGCCTGCTCGTTTAATCGAGCAGGCTCAAGTTGTGAGTGCGTATTTATCAGCAGTATCTATCGATCACTTTAACCTGCGAATGGCCCTTGAGGTTCTGCCATTCGGTATTAAGTGTGTGGAACACCTGCTCGATAAAGTTGCGATCGGCGGCAGCCTTTTTGCCGACATAACCCTGGCCACGACGGTACATCTTCAGGCGTGCGGCCAGTTCACGGTTATTCTTGTCGAACTCTTCTTCCACGGTATGGGGCGCCAGGCAGTCAATATGGACCTGGCCCGATTTACCAATCCAGAGGATATGGTCGTCGAGCTTGTCTTTCTGCGCTGCGAACATCTCAGCCAATTCTTCGATAGTTGGTTGGTTGTTCAGATTCATGTGTAAGCCCCTTGACCAGTTGGCGATCTTCAGTTGATTCGTTAATGCACGTTAGTTATCTCCGGTTCCGAAAACCGGGCGTCAGTGACGGTCTGCCAAGTACGGGCAGGGTCTTGAACCTGATGCATGTAGTCTTGCTGATGAACTGCTACGCAATGGTTTCATAACGAAGACAAGCAGCGTTTGAGCTCCTTGTACCGATCCTTCCGGGCCGGTCAGCTTCATCAATCTGCCTTGTGGGCAGTGCACATCCGGAAAAAACAGCTCGGCGGTCAGACGAGCTTGTTCAAAACGCTTGTTACCAACGCTCCCGATCCGGGAGACGCTTGAATCATGCAATTACAAAAAGGTTACGTCAACGATTATGTAGTGATTATTTTTGCGCACTACATAAATCGTTGTGGGGACGGGAGAATGCGTGGAAACGTGACTTGTACGTCATTTTCTGGCCCTGTAGCCGCTGCTACAGGCGTGCGGCCAGCAACGGTAGCAAACGCTCACAGGAGGCTTCGATCTTCACCTGCAGGAGCTCATCACCCCGGGTTTTACCCAGGTTGATGGCAATGACAGGTTTGTCCTGGTCAACCATCGCCTTGCACAGGCGAAACGCCGAATAGGCCATCAGCGACGACCCCACCACCAACAACCCTTCAGCGTGCTCCACGGCGGCCATTGCCTTGGCTGCGATGGCTGGGGCGACGTTCTCACCAAAAAACACCACATCCGGTTTCAACCGCTGGCCATTGCAATGGGGGCAGTGGGGCACTTGGAAACGCTCTTCAAAGGTTGGATCCAGCAACGTGTCGCCATCGGGGGCCTGGATGGCGTCGATACCGGCCAGGTAGGGGTTCTCGCTTTCCATCAGGTGCTGGATCAGGTCGCGCTGGCTGTGTAAGTGGCAGTCGAGGCAGAGTACCCGGTGCAAGCTGCCATGCAATTCGATCACGTCACGGCTGCCGGCCTGGTCGTGCAGGGTGTCGACGTTCTGCGTGATCAGCCCGGTGATGAGCTGACGTTCCTGCAAGGTCGCCAGCGCGATATGGGCCTTGTTCGGCTGCGCCAGGCGCACCCTGGGCCAACCGAGCATCGCCCGTGCCCAGTAGCGCCGTCGTGCTTGCGGTGTGGCCAGAAAATCCTGGTACATCATCGGCGCCTTGCCCCGGCGCACGCCTTCGTTGTCGCGATAATCGGGAATCCCGGACGATGTGCTGATACCCGCACCGGTCAGGACCAGAAACCGCCGTTCGGCCATGGCCCGGTGCAGGATGTCGAGGTGAGTGTCGGTTTGATGGTCCGGGGTATCGAGCATGGAGCCCTCATTCGCCGCGAATGTACTGTTCCAACTGTTTGATCAGATCAGCCTGTTCGGCGATGGCTTCCTTGACCAGGTCACCGATCGACAGCAGGCCTAGGAGCTCTCCGTTCTCTACGACAGGCAGATGCCGTAGATGGCGGTCGGTCATGATATTCATGCAGGCCTCGACACTCTGGTGGGTGTCAACGGTAATCACCGGTGAGTTCATGATCTCGCAGGCCTTGGTCTTCACGGAGGACAAGCCATGGAGGATTACCTTACGGGCGTAGTCACGCTCACTGATTATCCCGACTACCTTCCCATCCTTCATGACCGGCAAGGCGCCGACGTTTTTTGACGCCATCACGATCAGAGCCTCAAACACCGTATGGTCATGGGGGACGGTGTGGACTTGCTGGTTTTGCTGGTCTTTGGACTTGAGCAGTTGCGCAACGGTTTTCATGGAGGCCACTCCGGTGTTGTTATCGTTGGGAGGTTAGCAGTTCCTACAGAATCCTAGACCGCCCGCGATGGGACAAGGTCCAAAGCGCCACATAACCAGCCGAAAAACGTCATTGTCGGGATTTTTTGGTGGTTTCAGCCTTTGCTTGCCGGTTTTGTTGCCCTTTTTGGGGCTGAGCTCGTCTTGCGTTTAGCCGGTTTGCGTTTGTTCTTCCACGGCGTAGCGCCACGTCCCGCCGGGCTGGCCGGACCGCTGATGGTCAAGCGCATGCCGGTACAACGCGTCACCTGCTTGCTCATCCATGCGGCCTGTTTGGCAACGAATTCCTCCAGGCTCATCTCACCGCTCTGGACCATGTCCAGGGCTTGTTCCCAGATGGCCGTAGTACCGGGGTCGGCAATCGCCCGTGGCACCGCATCGATAAGGCTGAACGCAGCCGGTGTTGCCGACAGAGCCTTGCCGTTTTTTACCAGGTAACCCCGATCCAGCAGCCCCTGGATAATCCCGGCGCGGGTGGCTTCGGTGCCAATCCCGGTGGTGTCCTTGAGCTTCTGCTTGAGCAGCGGGTCTTCCACCAGCTTGGCAACGTTTTTCATCGCCTTGATCAAGTCGCCTTCGGTGAACGGCTTGGGGGGTTGAGTCCACAGGTCCTTGAGGTTGACCTTGGCCACCGCGTAATCATTACCTTGTACCAGCGTCGGCAAGGACTGTGGCGCTGGCGCCTCGCGCCCTTTGGTCGGTGCCAGCGCTTCAGGCAATGCGCGCTTCCAGCCCGGTTCGACGATGACTTTACCCACTGCCCGCAAGGCTTCGCCCGCGCAATCGAAGTCAGCCTGGGTACGGTCGTATTCGTGGTTGGGCAGGAACTGCGCCAGATAGCGGGCGCGAATCAGGGTGTAGACCGCCCGGTGTTTACCCGTCAGTTGCCCGAGGTCCTTTCCGGCCCCAGTGGGGATGATGCCGTGGTGGGCGCTGACCTTGGCATCGTTCCAGGCCCGGGAGCGGCGTTGCGGTTCGATATGCGGCATCAACGCCTGGACCGCCTGATCGGCCCGACCCAGCGCAGCAAGAATGCCTGGCGCGTCGCTGTGCTGGCTCAGGGGCAGGTAGCCGCAATCACTGCGCGGATAGGTGATGACCTTGTGGGTTTCGTAGAGTGATTGGGCAACATCCAGGGTTTCCTGGGCGCCCAGACCGAGCTTTTTCGAGCAGATTTCCTGCAGCGTGCCGAGGTCGAAGGGCAGGGGCGCTACTTCGCGCATGCGCTCGGTGCGCAGCTTGATCAACCGCGCAGTGGCAGCTTTGCTCATGGCGTTGGCTGCGTCTCGGGCCAGTTGCGGATTGAGGCAACGACCCTGGTCGTCACAGGCGTCTTCGGTGGCGCGCCATTGGGCGGTGAAGGTGATGTGGTCGTGGAGCAGGTCGACATCGATGGCCCAGTAGGCCACGGGTACGAAGTCGGCGATGCTGCGGTCGCGGTCGACCACCAGGCGCAGGGTCGGGGTTTGTACCCGGCCGACCGGCAATACGCCCTGATAGCCGGATTGGCGCCCCAGCAGGGTAAACAGGCGACTCATGTTCATGCCGATCAGCCAGTCGGCCCGGGATCGTCCGAGGGCCGAGTGATACAGGCTGAAGGTTTCAGCACCGGGCTTGAGGGCTGCGAGGGCCTTGCGGATCGAGGCATCGTCCAGCGCCGAGAGCCACAGGCGCTGGATCGACCCGCGATAACGGCAATGCTCCACCAGTTCCCGGGCGATCATTTCGCCCTCACGGTCGGCGTCGGTGGCGATCACCAGTTCCTGGGCTTCCCCGAGCAGGCGCTTGACTGCCTTGTATTGGCTGGCGGTTTTGGGTTTGACCAGCATCTTCCATTTTTCCGGGACGATGGGCAGGTCGGCCAGTACCCAGCGTTTGTATTTGGCGTCGTAGGCGTCGGGCGGGGCGGTTTCCAGCAGATGGCCGATGCACCAGGTCACCGTGACGCCCGGCCCCAGCCAGCAACCGTCGCCACGACGGCTCGCGCCGAGCACGGCAGCGATATCCTTGGCCTGGGACGGTTTTTCACAGAGGAACAGCCGCATGGTCACCACATTCGAATCGGATTGATGGTGTGCAGGATGCTCAGTACGGCGGATTTCAGCAACTATTATCTGTATGGATGTACAGCAATTTGTGTGTTCACCCCAAACCTAATGTGGGAGCGGGCTTGCTCGCGAATGCCTTTGTAGCCGCTGCCGAAGAATGAGGCTGCGATGGGACCGGGGTCGCGCTCGACCGTAGCGGCCCCAGGGCGGTCCTGCGGACACGCATCGCAGCCTCATTCTTCGGCAGCGGCTACAACGGTCTCCGCGAGCACATTGGATCTCCAGCGCAATGAGACTTGGGCATTCTTCAGTTGTTATCGATGTCCACGTTCCTGGTTTCTTTCAGGCAAATCAGCCCGACAATCAAACTCACCCCGGTAATCACCACCGGGTACCACAAGCCGTAGAAGATATCGCCGGTGTACACCACCAAGGCAAACGATACGGTCGGCAGGAAGCCACCGAACCAGCCGTTGCCGATGTGGTAGGGCAGGGACATCGAGGTGTAGCGGATGCGGGTGGGGAACAGCTCCACCATCAGCGCCGCCAGCGGCCCGTAGCACATCGCGGCGATGAGGATCAGCGCGACGATCAGCACCACCACCATGGTTTTGTTGACCTGTGCCACGTCGGCCGATTGCGGGTAACCCGCCAGTGTCACTGCGCCTTTCAGGGCGGCTTCGTCATAGCCGTCGATACGCACGTCACCCACGCTCACTTGCACCGCGCTGCCCGCTGGGGCCGCAGCACTGTGGTAGGGCAGGCCCTGTTTCACCAGGAAGGTCTTGACCTTGTCGCAGGGGCTGTCGAAACGCGCCTTGCCCACCGGGTCGAACTGGAAGGTACAGGTAGCCGGGTCCGCCAATACGGTGATGGGTGCCTGGGTGCTGGCCTGGTCCATCGCCGGGTTGGTGTAGTGGGCCAGGCCCTTGAAGATCGGGAAGTACAGCGCGGTGGCCAGCAGCAGGCCGACCATCAGCACCGGCTTGCGCCCCAGCTTGTCCGACAGCCAGCCGAAGAAGATAAAGAACGGCGCACCGATCACCACGCTGATGATCAGCAGCATGTTGGCCAGGGCCGGGTCCATCTTCAGGAACTGGGTGAGGAAGAACAGCACATAGAACTGCGCGGCGTAGAACGTCACGGCTTGCCCGGCATTGATGCTGAACAGCGCGATCAGTACCACCTTGAGGTTTTCCCATTTGCCGAAGGACTCGCGGATGGGCGCCTTGCTGGTCTTGCCTTCTTCTTTCATTTTCAGGAAGGCCGGCGACTCATGCAGGCTCATGCGGATCCAGGTGGAAATCCCCAGAAGTACGATCGACAGCAGGAACGGCAGGCGCCAGCCCCAGACTTCAAATTGGTCGCCGGTGAAGTAACGGCAGGCCAGTACGACCAGCAACGACAGCAGCAGGCCGAGGGTAGCGGTGGACTGAATCCAACTGGTGTGGAAGCCACGCTTGCCAGCCGGGGCGTGCTCCGCCACGTAAGTGGCTGCGCCGCCATACTCGCCGCCCAGCGCCAGACCCTGGAGCATGCGCAGGGCCACCAGAATGATCGGCGCGGCGATGCCGATACTCGAATAGGTGGGTAGCAGGCCGACGCAAAAGGTCGCCAGACCCATCAGGATGATGGTGGCGAGGAAGGTGTATTTGCGCCCGATCATGTCCCCCAGTCGACCGAACACCAGCGCGCCAAACGGGCGCACCACAAAGCCGGCCGCAAAGGCCATCAGCGCAAAGATGAACGCCGTGGTGTCGTTGACCCCGGCAAAGAACTGCTTACTGATCACCGCCGCCAAGGCGCCATACAAGAAAAAGTCATACCACTCGAACACCGTCCCCAGGGAGGAGGCGAAGATGACCTTTTGCGTGTCGTTACTGGATCGCACGCCGATAACGGGGTCCAGGGGTTGAGCATGTTCTGACATTGGGTAGTCCTCACAGTGATTATTTATTGTTGTTCCACTGTCGACGCCGGATCGGCGCCGCTGTTCAGATTGCGGTGACGAGTTCTTTCTCCGGTGCGAGGCTCCTTGTGTTCGGCGAAAGGATTAGCTGCGCGGCTTTTTCCGCGATCATCAGCGTCGGTGAGCAGGTGTTGCCGGAGGTGATGCGCGGCATGATCGACGCGTCGGCGATGCGCAGGCCGGGGACGCCATGAACCCGCAATTGCGCGTCGACCACGGCGTCCTTGTCGCTACCCATGCGGCAGGTGCCCACCGGGTGAAAGATGGTGGTGCCGATACGTGCAGCGGCTTCTTGCAGTTGTTCTTCGGTTTGCAGAGCATCGCCGGGCAGGTATTCCACAGGTTTGAACTGTTTCAAGGCGGGAGCGGCAACGATACGCCGGGTCAGGCGAATGGCATCGGCGGCGACCCGCAAGTCTTCCGGATGGCTCAAGTAGTTGGGCCGGATCAGCGGCGCATCAGCCGGATTGGCCGAGCGAATATCGATGCGTCCACGGCTTTGCGGACGCAGGTCACAGACCGACGCGGTAAAGGCCGGGAAGGCGTGCAAGGGTTCGCCGAAGCGCTCCAGGGACAGCGGCTGCACGTGGTACTCGAGGTTGGCCGAGGTCTGCTCCGGCCCCGAGCGTGCAAACGCGCCAAGCTGGCTGGGCGCCATGGACAGTGGGCCGCTGCGGTCGTAGAGGTATCGCAGCCCCATGCCCATCTTGCCCCACAGCGTGCCTGCGATCTGGTTCAGGGTGCGAGCATTTTCCAGCTTGTAGATCAGTCGCAATTGCAGGTGATCCTGCAGGTTGCCGCCGACACCGGGCAGCTCATGCAATACCTCAATCCCCAGCGGCTTGAGCACACTGGCCGGGCCAATGCCGGAGCGTTGCAGGATGCCGGGCGAGCCGACGGCGCCGGCGCACAGGATGATTTCCTTGCGCGCCCGCCAGGTGTTCTGCTGGCCTTGCTGACGCCCGGTGACGGCGGTGGCGCGGCCGTTTTCCAGCAGCACACGGTCCACTTCAACCTCGGTCAGAACCGTGAGGTTGGGCCGCTGGCGAATCGGTTTGAGAAACGCCTTGGCTGCGTTCCAGCGCACTCCGGATTTCTGATTGACCTGGAAGTAACCGCAGCCTTCGTTATCGCCCTGGTTGAAGTCGCTGATGCTGGCGATGCCGCTTTGTTCGGCCGCATCGCGAAAGGCATCGAGGATCGGCCAGTGCAGGCGCTGCTGTTCGACGCGCCATTCACCGCCGTCACCGTGAAACGGCGAGTCGCCGGCAAAATGGTTTTCACTGTGTTTGAACAGTGGCAGCACGTCGTCCCAGGCCCAGCCGGGGTTGCCTTCAGCCGCCCAGCCGTCGTAGTCGCGGGCCTGGCCGCGCATATAAATCATGCCGTTGATCGATGAGCAGCCGCCCAGCACCTTGCCTCGTGGGTAGCTCAGGGCACGGCCTTGCAGGCCTTCCTGGGCTTCGGTCTTGAAGCACCAGTCAGTGCGCGGGTTGCCGATGCAGAAGAGGTAGCCGACGGGGATATGAATCCAGGGATAGTTATCGCGCCCGCCCGCTTCAAGCAGCAGCACGCGATGGGCAGGGTTGGCAGAGAGCCGATTGGCCAGCAGGCAGCCTGCGGGGCCGGCGCCTACCACCACATAATCATATTCAGCAGCTGCAATGGGCATCTGAGGTCTCGCTTGTTTTTCTTATTGGTTCCATCCTAGTTGTTAGTTTTCGTCTTAAAAATGTTAGTTTTTACCCACCTGCTGTGCGTTTTTAGACAGCGCTGCTCTTATTGAGTGAGGGGAGGCGAGATGTTCGACTGGAATGATCTGCGGTTCTTTCTTGAGTTACAGCGTAGCGGACGCCTGCTCACCGCCGCGCAACGTTTGAAAACCACCCACGCCACGGTGGCACGGCACATCGAGGCCATCGAAAAAAGCCTTGGCACCGCGCTGTTTGTACAGCACGCCCAAGGCTATGAACTGACGCCCTCCGGCGAAGCGCTGCTCAAGCATGCCGAGGCCATGGAAAACGTCGCGCTGCTGGCCGAGGAGGAGTTGACGCATTCCGCCGCACCCCTGGGCAAGATTCGCCTCGGCGTGGCCGAAGGGCTGGGCGTGATGTTTCTGGCTGGGCGCATGGGCGGCCTGTTCGAGCGCTATCCAGGGTTGGAAGTGGAACTGGTGGCAGTACCGCGCTTTGTCAGCATCCTCAACCGCGAAGCGGAAATCAGCATCCACCTGGAACGGCCCAGCGTCGACCAATTGGTGACCCGCAAACTCACCGACTACCGCCTGGCTCTCTACGCCAGCCGTAGTTACCTGGACCGCACGCCCCCCATCGAAAAACGCGAAGACCTGGCGGTACATGCCTGGATCGATTACGTCGATGACCTGCTGTTCAGCCAGGAACTGAAATTTCTCAGCAGCTTTTGCCGCAACCCCAAAGTGGTGTTTCACAGCACCAGTGTCATCGCCCAGCACCAAGCGGCCCGCTCGGGGTTGGGGATTGCCGTGTTGCCGTGCTTCATGGCGGCAGGGGATCCGGACCTGGTGCCGCTGTTGCCGGGAGAAAGTATCCAGCGCAGTTATTGGATCAGTTCAAGGCGCGAGCTGCACAAGTCGGTGCGGTTGCGGGTGTTGTGGGATTACGTGGTGGAGTTGTGCGCGCGGGAGCAGGGGTTGTTGTTGGGTGAGACGATGGTGTAGTCGAGCGTTTCGGGGTTGCCCATGTATAAGTCCCACAACTGGGCATTGCTCCGGTAGTTGAGCCGCTCAGAAAGGCCCGAGTTAGAAGGTTCTGTTGTGCGGGGCCGTTCAAGATTGCAGTTCGAACTCAGTGCTGGCCAGCTTTTCGCCATTCACCAGCACATGCACTGTGTGCTTGCCGGGGTAGTGCTTGCGGGTGGTCAATTCGCGTATGTGTTGGGCTCGGGTAATCGCGTGGTGTTCACCGACGCCTAAGGTGAAGGCCTTGAGTTTGAACACTTTGGCGGCGCTATGGCCGGCACTTTTCACGTAGTCGATGGCGTAATCCACCACCAGTTTCTGTGGGGCGTTGGCAATCGATTCCAGGGTGAAGGACAGGTTGATTCGCTCACCCAGTTTGACCATCGCCGGCGTCACCTTCAGGTGCCGGATGTTCACCTCGGCCCTGGCTCCCGCACCCATGATGGTCAGCGCCCGGGTGTTGCCCAGCTTGATCAGGCTGCGCAAGGCATGGCGGGCGATCCAGGCGGTGTGGGGATTATCCAGCGACCAGCTTTCAATCAAGGTCAGCACCCAGGCCGGATGGTCCTTGGTGATGTCGTTGAGGTGGTTAGCCACTGACTTGCGCACGTAAAGACTGCTGTCGGCCTTGAGGTTGTCGAGGATCGAGGCGCAGAGCGTCGGATTTGCCTGCACTTGGGCCAGGCGAAACGACCAGGGCAGCCTCGGCCTGGAACCTTCACTGGCCAGGCGTCGTACGTGCTCGTTGGCATCCAGCGACCACTGTTGCATCACCGCCAGGGTGCGCTCGAAGTCCCGTAGCAGGAAATGCCGCACAGCAAATTCGGCGGAGCCAAAGGTGGTGAAATACTTGAGGGCCGCCATGGAGCGCTTGAAGTCATCGGCACCGTAGCTCGCCACGAAGTGAGGCAGGAACAGGCTGACAAAGCTGCTGTTGATCCGGGGCGCGAGGGCATATAACAGTTTTAGCGTCTGCGGATAATCCAGCGGAATCACCGCGTGCAGGCTTTCGCTGACCCGGGCTATGCGTTGCATCACCGACAGCTCAGCCAGCCCGGCTTTGGCGTGTTTGAGGAAACCTTTGGCGTTGAATGCCGGGTACACCTGCGTCATTTCGGCGGCGATGTGCTGCAGGCGTTCGACGTTGAAGATTTCCTTGAGGGCCGGGGCGCTTTGGTCGGTCATGGGCAAGTCCTTATTGTGTAGACGCTGTCGAGGCACGAGGCTGCGATGGGTTGCGAAGCGACCCCCGAGGGCGGTCCTGCGGACACGCATCGCAGCCTCGTGCCTCGGCAGCGGCTACAGGTTTACAGATTTACAGATACCAGCGATATTCCCGCGCCTGGATCTCCTGCTGGAAGGCCAGGTGGTCCTGGCGTTTGTTTTCGCAATAGACGTCGACAAACTCTGCCCCCAACCCTTCGCGTAATATCGGTTGATGCTGCATGGCACGCACCGCTTCGAGCATTTCCAGAGGGAAGTCTGCACCGCTGTTGCGGTCTTCATTCAAGGGTGTGATGGGCTCGCGACCGGCGTCCAGGCCATGTTCCAGGCCCACCAGAATGGCGGCGAGTACCAGGTACGGGTTGGCGTCAGCACTGGCCAGACGATGTTCGATCCGCAGGTTGCGCGGGTCGGACTCAGGGATACGCACACACGCATCACGGTCCTCAAAACCCCAGCAAGCACGGGTCGCGGCGTTGACCGTGCCACCCAGGCGGCGGAAGGCGTTGTGATTGGGCGAGAAAATCGGCATGCAATGGGGCAACAGCTCCAGGCAACCGGCCACCGCGTGGCGCAGCGGTTGCTGTTGATGCGCCGCCAACAGGTTATTACCCGCCGGGTCGTACAGGCTGACATGCACATGCATGCCGCTGCCCGGATGCTGCAAGTACGGCTTGGCCATGAAGCTGGCGCGGTAGCCGTGCTTGAGCGCCACGCCGCGTGTGCTGCGGCAGAACAGCGCGGCCCAGTCGGCGGCGCGCAGGCCGTCATCCAGGTGGCCGAAATTGATTTCAAACTGGCCCGGGCCCAGTTCGGCGGTGATCACGGTGATGTCGATGCCCTGGGCCTTGGCGGTTTGCTCTATGTCGTCCAGCACCGTGCCAAAGCGCGACAGGCGCTCGATGTGCAGGTTGGGCTGATCGTCGTGGTCATCGCTCAACGGGTCGCGGGCAAATTGCGGCAGGCCGCCGTCGAGTTTTTTATCGAACAGATAAAACTCCAGCTCGAAGGCCACCACCGGGTGAATCCCCTTGCGGCTCAGGCGTTCCAGGACCTTGGCCAGTACTTCGCGAGGTTCGAACTCGATGGGCGCGTCGGTGCCGTCCGAGGTGATCAGCATCTGGCCCAGGGGCTGCGCCTCCCAGCTCACCGGCTTGAGGGTGCCGGGTACCAGGCGGCGATTGGCATCCGGGTCGCCGTCGTTGAAGCAGTAATCGCCAATCTTGAACAGCCCGCCCTGGGCGCCGAGCAATACGGCGTTCTGCGGCAATTTCAGGGGGCTGCCGGCGGCGACTTTTTCCAGCATCTCTACCGGGTAGCGCTTGCCGTAGAAGTGTCCGGGGATGTCCAGGGCGATCAGGTCGACGTAGCGCACCTCAGGATGGTTCTGGCGAAAGGTCCGGACTTCGGCCAACAGCGTGGAAGACTTGCTTTGCACGGGTGACGCTCCTTTGTGTGCCGTGATCGGCGCTCAGTTATAGACCCACAGGACGCGGGCGGGCAGATCGGTCAGGTTGCCGTAGCGGCAGTGGGCGAAGGCGGCCAGGTGAAAGCTGTCGCCAGGGCCCAGGGTCACCGAATCGGCTTCGCCTTCGACCCACAGCGTCAATTCGCCCTCCAGTACGTAGCCGGCTTGTTCGGCTCGGTCGCTCATGGTCTGTTCGCCACTGTTGGCGCCGGGGGCGAGCAAACTGTCGAGGATCGAGAACGCCCCCTGCATGCTCGGCGAGACCAGGATGTCGGTGATGCCGTTGGCGTAATACACCGTGCGCCGTTCGTTGGGCCGGGTGACCCAATCCACTGCCTTGGGTTTGGACAGGCTGTAGAAATAGGTGGTGGGCACATCGAGGGCGTGGCTGATGGCGGTCAGGTCGGCCACCGTCGGCCGGGACAAACCGCGCTCGACCTGGGACAGGAAACCCACCGACCGGTCGATCTTTTGCGCCAGTTGGGTCAGGGTGAGTTTCTTGTGCTTGCGCAGGTCATGGATCAGGATCGCCAGGGCGGCCAGTTCTTCTTGTTTGTCCATGGGGTGGGTTCGTGAAATTTTTATCAATAAATTTCATGAAAAATTACAGGATTAATTTCATGGGTGCAATGACAAAAACAATCGTGCAGCGGGCTCGTGTGGCGAGGGGCAAGCCCCCTCGCCACAGGTCAGCGCTCACTCCCGCAGATAACTGTTCGTCTGCTTGCCATCGGCATCAAACACATTGATCCGGTTTTCCTCCTTGGCATCCCACACCTGATACATCGCATCGTTGCTGTTGGCCTTGATCTCGGAATAGAGCCGATGCCCCAGCTTTTTAACCAGCGTGTTGTCCTTGTCGATCAGTACCAGGCCATCGAAGCCTTCCATTTCGACGGCCGCGAGGCTTTTCTGGAAGAAGTTGATTGCTTCATAGGTCGGCGGCACCCGCACCTTGCCGGTCAGGTCAATGGCGCCGTAACGGTCACCTTTCTTGATCACCGCCATGCCATTGGAAAAGCTCTCGACTTGATCGTACGGCAGGCTGATGGGCAGGGTTTTGCCCTGGGTGTCGATGAAGGCGAACTTGCGGGTCTTGCGCTCCTGTATCAGCAGCGGCTGGTCGTTGGCGAAGGTACCGAGCGCGGTGAAACCCGGCGGCGTGAGCTTTTTCAGCGCCAGGTCGTAGACATCGCGTTGGTCCTCGTCGATGGCAGTGGTGTAGATAAACCCGTCCTGGGCACTGATGGACCGATAACGCGGCGCCAGTAGTTCCTTGCCAGAGAGGGACCAGATGCCGTAGCGGGAGTCGGTCTGGTAGGTCTTGGTGCCAGGCCGGGCAATGAACAGTGAGCCCACCACCTCAGGATTGACGTATTTCATCGGCACCACGATCTGCTGCTTCTTGACGTCGAAGACACCATAAGGGCCATTGGTTATCTGCTCGACGACGATCAGGTCGTCGTTGATCTGTTGCTCGATAATGTCGAACGGCAGTTGCTTGAGGGTGTGGGTGCCGGGCGTGAACATGAAGTACTTGGTGATGAGCTCCCGCCACCCGTCGTCGTCGCCGAAAGGCCGTTCACCCACCACCATGCTGTAGATGCCGGGCACTTCGCTGTCCTTGGCTCGTTCAAAGCGTGGTTTCACCACCCAAACGCCATTCTTATCGATGAAGCCGTTCTTTTCGGTCTTGTTGTCGTAGGCGATGTAGCGTTCCTGGGCCGCCACACTATTGTTCATCTCCAGCGTCAGCGTCTGAGGCTGGGCCGGGTCCAGCAGATAGATCACGATGCTTTCGGGGGTGTCTTCAAAGCGGTAATGGGCCTGGATGTTGTTCAGGTCGCTGTCGGTGCTCGGCAGGTCCTTGGCGAACTGCTCCAGGTGATCCTGCACCGCTGCGGCACTCTTGAAACTCGAAAAATTGTCTTCCATGCGCAGCAACTCGTCGTAGTACGTGCGCAGGTTGGCCTTTTGCCCGGTGGTGGGCGAGGAGTTGGAGCTGTTGCCCCCACTGAACAGAGGCTTGCCGTCGGCGGTCAAGCCTTGGATCACATAGGTTTTACCCTTGGGCGTGGCCAGCAGCAGGGACGCGCAGGCGTCGGCCAGGGCGGTCAGTTGATACACTTCGCCACCGTCAGCGGTGACTTTCGGATGAGCCTTGTCCAGTACCACCTTCTTGAAACCGGGGTAGCTCTGGTAAGTGAGCGCGACACTGATGCGCTCCACCGGTTTATTCAACGTGAGCTCTACCTTGGTGGTGTCTTGCTCTTGCTCGTCGACACTGCTGTCCTTGACCGCCACCTCGGCGAATGGTCGTTGCGTGCCATCGCGAAAATAAACGGTCTGGAGCTGATAGCGATCCTCCACCCGCTGATCCGGCAGCGCGCCGCGTTTGAGCACGTCACGAATGGGCTCGACCGCCAGTTTCAGTCCTGACTGGTTGTCGAAAAAAAGCTGCTGGAACTGCATGGGGGGTTGCTTGAGGGACGCCAGTGCGGCTTGCAGGTCTTGAGTGGGGAAGGGCACGAACGGCTGCTCATATTGCAGCTCTTTTTTCTCCTGGGGATCCGCTGGCGTGGCTTTAGTCGAGGAAATCTCCAGACGCATGCCCTCGATCATCGCGATACGGTTGATGCTGTCACGCACATCGAGGACCAGGTAGTTGAGGCGTTTTTTCGCTTCCGGCAGCGACAGTGCCTTGAGGTCCTCGACGCTGCCTTCATTGAGCTGTTCTTCGCTGAACTCGACACCGCTGAGCAGGCCATTGTCCGCACGCCTGTCCATCAGGTAATACGCCGAGCCACCGATCACCGCGATGACGATCAGGGAACTGGCGAGAAGCTTGGTTCGGGTCATGGCTGTCTTCATTGTTATCAGACTCGGTGATGGGCAGTCAGGGGGTTGCCAGTAATGGCGGCATCGGGCAATCCAGCACATCGGCCACGGCCCGCATCAGTTCGGCCTCTGCCGGGGTGATTTGGCCGTCTTGTTCGATGCACACGGCCATGGCCTTGAGCAGGGTGGGCTTTTCCAGGGGCTTGAGTTGGCGCAGGCGGTTGAGGGCGGTTTCAAGGTCCTGCCATTCATTGGCGCCGGCGGCATTCAGTGCCAATGCGGGCAACGGGAGACCGGCACTGGCCTGATCGAAAGCCTTGCGTACGTGTGCAGGGTCGCTGTTGCCGGCGCGGGCGAGGGCGCCGAGCAGCAGGGCGATGTCATCCGTTACCTGGTGGAGGCTGTATTTGGCGGTGACTTTGGGCGCACCCAATACGTTGCGTTCAACGATACGCAGTAGGGTCCACTCCAGCAGGTCGATCCGGTCATCCGCCAGGATCAACAGGGCCAGGTGGCTTCTGAAGGTCTTGAACTGTTCAGTGCTCAGTTGCTTGAGGGCGGGGATGGCCAGGTCGATCAGTGGCAGACGCAGGTGTTGATCCAGGCTGGTCAAATCGGGACGCAAGGCTTCCAATTGCCGGGCGATATCCGGCGCAAGCTTGGGTAGCAGGCGCTCCATCTGCTGGGCTTGCAGCACCGGTATTGGGTCCAGCAACAGCCCGCAGATCAACGCCTGGGCGCCGTTGCTGCTATGGGCGGCTTCTCGCAGGGCGCCCGGCAGGTTGTTCAGGGCAGACTGCGCGTGGTCGAGGTGTTCAGGACCCGGCTCACCAATGGCGGCGATGGATTGTTGGATGGCCAGCAGGTCGAACACCAGCTCCTTGGCGGGAGCCGGTTCGTTCAAGCCAGCCTGGAAACCGGTGCTGGGCGGTGGTGCCTCTCCCAGGAACTCCACGGCGGGAAACTGGCCGTTCCACTGCGGGTCGACCCGCTGAATACGCACTTCCAGCGGCGGATGAGTCGCCATCATGCCGCTCATGGCGGCCTTCACGCCGGCGCCAAAATACAGATGACTGAACTCGGCCGCATGAGCTGCTTGCAATTGTGAACCCTGGGCGTGGCCGCCGATTTTCTTCAGCGCGCCGGCGATGCTCTGGGGGTTGCGGGTGAATTGCACCGCCGAAGCATCGGCGAGGAATTCCCGCTCGCGACTGACGGCTGCCTTGATCAGGTTACCGAAAAACGTCCCGGTGTAACCCAGTACCCACAGCGCGCCACCGACGGCCATAATCGCCATCGCCCCGTTGTTACCGCTCTTGTTGCTGCTTGAGGATGAACCGCGATAGGACACCCCGCGCAGGATCAACGCGCCAATCAACCCCAGCAGTAACAGCCCGTGGATCACCGCCGTCAGACGGGTATTGAGGCGCATGTCGCCGTTGTAGATGTGGCTGAACTCGTGGGCAATCACCCCTTGCAACTCTTCGCGATTGAGCAGGGCCACAGCGCCCCGAGTAACGCCAATCACGGCGTCCTGGGGCGTCAACCCGGCGGCGAAAGCGTTGATCGAGGTGTCATCCAATACGTAGACCGCCGGTACCGGCGTGCCCGAGGCGATGGCCATTTCTTCCACTATATTGAGCATCCGGCGTTCGTCCAGGCCTTGCGGGGCGAGGTTGATCAACCGGCCACCCAGGCGTTCGGCAATCACCTTGCCGCCCGCTCGTAGCTGGATGGTTTTGTAGAGGCTGCCCAGCAACACCACGGCGAACACCACGATAGAGACGTCCAGCAGCAGTTGCCAGTTGGAGAAGTTCACCGACAGGTCTTTCTGGCTGCGCAGGATCACGATCAGCACCCCGCTGGTGACGATGATCAGGCTCAGCACTGCGGCGCCCATCAACAGCACCAGACGCCCGGTGTGGCGCCGGGCGCGGTCTTGGTGTTCGAAAAAGTTCATCGGGCCATCCGTGGGCGAAGGTTAGTTGAACGACACCTTGGGTGCGTCCTGGATCTGTACGCTGTCGGCAAACTCCAGCAGGCTGGCATCGGCGCTGTGCCCGAACAGGTTGGCGAACAGCACCGGCGGGAACGTCTGCTTGTAGGTGTTGTAGGCCATGACCGAGTCGTTGAATGCCTGGCGCGAGAAGGCCACCTTGTTCTCAGTGCTGGTCAGTTCTTCGCTCAATTGCTGCATGTTCTGCGAGGCTTTGAGGTCTGGGTAGGCTTCCATGGTCACGTTAAGGCGGCCCATGGCGCTGGTGAGCGCTCCTTCGGCCTGGCCCAGTTGTGCCATCGCCTGCGGGTTACCCGGCTGGGCCGCCGCCACCTTGAGGCCGGCCAATGCGGTATTGCGCGCCGCGACGACCGCTTCGAGGGTTTCGCGCTCATGACTCAGGTAGGCCTTGGCGGTTTCCACCAGGTTGGGGATCAGGTCGTAGCGGCGCTTGAGCTGCACTTCGATCTGGGCGAAGGCGTTCTTGAAGCGATTACGCAGGGTCACCAGCTTGTTGTAGATCCCGATGGCGTAAAACACCAGCAGGACGGCGATGACCAGAATCACGATGGCGGTGACAGACATGGGGATATCCTTATCAGGTGCGAGGGAGTGATCGATCTTAGCTTATAAATAATGCATTTAATTTTTGCGTAAATGCATAAATCCGCCTTTTTTGTCCTTCATCTTGGGTTAATGTACATCCGCCCGCCGGCCGCACCAGCGTCCTTGAGCGGCGCCCTTGAAAGAATGAGAGCAGGATGCTGAAGACAATAAAAAATTACCCCCGTGCCGTAAATCTGTTGCTGTCGGCCACGTTGATCCTGACGCTGGCCAGGGCGATTACCTTTCCGTACCTGGTGATTTACCTGACTGACCAGTTTGCCCTGAGCATCAGCCAGGTCGGCCTGGTGATCGGCAGCTCGTTGATCGTCGGTTCACTGCTCAGTGTGTACGGCGGTTTCCTGGTGGACCGGATCAGCAGTTATCGGCTGTTGCTCGGTTTGAGCCTGTTGTTTGCCTTCGGATTCTTCGGGACGCTCCTGGCGCGGGGAATCGAGTCGTTCTATGCCTGCCTGATCCTGATCAACCTGGCTTACTCAGTGATCGACATCGCGGTCAAAGCCGGCTTTGCCAGCCTGCTGCCTGAAGACGCGCGCAGTGAAGTGTTTTCCATCAAGTACACCCTGACCAATATTGGCTATGCGGTGGGGCCGTTTTTTGGGGCGATGGTGGCGAAGGTCGATATCAGTCTGCCATTTATGTTCTCGGCGGGCCTGGGGGTGGCTTTTTTCCTGCTGTATTGGCGCTGGGGTGACAAGACCCTGGCCACCGCTGAGGTTGCGCAAAAGCCGGTGCCATTCCTGGCGGTTCTCCGGGTGCTGGTGCGGGATCGTCGGTTGGTGTGTTTCACCGTGGGGTGCTTGCTCAGTGCCGTGGTGTTTGGCCAGTTTACGGCGTACCTGTCTCAGTACCTGGTAACCACCAGCACAGCGGAGTATGCCTACAGCGTCATCAGCGCAGTGCTCACCACTAACGCATTAGTGGTGATCGGCTTGCAGTATGCGATTGGTCGGCGCATCTCCCATCGCCACCTCAGCCGCTGGCTGATGCTGGGCCTGGGCATGTTCATGCTGGGGTTGATCGGGTTCGCGCTGGCTACCCACCTGTGGTGGTGGGTGGCGGCGATGGTGATTTTCACGGTGGGGGAGATCATCGTGATTCCGGCCGAGTACATGTTTATCGACCGGATTGCCCCGGACCACCTGCGAGGCATGTATTACGGGGCGCAAAACCTGTCCAACCTCGGTGCCGCACTGGGGCCGGTGTTGTGCGGGCTGGTACTGGCCAGCCTGCCGGCCCACTACATGTTTTACATGCTGGCGGCGTTCATTGTGGGGGGCGGGGTGTTCTACTTTATTGGGGCGTCACTGAAGGCGCGCTGATCTGTAGATAACGTCTTGCGCGTCACCAGGCAAGAGCGCTGTCAAATCATACATTTGGCCCCTTGTAGCCGCTGCCGAGGTACGAGGCTGCGATAAGGGCCGAAGGACCTTCAGTGGTTCAAGACCCTGGCGACTGCTGCGCAGCCGATCGCAGGCTGCGCCAGCGGCTACGGTGATCGACATATTCCCTGTGATCGACACGGCTCTGTAGCCGCTGCCGAGGTACGAGGCTGCGATAAGGGCCGAAGGACCTTCAGCAGTTCAAGATCCTGGCGACTGCTGCGCAGCCGATCGCAGGCTGCGCCAGCGGCTACGGTGATCGACACATTCCCTGTGATCGACACGGTTCTGTAGCCGCTGCCGAGGTACGAGGCTGCGATAAGGGCCGAAGGACCTTCAGCAGTTCAAGATCCTGGCGACTGCTGCGCAGCCGATCGCAGGCTGCGCCAGCGGTTACAAGGCGTTCAGGGGTAAATCATCCAGATTGACCCGGCCCACGGTGTTGCTTTGCAGCTCGTAACGCAGTTCCTCGACCATCGTTTCCACGTCTTGCGAGGTTCTCAGTTTGTTGACACTGATCCCCGTCACTACCAGGTCCACCCGGCCGGTTTCGGCATCGAAGACTTTCAGGGTCAACGACGCATCCCGGCACAAGGTGAATTCGCAGGTCAGGGGCAGCAAGGCTTCTTCGATGCAGTTGCGCAGTTGCGAGAGGCTAAACATTCAGGCCCCCTTAGCGACGACGCAGCAGCAGGCCCAGCAACAGACCGACGCCGGCCACAATGGCCACGGTAGCCAGGGGTTTGTGCTTGGCAAAATCACCGACAGTCTCCAGCGCATCGCCATAGGTTTGTTGCAACTGGCCGGCCGCCTGACGGGCCAGGCCTTCGGCTTGCAGCTGTTCATCACCGGTCAGGTCACCGATAAAATCCTGAGCCTTGCCGGTCACTTTTTCGACGGTGCCTTTGACGTGTTCGCTTTTCATGGTGAATTCCTTAAAGGGCAAAAAAACGCTTTGGCACGGGATTCAAGCCCTGTGCCCACCCTTCAAGGTTAAGTAGTGCACCTTCACCCGATAAGGCGAATTTGCACCGGTCGCACTAGTGCATTTGCACCTGAATCCAGCGCCCTTCGCAGGTACCGCCTTGAACCTCACTGGACAAGATCCCGTAGCAGCTGTCGAGCGCCAGCGAGGCTGCGTGGGCCGCACCGCAGCTTTCAAGTCAGCCTGCGGCACCGAGTCGAACCTTACGCAGCCTCGCTGGCGCTCGACAGCTGCTACGAAAAAAGCTGTAGATCGTTATTTCTTGGGCTTCACTCGGTGGTCTCCGGCGAACAGACCGCGCTCCCGCGCCCACACAATCGCCGCACTGCGGCTATGCACGCCCAGTTTGGAATACACCGTCGCCACATGGTTGCGCACGGTGTTGGGCGCCAGTTTCAGGCGTGAGGCGATCTCCTTGTCGGCCAGACCCTCGCAGATCAAACCCAGCACATCGCGCTCGCGGGCGGTGAGGTCGGTGAAGGAAACGCTGGGCAGGTTGGGGCTGTTGACGTTCTTGGCGTTGGCCAGTTTTTCAATCAGTGTCTGGCTGAACCAGGAGGCGTCCTGCATGACTTCTTCGATGGCCGCCACCAGTTCCAGCTCCGAGCGCTTGCGCTCGGTGATGTTCATCAATACCAGCAGGTAGCAGGGCACGTTCTGGATACTGACGGTGTCGGCGGACAAGACGCAGTCGATCACTTCGTTGCCTTTCTTGCGGATCTTCAGGTCCAGGCTGTCGACATTGCCGGCCTTCTCCAGGGCGGCGAACACTCGGGTGCAGTTCTGGGCGCCGTCGATAAAGTCGATCTCGGCCACGGATTTGCCGATCAGTTCTTCACTGGTGTAGCCGGTGGTGTTGATGAAAGCTTCGTTGATGTCCACCACCTGCTGGTTGTCGGCGCTGCACACCAGGGTCGGTACCGGCGTCAGGCGAAAGGACTTGGCGAACCGTTCTTCGCTCTGGCGCAACGCGGTTTCGGCCTTGCGCCGGGGCTCAAGGTCGGTGAAGGAAAACAACATGCAGTCTTCCTCATTCATGTCCAACGGCTGGCCGGCGACAATCACCAGTTTGCTGCCGCCTTCGGGCAGCTTCAGTTCCGCCTGCATCTGCGGGATGGTTGCGCCTTCCCCCAGACGCTGAATCGCCAGGTCCTTGCGTTCGGCCTGTTCCAGCACATCGAGCTCATACACCGAGCGGCCGATCACCTGATCGCGGTTGTAGCCGGTCATCTCCAGGAAGCCCTGATTGACCTTGATATAACGCAGGTCGCTCAGGCGGCAGATCACGGCGGGCGCCGGGTTGGCGTTGAAGGTCTTCTCGAAACGTTGCTCGGCGCTGGCCCATTCGGTGGCATCGCTGAGGATCAGTACCAGCATTTCCGGTTCGCCGGAAGCGTCGTTGAGCACCAGGCTGCGCAGACGGTGGACCCAGGTTTTTTCGTCGTCGCCAGTGGGTGTGACTTCCACCACCACATCGCTGAATTCTTCACCATCCCCCATTCGGCTCAGCGGGTAACTCTCCAGGGGCAGCGGGTGATTGTTGCGGTAGCGCAAGGCAAAACGGGTCGCGTACTCCTGGGTGTTGGCGCCCAAGGCTTCGACGTTGTCGACACCATGCATGGCCAGCGCGGCTTCGTTGGCCCAGAGGATCGTCTGGTCGACCTCGGCAAGGATCACCCCGTCGGACAACCCGGAGATGATCTGCTGCAGTTGGCGGCGGTTGGTTTCTTTGGCGAGGACGGCCTGGCTCATGGTTTCTCCGGGGGGTAGGTCGCGTGAGAAGTACGACACCTGGGGCTCAGGATAGTGCAGAGAAAGTCCCCGGCGCGGGGTGCGAATGCACCAGTGCGCCTAGTGCAATTGTGCCGAGACCGCAGAACGCGGGCTCGACACACTGAGCCGGTCTGTACTTACTCACTGTCAAAGGATCGATCATGACCACTGTCTATGAAAGCAACCGTTCACTGTTTCGCGTGTCCTGGGGCTCGGTGTTGGCCGGTAGTGCAATTGCCCTGGTGACGTACCTGGTGCTGAGCGTGCTGGGCACCGCCATTGGTGCCAGTGCCGTCAACCCGATGGCGGCCGGCAACCCGTTGAGTGGCTTCGGCACCGGGGCCGGGATCTGGCTGTTCGTCTCAACCCTGCTGGCCATCGGCGCCGGTGCGTTTGTTGCCGGGCGTACAGCACCGGATCGCGGCGGTTTGCATGGTGTCCTGAGCTGGACCATCACCACCTTGCTGACCACTTGGTTGCTGGCAGCGTTGGCTACCAGCGTGGTGGGCGCCGCCGGGAATGTGGTCGGTAAAGGCCTGTCGGCAGCCGGCAGCGGGATTGCCGCCGTGGCACCGGGCATCAGCGACAGCGTCAAACAGCAACTGGACGAGAAGGGCATCAGCCTGGATTGGAACAGCTTGCAAGGCCAGTTGGACACCTTGCTCAAGCAGACTGGCAAACCTGACCTGGCCCCGGCCAATGTCGAGCACAAAGCTGACCAGGCTGCAGCGGATGGCAAGCAATCGGCCGCCGATGCCGCCACCAACCCGGCTCAGGCCACCGAAGAACTGAAGCAATGGTTCGAGCGGGTCAAGGCATCTGGTGAGCCAGCCTTGAATGCGGCGGACAAAGAAGCGCTGGTCAACATCGTCGCCGCCCGTACCGGCAAGAGCCAGGCCGAAGCCACCCAGATCGTCGACAACTATGCCCAGGCCTATCAGCAGGCGGTGCAGAAGGTTGAAGAACTGAAGAAGCAAGCCGAGCAGAAAGCCCGTGAGGCCGGCGAGGTTGCCGCCAAGCAACTGTCCCGTGCCGCGTGGAGCACTTTGCTGATGTTGCTGTTGGGTGCGGCGTTGAGCTTCGGTGTCGGCCGGATGGCGATGTCCACCCGTAAAGTGCCATTGGCCTGATGCATCACCGTGCAGGCGCCGGCCTGGCGCCTGCACGGTGAACAAGGCAAATTAATGTCTTATCGGCATCACCTCCCGTGAACGCGTAAACTGTCGACTTTTTTACGCGCATCACGCGAAGGTAAGCTTTTGAACCTGGCAAAAACCATAGCCCTCTTATTACTGACCTCCTTGCTGGCAGCCTGCGGTACTTCGCCGCCACGCACTCCTGATGACCTCTGCGGCATCTTCCGGGAAAAGGACGATTGGTACGACGCGGCCAAGGTCACCCAGAAGCGCTGGGGTGTGCCGATCCAGGTGCCGTTCGCCATCATGTACCAGGAGTCGGGCTTCCGGCAGAACGCCAAGACCCCGCGCAAATACCTGCTGTGGATCATCCCATGGGGCCGCGTATCCACCGCTTCCGGCTACGCCCAAGCTAAGGACGAGGTGTGGAGCGACTACCGCAAAAGCACCGGCCGTAGCTGGGCCAGCCGGCAGGACTTCGACGACGCCATCGACTTTGTCGGCTGGTACATGGACAAGACCACCACCATCAACGGCGTGTACAAATACGACGCCTATGGCCAGTACCTGAACTACCACGAAGGCTGGGGCGGCTATCGTCAGCGAACCTATGCCAGTAAGGCCTGGCTGTTGCCGGTTGCCGGAAAGGTCAAGGCGCGTTCCGATATGTATGCGCGGCAATATGCGGGGTGTAAGGCGGATCTGGATCGAGGGTTCTGGAGCCGGTTTTGGCATTGGTTGTGAGTGAGGCCTAAAGGTATGAACAACGAACTACAAATCACCGACATCCGCCTGGGCGACGGCAAAGCCGTGGTCAAGGGGGCGCTGATCACCACGCAATACACCGGCACCCTGGACGACGGTACGGTGTTCGATTCCTCCTGGGAGCGAGGCAAGCCGTTCCAGTGTGTTATCGGTACCGGACGGGTGATCAAGGGTTGGGACCAAGGCCTGATGGGCATGAAAGTCGGCGGAATTCGGACACTGTTTGTGCCGGCGCACCTGGCTTATGGCGAGCGGTCGATGGGCGCACATATCAAGCCCAACAGCGATTTACGCTTCGAGATTGAGTTGTTGGAAGTACTGACGCGGGACGATTGAGGCGTGGCAAACATGGAGGTTGCGAAAATATTGCACCTGCCCATCAGTTCCGTCGCCGGTATTCGCGTGGTCGAGCTGACAGTTCGTGATGAGGCTGAGCTACAGCAGTTGTTTGAAGACAGTCCGGGGTATTTTCTGGCGGTCAATGGCGAGCCCGCCAGGCCGTTGGAGGCTCGCGAAGAGCTGAACTTCCAATTGCCCGATGATTGGCCGCATACGCGCATGTATTGGTTGGGCTATCGCGACGCCGAGGGCGTATTGGTAGCCGTGGTGAATGTGGCATCAGACCTGTTGGCGACCGGGGTCTGGCATATCGGGTTGCTGCTGGTGGCCACCTCGCTGCATGGCACTGGGTTGGCAAATCGGTTGCACGCCGATCTTCAGAACTGGGCAATGAGCCTGGGGGCTCGCTGGCTGCGGCTGACGGTGGTGCAGGGCAACACCAGGGCCGAGCGATTCTGGCCCAAGCTTGGGTATGTGTCGGTGCGGGCCCGGGAGGGGATCAAGATGGGGCGGCAGGTGAATCGGGTGTTTATCCTGGTCAAGCCGCTGGCTGGTGCAGATATCGAAGGTTATCTGCGTTCAGTCTCGCGGGATCGCCCCGATGCTCCGTGAGTCTGAGCACGGTTAAACTGTGGGAACTGGCTTGCCTGCGATAATGTGTAGCCGCTGCCGAGGTACGAGGCTGCGATGGGACCGGGGTCGCGCTCGACCGTAGCGGCCCCAGGGGCGGTCCTGCGGGCACGCATCGCAGCCTCGTGCCTCGGCAGCGGCTACAACGTATCAAGCGTCACGCCAACTCGGTCGCGGTGTTTTTCACCACCGCCAACTCCGGATGCGCCACCAATTTATCAATGTGCAACTCATCATTGTTCAACCAGATTTCCGTCAGCACCCGGTAGTGCTCCATGTCCCGGCAGCGCATGCGCAGGCTGTAGTCGAACGGTCCGCTGATCAGTTGGCATTCGAACACTTGAGGGCAGGCTTTGACGCACGCTTCGAAGGCTTTTTGCGCCGAGCGCCCGCTCTGGTTGGAGAGGGCCACCAGCACCAGCAACGACAGCCCCGGCGAGACCATCTGCACATCGATGATCGCGCCATAACCGCGGATCACTCCCCGTCGTTCCAGTTTGCGCACCCGTTCCAGGCAGGGCCTGGGGGTCAGGTGCACCAGTGACGAGAGTTTCTCGTAGGTGATACGCCCCTGATGACGCAGCACATCAATGATGGCCTCGTCGATGCGATCCAGCGCAGGGGAGGAATGGGGTCCGTTGGCCTTGGTATCCATGGTTGGCTTCGTGTTCACTTCAAACGGTTGGAAAGAAATTGCTGCAGGCGTTCGCTGTTGGGATGGTCAAGGATCTCGGCGCCGCCGTGTTCCTCGACCCGGCCCTGATGCAGGAACAGCACCTGGCTGGACACCTGCCGGGCAAAGCCCATTTCGTGGGTGACCATGAGCATGGTACGACCTTCCTCAGCCAACGTCTGTATGACTTTGAGGACTTCTCCTACAAGTTCAGGGTCAAGCGCCGAGGTGGGTTCGTCGAACAGGATAATCTCCGGCTCCATGGCCAGGGCCCGGGCAATTGCCACCCGCTGCTGCTGGCCGCCGGAGAGAAACGCGGGGTATTGATCGGCAACCCGACCCGGCAGGCCGACCTTGTCCAGGTACATCCGCGCGCGCTTTTCCGCCTCGGCGGCGCTCACGCCCAGCACGCGTCGGGGCGCCATGCAGATGTTTTCCAGGACCGTCATGTGGCTCCACAGGTTGAAGTGCTGGAAGACCATGGCCAGTCGCGTACGCAGGTTTTGCAATTGGGCTTGATGAGGGGCCTGGGCGCCGGAGCGGCCCTGGCGCATTTCAATGCTGATGCCATCCAGGGTGATCACCCCGGCGTCCGGCTGCTCAAGAAAATTGATGCAGCGCAGCATCGTACTTTTGCCGGAACCGCTGGCGCCGATCAGGCTGATTACGTCGCCGTTGCGTGCATTCAGCGAGACGCCTTTGAGCACTTCGTGTTCGCCATAGCGTTTGTGCAGGCCTTCGACCTTGAGTTTGACGTTGGCGTTTTCCGCCACCACGGTGGCTCGCGGAGCGGGGCGGGTGTCGATGACGGAAGCGGGATGTGCGGCCAGGGCCTGCGCGGACTGATTCATGGGTTAGCCTCGGGTAGGAACAAGAAAACGCATCCAGCGACGTTCGGCCAGTCGAAACAGGCCCACCAGTGCAAAGGACAGCAGCATGTACAACAGAGCGGCAATACCGAACGCCTGGAAGGTCAGGAAGGTCTCGGCATTGGCATCGCGCGCCACCTTGAGGATGTCGGCGATGGTGGCGGTAAACGCCAGGGATGTGGCGTGGAGCATCAGGATCATTTCGTTGCTGTAGGCCGGCAGCGCGCGGCGCAAGGCGGCGGGCACGATCACAAACAGGTTCAACCGCCAGCCGTGCAAGCCGTAGGCTCGCGCCGCTTCAATCTCGCCGTGGGGGATGTTGCGAATCGCCCCGGCGAAGATTTCCACGGTGTAGGCGCAGGTGTTCAGTACAAAGGCCAGCAGCGTGCAGTTCAGCGCATTGCGGAAAAACTGGTTAAGCAGGGCGTTGTCTTGCACCACGTCCAGGCCGTAGAGCCCGGTGTAGCAAATCAGCAGTTGGATATACAGTGGCGTGCCGCGAAACAGGTAGGTGTAGACCTCCACCGGCCAGCGAATCCAGAAGTGTTCCGACACCCGCGCGATCGCCAGCGGGATCGACAGGAAAAAGCCCAGCACCACCGAGATAATGAACAACCACAGGGTCATGGCCACACCGGAAAAGCCGTTGCCATCGGTGAACAGGTAGGCCAGGCCGTATTGCTGGATCAGTTCGATCATCGCGCCATCCCCTTGATGCCGACGTTGTAGCGCCGTTCCAGGCGTTTGAAGATGCGGTTGGAGAGGGTGGTGATCACCAGGTACACCAGGCCTGCGAGGATCAGGAAATACAGCGGATCATTGGTGGTCTTGCCAGCGTTTTGCGCGGCCTTGACCAGGTCCGACAGGCCGATGATCGACACCAGCGCCGTGGACTTGAGCAACACCAGCCAGTTATTGCCCAGGCCCGGCAGGGCAAAGCGCATCAGTTGCGGGAACAGCACCAGGCGAAACCGCTGCCAGCGGCTCAGGCCGTAGGCGGTCGCGGCTTCGAGTTGGCCCGCGGGTACGCTGAGAATCGCCCCGCGAAAGTTCTCGGTGAAATACGCACCGTAGATAAAACCGAGGGTGAGTACGCCGGCGGTGAACGGATCGATTTCGACGTAATCCCAGCCGAGCATCTCGGTCAGGTCGTTCAGCCACAGTTGCAGGCTGTAGAAGATCAGCAGGATCAGCACCAGGTCCGGCACGCTGCGAATCAGCGTGGTGTAGAGCGTGGCCGGAACCCGAAGCAGCTTGACGCTGGAGAGTTTGGCACCGGCGGCGATCAGTCCCAGGGACAGGCTCAGCACCAGTGCCAGGAACGCCAGCTTGACCGTCATCCAGGCGCCCTGAGCCAGCAGCGGGCCGAAGCCCTGCAAGTTGAGGAATTCATTCACGGGGGAAATTCTCTATAGAACGGGAGAGCATCGGCACATCTTCATCTCCCCCGCGTAGCAGCTGTCGAGCTCCAGCGAGGCTGCGTAAAGAGCGCCTCGGTACCAAGCCAGACGCGAGGACAGCGGTGCAACCTACGCAGCCTCGCTGGGGCTCGACAGCTGCTACGGGAGTGTTATTTCAAACGTTGGGAGATGCGCAGGCCGTTGTTCATTCGTTGTAGATGTCCTGATCGCCGAAGTACTTCTTCTGGATCTGCGTGTAGGTGCCATCGGCTTGCACGGCAGCGATGCCTTTGTTGATCAGCGCCAGCAATTCCTGGTCGTTCTTGCGCAGGCCCATGGCGATGTCCAGAGGCAGGGTCGGGTCCTTGAAGGCCGGTCCGGTCTTGAAGTCGGCGCCTTCGGGCTTGGACAGGAAGTTGAGCTGGGCTTCGAGCTTGTCGGTCAGGGTGGCGTCCAGGCGACCATTTTGCAGGTCGGCGTAGTTCTGCTCCTGGGACTGGTAAGCCTTGATCTGCGCACCGAGTTTAGCCAGGTGAGCGCGGGCGTAGGCTTCTTGCAGCGAGCCTTGCAGCACGCCGACCTGTTTGCCTTTCAGCGATTCAGGGGTGTCGCCGAAGTCGGCGCTTTTGCGGGTGATCACCGAGGTCGGGCTGAGGAATAACCGGTCGCTGAAGTCGATGACTTTCTGACGGGCCGGGGTCACGGCCATGGAGGACATGATGGCGTCGAACTTGCGAGCACGCAGGGCTGGGATCATGCCGTCGAATTCGTTGTGGACCCACACGCACTTGACCTCAAGCTTGGTGCAAATCGCATTGCCCAGCTCGATGTCGAAACCTTGCAGGCTGCCGTCGGCGGCGACTGACTCAAAGGGCGGGTATTCGGGGAAGACCCCGAAGCGGATTTCTTTCCATTCCTGGGCCTGGGCGGCAGAGGCGCACAAAGGCAGGAGCAGCGCAGCGAAAAGTGATCGGAGCGGAGTCATGTGTATTCCCTATATTTTGTAATTGATGTCAGGGCAGTTAAAAGGTGGAATCAGAGTTTTTGTGTCGAGCTGGCTTGTTGTTTGTGGCGAGCGGGCTTGCCCGCGTTGGACTGCGCAGCAGTCCCTAAACCCGTTACCTCATTTTTTCTGAAAGAACTCTGTGACGTTGATGGGGCCGCTTCGCGACCCAACGCGGGCAAGCCCGCTCGCCACAACAAGCCTTCACAGGCCACAAGAATGCTTCATGAAGGTGCGTTTTTTGTGTCGTTTACCCCGGTTGTGGCGCTCGGAATGTGCTGTTAAAACGCGGATGTCAGCGGAATCGGCTGTATCACCCGCAAAATCGGCTTTTTACGCGCTGTTGTCTGGCCCGTCCTATGCTCAAAGCGGCAGACCAGAGCGGTCTCAGGCGCGCTTTTTGTGCTGTGCGGCAGGGCGTTGCGCAAGGCGCGCAAACAGGTCCTTCGGGTTCGCCAGCTCGGGCACCAGTTCCAGGGTGCTACCAATGTCCAGCGCCTTGGCCACGTCGAGTACGTAACGCAGGGCCGAGTAGTCTTCGATGGCAAAACCCACCGAATCGAACAGGGTGACCTGGCGTGAATTTTCCCGGCCGTTGATGACTTGCCACAGTTCGGTGACCGGGGAATCCTGCGGCATGTGCTGGATTTCGCCTTCGATACGGCTTTGTGGCTCGTACTCGACGATTACCCGGGCGCGTTCGACGATGCGTCGGTCCAGTTCGGTCTTGCCCGGGCAGTCGCCGCCCACGGCATTGAGGTGCATGCCGGGTTCGATCATTTCGTCAGTAAGAATGGTGGCGTAGGCCTTGTCGGCGGTGACGGTGGTGACGATGTCGGCTCCGCGCACTGCCTCGGCGACGCTGCTGGCCAGGATCACCTTGATCGCCGGGAACGCCCTGAGGTTGGCTGCCAGCTTGGCGGTGGCCTTGGCGTCGATATCGAACAGGCGGATTTCGTTGATACCCAGCATGGCGTGGAAGGCCAGGGCCTGGAACTCGCTTTGCGAGCCGTTGCCGATCAGCGCCATGCTGCGGCTGTTTTCACGGGCCAGGTAGCGGGCGACCAGGGCCGAGGTGGCCGCAGTGCGAATCGCGGTGGTCAGGGTCATTTCGCTGAGCAGCACCGGCGCGCCCGTGTCGACATCCCCCAAGGCGCCGAACGCCATGACCGTGAGCATGCCGCTCTGGGTGTTTTTCGGATGGCCGTTGACGTACTTGAAGGCGTACAGCGCGGCGTCCGACACGGGCATCAGTTCGATCACACCTTCCGGCGAGTGGTTGGCCAAGCGTGCGCACTTTTCAAAGTCCTGCCAGCGCAGGTAATCGGCGCGGATGTATTCGGCCATCTCGCTGATGCAGGTTTGCAGGCCTTTTTGCGACACCAGGTAGCTGAGGTCGTTGACGTCGATATAGCGGGTCATGGCAAGACTCCTTTATTGGAATGAAGGGCGGGCAGGCAAATGCACTTCCGCCAACATGCAGCGGGCACTGCCGCCGCCGATGCGTTCGATGTGGTCGATATTCACCACCACAGGCAGCGTGTGGCGTTCCACGTGCTGGCGCTGGGCGGGCTTGAGGGATTGCCAGGCACTGGCGGACATCACCAGCAGCGGCTGGCCGTTGCGGTCGTGGACTTCCAGCATGTTGCCGGCGAAGGCCTCCAACTGGTCGAAGTCAAGGGCGAGGATGTCCTTGCCGGTGTCCCGCAGGGAGCGTTCCAGGGCCAGACGTTCCTGGTCCTCGGGCAACGCTTGCAGGCACACCACGGAGAGGTCGCGACCGACGCTCATCATCACGTTGCTGTGGTAGATCGGCGTGTGATGGCGGTCGACGGCGTGGAACACACAGACCTGATAGTCGAGGCGCTCGGCAAATTGGCGTAGGGCATCTTGGTGGGTACGCCCGGAGTGGCAGGCGTAGCTGATACGGTGCTGACGGTCGAGGACCATGCTGCCGGTGCCCTCCAGGAACATATTTTGTTGTTCCAGGTGGCTGAGGTCGATGGTGTCGCGGATCGCGAAACGCTGCTCCAGCACTTGCAGCACGCCTTTATTGCGCTCCAGTCGGCGGTTCTGGCCCTCCATCGGGTACAGCACCAGGCTGCCGTCGGCATGGCTGCTCCACCAGTTGTTGGGGAAAATCGAATCCGGGGTATGGGGCGCCAGGGTGTCCTGCACCACCAGCACTTCCACTCCGTGTTGGCGCAAGGTCTCGACATAACCGTCGAACTCTTCCAGCGCTTTCTGCTGCGCGCCGAGTGGGTCCAGGGGCGGGCGCTGGAAGCGGTTGTTGATCGCGGTGTCCGGGTTGAAGGCAAAGCGCGCCGGGCGGATCATCAGGACGGTGTTGGTGGTTTGCATGGGGGCACGGGTCCATGAAGGTTAGGCATTGAGGCTATTTTGTGCGTTATAGCGGGAGAATCTCGGCTGAAACCGGGAAGTGGCTCAGCGGGGAAAGCTGAAAAGTGAGGCGTGACAGCTGAATCGGCTGCGTGGGGGTGGAGATTAAAATGTGGGAGCGGGCTTGCTCGCGAAGGCGGAGTGTCAGCCTATACATTTGTGACTGATCCACTGCCTTCGCGAGCAAGCCTGCTCCCACATTGGTATTGTGCTAACAGTGATATCCGTGTCAGGAAGGAGTGCCCATGCCCACTGAAGTCCGTCTCGCCCAAACCACCGATGCCGAGGGCATCAGCCAGGTAATCCTGGCTGCCCTGCATGACAGCAATGCCCGGGATTACCCGGCTGATGTCATCGCCCGAGTGGCGAGCAACTTCACGCCCGACGCCGTGCTGGCATTGCTCCAGCGCCGAACGGTGCTGGTGGCGGTCCAGGACGAAGGGATCGTCGCCACCGCAGCCCTTGATGGCAGCGTGGTGCGCTCGGTATTCGTCAACCCGGCGCTGCAAGGGCAGGGTATTGGTCGCCTGCTGATGATCGAAATCGAACTGCGCGCCCGGGAGGCCGGTGTCACGGTGCTCAATGTGCCGTCCTCGCTGACCGCCGAGCCGTTCTACACCACGCTGGGTTTCCATACGGTGCGCGACGTCTACCACGGCAACGAACGCACTCTGGTCATGGAAAAGGCTCTGTCGTCACGCCATCCCATCGGTCTGTATCGCGATCGTCAGCACCGTGGCCAAGTGATCGCGTTGTGGCAGGCAGCCTTCGGTTATGACACGGCGCACAATATGCCGGCCCTGGCCATTGATAAGAAACTGGCGGTCAACGATGCCTTGTTCTTTGTCGCTACGGACAAGAAAACCGTGATTGGCACCATCCTCGCCGGCTATGACGGCCATCGTGGCTGGCTGTATTCGGTGGCGGTGCATGCTGACTATCGCCGTCAGGGCCTGGGCGCCTCACTGGTACGGCATGCAGAACAGGCCTTGATTGCCTTGGGCTGCATGAAGATCAACCTGCAGGTCACCAGCGGCAACGAAGCGGTGGTGGGGTTTTATGAAGCGCTGGGGTATGGGGCGGAGCCGAGGATCAGCATGGGCAAGAAGATTGTGGAGAATAGTTCGAAAGATTGAGGAGCAAATGTGGGAGCGGGCTTGCTCGCGAAGGCGGTGGATCAGTCGATATATTCTGCGACTGATACTCCACTTTCGCGAGCAAGTCGAATCGTCGCACCGCCGCTCCCACATTTCGTTCAGCGGTGTTGGTCAGACCTTGACGATCCAGCCTTCAGGCGCTTCAACGTCGCCGGACTGCACGCCGGTCAGCTCTTTATAGAGCTTTTGGGTGACGGGGCCGACGTCTTTCTCGCTGTAGAACACGTGCAGCTTGTCCTTGTATTCGATACCACCGATCGGCGTGATCACCGCAGCAGTACCGCAAGCGCCGGCTTCCTTGAAATCTGACAGCTTGTCGACGAACACATCACCTTCGACCACTTCCAGTCCCAGGCGGGACTTGGCCAGTTCGATCAACGACAGGCGAGTGATGCCTGGCAACACCGACGGTGAGTTCGGGGTGACGAACTTGTTGTCGTGGGTGATACCGAAGAAGTTGGCCGAACCGACTTCCTCGATTTTCGAGTGGGTTTGTGGGTCCAGGTAGATGCAATCGGCGAAGTTGGCTTTTTTCGCCAGGGAGCCCGGCATCAGGCTGGCGGCGTAGTTGCCACCGACTTTGGCCGCACCGGTGCCGTTCGGCGCGGCGCGGTCGTAGCTGGAGATCAGGAAGTTGTGTGGCGTCAGGCCGCCCTTGAAGTAGGCGCCGACCGGGATGCAGAAGATCGAGAAGATGAACTCGGGTGCCGTGCGCACGCCGATGTTGTCACCGGTACCGATGACGAACGGACGCAGGTACAGCGCGCCGCCGGTGCCGTACGGCGGGATAAACCGCTCGTTGGCGCGAACCACTGCCTTGCAGGCTTCGATGAAGGCTTCGGTCGGCACGTGCGGCATCAGCAGGCGTGCGCAGCTGCGCTGCATGCGCAGGGCGTTCTGGTCTGGACGGAACAGGTTGATCGAACCGTCCTTGCAGCGATAGGCCTTCATGCCTTCGAAGCATTGCTGGCCGTAGTGCAGGGCGGTGGAGCCTTCACTGATGTGCAGCACGTTATCTTCGGTCAGGGTGCCTTCTTGCCAAGCGCCATCCTTCCAGGTCTGGAGAAAACGCTTGTCGGTCTTGATGTAGTCAAAACCCAGCTTGTCCCAATTGATGCTTTCGTTACCCATGACACCCTCTATCTCTTGTCAACCGCCTGGTCGAAGGCAGGCGTGTGGTTTATTTCTGGATGGGCGCAACAATACTTCATTCCGAGGTGAATTCGCAGCCTTGGCTTACGCAATCTGACGTCATCCTCTGTAGCCGCTGCCGAAGGCCGCGATAAGGGCCGCAGGATCTTCAGCAGTTTAAGGCCCTGACGCCTGCTTCGCAGTCGATCGCAGGCTGCGCCAGCGGCTACAGGATTGGTACGTGTTACAGGTGCAACGCATGCCCCAACGCCCGCAGTGCTGCTTCCTGCACCGCTTCACCCAGGGTCGGGTGGGCGTGAATGGTGCCCGCCACATCTTCCAGGCGCGAACCCATTTCCAGGCTCAGGCCAAACGCCGTGGACAACTCCGAAACGCCAACCCCTACCGCTTGCCAGCCGACGATCAGATGATTGTCACGCCGTGCCACCACCCGCACGAAGCCGGTTTTCGATTCCAGGGTCATGGCCCGGCCATTGGCGGCGAACGGGAAGCTGGACACGATGCAGTCCAGGCCGGCCGCGTTCGCTTCATCCGGGGTCTTGCCGACCACTACCACTTCCGGGTCGGTAAAGCATACGGCCGGGATCGCCGCCGGGTTGAATTCGCGGTGTTTGCCGCTGATCAGCTCAGCCACCATTTCACCTTGGGCCATAGCCCGGTGCGCCAGCATGGGCTCGCCGCTCAGGTCGCCGATGGCCCAGACATTGCGCATGCTGGTCTGGCAGCGGCTGTCGATCTTGATCGCCGAGCCATTCATGTCCAGGTTCAGCGCTTCCAGGTTCCAGCCTTGGGTGTTGGGTTTGCGACCGACGGCCACCAGTACCTGGTCGGTTTCCAGGGACAAGGTCTCGCCGTTGGGATCGCGCACTTGCAGGGTGTTGTTTTCAAAACCGGTGACACTGTGTTTCAGGTACAGCTTCACCCCCAGTTGCTTCAGGGACTCGGCCACCGGCTGTGTCAGCTCACCGTCATAGGCCGGCAGGATGCGGTCCTGAGCCTCGACCACGCTGACTTCGGCACCGAGCTTACGATAAGCGATCCCCAGCTCCAGCCCGATATAACCGCCACCCACCACGATCAGCCGCTTGGGCACGCTTTTCGGCGCCAGGGCTTCGGTGGACGAGATGATCGCACCGCCAATCGGCAGCATTGGCAGGTTGACGCTTTTCGAACCGGTGGCCAGCAGCAGGTGCTCGCACTGGATACGCTGATCGCCGACTTCTACGGTCTTGCCATCGATGACCTTGGCCCAGCCGTGGATCACCTGCACCTTGTGTTTTTTCAATAGTGTCGCGACGCCGGTGGTCAGGCGATCGACGATGCCGTCTTTCCATTCCACACTTTTGCTGATGTCCAGGGTCGGTGCGGCAACCTTGATCCCCAGGTTCGAACCCTGGCTGTGGTGCACGGTTTGCTGGAACTGCTCGGCGACGTGAATCAACGCTTTGGAGGGAATGCAGCCGATATTCAGGCAAGTACCGCCCAACGATTGGCCTTCCACCAGAATGGTCGGGATGCCCAGTTGGCCGGCACGAATCGCCGCCACGTAACCGCCAGGGCCGCCGCCGATAATCAGCAGCGTGGTATTTAATGTCTGCGACATGACTTACTCCAGAAACAGGCTGGCGGGTTGTTCGAGCAGGCCACGGATGGCCTGGATGAATTGCGCCGCGTCCATGCCATCGACCACCCGGTGATCGAAGGAGCTGGAGAGGTTCATCATCTTGCGGATCACAATCTGCCCCTTGATCACCATCGGCCGCTCAACAATACGGTTGACGCCGACAATGGCCACTTCCGGCAAATTCAACACAGGTGTGCTGACAATCCCGCCGAGCGCACCAAGGCTGGTCAGGGTGATGGTCGAGCCCGACAGTTCATCGCGGCTGGCCTTGCCGTTGCGCGCGGCAGTGGCCAGGCGGGTGATTTCTTCAGCCGTGCCCCACAGGTTGCGGGCCTCGGCGTGACGCACCACCGGCACCATCAGGCCGATATCGCTCTGGGTCGCGACACCGACATGCACCGCGCCAAGGCGGGTGATGACCTGGGCTTCGTCGTCGTAGCGCGCATTGATTTGCGGGAAGTCCCGCACCGCCACCACCATCGCTCGCACCAGGAACGGCAGCAAGGTCAGCTTGCCGCGTGTGGCGCCGTGTTTTTCATTGAGGTGCACCCGCAGCTCTTCGAGGGCAGTGACGTCGATTTCTTCCACGTAGCTGAAATGCGCGGCGCGCCGGGTGGCGTCCTGCATGCGCTGGGCGATCTTGCGGCGCATGCCGATCACCGGGGTTTGCTGTTCGTCGTTGCGTTCGGCATAGGGGCTGGCCGAGGTAGCGCTTTTTACGCTGCCTTGCTGCAAGTAGGCCTCAAGGTCTTCATGCAGAACGCGACCGGCCGGGCCGCTGCCCTGGACCAGACGCAACTGGATGCCGGCATCCAGCGCATGCTTACGCACGGCCGGGGAAGCCAGCGGACGCTCATCGGCGTCGCGTGCTACAGGTGCCTGAGCCACAACCGGCTTGGTGACTGGCCGGCTTTCGACGACCGGCGCCTTGGCTTCAACTTTCGGCGCAGGCGCAGGGGCTGCTTCTTCGACCACGGCCGACAACGCCGACTCCTTGGTATTGCCCGCGCCTTCCACCTCAATGCTGATCAAAATACTGCCCACCGCCATGACTTCGCCCGGCTCGCCGCCCAGGGAAATCACCTTGCCATGCACCGGTGAAGGAATATCCACCATGGCCTTGTCGGTCATTACATCCGCCAGCACCTGATCTTCTACCACCAGGTCGCCGACCTTGACGTGCCACACCGACAGTTCAACTTCCGCGATGCCTTCGCCAATGTCCGGCATCTTGATAACGTGCGTGCCCATTCAGACCTCCATGACCCGATGCAAAGCCGCGCCCACTCGGGACGGGCCAGGGAAATACGCCCACTCTTGCGCGTGGGGATACGGCGTATCCCAACCGGTGACGCGCTCGATCGGCGCTTCCAGGTAGTGGAAGCAGTGCTCTTGCACCAGCGCCACCAACTCGGCGCCGAAGCCGCAGGTGCGGGTGGCTTCGTGGACGATCACGCAGCGACGGGTTTTCTTCACGGAATTGACGATGGTTTCCAGGTCCAGCGGCCACAGGCTGCGCAGGTCGATGACTTCGGCGTCAATGCCGGTTTCTTCGGCGGCCACTTGCGACACATACACCGTGGTGCCGTAGGTGAGGATGGTCACGTCCTTGCCCGGGCGGGCGATGGCGGCGACATCCAGCGGCACGGTGTAGTAACCGTCCGGCACTTGTGCTTGCGGGTGTTTCGACCACGGGGTTACCGGGCGGTCGTGGTGGCCGTCGAACGGGCCGTTGTACAGGCGCTTGGGTTCCAGAAAGATCACCGGGTCATCGTTTTCGATGGAGGCGATCAGCAGGCCCTTGGCGTCGTAGGGGTTGGACGGCATCACCGTGCGCAGGCCGCAGACCTGGGTGAACACCGCTTCAATACTCTGGCTGTGGGTCTGGCCGCCGTAGATACCGCCGCCGCAAGGCATGCGCATGGTCAACGGGGCGGTGAACTGGCCGGCCGAGCGATAACGCAGGCGCGCGGCTTCGGAAATGATCTGGTCGGTGGCCGGGTACACGTAGTCGGCGAACTGAATCTCCGCCACTGGTCGTAAGCCATAGGCGCCCATGCCCACGGCCACGCCGATGATCCCGCTTTCGGAGATCGGTGCGTCGAACACCCGTGAGGTGCCGTACTTGGTCTGCAGGCCTTCGGTGCAACGGAACACGCCGCCGAAGTAACCGACGTCCTGGCCGAACACCACCACGTTGTCGTCGCGCTCAAGCATCACATCCATGGCCGAGCGCAAGGCCTGGATCATGGTCATGGTGGTCGTGGTCATGGCGGTTTCCAACTGGATATTGTTGTTGTGATCGTTCATGTCAGATCCCCAGTTGCTGGCGTTGGCGCTTCAGGTGCTCGGGCATTTCCTTGTACACATCCTCGAAGATCGAGGCGGCGCTAGGGATCTGGCCGCCGGCGAGGGTGCCGTACTGCTCGGCTTCTTTCTGGGCCTTGATGACTTCGGCTTCAAGCTCGGCACTGACCGCGGCGTGTTCCTCTTCGGACCACTGGCCGATACGGATCAGGTGCTGCTTGAGACGGGCAATCGGGTCACCCAACGGGAAGTGGCTCCAGTCGTCGGCGGGACGGTACTTGGACGGATCATCGGAAGTGGAGTGCGGGCCTGCGCGATAGGTGACCCACTCGATCAGGGTCGGCCCCAGGTTACGTCGGGCGCGCTCGGCGGCCCAGGCGGAGGCGGCGTACACCGCGACAAAGTCGTTACCGTCCACACGCAGCGAAGCAATGCCGCAACCGACGCCGCGTCCGGCGAATGTCGTGGCTTCACCGCCGGCGATGGCCTGGAAGGTGGAAATAGCCCACTGGTTGTTAACGACGTTGAGGATCACCGGCGCCCGATAAACGTGGGCGAAGGTGAGGGCGGTGTGGAAGTCTGATTCAGCGGTGGCGCCGTCGCCGATCCAGGCTGAGGCAATCTTGGTATCGCCCTTGATCGCCGAGGCCATGCCCCAGCCCACGCCTTGTACGAACTGAGTGGCGAGGTTGCCGGAAATCGTGAAGAAGCCGGCGTCCTTGACCGAGTACATGATCGGCAACTGACGGCCTTTGAGCGGATCGCGCTCGTTGGACAGCAGTTGGCAGATCAGGTCCACCAGCGGCACTTCCCGGGCCATCAGGATGCTTTGCTGGCGGTAGGTGGGAAAGCACATGTCGTCGATGTTCAAGGCCAGGGCCTGGGCGCTGCCGATGGCTTCTTCGCCAAGGCTTTGCATGTAGAACGACATCTTTTTCTGACGCTGGGCGACCACCATGCGGTTGTCGAAAATCCGCGTCTTGAGCATAGCGCGCATGCCCTTGCGCAGGATTTCCACCGGCACGCCTTCGGCCCATGGGCCCAGGGCTTGGCCCTGATCGTCGAGCACGCGGATCAGGCCTTTGGCCAGGTCGGCGGTGTCAGCGGGTTCTACGTCAATGGGGGGCTTGCGCACCAGGCCGGCGTCGGTCAGACGCAGGTAGGTAAAGTCGGTCTTGCAGCCTGGGCGGCCCGAGGGTTCGGGCACGTGCAGGCGCAGTGGTTCGTACTGCTGAGTCATGGCTTTCTACGCTCTATCTTGTGAATTTCTTGTAGTGGGCGCGCTAGCTGACAGTCAGTCTTCGGGTAGAAGAAATCGTGTCCTACAAACATCATAGGCTCGGTTTGGGAGAATATTTATCTCTGTTTCGTTGCGTCGGGGATCATTTGAGGATAAAAAAACTGCATAAACATAATAAACAGGTGGTTTTGTCTCATGCGCAAACTGGACCGTATCGATATCGGCATTCTTAACGCTCTTCAGGAGAATGCCCGCATCACCAACGCCGACCTGGCTCGCTCGGTCAACCTGTCGCCCACGCCGTGTTTCAACCGGGTCAAGGCGATGGAAGAGTTAGGGTTGATTCGCGACCAGGTAACACTGCTGGACGCCGACCTGCTGGGGCTGCACGTCAATGTGTTCATCCATGTCAGCCTGGAAAAGCAGAACGAACTGGCGTTGCAACAGTTCGAGGGGGCGATTGCCGACCGCCCGGAAGTGATGGAGTGCTACCTGATGGCCGGTGATCCGGACTATCTGATTCGGGTACTGGTGCCGACCATCCAGTCCCTGGAGCACTTCATGATGACGTTCCTGACCAAGGTGCCTGGGGTCGCCAATATCCGCTCCAGCTTTGCCCTCAAGCAGGTGCGCTACAAGACAGCGTTGCCGTTGCCGGCCAATGGCATCAACCTGGGATAGTGTGGGAGCCGGGCTTGTGTGGGGGCTTGCTCGCGAAGGCTGCAGTTCAGTCAATACATGTATAGGCTGATAAACCGCATTCGCGAGCAAGCCCGCTCCCACACAAGCCCGCTCCCACATTTTGTAATGTATTTCATAGCTGGTTGAGCGGGATCTTCAGGTACACCACACCATTGTCTTCCGCCGGCGGCATATGCCCGGCCCGCACATTCACCTGGATCGCCGGCAGCAACAGCGTCGGCATGCCCAGCCCGGCATCCCGCTCGGTGCGCATCTTCACAAACGCTGCTTCATCCACCCCGTCATGCACATGAATATTCCCCGCGCGCTGCTCGGCCACCGTGGTCAGGCACTTGGCCGCGCGGCCTTCGGGTGGGTAGTCGTGGCACACGTACAGGTGGGTTTCGGGCGGGAAGGCCAGCAGCTTGCGCATCGACGCGTAGAGTTGGTGCGCGTCCCCACCGGGAAAGTCGCAGCGAGCGGTGCCGACGTCGGGCATGAACAGGGTGTCGCCCACCAGGATCAGTTGCCCGTCGATCAGGTAAGCCATGTCCGCCGGCGTGTGGCCGGGGACATGCAGCGCCTGGGCCTTGAGGTTGCCGATCTGGAATTGCTCGTCGGGCGCAAACAGGTGATCGAACTGCGAACCGTCGACCCGAAACTCCGGTTCCAGGTTGAACAGGTGCTTGAACACGTCTTGCACCTTGCTGATGGACTGGCCGATGGCGATCTTGCCGCCCACTTGCCGTCGCAGATAAGGCGCAGCAGACAGGTGATCGGCATGAGCGTGGGTTTCCAGCAGCCATTGCACCTGCAGGCGATGTTCGTGGACAAACGCGATCACCCGGTCGGCCTGGGCGGTCTCAGTGCGCCCGGCCGCCGGGTCGTAATTGAGCACCGAGTCGACAATCGCACATTGGCCGCCGTCGTGTTCATAGACGACATAGGTGTAGGTCGACGACGCCTCGTCCAGAAAGGATTGAATCAACGCTGGCATAAGGGCTGTCCCAGGTGGCGTAAATAAGTAGTTACAATCACTTTACGTTTACACATAATGTTTTGAGCTTAAGTGAGAGAGAGAGTCTGAAGCAAATGGAATCGAACCTGAGTGAAGGTGAAGTCGCCCAGTTGCGCGCGTCGGCCTCCAAGGCCTGCGCCTTGCTCAAGGCCCTGGCCAATGAGGACCGGCTGCTGATTCTCTGCCAGTTGACCCAGGGCGAGCGCAACGTCGGCGAGTTGGAAACCATGACCGGCGTGCGTCAGCCCACGCTGTCCCAACAGTTGGGCATCCTGCGTGACGAAGGCCTGGTGGCCACCCGCCGCGAAGGCAAATACATTTTCTACGGGCTGGCCAGCCACGAAGTGATCCAAGTGATGAAGACCTTGTCCGGCCTGTATTGCGGGGCGGTGATCAAAAGCTGGGCGTGATGCCATACGGCGGCGACCCTTGTGTGCATTCAGAAAAAAGGCGAAGACCATGAACGACCAACACTGGGGACCCACCATCAGTGGCGACATCGTTGTCATCGGCGGCGGCTCGGCAGGCATCGGCTTGTTGGCCAGCCTGCTCAAGCGCGACCCACACCTGAACATCACCCTGATCGAACCCAGCGACACCCACTACTACCAGCCCGCCTGGACCCTGGTGGGCGGCGGCGCCTACGACGTGAAGAAGACCGCGCGACCCATGGCCGACGTGTTGCCCGACGGCGTCACCTGGGTGCAAGCGAGCGTCGCCGAGTTGCTGCCCGATGAGCAGGCCCTGGTGCTCGACAGTGGCCAGCGGGTGACGTGGAACAACCTGATTGTCTGCCCCGGCCTGCGCCTGGCCTGGGAAAAAATCGACGGCTTGCCAGAGACCCTTGGCCAGAATGGCGTCACCTCCAACTACAGCTACCAGCACGCCAGCTACACTTGGCAACTGGTCCGCCAGCTCAAGGGCGGCAAGGCGATCTTTACCCAGCCTGCCATGCCGATCAAATGCGCCGGCGCACCGCAGAAGGCGATGTACCTGTCGTGCGATCACTGGCTCAAGCAAGGCGACCTGAAAAACATCAACGTCGAATTCAACCTGGCCGGTGCCGCGCTGTTTGGTGTGGCGACCTTTGTGCCGCCGTTGATGAAGTACATCGAGAAATACTCGGCGCAGTTGGCCTTCAATTCCAACCTGGTCAAGGTCGACGGCCCGGCGCGCAAAGCCTGGTTCGAGATCAAGGACGCTGATGGCACCGTCACCGTCGAGGAGAAATCCTTCGACCTGCTGCACGTCGTCCCGCCGCAAGTCTCCCCCGACTTTATCCGCCAAAGCCTGCTGGCCGACGCCGCCGGCTGGTGCGAAGTGAATCCCCAGAGCCTGCAACATGTGCGTTATTCCCACATCTTCGGCCTCGGTGATGTGTGCTCCACCACCAACGCGAAAACCGCCGCTGCGGTGCGTAAACAGATTGTGGTGGTGGCTGAAAATCTGCTGGCCCTGCGCAAGCAGGCACCGATGCTTCTCAAGTACGACGGCTACGGTTCGTGCCCGCTGACGGTAGAGAAGGGCAAGGTGGTACTGGCCGAGTTCGGCTATGGCGGCAAGTTGCTGCCGACATTCCCCCTTGATCCGACCGTTGCCCGACGCTCCGCCTGGTTCCTCAAGGCGACGTTGCTGCCGTGGTTCTACTGGAACGGCATGCTCAAGGGTCGCGAATGGCTGACCAGCCTGTCCAAGGTGGATTGAGAAAACCCTATGTTGCTGGCAAGTTTTTTTGGCGTGCTCATGGGCTTGATCATGGGGCTGACGGGAGCCGGTGGCGGCATTCTTGGCGTACCGGCGTTGGTGCTGGGGCTCGGTTTGACCATGACCGAGGCGGCGCCGGTGTCGTTGTTCGCCGTAGGTGCGGCGGCGGCTGTGGGTGCGATCGATGGCTTGCGCCATGGCCTGGTGCGCTACCGGGCGGCGCTGCTGATTGCGTTGCTCGGCGCCCTGTTTTCACCGCTTGGGGTGTTCTTCGCCCATCAACTGTCGGACAAGATCCTGATGGGCCTGTTCAGCGCGTTGATGGTGCTGGTGGCCTGGCGGATGTTGCAGCGCGAGAAGGTCGAGGCCGGGCCCAGTGACCATGGCGCCGCGTCTTGGGGCCAGAAGAACTGCATGCTGGATCAACAAACCGGACGCTTTTCCTGGACCGCCAAATGCACCGCCACCTTGGCCGCCCTTGGCGCGGTGACGGGCGCGGTATCGGGGTTGCTGGGGGTCGGTGGCGGGTTTTTGATCGTGCCGGCGTTCAAGCAACTGACGGATGTGCAGATGCGTGGGATTGTCGCGACGTCGTTGATGGTGATCAGCCTGATTTCCCTGATCGGCGTGGTGGGTGCGTTTCATGCCGGGGTGACAATCGACCGGATGGGCTGGGTGTTTATTGGGGCGAGCATCGTTGGGATGCTGGTAGGGCGCAGGCTGTGTTCGCTGATCCGGGCGCGTACCCTTCAAGTCGGTTTTGCCGCGCTGTGCCTGGGAGTGGCAGCCTGCATGCTGTTGAACGCCGTGATTTAACGTGTGGCTCGCCTGCGATAGCCATGAATCGAATCGCTGAAAACTCTGTATCCGCTGCCGAGGTACGAGGCTGCGATGGACTTGGTGCGGCATTCCGACGTCGCAGACCTCGACGGCGGTCCTGCGGCCCGCATCGCAGCCTCGTGCCTCGGCAGCGGCTACAGCGCATCGCAGGCGGCGGCAGAGGAACGTGGCGTTGTCGTTCAGAGTTCTCTTGCCACCCTGAACCCCAACCAATCCCCCCGCGTCGTCGCCGGTCGATCATTGCGATTGCCCGAGCGCGAGAAAATCGGCGCTTCGCCCCAGTCATTCCCTCGGATATGCCGGGTTTCGCAGTTCTTGTCCTGCCAGGCACTGCCATCAGTCGGTGCACCGACGTAGCTGTCGTGCCAACAATCGGCAACCCATTCATACACATTGCCATGCATGTCATATACGCCAAACGCGTTGGGTGGGTAGCTGCCGGCGGGCGAGGTAAAGCTGTAGCCGTCCTTGGGACCGTAGGTATTGGCATGCTGGCTGATGCCGTATTCGGTGTCTGGGTCCATGGGAAACGGGAACGATCCGGTACTGCCGGCGCGGGCGGCATATTCGCGTTCGGCTTCGCTGAGCATCCGGTATTTCTGGCCGGTCTTTTTCGATAGCCAGGCGACATAGTTTTCGACGTCCTGGAAGTCCATGCACACCGCCGGTTGTTTCGGCCCTTGGGTGTACGTCGGCTTGCTGGCCTTGCACGCACGGCCGGGGCGGGTGTCACCGTCGGCGATCTTGACGCCACTCTGGCGAATATAGGCGTCCCATTCGCTGGCCTGGACCTGGAACCGGCTGATGGCAAACGGCTTGGCAAACGTCACCGTGTGCAGCGGGCCTTCGTCCGACTGGCGGCCCAGTTCGTCGTCCGGCGTGCCCATGACGAAACTGCCGGCCGGCAAGACCACCAGCTCCGGGCAACCGTCCTTGCAGTCCTTGAACACCTTGCCGGGAGCAGGTGTCGCGGCGTGGGCGCTGCCGGCGGCCAAGGTGGCGAGCATGACCCCCAGGGACAAGCGATACAGTGCGGTTCGAGACATTATTTGCAGCCTTCTCGTCAGTGTCAGGAAAGGGTTCAGTATTTGTTCGTCAGCACAGCCATGGCTCGGTCGATCTCCTGCTCGGTGTTGAGCAGGCCCGGCGCCATGCGCACCACCGGGCCGACATCACGGTCCACGGCATCCACCACAATGCGGTTCTGGTTCAGGTAGGAAGCGACCGCGTCGACGTCCTGGCCCTTGACCCGGAAGAAGGTGAAACCGGCCGAGTATTGCGCGCTGTCGGGCGTCACCAGTTCGATGCGGGCGTGTTCTTTCAGGCGCTGCTTGAGGTAGGTGTTGAGCTGATGGATACGCGCCTGCACCTCGGCCTTGCCCAACTGCAAGTGCAGTTTGAATGCTTCGCCCAAGGCCCAACGATGCTCGAAGGCGTGATAGCCGCCGGGAGTCATGATGGTGCCGAAGTCCTTGTTTTCCGAGAAGGTCGGGAAGGTCGGCGTCAGGTCGCTGATTTGCTCCGAGGCGGCACAGATGATCCCGGTGCCCCGTGGGCCGAACATCCATTTATGGGTGCCGGCAATGAAGTAGTCGCACTTGAAGTCAGCGAAGTTCATGTCCTCGACGCCGAAACCGTGTACGCCGTCGACCACGTAGATAATCCGGTCCTTCTCATTCCGCTGGCGATTGTGCTCGCGCACCAGGTCGCCGATCTCACCCACGGGCAGCTTGACTCCGCTGCCCGACTGCACCCAGGTCATGCCCAATACCCGGGTTTGCGGGCGGATATTACGTGCAATATTACCCAGTACTTCATCGCTGGAGACGCTACGTGGGTCCTTGAACAAGCTGATCTTGCGCACATGGGTGCCTTCACGCTTGACCCGGAAATTCAGGGTGTTGCGGGTGGAATAGTGCTCGTGTTCGGTGGTGAGGACTTCCTGGTTGGCGTTGACGTGCAGCCCGCCGTAAATCATCACCAGCCCTTCGGTGGTGCTGCCGGTCAGGGCGATCTGCCGTGGCTTGACGTCCAGGTAGCGGGCTGCCCAGTCGCGCACTTCGCCTTCGCGTTTCCATTCGGCCTGGGTTTCCCAGTCGACCCACTTGGCCGGGTTGAGGTCCAGCTCGGCACGGAAGCGGTCGATGGCGTCTTGCACCGGTTTTGGGTGCGAAGTGATCAGGAAGTTGGCGAAGTGCGCGTAGTTCGGGTCGAGCTTGAACAGCTGGCGCAGGGCTTGCCATTTATCAGCGGCGACGGCTTGCGTGGCGGCCGCGGCCGAGGGAATCAAGTGACTGCTCAACGGCAGGCTGGCCGCAAGCACACCTGCGGTTTTCAGAAAGGTACGGCGATCAGTCATGGCAAGGCTTCGCTGCGGATTCAAGGTTGGGTGAGGGCGACAGGCTGGGCGGCTTTTTGTACCTGATCCCAGACCCTGAGGAAGTTGCCGCCCCACAGCTTGGTGATGTCCGCTTCGGAGTAACCACGGGTAATCAACTCGGCGGTCACGTTGCGGATTTCGCTGACGTCCTTGAAACCTTTCACACCGCCGCCTTCGTTGAAGTCCGAACTGATGCCGACATGATCGATGCCGATCTTCGTCACCGCATAGTCGATGGCGTCACCGAGGTCCTTGAGGCTGGCCTGGGGTTCTTCGTCGAGGATGTCGTACAGCGCACTGGCGTACTGGCCAAACTTCTGCGAAGGCCAGGCGGCGATGATCGGGTCGCCGGGCATCAGTGCTACGTGCAGGTTGGGCAGGGGCGGCAGGTCGAACTTGGCACGCAGGCGGTTGAGTTTGTCTTGGGTGGCTTGGGTCAGCGGGCGCAAGTAGGCGGAAAACGCCACGATCTGCACCACGCCACCGCTGTTCTTGATCAGCTGCATTTCCTTGTCACTGAGGTTGCGCGGGATATCTACCAGCGCCCGCGGCACGGAGTGCGAAGCAACCATCGGCGTACGGCTGAGCTCGGCCACTTGCTCCAGGGCCTTGGTCGACATCTGCGACACATCGATGATCACCCCGAGGTCATTGAGCCGGTGTACGGCGCGTTTACCCAGGTCTGACAAGCCATTAAAGGCGTCGGGTGTGTCATTGAAAAATGGCAGCGGCCGAGAAGAGTCGGCCCACGGGTTATTGCCCACGTAGCTGAAACCGAACATGCGCATGCCGCGCGCGGTCCACAGGTCCAGTTGGCTGATGTCTTCGCCCAATGGGTAGGCATTGAGCATGCTGATAAAAACCGCGAACTTGCCTTCACCGTGCAGGCGCCGGAAGTCGTCCGGGGTGTAGGCGATGCCCACCTGATTGGGGAAGTCGCGGACCATCCCGGTGATTGCCTTGTAGCGCACTTCCTGCTGCTGGCGAGACTGATCGACAAAGGCGGCCGTGGGTTTGTGCGGAGCATTGGGGCCATTCCACATTTCCGGCCAGCCGAAAATCGTCAGGGCCGCCCCCGACAGGCGTCCGCGCTGTGCCTTGACCAGGTCGAACTTGTCCTGGCCGTCCTTATCCGCCTCGTCGCCCTCGCTGCCGAAGCGCAGGGGCAGGGTGATGTGGCTGTCGAAGGAAATGATCCGGTCCTGCAACTCGTCAGCCTGCTTCATGACCTTGAGCGGATAACCCGCGCTGTCGTACAGGTATTTCCAACCCAGAAAACCGCCGCCGGCGGCAATCGCCAGCGCCAGGGGCAGGCCGATCAGAAGAGCTTTTTTCGAGCGGGTTTTGGTCATTGCCATCTCAGTGTCGCTTTCCGGTGGATGAGGTGCAGGCGAGGCCTTTGCTATCTGGGAAGAACGAGTGATGGCGGGGGAAATTTAGGCGCTTGCCCAGGCCCCTAAATTTGTTCGGCCAATGCTCGTTCTAGCTTGGATAAAGCCTGCTCCATGGCTGACACAGGTAGGGCAATGACGATTTCTCGACGAGGCTTCATCGCGGGCCTGGCACTGACCGGCGCCGCGGTGCCTGCCGCCTATTACGCCCACCGTCAATTGACGCAGCCGGACGAACCGATTACCCCGGGCGAAGCCACGGTGGACCTGCCGGACATGGCCGGTCAGCAGATGGCCAATGCCTTGCGGGGCGTGTGGGACATTCGTCTCGAAGGCCGTGACGCCGGGCTCGATGGCGTGCCCGGTGAAGGCCTGGAACTGTTGCTCGATATCGCTGCCCGGGGTCGTGGCTTGCGTGGGTATCTGGACAGTGCGCAGGTATTACGCAGTGAAGCCACGCCTCGCTATGAAGTCCTGGGCGACCTGGCGGACGTCAAGCAAGGGCAAATCAGCTGGCGGCTGCTGGACAGCCGCAGCGGTATTGTCCGCTATCAGTTTGTTTCCACCCTCGATGAGGTCTGGGCGGCCTTCGGCAATGCCGGCACCGCCTCGCTCAGTGGGCGCGTGTTGCGTATGGATCGTGCCCTCGGCTTGCCCGAAGACGACAACCGGTTTGTGGCGATCAAGCGGCTGTTCCCCGAAGCCCGTGAGCGGGCGCTGCTCAATCCGACTCTGGAGGCCTGGCTGATTTCGCCGGAGCACCGGCTGTTTCACCAGCTATGGCATGCGTCTCGGGACAAATGGCACAAGCTGCCTGAAGACAAACGCGACGCCCTGCGAGGGATCGGCTGGCAACCCGGCCCTCGCGACCGTGAGCGTGATGCTCGCGGGCCACGCAAGGACCGCAATGGGTCAGGCATCGACTTCTTTTTCATGCACCGGCATATGTTGGGCACGGCGCGTTCGATGCAGCACCTGCCGTCCTGGCCGCGCTTTCCGTTGCCGCAGCCGGAGCTTGAGCGTGATCGCCTGGGGTTTATCCGTTACTTCGATAATCATGATGGATTCTCGGTGCCGCCGACCTGGGTTTCCCGGGGGGATGACACCTTTACCCAGTGGGTCAGCGATATCAAAAGCGGCGAGACCTATTGCAGCAACTTCCAGGTGTGGGAGTCGCAGTATCGGGATCCGGCTTATCTGTCACGCATGACGTTGGGGCAGTTTGGCTCGGAGGTGGAGCTGGGGCTGCACGACTGGTTGCATATGCGCTGGGCGTCGGTGGCGCGTGATCCGTCCAATGGTGCTCCGGCGCCGTTGGCCCGTGATCCGGCGGATTTTGCCGGGCGCTGGTTCGGGCCGGAGAACGACTTTCTCGGCGATCCGTTTTCGTCTCATGTGAACCCGGTGTTCTGGCATTTTCACGGATGGATTGACGATCGGGTCGAGGATTGGTTTCGTGCCCATGAACGGTTTCATCCGGGTGAGGTTCAACGCCTTGAAGTGAGCGGTGTGCCGTGGTTTGCGCCGGGGCGTTGGGTGGAGGTGGATGACCCCTGGTTGGGGCCGGATACCCATGGCTGCAGTACCACGCCCGGGTTGCAAAGGGGGCGGTCGATGGAGATGGACCCGGAGACGATGAAGTTGGCGTTGCGGATTACGTTTGGGGATGAGGAGACGGTCAAAAGCTTGTTCAGGAAGGTGCCGAGACGTCCCTGGTATGCGCGGCACCTGAAGGTCTAGACGGCGGTCTTGGATGATTTGATTGTTACTCTTTGTGTCTCGGCTGGAAGATGAATTTGGGTGGCGGCACAATGTGGCGATCGGGCCTCTTTATCGTTGGCCTCGAACCGAATTTGGCGTTATGGATGTATGTTTTCGAATCAGCTCCTCTATCTGCTCTATGGCAACAAAACCGTTTACCGGCACGAAGCAAAATTCAGCATTCTGTCGGCCCTGCGTCACAGGAAAGAGCCGTCCAGTTTCACGATCACAGTGATGACGGATCAGCCCGAGTCCTTTGAGGGTTGGCCTGTCACCGTTCTGCCTCTTGACGCGCAGACTCTGGATGCCTGGAAAGGTACCGCAGGCTATTACCATCGACGTAAGGCCTGTGCCATCCAGGCCGGTGTTCAGCTCGCCGACAAAACCATCTTCATCGATACCGATACGGTCTTCTTCAAAGATCCCGCCGAGCTATTCGGGCGTGTCACGGACGATCAGTTTTTGATGGATGCGTTCGAGTGGAGTTGGGCCCAGGCGTCCCGGCGTTCGGAGTACCGCGCATTTGCCGAGGAAGTAGAGGCCGGAAATGAGCGCCCTGCGCCGTCGTTGAAACTCTTCAACAGTGGCATCTGCGGGCTGACCAGGGCCAACGTCGCCATGCTTGATGGCACTATCGGTCTGATTGATCAATGGGCCCACCATGGCTCCACACTGCTGACCATTGAGCAGATTGCCGTGTCCTTCATGCTGGACGGCAAGAAGGTCGTGGAGGCTAACGACTGTATCAATCACTACTTCTCGGTGAAGAGCTACCACCATGCAATGTTAAAGGTGTTCTTTGACCAGCATGGCGAGGCCTATCGCGAGAGTCTGCCGCAGATGACTTTTTCGGTGCCCAACGGCCTTCCGAAAAATGCGCTCTACGATCGACTGCGTCTGAAATGGAAGCTCAAAGGCCAGTGCACGACTTCCCGGAAGGTCGCCAAGTTCTATCTGTTAGGCAAGCAGGCCAAACGGTGTACCTACCTGAATGCTTGCAGGCCGCTGTGGTGGAAAAAGGCGCTTGAAGAGCTGAAGACGCTGGAGGCCGGTGGCGAAACCCGGGTAAAACTGGATTCGTTCTGGCACGCAGACTCAGAGTTCGAACGCTTCGCAAAGAAGCAGATCACACCGCTGGCCTGATGGCCTTCACAACACTCTCCATCCACCCCCTAACGCCTTGTACAGCGCAATACTCGCCTGCACTCGCGCTAACCGCAGCTGTACATTCAAATCCTGCGCCGCATACAGCGTTCGTTGTGTCTCCAGCACCGTCAGCAGATCCTCGGCTCCCGCCTGATAGCGACTCTCGGCAATCTCAAACGCTGTCTGCGCCTGTTGTAATTCCTCAGCCTGCCACTGGCGCTGCTGATCCAGCCCGGTAATGCTGCTGAGGGCCTTTTCCACGTCCGCAAACCCATTGATGATCGAGCCACGATAGACCTCGAGCAGTTCCTCCTGCCGCGCCCTGGCCCGATCGCGCTCGGCACTCAGGCGCCCGTTATTGAAGACCGGCCCCACCAGTCCCGAGGTGAGGGTATAGAACGGGCTGCGCAACACGTCGGCCGCCTTGCTCGATCCTGACCCCAACGACGCCCCCAGCGTCACCGTCGGCAGCATCGCTGCGCGGGCCACGGTGACATCCGCTTGCGCCGCCGCCATTTGCGCCTCGGCACGGGCGATGTCGGGACGGCGCGTCAACAGGTCGCTGGGCATGCCAGCGCCAATAGTCGGCCAGGTCATGGCCTGGAAACCCTCGGTACCCAGGTCCAGTGCTTGCACTGGCTGGCCCAGCAGGGCGGCGAGGGTGATCAGCGATTCCTCGGCTTGTTGTTGAATCAGCGGCAGTTGGCGTTGCTGGCTGGTCACCAGGCTTTTCTGTTGGGCCAGTTCCAGGACGGTGGCCGAACCTGCGTTGTAACGGGTTTGCACCAGGTCGAGGACATTGCGGGCGTTGGTCAGGTTGAGTTCGGCAATCTGCCGACGTTGTTGTGCCGACAAGGTCTGCGCATAACGGTCGGCGACGTTGCTGAGCAGGGTCAGTTCCACCGTCGCCTGATCGAACTCACTGGCGCGCACGCTTTGCAGCGCGCTGTCGCGGGCGGCGGCGCGACCGCCCCAGAAGTCCAGTTCATAGCTGGCGGTGAGGTTGGCGCTGTAGCTGTTGACCGTGCTGCTGGTGTCAGTGCTGTCTGAGGTGCTGCTGCCGCTGATGCGTTTCTGGCGATTGGCCTTGAGGTTCAGGCCCACCTCCGGCAACAGCGGCGCACCGGCAATCACTGCGCTGGCCTGGGCCTGGCGCACCCGGGCCATGGCTGCCGCCACGTCATAGCTGTCGCGGCGAGCCTGGTCGATCAGGCGGTTCAATTGTGGGCTGCCGAACTGCGTCCACCATTGTTGATGGGTGGACTGGTTTGCCTGGCGCTCGGCGAATTGCCAGGCCGTGGGCGGTGCAATGCCGGTACCGGAAGAGGGTGAGGTGCCGGCGCAGGCGTTGAGCAGCAGGCACAGGGTGAGCAGGGACAGTCGCGGGGTCATGGGTCGTTTATTCACTGGTCAACGCCTTTACCGGATCAAGCCGGGCAGCTTTGCGGGCCGGCATAAAGCCGAATACAACACCGGTGACAAGTGCGCAGCCAAAGGCGCCGAGCACCGCCAGCAGGGAAAATTGCACCGCCACTTCGGCGAGGATCAGCACGCCGCCGACCATCAGCGCCAGGGCGACACCACACAGGCCGCCGACCACCGAAAGCATCACGGCTTCGGTGAGGAACTGGCGCAGGATGTCGCGCTGGCGTGCACCGGTCGCCATGCGGATGCCGATTTCCCGGGTGCGTTCACGCACGGTCATCAGCATGATGTTCATCACGCCGATCCCGCCCACCAACAGAGAAATGGCGGCAATCGAGCCGAGCATCAACGACAGGGTATTCTGCGTGCGCGCCTCGGCCTGGATCATGGCCGCGTAGTTGGTCACCACGAAGTCGCGGCGGCCGTTGTGCAAGCCCAACATCAGTTCATCGATGGCCTGTTCGGTCTGCTTGACCTGGGAGGCGTCGGCGGCCGCGATGGCCACATACTGCGGGTTCTGGCTGCCGAACAGGCGGATGCTGGCGGCGGAGTAGGGCACAGCAATCCGGTCGTCGCTGTCCTGATCGCCCGAGCTGGCGCCTTTTTCCTGGAGCACGCCGATCACCTGGAATGGCACGTTCTCGATCAGGATGTACTGGCCGATGGGGTCACTGAAGTCCTTGAGCAGTTTGTCCCGCACCTTCTTGCCGATGACGGCCACGGCGGTGGCGCTGTCTTCGTCGGCCTGGGTGAAGTAGCTGCCTTCGACCACCGGCCAGTTGAAGATTTCCGGGAAGTTGATGCCGTTACCGCCGACATAACTGGCGTGGTCGGCATTGCCGAAACGCACCGTGGCCTGCGAGCCGTTGACCGGCATGATCATTTTCACCTGGGGCAACATTGCCACGGCGGCGACGTCGGTCAGGCTGACGATGCCCCTGGGCGCCCGCGGGCTGGAGGACAGGCCGCTGAGGTAGAGAATGTTTGAGCCAAAGGCGCCCATCTGCGCCATGACCTGGCGCTTGCTGCCTTCGCCGACGGCCAGCATCACCACCACCGAGGCCACGCCAATCACGATGCCCAGCAAGGTCAGGGCGGTACGGAAGCGGTTGATCCACATCACACGCCAGGCGGCGTGCACGGCGTCCACCAGTTCACCTTTCCAGGCACCGTTGTGCTCGCTGCCGTCTTCCAGGCGCTGGCGCAGGTCGACGGCTTGCAAGGCGTCGGCGTTGGCGCTGTGTTGCACCTCGGGATGGTCGGCGGCGGTGTCGCTGATGATCAGCCCGTCGCGGATTTCGATGACGCGTTTGGCTCGCGCCGCCACTTCGCGGTCGTGGGTAATCAGGATCACCACGTGGCCCTGGGCCGCGAGTTCGTCCAGCAGCGTCATGACTTCCGCGCCGCTGTGGCTGTCGAGGGCGCCGGTGGGTTCGTCGGCAAGAATGATATGGCCGCCGTTCATCAAGGCTCGGGCAATCGACACCCGTTGTTGCTGACCACCGGACAGCTGATGCGGGCGATTGCCGGTGCGCTCGCCCAGGCCCAGGCGTTCCAGCAGGGCGGTGGCTCGGGCGTGACGTTCAGCGGCCGGGATACCGGCATAAATGGCCGGCATCTCGACGTTTTCACGGGCCGACGCGGCGGGGATCAGGTGGTAGCCCTGGAACACGAAACCGAAGGCTTCGCGTCGCAGCCAGGCCAACTCATCGCTGTCCAGTTGCGCGACGTTTTCTCCGGCAAACAGGTACTCGCCGCAGGTGGGGCGGTCGAGGCAGCCGAGGATGTTCATCAAGGTCGATTTGCCGGAGCCGGACGCGCCGACAATCGCGACAAACTCGCCGGCATGGATCGACATATCAATCCCGCGCAGTACTTCCACCAACGGCGCATCGCCGCCGCCGTAGGACTTACGGATGTCCGACAGGGTGATCAGGGGCGTTTGCATTCAACCTCCGCTATTGGCGGCGGGGCCGATCAGCACATGCTCGCCCTCGGCGAGCCCTTCAACCACTTGGATGCGCAGTCGGTCGCTGAGGCCGGTGCGCACCTGGCGTTGTTCGATGTCACCATTTTTGGCCACCACCCGGGCCTGCTGCAGTTCGGTCCCGACACCGCCCTTGAGAGCGGCGACCGGCGCGGTTAACACGTTCTGCGCACGGCCGGCGACGAAAAACACTTGAGTGGTCATTTCGGCCATCAAGGCGTGATCTGGGTTGTCGACATCCAGCAGCACGGTGTACAGCACCACGCGGCCACTGCCGCTCTTACTGCTGCTGGCAGGGCTGCCGTTGCCTTGGCTGGTTTCATTCAGTGGTTTGGGCGGCACCGGCAGGATCTGCCGCACGGTGCTGGTCCAGCGCCGGGCGCCGCCGCTGAGGGTGGTGAAGTAGGCATGCATGCCGGGTTTGACGTGGCCGATATCCGCCTCGGAAACCTCGGCCCAGACGGTCATCGGCGACAGCTTGGCGATACGCAGGATCAGCGGTGTCTGTTGCTGGGCGTTGAGGGTCTGGCCTTCCCGGGCGTCCACTGCGACCACGGTGCCACTCATGGGCGCATAGATGCGGGTGTAGCCCAGCTCGGCTTCGTCGCTGCGCAAGCTGGCCTGGGCCTGGCGGATCTGGGCCTGGAACATGTCGACCCGCGCCTGGGTGGCGCTCAGTTCGGCCTTGGCGGTTTGCACATCTTCTTCACGGGTGGCGTTGCCGGCCGCGAGTTTTTGCTGACGCTGGTACTTCTGCCGCGCCAGTTCATGCTGGGCCCGTTGTTCCTGCAACTGGGCCTGCAGGTTTTCGATGGCGTAGCGGCTTGCGTCCAGCTTGGCCTTTTGCGTGGACGGGTCGATCTCCACCAGCAATTGGCCTTCTTTGACCTCGGCGCCAGCCTCCACGTGGATTTTCTGGATCTGCCCGGAGGCCTGGGCGCCGACATCGACGTAGCGCCGGGGTTGCAGGGTGCCCAGGGCGGTGACGCTGCTTTCGATATCGCCACGGGTCACGGTGACGGTCGCCAGTTTGTCCCGACCCGGTGGCAGGACCTGCCAGGCGGCGACAGCGATAACGGGGATCAGGCACGTAATGACAAGCAGGGCGCGTCGGGCGGGTCGAGGATGTTGCATGCTTAGGTTCCAGCCGGGAAAGAACGGGCCGCAGGTGCGGGAAGCTGCAAGGTAAACGAGAAAATTGCCCGGCAATTTAGGCTGTTACATATGCGGTTACAGGTGTTGCAGAGAAATAAATGGGCCGTTGATACAAGTATTATTTAAATCTAGATGAGAATTACTATAAATTACACACACTCAAACTGCCATCATCGAAACGTATCGCTGAATTGGCTGTTGTCTTCGCACTCAAGGACCTAATGCCGCTATCCATTCAGGCGGTCGGGAGTCATGTTGGAAAACTACTATCGTGAGCTGGTGTGTTTCCTTAACGCCAAGCTGGGCAACCGCCAGGTGGCCGAGGATGTGGTGCATGACGCTTATGTGCGGGTGCTGGAGCGGGCCAGCGATACGCCGATCGAACAACCGCGCGCCTTCCTTTACCGCACCGCCCTGAACCTGGTGATCGACGGCCATCGGCGCAATGCCCTGCGCCAGGTTGAGCCATTGGATGTACTGGACAGCGAAGAGCGGTTTTCCACGGCTTCCCCTCACGCCAGCCTGGATCATGGCCAGCGCCTGGAGATGTTGGAGCGCGCTTTGGGGGAATTGCCGGCAGCCTGTCGCAATAGCTTTCTACTGCGCAAGCTCGAAGGTTTGTCCCATCTGGAAATTGCCGAGCGCCTGAACATTTCCCGCAGCCTTGTGGAGAAACACATCGTCAACGCCATGAAGCACTGCCGGGTGCGGATGCGTGAGTGGGACACGCACTGATTGCGTCGCGGCTAAATTTTTTTTCATTGTCCTCGTTTCCTATCAACACACGACCTGTTGTTCTGCCTACAGGTCTCTGAGGCTTTCCCGCCCCACCGCCACGGGGCTTATCCAGAGGACACTGGAATGACACAGGCAATTGCATCGCCCGCGGTTCACGACCTGATCGGTATCGGTTTCGGCCCTTCGAACCTGGCGCTCGCCATCGCCCTGCAAGAGCGCGAGAAGGCCCAAGGCAAACTGGACGTGCTGTTTCTCGACAAGCAGGCTGACTACCGCTGGCACGGCAATACCCTGGTAGCCCAGAGTGAATTGCAGATTTCCTTCCTCAAGGACCTGGTCACCCTGCGCAACCCCACCAGCCCTTACTCCTTCGTCAACTACCTCAAGGCCCATGGCCGCCTGGTGGACTTCATCAACCTGGGAACCTTCTACCCGTGCCGGATGGAGTACAACGACTACCTGCGTTGGGTGTCCGGCCAGTTCCAGGCACAAAGCCGTTATGGCGAGGAAGTGCTGGCCATCGAGCCGATCCTGCATCAGCAGCAGGTCGAGGCGCTGCGGGTAATTTCCCGGGATGCCCAGGGTGAGCAACTGGTGCGCACGGCCCGTTCGGTGGTGGTCAGCGCCGGCGGGACGCCGCGTATTCCACCGGCGTTCAAGGGCCTCAAGGAGGATGGCCGAGTGTTCCATCATTCCCAATACCTGGCACGCATGGCCCAGCAGCCGTGCGTCGATGGCAAGCCGATGCGCATTGCGATCATCGGCGGCGGCCAGAGCGCGGCCGAAGCCTTTATCGACCTCAACGACAGCTTCCCGTCGGTGCAGGTGGACATGATCCTGCGGGGCTCGGCCCTCAAGCCGGCCGACGACAGCCCGTTCGTCAACGAAGTGTTCTCGCCGGAATTCACCGACCTGGTGTTCCAGCAAGCCAGCGGTGAGCGCGAGCGCCTGGTCAACGAGTACCACAACACCAACTATTCGGTGGTGGACCTGGACCTGATCGAGCGCATCTACGGTATTTTTTATCGCCAGAAAGTCTCGGGTATTGCCCGTCACGCCTTCCGTACCCTGACCACTGTGGAAAAAGCCAGCGCCGGCCCGTTGGGTGTCGAGTTGGCGCTGCGCAACAACGCCACCGGGGAGGCCAGCCTCAACCATTACGACGCGGTGGTATTGGCTACCGGGTATGAGCGGCAGATGCATCGCCAGTTGCTGGCGCCGTTGCAGGAGTACATGGGTGAGTTCGAGGTCAGCCGTGACTACCGCGTGGTGACGGATGAGCGCTGCAAGGCGGGTATCTACATGCAGGGGTTCAGCCAGGCCAGCCATGGTTTGAGCGACACGCTGTTGTCGATCCTGCCGATTCGGGCGGACGAGATTGCAGCGTCGTTGTATGAGCATGACCGTAGTCGTGGGCAGGGAAGGTCGGTGCGGGATTTGTTGTTGGCTACTGCTAGTTGAGTGGGGTTGGGTTGGGTGGATTGGGGGGGGTATATCCGTTGCTGCGGTAACGGCCACTGTTGGTTCCACCCTGACGGCGGGTCACTTTGGAAAAGCCCCAAAGTAACCAAAACGCTCTTGCCCCACCACTCGGTGCCTCGCCTGGGCTCGGCATGCCCTCACTCCGGCATTGCCATCGTGGTTTAACGGGGCGCCCAAGATCAAAAACAAAGCGAGGCGGCCTAGTAGCCGACCTATTCTTTGAAGCGTATGCGTTTCTTCCTCCCCACCCTCGCGTAGCAGCTGTCGAGCGCCAGCGAGGCTGCGTGCTCTTGATCTGCTTTTGATCTTGATCTTGATCTGAGGCGCCCCGTTAAACCACGCTGGCCGAACGCAGGTATTACGCAGTGGGTAAACCGGCAGGACGCCGGTTTAGCCGCGTTGGGCCATGGATGGCCCGTCGCGGCGGCCCACGGAGTAATGCCTGCGTTCGGGCACACCGAGCACTAGCGAGGTGCCGAGTGGTGGGGCAAGAGCCCTTTTGGTTACTTTTGGGGCTCTTTTCCAAAAGTGACCCGCCGTAAGGGCGGAACCTGAGGAGGCCGTTACCACAGAAATGGATATGTACCCCAGCCCAGCCCCCCCCCGCATTACAGCGCAAACGGAATCGTCAACTTAGCCCACAACATATCCCCCTCCGGCCGATTCTTCACATCAAACTCCTTGGCCCACCGCACCTCCGCACTGGCGTACTTGAGAAAAGTGAAATACACCGCCGGACCTATGGCAAACACCTGCCCCTTCACCCCGTCATCAACATCCTCCCCGTAGATATTGACCACCGTACGCCCATATTGCTTATCGTCAGTGGTCTGCTTGAGGTAGTACCCATTCACCCCCAGGCTCAGGTTGTCGGTCACTTTGTAGCTGGCCGAATAATCAAAGTGGAAAATCTGCCCCGAGCGGTAATGGGTATCAGGGTTTTCCTTGTTGAAACTGTAGGTGGTCTTGATCGACAGCTCGGTACGCTCATTAGGCATCCAGGTCGCGGACACCAGCGGTTTGTAGGTGTAGAAATTGTTGCTGGTGTTGGCCAGCCGCGTGGCGTCGTACTCGCCGGTGGGCAAGGTGATCTCCAGGGCCGTCGCCAGGGTCAGGTTCTTGCCCATGTCCCAGAGGATGATGGGGGCCAGGGTGGTATCGCCCATGCTTTCGCGCTGGTCAGACATGTCGAACATCGACACTTGCTGTTTGATCCAGGGTTGGGCGATGTAGGCGCCCAGTCGCCCGCCGAACACCCGCACCGGGCTGAGGTAATCCAGGCGCGGGATGACCGCATCGGATTGGATATTCACCCCCGGCACCTTGCCGCCCAGGGAACTGATATTGAGCTTCCTGGCTTCGTAGTGGTTGTAGTAGAGGTTGAACGCGAACATGTGGTCCGGCAGGTTGTTGACGTCCAGCGGCAAGATGTAGAAGCCGTCGGTGCCGGGGCCGATGTTGTCGACACCGCCTTCGGTGGCCAGGGCCGGCAGGCTGATCAGGGTCAACAGGGCGAGTTGCACGGGGCGAAACGCACGGATCGGTTTCATGTCTGGGCTCATTATTATTGTTAGGGGGACGCTACCTATACAAATAAGCCCTTGGCGCCCAACGGGGCAGGGTATTGGCGGCCAGATAGGGGGACTTTGGCGGACAGTCTTTATCCAGAGTGCGGCGAATCTGGCAAGCGCCTATGATTGTCAGGATGTTTCTAAAACAACAACCGAGCACTCAGTCGGGAATCGAAGATCCATGCAAAGCAAAGCCGTTGATCCGCACTATGAACTGGCTCTGGTTTCGCCATTTCTCCTGCAAACCCTCGGGCAAGTCGTCGCGCAAAAGGGCGCCAGCGCCGAGCATTTGTGTCGCGGCCTGGGGTTTACCCTCGATGACCTGGATGACCCGGCCCAGCGGATTTCCTATCGCCAGGCGGTCACCATGATTCAGCGTGCGCTCAAGGTCTTGCCCGATCAGGGATTGGGTTTGTGTGTGGGCAATCAGAATGTGCTGGGCACCCTGGGTCTGCTGGGGCACGTGATCTCGCTGTGCAAGACCCTGCGCGATGCATTCGCCGTCGGCGAGCGTCATCAGCACACCTCCGGTGGCATTGCCACCACGCGTACCCACGAAAGCGCCGACGAGGTGTTTGTCGATATCGAATGCCTGTTGCCCTACGCACAGGTGCAAATGTTTGCTGCCGAAGAGTTCTTCGCCAGCCTCATGGTCTATGGCCGGGCGTTGGTAGGCGCCGACTTCATGCCGCAGCGGGTGGAGTTCATGCATGCCGCGCCGTCGTATGTCGCCGAGTACATGCGGCTGTTCGGCGCGGATGTGCGTTTTGGTTGCCTGCACAACCGCATGGTCCTGGCCCGCCATTGGCTGGACGTGCGCTTGCCCAATCATCATGCCCTGGCGTTGCGCCAGGCCCTGGAATTGCTGGAGCTGGAAAGCGCTCAGTTGCACCAGAAGATGGACTTGATCCAGGCGGTAGAGCGCGCGATTTCCCGTGACTTGCAGGGCAGCCAGCTGGAAAAGGTCGCCGGTGACTTGAACATGAGCGGCCGCACCTTGCGCCGGCGCCTGACTGAGCATGGGCTGACGTTTGAAGGGTTACTGGAACATGTACGGCGCGCACGTACCATGGGGTTGTTGAGCAACCCGGGGCTGTCCATCGAGCGCATCACCGAGGTCGTGGGTTACAGCGATGTACGCAGTTTCAGGCGGGCGTTCAAACGCTGGACGGGGCTGAGCCCCAGCGCGTTTCGCAGTGAAGGAGGAGGGGTAGTGTGATGTTGGGGCAGCTCTTGGCGGGCTGATATCCCCTCCCGACTGGCGGCGCTTGTCAGCGATTTCCTGAAAGAGTACAAATGTACTCCATGACGACTCTATCTCCCCGCCGCTCCGCCATCCTGACCTTCATCCGCGACCGTATCGCGCAGCAAGGCCAACCTCCCAGCCTCGCCGAAATCGCCGAGGCCTTCGGCTTTGCCTCCCGTAGCGTCGCCCGCAAGCATGTGCTGGCCCTGACCGAAGCCGGTTTTATCGAGGTCAACCCCAATCAGGCCCGCGGTATCCGCCTGCTCAATCAACCGCTACGGCCCGAATGGCTGGACATTCCTGTCCTCGGCCGAGTAGCGGCAGGCCTGCCCATCGGTGCCGACGCCGAAGTCCACAACCGCCTGATGCTCGACCCGGCCACTTTCGCCCGAGTGCCGGATTACCTGCTGCGGGTCCAGGGTGACTCAATGATCGAAGACGGCATTCTCGATGGCGACCTGGTGGGCGTACGTCGCAGTGCCGAGGCCGTGAATGGGCAGATTGTGGTGGCGCGCCTGGACGGTGAAGTCACCATCAAACGCTTTGAGCGCACGGGCGAAAACGTACGTCTGCTGCCACGTAACCCGGCTTATGCGCCTATCGTTGTCCGGCCCGATCAGGACCTGGCCATCGAAGGCGTGTTCTGCGGTCTGGTGAGGCAAGGTTGATGAGCGCCGTTGTTGCCCTGGACTCGCTGTTCAATGGTGGTCGAGTCTGGAAGGGCCGGCCCGTTGCGCCACCGGCCAGCGTTCATGCCACCGGACTCGCCGCCCTGGATGCGGTGCTGCCTACGGGTGGCTGGCCGGAGTCGGCCTTGAGTGAAATCCTGGTAGCCAAGGAGGGTGTGGGCGAGTTGCAACTGGTATGGCCGACCCTGGCGCGACTCTCGGCGGCGGGGGAGCGAATTGTGCTGGTGGCACCGCCCTATATTCCCTATCCCCATGCCTGGCAGAACGCCGGTGTGGACCTGCGCCAGCTCTCGGTGATCCGGGCGGATGAGCGCGATGCCTTGTGGGCCGTGGAGCAATGCCTGCGTTCCGGCAGTTGCGGGGCGGTGCTGTGCTGGCCGCGCAAGGCCGACGACCGAGCCTTGCGTCGCTTGCAGGTGGCGGCGGAAACCGGCCAGACCCTGGCGTTTGCCTGGCGCCCGTTAAGTGAGACGATCAACCCATCGCCGGCGGCTTTACGTCTGGTGGTCGAGGCCAGGCCCGCTCAGGTGCGGGTGCTCAAGTGCCGGGGCGGGCTGGCTCACCCGGCGCCGATTGCTCTTGCGCTCGGGCACTGAGGTTGGCATGCGCTGGGTCTGTATTGTCTTCCCGCAATTGGCGCTGGACGGGGTACTGCGCCTGCGTCCCGAACCGGATCAGCCATTGGCATTGCTGGCAGGTACTCCGCAGCGACGGATGCTGCAAACCGTCAACGAGGCGGCGCGCAAGTTGGGGCTGCGCCCAGGCCAGTCCCTGACGGCGGCCCATGCCCTGACCAAGGCCTTCGCCTGCGCCGAATACGATCCGGTGGACATCGAGCGCTGGCAGCAATTTCTTGCCGCCTGGGCCTACCGTTTCAGCTCCCAGGTCAGTGTGTTTTACCCGCGTGCCCTGTTGTTCGAGATTGAATCGAGCCTGGGTCTGTTCGGGCCATGGCCACAGCTCGAAGCACGCCTGCGCAAGGAGTTGACGGCGCTGGGCTTTCGTCACCGCATCGTCGCCGCCCCCAACCCGACCGCCGCCCGGGTGCTGGCCAATGTCTACGATGGTGTGGCCGTGGCGGATGATGAAGTGCTGCAACAGGCCTTGGGCCCGATTCCCATCGACCGTGCAGGCCTCGATCCGCAAGCCGCCACCGCCTTGTTGCGGATGGGCCTGCGCACCCTGGCTCAGGTGCAAGCCTTGCCCCGGCATACCCTCGCCAGGCGTTTCGATGCAGCATTGCTCAAACACCTGGATGCGCTGTCCGGCCAGCGCCCACTGGCCCTGGCTTTCTACCAGCCACCGGACCAGTTCGATGCACGCATCGAATTGAATTTTGACGTGCTGTCTCATCAGGCGTTGCTGTTTCCGCTGCGTCGCCTGACGGGCGATCTGTCGGCGTTTCTGTGTGGTCGAGACAGTGGAGTGCAGCGTTTTGACCTGCATCTGGAACATGCCGAAGAGGCGGACACGCTGATCAAGGTTGGCCAGCTCAGTGCCGAACGTGATCCGGCGATGTTATTCGAGCTGGCCCGAGGCGCCTGGAGCAGGTCCAGGTGACATCACCGGTGCGCGGCTTTCGCCTGACGGCCCAGGACCTGCCGGTGTTTGTGCCCCAGCGCCAGGACTTGTTTGATGAACGCCCACAACAAACCCTGCCTTGGGAACAGTTGCGCGAACGCTTGCGGGCGCGCCTGGGTGACGAGGCGGTACAAGGCTTGCGTTTTCAAGCCGATCATCGTCCGGAATGTACCTGGCAACCTGGCGTCGACAGCCGGGCGTGTCCGCCCTTGAGCAAGGTGCAACGGCCCGGCTGGTTGTTGAGTGAGCCCATGGCATTGGCCGAGCAGGGCATACAGGTTCTTAGGGGGCCGGAACGCATTGAATCCGGCTGGTGGGACGGTGCCGATGTGCGCCGTGATTATTACCTGATCCAGACCCGCGCGGGCCAACAAGGCTGGGCCTATCGAACCGTGGGCGAAAGCGGTGCGCTGTGGCTGCAAGGCTGGTTTGCATGAACCCGGATTATGCCGAGCTGCACTGCCTGTCCAATTTCAGTTTCCAGCGCGGTGCGTCCAGCGCCCGCGAGTTGTTCGAGCGGGCCCGGCAGCAAGGCTACCAAGCCCTGGCAATCACCGATGAATGCACCCTGTCGGGCATCGTCCGCGCCTGGCAGGCGGCCAAGGAGGTCAAGCTGCCGTTGATCATCGGCAGTGAGATGCGCATCGAGAACGGCCCCAAGCTGGTGCTGTTGGTGGAAAACCTGGAGGGTTATCAGCACCTCTGCCGGCTGATCACCCTTGCCCGGCGCCGTGCCGAGAAAGGCCATTACCGCCTGCTGCAAGAGGACTTCGCCGATCCCGTGCCGGGGTTGTTGGTGTTGTGGGTGGCCGAAGAGTCCGACACCGAGGCCCACATCCAGTGGCTGTGCAGTACGTTCGCCCAGAGAGTGTGGCTGGCGGTGCAGCTGCATTGCGGCCAAGATGATGCCCGTCTTCTTGAGCAACGCTTGAAGCTGGCGGCCCGTTTGCAGATCCCGGCAGTCGCCTGCGGCGATGTGCATATGCATGTGCGCAGCCGTCGTGCGTTGCAGGACACCATGACCGCGATCCGTCATCACGTGCCGGTCGCCGAGGTGGGCGCGCGCCTGTACCCCAATGGCGAACGCCACTTGCGCAGCCTTGACGCCCTGCGCGCCCTGTATCCGCCGCACTTGCTGGAAGCGTCGTTGAGCATCGCTCGTCGTTGCACGTTCGACCTGGGCCAACTGCATTATCAATACCCACGGGAGCTGGTGCCCGAAGGGCAGGACCCGAAATCCTGGCTGCGAACCTTGACCGAGCAGGGCATGGTCCAGCGCTGGCCGAAAGGTGTCGAGGCCAAGACTCTCCAACAAATCAACAGAGAGCTGGAACTGATCAGCGAGCTGGGTTATGAAAGCTATTTCCTAACGGTGCATGACATCGTGCGCTTTGCCCGCAGCCGTTCAATCCTCTGCCAGGGCCGTGGCTCGGCCGCCAACTCGGCGGTGTGCTACGCCCTGGGCATCACTGAAATCGACCCGAGCCTGATGAACATGCTGTTTGAGCGCTTCCTGTCCCGAGAGCGCAACGAGCCGCCGGACATCGACGTCGATTTCGAACACGAGCGCCGGGAGGAAGTGCTGCAATACGTGTTCCAGCGCTATGGTCGCACCCGCGCTGCCTTGACGGCGGTGGTCAGCAGCTACCATGGTGCCGGCGCGGTGCGTGACGTGGCCAAGGCCCTGGGCCTTCCGCCGGATCAGGTTAATGCGCTGGCTGATTGCTGTGGGCGCTGGAGCGATGAAGCACCGCCCCTGGAGCGCCTGCGTGAGGGAGGTTTCGACCCCGACAGCCCGGTGCTGCGCCGGGTGCTCAGCCTGACTCAGCAACTGATTGGCTTCCCCCGGCATCTGTCCCAGCACCCCGGTGGTTTCGTGATTTCCGAACACCCGTTGGACACCCTGGTGCCGGTGGAGAATGCCGCCATGGCTGAGCGCACCATCATTCAATGGGACAAGGACGACCTGGATGCCGTCGGCCTGCTCAAGGTCGATATCCTGGCCTTGGGCATGCTTAGCGCCATTCGTCGGTGCTTCGACCTGCTGCGTCGTCATCGCCACCGTGATCTGACCCTGGCGGAAATTCCAAAGGAGGACCCGGCCACCTACGCCATGATCAGCCGCGCCGACACCATTGGCGTGTTCCAGATCGAGTCCCGGGCGCAGATGTCGATGCTGCCCAGGCTACGGCCGAAGGATTTCTATGACCTGGTGATCGAGGTGGCCATCGTCCGCCCCGGGCCGATTCAGGGCGGCATGGTGCATCCATACCTGCGTCGGCGGAACAAGGAAGAGGAAGCGACCTATCCGTCTGCGAAGCTCAAAAGCGTGCTCAAGCGCACCTTGGGCATTCCGCTGTTCCAGGAGCAAGTGATGCAGATCGCTATCGTCGCCGCTGGCTACAGCCCCGGTGAGGCCGACCAGTTGCGTCGCTCCATGGCTGCCTGGAAACGCCACGGTGGCCTGGAGCCTCATCAGGAACGACTGCGCAGCGGCATGGTGGAAAGAGGCTACAGCGAAGCCTTTGCCGCGCAGATTTTCGAGCAGATCAAGGGCTTTGGCAGCTATGGTTTTCCGGAGTCTCACGCGGCCAGCTTCGCCTTGCTGACCTACGCCAGTTGCTGGCTCAAATGCCATGAGCCGGCGGCGTTTGCCTGCGCCCTGATCAACAGTTGGCCCATGGGTTTCTACAGCCCGGACCAGATTCTCCAGGACGCGCGTCGTCATCACTTGCAGATTCGCCCGGTGGACGTGAGCACCAGTGACTGGGATTGCAACCTGGAACCGATCGAGGGCCAGCAGCCGGCAATCCGCATGGGGCTGCGCATGGTTTCGGGGTTTCGTGAGGAGGATGCACGGCGCATTGAAGCCGCGCGCCAGGGCGGTGAGTTTCTCGACATTGCCGACCTTGGCGAGCGCGCCCGGCTGGACGAGCGCGCCCAGGAGCTGCTGGCGGATGCCGGTGCGTTGCGCAGCTTGGCCGGGCACCGATATCAGGCGCGCTGGGAAGTGGCCGGGGTACAGCGGCAGATGGGCTTGTTTACCGGCGTGCCCAGCCCCGAAGAGTCTGTGGTGGCGTTGCCGCAACCGACGGTAGGCGAAGACCTGCAGGCCGACTATGCCAGCGTCGGTACTACCCTGGGCCCACACCCGTTGGCGCTGCTGCGTGATGAACTGCGCACGCGACGTTGCCGCAGTTCCCGGGAGCTGCTGACAGTGGAGCATGGGCGTCATGTCAGCATCGCCGGCTTGGTGACCGGCAGGCAACGGCCTGGGACCGCCAGCGGAGTCACCTTTGTCACCCTGGAAGATGAGTTCGGCAATATCAACGTGGTGGTTTGGCGCGACCTGGCAGAGCGCCAGCGCCAGGTGCTGGTAGGGTCGCAGTTGCTCAAGGTAGACGGGCGCTGGGAGGCGGTGGGGGAGGTCCGGCACTTGATCGCCGGGCGCTTGAGTGACCTGACGCCATTATTGGCCGGGATCAATGTGCGCAGTCGGGATTTCCATTGAGGTTCTGGCCATGCGCCTTGCCCGTTCATGGCCGCATAAGCTATATGGATTGCCGCCAGTGGCCGTGTTGCTCACCTTGAATTACACGCAGGGGGCACAGCGATTGAACGTTCGCTTGCCTTTCTCGATCAACACCTGGACTCACCCCTTATAAGGTTGACCATGACTTCACAGCGCAACTTGCCGCCAGACACCGCGTTATCCAACCCACGCACGGGCTTCGTCCGGGTGCGGGGCGCCCGGGAACACAACCTGCGCAACATCGACGTGGACATTCCCCGAGATGCCCTGGTGGTGTTTACCGGGGTATCGGGATCCGGCAAGTCATCCCTGGCCTTTTCCACTGTGTATGCCGAGGCCCAGCGCCGCTATTTCGAATCGGTGGCACCCTATGCCCGACGCCTGATCGATCAAGTGGGCGTGCCGGACGTGGACTCCATCGAAGGCCTGCCACCGGCCGTGGCCCTGCAACAACAGCGGGGCACGCCGAGCACGCGGTCGTCGGTGGGCAGCGTGACCACCTTGTCGAGCCTGATCCGCATGCTGTATTCCCGCGCCGGCAGCTACCCGCCGGGGCAGCCGATGCTGTATGCCGAGGACTTTTCCCCCAACTTGCCCCAGGGCGCCTGCCCGCAATGCCATGGGTTGGGCCGGGTGTATGAAGTCACCGAGGCGTTGATGGTGCCCGATCCGTCCCTGACCATTCGCCAGCGGGCGGTGGCTTCCTGGCCGCTGGCGTGGCAGGGGCAGAACCTGCGGGACATTCTGGTAACGATGGGTTATGACGTCGACATCCCGTGGCGCGATTTGCCGAAAAAACAGCGGGACTGGATTCTCTTCACCGAAGAAACCCCAACCGTGCCGGTGTACGCCGGCCTGACCCCGGCGCAAACCCGCGATGCCCTCAAGCGCAAGCTGGAGCCCAGTTACCAGGGCACGTTCAGCGGGGCCCGGCGCTATATCCTGCACACCTTTACCCATTCCCAAAGCGCGCTGATGAAAAAGCGTGTCTCGCAGTTCATGCAGGGCAGTCCGTGCCCGTTGTGCGAGGGCAAGCGCCTGACTCGGGCGGCGTTGTCGGTGAAGTTCGCAGGTTATGACATTGGCGAGCTGTCACAGATGTCATTGCTGCAACTGGCCGAGATGCTGCGCCCGGTGGCCGAGGGGCAGGACAAGGGCAAGTTGTCGGTGGAAAAACGCCTGGCCGCCCAGCGGATCGCCCAGGATTTGCTCGAGCGGGTCAGCACCCTGACCGACCTGGGGCTGGGTTACCTGGCCCTGGAGCGCAGCACGCCGACCTTGTCTTCCGGTGAGTTGCAACGCTTGCGGCTGGCCACGCAATTGGGTTCGCAGTTGTTCGGGGTGATCTATGTGCTGGACGAGCCCTCGGCCGGCTTGCATCCTGCTGACGGTGAGGCGCTGTTCGCGGCGCTGGATCGATTGAAGGCCGCGGGCAACTCGTTGTTTGTGGTGGAACACGACCTGGAAACCATGCGCCGTGCCGATTGGCTGATCGACGTTGGCCCTGCGGCGGGTGAGCATGGCGGCCAGGTACTCTACAGCGGCCCGCCAGCGGGCCTGGCTCAGGTTGAGGCGTCACAAACCCGCGAGTACCTGTTCGCCGAGCAGCGCCCGGCCGGCCGTTCGCCCCGTCAACCGACAGGCTGGTTGAGCCTGGAAGGGGTGAGGCGCAATAACCTGGATGACGTGAGTGTGGACTTCCCGTTGGGTTGCTTTACCGCCGTCACCGGGATCTCCGGTTCGGGCAAGTCCAGCCTGGTCAGTCAGGCGTTGTTGGAGTTGGTGGGCGCTGGGCTGGGTCGTATGGTGCAAGCCGAAGAGGACGAGCCAAGCCTTGAGGATGAGCCTGTGCAAACCAGCGGCGGCCGTATCAGCGCCGGGCTTGAGCACATTCGACGCTTGGTACAGGTGGACCAGAAACCCATCGGCCGCACGCCGCGCTCGAACCTGGCGACCTACACCGGTCTGTTCGATAACGTGCGCAAACTGTTCGCCGCCACAACAGCGGCGAAAAAACACGGCTACGACGCGGGGCAGTTCTCCTTCAACGTCGCCAAAGGCCGTTGCCCGAACTGTGAGGGCGAAGGTTTCGTCAGCGTCGAATTGCTGTTTATGCCCAGCGTGTATGCGCCGTGCCCGACCTGTCATGGCGCGCGCTATAACCCTGAGACCCTGGCGATTACCTGGGAAGGTTTGAACATCGCTCAGGTGCTGGGGCTGACCGTCGAGCAAGCCGTGGAGGTATTTGCCGAACAATCCGGCGTCTTGCGCTCGCTGCAAGTGCTGAGGGATATCGGCCTGGGCTACCTGCGACTGGGGCAGCCGGCGACTGAGTTGTCCGGCGGCGAAGCCCAGCGGATCAAACTGGCCACCGAGCTACAGCGCAACGCTCGGGGCGCCACCTTGTATGTGTTGGATGAACCGACCACCGGGTTGCATCCGCGAGATGTCGACCGCTTGCTCAGCCAGCTCAACCATCTGGTGGATGCGGGGCATACGGTGATTGTGGTGGAACATGAAATGCGGGTGGTGGCCCAGAGTGACTGGGTGATTGATATTGGACCGGGGGCGGGCGATCGAGGCGGGAAGGTTGTGGTGAGTGGGACGCCGCAAAAAGTCGCCCGGAGTAAGAGCAGTCGTACCGCACCGTTCCTGGCGCGGGAACTGCCCTGACCTTCGATATGACTGGGCCATTGTGGCGAGCGGGCTTGCCCCGCGTTGGGCTGCGCAGCAGCCCCAGTAAGGTCATCGAATTCTTTCAGACAGAACTCTCTGTGACAGAATTTAGGGCTGCTGCGCAGCCCAACGCGGGGCAAGCCCGCTCGCCACAAAGTGGCACTCATTGATTAGTGGTTACTGTGTCGAACCTGCTCCTTGGCCACCTTCACCACATTCTCCAGCGTAAACCCGAACTTGGCCTGCAACTTGGCCAACGGTGCCGAAGCCCCGAAGCTGTTCATTACCACCTTGGCCCCGGTTTGCCCGACATAACGGTCCCAACCCAAGGGGCCGGCCTGTTCCACCACCACCCGAGCTTTCACGGCCGGCGGCAAGACGCTGTCGCGGTAGGCCTGGTCCTGTTCCTCAAACAACTCCCAACTGGGCATCGACACCACCCGCGCCGCTACCCCGTCCGCTTTCAACTGCTCATAGGCGTCAACGGCCAGGCTGACCTCGCTGCCGGTCGCCATCAGGATCACCTCGGGCTTCTCGGCCCCGGCCAATACATAGGCCCCGCGGGCAGTACCCGATGCTGCTGCGTATTTCGTGCGATCCAGCGTCGGCAGGTTCTGACGCGACAGCACGATACAACTGGGGCGATGGGTCTGGGCGAGCGCGATCTTCCAGGCCTCCAGGGTTTCATTGGCATCCCCCGGACGCAGGGTCAGCAAGCCCGGCGTGGCGCGTAGTTGACTCAGGTGTTCGACAGGCTGGTGCGTCGGGCCATCTTCGCCCACGCCAATCGAGTCATGGGTAAACACAAACACCACCGGCAGTTCCATGATCGCCGCCAAGCGGATCGGCGGTTTCATGTAGTCGCTGAACACCAGGAAGGTCGAGGTGTAGGGCCGCAAATAAGACAGCGCCATCCCGTTGGCGATGGCACCCATGGCGTGCTCGCGGATACCGAAGTGCAGGTTGCGCCCACTGTAGTCCTCGGCACTGAAACGCCCGGCACCGTCGAAGGTCAGGTTGGTCTTGGTGGAAGGCGACAAGTCCGCCGAGCCCCCGAGCAGCCAGGGAATCTGCTGGGCAAAAGCGTTCAACACTTCGCCACCCGAAGCACGGCTGGCCAGGCCTTTGGCATCGCAAGCAAAGGTCGGCAGGCGGTCGCCCCAATGCTCGGGCATCTCACCTGCGCGCATACGCCGCAGTTCATCGGCCAGTTCCGGCTCGTGCTGTTCGAGCTGGGACAAGGTTCGCGACCATTGCTCATACAAGGGCTGGGCGCGTGCCACCAGCGCATCGTGCAACACGCTGCGGGCTTCGTCCGGAACCAGGAAGCTTTCGTCCTCGGGCCAACCGTAGGCTGCTTTGGTCAAGCGGATTTCATCCACGCCCAAGGGCTCGCCATGGGCAGCAGATGTATTGTGTTTGTGGGGTGAACCGTAGCCAATCACACTGTCGACCACGATCAGCGTCGGCGCTCCGGTGTTGGTCGTGAAGGTGTCCAGGGCATCACTCAGGGCTTTGAGGTCATTGGCATCGGTCACGTGCAAGGTGTGCCAGCCATAAGCCTGGAAGCGCGTGATCACATCTTCGCTGAAGGCCAATTCGGTGTGGCCCTCGATGCTGATGGTGTTGTTGTCATAGATCCAGCACAGGTTCGCCAGCTTCAAATGCCCGGCCAGTGACGCGGCTTCGCTGCTGATACCTTCCATCATGTCGCCGTCGCCGCACAGGGTGTAGACGTTGTAGTCGAACAACACCTTGCCGTCCCGGTTGAAGCGCTGACCCAGCCAGCGCTCGGCCATGGCCATGCCGACGCTGTTGGCACAACCCTGGCCCATAGGTCCGGTGGTGGTTTCCACCCCGGTGGTCATGCGGTATTCCGGGTGGCCTGGCGTTTTGGAGCCCATCTGCCGGAACTGCTTGATGTCTTCAAGGCTGATGGCCGGGTTACCGGAGCGCTTGCCGTGCTCATCAATCTCGACCACGCCGGCCAGGTGCAGCAGCGAATAGAGCAACATCGAGGCATGGCCCACCGATAATACGAAACGGTCACGGTTGGGCCAGTCGGGATGCTCGGGGTGATAGCGCAGGAAGCGGTTCCACAAGGTATAACCCACCGGAGCCAGGCCCATGGGCGTGCCGGGGTGGCCGGAGTTGGCCTTCTGCACGGCGTCCATGGCCAGGGTGCGAAGGGTGTTGATGCACAGGGTGTCGACAGCGTTGGCAGCGTGACTCATGGAACCTGTCCTCCTCGGGTGGCGATCTACAGTGGAAGGCAGGGCACGGCAAAGGTTTTGTCTCATGACCCTTCCTGCGACGAACGGGGCTGCAAACGCGACAGCCTTGATCTCAAACATGACAAGGGCCCCTCCGATAGGCTAGCTTCAAAGGGCATCAGCCATTGATCAACTTGCGGAGGTACGCCATGCCAGTGAAACACGACCTGTATCAGGACCTGGGTTTGAGCAAGGAAGTTGTCGACGGGCGCCGGGCAGAGAATCCCCATTTGAATGCGCTGCTCGATAAATACAAAACTGTCGATGAACAGGTATTGAGCGCTGAAAAGGCGGCCGGCAGTGATGATGAGTTGAAGAAGTTGAAGGAGAAGCGCTTGCTCGTTAAGGACGAGATTGCCAAGTTGTTGTAAGCGGCATACCTCTAATGTGGGGACGTGGTACTGCCGCTCCCACATTTGTTCAGAATTCTCCGAAGGACAGCATCCCCTTCACTGCCTATCATGCCAATCGTTCGCCCGACCCTGGGGCTCGTTTACGGCGCAAGGATTGCGCTGTGGCGTCGGGCGAACTCCTTACCTCACGCCAGTGCCGGCAAGCCCAATGCTTGCGCACACATCATGATCGACCGCTGTTGGGTTTCCCCGTACAGCTTCAACTCATCAATCGTCTGGCGCCCCAAGGCCTTTTCAAACTCCGCTTGATTGGAGTTGGCTGCGTAGTGACTTTGCGCCGCATCCCCCAGGTTCGACTGGAAAATACCCGCCGCGCTCACCGGCAGGAAGTCCTCATACACCAACGGCTCCACATCCACATGCCCGGCCTCGATCAAAGCACCCAATGTGCGTGGCACGCCTGCCCGACCCTGTGCCGCAAGCCCCTTATCGGTCACGAAATAACGAAAGAACGCCAGTTCCTGTTCGCGCATTTGCCGATGATCATCCGGGAAGGCCCGGAAGTGCTGTTCCATCAGTTCGGTGTAGCGCCCGGCATTGGCTTCAGTGGGGAATGCGCCCAGTTCATCCCGCACCGCATTCAGTAGTTCGTCGTACAAGGCCCGGCCTTTGGGCGTCAGCGCCACGCCGCGCTGTTCGATTTCGCCGAAGCGCGCACTGTGGCTGCCCTTGGCGTCGGTAAACGCAATGGCTTCGTCCAGGGCCTTGAAGCTGGTTTGGCGCAGCAGGATAGGGCATTGGCGGCGAGGCGGGCCTTCAATCACGGCTTTGGGGGTGATGCCTTTGCCGGGCATGGCGGCCTGTACCTGGTCGATGTCCAGGGTGCGCGGGGTCAGGTGATTGATGTGTGGGCCCTTGAAGGCCACCACGTCGGCGATCAGCCGGTGTTGGTCGCTCAACTGCTGGTATTGCGTGGCGCTGACGGTGGCGGTGTGGTGCCAGCGGAAGGTTTCCAGGGCTTGCTGGGTGAAGGCTTCGGCATCGGCGGCGTTGAGGCCACCGTCTTTTTCCGCTTGTTCGATCAGTGCCAGTGCACCTGGGGTGAAAATCGAACGTTTGGCCAGTGCGGCCTGGGCGAACGCCCGCAGCTCGGGGTTTTCGATCAGTTCCAGGCGCAGCAACGAGGTGAAGACCCGGAATGGGCTGGCTTGCAATGCGCTTTCATGTACGGCGCGAAAGGCCGTGGAATGCACCGGAACCCCGGCCGGGGTCAGGTCGTAGTAGCCCACCGGCTGCATGCCCATCACCGCAAACAGGCGGCGGATGGTAGTCAGCTCTTCGGCGGTGCCCAGGCGGATGGCGCCGTGGCGCTCCATGTCCAGCCGCTGGATTTCACCGGTGCGCTGCAGCTGTTGTGCCAGGGCTACGTCCGTTTCCAGAACGCGCGCATTGGTCTCGGCCACCAACTCCATCAAGGCGCCATACAGCGGCACTTCATCTCGGTACATGTCGGACATGGCTTTGGAGAAGCCTTTACGGATCTCGTCAGGACTGACATGGCGGGCAGTTGGCATAGAAAAATTCCTGGCAGCGGTTTAGAAAGGCATGGCCGTTTCCGCGATTTTGTTGGGTGCATCGGCTGCTTGCAAACGAAGATTCCTCGGGACTTCATTCTACAAATGAATGCGTGGAACCTATGCGTCTTCATGTGCATCTCACCGTCGATGGGCTCTACACTGGCCCTCACCTCAATGTGCGACGGAAGAATCGATGACGGCCAAGCCTGCGACGAACATTCTGCAAACGATTGAAGGCCAGCGCCTGGCCGCCGAAGACGGTGAGCGCTGGCGCCAATGGGGGCCTTACCTCAGCGAGCGGCAATGGGGCACGGTGCGCGAGGACTACAGTGCCGACGGCGATGCCTGGCGCTACTTTCCCCACGAGCACGCCCGCAGCCGCGCTTACCGTTGGGGTGAGGATGGTCTGGCCGGGTTTTCCGACAAGGCTCAACGCTGGTGCCTGGGCCTGGCGCTGTGGAACGAGCACGACCGGATCCTCAAGGAACGCCTGTTCGGCCTGAACAACGCCGAAGGCAACCACGGCGAAGACGTCAAGGAGTTGTACTTTTTCCTCGATGGCGTCCCCAGCCATGCCTACATGCGCATGCTCTACAAATACCCTCACGCTGCGTTTCCCTACGACGACCTGATCACCGAGAACGCTCGCCGTGGCCTGGAGGATACCGAATACGAAATCCTCGACACCGGGGTCTTCGAAGACAACCGCTACTGTGACGTCAGCGTCGAATACGCCAAGCACCAACCCGACGACGTGTTCATGCGGGTGACCGTGCACAACCGCTCGGATCAAGCGACCCGTTTGCAGGTATTGCCGCAGGTCTGGGCGCGTAACGACTGGAGCTGGACGACCGGCTCGCCCAAGCCGGAATTGCGCCTGGAGGGCGAGCACGTCCTGGCGCGCCATCATGAGCTGGCGGACCGCCATCTCAGCGCCTGGGGTCAGGACGGCGTGGAATGGCTGTTCTGCGAGAACGAAACCAATTTCCCCAAGCTCGATGCCACCCCGGCGCCGGGGCCGTTCAAGGACGGGATCAATGATTATGTCGTAGAGGGCGCGCAGGCGGCGATTAGCCGGGAGGCGGGAACCAAGGTCGCGGCGCGCTTCACCCTTGAATTGGCGGGCCTGGAAAGCAAAGTCCTGTACCTGCGCTTTGCCCCGGTAGATGCACCTCAGATCAATGCCCGAAAGCTGTTCGAACAACGCCGCCAGGAGACCGACGACTTCTACGCCGCCCTGCAACAAGGCATCACTGACGAAGACGCGCGCAATGTACAGCGCCAGGCCCTGGCCGGGTTGCTGTGGTCCAAGCAGCTGTATTACTTCGATGTGAACCAGTGGCTCGACGGTGACCCGGCCCAGCCCGCGCCACCGCCCGAGCGCCTGCATATCCGCAATACCCATTGGCGACACCTGTCCAACTTCGACATTCTGTCCATGCCCGACACCTGGGAATACCCGTGGTACGCATCCTGGGACCAGGGCTTTCAGGCGGTGGCCTTTGCTCTGATCGACCCGGGGTTCGCCAAGCAACAGTTGCTGTTGTTGGTCAAGGATCGCTTCATGCACCCCAATGGCCAGTTGCCGGCTTACGAGTGGCGCTTCGATGACGCCAACCCGCCGGTGCATGCGTGGGCCAGTTGGCGGGTGTATCAGCAAGACAAGGCGCTGACCGGCGTCGGCGACATGGACTTTCTGGAACGGATCTTCCACAAGCTGCTGCTGAATTTTTCCTGGTGGGTCAACCGCAAGGACGCCGAGGGCCGCAACCTGTTCCAGGGCGGGTTCCTGGGGCTGGATAACATTGCCTTGTTCGACCGCTCGGCCGACTTGCCGCCCGGCTATCAACTGGATCAGGCCGACGGCACCGCGTGGGTCGCCGCTTATGCCCTGGACCTGATGCGTATGGCTCTGGAACTGGCCAAGCGCAACGTGGTGTATGTCGACATCGCGGTGAAGTTTTTCGAGCATTTCCTGTACATCGCGGGGGCTATCAACCGGGTCGATGATAGCGCCGAAGGCCTGTGGGATGAGCAGGACCAGTTCTTCTACGACGTGCTGCATCGCCCTGATGGCCAGAGCGAGCCAGTGCGCCTGCGTTCCATCGTCGGCCTGATGCCATTGTTTGCAGTGCTGGTGCTGGAACAGCGTGAGCACGAGGGATTGGAAGGCTTGCGTGAGCGCTTGGTGGGCTTTATGAAACACCGGCCGGACCTGGCGAAGCTGGTCTCACGCTGGAATGAACCGGGGCAGGGCAATCGCCTGTTGCTGGCGCTGTTGCGCGGTGAGCGCACCAAGGACTTGCTCAAGCGTATGCTCGATGACGCGGAGTTCCTTTCGGCCTTTGGCGTGCGTTCGCTGTCCAAGGCTTATGCCGAGCATCCCTTGGCGCTGAAGATGAACGGGAATACCTTGTGCGCCCGCTATACGCCTGCGGAATCCGATTCACGCTTGTACGGCGGCAATTCCAATTGGCGCGGGCCGTTATGGATGCCGGTCAACTACATGCTGATTGAGTCGCTGCGGGAATTTCACCGGTACTACGATGAAAATTTCTCGGTGGAGTACCCCACCGGCAGCGGTTACCTGTCGTCACTGGAAGAAGTGGCCGACAGCCTCAGCCAACGCCTGACCCGGCTGTTTTTGCGGGATGAAAATGGTCTGCGGCCGTCCATGGCGGGTTACCCGCAATTGGAGGCGGACCCGGCCAGTCGCGATCTGGTGCTGTTCCATGAGTATTTTCATGGTGACACCGGACGTGGGCTCGGGGCTTCGCACCAGACGGGGTGGAGTGCGTTGGTGGCGTTGTTGTTGAATGTTCCGTCGAAGGCTTGAATCGGGTAAATTCGCCGCCCCCGACTCTTACAAGGATGTAGAACATGGCGAATGCTACCACCGCGTTAAGCCCTGCCAAACTTCTGGGCGCCTTGCTGATTACCACCAGTGTCTTTGTGACTGGCCTGTATTCTCCAAGCAGTAGCGCAGCGTCGATGATGGTGTATTGCATACGGTGCCAGGAGGATAGTGTCGATGCGACGAAGTGGGTCCGAAATGGCATGTATCGTCTCGCCACAAGCACTGCTCCTGATTCAGAGCAGAAGATGATCCGCAACAAACCTGTGGTTTTTACCGCCGACGACAATGACCCACTGATCGAAGAAACCATACGCGCGATGGACATCGTGGGTGAAAAGGGCGATTCCGCTGTGCTGCAAGCACAGTGGCCCAACCTGACCCGCCGAGTGCGTTACTCGTACAGTATCTTTATGACTTCCGATCAGCTCGTGGACTTCTATGAGGTGTATGTGCGAGTTGGCCGCAATAAGTATGTGATTGTGATTGGTCGGGATGTGGCGTCCGGGGAATTCATGGTGAGGTCGGGTGAGGGGCGACTGATCAACAGGTATGGTACGGAGGGAAAACCACGGGATTTAGAGCAGTTTAAAAAAATCGAAACTGCCGCTGACCGCTGACCGCCTGCCTTGGGCCTGAAACGACAAATCCCGCCATAAGGCGGGATTTGTCGTTTTAAAGCGTGCTTCGCAACCAGGCTTATCAGGCCGGGAACAGTTCGCTCAGCTTCATCGCCAGCATCATGTCGCCTTCGGTGCGCAGTTTGCCGCCCATGAAGGCCTGCATGCCGTCGGTGGAACCGTCAACGATGCCTTTCATGGTTTCGCCATCCATGACCAGGGTCACTTGGGCGTCAGGGTTTTCGCCTTCCAGCAGTTCGCAGGTCTTGTCTTTGACCACCAGCGAGAAGTTCTGGGTGTCGTCGATACGGAAACCGAACACCAGGTCCAGGCCTTCGGCAGCGGCTGGGTTGAATTTGGCTTTCATTGCTTCTACGGCTTTAGCTACGTCAGTCATGGTTTCGGTCCTTTATGGGTGAGTCCAGTGACCTTGGGGTCACGGTTGGCCGCAATTCATCGGAAAGTGATGAGCTGCGGCGCCTTCAACAGTTGCAAGTGGGTATGACTGTTGAAGGAAGCCAGTGCCACCTCGCGACCACGGAACTTCAGTTGGTTGAGCGAGGTGTTAACAATTTGCCAGTTCAGTTCGAAGGCCTGGGCGGCAGGCATCCGGGTAATCAGGTGGAGCAGGGCGGTGATGGTCCCGCCGGAGGTAAATACAGCGATTTTGTCACTGTTATCGGCGGCTTCAAGGATGCGTTGCAAGCCACCCTGGACACGCTCGACAAACCCCAGCCAGCTTTCCAGGCCTGGTGGATCATACGTGCCGGCGAGCCAGCGTTCGACGATCAGGGCGAAGATGCGCTGGAATTCGCTGCGGTTTTGCGCGGCATTACGCAGGATGTCCAGGGCTTCAGGTTCGCTGTTGAGCAAGTCGGGGAGCAGGGCGCGGATGATCGCGTCGGCATCGAATTCGTTGAAGGCGCTGTCGATCTCCAGGGTAGGCGCCGGCAGACCCAGAGCGCTGTATTGTTCGAACGCGGCGGTAGCGGTGTGTTGCTGCCGACGCAGGTCGCCTGACACGCAACGGTCGAAGGTCAGACCCAGTTGTGCCAGGTGGTTGCCGAGGACTTGCGCCTGTTCCACGCCGATGGGCGACAACACGTCGTAGTCGTCTGCACCGAAGGAGGCCTGGCCATGTCGAATCAAATAGATGCTGCCCACGTCCGTTTTCCCGGTACGTTGAAAGTCTGGCGAGGTTATGAGGATGCCGGGAAGCTGTCAATGAAAAAACATACGCTTGTTTTAAAAGATCGTTAGAGCTTTGCTGCTGGCGGTTTGATCACTGGCTCACCGGCAGTCCCGTCGGTATGCTTGGGCAATCCGCGCCTGGCGCACCGCATGTGAAGGAGTCTTATGGAGTTTCTGGCTGAGTACGCAAGTTTTTTGGCTAAAACGGTCACCCTGGTGGTCGCCATTCTGGTGGTCCTGATCAGCTTTGCAGCGTTGCGCAGCAAAGGCCGTCGCAAGGCGGCAGGTCAGTTGCAGGTCAGCAAGCTCAATGATTTCTACAAAGGGTTGCGTGAGCGCCTGGAGCAGACCTTGCTGGACAAGGATCAGCTCAAGGCCCTGCGCAAGTCTGAAAGCAAGACCGAGAAGAAGAGCAAGAAAAAGCCCGAGGCCAAGCCACGGATCTTCGTGCTGGATTTCGACGGCGATATCAAGGCGTCGGCCACTGAAAGCCTGCGTCACGAAATCACTGCGCTGCTGAGCCTGGCCACGCCCAAGGATGAAGTGGTGCTGCGCCTGGAAAGCGGCGGCGGCATGGTCCACAGCTACGGCCTGGCGTCTTCGCAACTGGCGCGTATCCGCCAGGCGGGCGTACCGCTGACGGTGTGCATTGACAAGGTCGCGGCCAGCGGCGGCTACATGATGGCGTGCATCGGCGAGAAAATTATCAGCGCGCCGTTCGCCATCCTTGGTTCCATTGGCGTGGTTGCCCAGTTGCCTAACGTCAACCGTCTGCTGAAAAAGCATGACATCGACTTTGAAGTGCTGACTGCCGGTGAGTACAAACGCACCCTGACGGTGTTTGGCGAAAACACCGAGAAGGGTCGGGAGAAGTTCCAGGAAGACCTGGACATCACCCATCAACTGTTCAAGAACTTCGTGTCCCGCTACCGTCCGCAATTGGCCATTGACGAAGTGGCCACCGGCGAAGTCTGGCTTGGTGTTGCCGCGCTGGACAAGCAACTGGTGGACGAACTGCAAACCAGCGACGAATACCTGGCCGCCAAGGCCAAGACCGCCGAGCTGTACCACCTGCACTATGCCGAGCGCAAAAGCCTGCAAGAGCGGGTTGGCCTGGCAGCCAGCGGTTCGGTGGACCGGGTGCTGTTGGCCTGGTGGAGCCGCTTGACCCAGCAGCGGTTCTGGTAACAAAACCACTGGCTTGTGAAGATCAAAAGGTCGAGCGAATACGGTTGTAGCCGTTGCCGAGCTACAGGTTGGGGCAGCGCAAACGATCACCTGTAGCCGCTGGCGCAGCCTGCGATCGGTTGCGAAGCAGCCGCGGGATCTTGAAGGTCCTGCGGCCCTTATCGCAGCCTCGTGCCTCGACAGCGGCTACAACGGGTCGGTATCTACAGGCGCGATTGCACGGAGTCCGCCAGCCGGGTCAGGATCAAGCAGCACGACACCGCCCCCGCATCCAGCACCCCCAGCGAACGCTCCCCCAAGCGGCTGGCCCGGCCGATTTTTGCCATCAGATCCTTGGTCGAATCACGCCCCTGCGAGGCCGCGCTTTTCATTGCCTCCAGCGCATCATTGAACGAAGCACCCGACGCGTTGGCTTGCTCAAACGCCTCCACCGCCGGAATCAGGGTGTCCATCAAACACTTGTCACCCACACCCGCTTCGGTGATGTCCTGCAAGGACGTGAGGCCGCCCCGCAACAAGTGAGCAAAGATGGCGGCATCAATCTCGTCGCTGCCGCGCACCTCATCCGCCATGCCAATAAACAGGCTGCCATACAGCGGCCCCATGGAACCGCCGATGCCTTCCATCAAGCTCAAGGTCAGCTCGTCCAGGGCTTCGGCCAGGGTCAGTTGGCGGCCTTCAATCGTGCGGCCGCAATGGGCAAAACCCTTGGCCATGTTGATGCCGTGGTCACCGTCACCGATGGCGCCGTCGACTTCACTCAAATAGTCGCGGTTGGCGACAATCACGCTCACCAGGTCAGCGACGATGGCGCTGCCGTCATGGGTGGAGAAATACTGGCTCATGGTTCACTCCGCCTGGGTCATGCCGATGGAACGGCAAGGTTGGTCGATCAGGGTTTTCAGCTCGGCATCCAGGCCCAGCAGGGTCAAGGTCACGCCCATCATCTCAAGGGAAGTGAAGTAGTTACCGACGTAGCAGCGATGGATTTTCAGCCCTTTGGCCTTGAGCTGCTGCTCGACTTCGGCGTAGAAAATGTACAGCTCCATCACTGGCGTTGCGCCCAGGCCCGAGACCAGCACCACCACGCTGTCGTCCTGGCTGAAATCACGGTCGGCGAGAATCGGCGCCAGCATCCGTTCGGCCATGGCCGCGGCGGACTCGATGGGGATCACTTCAATGCCCGGCTCGCCGTGATGGCCGATGCCCAGTTCCATCTGGCCGTCCGGAATCTGGAAGTTCGGCTTGCCCACCGCCGCAATGGTGCAGGGCGTAAGGCCGATGCCGATGGAGCGGCAGTTGTCGACGGCTTTTTGAGCGACACGAATCACTCCGTCCAGGTCGTAATGCTGCGCGGCAGCGGCACCGCCGACTTTCCACATGAAGATTTCCCCGGCCACGCCACGACGCTTGGCGATGTCGGCTTTAGGCGCCGAAGCCACGTCGTCGTTGGCGACCACGGTACGGATCTGCATGTCTTTGCTGGCGGCCATTTTCATCGCCAGCTTCACGTTCATATTGTCGCCGGCATAGTTGCCGTACAGGCACGCCACACCGGCCCCATGGTCGGCTGCGCGGAAGGCGTCGAAGAAACTCTTGGCGGTGGGCGAGGAAAAAATCTCGCCGACGGCCACAGCGTCCACCAGGCCTGGGCCGACATAGCCGAGAAAGGCAGGTTCATGGCCGGAACCGCCGCCGGTGACGATACCCACCTGGCCCTGACGGGAAGGCTTGGCCTTACTGATGACCCGGGGGTTGGTGCCGCTTTGGCACAGCTCTGGATGGGCGACCAGAATGCCGCGCAGCATATCCTCGACCACTTGGTCCGGATCATTGATCACTCGATTCATAACGCGATTTCCTGTGTTCTTGTTTTGATCGTCTGTAGGAGCGAGCTTGCTCGCGAAGAACGTCAACGATAACGTGTGTATTCAGGGTAAACGCGGTGCCTGTGCGTTCTTCGCAAGCAAGCTCGCTCCTACAGTGAAAGCGGTTTGGTGGTGTTATCAGGGTTCGAGCACGACTTTAAGGGACTTGTCCCCACGCTCCATCACCGCAAATGCCTCCTTGAAATCCGCCAGCGCAAATTTGTGGGTCACCACGTCGCGCATGTCGATTTTGCGGTTGCCGATAAAATCGATGGCCCGGGGGTACATGTACGGTCCCAGGTGCGAGCCCAGCACGTCCAGTTCCTTGCGGTCGCCGATGATCGACCAATCTACCGTGGCCTCGTCGTTGAAGACGCTGAACTCCACGAAACGCCCCAGTTTGCGCAGCATCGCCAGGCCCTGGTTGACCGCCTTGTGGTGCCCTGTGGCTTCGATATAGATATCGCAGCCGTAACCGTCGGTGATCTCGCGAATCTTCGCCATCACATCGACTTCGGCCGGGTTCCACACTTCATCGGCGCCCATGCGCAGGGCGAGGGCGGCTCGCTCGGGTTTCATGTCGAGGACAATGAGTTTTTTCGGGTTGCGCATGCGTACCGCACCGATGATCCCCAGGCCCAGGGTGCCGGCACCGGCAACCACCACGATGTCATCAAAATCGACATTGGCCCGTTCGGCGGCGTGCAGCGAGCAGGCCAGCGGTTCGATCAGGATCGCTTCGTCCGGGGCAATCGAGTCCGGCACTTTATGGACGATGCCTTCCTTGGTGAAAATCATGTATTGGGCCATGGCGCCCTGGACGTTGTTCTGGAAGCCGTAGAGGTCGTGTTTCTGGCACATCCAGTACTGGCCGTGGTTGCAGAAGCGGCAACCCCAGCACGGTACGATCTGTTCGGAAATCACTCGATCACCGACCTTCACTCCGCGCTTTTCGGCGCCCGGGCCGAGAGCGACTACGCGGCAGACAAACTCATGGCCGGGGATCATCGGCGGCTTGACGTAGCGTGGCTGCTCGGCGTCGCCCCAGAACGACGGCGCGCCACGGTAGGTCTTGATATCGCCCATGCAGATGCCGCACAGCTCGACCTTGGTAAGGATTTCTTCGGGGCCGGGTGTCGGCACGTCGACGGTTTCCAGGCGGTAGTCTTCGGGGCCATGGCACACCACGGCTTGCATGGTCTTGGGGATGATGGGCGACAGTTGTTCGGCAGTGCGTTCGGTGGACATGACGATAAACCTCACGACAAAAGATGAATTACTGAATGCTGTAGCCGCCGTCGATCACCACGTTTTCGCCGGTGATCATCTTGGCGGCATCGCTGAGCAGGTACAGCGCCAGCCCGGCGATTTCTTCCGGCTGGGCGAAGCGGCCCGCCGGGATCTGCAATTTGGCCCGCTCGCCCAACTCACCTGCCCAGGCCTTCTTGCCCAGGGCGGTCTCGACGATGGTGGGGGAGATGGCGTTGACGTTGATGTGCGGCGCCCATTCCATGGCCAACACCTTGGTCATGCCGACGATGGCCGCCTTGCTCGCGCAATAGGCGACGTGGCGGTCAAGGCCGATCACCGCCGCCTGGGAGGCCAGGTTGATAATGCGACCACTGCCTTGGGCAAGCATGTGCCGCGCGCAGGCCTGGGCCACGAAAAAGCTGGCCTTGAGGTTGATGTCGAGGGTGGTGTCCCAGGCGTTTTCGCTGACGTCCAGGGCCTTGTCCAGTAGGGCGACACCGGCACTGTTGACCAGGTAATCCAGGCGCTTGAAGTGTTCGAAGACGTAGTCGACGGTACTCTGCACCTGATCGAGTTGGCGCAGGTCCACGGCAATGCCGATGTTCCCGGCACCGAGGCTGGCGGCGACGTCGGCCACGGCCGGGTCACGGTCGAGCAAGGCGACCCGCGCCCCACGTTCCACCAACAGGCTGGCACAGGCCAGACCGATCCCGGCGGCCCCGCCGGTGATCACGGCGCAGCGGCCGGTGAGGTCGAAGGCCTGATTCCAGAATCCAGACATTGGGTTGACTCCATTTTCTCAGGACGGTGGAGATCAAATGTGGGAGCGGCGGTGCGACGATTCGACTTGCTCGCGAAAGCGGTGTGTCAGACAGTGCATCAGTTACTGATCCACCGCTTTCGCGAGCAAGTCGAATCGTCGCACCGCCGCTCCCACACTTGACCGTATTTCAAGTCAAAACTTACTTACCACCACTGACTTGCTGATACAGCGCATCCGCATTGGCATTGGTCACCGGTACCCACGGCAGGATGTAGTTCTTGGCGGTGCCATCGCCCCACTTCACGTCTTTCGCGTAGCGTTCCCAGATCACCGACTTCGGCTTGTAATCCTCGCCGGCCAGGGCGCGCAGGGCCACATCGAGAGCCCCCTGGGACTGGGCCTGGGCATCTTGCAGGAACGTCGTGACTTCATCTTTTTTCGCTGCCTGGATCGCATCCGGCATGCCGTCGATGGAGGTCACCGGTACATCCTTGGACGACAAACCGTGGGACTTCAGTGCCTGCACGGCACCCAGGGCCATGTCGTCGTTCTGCGCGATCACACCGTTGATGCCTTTGGGGTGGGCGTTCAGCCAGTCTTCGGTCAAGGTCAGGGCCTGGGCGCGGTCCCAGTTGGCGGTCTTTTTCTCGATGATCTTGATATCCGGGTGCTTGTTCAGCACTTCCATCTCGCCCTTTTCCCGGTCGATCTGTGCCGACTGGCCGATCGGGCCCTGGATGATCACTACGTTGCCGCGACCCTTGAGTTTGTCGACCATGGCCTGGGCCTGTAGGCGACCACCTTCCACATCGTCGTTGCCCACGTAAGGTACGTTGGCGTCGGCCACCTTGGCGTTGGAAGCGATGACCACCACGTCGTTACTCATGGCCGCCTTCACGGTGCCAACCCCGGCCTTGGTGTCGATGGGCACAAAGAGGATGGCGTCGTAGTGCTGGGTGACCATGTTTTCAATCTGGTTGTTCTGGGTCAGCGCGTCGTAGTTGCCGTCGAACACGGTCAACTGCACGGTGCCGTCTTTGACCGCCGGGTGTTCCTTCAACTCGCGGACCCAGTTCTGCATGAACTGGCCTTTGAGCCCGTACACTGCGGCGCCGATCTTGTAGGTCTTGCCATCGGCGGCCAGGGCGATGCTGCTGGCGAGCAGGGAGAGTGCCGCGACGGCGGCTAAGGTTGTACCCAATTTCATGATGAGAACTCCGGTTATTGTTATGGTCGTTCAGTTCGGTTCAGAGCACAGGGACTAGCGTTTTTTCTTGCGCCACACGTCAATCAGTACGGCGAGTACGATGATCAGGCCCTTGGCGACCTGCTGGTAATAGGAGGACACGCCGAGCAGGTTCAGGCCGTTGTTGATCACCCCGATCAACAGGGCGCCGAACAGCGTGCCGACGATGCTGCCGGTGCCGCCGGAGAGGCTGGTGCCACCGATGACTACGGCGGCGATGGCATCCAGTTCATAGGACATACCGGCCTGGGGCAGGGCGGAGGTGGTGCGTGCTGACAGCACCACGCCGGCCAACCCAGCGAGCAGCCCGGACACCACGTACACCGAAAACATCACTTTGCGCACGCCGATCCCCGAGGTGCGTGCGCTCTTCTCATTGCCGCCCACCGCATACACGTAACGGCCGTAGGTGGTGTAGCGCAGCACCATCCAGAAAATCAGCGCGACCACCGCGAAGATGATGATCGGCACGCCAATCGGGCCGATTTTGCCAATGCCCAGCGCCAGATAGGCGTCGGGCAGGTCGGTGACCGGACTGCCGTCGTTAAGAATAAAGGTCATGCCCCTGGCCACACTCAACATGCCGAGGGTGGCGACAAAGGGTGGGATCGACAGGTTGGCGACCATGAACCCGTTGACCACCCCGAGCATGGCGCCGGCAAACATCCCGGCACTCACCGCCGCCAGCAGGCCGTAGCCCTGGGTCGCGACCATCGCGCTGCACAGCCCGGCAAAAGCCAGGATCGAGCCCACTGACAGGTCGATGCCCTTGGTCAAGATCACATAGGTCATGCCCACGGCGAGAATGCCGTTGATGGAGGTCTGGCGCAGGATGTCCATCCAGTTGCGCCAGGTCATGAAGTATTCGCTGGAAAACGCCATCACCACGCACAGCAGGATAAACACCAGCGGCAGGCCGAAGCGGTCGAGGGACAGGCGCAGGCGACTGCGCGGTGCCGCCTTGACGGGGGCGGCGACAGGTGTGGACAGGGTTGTTTTGGCGTTCATGAGGCAAGACTCAACAAGGCTTCCTGGGAAAGGGCGGTGTCAGTGCTGATGGTCACCAGCCGACCGCCCTTGAAGACAGCGATTCGATCGCTCAGATGCAGCAGTTCCGGTGCTTCCGACGACACCACAATGGCCGCGCCGCCGGCGCGCACGAATTGGTCCAGCAGGTGATAGATCTCCTGCTTGGCGCCTTCATCAATGCCGCGTGTCGGCTCGTCGCAGAGCAGGCAGATCGGCTGGGTCGAGAGGCATTTGGCGAGCACCACTTTCTGCTGGTTGCCGCCGCTCATGGATTCCACCGGCAGTTCCAGGGACGTGGTCTTGATCTGCAGGCGCTTGACCATGTCCTGAGCCAGTTGGTTTTCCTTGCGGGCATTGATCAGCGACCAACTCGACAACTGCTTGTAGGCCGACAGCGCAATGTTGGAGAGGATGCTGCCACTGAGCACCAGGCCGCTGTCTTTGCGGTCTTCGGTGACCAGGGACATGCCGGCGCGAATGGTGGCCTTGGGCAGGCCGATGGGCATCGGCTTGCCTTGCAGGGTGACGCTGCCGGAGTCCGGTGTGGTCAGGCCGTAAATGCAGTTGAGAAATTCGCTGCGCCCCGAGCCCATGAGGCCATAGATGCCCAAAATTTCGCCCTGGCGCAGTTGCAGGCTGATGTCCTGGAACTCGCCGGCACGGCTCAGGCTGTCCACGTCCAGGCAGCACTCGGCCGCACATTCGCGGCCGACCTTGTGATCGATCCGCGTCAGTTCCTGGCCAACGATGCCGCGCACCAAGTGGGCACGGTCGATATCGGCCATGCGTCCGGTTTCGACGAAGGCGCCATCGCGGAAGATGCTGTAGTCGTCGGCGATCTGCGCCAGTTCGCTGAGGCGATGGGACACATACACGATGCCGGCGCCACGGGCCGTCAGGCGGCGGATGGCCTTGAACAGGGTTTCCGCTTCGCGCTCGCCGATGGCGGAGGTGGGCTCATCCATGATCATCACCTGGCAGTCATGGCTGAACGCCTTGGCGATTTCCACCAGCTGGATCTGCGCCACGCTCAGGCGGTGCATGGGGCTGGTGGCGTCGACGTCGAACTCCAGGCTTTCCAGCAATTCCCGAGTGCGGCGGTTCAGTTCCTTGCTGTCGACGATGCAACCGGCGCGGCGCGGTTCGCGGCCCAGCCAGATGTTTTCGGCGACGGTCATGTAGGGAATCGGCTCCAGCTCCTGGGTGATCATCGCGATCCCCGATGCCAGGGCCTCGCTGGGCCGATGGAAGTGTACGGGCGAACCGTTGAGCAGGATGGTACCGGCATCACGCGCCGTGATGCCCATCAGGATGCTGAGAAACGTTGATTTGCCTGCGCCATTGCCGCCGCACAGGGCGTGGACGCTGCCGGCCCGCAGAGAAAGGCGCCCGTCACGCAGGGCAGGGATCCCGGCGTAGGCCTTGGCGACGTGTTCAGCCTGGAGCAGTAATGGCGTGGCCATCGGCGTGTCCTCGTGCTGTGAATTCTTATTAGGTCGCACAGTCATGTTTCACTGTGAGCATATGTGTATCAAATGAAATTCTGATCAGTCAATCTCTTTCATGGAAAAGATGTAAACGCGTCAGTTTGCGCAAATCACGGCCTTTTAGAGGGCTTTGACTGGTGAGTCAGTTAAATCTTGCTTGACAGGGGGAGGTGAATATCTGAGAAATAGCTGATACAAATTTCACTGAGTGATCATTTGATCAGTCTTAAGCACGACCACGGCAGCGGAGCCAGACGCCATGAACACACCCTTCCCGGTGGCTATCGGATGCGATGAAGCGGGTTACGAGCTCAAAGAAGTGTTGAAGCGCCATATCGAAGCGCTGGGCTATCCGGTGACCGACTTTGGTACCCATTCCACGGCGCCGGTGCTGTACCCGGACATCGCCCTGGCGGTGGCCACCGCGATCAATGCCGGGCAACAGCGGCTGGGGGTATTGGTGTGTGGCACGGGGATTGGCATGGCCATTTCGGCCAACAAGGTCCTGGGGATTCGTGCGGCCCAGGCCCATGACACGTATTCGGCGGAGCGGGCACGCAAGAGCAACGATGCGCAGATCCTGTCCATCGGCGCGCGGGTGATCGGCGCGGAACTGGCGAAAAGCATCGTCAAGTCGTTCCTGGAATCGGAGTTCGAGGCGGCGCGTTCCGGGGCCAAAGTCGACCGTATCAACGCGATCGAGCGTGACGGGCATCAGTAGTGGACGTGACGGGTCTATAGTCGGGAGAATGCGCCTTTGACGCCGAAACGGAAGCCCGTGCCCATGAGTGACAGTACCCAGCGCATTGCCAGCGATATCGATCTGATGACCGAAGTGGCGATGCTCTATTACCTTGAGAACGTCACTCAGGAAGCCATCGCCAAGCGCTTCGACCTGTCTCGGGCAAAAGTCAGCCGTTTGCTCAAGCGTGCACGGGATGAAGGGATTGTCGAAGTTCGGGTGTTACAGCACCCGGCGATGAATAACGAGCTGGAGCAGGCGCTGGTGGAGCGCTTCCAGCTGGATCGCGCGCTGATTGCGGTCGACCACAGTGACCCTGACACCCAGCGTTCGGCCGTCGCCAGCCTGGTGGCCAACTACCTGAACAAGACCTTGAGCGACGGCATGATCGTCGCCGTGGGCATGGGTCGTAACGTCGGCGCGGTGGCCGACAACGTGTTCTTGCCGGTGACCCGCAACTGCACGTTTGTCTGCGCCATTGGTGGTTCGCTCAAGGCCGGCGAATACATGAACCCCGACCATATTTGCCGGCGCCTGGCCCTGCGCTTTGGCGGCGAGAGTGAAAGTTTGTACGCCCCGGCGCTGGTGGCCAACCCGGAACTGCGCGGGGTGTTGATCAGCAACGACACCGTACGGTCCACCCTGGACCGCGCCCGTCGCGCCGACATGGCGTTGATCGGCATTGGTGACATGAGCGAAAACAGCAACATGGTGCGCATGGGCTGGTTTTCACCCCAAGAGATTGCCCAGGCCCGATTGTCCGGCACCGTGGGTGACATGATGGGTTATGACTTCATTGATATTCACGGCCAACCGGCGATCAACGCTATTCAGGGGCGGGTGATCGGCTTGACCGTGCAGGAGTTGTTTCGGATTCCGGATGTGGTGGCGATTGCCAGTGAAAACACCAAGGCGGCGGCGACGTTGGGCGCGCTGCGCTCCGGTGTGATCAACACCCTGGCGACCACCGTGACCAATGCCCACACCATCCTGGCCCTGGATGATGCCACCCGCAAAAACTGACACACCATCGATCAAAATGTGGGAGCGGGCTTGTGTGGGAGCGGGCTTGCTCGCGAATACGGAGTGTCAGGCAAATAGATATCAACTGATCCACCGCCTTCGCGAGCAAGCCCGCTCCCACACAAGCCCGCTCCCACATTGGATTAGTGGTATTTGATGGATTGGTGGGGGTACAGATCTTGTAATAGTTTTGCGTTGTAGGGAATTTGCCTTTCGCCTGTACGATTCAAGTCCTTTTCCCGCTACAGGACTTGCATGAACACCCTCTCGGAGCCTCCCAGTCGTCTTTCCCCAAGACATTTGCTGCTGTTCCCGCTGAAACATCCCGTATTTCGACTGCTAACCTTTTTCCGGTCTCCTGACCGTGCCTTGCCGTGCCCGGCATTCTGAAAACTTTTAAAGAGACGACATTGATATGGAATGGTTAGCGGATCCCACGGCCTGGCTCGGCCTATTGACGTTGATTGTGCTGGAGCTGGTGCTGGGCATCGACAACCTGGTGTTTATCGCGATCCTGGCGGACAAGTTGCCGCCGGAGCAGCGCGACCGTGCGCGGCTGATCGGTTTGTCCCTGGCCTTGCTGATGCGCCTGGGCCTGTTGGCGAGTATTTCCTGGCTGGTGACCCTGACCCAGCCGTTGTTTGAGGTGTTCGACAAGAGCTTCTCCGGTCGAGACCTGATCATGCTGTTTGGTGGTGTGTTCTTGCTGTTCAAGGCCACTATGGAGTTGCATGAGCGTCTCGAAGGCCATGTCAGCCAGCGCACCGGCAATGTCGCCTATGCGATGTTCTGGCCAATCGTGGCGCAGATCGTGGTGCTGGACGCGGTGTTCTCCCTCGACGCGGTGATTACCGCCGTGGGCATGGTGGATGAGTTGGCAGTGATGATGATCGCCGTGATCATTTCCATCGGCCTGATGATCATCGCCAGCAAGCCGCTGACGCGCTTCGTCAATGCGCACCCGACGGTGATCATGCTGTGCCTGGGCTTCCTGATGATGATCGGTTTCGCCCTGACCGCCGAAGGCTTGGGCTTCCATATTCCGAAGGGTTACCTGTACGCGGCCATTGGTTTCTCGATCCTGATCGAGGTGTTTAACCAGATTGCCCGGGCGCGCCGCAAGAAATCGGCCCAGGGCGCGCTGCCGATGCGTGAGCGTACGGCGCATGCTGTGATGCGTCTGCTGGGTGGCCGGAGCCTGGCGGTGGAAGAGGTGAGTGAAGAGGTGGCCGACCTGCTGGGTGAAACGGATGCCAGCCAAGGTCCGCTGTTCGACCGTCGCGAGCGCGTGATGATCAGCGGCGTGCTGCAATTGGCCGAGCGGCCGATCCGTAGCCTGATGACACCGCGTGCGAACGTCGACACCATCGACCTGGCGGACGATGCAGACACGATTCGCCTGAAGCTGATGTACTCTTCCTATTCGCGCCTGCCGCTGATCCGCAATGGCGTGATCGATGAGCCGCTGGGCTTTGTGCACAAGAAAGAACTGCTCAAGGAATACTTGGCCGGTAATGAGCCCGACCTTGAGCTCCTGGCTCGCCGCGCGGTCAATCTGCTGGAGAGTTTTTCGATCCTCAATGCCCTGGAGCAGATGCGTCAGGCGTCGACCCACATTGCGTTTGTGATCAACGAATTTGGTGATTTCATGGGTGTATTGAGCATGACTGACATCCTCGAATCCATCGCCGGCGAGTTGCCGGACGCCAGTGAAATCGACGGGCCGGATATCATTGAAGAAGGCGGTGGATTCAGGGTCAGTGGCGCCTTGAATCTCAATCTGATCCGTCAGCGCACCGGCTTCAAGGCCGTGGAGACCGAGGATTACCAGACATTGGCCGGGCTGGTCATGAGCTTGCTGGACCGTCTCCCGGTGGTGGGCGACAGCCTGGAGCACGAAGGCTGGCACCTGACCGTGGCGGCGGTGGAAGAGCGGCGGGTGACGCAGGTGCTGCTGCGTCGCGGCTGATAACTTGTACCTTTACACACGCTTGGTGCGCACGCGGCGGGTGTGCCGGTTGAAGGTTTTTTTCAGGGTCTGCTCCTGGGTTTCCCAGGGGCCGAAACCCTTGAGTTTTTCCACCAGCTTGCCGTTCTTCAATACCAGCAGGGTCGGCGTACCGGTGACGTCGGGATGCCTTGGCGTCTGCGTGGTATCCAGTACGTACAGCTTCGTGCGCGAGCGGTAACGGCTGGCGACCTTCAGGAACAGTGGCTTGGCCTCGCCGCAGGCGGGGCAATTGGGCGAGACGAAGAGTATGAACACCGCACGTTGCGTCTGCAGCGCCCTCTGGTATTCGCCCGCGTCGTTGATGGCAGTCGTTGCAAGCCCCATGAGCGATCTCCTTGTGCGAAAGGCTAAATGGCACTTTCGCTCACGCTAAGCCAGGGGATTAAAACGGTCTACTGTCAGAATTCACAGGTATCCCTGGCCGTACGCGATAACGGCTCACCCGCGCACTTAAATGTGGCCTGTCACCGCAGGGTGGGGCCAACAGTAGCAATCTGATTACAGGTGCTGGCGCAACGCTGCGCCTCACAAGAATCTTATCTATTTGTTTTTAAATACATTTAACTCGGAAATAGGCTTCTGCGGCCGCGTGTGGCACACTTTCTGCTGTCTATTCCGTTGTTACATACCAATTTCCGATATAGCGGAATACACAACTCCTGGAGTGCTTGTCATGCATCACCGACCTTCCGTGTTTAAAGCGTGTGTTTTTCTCTTCGCCGCATCGGCTTCCCTTGCCTGCACAGCGCAGGCAGCGGACAGCAAGCTCGACAATGTGCTCAAGCGTGGGCACCTGATCGTGGGTACAGGCAGTACCAATGCGCCGTGGCACTTCCAGGGAGCGGATGGCAAGTTGCAAGGTTTTGATATTGATATCGGTCGCATCGTGGCCAAGGGGCTGTTCAATGACCCCAGCAAAGTTGAATTTGTGGTGCAGTCCTCCGACGCGCGGATTCCCAACCTGTTGACCGACAAGGTCGACATGAGCTGCCAGTTCATCACCGTCACCGCCAGCCGTGCGCAGCAGGTGGCGTTCACCCTGCCGTACTACCGCGAAGGCGTCGGCCTGCTACTGCCGACCAACAGCAAGTACAAGGAAATCGAAGACCTGCAAGCCGCGGGTGACGGCGTCACCGTGGCGGTGCTGCAAAACGTCTACGCCGAAGAACTGGTGCACCAGGCGCTGCCCAAAGCCAAGGTCGATCAGTACGACAGTGTCGACCTGATGTACCAGGCGGTGAACTCCGGCCGCGCCGACGCCGCTGCCACCGATCAGTCCTCGGTCAAGTACCTGATGGTGCAGAACCCTGGCCGCTACCGCAGCCCAACCTACGCCTGGAGCCCGCAGACCTATGCATGTGCTGTCAAACGTGGCGATCAGGACTGGCTGAACTTCGTCAATACCGCGCTGCATGAAGCCATGACTGGCGTTGAGTTCCCCACCTATAAGGCATCGTTCAAGCAATGGTTTGGTGTGGACCTGCCAGAGCCGGCGATTGGTTTTCCGGTCGAATACAAATGATGTGTGAGCACGGGGCGCCCTTGCAGGCGCTCCGAACAAGGTACTGTCGATCATGAATTATCAGTTGAACTTTGCCGCCGTATGGCGCGATTTCGACACCTTGCTGGCGGGGCTCGGACTGGGCCTTCAGTTGGCGTTGCTGTCGATCGCCATCGGCTGCGTGATTGGCCTGCTGGCAGCGTTTGCCCTGCTGTCCAAGCACCGTGCGCTGCGTATCCTGGCGTCGGTGTATGTGACGGTCATCCGCAATACGCCGATCCTGGTGCTGATCCTGTTGATCTACTTCGCCTTGCCGAGCCTTGGGATTCGTCTGGACAAGATCCCATCCTTCATCATTACCCTGTCGCTGTACGCCGGTGCCTACCTGACCGAAGTGTTCCGTGCCGGGCTGTTGAATATTCCCAAGGGCTTGCGTGAAGCGGGGTTGGCCATCGGGTTGGGCGAGTGGCGCATTCGGGCCTACATCACCGTGCCGGTGATGCTGCGCAACGTGCTGCCGGCGCTGTCGAACAACTTCATCTCGCTGTTCAAGGACACCTCCCTGGCGGCCGCGATTGCGGTGCCGGAGCTGACCTATTACGCCCGCAAGATCAACGTCGAAAGCTACCGGGTGATTGAAACCTGGCTGGTGACGACCGCGCTCTACGTGGCTGCCTGTTACCTCATCGCCATGCTGCTCCGTTACCTGGAACAGCGTCTGGCGATCCGTCGCTAAGGAGTTCCCATGTACGAATCCCCCAGCTGGCTGCATGAGTTGTGGATCGCCCGGGAAACCCTCTGGGCGGGATTTCAAGCCAGCGTGTATGTCTCGGCCCTGGCGATTATCTTCGGCACCCTGATCGGCATTGTGGCCGGGTTGATCCTGACCTACGGCAAATTCTGGATGCGTGCGCCGTTTCGTCTGTATGTCGACCTGATCCGTGGTACGCCGGTGTTTGTGCTGGTGTTGGCCTGCTTTTATATGCTGCCGGCGCTCGGGTGGCAGATCACGGCGTTCCAGGCCGGTGCCGTTGGCCTGACGCTGTTTTGCGGCTCCCATGTCGCGGAGATTGCGCGCGGTTCCCTGCAGGCCATCCCGCGTGGGCAACTGGAAGCGGGCAAGGCCATCGGCCTGACCTTCTACCAGTCGCTTGGCTACGTGCTGTTGCCCCAGGCACTGCGGCAGATTCTGCCGACCTGGGTCAACTCATCCACGGAAATCGTCAAGGCCTCGACCCTGCTGTCGGTGATCGGTGTGGCCGAATTGCTGCTCAGTACGCAACAGGTGATCGCCCGGACCTTCATGACCCTGGAGTTTTACCTGTTCGCCGGTTTTCTGTTTTTTGTCATCAACTACGCCATCGAGTTATTCGGGCGCTACATTGAAAAGCGGGTGGCCTTGCCATGACTCAATCTCACACTGCAACGCAGCCACTGCTGAACATCCGCGGCCTGCGTAAACAATATGGCCCGGTGGAAGTGCTCAAGGGCGTCGACCTGTCGATGCAGCGCGGCAACGTGGTCACGCTGATCGGCTCCAGCGGTTCGGGCAAGACCACGCTGTTGCGTTGCGTCAACCTGCTGGAAGAGTTTCAGGGTGGGCAGATCACCCTGGATGGTGAGTCCATTGGTTATAGCGAGATTGCCGGCAAGCGCGTGCGCCATCCGGAAAAAGTCATCGCCCAGCACCGGGCCATGACCGGCATGGCGTTCCAGCAATTCAACCTGTTCCCTCATCTGACGGCGTTGCAGAACGTCACCCTGGGCCTGCTCAAGGTCAAGAAAATGAGCAAGGACGAGGCGGTGGCGCTGGCGGAAAAATGGCTGGAGCGGGTCGGCTTGCTGGAACGACGCAATCACTTTCCGGGTCAGTTGTCCGGTGGTCAGCAACAGCGTGTGGCGATCGCCCGGGCGATTGCCATGAACCCCAGCTTGATGCTGTTCGATGAAGTGACCTCGGCGCTGGACCCGGAACTGGTGGGTGAAGTGCTCAGCGTGATCAAGGGCCTGGCGGAAGAGGGCATGACCATGTTGCTGGTCACCCACGAGATGCGGTTTGCCTATGAAGTGTCGGACAAGATCGTGTTCATGAACCAGGGCCGTATTGAAGAGCAGGGGCCGCCCAAAGACATGTTTGAACGCCCGCAGTCACCGCGGTTGGCGGAATTTCTGAAAAATATTCGTTTTTAATCAAGGAGAACCTTTATGAGCATTACTCGTTACGGCACCGGCAGCACCGCTGGCGGTGGCCAGCCTCGTCCCTTCGCTCGCGCCGTGGAAGCGGATGGCTGGTTGTACGTGTCGGGCCAAGTGCCGGCGGTGGATGGCGAAATCATCCAGGGCGGGATCATCGAGCAGACTCGCCAGACCATGCGCAATGTGGTCGCCATTCTGGAAGAGGCCGGCTATGAGTTGAAAGACGTGGTGCGTGTCGGTGTGTGGCTGGAAGACCCGCGGGATTTCTGGAGTTTCAACAAGGTGTTCGGTGAGTTCTTCAGCCCTGAACACGCGCCGGCGCGAGCCTGTGTGCAGGCGAACATGATGGTTGATTGCAAGGTTGAGATTGATTGCGTGGCTTATAAGAAAAAAGGCTAAATGCACTGATTTTCCGACTGCACGCGATTCAAATGTGGGAGCGGGCTTGCTCGCGAAAGGGATGTGTCAGTTGATGCATCAGTGGCTGACGTAACGCTTTCGCGAGCAAGCCCGCTCCCACTGGGGACTGTGCATCGAGAGCCCCTTGCATTCGCCCAGCCATATGACTTTGACGGGACCTGAGACTGCCATGACCGAAGACACCATCAAACGCCGCGCCAAAGGCCTGGACCGGGCGTTCGATATCCTCGATTTTCTCAAGGAGGTCGGCCAGCCGCTTCGCCCGAATGACATTGCCAGCGGCATCGGCAGCCCGAAATCCACCGTCTATGAACTGGTCGCTTCGTTGCTGGAGCGGCGGATTCTCGAGACCGTGGGCAAGGACGGCCACGTCTACCTCGGCCGCCAGTTGTACTTCCTCGGTCAGGCGCACTTACGGCATTTCGACCTGACCCGCGAGGCCGACCACGCCTTGCAGGAAATCGTCAGCCAGACCCACGAAACCGCACAGATGTGCCTGCTCAACGGCCGAAAATACACGGTGGCGCTGATGCGCGAAGGTGAGCGGCATTTCCGTATCTCCTCCGATATCGGCGAGAACGCCCCGATCCCCTGGACCGCCTCCGGCCGCCTGCTGTTGGGGCACCTGAGCGACCAGCAAATCGTCGACTTGATCGACCATGACGACTTCATCCTGCCGGACGGTCAGCGCCTGTCACTGGAAACCTTCCTGGGGCAGATTCGCCAGGCCACCCTTGATGGATTCTTTTCCTTCGACAGTGTGGCCGACACCTTTACCCATTGCTTTGCCGCCCCTGTACGGGACGCGCAAGGCATCAGCATTGCGACCCTGTGCATCGTCGCCCCACGGGACGATGCCCGGAAAAACTACAACGACTACCGCCGGGTGCTGACTGAAAGCGCCAACAGCCTGGCCCGTCGCATCAACGAATAGCGAATTGGAGTATCCCCATGTCTGCCCTTAATGCCGTTGAAAAAGGCGCCGCCAAAATCGGTGCTCACCTGGTCCGCGACGTCAGCTTGCCTGCTCTGGTACTGCACCGCGGGGCCCTGGAACACAACATTCGCTGGATGCAGGAGTTTGTCCGCAACAGCGGCGCGCAGCTGGCGCCCCACGGCAAGACCAGCATGATGCCGGCGTTGTTTCAGCGTCAGATGGAGCAGGGCGCCTGGGGGATCACCCTGGCCACTGCGGTACAGACTCGCGCCGCCTATGCCGGTGGCGTACGCCGGGTGCTGATGGCCAACCAACTGGTGGGAGCGCCGAACATGGCGCTGATTGCCGACTTGCTGGCCGACCCGGACTTCGACTTCCACTGCATGGTCGACCACCCGGACAACGTCGCCGACCTGGGCGCATTCTTCGCGGCCCGTGGCCTGCGCTTGAACGTGATGATCGAATACGGCGTGGTCGGCGGCCGCTGCGGTTGTCGCAGCGAGCAGGAAGTGTTGGCCCTGGCCAAGGCGATCAAGGCCCAGCCGGCCCTGGCCCTGACCGGTATTGAAGGCTACGAAGGCGTGATTCACGGTGATCATGCCGTCAGCGGCATCCGTGAGTTCGCAGCAAGCCTGGTGCGCCTGGCGGTGGACCTGCAAAACAGCGGCGCCTTCGATCTCGGCAAGCCGATCATCACCGCTTCGGGCTCGGCCTGGTACGACCTGATCGCCGAATCCTTCGAAGCCCAGAACGCCGCCGGCCGTTTCCTCAGCGTGTTGCGCCCTGGCAGCTATGTGGCCCATGACCACGGCATCTACAAAGAGGCGCAATGCTGTGTGCTCGACCGTCGCAGCGACCTCAACGAAGGCCTGCGCCCGGCCCTGGAAGTCTGGGCCCATGTGCAATCCATGCCGGAGCCGGGCTTCGCGGTAATCGCCCTGGGCAAGCGTGACGTGGCTTACGACGCCGGTTTGCCGGTGCCATTGTTGCGTTACAAGGCGGGCGTACTGCCGGCGACGGGCGAGGATGTGAGTGCGTGCAAGGTCACGGCGGTGATGGATCAGCACGCGTTCATGACCGTCGCGCCAGGGGTTGAGTTGAAGATTGGCGACATCATCTCCTTCGGCACTTCCCATCCGTGCCTGACCTTCGACAAGTGGCAGGTGGGTTGCCTGGTGGATGAGCAGTTGCAGGTGATCGAAAGCCTGCATACCTGCTTCTAGACCGAGCCGCGCCCATCGCGGGCAAGCACACTACGAGAGTTTCCTGCATGAATACACCTCTGCGCATCGCCCTGATCGGCGAATGCATGATCGAACTGCAACACCGCGCCGATGGCAGCCTGCAACAGAGCTTCGGCGGCGACACCTTGAATGCGGCGGTGTACCTGCGCCGCGAGTTGGGTGAAGGGCCTATCGTGGATTACGTCACGGCGTTGGGCGATGACAGCTTCAGCGATGCCATGTGCAAGCAATGGGCCGAGGAGGGCCTGGGCTTGGACAGGGTGCAGCGTCTGCCGGGGCGCTTGCCGGGCTTGTATTGCATCCAGACCGACGCTCGGGGTGAGCGCAAATTCCTCTACTGGCGCAACGAAGCGGCGGTTCGCGATTGCTTCACGAACCCGGCAGCGGAGCCGATCCTGGCGGCGTTGCCGGCTTACGACGTGCTGTATTTCAGCGGTATTACCCTGGCAGTGCTGGGTGAGGTTGGGCGCGAGCGTCTGCTGGAAACCCTGATCGAAACCCGCAAGCGGGGCGGCAAAGTGGTGTTTGACAACAACTATCGCCCGCGCTTGTGGGCCAGTGTCGGCGCGGCGCGTGCGGCTTATCGCAAGGTCCTGTCGCAGGTGGACATTGCCTTGCTGACCGAAGATGACGAGCGAGCGTTGTTTGGTTTTGATGACAGCGAACAGGTCTTCGCAGCGTATCCCGAGATCGCCGAGGTGGTGCTCAAGCGTGGGGCTGAGGAATGCCTGATTCGCTGTGAGGGCGAGCGTTTTGCCGTGCCGGCGCGGGTGGTCGAGAAGGTGGTTGATACCACGGCGGCGGGGGATTCGTTCAGTGCAGCGTATCTGGCCGGGCGGCTCACGGGCGGCACGCCGGAGCAGGCGGCATTGGCTGGGCATCGCTTGGCCAGTCGGGTGATTCAGGTGCCGGGCGCCTTGATTCCCCGAGTCTAGATTGACTTCCCCTTGTGGCGAGCGGGCTTGCCCGCGTTGGGCTGCGAAGCGGCCCTGAAACCTGCCACCTCGGTCTGTCTGAAGAAGCTCAGCGACTCTATTGGGGCTGCTGCGCAGCCCAGCGCGGGCAAGCCCGCTCGCCACAAAAAATGATCAATCCCGGTAGAACACCTGTACCAGGTGATAACCAAACTTGCTCTTGATTGGCCCATGCACCACCTTCACGGGCTTTTTGAAGATCACCGCATCAATCACACCCACCATCTGGCCGGGCCGCACTTCACCCAAATCACCGCCGCGCTTGCCGGACGGGCAGGTGGAATACTTCTTGGCCAGCACATCAAACGCTTCGCCCTTGGCAATGCGTTGCTTGAGCTGTTCGGCTTCTTCGCTGGTTTTCACCAGGATATGGCGAGCTTGGGCTTTCATGAGGTTGTTACCTTGCAACGGTCGAACGTAAGGGCGCGCGATTATGCCTGAACTCATTCATCGACGCTGATCATGCTGCGGATTTTATTGGCCAGCAGGTCAATCGAAAACGGCTTGGCCACCATGTCCATGCCTTCCTCCAGGAAACCCTGGCGCTCGGCGGCTTTCTCGGCGTAGCCGGTCATGAACAATACCTTGAGCCCTGGGCGGTATTGGCGAGCGATTTCCGCCAGTTGCCGGCCATTCATGCCCGGCAGGCCGACATCGGTCACCAGCAGGTCCACCCGCAAGTCGGACTCAAGCAACGGCAGTGCTGCCCGAGCATCGACGGCCTGGTGGGCGGTGTAGCCCAGTTCGTCCAGCACATCGACCACCAGCATACGCACCGCCGGGTCGTCCTCGACCACCACCACGGCCTCTCCGGCCAGGGCCACCGGGGCTGCCCCAAGACTTTCGGGCTCGCTGGTTTCCAGGGAGGTGCCATGCAGGCGCGGCAGGTACAGGCGCACGCAAGTACCCACGCCCGGCGTGCTTTGAATGGTCACATGGCCGCCGGACTGCTGGGCAAAACCATAAATCATCGACAGGCCAAGTCCGGTGCCCTGGCCAATTGGCTTGGTGGTGAAAAACGGGTCGAAGGCCTTGGCCAGGATCGACGGGCTCATGCCGGCACCGTTGTCGCAGACGCCGAGCATCACGTAGTCACCGGCCTTGACCGGTTCGAGGGTGTTGATGTCGGTGTCGTTGAGGTAACTGTTGGCGGTTTCGATGCGCAGCTCACCACCGTCGGGCATGGCGTCGCGGGCGTTGATCACCAGGTTGAGCAGGGCGTTTTCCAGTTGGCTGGCATCGGTGTTCACCGGCCAGATATCGCTGCCCAGTTGTACCTTGAACTCGATATGGGCGCCTTTGGTACGGCGAAACAGCTCTTCGAGGGAGGTGACCAACTGGTTGGGATCTATCGGCCGCCGGTCCAGCGACTGGCGCCGGGAAAAGGCCAGCAAGCGGTGGGTCAAGGCCGCGGCACGGTGGGCGGAGGACACGGCGGCGTCGGTGAATCGGCCGATTTCTGCACTGCGCCCGGCAGCGATATAGCGTTGCATCAGGTCCAGGCTGCCGATGATCCCGGTGAGCATGTTGTTGAAGTCGTGGGCGATGCCGCCGGTGAGTTGGCCGACCGCTTCCATCTTCTGTGCGTGGCGCAGGGCATCTTCGGCACGCTCGCGTTCGAACATCTCGTTTTGCAGGCGCTGGTTGGCTTCGGCCAGCGCCCGGGTACGCTGGTCAACCCGCTCTTCGAGGTTTTCGTTGAGGTGGCGCAGCGCCTCTTCGGTCAGCTTGCGCTCGGTCTCATCGATCACAAAAATATAGAAGCCGTTGACCGAACCGTCATTGCTGAAGCGCGGCAAGTACTTCATCAGGGCCTGTCGTGGCCGGCCATCACGATGGGGGGTAACGGTGACAAAACTGCAGGCCTTGCCCTTCAGGGCAGCGGCGATTTTGTCGGCACGCCCGGCGTAGACCTCTTCGCCCACCACTTCGAGAATGGTCTTGCCGTAGAGTTCCTGCGGAGTCATGCCGTACCAGTCCAGGTAGGCGCTGTTGTTCAGGCGAAAACGCTGTTCGTGGTCGACATAGCCGATCAGCACCGGCATGGCGTTGATGATCAGTTGCAGCTCGGTCTGGCTTTGGCGCAGGGCCTGCTCGGTGTGTTTGCGTTCGGTGAGGTCCAGCGCGGCGCCGAGAAAACGCGCCGGGCGCCCATGGTGATCCTTGTAGCAGCGGCCTCGGGCAAACACCCAGCGCACCTGGCCGTCGGCTTGCAACAGGCGATATTCCTCGGCGTATTCGGTGCCGTGGGTAATGCAATGCTTGATGCTGCGGGTGACCATGCCCCGGTCTTCGGGGTGTACACCATGCAGATAATCGCTGATGGGCAGCAGGCCGGCGTCGCAGGCGTCGACGCCATGCAGATGGGCGAAATGGGCGTCGGCAATAAAGCGATCTTCGCTGATGTCCCAGTCCCAGGTGCCCACGGCATCGGTGGCGGCCAGGGCCAGTTGCAGGCGTTGTTCGGTGTTGTGCTGGGCCTTGAGGCTTTGTTCGGAGCGTTGTTGCAGTTCCAGGGCGACGCGACGGCGTTCGTTGGTTTCGATGGCGGTGGCCAGGATCCCGGCGACCGCACCGCGCTCGTCGCGAATCGGGCTGTAGGTCAGGTCCAGCCAGATCTCGGTGTCGCGGCCATGGCGTTGCAGCACGAAGCGTTGCTCGCTGAAGGTGCGCACCTCGCCGCTCAGCACGGCGCTGTAGATCGGATCGGTGAAGCTTTTCATCTCCGGCCAGATCAGGTCCACCGGTTGGCCGAAGGCCCTGGGGTGCTTGTTGCCGACCAGTCGGGCGAAGCCGTCGTTGTAGATCTGCGTGAGTTGGGGGCCCCACAACAACAGCATCGACATGGGTGAGTGGATGACGATGTCGACCGCCGTGCGCAGGCTTTGTGGCCAGTCAATAGCATCACCGAGGGGGCTTTGCGCCCAGTCCAGCTGCGCAATCAGTGCGGCGGCCTCGCTGTCGGTGGGTGTTCCGTTCATGTAAATGCCCTGGGCTTAACGCTTTGAAGAGTAACCAAAGCCGATTGTCCTGTGAGTCGGGATCGGCTTTCCACCCTCGAAAAATAGCATGCCTGAGGGTTTTTTCTTCAACTCCGTGCGTCAGGGCTGAAACCGTTCATTCGCTCGCCAGTTCCCAGCGGTTGCGGAACTGCTCCAGCTCTTCGGGGTTGGCCAGGGCATCGGTGTTTTTGACCTCCTCGCCATGCACCACGTTCCTGACCGCCAGTTCGACGATCTTGCCGCTGATGGTGCGCGGAATATCGGTTACCGCGAGAATCTTCGCCGGTACGTGCCGGGGCGTGGTATTGGCGCGGATCATCTGGCGAATCTGTTGCTCCAGCATTTCATCCAGTTCGACGTCCTCGCTCAAACGGACGAACAGCACCACCCGCACATCGTCTTGCCAGCGTTGTCCGATGGCCAGGCTTTCGATCACCTCAGGGACCTTTTCCACCTGTCGGTAAATCTCTGCGGTGCCGATGCGCACGCCGCCAGGATTGAGCACTGCATCCGAGCGACCGTGGATCAGCAGGCTGCCATTGGGGCGTTGTTCGGCATAGTCACCCTGGGCCCAGACGCCGGGAAACTGGCTGAAATAGGAGGCCCGCAGCTTTTCCTGGAGCGGGTCGTTCCACAGCCCGATGGGCATTGCCGGAAAGTGTCGGGTACACACCAGTTCGCCTTTTTCGCCCACCAAGGGCCGGCCCTGCTCATCCCACACCTCGATGGCCATGCCCAGGCTCTTGCATTGCATCTCGCCGCGCCGCACCGGCAACACCGGGTTGCCGATCACAAAGCAGGAAACGATATCGGTGCCCCCTGACATGGACGACAGGCACAACTCCTGTTTGATATCACGGTACACGTAGTCGTAGCTCTGTGGTGACAGAGGCGAGCCGGTGGAAATAATGCTCTTGAGGCTGCCCAGGTCGTGGCTCAGGCGTGGCGTGAGTCCGGCCTTTTCCAGGGTCGCGAGGAATTTTGGGCTGGTACCGAAGACGCTGATGTTTTCTTGATCGATCAGGTCCATCAGGCGTTCCGGCCCCGGGTGAAACGGCGAGCCGTCATACAGCACCGCTGTCGCGCCGATGGCCAGCACCGACACCAGCCAGTTCCACATCATCCAGCCGCAGGTGGTGTAGTAGAACAGGCAATCGTCCCGGGACAGGTCTGCATGCAGGCCGTGTTCCTTGAGGTGGGTCAGCAGCACGCCGCCCGTGCCATGGATGATGCACTTGGGCACGCCGGTGGTGCCACTGGAGTAGAGGATGTACAGCGGATGATCGAAGGGCACGGCGACGAATTCGGGCTCACCGCCTGCCTGGTAGAAGTCGTTCCACAGCGCGACATTGGCCTGTGTCCGGTAATCCTCGACCCGTGCCTGTGGGCGCTCATAAGGCACGATGATCAGCTGTTGCAGGGACGGCAGGCGTTCGAGGATCTCATTGAGCTTGGGGCTCTGGTCGATGTCCTTGCCGGCGTAGCGATAACCGGCGCAGGTGATCAGTACTTTGGGCTCGATCTGGCCGAAACGGTCGATCACGCCCTGGGTGCCGAAGTCCGGTGAGGAGCAGGTCCAGATCGCCCCCAGGCTGGTGGTGGCGAGCATGCCCACCAGGGTCTGCCAGGTGTTGGGCAGGCACGCGGCGACCCGGTCGCCTACACCCACACCGACCGCCCTCAGGCTGTGTTGCAGGCCGGCGACGTGGCGGGCCAGTTCGGCGTAGGTGAGTTGCTCGCGCTGGCCGTCTTCGCTGATCGCGACCACGGCTGGGTGGTCGTCGCGACGGCGCAGCAGGTGTTCGGCGAAATTCAACGTGGCGCCGGGAAACCACTGGGCGCTGGGCATCTGCGCACCTTCGACCAGCACGGTGCTGGGTGGGGTGCGGAACTGCACGTCGAAGAAGTCGACAATCGCCTGCCAGAAATCCGGGCGCTGATCGATGCTCCACTGGTGCAGAGCCGAATAGTCGGTGAGCTGCAAGGTATGACGATCATTGATAAAACGCCGGAAGCTGTCCATGCGAGTGTTGCGGATGCGCTCGGGGCTGGGTTGCCAGAGGATGTCGGACATAGCGAAATCTCTTGTTCTTGTGTGAAGCCTTCCAGACAACAACGATCAAGTGTGGCTGGCTTGTGTGGGAGCGGGCTTGCTCGCGAATACGGAGTGTCAGGCAAATATGTATCAACTGACCCACCGCCTTCGCGAGCAAGCCCGCTCCCACACAAGCCAGCTCCCACCTTTGATCTCCTGTGTTTTATAGGGCGTGCCCTATTGAGCCAACCAACCCCCATCGATATTCCACGCGGCGCCACGCACCTGGCTGCCGGCTTCGCTGCACAGGAACAGCACCAGTTCCCCCAGTTGCGGCGGCGTCACGAACTCCAGTGAAGGCTGTTTCTCCGCCAGCAAATCATGTTGCGCCTGTTGCGGATCAACGCCCGCCGCCGCGCGATCATCAATCTGCTTCTGCACCAGCGGCGTCAGTACCCAACCCGGGCAAATGGCGTTGCAGGTGACGTTGCTGGTGGCGGTTTCCAGGCCCACCACCTTGGTCAGGCCGATCACCCCATGCTTGGCGGCGACATAGGCGGCCTTGCCCACTGAGCCCACCTGGCCGTGGACTGAGGCAATATTGACGATTCGCCCCCAGCCTTTGGCTTTCATGCCTGGCAGGCTCAGGCGCGTGCTATGAAACACCGACGACAGGTTGATGGCAATGATCGAGTCCCAACGCTCCACCGGAAAGTCTTCCACGGCGGCCACGTGCTGGATGCCAGCGTTGTTCACCAGGATGTCGACGCCGCCAAACTCGCGTTCAGCGTACGCAATCATTTCGGCAATCTGGGCCGGGTCGCTGACGTCCGCTGGATGATGGCCGACCTTGCCGCCAAAGGCCTTGACCTGGGCGATCACCGTGCTGGCATCGCCAAAACCGTTGAGGATCAGGTTGGCACCGGCCTTGGCCAGGCTCAAGGCAATGCCCAGGCCGATGCCGCTGGTGGAGCCGGTCACGAGGGCGGTCTTGCCGTTCAAAGTCGTCATGGAAACCTCACACAATGCCGGTGGCGTAGAAAGTACCGATCACCACGAACACCGCAAGGGTCTTGATGATCGTGATGCCGAAAATATCCTTGTAGGCTTCGCGGTGGGTCAGCCCGGTCACCGCCAGCAGCGTGATCACCGCGCCGTTGTGGGGCAGGGTGTCCATGCCGCCGCTGGCCATGGCCGCAACCCGGTGCAGCACTTCAAGGGGGATATTGGCCGCATGGGCCGCTGAAATAAAGCTCTCGGACATCGCCGCCAGGGCAATGCTCATGCCGCCGGACGCGGAGCCGGTGATGCCGGCCAGCAAGGTCACGGTAATGGCTTCGTTGACCAGCGGGTTGGGAATGCCCTTGAGCCAGTCCGCCAGCACCAGGAAGCCTGGCAGCGAGGCGATCACCGCGCCAAAGCCATATTCCGACGCGGTATTCATCGCCGCCAGCAACGCACCGCTGACCGCGCTTTTGCTGCCTTCAGCCAGCTTGCTGCGGATCGCCGAGAAGCCGAACACCAGCACCATGATGATCCCCACCAGCAACGCGGCCTGCACCGCCCAGATAGCGGTCAATTTGGCGATTTCAGTGGTCACCGGCGCGCTCATACCTGGCAGGCTGAGGCTATGGGTCTTGCCGTACCACAGCGGAATCCAGTGGGTGAACAGCAGGTTCATGATCCCCACCAGCAGCAGCGGCGACAGAGCAACCCACGGGTTTGGCAGCTTGATGTCTTCGGCGGTTTCCGGCTCGTTGCGCAGTTCAGTGCCGTAGCCTTCGCCGGCCCGTTGCGCCTTGTTGCGCTGGCGGGCCAGGTACAGCATGCCGGCGCAGAACACGAAGATTGTGCCAATCACGCCCAGCCATGGAGCGGCCCAGGCGGTGGTGTTGAAGAAGGTGCTGGGGATGATGTTCTGGATCTGCGGGGTGCCCGGCAGCGCGTCCATGGTGAAGGAAAACGCACCGAGGGCGATGGTGGCCGGGATCAGGCGCTTGGGGATATCGCTCTGACGGAACATCTCGGCGGCGAATGGGTACACCGCGAACACCACGACGAACAGCGACACGCCGCCGTAGGTCAGCAGGGCGCACACCAACACGATCACCAGCATTGCCTGACGAGTGCCCAGCAAGCGGATAGCGGCGGCAACGATGGAGCGCGAGAAGCCGGAGATTTCAATCAGCTTGCCGAACACCGCACCCAGCAGGAACACCGGGAAATACAGCTTGATGAAACCGACCATTTTTTCCATGAACACCCCGGTGAAGGCAGGGGCGACGGCGGAAGGGTCGGTGAGCAGCACGGCGCCGAGGGCGGCGATGGGGGCAAACAGGATGACGCTGTAGCCACGGTAGGCGGCCAGCATCAGCAGCCCGAGGGCGGCGAGGGCAATGATTACACTCATGGAGTGTCTCCAGATCGAATTGTTATTTTTGTGGGGTGAGGCGCTGGGGAGGGGCTATGGCGAGATGTGTGCCATGTTTATAACTTATTGATATTTATACAAAATATTTTATTTGTTGGACGAGGAAAGAATTTTTGTCTCAAATTTGAGACTGACGAAAATCTAATGTGTGAGGGGCTTGCTCGCGAAAGCGGTTGTAGCCGCTGCCGAAGAATGAGGCTGCGATGGGCTGCGCAGCGGCCCCAAGGCGGTCCTGCGGACACGCATCGCAGCCTCGTGCCTCGGCAGCGGCTACAACCGCTTTCGCGAGCACGTCGAATCGTCGCACCGCCGCTCCCACATTTGAATTGTCTCTATATATGGAATTGTGTCTCTTTAGTGAGATCAGGTGATGCCCAATGCCACCATTTTCTTGTAAAGGGTCGACCGGCCCAGCCCCAGATACTTGGCCGCCTCCACGACATTCCCATCGCAGGCGGCCAGCGCCGCCCCAATCACCTGCCGATCAAACCGCTCCCGCGCCGCACTGAAGGTTTCCCCTTCAACCTGCGCCACCACTGCACCGCGCTCCACCGGACTGAACGTGCCAATCGCCGCACGAATCTCGCGGGCATTCAGCACCAGGTCATCGCTCAACAACGCCGCTCGCTCCAACACATTGCGTAGCTCGCGGATATTCCCCGGCCACGCATGTTGCGCCAGCAGCGCCAGCGCCTCGCGGTCCAGTTCATGCTGGCTGCGCAACTCCTCCAGAATCGCTTCACTCAACGCCGGCAAGTCATCCAGCCGCTCGCGCAGCGGCGGCACCTGGATCGGCAGCACATTCAGTCGGTAATACAGATCCGCGCGGAACTCGCCGCGCTTGATCGCCGCTTCCAGGTCCATGGATGTGGCGGCAATCACCCGCACGTCGCTGTGGATCATCTCGTTGGAACCCACCGGCTCGAACTCTTTCTCCTGCAATACCCGCAGCAATTTACTTTGCAGCGGCAGGGGCATGTCACCGATTTCATCGAGGAACAGCGTGCCACCCTGGGCGATTTGCAGTTTGCCGGGACGGCCCTTGCGGTCGGCGCCGGTGAAGGCGCCAGGGGCGGTGCCGAAGAACTCGGCTTCCAGCAGGTCATGGGGAATCGCCGCGCTGTTGATGCTGACAAACGCTTTATGGGCACGCGGCGATGCCCCGTGAATGGCCTGGGCCAGCAGCTCTTTGCCGGTACCGGTTTCCCCCAGCAGCAACACCGGTGAGTCGGCACTGGCGCTGCGCCGGGCGCGGCGTTTGACCTCCAGGCTGGCGGCGCTGGTGCCGATAAAGTGGGCGAAGTTGTACTTGCTCTGGCGTGAGCGCAGCAGCGAACGGGTAGAGGCCAACTCCTGTTGCATGCTCAAGTAGCGCTCGATCAGCGGCGACAGGTTGCGCAATTCATCGAACAAGGCGAAGCCAATGGCACCGATCACCTTGCCGGCGTCGTCATGGATCGGCAGGCGCATCACCACCAGCGGGCCTTTAGGCGTGTCCTGGATATCCAGCAGGATCGGCCGGTCGTTGCGCACCACCTGGCGCAGCAGGCTGTTGGAAATCACCTGCTCGCAGGGTTGGCCGATGGCTTCGTCAGCGCTTTTCAAGCCGAAGCGCCGAGCGTAGCGCTCGTTCATCCAGACGATGTTGGCGTCACCGTCGACAATCACCGTGCCTTCGCTGGATTGCTCGATGATCTCGAACAGCGACTGGATCGCCAGGCCGCGAACGTGTTGGTAATCCTTGAGGCTTTCGGTGGTGTTCATATCGGGTTGTCCTTGTGTGTAGCCGCTGCCGAGGTACGAGGCTGCGATGGTTTGCGCAGCAAGCCCCGAGGGCGGTCCTGCGGACACGCATCGCAGCCTCGTGCCTCGGCAGCGGCTACAGGGGCGCGTGCGAAGCGGCCAGCAGTTCTTGGGTGTAGGGGTGCTGCGGTGACGCAAATACCTCATCGCTCGGCCCGCGTTCCACCACCTTGCCGTCCTTAATCACGATCATGTCGTGGGCCAGGGCGCGTACCACCGCCAGGTCGTGGCTGATAAACAGGTAGGTCAGGCCGTACTTTTCCTGCAGCTCGCGCAGCAGCGCCACCACTTGTTTTTGCACGGTGCGATCGAGGGCCGAGGTGGGCTCGTCCAGCAGCATCAGCGCCGGCTTGAGCACCAGAGCGCGGGCGATGGCGATGCGTTGGCGCTGGCCGCCGGAAAATTCGTGGGGATAGCGATGGCGGCTGGCAGGGTCGAGGCCGACGTCGAGCAGCACCTGGATCACCTGGGCCTCGCGATCCTTGAGGCTGCACGGGGCGTGAACTTCCAGGCCTTCGCTGATGATCTGTTCCACCGACATTCGCGGGCTGAGGCTGCCGTAGGGGTCCTGGAACACCACCTGCATCTGCTTGCGCCATGGGCGCATCTGCTTGTGGGTCAGGCTGTCGAGGGCCTCACCCTGGAAGCGAATGCCACCGCTGGAATCCAGCAGGCGCAAAATGGCCTGGCCCAGGGTGGATTTACCGGAGCCGGACTCGCCGACAATCCCCAGGGTCTTGCCGCGCTGCACGCTCAAGCTGATGCCGTCCACCGCCCGCAGGTAGTGCTTGCGTCGGAACAGCCCGCCGCCGAGGGGGAATTGCACGTGCAGGTCGTCCACCGCCAACACCGTTTCACGCTCTTCGCGGCACAGCGCGAGCCCAGCCGGTTCAGCGTCCAGCAGCAGGCGGCTATAAGGGTGTTGCGGAGCGCTGAACAGGGTTTGGCAATCGGCCTGTTCGACGATTTCCCCGGCGTGCATCACGCAGACTCGCTGGGCGATGCTGCGGACCAGATTGAGGTCGTGGCTGATCAGCAGCAGCGACATGCCCAGCCGCTGTTGCAGGGATTTGAGCAGCACCAGGATCTTGCGCTGCACGGTCACATCGAGCGCGGTGGTCGGCTCGTCGGCGATCAGCAGTTCCGGCTCGCAGGCCAGGGCCATGGCGATCATTACCCGTTGGCGCTGGCCGCCGGACAATTGATGGGGGTAGGCCTTGAGCCGCTCCTTGGGTTTCTGGATGCCTACCAGTTCCAGCAGTTCGAGGATCCGCGCCTGTGCTTGTTTGCCACCCAGGCCCTTGTGCAGCAGCAGGGTTTCGCCGATCTGCTTTTCGAGGCTGTGCAGCGGGTTGAGGGAGGTCATCGGCTCCTGGAAGATCATCGCAATCCGGTTACCCCGCAGCTGTTGCAGGGTCGAGGACGACGCGCCCAGCAGTTCCTGGCCGCGATAACGCACTGAACCGGTGGTTTCGGTGCCGGCCTCAGGCAGCAGTTGCAGGATCGAATGCGCCGTCACCGACTTGCCCGAACCTGACTCGCCCACCAGCGCCAGGCATTCGCCGGGGCGGATATCCAGGCACAGGTTGCGCACCACAGTCTGGCCGCTGAAGGCGACACACAGGTCGCGGATCTCGATCAGAGTGTCTGTCATCGTTTCGCAGCCTTTCATGAGCGTGGGTCGAAGGCGTCGCGCAACGCCTCGCCGATAAATACCAGCAGGGACAGAATCAGCGCCAGGGTGAAAAACGCCGTCAGCCCAAGCCACGGCGCTTCCAGATTCTGTTTGCCCTGGGCGATCAGTTCGCCCAATGAGGCGCTGCCGGCTGGCATGCCGAAACCGAGAAAATCCAGGGCGCTCAAGGTGGAGATCGCGCCGGTCAAGATGAACGGCAAGTAGCTCAAGGTGGCGGTCATCGCGTTCGGCAGGATATGCCGTCGGATGATCTTTCCATCGCCCAGGCCCAGGGCTCGCGCGGCCTTGACGTACTCCAGGTTGCGCCCACGGAGGAATTCGGCGCGCACCACGTCCACCAGGGCCAGCCACGAAAACAGCGCCATGATCCCCAGCAGCCACCAGAAGTTGGGCTCGACGAACCCCGACAGAATGATCAGTAGGTACAGCACCGGCAGCCCGGACCACACCTCCAATATCCGCTGGCCAAGCAAGTCGACCCAGCCACCGTAATAGCCCTGCAACGCCCCGGCGGCGATGCCGATCGCGGCGCTGATGGCGGTCAGGGCCAAGGCAAACAGAATCGACACCCGAGCACCGAAGATTACCCGGGCCAACACGTCACGGGACTGATCGTCGGTGCCCAGCCAGTTAACCGAAGAGGGCGGGCTAGGGGCAGGGCGGGTCAGTTCATAATTGGGGGTGTCGTCGCTGAAAGGGATCGGCGGGAACAGCATCCAGCCGCCGTCCTTGTTGATCAGTTGTTGCACGTACTCACTGCGGTAATCGGCCTGGAACGGCAGTTGGCCGCCGAACTGCTGCTCGGTGTAGCGCTTGAAGGCCGGGAAATACAGTGAATGCTGATAGCTGAGTACCAGAGGCTTGTCATTGGCAATCAGTTCGCCGCCGAGGGTCAGGATGAACAGGCCGATAAACAGCCACAGCGACCACCAGCCACGGCGGTTTTTCTTGAAACGTTCGAAACGCCGACGGGCCACGGGAGACAGTCTGAGCATCAGGCGTTCCTCCCGGCGAAGTCGATACGTGGGTCCACCAGGGTGTAGCAGAGGTCGCCGATCAGCTTTATCAGCAGGCCGAACAGGGTGAAGATAAACAGCGAGCCGAACACCACCGGATAGTCTCGGGAGACTGCCGCTTCGTAGCTCATGCGGCCCAGGCCATCGAGGGAGAAGATCACCTCGATCAGCAGCGAGCCGGCAAAGAACACGCTGATAAAGGCCTGGGGAATGCCCGAGATCACCAGCAGCATGGCGTTGCGAAATACGTGGCCGTACAACACTCGGCGTTCGCTCAGGCCTTTGGCTCGGGCGGTGACCACGTACTGGCGGGTGATTTCATTGAGAAACGAGTTTTTGGTGAGGATGGTCAGGGTCGCGAAACCACCGATCACCAGGGCGCTGACGGGCAGCACCAGGTGCCAGAAGTAGTCGGCGATCTTGCCCACGGTGCTCAACTGGTCGAAGTTTTCCGAGACCAGCCCACGCACCGGGAACCAGTTCAGTGAAGTGCCCCCGGCAAACACCACGATCAGAAACATCGCGAACAAAAACGCCGGCATCGCATAGCCGATCACGATGGCGGTGCTGCTCCAGATATCGAACTGGCTGCCATGCTTGACCGCCTTGCGAATGCCAAGAGGGATCGACACCAGGTAGGTGATCAATGTGGCCCAGAGCCCGAGGGAAATGGTCACTGGCATTTTTTCCAGGATCAGGTCGACCACGGTCGCGCCGCGAAAGAAGCTGTTGCCGAAGTCGAGTTGGGCGTAGTTCTTGAGCATCAGCCACAGGCGTTCCGGCGCCGGTTTGTCGAAGCCGTACTGTTTTTCAATGTCCTTGATCAGTTTCGGGTCCAGGCCACGGCTGGCCCGTGAGCCGCTGCTGATACTTTCCCCGGAACCGCCACCGATGCCACCGCCACCGATGCCTTGCAGATGAGCAATGGCCTGTTCCACGGGGCCGCCCGGTGCGGCTTGCACGATGACAAAATTCACCAGCAGGATGATCACCAGGGTGGGAATGAGCAGCAGCAGGCGCCGCACGATATAGGCAAACATCAGTGGGCTCCTCCCGGTTGGCCGCGCTTGATCTGCTCGGCTTTCATCTGTTCGTTGGTCAGCGGCGTGGAGCTGACTTGCCACCAGGTTTCCAGGGCTTCGTCATTGCTGGCTTCCACCGCCGGGCGGCCGAAGCGGTTCCACCACGCGGCGGAGGTGCCCGGTGGGTAGTAATTGGGGATCCACAGGTAATTCCATTGCAGCACCCGGTCCAGGGCGTGGGCATAAGTGAGCATCTGCGCCTGGGTGGTGGCCTTGACCAGCCCGGAGATCAGGCTGTCGACGGCCGGGTCCTTGAGGACGATGTAGTTGTTGGCGCCGGGATCAAAGGCGGCGGCCGAGCCGAAATAGTTGTACAGCTCCATTCCCGGTGAGGTGGTGACCGGGAAGCCGGTGACGATCATGTCGTAGTCCCGGGCCATGACGCGGTTGACGTACTGCGAGGAGTCGATACGGCGGATATTGAAGGTGATGCCGATCTGCGCCAGGTTACGTTTATAGGGCAGCAGCAAGCGCTCAAGGCCGGCCTGGGCATTGAGGAAGGTGAACTCCAGAGGCTCGCCGTCGCCGTTGACCAGTTTGTCGCCGTCGGGCTTCCAGCCAGCCTGTTCCAGCAGGGCCAGGGCTTGCAGCTGTTTGTCGCGGATCATCCCGGTGCCGTCGGTGGTGGGTGCCTTGAACACTTGGGTGAAGACCTCGTCGGGAATTTGTCCGCGCAAGGGTTCCAGGATCGCCAGCTCGGCAGCGTCCGGCAGTTGGGTGGCTGCCAGGGGGCTGTTGGAGAAGTAGCTTTGCTGGCGGATGTACAGGTTGCGCATCATCTGCCGGTTGGCCCATTCGAAATCCCACAGCATTGCCAGGGCCTGGCGTACGCGGCGGTCCTTGAACATCGGTTTTTGCACGTTGAACACGTAGCCCTGGGCCGGTTGCGGCGCCTCCTTGGCCAGGTGCGCCCGCTGCAGGCGGCCGTCGTCCAGAGCCGGGCCGTTGTAGCCGATGGAATAGCCGGTGGCGGAAAATTCGCGGTTGAAGTCGTAGGCGCCGCCCCGCAGGACCTGGCGGGCGACTTCGGTGTCGCCGAAGTATTCCAGGCTCAGATGGTCGAAGTTGTACAGGCCACGGCTGACGGGCAGGTCCTTGCCCCACCAATCGGGGTCACGCTTGAAGCTGATGGTGTTGCCGGAATCGACCTTGCTCACCTGGTAGGGGCCGCTGCCCAATGGTGCTTCGTAGCCGCCGCCGTTGGCGAAGTCGCGGGTCTTCCACCAGTGTTCGGGGAAGACCGGCAAGGTGGCGACGTCCAGGGGCAGGGTGCGGTTTTCATTGCTGGAGAAGTCGAAGCGTACCTGCCGTGGGCCCTCCACTTCGACGTGCTTGACGTCGGCAAACAGCGTCCGGTAGCGCAGGCTGCCTTGGGTCAGCAGCAGGTCGTAGCTGTAGCGTACATCGAAGGCGGTGATGGGCTGGCCGTCGGCAAAGCGTGCCTTGGGGTTGAGGTAGAAACGCAGGGACAGGCCGTCGTCTGAGCGCTCCATTTTTTCCGCCACAAGGCCGTAGACCGTATAGGGCTCATCCAGGGAGCGCTGGGCCAGGGGCGAGTACACCCAGCCGTCGATCTGGCTGACGCCGATGCCTTTGTCGATATAGGGCATGACATGGTCGTAGCGACCAATCTCGATGGCCGAGCGCCGCAGGCTGCCGCCCTTGGGGGCGTTGGGGTTGGCATAGGCAAAATGGCTGAAGCCGGCGGGGTATTTTGCAGGTTCCCCGTACACCGTCAGCGACGGTTGCGGTGCCGCAATCACGGTCGTACTGGCCATCAGCAGGGCCAGGGTGGTGCCAATCAGAGAAGAAAAAACCAGTCGCATTATCAGCCTTGAGCGCCGGGTGAAGAAGGAAGGGGATTTGTACGCTAACGGCGCACGCCTCGCCAGTCACCATGCTGTCACACAAACAGAACGGCCCACCAAAAGGCGGGCCGTTCTGTTAAGCATTAGGGCGAACTGATCAGTCCTGACGGCTGGTCACTTCCAGCAGGTGGTAACCGAACTGGGTTTTCACCGGGCCTTGTACGGTGTTGACCGGGGCGCTGAACACCACGGTGTCGAATTCCTTGACCATCTGGCCTGGACCGAACGAGCCCAGGTCGCCGCCCTGACGGCTGGATGGGCAGGTGGAGTTGGCTTTGGCGATTTCTGCGAAATCGGCGCCGCCTTCGATTTGGGCCTTCAGTTCGTTGCACTTGTCTTCAGTGGCAACCAGGATGTGACGGGCGGTAGCTTTGGCCATGGGGGTAACTCCTTGAATAAAAAAGGTGAGCCTACCGGATTCAGGCGGTTATTTCCCGGCAAAGTTCCACTGTTTTTGTTGGCGAAACCTGATCAGGGTGGGAGCTGGCTTGGCTGCGATAAGCATAAGTATCTGCACAATTGCGCAGGGGCCTGACTTCCTGTAGCCGCTGGCGCAGCCTGCGATCGGCTGCGCAGCAGTCGCCAGGAGCTTGAAACCGCTGAAGGTCCTTCGGCCCTTATCGCAGCCTCATTCTTCGGCAGCGGCTACAACGGGCCAAATGTATGACTTGACAGGGCTCTCCCACATCACGCGCTTATCCCGTGGTGTACTCGCAGCCGCTGGGCGGCCTCGCGCAACAATTGCTCGGTGCTCTCCCAGCCCAGGCAACCGTCGGTCACCGAGACCCCGTAGTGCATCGACGGGCTCAGCGGCTGGCAGCCTTCGAAGAGATGGCTTTCCAGCATCATGCCGATCAGCGAGGTGTCGCCCTGCAAGCGCTGCTCCAGCACGTCATTGAATACTGCCGGCTGGCGCAACGGGTCTTTACCGCTGTTGGCGTGGCTGCAATCGACCATGATCCGTGGCGCGACCTTGGTTTTCGCCAGGTCAGCCTTGACCTGGGCCACGCTCTGACGGTCGTAGTTCGGCCCGAGATGGCCGCCGCGCAGCACCAAGTGGGTGTCGGGGTTGCCAGGGGTCTGGATGATCGCCGGATGGCCCTGGCTGTCGACGCCGAAGTGGCGGTGCGGGTGCGCGGCGGAGCGCATGGCGTCGCAGGCGATGGCGACACCCCCGTCAGTGCCGTTCTTGAAGCCCACGGGCATGCCCAGTCCGCTGGCCATCTCCCGGTGGATCTGCGATTCGGTGGTGCGGGCGCCAATGGCTACCCAACTGAGCAGGTCATCGAAGTAGCCGGCAGCCATGGGTTGCAGTAACTCGGTGGCGACTGGCAGGCCCAGGCGCAGCATTTCGCGCATCAGTTCCCGGGACAGAGTCAGGCCGGCCGCCATGTCGTCGCTGCCATCGAGGTGCGGATCGTAGGCCAGACCTTTCCAGCCAATGGTGGTGCGGGGCTTTTCGACGTAGGCGCGAATCACCAGCAGCATCTGGTCACTGACTTCATGGGCCAGCTTCTTCAGGTTGCGGGCGTATTCCATGGCCGATTTCGGGTCATGGATCGAGCACGGACCGACGATCACCAGCAGGCGGGAGTCTTCACCGTTGAGGATGGCGCGCACAGCCTGGCGATGAGCGTGGATTTGCTCGCTCAGGAATGGGCTCAGGGGCAGTTGGTGCTTGAGTTCAAGGGAGCTGGGCAAACGCTGGGTCAGCGCTTCATTGGCACAGGGCAGGGCAGAAACAGGCAGAGCGGCGATGGAGGAGTTCATATTCAAGGCTTCCTGGACAAGCGGCGGGCGTCTCCCGCGCGCTTGGCCCTACTGGGGTGTTCGACAATTGGCCGAATTGGCTACGTGTGTTGGCTTGCCACCTGTAGGTGACCGATCGGAGGCGGCAGGCTGTCCCGAACGGAGCTTGCTAAATCGCCAGGCGGTGGACGTGTCGTAGCGGTAATAGGTGGCGTAGTTCATGGCGTAATTCCTTCAAGTGTTCTGGATGAAACGAAATATTAAGGAGGCTCTTTACTGGGCCCTGAAAAAACAAAACCCCCGGTCGGGGAGCCGACCGGGGGTTAGATTTCTCTGGTAGGCGACCCCTTGAGTAGTGGGCGCCGATTTCAGGTATCAGGCGCGCCAGTGGCTAAACCAATACCCAAAATAAAAGCTGACCAGTGCGCTCAAACCATTCACGCGAGCAGCCACGGCCGAACGCTGTGCGTTGGCAGTAGGGCAAACCTGAGTGAGGGTGAGTTGCAACATGGTAGGTCTCCAAATGATGGGAGGAGCTTACTAGAGGCCGGCGGGTGGATTCAATCAGTAATTTCTATGGGGGTTGAGTACTTACGGCTATGACGTAAGTGTCGATATGCTGGGCGGACCTTCACGATGTTTGCCAGGACGCAACCATGACTGCCGTAACCCTTGCTGCTGCTCAATCCATTTCCATCGCGGGCGACGTGCCGGCCAATATCGCCCGCCATCTTGTATTCATGCGGGTTGCCGCGGAGCAAGGCGTGCAGTTGCTGGTGTTTCCGGAGCTATCCCTGACCGGCTATGAGCCCTCCCTGGCGGCCACGCTGGCAATTGATCCGGAGGATGCCGTGCTGGAGCCGTTGCGGGCGATGGCCCGTGAGTTGCGCATCACCGCGGTGGTTGGCATGCCGATCCGGCGTGCACCCGGTGCGAAGGTGCTGATCGGTGCGCTGGTACTGGCGCCGGATGGTTCGCTGGCGGTGTACAGCAAGCAACATCTGCATCCCGGTGAAGACGTGGCGTTTGCGCCAGGGGAGGGCGGTGCAGCGCTTGAGTGGGGGGAGGACCGGATCGCCCTGGCGGTATGTGCGGATTTTTCCCACCCCAGTCATCCGCGCCAGGCGGCGAAAGGCGGGGCCAATATCTATGCTGCAGGAGTACTGATCAGTGAAAACGGCTACGGGCCGGACACCACATTGCTGCAGGGGTACGCCGCCGAACACGAGATGGTAGTGCTGATGGCTAACCATGGTGGACCCACGGGAGGATGGACTTCTGCCGGGCGCAGCGCTCTCTGGGCCAGTGATGACCGCTTGATTGCCGCGGCTTCGGGTGTGGGTGATGTTTTGGTGGTTGCGCGCAGGGAAGGCGGATGCTGGAGCGGGCAGCAGCGGGTGGTTGCATTTTAAACGGAGCGCGACGATATGGCGTTTGAACTGCGGGCCGCGACGGATCGGGACCTGGCGTTTGCTCGAACCCTGACGTATCAGGCGATGGGAAGCTATTACCGTCAATACGACCTGGTGTGGTCCGACAAAGGCTTCGATACGGCCTGGGCCGGCCGGGAAAACTGGCTGATCTACCAAGACCAGACGGTGCTCGGCTTTGTCAGCCTGAGTCATGATGACAAGGCACTCTATATCCGCGAGTTGCACATCCTTGATGCGTGTCGCCGGCAAGGGGCTGGCAGTTGGGTCCTGGAGCAAGTGGTGTTGAAAGCACGGGCCCAGGGTCTGGGGCTGCTGCGGCTGACGGTGTTCAAGACCAATCCGGCGCGAAGGCTCTATCAGCGCAAGGGCTTGAGTATTGTTGGCGAGGAGGATTGTTTCTGGCGGATGGAACTGGGTTGTCAGCCGGCCTCTTCAGGCGGGTAACTACCGGGTGATGTTCAATTCAAGGAGGGTCAGGACGCCATCCGCCGGCTGACATCTACCCTGGCGGAGCATTCGTCCACGCTCAATGGGAAAAGCAGGCCGGAGCCCCCGGAATTCTGACCTTTTACCCAGGAAATACAGCTGTTTGCTACTCGGCAGACGTCTGGCATGCGCTGAAACTCTATATATATGACGCTTGCAGCTAGGTCTGCGCCTTGGTTTTTTGCTAAGGTGTTCAGCAACCTATAAGACCATATCGCGAGGTGTCTGCTTGATTAGGGTGCTAGTAGTCGATGACCATGATCTCGTTCGTACAGGCATTACACGAATGCTGGCTGACATCGATGGCCTGCAAGTAGTCGGCCAGGCCGAATCGGGGGAGGAGTCCCTGATCAAGGCCCGGGAATTGAAGCCCGATGTGGTTTTGATGGACGTCAAGATGCCCGGGATCGGCGGTCTTGGCGCCACTACCAAATTGTTGCGCAGTCATCCGGACATCAAAGTCGTGGTAGTGACCGTGTGCGAGGAAGATCCATTTCCTACACGGCTTCTACAGGCGGGCGCGGCTGGTTATCTGACAAAGGGCGCAGGCCTGGCGGAGATGGTCCAGGCGATTCGCCTGGTGTTTGCCGGCCAGCGTTACATCAGCCCGCAGATTGCCCAGCAGTTGGCGATCAAGTCCTTCCAGCCCACCAGTGACTCGCCGTTCGATGCATTGTCGGAGCGGGAAATCCAGATTGCCTTGATGATTGTCGGTTGCCAGAAGGTTCAGTCCATCTCCGACAAGCTGTGCCTGTCGCCGAAAACCGTCAACACCTACCGTTATCGTATTTTCGAGAAGCTCTCTATCAGCAGTGATGTTGAATTGACCTTGCTGGCGGTGCGCCACGGCATGGTGGATGCCAGCGCCTGAAATGACAGACCTGTTCGATCCGAGTGCTTTTCTTTCCACGTGCAGTGGTCGTCCTGGCGTGTATCGCATGTTCGACAGCGATGCGCGTCTGTTGTATGTCGGCAAAGCCAAGAACCTGAAGAGTCGCCTGGCGAGTTATTTTCGCAAGACCGGCCTGTCCACCAAGACTGCCGCGTTGGTGGGGCGTATCGCCCAGGTGGAAACCACCATCACCGCCAACGAAACCGAGGCGCTGCTGCTTGAGCAGACGCTGATCAAGGAATGGCGGCCGCCCTACAACATCCTGCTGCGTGACGATAAGTCCTACCCGTACGTGTTTTTATCCGACGGTGACTTTCCACGGTTGAGCATTCATCGCGGGGCGAAGAAGCAGAAGGGCAAGTATTTCGGCCCTTACCCCAGTGCCGGCGCTATCCGCGAAAGCCTTAGCCTGCTGCAAAAGGCTTTTTTTGTTCGCCAGTGCGAAGACAGTTTCTACAAGAACCGTACCCGGCCGTGCCTGCAGTATCAGATCAAGCGCTGCAAGGCGCCCTGCGTGGGCTTTGTGGAGCCCCAGGAGTACGCCGAAGACGTGCGCCACTCGGTAATGTTCCTCGAAGGCCGCAGCAATGCCCTGGCCGATGAACTGTCCGGCGCCATGGAACAGGCCGCCGGCATCCTGGACTTCGAGCGGGCTGCCGAATTGCGCGACCAGGTATCGTTGGTACGTCGGGTTCAAGATCAGCAAAGCATGGAGGGCGGAACCGGCGACGTTGACGTCATCGCTGCTTTCGTCAACCCGGGCGGCGCCTGCGTCCACCTGATCAGCGTACGTGGCGGGCGGGTGCTGGGCAGCAAGAACTTCTTTCCCCAGACCGGTATTGATGAAGAGGTCGCCGAGGTCATGGCGGCGTTTCTTGGCCAATATTACGTCAGCAGCCCCGAACGCGACTTGCCGGCGGAACTGATCGTCAACGTGGTCCATGAAGACTTCCCGGCGTTGATCGAAGCGATTCACGAACTGCGTGGCCGCGAACTGGATATCAGCCACCGGGTGCGCGGCACCCGGGCACGCTGGCAGCAATTGGCGGTGACCAATGCCGAGCAGGCCCTGAGCGCACGCCTGGCCAACCGGCAGCATGTTGCCGCGCGTTTTGAGGCGCTGGCCGAAGTCCTCAATCTGGATGAGCCGCCCCAGCGCCTGGAGTGTTACGACATCAGCCATTCCAGCGGCGAGGCTACGGTGGCATCCTGCGTGGTGTTTGGGCCGGAAGGGCCGATCAAGTCCGACTATCGGCGCTATAACATCGAAGGCGTTACCGCCGGGGATGACTACGCCGCCATGCACCAGGCCCTGACCCGCCGCTTCAGCAAACTGAAGGACGGTGAGGGCAAGCTGCCGGATATCCTGCTGGTGGACGGCGGCAAGGGCCAGTTATCCATGGCCCGTGATGTGCTCAATGAACTGGCGGTGCCCGACCTGATCTTGCTCGGCGTGGCCAAGGGCGCTACCCGCAAGGCCGGTTTTGAAACCTTGTACTTGAATGATGCGGCCCATGAGTTCACCTTGAAGGGCGATTCCCCGGCGCTGCACTTGATTCAACAGATTCGCGACGAAGCCCACCGTTTCGCCATTACCGGCCACCGCGCCCGTCGTGGAAAAACCCGGCGTACGTCAACCCTGGAAGGGATTGCAGGGGTAGGGCCGACGCGTCGGCGCGACTTGTTGAAACATTTTGGTGGCTTGCAAGAGCTGTCCCGTGCCAGCATCGAAGAAATAGCCAAAGCTCCCGGTATCAGTAAAAAGCTCGCTGAGTTGATTTATGCAAACCTGCACAGCGAGTAGAATGCCTTCTCACCTCGTAGCCAGTTGTGCCGATGAATATCCCTAATCTGATCACCGTACTACGCGTCCTGCTCATTCCGATTTTCATTTTGCTGTTCTACCTGCCGTACGAATGGAGTTACATGGCCTCCAGTTCAGTCTTCGCCTTTGCGGCGGCGACCGACTGGCTGGACGGATACCTGGCCCGTCGCCTGGAGCAGAGCACGCCTTTTGGCGCGTTCCTTGATCCCGTGGCTGACAAACTGATGGTGGCCGTGGCCTTGGTGCTACTGGTGCAGGAACACGGCAACTTGTGGCTGACTCTGCCAGCCGCCGTGATCATCGGTCGCGAGATCGTCGTCTCCGCCTTGCGCGAATGGATGGCTGAAATCGGCGCCCGTGCCCACGTGGCCGTCTCCAACATGGGTAAATGGAAAACCGCGGCGCAGATGCTTGCCCTGGTCATCCTGCTGGCCAACCCCTCGCAATTCACCTTCTGGGTATTGTTGGGCTACGCCTTGTTGCTGATCGCTGCGGGCTTGACCCTGTGGTCGATGCTGCAATACCTGCGAGCTGCCTGGCCTCATCTGCGAACCACCGTTGAAAAGAAATAAAACTTTTTTGAATCAAGGGGTTGACGGGTGTTCTGGAGTCTATAGAATGCACACCACCAAGACGCGGGAATAGCTCAGTTGGTAGAGCACGACCTTGCCAAGGTCGGGGTCGCGAGTTCGAGTCTCGTTTCCCGCTCCAAATACTGCGCTGCAGAGTTCCACTGAATTCTGTAAGTGATTGAAATCAGGACCTTCGGGTCCTTTTTTCGTTCCGGCGGGAACCACTGAGATCCAGCACTATCCGGTGCGTTTAAGTCCTGAATGAGAGTCTTGAACTCGGGCGCGCGCTGAGTCAGTTTGTTGCTGGAGCAGCTTGGATAGCAAGATGAGCATCTGGCCCTGACTCTGATGTCCCTAGGTAGTTAACTGCCACGGCAACGCCGTAGCTGAGATTTTTTCCAGTTGCTGAAACGGGAATGTATCAAGAGAAAGATCTACACCCCGCGGCAAGATGCTCGCGGTGATGTATTCGATTACATCGAAATGTTTTACAACCCAAAATGTCGCCAATGAAATGGCGGTCGGGAAGTTTCTGGACCGGCGCATCCGTTAAGGCGTTGTTGAATTTTATTCGGTCAAAAAGTGGTGTTTTTTGATTATGGTCTTCGGCTCATGCACGAAGACAATAGCTTTTGAAATCGTTAAAACGCACGCTGAAGAAGAAACGACTCTAGCCGCAGAAAGCTCCGATGATTCTATCTGCGGAGTCAATCTCTATGTTCAGGACGACCGTCCTCAAGGCTCAGATCCTTCGGCTGGCCATCAGCCAAAACCCTTACGGTCTTAACTCCAGATAGTCGCTTTGCGGCAGTCAAATTTTCCTTGTTTGCTATAGACCCAAGCAAAGAGAGGGAGGCACCGGAAGAGCGGCCCAAGACTTCAATCGATCAGCCAAGCACCGTATACAAATGCACGGAGAGAAATCGAGACAGGTAAGGAATTGTAGAAAACTCGTACGCTGATGATTGTGGAGGGGAGGGTGCGCGAAAAAGGTGAGGATTGGTGGCTGCCACCTTCCTGGTACCACGGCAATTCAGCAGTAGAACATCGGAGGCGGTAGGCTGAATGACACCGCTGGCCGATGTGGGGTGGCACTGGGGATTCGTGAATACCTCGCCGATCACAGTTTATACACCACCATATTGATATACCGTCGTACTCCAATATCGGCTGCCGTTACGCTGTTGGCGAGTCCACCCGTTTGCCTGCAGTTGTTGGGCAATCATTCGATTCATAAAGCCATGACCGAGCAGCAGAACCGGTCCCTCGCTGGCAAGGGACTGTAATCGTTCAGCTGCCGTGCTGGCGCGCATCCTCGCAGTATCGGCGGATTCGACGCTGCGTGAGTAACCGCATAACCATAAGACTCGAAGGATAAATGCCCAGGTAAACGGCGATAGTCGTGGCAGTTTCCAGGGACCATAAGGCAGTTGCGCCTCACAGAAAAGCGCGTCGACGAGGAATGGTTTCAGGCCAAGAGCCTGGACGGAGGTCAGCGCACGAGGCGCGTTGCTTGAGACAATCACCGTGGCGGTTGCAGCGAGCTGCATGCTGGCCTCCGGGACGGGGTGGTTGGTGATTTCGGACCGGTTGTATTGTTCGATCCAGTCTTTCATGTTGAGCGCTGAGATTTTTTCGGTTGCGGCCAGCTTTGGCTGGCCGTGACGCATCAGGATTATTTTCCTACCCACAGTATGTTTACATCCTTGTCCTGGTCTGCGGTGAATGTGGAACTCGACGGTGATCTTAGCTGCGAAAGTCAGTCGTCGGCCATGGCGGATGTGCGTTTTTCCGGCGCCGGAGCCGCACTGTGGTTTTCGAACCAACCGTGATCGCGGTACCACCCCACGGTGTCGGTGAGTGTCAGCTCTAACGCCCGGAAACTCAGGCCAAGTTCTTGTTCGCTCTTGCTGTGGTTGAAACAGGTGCGGTCCTTCTCTCGTACTAACAGGCGCAACGTGGCCATGCTCAGCAGAATGGGTTTGCCGGTAATGCGCGCATAGATCTCCTGCACGGCTGCCAAGGTGTATAGAAGGGGGAGCGGTAGTTGTCGAACGGGTGTCTTGACGCCCGCGATACGTCCCAGAATAGGGACCAGCTCACGCATGGTCATATGCCGGCCCGCCGCGAGATAGCGCTCACCTCGCCGTCCATGTTTGACTGCGGCAATCTGCGCCAACGCTACATCGCGGGCATCGACAATGGAGAAACTGCCCGGCATCAGTCCGGGTAGTTTGCCGCGTACGACATCGTTAACCAACTGTCCGGAGGAGGTCGGGCCAATGTCGGCAGGGCCCCACATCCAACCAGGCAGGACCATGCAGGCATGCATCTCGGGATGGCGTTCCAGGAACGACAAGACGACACGGTCGGCGAGGATCTTGCTACGGTAGTAGTCATCCGCGGCGACGTCGGCCCGCAGGCACGTTTCATCGATTGACGTGCCGGGTGCGCCGTCGAGCACGGCAATGGAAGACGTATGGATGAAACGTCGGATACCGGCGTTGTAGGCTTGGGCAAGCAGGCGCCGCGTACCCTCCACGTTAATCTTTTCGAGTTCTTCCCAGTGACTGCCGCCCTTGTAGTTGTCGCGAAAGAACGCAGCGGTATGAAACACCGTATCGCAGCCTTGCAGCGACGTTGCGAACGCGTCGACATCGGCCATGTCCCCAACGACCAGTTCCACACCCTGCAAATGGTTGAACTGTTGTTCACCTTTGGCGCTTGAACGAACCAGGGCTTTGACCGTGCAGCCACGAGCGACCAGTTCACGCACCAGGTTGTTGCCCAGCAAACCGGTCGCGCCAGTGACGAATATGTTATGCATAGATCAGCCCTCGTTCTGATCGGCTAATGGCATCAATACCGCACTGTCGAAGAAGGCCTCTTCACGTATGGCCAACCCGTCTCTGAAGGTGAAGTGTGCGGCGTAATACACGGTAATGTGGCGTCCGTGGGGTGGAATCACCCGGTCCGGCAGCACTAATGGTGCGGTGAAGGTGCCGGTCAGGAAGGCGGTGAGTGCCAAACGATCGTCAGAGACGATAAATGGGCTCAAGGTCACCTGTGCATCGGGGAGTGCTTCGAGTAATGCGCGCTCTCGCATGTGCATGGACTCGCGACCGGTTTGTATCCGCGCGCCATCGAAGTAGATGAAGTCCTCGGAAACCAGCGCAAGCATCGCCTCCAGATCACGGCGATTAAAGGCGCTGGCGGCTCGTTCCGCATAGTTGCTGGGGCCGGTAGTCATACAGTCATTCCATTCTTTTTGAGGGCATGTAGATATACCGTTGGCGCCGCTGCCGAAAAACAGCGACTGCTGCATAATGGCTTTGCAAATTTGCAGATCAGGGAAGATATGAAGCATGGCTTTGCAAGCAAACTGGGACGATCTTCGCCTGCTGTTGGCAGTCTCGCGACGTGGCAGCTTTCTTCAGGCCGGTCAATTGCTGGGGGTCGCTGCGTCCACCGTGTCGCGACGACTGACCCAACTTGAAGGTGCACTTGGCGAGCCAATCGTTGAGCGGGGCGTTGAAGGATGCTGGTTGACCCCACGAGGCCAATCCCTCGTTGAAGTTGCCCTGGCGGCAGAAGCGGGCTTGAGGCGTCAAACCGTTACGGGTAGGTCCGAGCTACACACAGAGCTCTCTGGAAGTGTCGTGGTCAGCGCAGGAGAGGGGTTCTCGTCTTGCGTGTTGGAGGCCGCGAATCGTTTCACCACTCAGCACCCGCAATGCTCGGTGGAGTTACTGACAACAGCCGACTTTCACAAGATCGCCCGGGGCGCCGCAGACATTGCTGTACGCACAGCTCATCTGGGCGAGCCGTCGCTGATTTATCGCCCCCTGGGCAGGCTCGCTTACGGTGTCTTCGCCGATGCACGTTATCTGAAGCGGTTTCCAGAGGTGACTCCAGCCACTGCAGTCAATATTGCCTTGTTGCCTCCGCTGGATAGGTTGCCGCAAATGTGCGTGGCAAAGGCCGCGGGCCTGGAGAGCACGCAGATCAGCGTGAACTCGTTCGCGGCTCAGCTCGAATCGGTGAGGCGAGGTATGGGCGTGGCAGTGTTGCCCCGTATTCTGGCGAAGGACTTGATCGGGGTGTTCCCGGATCTCCAGCTTCCCGATATGGAGGTCTATCTGGTGACTCGGCCGCAAGCATTGAAACAGGCGCACATCAAATGTTTGTTTGCCATCTTGGAGCAGGTGCTGCTCGAAGCCCTATGCGTTGAAAATGCCGGAGATTATCTCTTGGGGGAGCGGCCCGAAATGGCTGCACCCAGGAGTTTGTCGAAATAATTCAGATTGATTCAGTCATGGCCTCGAACCACCAAGACCAGAGCTGTGACTGCTTCAGGGATTGGCACTGAGGTTCGAGCCTGTTAGCCGGAACTCTTGAAAGGAAAAAAGGCAGTGACTGTGTATAAAGTTATCTGGATGAAGCGTTACCGCGTGTGGTTGATTTCCGTCGTCAGTCTCATCATGGCTACCGCTTTTGTTGTTCTCGCGCGGTTTGACACTTATGGTCTGGATCGCAGAGCAAGCGAACCTTTTGCATTCGAAGCAAATGGACTGCTCCTGGCTGGCACGCTCTGGCTTCCTGATCATGCAGCAACAGCGGCAGTCGTTCTGGTTCACGGGGATGGCCCACAAGATCGCACGTCGCAGCAAGGTTACGATCCACTCATCAACACTCTTCTCGATGCAGGCATTGCAGTTGTTTCGTGGGATAAACCAGGCATTGGGGGCTCGCAGGGGAATTGGCTCAGTCAGTCAATGACTGACCGCTACGTGAACGTGCGCAGCGGGTTGTCCACCCTGCGCAGTAAGCTGCAAGGAATCCCTGTAGGTGCGCTTGGGTTTTCACAAGCCGGCTGGGTGCTGCCCCGCCTGGCGTCGGGAGATGCGGACTTTCTTGTGCTTGTCGGAGGCGCTGTATCCTGGCAACGACAAGGTGACTATTACACTAGGACGCGGTTGCAACGCTCAGGGATGTCTGAGCCTGACATTGAAACAGCGATGGCTGAGATGGCTGCCGCCGATGACCGTTTGTTCGCCTCTTCACAGGTGCCGCCGGTTGCCCTTCTGGACGGTATGAGCCCAGAGCGCTGGGCTTTTGTGCGGCGAAATCTTCACGAAGATGCAACCAGTGCTTTGAAAAAACTCGACATTCCTCTGCTTGCGTTGTGGGGCGCGGACGATCTGAATGTCAATCCCGAAGTCAACGCAACCCTCTACCGAAAGACTGTTGGGGGCAACCATCCCGCCAACCGGATTGAAGTCATACCGGATGCAACCCATGGGCTCTTGAGGGCGACTTCTTACAACACACAACTCACCAGCGAATGGTCCTGGTTCACCACGATGAGGTTCCTGATGGAAAGTCGTCATGCCTACGCACCAGGCGCTCTTGAAACGATAAACGAATGGGTTCATGCAAGAGCCAGCCAGTAGAGGCACTGGCTGCCAGCGTTCGAGCGGAAAGTCACTGAATGTGGCTAGGTGACGGGCCCACGGATAACCGCACTGAAAGTCAGTAAGCTCGGCAAGTGCTTATCGGGTCGTGTCGTGTTACTCAGTCAAACCAACGGATGAAACCCGTGTTGGAATATCAAAGGTTTTGATTGTCGAGGTGTCGTTTAAAAGCGCCGAGCGCAGTACCCACCAGTGGGCCTATCACTGGGTCTGTGGCAATGCTCTCGACGTTCAATCGGCTGGACAAGAGGTTAACAGTCATTGACGCTTCCTCGATGATGCTCGCTGACATCGTCTCCAGGACCAGACGCAATGCGGCTTGCGCGTGACTTGCTCTGGGAGATGCGTTGAAAAGCGCGACAGGCTTGCCCGGAAACTCTTCACTGCTCACGAGCCAATCGAGCATGTTTTTGAATGCGCCGGGAATACCTCGAGCGTACTCGGGGCACGAAAACAACAGCCCATCCGCCTGCCCGATAATTGAACGTAACTCTATGACTGCCTCGGGGGGATCCTCGAGCAGATCCGGGTTGAAGTGAGGCAATTCACCGACGCCTTCGTAATGTGCGACCAACATTCCTTCGGGGCATAGAAGCTCAGTTGCTCGTAGCAAAATTGAGTTGGAGGAGGCCTGACGCAGACTTCCCGAGACAGCCAGCAAACGCACCATTTCAACACCGTTCGTGATTCGTAAGTCGGTGAAGTTTCGCACGAGCCGGACCTCATTCACCATTGCTGCATAGCAAGGCAGCGATGGACATATTCTTCCATTTTGCTGCTACGAACGAATGTATTCACGGGATAGAAACCTATTGGGTGGGCTCAGGGTGGTGGCTCCACAGATCAACTTACCCTTTCAGCCTTGCAGGAAGTTACGGGCATGCTCCGCAACACGGCAGGGGCTGAGGTCGTAAAGCACTTACGAGCTGTCTGCGGACAAGACCTTCGGGGATAGCGCTTACTGGCGCAGTTGTTTTGGGGAGGTGTTCAACAGACGGCGCATAAGTCGCCGTAGGGCTGTGGCATCCTGGTATCCCACCTGCTCGGCGATGACCTCAACGGAGTACCTGCTGGTTTCCAGTAGTACGCGGGCCCTGTTCAGTTGCACACGCTGGATCAAATAGTGGGTTGAAAGGCCGGTTGCTTTTCGAAGGTGCCGGGACAGCGTTCGCTCAGACATGCCGGCGTACGCCGCAAGACTCGGGACACTGGGCGGATGGGGCAGTCGTGCTTCTATGTAAGCGGTGAGGTTGGCGACCAGCGTATTGCCCTGGGCCATGATCGCTGGGTTGATGAATGGGGATTGTAACTGTCGGCCATCGAGTAGAAGGGCCTTGCCCACATAGTCGGCGAGCTCCGGCGACAGACGTCTGCGCAACAGGTGCAGCATCAGGTCGGATTGCGCGAAGGCTGCTCCAGCGGTCGTCAAAGGTGGGTCGCAGAGCACCATGACCTTGGGGTCGACAATGCAGTCCGGCGCAATGCTCGACAACCAGGGGGCGAGCCACCAGGAGGTCGTTACCTGTCGACCCGTCAGTAATCCTGCGGCATGCAGGAGAAAGACAGCCGAGCACGAGGCTGCGATCTCCTTGCCTTGATTCACATGTGCCCTCAGCGCCGGCAGTGTCTGAAGTACCCAGTCTTCCTCAAGACGTTGCAGCAGCGCGTCGAAGTCGCTGATGCCAAGGCCCGGAATGACCCAGCAGGAGTGGTCTTCGACGTCTGTCGTCAGTTCGTCGACTAACAGTTGCATGCCTTGCCCTAGCGTAATCAACCCTGACTGCGGCCCACAAACGCGCCAGCGTGGCACGGCAAGGCCGCGCCGCTGCGCAAGTGTGGCGGCGGTGCCGAGGATGTCCAGGGTGGCTGCGACGCTGGAGGCAAACGACCCGGGAAAGACGAGCACAGTGAAATCGTACATTGTCCGATTATGCCCGAAAGAAGACGAATCGGTCACTTATCGAGTGAGGCAATAACTGGCCCAATGGTGCCTCCAGTCAATAACGAGGTTTCGCCATGCCAAACATCCTGATCAAGGTGCCTACCGGAGTTTTCAATCAGCCACAACGCCAACAGCTGCTTCGAAGCGTGAGCGACGTGGCAATGATTAATGAACACATGGGCGATGCCCCTCAGCAGCGTGCTTTATGCTGGGTGCTCATTGAGGAAATTCAAGCAGATGAATGGCTGTGCGGAGGCATTGCTCCTCATGCCCGGGCCGTCCCATGCATTGTCATCGTCAAGGTACCTGCCGGCGTTCTTGATGCAGCGATGCGCCAGCGCTACGTACGTGAATTGCACTGCGCAATACAATCGAGCCTGGCAGCGGGGGATCAGCGCCAGTTGCTGACCTCAATCCAAATTCAGGACGTTGTTGATGGAACCTGGGGGGCGAACGGTGATATCTGGCATTTGGCCGACTTCATCCGTGCAGCTGGATATAGACATCTCGCTCACTAGGATAGGCCCTCCAGAAAGCGCAACGCGGTAGTCAGCAACGGGTCGATTTCCTTAATCCTGCCGCCCCCGCCATGGCCACCGCGTAATCGGCTCTGTGCGTGAATGATCAGGCTGCATACTCTGTTGCTGCAGCGACGCCAGACTACTTGTATGCTTGCGCCCCGAAACACATGGCCGCCGTGAGTGCCAGCGTTTGAATGATGGCTGGAGTGGGGACCGGACTTCCCTAAGGTACTGACGTGAAGCGTGATACTCGCCTTGTAATGCTCTTGCTGTTGGTGGTTGGCTGTTCCCTGACTTCGCTGACGATCTGGAAGATTCTCTCCTCGCGCGACCGAGCGTTGGCGGAGGTGAACGTTCATGGTTTGAACCTGACACAGGCACTCAACACCTACACCGAAGGTATCGTTCGGCAAAGCTCGTTATTGTTGCTAGGGCTGGTTGAGCGTCTGGAAACCGAAGGAAATGGCCCGGCGCAAATCCAGCGAATCAATACGCTGATTGACCGTCAGCAGCCGCTTATGCCGCAACTCAGTGGCATCACTATCTATGACAATCAAGGTCGCTGGCTGATGTCTTCCAACCGGCCGATTCCGGTGGGCGCCAATAGCAGCGATCGCGCTTATTTTATTCATCATCGTGAGGACCCCAGCCGGGAGCCGTTTATTGGTCCGCCGATCCAGAGCCGCTCCAATCGGGAGTGGGTGGTCACCATCAGCCGCCGTTTCAATGACGCCCATGGCGAGTTTGCCGGGGTGGTCGCCGTGACGCTGGGCGTGGAAAACTTTCTGCGCGTGTTCGGTAAACTCGACGTGGGCCAGGACGGCGCGATCGGTTTGTCCTATACCGATGGCACGCTGCTGGTTCGTTATCCGTTCCGCGAGCAGGACATGGGTCGCAACTTCTCCAAGTCGCCAATCTATGCCAAATACCTTGTCGACCATTCCGTCGGCACCGCTTCTTACACGTCCAGCCTGGACGGTGTGGAACGGCTCTACGCTTTTCGCAAAAGCGAAACCTTACCCCTGATTACCACCGTTGCGCTGGGCAAAGACGAAGCCCTGGCGGCGTGGCGCATTGAAGCGGCGCTGTCGGCGGTGGTGGTGGCGGGGTTGCTGGGACTGACCGGACTGATCGGCTGGTTCCTTATTCTGGATATTCGCCGACGCACCCAGGCCGAAGAGGCGTTGCGCGTCGCCCAGCAACAGTTGCTCGACTCCAACCGGCAATTGGAATTATTGGCAATGAAGGATGCGCTGACCGGCTTGGCGAACCGGCGCTGTTTCGATGAGACTCTGGCTTTGGAAGCGCGCCGGGCACAGCGCGATGGTTCTTCCCTGGCACTGCTAATGATCGATATTGACTACTTCAAACGGTTCAATGATGCCCTCGGCCACACGGCCGGTGACGCCTGCTTGCAAACGGTCAGCAAACTATTGGAGACATGCGTGCGACGTCCGTCGGATCTGGTAGCCCGCTATGGTGGAGAGGAAATGGCAATCATCATGCCCGCGACCGACATCGAAGGGGCAGCGGTCGTGGCGCAACTGATTCTCGACCGTCTACAACAGGCAAACATTGCACATCCGAGCAGTCCGCTCGTACGGGTGAGTGTGAGCATCGGTATTGCTACGGCAACTGGGTCGCAGCTGGAGCCGATACTGGCTTTGATCGAGGCTGCCGATCAGGCGCTATACAGGGCGAAAGCTGCGGGCCGCAATGCGTTTGTACAACACTCCGATTTTGCTGCCTCAAGCCGCTGATCAAAATGAAACCGATGGGCTTTGAGCTATTTGCCAGGCTGGGCGGGGCGGGGCTGGTGTGATCCTTCCAATCCATACTTCGAGGTCGTGAACGAGTGTTTCGGCCAGGAGAAGGGGTTTTCTCACAGGAGATCCTTTATTTTTATGGGTGTGGTAGGTCATCCTATGACTGTGCTTGGGGAATATCAATCGCTGTTTTTCTCACGTCGGACAGACACCTCATGGCTTAGGAGCAGTATTTACATGACCTTGTCCCGGTTCGATGCCATTCAACACGCAGCACGACGCTAATTCGCGGCGTTGAAACATTTCCAAACAAAATCGTTTAGGTATTGTTGTACGATGTCGTATCTATCATGTTCGACTATGCTCGTTCTCACAAAAAAAATAAATGGAGATACCGTCTATGACGAGCATTCGTTCCGTCGAAGGCCAGGCTGCAGCGCCCGCACAAAATCGATTTTCACGAATACTCAAACTGCTGGGCCCCGGAATCATCGCCGTACTGTCCTGGCTGGGCGCAGGTGACCTGATCACGTCATCCGTGGCGGGTGCCAATTACGGTTACGCGATGATGTGGGTGCTGGCGGTTTCTCTGCTCTTGAGATACCTGATCGTAAACATCATCGCTCGCTTCCAGTTGTGCAATAACCAGGGCATGACCATCCTGCAAGGCTATGCGCAGTTGAACCCCTTTTTCGCCTGGTTCATGCTCGTCTACGCCCTGCTGATGGGGCACTTGATGAATGCCTACATGATCAAGGGGGCGGGTGAGTCGCTGGCGATGCTGCTGAAAATCGACCAGCCGCTGCTGTGTTCACTGGCGGTGGTACTCGCTGTGTGGATGCTGGTGGGTCGTAATATTTATTCGATGATCGAAGGCGTGATGAAGGTGCTACTGGCGATCATGACTCTGGCCTTCATTGCGTTGGCCGTGATGTCCGGTCCCGATGTCGTCGGTATCGTCAAAGGCACCATAGGCTTCAGCATCCCGCCGGATGAAGGCGTGCATGGCGCGCTGCTGGTGGCGGTCTCGGTTATCGGCGCGGTTGCAGGCTCCATCGCCAACTTCGTGCATCCGTATGTCATGCGCCAAAAGGGTTGGGTAGGGCCGCAGCACAAGCGTGTTCAACGTAACGATTTGCTGTTTGCAGTGTTCGTCGGGATCGTCATCAACCTGGCCATCTGGATCGTTGGCGCAGAAATCCTGCGACCCAACGGCATCGAAGTGAAGACCTTGGGCGACCTGGGCAAGGCGCTGGAAATTTTCTTCGGCCCAATTGGGTGGTATGTGTTCTTCATCGGCGTGTTCGCGACACTGTTTGCCAGCATTTCAGGCAAGACCACCGCGTTCCCGATGCTGATTACTGATGCCTTCCAGCACGTTCGTCCTGAACGTCGCGAAAAGTACGGCAAAGAGTTTCATCATGATCCGATGCACAAATGGTTCATGTTGTTCATCCTCGTGACGCCGTTGATCTGGTCGCTGCCAGGTATGCCGGATTTCGTGACGCTGACCATTGGTGTCAGCGCGTTGAACATCATTGGCTTGCCGGTCATTTCCCTGGGCCTGCTGATCATGTCCAACCAGAAGTCGCTGCTGGACAAGAAATATCGCAACAACCTGTTTGAAAACATCGCGCTGCTCTTTGCCACAGGCCTCGCGCTGTGGGTTGCCTTCCAATTGGGCGTCGATCTGTTTACCTGACACCGAGCCGCCGAGGGGATGCAACGTCTCCTCGGCGGCCAATATTCTATTAGCGGACGTTCAGTCTATATCCGCTTTTGATGCAAACTTGCCACTCGCTACGAGCGTGTGGCGATGTAAGCATTATTGCGATTGAGGAGTGGCCTCAACCATTTTCCGTTACTGCTCAAGCATCAAGCTACGCCAAATGATCATTGGCTTTTCCAGAGGTGCGACTTCCGGTTGCAACTACTCCTGTATGTGTCTGCTGTGCGGTGGCTGCTCCTCTGGCTCAGGCGCTGGAGTGTGATACTTGGCGGCATGTACGTTACCGACGGACATTTTCTGTAGTGCGCTTATTTGATGGTTAGGGTGACTTTGCCTTTTGATCTGCCCTGTTCGACGTACCGCAACGCTTCTGCAGTCGATTCAAAAGGGAAGGAACGATCGATGACCGGTTTGATGGTGCCCGTTTCGATAAGCGAGGTGATTTTTTGCAGTTGTACCCCGTCGGCACGCATCAACAAAAATGCATAGCTCACCCCATGCTTGCGGGCTTTTCTACGAACACCGCTGCTCAGCAGGCGCATGATTTGCCGTAGCATCCAGGACAGGCCTTGCTCTTGGGCAAATTCTGCTGTCGGTGGTCCTGAGACGGAAATGAGCTGTCCGCCGGGCTTGAGAACCTCGACTGATTTCATCAGTACATCGCTGCCCAGGCTGTTCAACACCACGTCGAAATCGTGTAATTCGGCAGCAAAATCTTGCTGCTTGTAGTCGATGACCACATCCGCCCCGAGCGCCTTCACCCATTCGACATTCGCCGTGCTGGTGGTCGTCGCAACGAAGGCGCCGAGGTGTTTGGCGAGTTGGATGGCAAACGTGCCGACACCGCCGGATCCGGCATGAATCAACACCTTCTGGCCTTTTTTCACCTGGGCGGTTTCAACCAGCGCCTGCCAGGCCGTCAAGGCAGCCAAGGGGACAGACGCTGCTTCAGCCATGTCAAGGTTCCGGGGTTTCGGCGCAAGCGCGTTTTCGTTCACGGCGATCAGCTCGGCAAACGTCCCGATCCGGTCCTCGGGAGGGCGTGCATAGACTTCGTCTCCTGGATTGAATCGCTTCACCGCCGAACCTGTGCGAACGACCACACCCGCCAGGTCATTGCCCAATACCAATGGAAATGTATAGGGCAGGATCAGTTTGAATTCCCCGGTTCTGATCTTCGAGTCCAACGGGTTCACGCTCGTTGCATGCACCTGGATTAGAACGTCATGCGCACCGACCGCAGGGTCGGGCACTTCGCCAATCATTCCGTTCTGCTTGCCGTAGCGGTCGATAAAAAATGCTTTCATGTTGCAGTTGCTCTTGTCGGTGGAGTGAGAAGGGGGAGGCCCCGGCCGCGTTGGTAAATGACGACTGTGAATCTGGATGATTGCTTCTATCCAAATAAGCCATGTTTATTCCGTCCGATTGCGGGGCGAGGCCGACCTGCTCGACAGGGTTCAGGCTTGGGTCAAATAGCGTTGCGCCACGGTGGACTGTCTGATCTGCGACAAAAGACCCTGACGCGCGGCTTGCAGGGCATCCCAGCGCTCGCCTTCTTGCAACGGAGGAATGGTCACCGGTTCGCGGCGGTCGAAGCCGACCAGTGCAGCATCCACCAGGTCATCCACCTCCATGATTTCGCTCAAGGTATTGATATCGATACCGGCGCGATCCCAAATCTCCGTGCGGGTGGCGGCGGGCAACACGGCTTGCACATAAACACCCTGAGGCGAAAGTTCCAGGCTCAAGCCTTGGGAAAGGAACAGCACAAACGCCTTGGTCGCCCCATAGACCGACATACCAAATTCAGGCGCCAGACCCACCACCGAACCAATGTTGATGATTGCGCCTTCACCTGCTTTGGCCAGGCGTGGCGCGATGGCGCTGGAGAGTCGCGCCAGCGCAGTGGTGTTGAGGGCCACCAGTTGTGCAACGCTGTCGGTGCTTTGCTCGATGAAGGTACCGGACTGCGCGGCACCGGCATTGTTAACGAGGATGCCGATGCGTTCGTCATTGCGCAGGCGTGCTTCGACAATGAGCAGGTCGCTGAGTTGAGTCAGGTCGGCGGGAACCACCTCAATGGCGACGTTGTGTTCGTCACGCAACCTTGCGGCGAGCGTTTCCAGGCGCGAGTGGTCGCGAGCGACCAACACCAGATCATGCCCGCGTTGGGCGAAACGTTGGGCATAAACCGAGCCGATGCCGGTGGAAGCGCCAGTGATGAGAACGGTAGGACGAGTAGTCATGATGTCAGCTCTTTTTCGGGAACATGGATGGGGATGGATGCGTGATCAAAATCAGGCCCGATCAGCCTGTGCCTGGTTCGCGACAGCACTGGATTCGCCAAGCGTCGGGTAGTCGATGTAGCCCGCCGCACCACCGCCGTAGAGCGTGGAAGGGTCAAAGGCGAATTTCATATCGCTGGCATTTAGGATGATGATCGAAATCTAAACTGTCAACAACTTTGATTATGATCGGCATCTATGTATCATGGCCCCATGATTTTCCAAGCGCTAACGAGGTATCGAACATGCGAGTGACCAAGGCCCAGGCCCAGGCAAATCGGGAACACATCGTCGAAACGGCCTCGGTCATGTTTCGCGAACGTGGTTTTGACGGTGTCGGCGTGGCCGACTTAATGGCCGCTGCCGGTTTCACCCATGGCGGTTTCTACAAACATTTCGGTTCGAAGGCCGACCTGATGGCTGAGGCCTCGGCCAACAGCCTTGCGCAATCGCTGCTCAGCGTTGAAGCACTGAGCCTCCAGGATTTCATCGATGTGTATGTGTCCAGGGATCATCGCGACGGGCGCGCCATGGGTTGCACCATGGCGGCGTTGTGCGGCGACGCTGCGCGTCAGTCTGGCGATTTGAAGTCAGCATTCGCTGAAGGCATTGAGCGCATGCTGCATATTCTCGGCGAAAAATACCCGACCGGGCCGGATGTGCCAGCGGGTGACGCTAGAGAGCAAATGATTGATCTGCTGGCTCGCGGGGTCGGTGCGATCATGTTATCGCGCGCCTGCCCTGACGACTCGGCGCTGGCGGATGAAATTCTGGCGGTGTGTCACGCGAAGATGGACACGGACATCTCGCTCACAGGGATATAGGCCCTCCAGAAAGCGTAACGCGGCAGTCAACAACGGGCCGATTTCTTTACACCTGAACCTGTATGCCTATTCTTTCTCCAGCCTTCGTCTATCGGTTGAAATTACAGCCGATAGCAACTCCTGAAGGGATTGGCCGATCCCGCTGTAGCTTGAGTGATCTGCGCAGTGCTCAAGGAACCGCACAAGGGTTGGGAGTTGCAGGATCTGGTCAATATACCCGTGTTTGTCGATCGCCCCTGAGCAGCCGTTTCACCGCCTCGATCGCCACGGCTTTCGCTCAGAGCGTCAGCAAGCCTCAGTTCAGCAAATTGCTGATTTCATGTAGACGCACGTCGTTCAGGTTGCCGGTCGATGCCAACAGGTTCAACTGGGCCAACAGAATGGCATAGCGCTGCTGCGCCAGGCGTTGCTGGGTGTCGATGACTTTCTGTTGGGCATCCAGCACATCGGTGTTTATACGCGAACCGGCTTCGAAGCCGTGGGTCACGGAGGCGAGGTTGACCTCGCTGGATTTCAGCGCCTGCTTGAGAGCCTGGTATTGGCTCATCCCACTGGTCACTTGCAGGTAGGCCTGGCGCGCCATCAGCCCGGCTCTGCGGCTCGCATCTTCTACCTCATCCACCGCCTTGCTCAGCAGCGCGTGTGCTTCGCGTACGCGGCTGCTGGTGCTGCCCCCTGCGTAGAGTGGGACGCTCAGTTTGACCCCCACCACGGTCTGGTTATAGCGGTTCTCCGGCAGCGTGACGTCGTACACATCACCGCCGACCGAGGCAAAGCGGCCATGTGCGGCAATCAGATCAAGGGTCGGCAAGTGGCCGGCCCGTTCCTTGTCGATGTCCATTTCGGCCAGGTGCCGGGCAATCTGCGCCGCCTGCACGGCGAGGTTGCCTTGTTGCGCGGTGTGGGCCCAATCATCGATAGCGGCGGGCACCGGCACGCTGAACTGCGGCTCCTTGCCCGACCATGGGCGCGCCTGGGCTGCGGTCAATTGGGTGAGGACTTGATTGGCGAGGTCAAGCGCGCCGCGTGCGGCAATCTGTTCGGAGAAAGCCTGGTCGTACTGGGCTTGCACCTGTTCGAGCGCGTTGGCGGTGGCGGCGCCGTCGGCCAGCAAACGGCGGCTGCGATCCTGGCTCTTCAGTAGCGTTTGCAACTGTTGCGTGCGGGTATTCAACAGCTCCCGGTTGAGCAGTACATCGAAATAGGCGCGGGCGACGCGCAGCATCAGGTCTTGTCGCGACTGTTCGGTCTGCACTTCACTGGCACTGATTAACAGCTTGCTCTGGTCATGTGCGATTACATTCTGCCAGCGCAGTAGCGGCTGGGTGAGGACCACCGCGTAGGCATTAGTGTTATTGCGATTGCGATGGTAGTCGGACGAATCCTCGGCATCGACCCAGGCCGCGCCGCCGGTGATGGACAGGTTCGGCAGCAGGTTGGCGCGGCTTTGCGGTTCTTTTTCCGCCGTAGCCAATTGTTGGGCCTGTGCGGCGGCGAACTTCATGTCATGGGCCAGCGCTTTCTGGTACAGCTGGTACAAGTCCTCTGCCGACGCCTGTGCCGGGCAGCAGGCGAGTGCCAGCCAGCAAACGGGAGTGAGCAGAGAGTTGGGTTTGAGATGCAGCCCTGGAATACGCAAGGGAGTGTGCTCCACTGAAAAATTTATCGGCTGAGGGTGCTTTTGCGCATCATCAGCACCATGGGAATACCGATGGACATGACCGCCCCCAAGATGCCGAACAGCATGCTGAACGCCAGCATTTGCGCTTGTTCATGCGTTTGCAGGTAAGGCATCAGGGCTAGCGCTTGTTGACGGCTCTCCACGCCCAGGGACAGGAACAGCGGGTTGGATTCCACGCCCCCCCAGCCGCTGGCGATGAGACTCGACTCGGTCACATGTTCGGAGAGCAGGCGATAGCGCTCCCATGAGAAGCGCGTGAGCAGCGTGGCGGCGATGGCAATGCCGACACTGCCGCCCAATTGGCGCATCAGGTTCAATACGCCCGAGGCGCCGGAGATCAGTGTCAGCGGCAGGCGGCGCATGGCCAGGTTGGTCAGTGGCACGAAGATCATGCCCAGGCCCAGACCGCGGATCACCAAGGGCCAATACAGCGTGTCGGGATTGCTGTCGAGGGTAAACTGGGTGTGCAGGTACATGGCGTAGCAGTACATGACGATGCCTGCGGTGACGAACACGCGCTCGTCGATCTTGTTTTCCTGGGACAGCTTGCCGACCAGCAACGTACTGATCGCGCTGGCCACCGCTCCCGGGAAAATCACCAACCCGCTCTGGTAGGCGCTTTGCGCCAACAACGTCTGCAGGAACAGCGGCACCATGAACAAGGTGCTGTACAGCCCGAAGCCCACGCAAAACGCGCAGATGCAACCCATCAGGAACTCGCGGTTCTTGAACAGCGCGAGGTTAACGATAGGGTTGGCCGCACGCCGTTCCCACCAGAGGAAACCCGCCAGGCTGAAGCAACTGAGCAACAGGCAGGCGACGGTCCAATTGGATTCCATCCAGTCCCAATGCTCGCCGCGCTCCAGCAGGATCTGCAGGCTACCGACCCCCAGGGCCAATAGGCAGAAACCGCTGTAATCCACGCTGCTGGGTTTTTGCTCGTTGGGCGAATCAGTGATGCACAGCCAGCACAGCAGCAAGGCCACCGCGCCGATCGGCAGGTTGATCAGGAATATCCAGTGCCATGACAAGGTGTCGATCAGGTACCCACCGACAGTCGGGCCCAAGGTGGGCCCCATCATCACCCCCACGCCGTACAACGCCATACCGCTGCTGACTTTTTCCTTGGGAAAAACGTCGTAGATGATCGCCTGGGAGATCCCCAGCAAACCGCCGCCCGCCAGGCCTTGCAGCACCCGGAACGCGACCAGTTGCCAGAGTTCGGCGGAAAATGCGCAGCCCAGGGACGCCAGCACGAACACCGCCGTGGACACGATGTAGTAAGTGCGCCGCCCGAACCATGCGGACAGCCAGCCACTGACCGGCAGAATCACTACGTTGGCCACCACGTAGCCGGTGGAGACCCAGGAGATTTCATCGACCGACGCACCGTAGGTTCCCATCAGGCTGGGAATAGCCACGTTGACAATGGTGACGTCGAGCAACTCCATCATTGACACCAGCGTGACGGTGAACGCAATCAGGTACGCCGACCTCATAACGTTTGGCTGCCAGTGTGTTGCGTGGCGACTTCGACAAAGGCACTCATGCCGGGACTCAACAACGGCTTGTAGTCATCCGGCACGCCTTTGAGGGCAATGCGCACCTGCACGCGCTGCACCACCTTGGTGAAGTTACCCGTGGCATTCTCCTGGGGCAGCAATGAGAACTTCGCCCCGGTGGCCGGCGCCACACTTTCGACGATGCCCTCAAAGGCATGCTCGGGGAACGCATCCACGGTGACCTTGGCGTTCTGGCCGACGCGCACGCGGCCGACTTGAGTCTCCTTGAAGTTGGCGGTAATCCACAGCGGCTCGGTGGCGATCAGGCTCAAGAGCTTCTGGCCGGCGACCACGAACTGGCCGGGCTCCACCTCTTTTTTCGAGACAATACTGCGCATCGGTGCGGTCTGGCGGGCGTCGTGCAGCTTGATCCTGGCTTGTTCCAGCTCGGCTTGCGCCGCCGCGATCCGATAGTCCTGCACTTTGAGCTCGGCCTTGTTAGCCAAAGTGCTTTGTGCCGCGGCCTGGGCATTACCGCGGGCTACCTCCTGGGCATGGCTCAGGGCGTCGAAACGCGCCTTGGCCAGTTCCAGGTCCTGGGTGCTCAACACCCCTTGAGCGCCCAGTCGACGGGCACGCTGGTAGTCATTGCGCGCCTGCTCAAGGTTGGCGTTCGATTGAGCCATGGCCGCCTGCGCAGCCTGGCGCATGGCAACTGCTCCGAGGATCTGGCTGTCCAGCGCACCTGGGCCACCACCGCGCCCGGCGGCGGCGAGCAATGCTTGCCATTGTGCCTCGCGCTGCTCCAACTGGTATTTGTATTCGCTGTCGCGGAGCTGAAACAACAGATCACCGCTTTGGACCATGACGTTGTCCATCACCGGCACGCTCACCACCACACCCGAAAGCTTGGCTCGCACCGGAATGATCACACCATCGAGTTCCGCATTGTCGGTGCTCACGTATGTGTTCGAATACTGCCAGCGTTGCCAGCCGAGCAGCAGCAACCCCCCGACCACGACGCCGCACAGCGTCAGTTTTATCAGCTTGCCTTTGGTCATGTGGTACTCCCTGTGTTGCGCGTCTGTGTTCAAGCGGGCTTAGAAACTGTGTTCAACCTCACGCACAGTGCGGTCCGGAATGGGCTGGGCCTTTTCCAGCAGGAACTGATGCACGCCATCCCACAGGTCAATCCGTGAGTTGATTGCGGTCTTGGCGCTTTCGACCATGTGCAGGTGTTGCTCGGGTGTGGTGACGATTTCCGCGATGATGCGCTTGGCTGCGGGGCCGTGATCGTCACCATCCATTTCGATGTGTCGCTTGAGGTAATACGTAAGCATCGGCACATCGTTTTCACTGACTGACCATTGCGAAAGCAGGCGGCCAAACATGTCGGGGATGATGTCTTCACGGCCAAAGAAGAAGTACGCCAGTACGGCTTCGGTCGAGCCGTGTTGTGCAACATCGAGGGTCTGGCACATGAACACTTTGGCGGCCAGTGGAATATCTCGGTTGTTGAGGGCCTGGGGCAGGGGGACCTTGGCTTGAATGTCGGCAAGGAAACGGCGGAACACCGTGCTGTCGGCTCCGATTTCATCCATGGCCATGAGGTACAGGTCCAGGTGGCTTATAAAGCCGCCATCAGGGTGCTCGTCGGTTTCTTCACCGACCACGATTTCATTGATCAGACGGGCAGCGGTGATATGTACCGGCGGCACCCAAGGCAACTCCACACAGGTGAGGTCGCGCTGGATGCGCTTGAGCAGTGTCATGAAATCCCATACGGCGAACACATGAAACTCCATCAGTGCGCGTACGTCTTCAACGGTGCGGATGTTCGCGAACAGCGGGTGGCCGAACAGCTGTTCGCGCTCGGTTTCAATGTGGCAATCGATATCAAAAGGCATATGTGCTCCTGCGGCCTGAAGGTTCAAGCGGGAAATCCATTGGGAAATTAAGGATGTGTGTCGTTCACCGTGTTTCCACGGTATGGGTGGTGACTGGAGGCATACCTGAAAGACCTTACGAAGTGCTTTTCCAGTAGGTGTTGCCGGTCCGCATACCACTCCGCGTCCAGCAGTTGGCGGTGCACCTTGGGTAATCTCCAACATGGAACTGCGGGGTAAAAGTGGTGTTCCAGGTGAAAATTCGAACCGGCGTGCAGCCAGGTATTGAGGCACGAGGTTCGCGAACGCGCCGGGGGCTGTTCATGGTCTGCGCTGAAAGCATGTTCCTGATAGGCATTAACCGCGGAGATCAGAAACGCCACCGCCAGGCTCAGGAAAAACCCAAGAAGCAGCCCGTTGACCCACCACATGGCCAGCCCGTAAAGCCCGAGCCAGCCGGCCTGGCAGGCGATATTGCAACGGGCCAGCCGTTGCACCTGCGCCGCGCTTAAAGGCAGCGGCGAGGGACTGCTCAGCGGCCCGAACGCCAGGCGCCAGGTAACCCGCATATAGCTCAGGGTGGCCATTAAACGCGACAGGGTGATGCGGCTCGCCAACGTGTGATAGCGCGAGAAGAGCCGGTAGTCCGGGTCCTTCTCGGTGTTGCTGTAGCGGTGGTGTTGCCAGTGGTCGACGAAGTAACCGGTCACACAGAATCCCGGCAGCAACGAACTGGCGACGATCGCCAGGTAGCAACTGTGCATAGGATCCGCGCTCAAGTTGAAGTGGAACCCTTCATGCCCGAGGATCGCTTGCAGAAACAACCCATATCCCGCCAGCACCACCAGCGGTGAGCACAACAGCACCCACGGCGTGGGCGCCGAGTTCGCCACCCATACAAACAGCGCGAGTGGCAGCAGATAAAGGCTCAAGGCGTAACTGATGATTAGCAATGATTCTCCCGGCCGGGCCTTGAACAAGGCGCGGTCGAGGCGAACCAAGGGCTTGGGGTGCAGTTGTCTGGCCATTCTCAGCCGCTTACTCGATCAGTTCAGGTTTAAGTGCCAGGTGACCGCCACGCGTGAGTGTGCGCAGGCGCAGGGCAATAAAGGCGTCGACTACGCTTGGCACGCTGCGCGCGGTGTACATCGCCAGCGTGCCCATGAAGGTCAGGCCACGGTTGCGCAAGCCATTTTTGTGGCAGGCGCGAACCAGGCCCGCGGCGGCGGCATCCAGTTTTTCTTCCAGGGACAGCAGGGTCTTGTCACCCCACTTGAAGGTCACCAGGCGCTTGACCGACAGCCCCACCCGTTGGGCCGGTAAGTGGATCGCCGTGTCGATGAACCCCGGGTACACCGTGGTCACGTCGAGGTGTCCGCGATATTGCATGCGCAGCACGTCCGAATAAGCGCTCAGTGCACGTTTGCTGGCGGCGTACGCAGCCACGTAGGGCGCATTCACCAAGGCGAACAGTGACGACACGTTGATCACTTTGCCGCGCTTTCGCAGCAGTCCCGGCAAGAACCCTGAAACCAGCTGCCAGGGCGCGAACAGGTTGATATCCACCGCGCGGGTAACCTCATCGGTGACCCCGGTTTCGCCGCGTTCCAGGGTCAGGATGCCGGCGTTATTGACCAGGATATCGATGTCGCCGAAGTCGATGTTGATGGCGTCGATCACTGCCATCAAGGCGCTGCGGTCGCCCAGGTCGACTTGATAAAACGCATCCAGCAAGCCGGGTTCTAGCGGCGCAAGGATATCCAGACCGATCACCGTGGCGCCCTGTTGCTTGAGCTTGCAGGCCGCCGCATAGCCCAGACCGCGTGCGGTGCCGGTGATCACGATGGTTTTTCCAAGCAGGTTCATGAGTTTGCTCCGGTGATGCTGAAGGTTGAGTCAGACAGGTAAGTATTGAGGTTGGTCGCCATTGAGATCTTCGCCGGGGGATGGAACTGCAAGCCGCGACAGGCCATCAATCCGGTGGAACTCTGGTTGCTGGTGATGAACGCCATTCCGCCCAACATGGCGTGGGCCTGGTCCGAGAGCTGAGTAAGCCGTTGTTCGATGCCGTAGCGCACCAGCAGCAGACGAGCCAGCACGTTTGGCAAGTCCTGTGGGTTACGTTCAATATCCAGGGCCGCGCCTTCCAGCGCACTGATCGCCAATTGCAGGTCTGCTGCCAGGTCCACGCGGTGGTGGGCGGTCCAGCGTGCGGCGTCTGTTACCGATTCGACCAAGCCTGCGCAGGCACCCACGTAGGAGGCACAAATCAACAGCTCGAACCAGATAAAACCAACGGTCTGCACGTCGCCTAGCTGGTGTGTATAGCCGGCGGAAAACAGCATGCGTTCAGGAACGAAGACTTCATTGAGGCGCACTTCGATGCTTTCGGCAGCGGCCAAGGCGCTGTTCTGCCAGAACGCGGAGCGGCTGATGCCCGGTGCATTCGCGGGAATCAACGCGACCATCAGCTCTTCGCCCTCTGGGGTTTGGCGAATGTAGCTGGCGGTGAGCAAGTCCATCGACCGCCCGAGGCAGCAGGGCTTTTTGCTGCCGCTGAGCAATACGCCCTCAGGGGTATGTGCCGCCCGCATGGCCGAGTCGAGGATGCCGGCCCCCGAATTGCCCTCGGCGAACCCCGAGGACAGCAGCAAGCGCTTTTGCGCGACGGCGGCCAATAAAAGGCCTTCGGCGCCGCCGCCGTTTTGGGTGAGCGCTAACAGGCTCGCCACGGAAAACTGGTGCATGGTGCTGGCTACCGCCAGCGAGGGTGAGCGGGCACCCAGGGCGATCTGCACATGCACCGCCTCGAGAATACTCGCACCCAGTCCACCGGCTGCGTGGCTGACCAGCAACCCTACCGGGCCGTATTCCTTGAACAGTGCGATGACTTCGCTGTGGGGCCCTTCACGGTCGGCGAGCACGATGGCCGCGAGGCGCTCGTCAAAACCTGGGGCGTACTGGTGGAGCGCGGCACGCGAGCGATTCAACAATGACAGTGACATGGCTCAGGCCTTCAAGTAGCTCGCCGGGAACAAACCGGAGATTATCGAATGAATGTTTTCGCGAATGGCTTGTTCGGCCACAGGGTCGAGCATGTCCGCGAGCATCGGCAGGCCCAGGTCAAAGCGCGATTCAAACGTAATGATCGCGTCCTTGCCGTCCGGCAGGACGTGCCAAGTGCCCGAAAAGTGATCGACATCGCCGGTCATTTGCTCGAAGTGGATTTCCCGGGTGGCGGGGTTGAACATATCGCGCTCTTGCCACTTGAGAATGCCGCTGTGGAAGTTGACTTCCCAAGAGGTGAACGACACCAACTCGCTGACTTTATTGACGGTGATATTGCGCACCGATTTGCAGAGCTCGACGTAGTTGCTGAAGTCACTGATCACGGCAAAAACTTCATCAGCGCAGGCATGGGGAATGTGCGCCTGAACATTGACTGCTTGCATGGGGGTAGTTCCGTTCAAAGGGATGGGATAGAGGTAGCGAGCGCCTGGGCGAAACCCTCGATCAACCGATTGCAATCCTGGGCGGTTAGCAACGGTGAAGGCGTGAGCCTGACGACCCTATGGTCGTTGAGTGAGTGGCACACAATGATTCGCTGCTCGATCAGGGCCATGACCATGTTCGCGGCGATCGAGGCGTCGGTGAATTCAAAGCCCAGCAGCAAGCCCGCACTGCGCAGCTTGACGCGCTCGGCCAAGCCCATTTGCTGCAACAGCGCATTGAAGCGGGCGTGCAGGTCCTGGCCCATCAGCCGGGCACGCTCCACCAGGTTTTCTTGCTCGATCACGTGTAGCGTGGCTTGCACGGCCGCCATGGCCAGCGGGTTGGCACCAAAGGTGGTTGTATGCACCGTGGGGTTGCGGTTGAAGGGGGCGTAGATCGCCGCGCTGGCAACCATGGCGCTGACCGGTACGCAGCCGCCGGACAGGCTTTTGCCGACCAGCATGATGTCGGGCACTACCTGTTCCTGGTCGCAGGCCCACCAGTGGCCGGTGCGACCCAAGCCGGACTGGATCTCATCGATAATCAGCACTGCGTCATATTGATCGCACAGCTCGCGCACGCGCCTGAGGTAGCCCGCAGGCGGCAGGATCACACCGGCTTCGGCCTGGATCGGTTCGAGGATCACACAGGCTTTGTCCGACGATGCGCGCAACTGATGTTCCAGCGCGGCGCTGTCGCCGAATGGTACGAACTCGCTTTCACTGAGCAGCCCGCTGAACGGCTCACGGTAGCTTTCGCGGCCGGTGACGGCGAGGGCGCCGAGGGTCTTGCCGTGGAAGCCGCCGAGGGTCGACAGCGTGCGGCGGCAGCCATTAAGGCGCGCGAGTTTCAAGCCGGCTTCGGTGGCTTCGGCCCCGGAGTTGCAAAAGAATACATAGTCCAGGTTGCCGGGGCAGCGCGCGGCCAGCGCTTGCGCGGCGAAGGCCTGTTGGGGGTTGAGCAATAGTTTGCTGGCCAGAGCGTTTTGCTGCAGCTGCCGGGTCACGGCTTCGACGACCACGGGGTGGCCGTGTCCGAGGAAAAACACACCGTAGCCGCCGGCATCCAGGTACTGGCGCCCTTGGCTGTCATAAATGTAGACGCCACGGCTGGATTGCTCGGTCGGTAGGTTCATCAGCGAGGCGAGGCGTGCGTAGCCCAAATTCACGTGCTGGCGCAAGTATTGGCCGATCTGTTCGACGTCGGTCGCGGGTTCGATGACAATCGGGTTCATGCCGCGTTCGCTTCTGTGGAGGGGGGCGCCGGCTGTTTGAGCATGCGCGTCAATGCACCCAACTTGGGTGCCAGGTGATTGAGCGACAACAACAACTCACGGCTGACATTGCGCGCACTGAACGCCGGCTCGCCGAGCAACTGCGGCAACGACGTGGGCAGCGGCGTGCGCAGGCAGGCATAGCGGCACAGTTGGGTGGCGCGGGTCAGTGCGGCCTGGATATTGCCGGTCAGCGCCGGTAAAAACACTGGGCGGATTAACCGTTCGTAAATATCCGGTGCCATGCAGCGTGGCCGCGTGAACGGTTGTGCCTGGGCCTCCATGGACTGGCACATCAGGTTCAGCAGGTCGGTGAGGTCGAGGGCCTGCGGACCGCTGGTGAGAAAATAGTCTTCGCCGATCAAGCGTTGGCGCAACGCGTTGGCAATGGCCCGCGCCGCGACGTCCCGGGCGATCAAGTCGATGTAGCCGGCAGGCGGGCAGGGCACGATGGGCAACAATCCGGACATCATCAGCCCCATGGTCATATGAAAACCCTGGAAGTTGGGCATATGCCCGCTGTCGGCGTCGCCGATGATGATGGATGGACGAAAGATCGACACGTCAATACCGGCCGATCGCACCAGGGTTTCGGCCTGACGCTTGGCGACCTCGTAAGGCGTTTCGGCTTGTACGCCTTCGTAATAGTCGCAGGGATGGGTGAAGGCGGTGCTGATGTGATAGAGCGGCACCTTGGCTTGCTGCACAAAGGTCACGACGTTTTCGGTGCCCAGGTAGTTCACCGAGAATATCTGGTCGATATCGCCATCCAGGCGGGTCACCGCTGCGGCGTGAATCACCCAGTCAACACGCTTGAGCAGCGCTTCATATGCGTCATCGGCCAATCCCAATTTAGGGCTGCAGATATCGCCCTTGAGCACTTCCACCCGCAAATGGCGGATGCGGCTTTTGCGCGCCAGGCAGACCAGGTGGAAGTCATCCGCCAGGCAGTCGATCAGTGACTCACCCAGTACGCCTGAGCCTCCCGTGAGAAGGATGGTTAATTTTTGCTGTTCTGACATGTAAGACGCTTCCTGCGGACTCATCGAAAGAGTTAACGGTGCGTTTCGCCGAACCACAGGCACGGGGGCGCCGGGCGAACACTTTTGTATTCACTTTCGGTGGCGCTGAGGTGCTCTGGGCAGAGGCAATCAGCGCTTAACGATTTTGCGAATAAGAGGCGATTGATATTGGCGTTTTGATATCACTGCGTCTTGAACGAAACGCTTGTCTTGCGCAAAACCTTGGCTGCGGTGCGCGGCGTCATGCCAATCATGCGGCGCATCATGCGGGCCAGGTGCGCCTGGTCGGAGAAGCCGCCGTCTGCCGCAGCGTCCGATAAGGTGGAACCACCTGCCAGGGATTTGGAGGCGCGCTCCAATTTGTTCCAGATGATCCATTGGGAGAGGGAAACCCCCATCTGGTGAGTCGCGACGCAGCGCAAGCGCGGGCTGGACAAGCCGACTGCATTCGCGGCGCGGCTGACGGAACCGGGTCCGTCGCGGTCCAGGCGCAGAATATTCAAGGCTTTGTAGAGGCGCTGGTCTATAGGAGGTGTAATCGCCAGCAAACGTGAAAGGCCGTCGACAAAGTGCGGGAGGGATGTGGCGCGGCGAAAGCATTCCAGCAATTCTTCACTGGCCAGGGCGACGCCGTTGTCTTGCAGCAATGCATTGAGCGCGCGGCCCAAGGCAGTGTCAGGGCTGACATATACAAACGCCACCGGATGAGTGTCGGCCACCGCACGGTGTTCGACGTTGGGGCCGATAATCACCCCCGCCGCGCGCATCAACTGTCCGGGCAACTCCAGGGTGACCGGCTGATGCACACCGATACACAGTTGAATGGCGACATGGGAGTGGGCAGTATTTTGATCCGCACGGCCAATGTAGCCGGCCCATGAGTCGCCAAAGGTAACGCTACCATCCCACATTTAAGGTCTTCCTGACGCAGAGGGTGATTTTTCCGTGTGCAGGGTAGGCCTGCACAGGTCTTGATTCAAGCACTCTGGCGTTCGTGGCCACCTACGGCGGATGCTGGTTACAGCACCTTCAGCCCGTCGAGATCCGGCAGCGAGACGTCCAGCAGGATCAGTTGCGGCGCGTGTTATGTGGCCAGGGCCAGCCCTCAATAGACGAAAAAAGGTCTTTCAGCCCCTTGGCGCCATCAACTGGCGGGCTCCGAGCACGCTAATTGCTCGCTTGAGGTTGTAAGCGTTCACGCCAATGCCTCGGCCTTGTCCAGTTCATATACACAGAGTCGTTTGCCTATCCCTTTTACCAAAGGATAGCGGTGCTCTGTCTTTCAGGGCGCGCGCGTCCAAGTGGCTTTCATTAACTTGCACGATGAGGAAATTGGGCTAGCGTAGATGGAGTCCAACGTCAATATACATTGATCATGTGATAGATAACTGAGGATGTCATTCGTTCTGTTTTTCCCATAGAACAGGTCAAGAGAACTTATAATATAAAGAGTAATATCAACTATGGTGGTGGGGACGTTGAGAAGCAAGGCTCAAGTTATTATTGCGGTGATGATATTTGGCCTTACCTATGGTCTGAGTGCGCCACTTATTGCCCTTAAGTTGACGAGTGCGGGCTATAGCGAAACCTCAGTAGGCCTTAATGCGGCGATGCATGCTGTAGGGGTGTTTATCATTGCACCTTTCTTGCCCTCGCTCTGCCGAAGAGTTCCCCCTCGAACATTACTATTTGTCTCCCTGATTTCTACCCTGGTGCTCTTGTTATTGTTTCCCTTCACCCCGATTGTTTTCTGGTTTGCTCTACGCCTAGGCTTAGGGATCTTCGCCGAGATCATTCTCGTCGTGACGGAGACTTGGCTGAATCAGGTGACTGTTGAAGTCGCCAGGGCAAAAACCATCGCAATCTACACAGCCAGCCTCTCACTTGGCTTTGCCTTGGGGCCAGTGATTCTTGCTTGGAACTCCAGCTCAGACAGTAATGCCTTTATCGCTGGCGCCCTGATTACCTTGATGGCGGCGGTGATAATCCTGTTCTCCCAATTGGAACATACAGTCTTTGCAGAGGATAAATCACTCTCTCTTTGGCGCTTTTTTCAACTAGCTCCATTAGCTATGGCCGCCACTGCACTGAACGGCGCACTGGAGGCCGCAGGCATGAATTTGCTGGTGCTATATGCAATGAGTCTGGGTTGGGTAGAGCACCAGGCTACACTTTTGATTTCGGTATTGTTGCTGGGGGCTATTTTGTTGCAACTGCCTATAGGTTGGCTGGCGGACAGAGTAAATCGTCAGAATTTATTGGTGGTATTGACGCTACTCTCAACGCTGGGTGCCTTGGTATGGCCATTGGCGCTTACGCAATTTTGGCTGGCCTATACGTTACTTTTTTTCTGGGGTGGCATCTTCGTTGGTATCTACACCGTTATGATTACTCTGGTAGGGCAACAGTTTAAAGGAGGGGAATTGACAGGAGTTTACGCAGCCATGTCAATTGCATGGGGAGTAGGGGCCTTGCTTGGGCCTGCTCTGGGTGGTATGGCGATGTCGCTGTCGACTCACGGTTTACCTTTCCTTGCTGCGCTACTTTGTGGGATGTTTTTATTGTTATTGCTACGGAAAAGTAAAGTTTGGAAGTGAGCGCTGCAGACTTGATAGGTTGATATTAATGGAGAGGGTTGTGTAATGGTCAGGCTGGTCATACTTTTATTAGGTGTGGATTATCTCCGTTCATATTGGCGCACCCTGAAAGTCATTGGGGTTGTCGGTATGCTTTTAGGGGGCGTAGTGTTCATCGATGCGCTTGATGACGCGTTGTATTTTCCGATAAACCCCTTCGCATGGTTGCTGTTGATTGAGGGCAGTGCGACGTTGATCGTCGCTCGCAGCGGGATTGGCGGACAACGAAAACTTCGGTACCTGAAAGGTTTCTCTTTTGTGATCGCAGCATCATTGATTCTGGCTGGCCATCACCACGGAAACTTTATTCTTTCGATGATATTTGGCACTCTGTTTTTAGCGGATGGATTGCTGCAGATTATTTCCGCTTATGTTGTCCGCTACCGTACCTGGCGTATTGCAATATTCGGAGGAGGGGTCGAGATCGCTTTGGCTATCTTTTTCTATCAACCCTACCCGACAAATTATATCGGCACCGTACCCTACTGCCTCGGATTGGGATTATTTTTTGCTGGCTGGAATATGTTACTTGTCTCTGGCCGAGTCCGCCGGCTGGTATCTAATCCTGCGCTAAGTGTTGATATTCATATGCCGCCTCCTCAGCAAAGTGGCAAAGCGCAAACAGAGTGGGAAGGTCCTCCAGAAGAAAATGTTCCGAGCCTTATTGTGCATATATGGACACCGACCGGTGTGGCTAATGCTGAAGTTGTGCACCGTCCATTGATAGAACGTTACATAGCTGCAGTGGATAAGAATGGGGTGATCTCAACGGGGCATGCCGCACTGGAAGCACCGGATGGCCTATATGTTAGCCTATACCCAGCGGAGGATATCGACCACTCACCTGACGAGTTCATGCGCATGTTGCGAGCCACCGAAGATAATAATATGCCGGGAGAGTTCCAGTCCGATTACCTCACGGAATCGCAGAAATGGTGCCCTTCTACCGTTAAAGTACGAATACGTAATTATGACCAACAGCGCTTGCGTAACTTTTGGGAAGAATATAGTAAGGATACGACCTATAATCTCACCAATCGCAATTGCTCCAGTAGCGTAACGCTAGTTCTTGAAGCCGCTCTGGAAGGGGCGGTAGGGCGTATCTGGGGGCATTACGGTCTATATCGTATTCTGGGGAAAATATTCACCACGCCGGAGTTATGGGTTGCCATTCAAATCCGAAAGCGTGCGCAAACCATGGCCTGGACTCCCGGCCTGGCACTGGATTATGCTCGGGCACTCAGTATGTTGGCAGACCCCAGACCCACTGGCTGGATCAATACCACTAAGCGCGCGATTCAGAAAATCCGTTCTTTACGCCGTCAGTGGCGCAATGAAAAAGCATTGGCTGAGTACAGCAGAGAAAAGTTAAAGACGGATAGCAACAAGCCTGCATGAGCGAAAAATACCCTTGTTAACATAGGTGCTCCAGCAGGCCACTGATAAATGAGATAGTTGCCTATACAGGATGTTCATCCTGGGTCTAGCGGGGGGGCATAGACAACGTCATTACACGCACTGCGTATTCGTCTTCTTCCTAAACCCACAATCCATTATCTAGCATAAAGATTACCTGCTCCGCATAAGCCTGCCGTTCCCGGTTTCTGTCGCATATCCCGCCAGCCCGTCTCCTCTTTCGGGTCGACGGGCTTGTTCGCTAGGATTGCATTACTTGGTCTTGGCGTTCTTGATATCGCTTATGATTTTTTGAGAAATAGCCTGGACCTGCTCTTGGGTCATTGCCATATCCACAAAAATAAGGTCAGGCAAGGGTTACAGGCCGTCGCCGCGCCAGTTAACCCAGCCAACAACTTTATGCTAAATCTCGCCATCTGGCAGTACGCTATCGTGATACGCACCTTTTTCAGACATACACTTCCATTTCCATCGTCGCCGCCACAACATCTCCTCGACTCACCTGCGCAGAAAACATATAGCGAGAGAGCAGCTTAGACGCCACGGTACATTCAACACGAAAAATCAGCGGATCTGATGCCGAGATAAGACGCAATGCCTGAACGTCAAAATGAGCAACTCGATAATGGACACGCTCTCCCAGAATATCGTGCAATAACCGACTCATGACCTGCGAAACAGTATCTGCAATGATTGCAACGGGCCAAGTTGGATACTCAACAAAATGGCCGGAGAAACAACCTGGCGTCAAGGGTTGGCTGCGCGCCGTCAAGGTGAGGTCATGAGAGGTTTCGTATTCAAGAGCAATGGGTTGCGTATAAGGCGATACCGTTGGGACGGGAACAGGCGCTGAATGATAGTTTCTGAAAGTCTTTGAAAATAATGCATCGGATAAAATGGTGTATTCACAATCGAGATGAGCGAACGGTACGCCATCCGACGCGACCGCATGCACTTTTAATGTCCGTTTGTCCTGAGCAATGACTTGCGCAGTAGCATGATATTTACCTTCGCCCCTGGGCTGGGGTTTACCAAACAAGCTTAACCGGCCTTTTGACGCTAAATAATAGGTTTTCTCTTCGGTGCCCAGGATGACCGCCGCGCAGGAGCCGAGTATCGCCAAGTGCCGACCGAGTTCGGCCACCGCGACAGGACCCGTTTCATATCCCGTGTCTTGTTCGGGTATGAATTCGCCACGAATCGTCTGGTTCTCGCCTTCCAACGTAGTAAAGGCGAAGTAGGGCGCTTGTACTGCAATGCGATTGCAAATCATCGGAATGCTTAAGGCTTTCATTGTTTGCTCCCTGCAGGGTATGGGCCAATCCCATCTAACCCAACTGACCCTAGCAGATGAATTGTGACAGCCTGGGTCATCATGGCTCAGAGCCCAGCCGTTATTCCCACAATGTCTACGCAATCACATTATGCGTTTACCACGGGTTTACCCGATTGGGGAGGTCATGGTCGATGCCGGGTTTTCGGATGATTTGCATGCAGTTGAAGATTGGGCCGCGGATCATCGGTGTGGTCGGGAGCCAATAACTGAGCGGTTCTTGCCGGTAGTGACGCGCATAATCGGTGAGACGGGGCTTCACCGCGTTCTCTAACGTGTTTCCCGGTAAAGCATTGCCGGTGCCTTACCGGTTTTCACTCAACAATCAGTCAGCGGCTCAGGTCCACCAACGGAGTGTCCCGCACTTCAGTCGTGCGGCCCTGCTGAATCTGTTTGACCTGTGCAATCGCTTGATCGACTCCGGCCTTGTCGACGAGCAAGCTGTAGCTGATGTTGAACTGGCGAGTTTCCTTGGCGCCGATCTTCGGCACCAGATTCAGCGGCCGTTGGTAGCGACGGTTGTAGGAGAAACTGGTGCCCGGTTCCAGGCCGGTGACGTAGCCCTGGCCCTGGGTGTCGGTGTTTTTCCACAACGAGAACACCGGCAAGGTCTGGGTGTTGAAGCCCACCGAGACACCGAGGCTGCCGGCTTTGTTGTGCAGCACCGTTAAAGTCTGGCCCTTGGCGTCGGCGTAGGGCACCACGTTGTAGACGGTTTCGTCGTAGTCGCGGGTCGGACCACGGTAAATATCCCAGGTCTTCAGGTCGCCTTTGGCCTTGTCGTTGAACGGTGAGACCTGTTTGACCGGCGCGACGAAGCGCGCACCTTCTTCCAGGAACGGCGTACTGAAGTTGCTGTGGTACAACGCCTGGTATTCCTTGGTGTAGTCACCGTTGTTGGTCAGTGTATCGTTCAAATCGAAACGGCTGCTGCCCGGCACGGTGACCAGCTCGGTGGCGACGCTGAAGTCGACCTTCTTGAACGCCTGCTCCTTAAGCTCGCCGCGGAGGTGGATGGCATACGGCGGCTTTTCATCGATATGCAGCGTCACTTTGCTGGCCGGGATATTCGCGGCGCGGCCATGCAGGGTAAGCATTTCACCGTTGTCTACACCGGGGTGGCCGACCCACTCATAGCCACAGCGGGCGACCAATTCGTTGAAACCTTCCAGCCAGCCCAGGCCGTCACGCCCATTGAGTTCGATAAACGCCGGGTTGACCACTTCCTGAACCGGTGAATCCCAGCCCATCCGCACGTCCCCAACCGACGCCTTGAGCACGTTCATGCCGCGGGTCGGAACAACCGAGAGTTTGAGCGTACCGTTGTCGATATCAATCACGCTGACGCCTTCCTGGCGACCGCCATGCAAGTTGCGCAGGGACACAGTAAAGGGCTGTTGGGTATCGATTCCCAGCTCGGCGCTGCTGATTTTGAACGCTTGTGCGGCCTTGCCGGTGTCGAGCAATACATAGTCCCAGGCCAGTGCCTGGGTGGTAGCAGCCACACCGCAGAACGCAATAAGGGGGCGCAGTAATTTCATGAGCGATGCCTTTTTTGGAGTTGTTTAGCTTGTATACCGTTGATGAAACGTTTCAGCAACAACAAAAAATCACCTGCTCACGGGTTTGTTCGGGTTTGTCTTCATCGATAGGGTGTGGAATCAGCCCTCGATAAAAACCTTCAACGGTGGTTCGTGCATCAGGAAGTTCTGGTGCGAGATGTTCCAGGCATAGGCGCCTGCGAGGGTGAACACAAGCAGGTCACCAATCGCCAGCTGCGCCACTGGTTGCTGCCTGGCAAGAACGTCCTTTGGCGTGCACAACTGACCCACCAGCGTGACGGACTGATCGCTGATCTGGGCCGGCTGGGAGCCTCGCAGTACCCTGAACGGATGGTCGTGCCCTTGCGCCGCAGGCGTGCGGAAGTGATGAGTACCACCGCGTCCGATGGCAAAAAACTCGCCGTGGCTGCTTTTGATGTCCAGTACCTGCATAACGTAGTAGCCACACGCCGCGCTGATGAAACGGCCGATCTCGAAACGCACGCGGGTCGTGCCCATGTCGTGCTCACGGATCAACGTTTTCAAGCCCTGACAAAACCGTGGCCAGTCGAAGGACTGCGCTTCGTCCTGATAGTTGATGCCCATGCCTCCGCCGACATTCAATAGTGGCAGTTGCAGGTTGTGGTCGGCACACAGCTGGCGGAAGGTCAGGAAGTAGCTGCGAATCAATTCAAGGTGTGCGTCAACATCCAACTGATGCGACAGCAGATGAAAGTGCAGGCCCTTGAGTTCCAGAGACGGCTCTTCACGCAACAACTGCAGGGCGCTTGCGAGACCTTCTTCATCCAGGCCGAACGGTGTGGGTTTGCCGCCCATGACCAATCGGCTTTGCGGGGCCTGGGCCAGCTTCAGATTCAGCCGCAGCATTACCGGAGCCCGCGTACCGCGTTCGCGGGCGATGCGTGCCAGGCTGCGCAGCTCGGTCACGCTCTCCACGTGAAATGCTGAAATCCGGTACTGCAGCGCGATGTCCAGTTCGCGATCGAGCTTGCCGGGACCACCAAAGATCAGCGGCTGGTCGGGGCATTGCTCATGCAGCCACGTCAGTTCGCCGCCAGAGGCCGCCTCGAAACCGTCCACCCACGGTGCCAGGGTTTTCAGCACCAGGGCTTCCGGATTCGCCTTGGCCGCATAGAATAATTCGCAGTTTTCCGGCAACACCTGACGCATCGCCTTTACGTGCCGTTCAAGGGCGGGCAGGTCGTAGACGTAGGCACACAAGGGTGCGTCGTGCTCAGCCTTGAGCTGCTCGATACGTTGGGTGACGGTGACAGGAAGGCTCATGCGTGTTTCCTCTTTTCAATCATCGCCAGCGGGCTGGGCAGTAAGGTGTAACCGGCCTCGCGGTCGGCGCGCATCATCAGGCGCGTCATGAAGTTTTCCTTGCTGGGGAAGGGCGCGCCGGCGCACAGCTCACGCAGTTCTGCCGGATGACCCAGACGTGTGGATTGCGCGTGCAGCAGGTCACCGATTCGCCACCACAATTGTTGTTCCAGCGAGTCACTGCCGTTGGCCAGGTGGAAGATCGCCTCGCCGAGGTTGTTCACCAGTGCGCAGTACCCCACGCGTTGCCATGCCTTCTGCGCGCTGTAGTACACCGAGCTGCGGGTGCGTTCATCCAGCGTACTTAGGCGTTCGGCGGGCCAGACTTCGGGGACCAGCTTGGTGCCTTCCAAGTCACGAATCCAGACCTGGCTGGGCAACCCGTTTTCAGTGAAGCCAATGACGGTGTTCTGTAAATGCGGCTCCAGCGCGACACCTTGACGGAACAGGCAATACAGCACGCCGCCGAGCATCTGGCCGGCATAGGCATCCAGCCAGTTCAGCGTGGCCTCCTCAATGGTCAAACCGCAACTGTCGGCGTAACGCTGTACCTGTGTGCGGCAAACACTGTGCCCTTGTTGATCCCAGGTAAACAGTGCCATTGCCACTTGCGGCTGATACCGCTCGCGGTCAGCGAGGGGGAGATTTTCCCGGTAAACGATACCGAAGCATTCGGTGACTTCTCGGGCCTCCTCCAGCGTACCCAGGGCACTAAGGTCCAGGCTGGTGGCGCTGGGCTCGGGCATCAACATGAAGCCGGGTTGTTGCGTCGCCAACTCGCCCATGATCGGGCGGAGCAGGCGGGTGAGGGCGACGGCGCTGTCCAGTTCATACCAGGCATTCTTGCGCACGCAGTTAGTCAGGCGCACGTGCATCGAGAACTTCATGAAATAGGCCATCTGCGGATGGTAGAGCGTGCGTACCGACGACGTCGGGTACATGGCCTGACCCAGGGGGCCGAGGTATTCGATCAAACCCTGTTGTTGCGCACGCTGTACCAGCGGGTCGGCCAGTACGCGGGCGACTTCCCAGGGGTGACACGGATAGGCATCGTCGCGTCCTGACAGTTGGTGCAGCGTACTGCGCGGATCCTCGCCCTGATGACGAATCAGCGTCGGGTCGACCTTGAACCAGTGCAGTTGAAAGCGTGCTCCGACTTCCGGCGAGCAGGCCAGCAAGTCATCATGGGAAATGCCCTCGCGACTTTTTGGCGTCGGATGCAGGGCGTGGCCCCACAGTTGGTGTTGCTCGGACGCCAGCAAGCTGTCGGCTGTGTCGTTGGCCGGTCGGGAATGACGCAAAAAGATGCGGGTGATCTGCAGGCTGTTGGCGACCTGTTGCAGCATCTCGCCGACGCGCTCGACCTCACTCAGCGGAGTACAGAGCAGGCGTGCCAGTTCGGTGGCACTTAACGGTCGCCAGCTCTGGTTGTTGCCTTTGAAATAGGGGGCGCTGATGTAATGGCAACGACCCAGTAGACTACTGCGGTCGATGCGTACGACCAATCGGCCACTGGGCAGGCGAATGCTGATGCAGCGAACGTTGGCCTGACGCAGGCTCATCGGCAGATCCTGTGCTTGATAGTTCAGGTTCGCTTCGTTGCGTGGCAATGCGTATTCACGCAAATAACAATTGAGCAGGCACTCGATGGCATGTCGCTCGGCCTCACCATCGAGGGCATGGTCATGCAGGGAGACGGTGTTCAGCGAGGCGGTATTCAGGGTGAGCGTCATGCCGAAATCTCTCGAGAAGTCATCAATAAAGGGCGTGCGAGCACCATGGCTGCCATGGCCGCCAGGCACGCAACGAGAAAGGGGGAGGCGATGCCACAGGTCTGGCTGACCAGCGCGGCGGTGACGCCGGCAGCGGTGCCGGCCCATTTTCCGCTGGAGTCGAACCAGCCAAACAGGCGACCGGCGCTGCCTTTGCGACTGCGCTGGCTCAGGCAGCGGTGTAGCCCGACAAAACTGAGCAGCATGCCGGCTCCGCTCAGCAGACGCAGAGCGAACAGCGGCTCGGCCTGCACGCTCCAGAATTGCAGGGCGTTACTGATTGCCAGCAGTGCGAGCCCCGGCAACAGCAGGTTGCCCTGATGTTTTTGAACCCAGGGCAGGGCCAGCAGGTAAACCAGGTGCGGCAGGCTGTAGAGCACGCCGATCAAGGCATCGTTGCCAATGTTCAGTTGCTCGCCGAAAGGCACGAAGTAAGGGAACGTGACAACCATCGCGAAGCTGAACAGAAACTGCACCGCCAGTAGCCGCGGCATGTCTTCTGGCAGCTCGCCCAATGCGTCTGCTTTTTTGTTAACCAAGGCATGTTTGGGGGCGTCCTTGGGCAGCGGCAGGATAAGTACGAAGGCCAGCAGCGGTAACCAGGCCAGATAGCGATACAGGCTTAATCCCAAACCGTGCGCGGTCAGTAGCCCCAGGAGGATTGGGCCGCTGATCATCGCCAGGCGTGCCGAATACTGCGTCCAGTTCAGGGCACGGGACAAATCGCCGCCCTTGAACTGGGTCGATAGGTAGGCGTTGGACGCCGCCATTGCACCGCCGAAGGTGCCCTGGATGATCAACGCCAGGACAAACACCGTTAGATTAGGGCTGAAGCCTGCCAGCAGAAAACCCGCAAACAGTCCGGCATGCGCACGCAGTAACGACAGGCGACAACCGTTGCGATCGGCCCAGCGTCCCCATATCGGCGCTGCCAGTGCGGTGCAGAGGGTCGGCAGTACGAACAGCACACCGATGGCCCAGCCGGGTGTATCAGGCGCGAGGTCGGCGAGGATGCGTGGCAGGTACAACGGAATACCCAGCGCCGTAAAAGCCGACAGGTAATGCCCCAGCAAGACGCTGGTGATCAGACGCCGTTGCATGGAGCGTCCTCCAGCAGGAAGTTCACTGCGCTGTAGCCATAGAACTTATTGATATCGCTGGCGCCGGAATGCGCCTTGCTGAACAGGCTGCCGGCGCTGAGCAGGTATTTGACCGGCAGTTTCGGGCTGTCGAGCAACCATCGGCGAGCGTCGTGACAGTCGATGCCTTCTGCTTCGAGTTGTTGCAGACAGCTCATGAGACGCTGACGCAACGTGCCGTACAGGGTGGATCGAGAGGCCAGGCCTGCGGTCGCTATCGCTTCCAGGACCGCTACGATGTTCAACTGCAAGGTAATGGTGCAGAACATCTCGGCGAGCGGTTGGCTGCTGTCGACGCGAATGCGCTCGTCCCGCAAGGCTGCCGGCAGGTCAGCGAGATCCGGGCAGGTAGCCGAAAAACGCTGAGGCCACAGGCGAGCGGCGTCGTTGTCCTTCATCAGCAAGCGTAATGGTTGACCTTGTTCGAACATCAATACGGCGTTCTGCTGGTTGGCCTCCAGCGCGATGCCGTAATGAAGCCACAGTCGCAGATGGACCTGCAGCAACAGATCGAGATAATCGCCCAGCCAGTGTTGCAGCGAACCTGCATAGAAACGCTCGACCAGTTGTTCGAGGAACAGACGGCCATCGGCAAGTGGGCTGGCCAGTGCGGCGACAGGCACCAGTGTGGTGTTCTCCAGCCCCGTCGGGTAATGACGCACGATATAGGCCAGGTGACGGCTCTCAGCGGCATGACCGCCGTGTTTTTCGTCGACGTGCAGATAACGTGACGTCAATGCCGGGTCGCGCTTGGCCAACGCCTGCAGGGTGGTCTGGAACCAGTGACCGTCGTATAGCGTACTGGGTTTTATCAGGCGCAAATTGCGCGCACCGAGCGTGCTGACCAGCAACGGCAGTTTGATGTGGTATTGAGGTTGATGGGTGCAGATCACCGTGCGCACGGACAGCGTAGGCTCGACCTGCATGGCGGTACGTGGCGCCTTGAATGTGCCTTCAGGCAGGCCGAACTGCTCCAGTTCGCCCCAGGTCAGTGGGTGTACTGGCAGTAATGAATGGCTGTTTTGCAGGGCCGGTGGCAAGCCGACCTCGGCGAAATCCGGCCAGTGCGGTGGCTGCGAGCTGGTCAGGGTCAAGGCGTTGTTGGGTATCGCCAACCAGTTGAGTTCGAAGCGTGGTGCAAACTCCGGCGCGTAGCCTTTGAGCGCAGCGGCATCGAAGCCGCTTTTGGCCCGCGCCGTTGGGTAGAACGGGTGATCCAGGTAACTCGCCAGTTGATCGATCCTCAGCAGCCTTTTCGACCAGTCCGTCAAATCAATCGCGTCGCTCAGTGCGGGCGCATGCTGGTGAAACGCCTGATTGCACAGGGCCCGGTGTTCGGTGGCGCAATCGGCTTCTTTCAGATACGCCGCGAAGAGTGCCAGACTTTCTTCGTCCAGACCGTGGCTCAGGTGACCCAGCCAGAGCCGGTAGCCGTGTTGAACCTCGGCGTGATTTTGCGGCGACACCTTGATCCAGGTATCGCCCGTACCCATCCAGTCCTGCAGGGGATATGCCTTGACCACCGGCAGCCAGAGTTCGTCGGTGCCCAGATGAGCAATTCGCAGCCAGCTTGCATCGGGCTGATGCTGCAGGTGTTGGCTCAGGTCTTCCGTAAGCTGACAAATATTTCCTTTACTGACGATCCCGCGGATGTCCTCGCGCAGGCAGCAGTCGATGATGCGTCGAGTAATGAACGCCTGATCCGTGCCCTCTGAATACAGGCTCATACCACCACCCACTTCAGGTCGTTCAGGCTCGAATTCAGCTGCGCCTTGAGGCTCACGTCATCCGGCGCGATCAATCTCAGTACGCCGATGTAGTCCTTGTTGGAATGGCTGATGGTCACGGTGTCGCCAGTAGTGTGCAGTGCACGGTAATCGCACCAATGGCCCTCGCGTTCGACGTTGAAGCTGGCGCTGGCGTGGTCCAGACGTCCCGAGCGGTCGGCCACAAGGTAATGAACGGTGGCTTCGGCTTGCGCAGGTTGTGGGTCGATCAGGCTGCCACCCAAATGCAACGCGACGATACGATCGAACCAACCCTGCGGCAGCAACCGATCAAGCAGGAACTCGCGACCATCGCCGATGCTGCGATAGTTGATCTCAACCAGTACCGGGCCTTGAGCGGTCAGAATGAACTCACTGTGACATACACCGAAACCGACCCCGAACGCTGCTACTTGAGCCAGCGCGGCGGCACGCTGGGCGCGGCTGAGTTGTCCATCCCAGCGTGCGGCAAGCTCTACGAAATACGGCGGTGGTGACAGGGTGACGTCGAAGCCGCCGATGACTTGCAGGTTGTGCCCGTCGCCCAGGGTTTCGAGGGTGAACAGCGGGCCTTCCATGTACGCCTCCAGCAACAGTGCCCGGCCCGGTTGTTGCTGCCAGAACTGCTCGCAGTAAACGCTCAGTTCGGCGGCGTTGTGACACAGCTTGACGTCCAGGCTGGCGACGCCTTCACGAGGCTTGGCGACCACCGGCCAGGGCGCATCTGTTGGCAGTTTGGCGTTCGATGTGAGCACCTGAAACCACGGGCCGGGCAAGCCTAGACGCTGCATGCGCTCGCGCATGGCCGCCTTGTTCTTCGCCGCATAACACAACCGCCAGTCCTTGCCAGGGCATTCGAATGCCTCGGCCACTATCGCTGTCGCGGTCTGCAGGTGATCGCTGTTGGAAAACACGGCAACGGGTTGCAAGCCCTCACTATTGAGTGTCTCGATGACCGCTAGCGGATTGAACACATCACATTCGATAACGTGCAGCTCTTGCGGCGAAATGTGCGAGGTGGCGAGCAAACGCCGATGTTCCTGAGCGTGGTCGGTGATCACCACGATCGGCAACCCGCATTTGTGCGCGGCGGGCAGGAAACCCTCGAGAATGGCAGGGTGGGCGACATGAGCAAGAATGACGAATGGGCGTTGCATGACAGTTTTCCTGGGGGCGGCAGTTGCCCGTCCCACAGGATCGGGCAACTGGTTTACAGGGGCGCAAGTGCGCGGTTTAGAAGCGGTAGTTGACGCCTAGAGTGAGCGAACGCTCTGGTGCGGGCTGACGCCCCCACGGACTGGTATCGATACCGCGGAAGTAGTACTCGCGGTTGAACAGGTTGCTGACGCCTGCGGACGCGGTCAGGACGCTCTTGTTCTTCAGCTTGAACTCACGCTCAATGGCGGTGTTCCAGACCCAGTAAGCAGGCAGTTTACCCACGCTGGCAGTGGCATCTTCATCGCGGGAGTTGGCGGCATCGGTGTAAGCGCTGCTGACGTACAGGCCATCAAGGTTGTAGGTCCAGTGCTCGGCAAAACGGTAACGACCGTCTACCGTGAACTGATTGCGTGAGGAATACGGTACTTCGTTGTTCTTGAATGTGCCGTTGCGTTGCTTGGCATCGAGGTACGCATAGCTGGCGTGCAGGTCCAGGTCAGGGAGTGCTGCTGGCGTCCAGAAAATCTCGGTTTCGAACCCCTGGTGACGTGTGCTTCCGAGGTTGTCGAAGCGGTCGGTCGTGGCGTTGTAGGCGATCTGGTCATCGAAATCGATGCGGTACAGATTGAAGTCGACGCGCATTCCGTCCCACGGGGTGTAGCGCACGCCGGTCTCGTAGTTCCACGCCAGTTCGGCGCCGACATCGCCTTCCTTGACGATCTGTGTGACTTGCGGTGGACGCAGGGACTTCTGGGCGTTGGCATAGACGTACCAGGTGTCGGTCGCCTGATAACCCACTGTCAGGCCAGGCAGCCATTCTTCCGATTTGTTCTCGCGCGAGAACCCGGTGATGCCATCACCGTAATCCATGCGGGCGTTTTCGTAGCGCACACCGGGGGTGATGGTCAGGCGATGATCAAGCAGACTGATGGCGTTGCTCAAGTAGAACGCGCGGGCGTCGTCATCGAACTTCCAGTCCCGAAATGGCGTCGTCTTGCCGGTAGCGATGCTCTGGCGGTTGACCTTGTAGTCGATGTCTTCGCTGACATAACGAGCGCCCAGCAACCAGGTCTGGCCAACCGTGTCGCCATCGATGGTGGCGCTGATGCGTGGCTCCGTGCCCCAGACTTTAAAGTCGCGTGGGCCATCCTGTTTGGTCGCTGCCGTACCGTCCGGGGTGAACGGCAGGCCCACCACGAAGTTGCGGTAGCTGTCGTGGGCGAAGTTGGTCCAGCTGAACTCTACCGAGTCGAATGGCCCCATGGCGCCCAGACGCTGGGTGTAGGTGCCCCAGACGCGATTGGTGTCGCCCTCGAAGTGGTCCAGCGGACGCGTCGATTGCCGGGAGTCATGCTTGTAATCCTTCACGCTGAGCGCTCCGGCCAGGTCCATGTCGGCCTTGTAGCGCTGGATACCGAAGCTCAGATCGCGATCATCATCGATGTTCCATTGGCCACGCAGACGGTAGTTCTGCACATCGGTGTCGGAGTGCTCACGACCGTATTCGCCACTCAGGGTGTTGATGTCCAGTTGCAGGCCGAAGTTGTCGGTCAGGTAGCCGCCGGTGCCCAGGTAGCTGTCCCACAACTGACGCCCGCCAGCATTGAATGTCATCTTCTCCTGCAGCGTGGTTTCCCACTCGCGGGGAATCGGCTTGCTGATGAAGTTGATCACGCCGCCAACGTTGTTCGGACCGTATTGCACTGCGGCGCCCCCGCGCACGATATCAATACGGTCGACCGTGGCCATGGTCATTGGAAACAGCGACAGGCCCGTCTGGCCGTAGGGTGCCAGTGCCAGTGGAATGCCGTCCGACAAGGCTTGAATCCGGCCGCTACGACTTTCATACAGCCCGCGTACCGAAATCTGTGGCAAGGCGCCGGTACCGGTTTCGTCAAAGATCTTGACGCCCGGTACCCGTTGCAGAGCATCGTCCAGACCGCGGGCGCTGGCTTTTTCCAGGTCGCTGGAATCGATCACGCTACGGCTGCCGGCGTAAGTACGCACTTCCTGATCGCTGGCCGTGCCGAGAACGTCCCCCTGAATCGTCACGGGCGCCAGTATTACGCTACCGGTGGGGCCGGTGGACAGTTCGACAGGTTGATCGGCGGCCATGGCACTGTGGCAAATGCCCAATGTGATCAGGCTGAGTGAAAAATGCAGTGAGATTGTTGTTTTCATTTGGACTACGTTGGCTCGTTTTTACTGCTGGAGAGAATGCAGGCGGGCTTTCAATGCGTTATGCAACAAGCCTCGGTCTTCACCGGCCAGAAAGCTTCGGATCCCGCGAGCGCGCCATAGCGCATTCTGTTCGGGCGTGCGGGGATTGGCGCAGAACGGTATGCCGCTGCCAAGGCAGGCATCGGCCATGGATTGCAGTGTTTGCCAGACTTGAGGATTGAGCGGGTCGGGCCCCAGATTGAGATCGAGCGCTAGATCCAACGCGCCTTCCATGATCATACCGACCCCCGGCAGCTGTAGAATCTCGCCGAGAGCGTCGACCCCGGCGCTGCTTTCGATCATCGGAACAATCGGGGTCTGGCGATTGGCCAGATCAATGTATTCGGGTAAGGGTAGGCGACCGAATCCGGTGATACGGCCGCCGGTTATTCCACGTTTTCCCAGGGGTGGGAAGAAGGCCGCCTCGATGGCACGCTGAACTTGCGCAGCACTTTCGGTCCGTGAAAGCACAATGGCTTCGATGCCGGCATCCAGTGCCCGACCGATCAGTTTTTCGTCCACTTGCGGTATGCGCAGCCAAGGCGAAATGCCGGCAGCCTCACAAGCGCGGACGCAATGCATGATGTCTTCTTCGGAGCGCAGCAAGTGTTCAAGGTCGAGAATTACGAAGTCATAGCCCGCAAACGCGAGCATCTCGCAAAGCAGGGGTGAAGGCAGAGAGTTGAGCATGCCGTAGACGTTTTTTCCTTCGTGTAGCCGGGAAAATACCTGAGAGGTTCGTATCACTGGCGCAGGCCCTGTCGGCTCGAATGAGTGAATTAATAATAATCATTCCCAAACGTAAGTAAACATTTTTAAGTGGCCGAGCAGTGATATTTGTGATGACCCTCATAAAAATCCCGACTTGGGTATTGAAAGTATTGTCCAACAAGGGGGAATACCGACCGATCATGGTCAGCAGATATTCAGTTGAAAGGTTGAGGATGTTTTAGGGCCGTCATGACATGGCATGATGCTGATGATCGGCTTCCGGTTTTATCGGAAATGGCAGTCGAGCCACTGAGGGAGATAACGTTTGGCTACCACATCAACTGTTCACACGCTGTGTGCACTGTCTGATCTTGATTACTATGACAGTCGGGCGGTCCCGCTCCCTTTTGAAATCACTACGCTTGAAGCCTGGAACATCATAACGGCCGATTCTGGGCTGCTCATGCGACTTGCCTTCCGAGCGAGGGATACGATTTCCTCGTTATTTGGTGTGCGGCGGATCGGCGGGTTTTCGGGCGATTGCGCAGAGACAGTGTGTGCGGGCGAGCGACTGGACTTCTTTTTGGTAGAGCATAGCGCCCCCGACATGCTGGTTCTGACCGAACGCGACAGGCACCTGGACGTCATGATTTGCCTCTCGATCATAGATCGTGTGTTCACGATCACATCATCTGTCGTAACGCATAACGTTTTTGGGCGCATCTACATGTTGCCGGTAGGACCAGCCCACAAGCTGATCGTCAATAGTCATCTCAGGCGACTGAAACGAACGCTTGAAGGGCGGTAGAGTGTTCATTGTCGCAGGAGGCTTCTGAACCTGATCAAACGGGCAGGTCGTTTACTGGGTAAGCGTGGCGCTCTCAAGTTAGTCACCGGGTAGCAAGCAGGGCAAGGCCAAGCAGCAGAATCACGCGAGATGCATGTTGTCGTACAACTGCTTGAGCTATTATGAGTCCTCATTCGCAAACCGAGATAAATGCTCCCAATGGACTACCACAACGTCCAACCCGGTGCTCGAAAGCACCGTAGCATGGCTGAGGAGTTGGTCGCCGATCTTTCGCGACGCATATACGAGGGCGAATTTGCGCGTGCGACCAAGCTGCCCACCGAGTCTCAGGTCATGCAAACGCATGGTGTCAGCCGGACCGTGGTGCGCGAGGCTATTTCCCGCTTGCAGGCTGCTGGCCTGGTGGAAACGCGCCATGGCATCGGCACTTTTGTCTGTGACATACCGAGCCCGAGCGGCTTTCGAATCGACCCGGCCAGTATTGTCACGTTGAGCGATGTTTTGGCGGTGCTTGAGTTGCGCATAAGTCTGGAGGTGGAGGCTGCCGGCCTGGCCAGCCACCGACGTACGAATGAGCAACTGCAACTGATGCGTGACTCCCTCGACATTCTCAAATCCAATGCCATCAGTGCCGAGTATGCAGTGGCCGCTGACTTTCAGTTTCACCAGCAGATTGCCCTGGCCACTGGCAACCGCTACTTCACTGACATCATGCTGCACCTTGAAGTGAGTATTCTCCCGCGCGCTCGGGTGCACTCCACGCGCCAGGCCAACAACGGTAAAGAGCCTTATGTGGAGCGATTGAGTCGCGAGCATGAAGCGATCTACCAGGCGATCGCTCGAGGAGACTCTGATGCGGCGCGCGCGGCCATGCGCTTGCATTTGTCCAACAGCCGCGAGCGTATGCGCCGGTCTTATGAAGCGGCAACGCCCGCTGACTGAGCAAGGTTCAATCGTTTTCAAATGGCCCGGCCGCCGTGAAAGCTCCACCCTGGAACAGGCGGTCGGGATCACTTGCTCCGGGCTCAGGTTGTCGTTCGATTTTTTCGCGAAACGCTTCCGAACTGTCCTGCGGGATAAAGCCCAGGTGCGCAGCGTGACGATTGTTCCACCAAGTATTGCGGTTGGCAGAAACGCCGTACACCACGGTATGCCCCACATCGCGAGCCAGCAGTGCGCGCTCCATCAGTTGCCCCAGGTCCCGGTAGCTCAACCAGGTGGACATCATCCGTCGATTGCGCGGCTCTGCAAATGAAGAACCGATACGCAAGCTGACTGTTTCAATGCCGTAGCGCTCGAAATAAAAGGTGGCCATGTCTTCGCCATAGGATTTGGACAAGGCGTAATAGCCATCCGGTCGGCGCTCGCTGTGAGTATCCAGCTCCTGATCCTGACGATGAAAGCCGGTGACGTGATTGGAGCTGGCGAACACCACACGCTTGATCCGATGTTTGCGCGCCGCCTCATAAATATGAAACGTGCCGCGAATGTTAGCGTCGAGAATCTCTTCAAAAGCCCGCTCAACAGATATCCCGCCCAGGTGGATGATGGCGTCGACATCCTCTGCCAGGGTATGAACCTCTGCTTTGTCGGCCAGGTTGCAATGAATGACTTCCTCATGATCGCCGGCACTGGGTGTCATGGGGCTGATGTCGGACGCGCGCACGATATTGGCGTGGGCCTGCAAGGTTTCTCGCAGGATTTGCCCCAGGCCACCGGCGGCACCGGTCAGCAGAATGCGGTTGAAGGGTTTGGCTGTAGTCACACTGAATCTTCCGTATCGGTGGAAAGTAAGCCTGCGCGGCAATCCCTCAAGCAGTGCCACGCAGGGGTGGGCGTTACATAAAGTTGTACTGGACCCCCAGGCGCCAGCGTGCCTGGCGATCTTCGCTGGTGGAGTTGACTTTGACGTCACCGATCTCCATGAACGGTGCCCATTCCTTGGTCAGCTTGTATTTGACGATCATGTTCTGTTCGTAGTCGCTCTTCTTGTTGTCGTAGCGGATGTAGTCGGTCTTGAAGTAGATGTACTGGTACTCAAAGGCCCATTTGCTGGCCGGGGTATAGCCCAGCCAACCTTCGAAGCGATTGGTGTTCTGGTTGTCCTTGATCCGATCAGGCAAGTCCTCATTGATCTGATCACGGTCGAGCTTCTTCGCGTCCAGCCGGTAGCGAGTGGCGACGTAGAAAGCATCGTTGATCTTGTAGTGGTACTTGAGGCCGAACTTGTAGGTCGTTGAGTCCTTCGAGCTGTCCATCTGGAAGGCAGGCGTCAACGTCGATTGCGGGCTGAGCTTGTAGTTGTAGCTGACTGTGAACTCGTGGCCGTTGTTGATCATGTTGTCGTAGGCGACATCTTTGCGATCGCCGGCCGTGCGGTATTTCAATTCCCCCTCGAACCCTAAACCGTTATCCATGCGGTAGCCGAGCTTGATTCGATCAGCGTGGGCGCTGTCGTCTTCGGTGAATTGATGGCGGTAGTTGATGCTGGCGGAATCGGCACTGACGCAGAAGGGCAGGCTGAGGGTGGCGAGAGTCAAAAGCGTGCGTAGGGTGGTGTTCATACGGTCTTCTTTTATTGTTTTTGTTGGGGTTTCCGCCGGTCTATCGACCGCGAGTTGTTACGACCTTGTTACATTTTGCGCGCCGACATACGTTATCGTATGACTTGATCGTGGTCTACGTGTTATCAGTCATTTTGAAATACTTAGTTACAATTACATCCAGTGAATAGGGGGTATTTGGTAAATCAAGTTATTTGGAATTGTCTCTTTGAGTGAGGTTTTTAGGGGGTTTGTACGGGCGTGTTGAGGATTTGCGAGGAGTTTTAGGTGTCTTTTCAAATGTTGTACGATGACATATGATCGATCTCAGCAGACGACGCTCCTGTCACAAATCAATAAGAAGGCTAAAGACGTCCATGAGAATTACCGCAGTCAATGTCCAGGTATTTTCCTACCCGACTCGCCGCGCAGTAGACAGTGCCGGCCACGCCCATCCCGGCGAAGTCGCCCCGGCCAAGATGGCCCTGTTGCGCATTCAGACCGAGGAGGGCGGCGAGGGTTATGCCTTTGGGGCGCCGGAATTGATCCGTCCTTATGTGCTCGATGGTTTTGTGCGCAAGGTGCTGGTGGGGCAGAACGCTTTTGATCGGGAAAAGATCTGGCACGACTTGGTGCACTGGCAGCGTGGCAGCGCCAGTCAGTTGACTGACCGCGCCCTGGCCCTGGTGGAGCAGGCATTGTGGGATTGGGCCGGGCGCAAGCTGGGCGTGCCGGTGCACAAACTGATCGGCGGTTTTCGCGACAAGGTGCCGGCTTACGGTTCAACCATGTGCGGTGATGAATTGCCGGGTGGCCTGGCAACACCCGAAGACTACGGGCGCTTTGCCGAAACCCTGGTCAAGCGCGGCTACAAGGCGATCAAGTTGCACACCTGGATGCCGCCCGTGTCATTCGCGCCGAGCCCGCGCATTGACGTTAAAGCCTGTGCCGCGGTGCGCGAGGCGGTCGGTCCGGACATCGCGCTGATGCTTGACGGCTATCACTGGTACAGCCGCACGGACGCCTTGTTTATCGGTCGCGAGTTGCAAAAGCTCGATTTCGCCTGGTTCGAAGAGCCCATGATGGAAGACTCGGCTGAGTCCTATGCATGGCTGGCGGGCCAGTTGGACATCCCGGTGCTGGGGCCGGAAACCCTGGCCGGCAAACACTTGAGCCGTGCCAGCTGGGTGAAGAATGATGTCTGTGACATCTTGCGTGCCGGTGTGGCCGGCGTCGGCGGTATTGCACCCTGCCTGAAGGTGGCGCATATGGCTGAATCCTTCGGTATGGATTGCGAAATCCATGGCAACGGCGCGGCCAATCTGGCCGTGGTCGGTGCGATCAAAAACTGCACCTGGTACGAGCGTGGATTGCTGCACCCGTACCTGGACTACGACGAAGTTCCGGCTTACCTCAAGCGCCTGGTGGATCCGATGGACAGTGATGGGTTTGTTCATCTGTCTGACCTGCCGGGCTTGGGCGAGGACATCGATTTCGAGTTTGTCGAGGCCAACACACTCAACCGCTTTTGATATGAACACAGGGTTCCCGACGCTCGTCGGGAAGCCCAAGAGCCCTATAAATATAAGAAAGGCGTTTTTACTATGAGCATTCTTCCTTCGCTGTGGGCGCGGGTGCTGGCGGCGACCCTGGTGGTTGGTGCAGTGTCTGTTGCGCATGCCAAGACTCCGGCCGATCAGTTGATTGTCGGCATGAGCATGATCAATCTGTTGTCTTTGGATCCCGCGGCGGCCACCGGGCTGGATGTGTCGGAGATCAATGCCAACCTCTACGACATGTTGCTGGTGCAGGACGTGGCCAAGCCGGACCAACTGGTACCCGCTCTGGCCGAACGTTGGCAGGTCAGTGATGACCGCAAGACCCTGACCTTCAATCTGCGCACTGATGTGAAATTCCAGTCCGGCAACCTGTTGAGCGCTGAAGACGTTGCCTGGTCGCTGCATCGGGTGCTCAAACTGAACCTGGCGCTGGCCTCCACATGGAAGGCTTATGGGTTCAGTGCTGAAAATGTCGAGCGCTACATGCGTGCCACTGACCCCAACACGTTTGTCATCGAGCTGCCACGGCCGACTGACCCGCTGCTGGTGCTCAATACCTTGGCGACTTCGCCCAGCGCATTTATCCTCGACCGTAAAACCGTGCTCGAACATCAGAAGAACAACGATATGGGCGCCGCCTGGCTGGTGACTCACGCCGCCGGCAGCGGCGCTTTTGTGCTCAACGACTGGCGTGCCAACGACGTGATCCTGATGACCCGCTTCGACGGTTACTGGGGTGGTCCGGCCAAGCTCAAGCGTATCGTTATGCGCAACATGACCGAGTCTCAGTCGTTGCGGCTGATGATCGAGCGCGGGGACCTGGACATTGCCAAAGGCATGTCTGCGCCCGACATCCAGGCCCTGCAAGGCAACGCCAAGGTACGCACCCAGACCTTGCAGCGCGGCACCTTGTATTACGTCGCTCTGAGCGTGAAGCAGCCAATGTTCGCGGATGTTCGGGTGCGTAAAGCGGTGCGTTCGCTGATCGATTACCAGGGCATCAACCAGACGGTGATGCCGCACTACGGCCTGATCAACCAGCGCCCTCTGCCTCTGGGCCTGGCGGCGCGCCTGCCGGACCCGGGCTATCGCCTGAACGTCGAGGAGGCCAAAAAACTCTTGGCCGAAGCCGGCTACCCCAACGGTTTTAAAACCACCATTCGTGTCCTAGCCGAGCCGCCGTTCATCAATATTGCGTCCAACCTGCAGTCGACCCTGGCCCAGGCCGGGATCGAGGCCAGCATCATCACCGGCACCGGCAACCAGATATACGGCGCCATGCGTGAGCGCAGCTTCGACATCATTGTCGGTCGCGGCGGCGGTGGGGCGGAGCGCCATCCCCACTCCAGCCTGCGCACGCTGGTATACAACCCGGACAACCGCGACGAAGCCAAGTTGAGCAACTTTCAGGGCTGGCGTACCTCGTTCTACAGCCCGGAGCTGAATCAGTTGATCGAAAGTGCCGAGGTCGAGCCTGATGCGGGCAAGCAAGTGGCTCAGTATCGCCAGATTCAGCAGCAACTCGATGAGCAAGTGGGCGCGATCCTGCCGGTGTCGCAGATGACCGACACGGTGCTGGTCTACAGCGACGTGACTGATTTCCAGGGACATACGGCGGCCACCACTCGCTACAAAGACGTTTACAAGAAGCGCTGAAAGCGGCGCGGGGTAAAGCCTCGCGTCCTCGTGACCGACTGATCAGGAGCTCACCATGTTTGTTTTGACTGCCTCTGTATTGGGGGCTCGTGCTTCCAATACCGCTCGACGTGCCGGTACGGTCCTGGTGACCTTGCTCGGCCTGCTGGCATTGACCTTCATTATTGGCCGGGTCATGCCGCTGGATCCTGTGCTGGCCGTGGTCGGGCCGGATGCCGACAGTTCCACCTACGACCAGGTGTACAGGGCCATGGGCCTGGACAAGCCGATCTGGACTCAATTCGGCCTCTATCTCAACGACCTGCTGCATGGCAATTTTGGCAACGCACTGCTGACCGGTCATCCAGTGCTTGATGACATTCGCCGAGTGTTTCCCGCGACGATAGAACTGGCCACCCTGGCGATCCTGTTCGGCATCGTCATCGGCCTGCCGCTGGGTGTGTGTGCCGCCAGCAATCAAGGCCGCCTGGGTGATCACGTGGCCCGGGTCATTACCTTGTTTGGCTACTCAACGCCGATTTTCTGGCTGGGCATGATGGGCTTGCTGGTGTTCTATGCCTGGCTGGGCTGGGCCGGTGGTGCCGGGCGCATTGACCTGGCCTACGACGGCATGGTGCCCGACGTGACCGGTCTGTTGCTGGTTGACTCGGCGTTGGCACGGGACTGGGATGCCTTTGCCAGCGCCTTGCGCCATATCGTGCTGCCGGCGCTGATCCTGGGGCTGAACTCGGTGGCGTATATCAGCCGCATGACCCGCAGCTTCATGCTGGAGCAGCTGTCCCAGGAGTACATCATCACCGCCCGCGTCAAGGGCTTGTCCCGCCGCCAGGTGGTGTGGGGCCATGCTTTTCGCAACATTCTTGTGCAACTGCTGACCGTGGTGGCCCTGGCCTACGGTTCTCTGCTCGAAGGTGCGGTACTCATCGAGACGGTGTTCGCCTGGCCCGGATTTGGCCAGTATCTGACCAGTAGCCTGATGCTCGGCGACATGAACGCCGTAATGGGGTGCGTGTTGGTGATCGGCCTGATTTTCGTTGCGCTCAACCTGATCAGCGACGCGCTCTACAAAGTGTTCGACCCACGCACCCGTTAAGCCTTGTGCCGTGGCGGTACCGATAAAACTATAAGAAGAGGGATCCTTGAGTGAAGACTGAATTTTCCAAACTGCGTATGGGTTTGTTAGCGGCCGCCCTGGCCCTTGGTCCGATGACGCTGGCCAACGCCAAGACGCCGGCCGATCAACTGATCGTGGGTATGAGCCTGGTCAACCTGTTCTCCATCGACCCGGCCAATGCGCCCGGTCTCGACGCCTCGGGCGTCAACGCCAACCTCTACGACACGCTGATCAAGCGTGACCACGGCAACCCGGAAAAGCACTTGCCGCAATTGGCCGAACGCTGGGAGATCAGCGAGGACGGTAAGCAGGTAACCTTCCATTTGCGCCAGGACGTGAAGTTCCACTCCGGCAACCCACTGACTGCCGAGGATGTGGCCTGGTCGCTGTACCGCGTGATGAAACTCAACTTTGGCCTGGCCACCACCTGGAAGGCCTACGGTTACAGCGTTGAGAATATCCAGTCGCTGATTCGTGCCAGCGACGCCCATACCCTGGTCATCGATCTGCCTCAAGTAATGGACCCGTTGTTGTTGGTGGACTCCCTGGCCATTTCGCCAAGCGCCGTGGTGGTAGACCGCAAGACCGCTTTGGCGCATGAAAAAAACGATGACCTGGGCGCCGCCTGGCTGGTAACCAATGAAGCGGGCAGCGGGCCTTTCGTGTTGACCCGATGGAGTGCCAATGATTCGCTGTTGCTGACCCGTTTCGACGGTTACTGGGGTGGGGCAGCCAAGCTCAAGCGCGTGGTGGTGCGGCACATGACCGAGTCGCAGTCCCTGCGCCTGATGCTGGAGCGCGGTGACCTGGACCTGGTTTACGGCATGGCGGCGCCGGACATCCGAGCCATTGACGGCTCGGATAAACTCCAGGTGCAGTCTCTGCCACGAGGCACCCTGTACTACGTGGCCATGAGCATGAAACAGCCGCAGTTCGCCAAGCCCAAGGTGCGTGAAGCGGTGCGCAACCTGATTGACTACAAGGGCCTGGATGCACAGGTGATGCCGTACTACGGCACGCTCAACCAGCGGCCGATGCAACTGAGCCTGGAGGCGCGCCTGCCGGACCCCGGCTATCACATGGACGTGGCCAAGGCCAAGCAATTGCTGGCTGAAGCCGGCTACCCCGAGGGGTTCAGTACCACCATCCGCACCTTGTCCGAGCCACCCTTTATCGACATCGCCGCACGCCTGCAATCGACCCTGGCCGAAGGCGGGATCAAGGCCAGCATCGTCACGGGCACCGGCAACCAGGTATACGGCGCGATGCGTGCGCGCAATTTCGAGATGATCGTCGCCCGTGGCGCCGAGCGTTACCCGCATCCGTACTTCAGCCTGCGCACCTTTGCCTATAACCCCAACAACAGTGATGACGCAGGCTTGCCGAATTTCCAGGGTTGGCGCGCGTCATTCTTCAGCCCGCCACTCAACAACCTGATTGATCAGGCAGGCGTGGAGCGCGACGCCGCCCGGCGCCTGAGCCTGTACCACCAGGCGCAGACGCTCTACGACCAGCAAGTCGGCCCGATCATGATGATTTCGCAGATGACCGACACCGTGGTCAGCGCTGCTGACGTCAAGGGGTTTACCGGCGATGACGCCGAGGCCACCCGTTACCTGGGTGTCTACAAGCAGCGCTGAGTCAGGCCGGGTATGCCTGGCCATTCTGATTTCACACAGAGAACTTGCTGATGAATGCCAATCTGTCTTCCATTGATTCCACGGTGAAGCAGCGGGTGGATCGTACGCCCGGCTCGAGCTTCGATGCCTTTTGCAAAAGCGGCGCGCGGGTTTTGCGTCACCTGTTGCGTAACCCCATGACTTTGGCCGGCCTACTGGTGGCGCTGCTGTTGATCGTCGTGGCGGCGTTCGCCCCGTGGATCGCCACCCATGATCCTGTCGTGCAGAACCTCGCCAATGCCTTGCAGGCGCCGGGTGCGGCGCATTGGTTCGGGACCGATGAATATGGCCGCGACATCTTCAGTCGCCTGGTCTACGGCTCCAGGATCACCCTGTACATCATCGCCCTGGTGACTGTGATTGTCGGGCCCATCGGGTTGTTTATCGGCACCGTGTCGGGCTACTTCGGCGGCGCCGTCGATACCGTGTTTATGCGCTTGACTGACATCTTTATTTCTTTCCCGAGTCTCGTACTGGCCCTGGCGTTTATCGCAGCCCTGGGCCCCGGCCTGGAGCATGCCGTGGTGGCGATTGCCTTGACCTCCTGGCCCCCCATTGCCCGGCTGGCGCGGGCAGAAACCCTGTCGCTGCGCAACGCGGATTTTGTGGTGGCGGTGGAGCTGCAAGGGGCAACACCGGCGCGGATTATCCTGCGCCATATCGTGCCGATGTGCCTGTCATCGGTGATCATTCGCCTGACGATGAACATGGCCGGAATCATCCTGACCGCCGCGGCCCTGGGCTTCCTCGGGTTGGGTGCACAGGCGCCGTTACCGGAGTGGGGCGCGATGATTTCCACGGGACGGCGCTACATGCTCGAGTGCTGGTGGCTGGTCGCCGTGCCTGGTGCGGCGATCATGTTGGTCAGCCTGGCATTCAACCTGTTGGGCGACGGCCTGCGGGACATTCTTGATCCGCGTAGCGAATAACGGAGGTACACCTGATGTCCGCCATCAAATTGAACGTTGAAGGGCTCAATGTGCGCTTCGTCAACGGTGGAAAAGAAACTCACGCCGTGCGTAATGTGTCGTTCGCCCTGGGTCAGGAAAAGCTGGCCATTGTCGGCGAGTCCGGCTCGGGCAAATCCACCGTCGGGCGCAGCCTGCTCAAGCTGCACCCGGCCAGTGCCAGGATCAGCGCAAAGGCCATGACATTTGGCGAGATCGATCTGCTCTCGGCCAGCGAAAAGGCCATGCAGAAGATTCGTGGCCGGCGAATCTCGATGATCATGCAAGACCCCAAGTATTCGCTGAACCCGGTGGTCAAGGTAGGCGACCAGATAGCCGAAGCCTACCTGGCCCACCACAAGGCCAGCCGCAGCGATGCCCGTGAGCGGGTCCTGCAGATGTTGGAGCAGGTGCATATCCGCGACCCGAAACGGGTCTACAACCTGTATCCCCATGAAGTCTCCGGTGGCATGGGGCAGCGCATCATGATCGCGATGATGGTCATCACGCGCCCGGAAGTCATCATTGCCGACGAGCCCACTTCGGCCCTTGACGTCTCGGTGCGCCAGCAGGTGCTCGGCGTACTGGAAGAGTTGGTGGAACAACAACAGATGGGGCTGATCTTTGTCAGCCACGACCTCAACCTGGTGCGCAACTATTGCGATCGCGTGCTGGTGATGTACGCCGGACGGGTAGTGGAATCCCTGGCCGCCTGCGACCTGCAATACGCCGAACATCCCTATACCCGTGGCCTGCTGGCTGCGTTACCGAGCATGGATAACCGCCGTGTGCACCTGCCGGTGCTCAAGCGCGATCCGCTCTGGCTGACTCACTGAGGAACTTGACCATGCCCATGATCCAAGCCCACGCGCTGAACCTGAGTTTCGGCACCGGCCTTGCCCTTAACCAGGTGCTGCACGATGTCAGCCTCAGTGTCGCCGACGGCGAATCCTTTGGCCTGGTGGGGGAGTCCGGCTCGGGCAAAACCACCGTGCTGCGCTGCCTGGCCGGGCAATACCTGCACTGGCAGGGCGAGCTAAGCATTGCTGGCGTGCCGCTGCAGCACAAGATTCCCAAGGAGCATTTTCGCCAGGTGCAGATGGTCTTCCAGGACCCTTACGGCTCCCTGCACCCGCGGCATACCATCGATACCGCCCTGCGTGAGCCGCTGATTATTCACGGGGTAGGGGACAAGGACGACCGGATCAACGAGATCCTGCTCAAGGTTGGCCTGAACGACAGTTTCCGTTTCCGCTACCCGCACCAATTGTCCGGCGGCCAGCGTCAGCGGGTGGCCATCGCACGGGCACTGATTCTTCAGCCACGGGTGCTGTTGCTGGATGAGCCGACCTCGGCCCTGGATGTTTCGGTCCAGGCGGAGATTCTCAATCTGCTTACCGACCTGCGTCAGCAGGAGAAGCTGACCTACCTGATGGTGACTCATGATCTAGGGGTCGTGACGCACTTGTGCGACCGCGTCGCGGTGATGCAGCAGGGCAGGATTGTCGAGCTGCTCGACAGCCGGGGCCTGAGCCAGGACCTTGCAGCGCACGACTACACGCGGATGCTGGTGCAGGCCAGTCGTGATTTCAGCCAGGACTCGGAGCGCAAGCTCGCGGGTTAAGCGGATCAATTGTGGAGAGCGCGACATGCCCCATTGCCTTATCGATTGCCCTGAGACCCTGGCGAAACGCGTCGGCGAGTCAACGCTGCTCGCTGCCGTACACGATGCCCTTGACGCCTTCGGCCTGTTCAAACCGGGGGATATCAAGGTGCGACTCAATAGTTTTGTTCATTATCGTTGCGACGCTACCCAGGACGACTTTGTCCATGTGGCGCTGTACCTCTTGGCCGGCCGTAGCGCCGAACAGCAGCGTCACCTGGCTTCGGCGACGTTGGCTGCGCTGGTGACGTTGCTGCCGGACGTCGAGACGTTATCCATGGATGTCCGGGAAATGTCGCGGCAGACGTTCGTCACCCGCAGCCAATACCTCCAGGAAACCGGGTTGTCGGTCTGAACAAGGAAAGAACATGCCTTATCAACATTTTGCTTCAGCCCAGCGCAAGCATGCTCTGGCGTTGCCATTAGCCGCCACTTTGGCTCTCAGTTGCAGCCTGCCGTCGTGGGCGCTGGACGCACCGTCAAAACTACAAGTGCCAACCCTGGCCTTCGATGATCAGCAAATCATTCTGGTTTGGGAAAAGCCCGCTGATCATGCCGATATCAGGGACTACCGGGTCTACGCCAATGGCACCCTGTTGGGCAGCAGCAACGCCAACAATGACCGGGTATCGCCGGCCAAGGCTTACATCGACCGATTCTACGAGCAGGACACCGCGAACTTTCACTACCGCATCGGCATTCACAGCTACACCGCTCAGGGCCTGAAACCTGACACTCAATACCGCTTCACCGTGCGTTCGGTGGGTGCCGATGGCAAGGAGTCGACTGACAGCCCGGCGCTCGTGCAACGCACGACCAAGGTTGCGTCGGTATTCGACGTGAGAACGTATGGCGCCAAGGGCGACGGCAGTAATCTCGATACCCAGGCCATCCAGAACACCATCGACGCCTGTACCGCTGGCTGCAAAGTGCTGTTGCCCAAAGGCATCTACAGAAGTGGTGCGCTGTATCTCAAAAGCAACATGACCCTGGAAATCGCCGAGGGCGCGACGTTGCTCGGTTCGGAACGTGCCGAAGACTATCCGCTGGCGGGCTACATTCAGTACCCGTACTCGAGCACGGTACGTCCGGCCTCGTTGATCAACGCCTTGCCGCGTGACCCACGCCAGCACCAGTCGTTCGAAAACATCCGTATCACCGGCAAGGGCACGATTGACGGTAACGGCTGGAAGCGCCGCGCAGATGTCACCGATGAGCGCGGTCAGCCATTGCCGTTCTACCTGCCCAGCGATAACACGCGCTATATGCAGGACGGCGTCCTCGCCAAAGCGCAGGTCGAGCAAGCGGTGGCGCGGGGAATGAACATCAAGGATGCGTACGGGCAGATGCGCTCATCGTTGATTACCCTGCGCAATGTGAAAAACGTCTTCTACGGTGGTTTCACCGTGGTGAACCCTGCGTTCCACGGGATCATGAACCTGGAGACCGAGAACGTGGTGCTGGCCAATACCACGCACAAAACCTACGACGCCAACAACGGCGACGGCATCGAGTTCGCCAACAGCCACGGCGCGATGGTCTTCAACAACTTCTTTGACACCGGTGATGACTGCGTCAATTTTGCCGCGGGTACCGGTGCCGATGCGGTGCATCAAGCGCCACAGGAGGATGCGTGGATCTTCAACAACTACTTCCGCAAAGGTCACGGCATGGTGGTTGCCGGCAGCCATACCGGGGCGTGGATTCAGAACATACTGGCTGAAGACAACGTCTCGGACGGCACCGATGCCGGTTTGCGGATGAAGAGTACAAACTTCATGGGCGGCGGGGCGCGTAACGTGATTTTTCGCGATTCAGCGATCCGCAACACCGTCAAACAGGCTTTCATTTTCACCCTCGACTACAACGATCCGAACGCCAAGCTGGACTACCAGCGTTCAACTGTCCCGGGGCAATTCAAGGATATTCGGGTCAGTGATGTGAGTGTTGAAAATGCACAAGGCAAGGCGATCGAGGTCAAGGGCGATAGCGCGAGCAACGCCTGGCATCAGGGCCTGGTGTTTGAACGCGTGCGCTTGCGGGGCCCGGCCAAGGTGCAGATCGATGGCTTGAAGGATTCGCAGTTCAACAGCGTTGTTTTCAGCGAGACCGGCGGGACGAACCCGTGGCGGGTGAGTAACAGCCAGGGGCTGATTTTCAAAGAAGTGGACCCTGCACCGCTATAGATCTCCAGCACGGTGGAGTCGGTAGGCATCCACCGCCACCGCCACGCCAACGCCGGGTCGGCGATGGTTCAGATGCGCCCCGCAAAGATCCCTCTCGCTGTTTCTCGGCAACCAATCCTCTCCGACACAAATGTATCTCTGTGTATCCAGGCCGCATCCCGATACGAACTGTTTCTTTTGTGGGCTGTTGGTGACACATCCGAGATACCGGATCGACCTTTAATAAGCCCCATAGACCCGCAAGTCAGATCTAAGTATCGACCGCCGCGCCTATAGGCCACTTACTCAAAAGGAGATTCATCATGCGTGCAGTTTCTGCCGTTTCTGTCTGGCACCGTTGCCTGGCTTCATCCGCCAGGGTTCAGGTGTTCGGCCTCGCACTGCTGGCTGGCAGCAGTGGTGTATGGGCAGCCACCACGGTTGCCGACAATGCGTCTGCCAGCGTGGCATCGGCTAAATCGGAGGCCATTCGCCCCTACCGCATTCATGTTGATGAAGCGCGCCTGACCGACTTGCGCAAACGCATCGCAGACACCCGCTGGCCTGATAAGGAGACCGTCAACGACATTTCCCAAGGCGTGCAACGGGCGCAGGTGCAGGCGTTGGTGACGTACTGGGGCAACGGTTACGACTGGCGCAAGGCCGAGGCCAAGCTCAATGCTTTGCCGGAATACATCACCACCATCGATGGCGTCGACATCCAGTTCATCCATGTGCGCTCGCGCAATCCCAACGCCATGCCGTTGATCCTCACTCACGGCTGGCCGGGTTCTCAATTCGAATTCCTTAAAACTATCGGCCCGCTGACCGATCCGACCGCTTATGGCGGGCGGGCAGAAGATGCTTTCGATGTCGTGATTCCGTCGATTCCCGGCCATGGTTTTTCCGGCAAACCGACCGAATTGGGCTGGGGGCCTGACCGGGTGGCCAAAGCTTGGGATGTGCTGATGAAGCGCCTGGGCTACACCCATTACGTGTCCCAGGGCGGCGATCATGGTTCGGTGATCTCGGACGCATTGGGCCGCCTGGCACCTCAAGGTTTACTGGGCATCCACCTGAACATGCCGGCTACCGTACCGCCGGAGCTGGTGAAGCCGATCAACAGCGGCGATCCGGCACCGGCCGGGCTGACCGACCCGGAACGCACGGCCTATAACTCGCTGAGTACGTTCTTCGGTCGCAATGCTGCTTACGGCGCGATGATGGTCACTCGGCCGCAGACTATCGGCTACCTGCTGGCCGATTCGCCCTCCGGTACGGCGGCGTGGATGTACGAAAAATTCGCGGCCTGGACCGACAGTGACGGCAAGCCTGAACGTGTGCTTGGCCGTGATGAGATGCTCGACGACATCAGCCTGTACTGGCTGACTAACACCGGCGCGTCGTCCTCCCGTTTCTATTGGGAAAACAACAACAATAACTTCAGCGCCGCGGCGCAAAAGACAGCGGACATCAAGGTCCCAGTGGCGATCACCGTGTTCCCGCACGAGATCTACCGTGCGCCGAAAGTCTGGGCACAGCGTGCCTATCCATCGCTGTCCTACTTCAGCGAAGTCAGCAAGGGCGGCCACTTCGCTGCCTGGGAGCAGCCTCGATTGTTCAGCGAAGAATTGCGTGAGGCATTCCGGCCGTTGCGTGCGGCTGCAAAAAACACGGGTATTCAGGCTAACAGGCAGTGATCGACGCCTGAAGGGGAGAGCAACGATGAAACTCAAGTACCTGGCCGTATTGTCCGCTGCCATGGCGTCGGTGGCACTGACCGCTACCAGTATCGCCCTGGGCGACGTCACTGGTGGCGACGCTTCACCGATCTATGGCGTGAAACTTCCCGACGGTTATCGCAAATGGGAGCTGATAGCGCCGGCACAGGAAGCGGCGCCCCTGGACGAACTTCGAGCTGTTCTGGGCAATGATCTGGCAATCAAGGCCTATCAGGATTCAACACTGCCGTTCCCCGACGGAACGGTGCTGGTGAAGCTCGCCTGGAAACACGCTCAGTCCCCAGAGTTCGAGCCGGCCTCCATCCCCGGTGCGGCCACCACCGTTCAGGTGATGGTCAAGGACTCAATGAAATATGCATCAACCGGCGGCTGGGGGTTTGGTCGCTTTATCAATGGCAAACCCGCCGATGAGGCACAGCACCAGACCTGCTTCGCCTGCCACCAGGCGCGAGTGCAGAACCACGACTTCGTCTTCACGCGATTCGCCCAATAGCCCAATCGGTCAAGGAGTTCTCAATGAAAAAAGTAATTGCCGCACTGGCCTGCACCGCCAGCCTGATCATAGGCGCCAATGCTTGCGCGCACGTTGAAAAGCCCACTGTCGTTCTCGTGCACGGCGCTTTTGCCGACGCTTCGAGCTGGAATGGTGTGGTGAAAATCCTCGAGAAAGATGGCTACACGGTGGTTGCCGCAGCCAATCCCTTACGCAGTGTGAAAAGCGATGGCGCGGCTGTTTCCGCATTGCTGGCCAGCATCAAGTCGCCCGTTGTGCTGGTTGGCCATTCCTACGGCGGCAATGTCATCAGCGAAGCGGCCAACGACCGTGCCAATGTAAAGGCACTCGTTTACGTCAGCGCATTCGCACCCGAGGCGGGCGAGACCGTCGCCGGGCTTGCCGGCAAATTCCCGGGGAGTACCCTCGGGCCGACTCTTGCTGCACCTGTCGCACTGGCTGAAGGTGGCAACGATCTGTACATCCAGCAGGATAAGTTCCACGACCAATTCGCCGCTGACGTCCCCGCCGCGCAGGCGGCATTGATGGCGGCGACTCAGCGTCCGGTCACCGAGGCGGCGTTGAACGAGCAGTCAGGCGTACCCGCCTGGAAGCATATTCCGTCCTGGTACATCTATGGCGATAAGGACAAGAATATTCCACCGCAAACCATGGCGTTCATGGCCAAGCGGGCCGAGGCCAGGGACGTGGAAGTTGTTAAAGGGGCTTCCCATGTAGTGATGGTTTCACATCCGGAGCCGGTAGCCCGACTGATTGAAAAGGCGGCTATGGCGAAGTAATCCCGACGTTTGTGACGGGCAGGTAGACAGGCGGCCCGTCGTAGATCAATCAACTCTCAAGGGGCGGGCTTGAAATCAGGTGGCAGGCCCCTGGCGCGCCACCGTATTTCGGGTCAAAAGCTTCCTGTTGTTGCTCAGCGCCGGCTACTGCGGGTGCTGACGTCCACCCAGACAGCAAGCACCAAAATGCTGCCCTTGACGATCATCTGCCAGTAGCTGTCGACGTCGAGCATCGACATGCCGTTGTCCAGGCTACTGATCACCAGCGCACCGAGCAGTGCGCCGTAGACAGTGCCCGAGCCCCCGCGCATGGAGGTGCCGCCGATGAAGCAGGCTGCGATGGCGTCCAGTTCGCCCATGTTGCCGGCGGAGGGTGAGCCGGCAGCCAGGCGTGCGGTATTGACCAGGCCGGCGAGGGCGCACATCACACCCATGATGCCGAAGATCCACAGTTTGACCGCCTGCACGTTGATCCCGGACAGGCGCGTGGCCTCCATGTTGCTGCCCACCGAGTAGATGCGTCGGCCGAACACGGTTTGGCTGGTCACGTAGCTGAAGACACCCAGCAGCACCAGCAGAAGCAGTACGGGCACGGGAATGCCATCGTAGCTGTTGAGGGTGTAGACGAAGCCCGCCAGCACGAGGCCGATCAACACCACGCGTACGGTGTCGCGCAGCATCGACGCAACCGCCAAGCCATGTAAGGCGCGGTTGCGGCGTTGGCGCCAGGTCAAAAACAAGGTGAGCCCGAACAGCAACACACCCAGAATCACCCCGACCAGCGTCGGCAGGTAGCCTTGGCCGATGTAAACCAGCTCGGCCGACACTGGCGCAATCGTGGTGCCGCCGGTGATGCCCAACAGCACGCCGCGAAACGCTAACATCCCGCCCAGGCCCACGATGAACGAAGGGATGCGCAGGTACGCAGTCATGTAGCCGTTGCTCAGGCCAATCAGCAAGCCGCAGAGCGCGACAATGGCGAGGTTGAGCGGCAGCGGCACGTGGTAGACCACATCGAGAATCGCCGCGACGCCGCCGAGCAAGCCCAACATCGAGCCCACCGAGAGGTCGATTTCGCCACTGATGATCACCAACACCATGCCGCAGGCGAGAATGCCGGTGATGGACATCTGCCGCAGCAGGTTCGACAGGTTGCGTGGCGTGAGGAAGCCACCTTCGGTCTGCCAACTGAAAAACAGCCAGATGAGGGCAACGGCGAGAAACAGGGCGAGTATTTTGTAGCGCGTGAATAGCTGTTTGACCTGCTTCATTTACGCGGACTTCCGATCATTGTGGTCATGCCCATTCGACTGGCCAAGTGCGGCGGCGAGCACTTGCTCCTGGGTCAGCTCCTGGTTGATGAAATCGCCGCGCAGTTGCCCTTCGCCGATCACCAGTACCCGGTCAGAGACGCCCAGGACCTCGGCCAACTCCGATGACACCATGATGATTGACACGCCCTCGGCGGCCAGTGCCCCCATCAATTTATAGATCTCGTATTTGGCGCCTACATCCACACCGCGAGTGGGTTCGTCGAGGATCAGCACGCGAGGTTTGGTCAGCAGCATTTTGGCCAGGACCGCTTTCTGCTGGTTGCCTCCGGAGAGGCTGGTGATCGGCAGGAAGGGGTTCGCCGCCTTCAGGTGCATGCGCTGGATTTGCTGCTCGATACTGCCCAGTTCCGCTTCGGCGTCGATACGTGTGAGGTGGGAAAAGTTGTCCAATACCGCAAGCGTGATGTTCTGCCCGACGCCCAGGTCCGGGACGATGCCCTGGCGTTTGCGGTCTTCGGGAACCATGCACAATCCGGCGCGAATGGACTTCAGCGGTGTGCGGGTGTCGATGGGTTTGCCGTCCAGCCAGACCTCGCCGTCGTAGCGGCCGGGGTAGGCGCCAAACAGCGCTGACACCAGCTCCGTGCGGCCGGCGCCGACCAGCCCGGCGATACCAAGGATTTCACCACGCCGCAGGGAGAACGAGATATCGTCCACCCGCTTGCGGCTCGGGTTGTCGACATCGTAGCAAGTGATGTGACGCGCCTCGAACAGCACCTCGCCGATCTCATGGGGTTCGGTGGGGTACAAATTGCTCATCTCACGGCCGACCATCTGGGTGATGATGCGGGGCACATCCATGTCGGCCATGGCGGTGGTGGCGATGTGTTTGCCGTCGCGGATCACCGAAATGGTGTCGCAGATCGCCGACACTTCATCGAGTTTGTGTGAGATGTAGACGCAGGCGACGCCCTTGGCTTTGAGCGCGCGGATGATGTCCAGCAGCACGTCGATTTCCGAGCGGGTCAGCGCCGAGGAGGGTTCGTCGAGGATGAGCAGGCGTGCCTTCTTGTTCAGTGCCTTGGCGATTTCCACCAGTTGCTGGTAGCCGCCGCCGTATTGCGAGACGGGCAGGGCGACATTCATGTCCGGCACGTTCAGTTCGCGCATCAGCGCTTCGGCGCGGTGCATCATGGCGGGGTAGTTCATGCGTGCGCCGGGCAGCGTCAATTCGTGCCCCATGAAGATGTTTTCCGCAACGCTGAGGTCGGGCACCAGCGTCAATTCCTGATGGATGATGACGATGCCGGCGGCTTCGGTTTCGGCGATCGAGTTTGCCCGCAGCGGCTTGCCGTCCCAGAGGATCTCGCCCTCCCAGGTACCACACGGATAGACGGCCGACAGTACTTTCATCAGGGTCGATTTACCGGCCCCGTTCTCCCCACACAGGCCAACGCATTCCCCAGGCTTGATCCTGATGTCGATGCCATTGAGCGCTTTGACGCCATCGAAGGTTTTGACGATGTTGTTCATTTCAAGCAAATAATCGGACATGACGAGTACTCATTCCACAGCGAAAAGGCGAGGTGACAGGCACGCTCCTTGCGGGTGCCGCCTTCGGCAACGCCCGCAAGGAACCGTACGGTTACTGCCCGTCGATTTGCGCTTTGGTATAGAACCCGTCTTCTTCCAGCACGTTGATGTTGTCTTTAGTCAGTGGAGTTGGCTTGAGCAGGATGCTTTCGACCTGTTTGCTGCCGTTGTCGTACTGGGAGTTGTAGGCAGGTTTCTCGTTACGCACCAGTTGCACCGACAGCTTGGCGGCCTCGGAGGCGAGCAACTTCAGTGGTTTGTAGACCGTCATGGTCTGGGTGCCGGCGATGACGCGCTTGATCGCCGCGAGGTCGGCGTCTTGCCCTGAGACCGGTACCTTGCCCGCGAGCTTTTGCGCGGCGAGGGCCTGAATCGCGCCGCCTGCAGTCGCGTCGTTGGAGGCAACGATGCCGTCGATTTTGTTGTTGTTAGCGGTCAAGGCGTTCTCGACGATGCTCAGCGCTTCGGTCGGGTTCCATTCCTTGACCCATTGCTGGCCGACGATTTTGATGTCGCCTTTGTCGATAGAAGGCTGCAGCACCTTCATCTGGCCTTGACGCAGGATCTTCGCGTTGTTGTCAGTCGGTGCACCGCCGAGCAGGAAGTAGTTACCTTTAGGCTGGGCATTCAACACACCTTGGGCCTGCATCTCGCCGACCTTTTCGTTATCGAAGGAGATGTAGGCATCGATATCGGCGTTCAGGATCAGCCGGTCGTAGGACAGCACTTTGACGCCCGCTTTTTTCGCCTCGGCAACGACGTTATTCAATACCGTGGCATTGAACGGCACGATGACAATCACATCGACGCCACGGGAGATCAGGTTTTCGATCTGGGAAATCTGCCGTTGTTCGTTGGCATCAGCCGATTGCACATAGACCTTGGCGCCCAATTGTTCGGCTGCCGCAGTGAAGTAGTCACGATCACGAGCCCAGCGTTCGAGACGCAAGTCGTCGATGGAAAAGCCGATTTTCGGATGGGCCGCATCGGCCATGACCGAGTTGGACAGCAGTGCCAGAACGCTGGTGAGCACAACGGTTTTCAGGTGTTTCATGATGGTGAGTCCCTTTTATTGTTGTTTAGACGCACTTCTGGACTTGGAACGTATTGCGCATGGAACTGTAGAGCGTTCTTGAGGGGCGGCGCGTAGAGGTTTGTCGCGAGAATGTAACCGAGCAGTCACGTCTGCACCTTGAGCCGGGCAGACGTGACGCGTGGCCTGTACTCCCTCGACGATCAGCCCCCGCATTTATGGGTAGATGAAGCGGTTCACCACGCCTTCGAGCATCTCTTGGCGGCCACTCACCGCTTGCGGGTTCAGCTCGTGGCTGAAGGCATGTTCGGCCAGCGACTCCAGGCTGAAATCGCCTCCGAGCACGGCACGTCCCAGCGACTGGTCCCAACCGGCATAACGCTGGGTCTTGAAGCGCTCGAGGGCGTCGTCCTGGAGCATGGTCGCCGCGCGTTCCAGTGACAGCGCGAGTACATCCATCGCCGCAACGTGGCCGTAGAACAGGTCCACTTCGTCGAGGCTTTGGCGGCGCACTTTGGAGTCAAAGTTGTAGCCACCCCCTTTGAATCCACCCGCCTTGAGCACCTCGTAGGTAATCAGCGTCAGCTCTTCGACGCTGTTGGGAAATTGGTCGGTGTCCCAGCCGTTCTGTGGATCGCCGCGGTTGGCGTCGATGCTGCCGAAGATGCCGAGCGAAGCGGCGGTGGCGATTTCGTGGTGAAAGCTGTGGCCGGCCAGTGTGGCGTGGTTGGCTTCTATATTGACCTTGATTTCTTTCTCCAGGCCGAACTGGTGGAGGAAGCCATACACGGTGGCGCTGTCGTAGTCATATTGGTGCTTGGTCGGCTCCTGTGGCTTGGGCTCGATAAACAGCTCGCCAGTGAAGCCGATTTTGTATTTGTGCTCGACCACCATGCGCATGAAACGCCCGAGTTGCTCGCGCTCGCGCTTGAGATCGGTATTGAGCAGGGTCTCGTAACCTTCGCGACCGCCCCACAGTACATAGCTGGAACCCTTGAGGCGCCGGGTGGCGTTCATTGCGCTGAACACTTGCGCTGCCGCATAGGCAAACACTTCCGGGTTCGGATTGCTGGCGGCGCCCGCGGCAAAGCGCGGGTTGCTGAAGCAGTTGGCCGTGCCCCACAACAACTGGATGCCGGTCTCTTCCTGATGGCGTTCAAGTTGATCGACCATTTGCGCGAAGTTATTGCGGTACTCCTTCAGGCTTGAGCCTTCCGGGGCGACATCGGTGTCGTGAAAACTGTAGTAGTCGATACCCAGCTTGGAGAAGAACTCGAACGCCGCTTCAGCCTTGCCTCGCGCCATTTGCATCGCATCCCCGGGTTGTTGCCACGGACGCTGGAAGGTGCCTGAGCCGAACATGTCGCTGCCGGGCCAGACAAAGTTGTGCCAGTAACAGGCGGCCATTCGCAGGTGTTCGCGCATTGGCTTGCCGAGGATGATCTTGTTGGCATCGTAATGACGAAAGGCCAGGGCAGAGTCGCTATTGGGACCTTCATAGCGGATTTTATCGACAGCGGGAAAGTAGGGCATCGCGAGATCCTTGTTGTTATGAGCGCAGGTGAGCCTTGCCCCGATACTAGCAACGGCCCTGCGCCAAACGATTATGAAAATCACCAAACCTGGGTTCGTTTTTGAGTAGTGGGCCGGGCGTTTTGCGTGCATAGTTTGCCGATATCTTGCAAGGAGACGCCCCGTGAAAACCGTCCCGCCCGTGCACCGGATCGCTCTGCTGTTCAACGGCAACAAGATTTACGATCGCGGCATCATCAGCGGGATCGGCAACTACTTGAGCAGCACGCGGGTGTCGTGGGATTTGTTTCTTGAAGAAGATTTCGTTTACCGGCTGAAGGGGATCGAGCGCTGGCACGGCGACGGCATCATTGCCGACTTCGACGACCCGGCGATGGGCCCGGCGCTGGCGGGTATCCATGTACCGGTGGTGGCGGTGGGCGGGTCTTATGAAGATGAACGCGCTTACCCACAGCATATTCCTTACGTGGCCACCGATAATTTCGCCCTGATCAAGCTGGCGTATGAACACTTGATCGAGGCGGGGCTGACGCGTTTTGCCTGTTTCAGCCTGCCCGAAGCGGATATCAATCGCTGGGCCCAGGAACGGGAAAAAGCCTTTCGCCGGCTGCTCCAGCGCGATGGCCTGCCCGTGGAGGTCTATCGGGGACTGGGCACCAGCGCACCGCTATGGGACACGGCGGTTGAGCAGCAGATCGCCTGGTTGCACAGCCTGCCCAAACCGATCGGCATCATTGCGGTCAGTGATGCCCGCGCACGTCAGTTGCTGCAAGCCTGCCTGACGGCGGGCATCCCGGTGCCGGAACAAGTCGCCCTGATTGGTATCGATAACGACCCACTGACCCGCACCTTGACCCGTGTGCCGCTCAGTTCCGTGATGCAGGGCACCGAAAAAATGGGGCGCACCGCTGCACGTTTGCTCCATCAAATGTTGCACGGCATGCCCTCGGCAGGCAGTCAGATCCTGGTGCCGCCGGAAGCGGTCAACGTGCAGACCTCAAGCCTGCATCAACCCTTGGGTCATCCCTACGTCATGCAAGCGCTGCACTTCATTCGCCAATACGCCTGCCAAGGCATCAAAACCGCCCAGGTCGCCAGCTATGTCGGCGTCTCGCGTTCCTCGCTTGAGGCCCATTTTCGCGCTGAACTCAACCGCAGCGTCCACGACGAAATCCTGCGCTTCAAACTTACCGCGGCGGTTGCCTGCCTGACAAATAGCGGGTCAGGCATTGCCGATATCGCTTATGACTGCGGGTTTAAGTCGGCGCAGTACCTGCATACGGTGTTCAAGCGCGAGTTTGGGTGTACGCCGAGGGAGTATCAGGTGGGGAGAGGGGGAACGTTCAAAATTCGTTAATGAGACACAGTATCAACTGCGAGTAAGTTGCTTTAACATGCGCCGAAAATATTGGGCACCCACGCCCTTCGATTGGCTCATCCCCTAGGTTTCGAACCCATGCGTCGTACTCTGGTTTCTCTCTGCGTGCTTCAGGCGTTTTCACCGTACTCGTGGGCTGAAGAAGCCCCGCCTGAAAAAGCCAGTATTGAGCTGCAGGCTACCGCCATCACCGGCACCTCTGATTACGAAACGGCACAGGGACCGGTCATCGGGTACCACGCCACACGATCCGCGAGTGCAACGCGAACCGATACCTCGATTCATGAAACGCCGCAATCTATCAGCGTGGTCTCCAAGGATGTCGTCGAGGATATCGGCGCCACCCGCTTACAAGACGCTCTTGATTATGCCGGTGGCGTCGGGCGGGCAAATAACTTCGGCGGCCAGGGGCTCACGACCTTCACCGTACGCGGCTTTACCACCGGCGAGTTTTACCGCAATGGTTTCCCGATCAACCGTGGCTACCCGAACATGCCGGACGCCAACACCATCGAGCGCCTGGAAGTGCTGCGCGGGCCGGCGACCATGCTTTACGGCCGTGGCGATCCCGGCGGCACCTTCAACGTGGTCTCCAAGCAACCGCTGGCCGAGCCGACGGTTACCCTCGGTAGCCAACTCGATGACCAGGGCATGCAGCGCGCCACCCTCGACACCTCCGGCCCGCTGGACGAGCAAGGTCGCCTGGCCTATCGCCTGAACGTGGTGGGCGAGGGCGGCGGCACCTTCCGTGACCATGTCGAAACCGAACGCTACGGCGTGACACCGGTTATCACCTGGCAAGCCAGCGATGACACCACGGTGATCTTCGAAGGCGACTTCATGCGCAACAACCACCCGCTGGACCGTGGCCTGACGCGCTATCCCAATCAAAAAGGCACCGCATCACGCGACACCTTCTGGGGTGAAAAAGACATCGGCAAGTTGCACAACGACAACAACATGGCCCAGTTGCGTTTCGAGCACGTGCTCAACGACAACTGGACCCTGGGCGGTGGCTTCCAATGGCTCGACGGCACTTTGCAAGGCAATGCCATTGAAGCCAACAGCCTGGCCGCCGACGGACGCACCCTTAGCCGCAACTTCAACTACCGCAAGCTGGAGTGGACCGACAAAGACACTCAGCTCAACCTCACCGGCCGTTTCTCCACCGGCGGTTTCGATCACACGTTGCTCACCGGCGTCGAATTCGAGGACTACGACTACAAGTCGATTATCCAGCGCTCCAGCGGCACAGCGGGCACTTACGCCATCGACATCTTCAACCCGGTGTATGGCCAGCCGCGTCCGGCGCTGACCCGCACGCCGACCCACGATAAGGAAAACCTCAAGACCTACGCCGCCTTTGTCCAGGACCAGGTGGCCCTGACCGAGCGCCTGAAAGTACTTGCCGGTGTACGCATGGAGCGCTTCGAACACGACTACCACACCTACGTGCCAGGCGGTAAAAGCTGGGAAGCCAGCGACAATGCGGTCACTCCGCGCGTGGGTGTGATCTACGACCTGACCGAGACCGTCGCGGTGTACGCCGATGCGGCACGTTCGTTCAAGCCCAACACCGGCGCCAGCCGCCAGGGGGGTGGTTTTGAGCCAGAGAAAGGCAAGTCCTATGAGGTGGGCGTCAAGTGGGAAGCCCTTGATCGACAGCTGAGTGTCGATGCGGCGATCTACCAGATCGAGAAGAAAAACGTCCTCACCACCGACCCCGAAGACTCAGCCTTCAGTGTCGCCGCCGGCCAGGTGCGCAGCCGTGGTCTGGACCTCAACGTCGCCGGCAATATCACTGCGCAGTGGCGGGTGATCGGCGGCTATGCCTACGTGGACGCCGAAGTCATCAAGGACAACACCCTTCGCGTCGGCTCCCGTTTGGCTAACATCCCACGCAACAGCTTCAGCCTGCTCAACGTCTACGAGTTCCAGGATGGCGCTCTCAAAGGTCTGGGCCTCGGTGCCGGTGGCAAGTACGTCGCCGAGCGGGTGGGGCAGACCTCCAACACGCCATTCGCCATGGACGCCTACACCGTGGTGGATTTGCTCAGTTACTACAAGGTCAACGAAAAAGTCCGGCTGAACCTCGATGTGAAGAACCTGTTCAACCGGGACTATGAGGAAGGCGCGTTCGGCAATGTGTATGCATATCCCGGCGAGCCAAGGACGGTCCAGGTCGGGATTGCTTACACGTTATAGGCCTTCTCGGAACGGCGCGCGTCATCGTGTTTCGCTTTCAATCTGCGTCCGGATTGGCCGCTGTATCCCCAAAAAAACACAGGCCTGTCACTACTAATACTGATCGGTTAAGCGAATAGTGACCACTGTAGGAGCGAGCAAGCTCGCTCCTACGCCTGTCCTATTTCGAATGGATTCCCTCCCATGCGCCTGAAACTCTACCAAATCGACGCCTTCACCGACGAAGTCTTCTCCGGCAGCCCTGCGGCCGTAGTGCCCCTTGAATCCTGGCTTCCCGTCGAAGTCATGCAATCAATTGCGATTGAAAATTCACTCCCGGAAACTGCATTTTTTGTCCTTAACGCGCAGGGGCAGTACGAGATTCGCTGGTTCTCTCCACTGACGGAGATCGACTTCTGCGGCCACGCAACCTTGGCAAGCGCCTTTGTCCTGTTCAACCAACCTGGCGCTTCCAAGTCCATCACGTTCTGGGCCAAGGCCGTTGGAGAGATCCCCGTCACGCAGTTACCGAACGGTGAGATAGAGTTGAATTTCCCTGAACTCGCTCCTCTCCCGCTGGTTGATGTGCCTGTCCAGTTGCTGGAAGGCCTGTCGATCACGCCCAGCGAATATTGGGTCAACCGACAAGCCTACTTTGCTGTTTATACCGATCAACAGCAGGTTGAGGCGGTGGTGCCACGGCTCGATAAGTTGAAAGCGTTGGGCCCGCGTGATGTGGTCGTGACGGCGCCCGGCAAGCAGTACGATTTTGTCTCGCGCTACTTCTGGCCGGCCAACGGGGGTGACGAGGACCCGGTTACCGGTTCCATTCATGCGGGGTTGGCACCGTTCTGGGCAAAGCGCTTGAATAAGTCGCACTTGTTAGCGTTGCAGGCATCACATCGTCGCGGCGTGTTGAACTGCCGCGTTGATGCGGGCCGGGTGTTTGTATCAGGGCGAGGGGTGCAATATCTGGAAGGGGTGATTAGCGTGTAAAGAGGTTGGCAATGGGGCTGCGATTGACGAAAGCAGCCCTTTTTGAATGCCAGCACCGTGTGCCTCTGTCTTGGCGAGGCGAGGTCGTTTCGACACCTCTCGGGTTATAGATTGTTGTCGAAGCGAAATGAGGCTCCGTAAGCCGAGTCGGGTAAATAGTTGCTGCCATCGGCCCTCAGCCTGGACCTGAAAGTCCCACTCTGCGGTTGGGTTCTGTAGAGGCCGCGTTTTTGTAGTTCGGGAATGATCAACTCCACGAAATCTTCAAGTGTGCCGGGACTGATCAAGGGATTGATCATGTAACCGCTGGTGCCGGAAATGCGCGCGTGCTCTTCGATCTTGTCGGCGACCTGTTGCGGGGTGCCCACTAGAATCAAGTCGCTCCCACGGGTGACGTTGGCAAAGCGCTGTTTCACGTCGCCGGCCGTCAGCGGCTTGCCACTGCCATCGGGGCGCATGACATAGGACGTCAGTCCTTCGGTATGGGTCGACAGTGCATCGCTGTCGGCGTAGCGGCTGATGTCGATACCGGTGTCGCCCGCATAACTGACGAGTTGTGCCTGAAGATGGTAGTTGCTTTGCAACGCATCATATTTGCGCTGAGCTTCAATCTCGGTTTTGGCGGTGACGATACGCAGCACGGTCAGGGACTTTACATCCTCACGCTGACGGTCTCGTGCCTGGGCCTGGGTCCAGATGTCCTCCAGGCCCTGACGGATTTCCTGGGGGTTGGATTTGGCGATGAAAATCAGCTCGGCGTGCTTCGCCGCAAACGCGCGACCACGACCGACCAGCCGGCCTGGATCAGTAAAGGTGTGCGCTGTGGTGACGGGGAGGTCAAGTGCGGCCCGGCTACCCGGTAATGTTCCCCAGCGTGGTTGATTGGCCGTACCCGATCACCCCGCGCGTAGAGTTGGCGCGCCTTGTCCGCGACCACGGCATCATCGGCCCAACTGCCCTCCCAGAGCTTGTACACCACGTCGAGAAATTCTTCGGCACGCTCATAGCGATCATCGTGTTTGATCATCTGCTCCAGGCCGAAATTACGCGCGGCGCTGGACAGATAAGAGGTCACGATGTTCCAGCCCACGCGGCCATTGGTCAGGTGATCCAGGGTGCTGAAACGCCGGGCATGGGTAAAGGGGTGTTCGTAGCTGGTGGTGACCGTGACACCGAATGCAAGATTCTCCGTTACCGCGGCCAGGGCCGGAATGATCATCAACGGGTCGTTGGCCGGTGCTTCCACGGCCCATTTCATCGCGGCATCGGCATTGCCGCCAAAGACGTCGTAGAAACCCAGCACGTCGCCGAAGAACAGCATGTCGAGGTTGGCTTGATCGGCAATGCGCGCCAGGTTCGTCCAGTACCCCAGAGAATTGATCGCCAGCCGCTCGTCGGCCGGGTGCGTCCAGAGGCTCGGCGCACCGCCGCAGCCCACACTGGCTTGCTCGTAGAGTGCAAACAACAAAGGTTTTGGATCAGCCATCATGGCTCCTGAAGAAGTAGTCGAAGGGAAAGGGGGTCACCGTGGATTCTTGAACCCTTTGCCGAAATGTCGCTCAAGGCGCACCTGTATCAATTCCAGGCCAATGGAGAGCAGCCAATAGATGACGGCCGCGGTGGTGAGCATTTCGATATAGCGATATGACGACCGACCATAGGACTGCGCCAGAAACATCACTTCCCAGACACCCATGACTGAAATCAATGACGAGTCCTTGAGCATTGAAATGAATTGACTGGTTGTCGGTGGAATGATCGTGCGCATCGCTTGCGGCAGAACGATGTGTAGAAACGTCGCTGTCGGCCCAAGACCCAGAGCCATCGCCGCCTCGCGTTGGCCGGGCGCTACGGCCATGATGCCGGCGCGAAAGATCTCGCTCAGGTAGGCCCCATAGTTCAGTGACAGGGCAATGATGCCCGCGCTGATTGCACCGGGAACCACACCCAGTTGCGGCAGCCCCAGATAAATCAGCAGTATCTGAATCAGCAGCGGCGTACCGCGAAAAAAAGAGGCATAGAAACTGGCAATACCGAACGCCACTGCGCTGGATGACAAGCGTGCCAGCGCCGTCACGAAGCCAAGAAGCAGCGACAGCCAGATCGAGCAAAAGCACAGAAACAGCGTCAGTGCGGCGCCCTGCATAAAACCGTTGGGCCCCAGATGCAGGCCAACAAGGTTCGGCCATTTGTCCAGGATGATCGAGAACTTCAGATCGAAGCTCATGAAAAACAGGGCACACACTCCAAGCAGTGCCGCCCACGTCAGATACAGGCGCGTGCGAAAGCCAAAAAACTGGCTCAAACGGCGCGGCTCGGCTTCGGGTATCACATTCGTCTTGGTTGGGTGTGGATTAAGGGCAGTCATTGGCTGATATCGGCGCCGATCCACTTCCGGGAAATCTTGCTGAGCGTCCCGTCGGCTTTAAGCTGAGTCACAACCTGACTGACTTTGGCATCCCATTCGGCATCGCCTTTTTCGATGGCCACTACGTTGGGTTCTGCATACAGCGTGTCGCCGGCAATTTTGAAACGAGGGTCCTGGGCAATACGTTCGCGGGCAGTGATGAGGTTGGTGACCATGGCATCCAGACGAACCCCAGCGCCGAGCGCCAGGTCTTGGAACGCCACGGTTTCATTGTCGTAGGGCGCCACCTGGACCTGATCGAACGGGTAGATCAAGGGCTTGTCCTCGGCCCCCTCGATCACCAGGTCCTTGTTCAAATACGCTTCGTACGTGGAGGCGCTGATTACGCCGACTTTTTTACCCGAGAGATCCTTCGCCGAGGCGATGCCATTGTCCTTGGCATTCACTACGATGACTGCCGGAGATTGGTAATACTCGACCGGAAAATCGAACACTTCAGCGCGGGCTTTGCTTGGGGTCATCGAGCAAACGCAGATGTCATAACGTCCACTCCAGCGGCCAGCAGCGATCACATCCCAGGACGGGGTCTCCAACTTGAGTTTTACCCCAAGCCGTTGCGCGACAGCCTTGGCGACATCCACGTCAAACCCATCCAACTGGTTCTGCTCATTGAGGAAAGAGAACGGTGGATAGTTTTCCATCAAGACACCGGTGAGCTCGCCTTTTTTCGTCACACGATCAAGCGTGGAACCAGCGAGCGCTACAGAGCAGGTAGCAAGCAGGGCAAGGCCAAGCGGCAGAAGGGCTTTTGTTTTCAAGGCGAGTACTCAGACGGTGATATAAAAAACACCGTTAGATTTAAACGCACTATAAAATCTATGTGTAATTATTTAATGGAATAAGAAACTTGTATCGGGCTATAACGAGTGGCTGATCTTAAAGGCGTTTTGTAGCCGCTGCCGAGGCACGAGGCTGCGATGGGCAAGACGGTATCTGCAGGGCCGCGGCCGATCACCTGTAGCCGCTGGCGCAGCCTGCGATCGGCTGCGCAGCAGTCGCCAGGGTCTTGAAACCGCCGAAGGTCCTGCGGCCCTTATCGCAGCCTCGTGCCTCGGCAGCGGCTACAACGGGCCATGTCGATCACCTGTAGCCGCTGGCGCAGCATGCGATCGGCTGCGCAGCAGTCGCGAGGTTCTTGAAGACGCTGAAGGTCCTGCGGCCCTTATCGCAGCCTCGTACCTCGGCAGCGACTACAGATTAAATGCAGCCATCCTGT
>NZ_JAGGOG010000018.1:228532-340034 GCF_018614655.1 Pseudomonas fluorescens | reverse complement strand
GCAGGCACAAAAAAGGCCACTCTTTCGAGTAGCCTTTTTTGATGTTTGGTTGCGGGAGCCGGATTTGAACCGACGACCTTCGGGTTATGAGCCCGACGAGCTACCAGACTGCTCCATCCCGCGTCTGTGTGTCGGCATTCTACAGAGGAACGACCGTGTGTCAACCGTTGATTCAAAGAAAAGCGCTTGTGGTTCAATCGCTTAGCTCTCCACGGCAACATCTTGATAGGGCGCGGGCCAGTCAGGGCGAGGCTTTCAGCTCTATTGAGGGGGCTGTTTCGATTGAGAAAATGAATTCATCAGGGTTTTTTCCTACCGCTTGTGCGGAAGATTCAAAGTACTGGTGCTATATACAGGTGTCAGTGAGATACTTGCATTTTCTGCCTTGGCCGCCTCTTTCTTTATATGACGCAGCGCAAAATCATCCACGTCGACTGTGATTGCTTCTACGCCGCCATCGAGATGCGCGATGACCCGAGCCTGGCACAAAAGCCCTTGGCAGTCGGTGGTTCGGCGGATCGGCGGGGCGTGATTGCCACCTGCAATTACGAGGCGCGGGCTTATGGCGTGCGTTCGGCGATGTCCTCTCGGCATGCCTTGAAGCTCTGCCCGGATTTGACCATCGTCAAGCCGCGCATGGATGCTTATAAAGAAGCGTCGAAGGAAATCCAGACGATCTTTCGTGATTACACCGACCTGATCGAGCCGCTGTCCCTGGACGAGGCTTATCTGGATGTCTCGGACTGCCCGCATTTTGGCGGCAGCGCCACGCGCATCGCCCAGGACATCCGGCGCCGCGTTTCCAATCAACTGCACATCACCGTTTCCGCCGGCGTGGCCCCGAACAAATTCCTGGCCAAGATCGCCAGTGACTGGAAAAAGCCCAACGGCCTGTTTGTGATTACCCCTGATCAGGTGGAAGACTTCGTCTCGGCGCTGCCCGTCAGCAAGCTGCACGGCGTGGGGAAGGTGACGGCGGACAAGTTGGCGCGGTTAGGGATCGAGGACTGTCTGCAGTTGCGGGAGTGGAACAAGCTGGCGCTGGTGCGCGAATTCGGCAGTTTTGGCGAGCGGCTTTGGAGTCTGGCCCGTGGGATTGATGACCGGGTGGTGCAGAACGACAGTCGCCGGCAATCCATCAGTGTGGAAAATACCTACGATGTTGACCTGCCGGATCTGCCCAGTTGCCTGGAAAAATTACCTGAATTGATGGAGACCCTGGCCGGGCGCATAGCGCGCATCGACAGCAGCTACCGGGCGGGCAAGCCGTTCGTCAAAGTGAAATTCCACGACTTCACCCAAACCACGCTGGAGCAGGCGGGGGCAGGGCGGGACCTTGAGAGTTATCAGCAGTTGCTGACGCAGGCGTTCAATCGTGGCGGGAAGCCGGTGCGATTGTTGGGGATTGGGGTGCGGCTACTGGATTTGAGTGGCGGTAATGAGCAGTTGGAGTTGGCCTGGTAGAAACCAGAAACCAATGTACTGGTCTGGTTGGAATGGTGGTGTAGCTGCTGCCGAGGTACGAGGCTGCGATGGGTTGCGTAGCGACCCCGGGGCGCCCCTGCGGACTGCATCGCAGCCTCGTACCTCGGCAGCGGCTACATCGCTATCGCGTAGCTCCCACATTTGGATCGTCTGCGTTGCTGAAAACTCAGCTCGACCCTGGATCCGCCACCAACCGCCCCGCATCCTTGGTCAAGGCCTTGAGGAATTCCTGTTGTAACTCAGGATCATTGCGAGTCAGCTCGATCAGGCTTTGTTCCAGCTCGCTGGCTTCTTCTTCCAGGCCCAGTTCAGACAAGCGCTTGACCCGATGTACCCACTGACTGACTTCGTCATCTTCCAGGTCGTCGTAGATCAAGCCATGGGCTTCCAGCAGTTTGCCCCGCAGGGTATTGCTGATTGCCAGGGAGGAGTCCGAATGCACATCATCCTGGGCATCGTCGACACTGATCTTCAGTGTGCCGATACGGTTCAGGTCCTGCTCGGCAAACGGGCTGTCCAGCAGGTTCAGGCGCAGCACTCCGCTGCGGTCGGTGGTCAGCTCATGAGTCTGCTTGCCTGCGGTAACCTGCACCGGGCGTTCACTCCAGGGCAGTCTTGAAGACTCCAGGCGCTTGTCGCGCTGGACTTCATCAATACCTGCCAGGTTCTGTTGTGCCCGTCCGTGGGATTGCACGTTCATGAACGGGTTGAGCCCGTCCACGCCGTAGCTGAGCCAGTCACGTGTCATGCTGGTGGGAAGGTTACCCAGCGCGAAGACATTGGCCACGTTGGCGCCGACACCTGCCACCAACGCCACCGCGCCCAGCGGCATCTCATAGAGCTTGCGCCATGGCTGGTAGGGCGTGTAGCGATCGTAACGACGGGTCACTTCGAACTCGGTGACCTCGAAGGTCTTTTGCTCATGAATTCGAACCCGGCGTTGCGGCAGCTCAAGCACTTTAGGCTCGCCCACATCAATCTGCAGGCTATGGTCGAGCAATTTGCGCTCGATACGTTCCTCGTGCTCGCTGCGCTGCGACATCTGATTGGCGCAGCCGCTGACCAGCAGGGCACCGCACAAGGCGGCGCCCCCCAGGGCTTGGGTGTTTCGCTTGAACATGACTTCTCTTGATCTGGTTTTCAGCGACGAATACGCGCCTGAAGGAAAGACAGCACGTCAGCCACCGGCAACGGTTGGGCTTCGGCTTCGGTCCGGCTCTTGTATTCCAGATTGCCATCGGCCAGGCCGCGGTCACTGACCACGATCCGGTGCGGGATGCCAATCAGTTCCATGTCGGCGAACTTGATGCCGGGGCTGGTTTTCTTGTCCCGATCATCCAGCAGCACTTCAAAACCGGCGGCCGTCAGTTCGGCATACAGTTTGTCGGTGGCTTCGCGTACCAGTTCGGTTTCGTAGCGCAGCGGTACCAGAGCAATTTGGAAGGGCGCCAGGGCGTCGCTCCAGATGATGCCTTTCTCGTCGTTGTTCTGCTCGATGGCAGCAGCAACCACGCGGGAAACGCCAATGCCGTAGCAGCCCATTTCCAGGGTGATCGGCTTGCCATTCTCGCCCAGTACTTCGCACTTCATCGCCTTGCTGTACTTGTTGCCCAGCTGGAAGATGTGCCCGACTTCGATGCCGCGCTTGATTTCCAGCGTGCCCTTGCCATCCGGGCTTGGGTCGCCGGCCACCACGTTGCGCAGGTCAGCCACGGTTGGCACTGGCAGGTCACGCTCCCAGTTGACGCCGAAGTAGTGTTTGTCATCGAGGTTGGCACCGATGCCGAAGTCGCTCATCAGTTCGACGGAACGGTCGATGATGATCGGCAGCGGCAGGTTCAGCGGGCCGAGGGAGCCCGCACCGGCGCCAATGGCGTCGCGCAGCTCGGCATCGCTGGCCATGACCAGCGGGCTGGCAACGCCAGGTTGCTGGGAAGCCTTGATTTCGTTGAGCTCGTGGTCACCACGGATCACCAGCGCGATCAGCTTGCCTTCTTCTTCGGCATGCACGATCAGGGTCTTGATGGTCTTTTCAATCGGCAGATTGAATTTCTCCACCAGCGCGGCGATGGTCTTGGTCTCTGGTGTATCCACCAGACGCAGTTCTTCAGCCGGTGCTGGACGGGAAGTTTCCCGTGGCACGGCTTCGGCTTTCTCGATGTTCGCCGCGTAGTCGGAACCGTTGCTGAAGGCGATATCGTCTTCACCGGATTCGGCCAGCACATGGAACTCATGGGAGCCGGCACCACCGATGGAGCCGTTGTCCGCTTCAACCGCACGGAATTTCAGGCCCAGGCGAGTGAACACGTTGCAGTAGGCCTGGTGCATGCGGTCGTAGGTGACCTGCAGGGACGGCAGGTCCGCGTGGAACGAATAGGCGTCCTTCATGATGAACTCGCGGCCGCGCATCAAACCGAAGCGTGGGCGGATTTCGTCACGGAATTTGGTCTGGATCTGGTACAGGTTGAGGGGCAGCTGTTTGTAGCTGCTCAACTCATTGCGCATCAGATCGGTGATCACTTCTTCGTGGGTCGGGCCGGCGCAGAAGTCGCGGCCATGACGGTCCTTGAAGCGCAGCAATTCAGGGCCGTACTCTTCCCAGCGCCCGGATTCCTGCCACAGCTCGGCCGGTTGGGTGCTCGGCATCAACACTTCCAGAGAGCCGGCGGCGTTCATTTCTTCACGAACGATCGCTTCGACCTTGCGCATCACCTTCAAGCCCATGGGCAGCCAGGTGTACAGGCCCGAGGCCAGTTTGCGGATCATGCCGGCGCGCAGCATCAACTGATGGCTGATCACGACTGCGTCGGATGGCGTTTCTTTCTGTGTGGCGAGCAAATATTGACTGGTGCGCATGGTAGGCCGTTGTCGGTTGCTTGGACTTGAAATGACTTGGGATTGTACGGGCGCTTGCTGCTCGCGTACAGGCATCAGGTTAAGGGCGGTACATGTAGGAGCGAGCTTGCTCGCGAAGGTCGTCAACGATAACGCGGGAAGCCCGGATAAACGCGGTGTTCCTGAGTTCTTTGCGAGCAAGAACCAGGCGTGCCCCTCGCTCCTACAGCGGATCGCCTTCCTCGGGAGGATTCAACCGTATCCGCCGATTTTCCTGAAACCAGTGCAAGGCAATCAGGAGCAGCGTCGGCACACCCAGCAGGGCGGTGATCAGGAAGAAATTGTGATAACCGAACTTCTCCACCATCACCCCTGAATACCCGCCAATCAAGCGCGGTAGCAACAGCATGATCGAACTGAGCAACGCATATTGGGTGGCAGAGAACTTGAGGTTGGTCAGGCTCGACAGGTAGGCAACAAACGCCGACGTCGCCAGGCCCGAGCTGAAGTTATCCAGGGAAATGGTGAAGATCAGCATCTGCAGGTCCGCGCCCATATCGGCGAGCATCAGGAACAGCAGGTTGGTCCCGGCCGAAGTGATACCGCCGATAAACAGGATCGGCAGGATCCCGAAGCGCACGATCAGCAGGCCGCCCATGCCGGCGCCTACCAGCGTCATGATCAGGCCGAAGACCTTGCTGACACCGGCGATCTGGTCTTTGGTGAAGCCCTGGTCGATATAGAACACGTTAGCCATCACGCCCATGACCGTGTCGGACATGCGATAGGTGGCGATCAGCCCCAGCAGCAGGAATGCCTGCCAGCGATAACGCAGGATAAAGTCGTTGACCGGTGTGAGTACGGGGGCGAGTCCGCGACGCCCCATGGCCGAGAGGCACAGGGTGGTGAGGAGGATGTAGAGGATGGCCCGCAGGAACGCACGGTCTTCCAGCAGCAGGTCGAGCAGGCTGACGCCTTGGAACAGCACGCTGGCGAAGTCGGTGTTGTACAGCTGGGTAAACATTGCGGGTACCGACACCAGCAACACGATCAGCACAAACACCGAGACCAGTTGATGGACGAAGCTGTAGCGCCCGGCTTGAAGTTGGGTGCGCAACGGTACATCGGGTTCGCGCATGAAGAAGGTGGTCAGCAGAGCCGGGACCATCAGCAGGCCGAACAGCACATAGGTGCCGGTCCAGGCCGAATGCTTATAGTTGAAGCCGGTGGAGCCGAAGCCTTCGGCAAAGAACAGCGCGCCGGCGGTGGCCAGCAACGCGGCGATCCGGTAGCCCGACATATAGCTGGCGGCCAGGGCGGCCTGACGGCTGTCGTCGGCGATTTCCAGGCGATAGGCGTCCACGGCGATATCCTGGGTGGCGGACGCGAAGGCGACGACTACGGCAATTGCAATCAGCCAGGACAAGTGTTTCTGCGGATCGCAAAAACCCATGCCGATCAATCCGAGGATCACCAGCGACTGGGCCAGTACCAGCCAGGAACGACGACGCCCAAGCTTGCCGAGTAACGGCAGGCGCCATTGGTCGAGCAGCGGCGACCAGACCCACTTGAAGGCATAAGCCAGGCCGATCAGGCTCGCATAACCGATCGTTTCGCGGGCCACACCGGCTTCACGCAGCCACACCGAGAGCGTCGAGAACACCAACATGTAAGGCATGCCGGCAGCAAAGCCGAGCAGCAACAGCACTAACGTCGAGGGGCTGGCATAGGCAGCGAGCGCGGCGCGCCAGGTTTTACGGGGCATGGGCTGGAGTCTGCCTCAGATTTGCGGAAACAAAGCGCGCACTCTAACCGCTGTGCTCTACCGGGCGCCAGCCATGACGCTGAATATCAACGCGATTGTTCAGGATACTGACACCTTCACTGCGCAAACGCGCACGTTGCTCGTCCCCGGAGGCACTCCCCACGGGCAGACTTATCCGACCGCCGGCACCCAGCACTCGGTGCCAGGGCAGTTTGGTGTCGCCGGGGAGTTGGCTGAGGGTACGGCCGACCCAGCGGGCCGCGCGCCCCAGGCCCGCAAGGTGCGCCAACTCGCCATAACTCACCACACAACCCTCGGGGACCTGGGCGAGGGTCAGGTAGAGCGCCGTTCGGCGTATCTGGGCAGGGCTTTGTTCTTCGTCGGCGGGGTCAATCACTTGGGCGTATCCCGTTGAAATCGTCAGTCTGTTTGTAAGAAACGTCTGTAAAAATGGCAATGAGAATTGAACTCAATATAGAGAGTCGAGTCAGTCCTTGCTAAGACTTTATCCTTGGCGATAATGCCCGTTTTTTTCGCAAACTTGAGTCCATCATCCGCTTATGCTGTCCAGAACCCTGCTATGCCTCGCTGTTTTCAGCGCCTCCACCCCCCTGCTCGCCGATACTGTCTGGTTGAAAAATGGTGATCGCCTGACCGGCAAGATCAAGGTCTTCGACGGCGGTAAATTGCTGATCCAGACCGACTATGCCGGCTCTATTCCGGTGGACTGGAAGCAGGTGAAAACCCTGGAAAGCGACCAGGAGTTGCTGGTCAAGCAAGATGCCTACACGGGCGAGAAAGCCAAATCCCTGCAGGCCGCCGAGCCCGGCAAGGTCACCCTGGCCAATGGCGAGGCACCGAAGACCGTCGAGTTGGCGAGTATCCAGCAGATCATCAAGCCCAAGCCTGTGATCGAAGATCTGGTGTGGAAAGGTAATGTCGACGTGGCGCTGGACTACAAGCGCGCAGAAAAAGACACCAACGACTATGACATCGACTTCAAGACCAGCGCCCGCCATGGCGCCTGGCGGCATACCGCCAAGGGCGAATACAACCGGGAGTTCCAGAACGACGTCGTGACGACCGACAACTGGAGCGCCGAGTACGACCTGGACCGCTTCCTCACCGAACAGTGGTTCTGGCAAGGTCGCTTGACCTACAAACGCGACAAGATCGAAGACCTGTCCCGCCAGCGCACCATCGGTACCGGCCCGGGCTACCAGTTCTGGGATGACGAATTGGGTGCGTTTTCCCTGGGCTCGTTGTTGAACCGTACCGACTACGAATACGCCGACGGCGGTAAAGACAATTTCTACTCGCTGGCCATGAAGTGGAGCTACAACCGTTATCTGGTTGGCAAAACAGTGGAGTTCTTTACCAACGGAGAATTGGGCAAACCCCTGACAGGACCTACCGACTATTCCCTCGATGCGGAGATGGGCTTTCGCTACAAGGTCACCGAATGGGCGTCTCTCAACCTCAAGGCTGAGCGCGACATTATTAGCGGTGGCTCGGACAGTGATTTGAGCAAGACCCGCTACACCGCGGGTTTTGGCGTGACCTGGTAATCGGGTCACGCTCGACCAGAATGTGGGCCCGGGCTTGCGGCGTTTTTAAATCCGCAAGCCGCCATCCATCTCCAGAATCCGGCCGGTGTAATAGTCGTTCTCGAAAATATACGCTGCCGAATGAGCAATTTCCTCGGGCCGTCCCATGCGCTTGAGGGGAATCCCCGACGTCATCTTCTCCAGTGCCTCAGGCTTCATGCCCAAGGTCATCTCGGTCTCGATAAAGCCTGGCGCAATGCCCGCCACACGAATGCCGTAGCGAGCCAGTTCCCTGGCCCAGGTCACGGTTGCCGCCGCGACACCGGCCTTGGCGGCCGAGTAGTTGGTCTGGCCGACATTACCTGCCCGGGAAATCGACGAGATGTTGATGATGGTGCTTTGGTTCTTCAACTCCACCATCTTTGCCGCCACTTCGCGGGTGCACAGGAAGACACCGGTCAGGTTAACGTCGATCACTGCTTGCCACTGAGCCAGGCTCATCGTGGTCATCTCGCCGTCCTTGACCTTGAGCAGCAAGCCATCGCGCAGGATCCCGGCGTTATTGATCAAACCGTGAATGGCACCGAAGTCTTCGGCAATCTGCTTCACCGTCTGGACGACTTGCTCTTCATTGGCCACATTGCACAGATAGGCGCGGGCCTTGACGCCACGGGCCTGGCAAGCGGCGACCGCCTGGTCGAGTTTTTCCTGATTCAGGTCCACCAGGGCCAGGTTGGCGCCTTTGCCTGCAAAATACTCGGCCATGGAGCGGCCCAAACCCTGGCAACCGCCGGTGATAATGATTACTTTGTCGTTGAGATGCATTCGCATGTCCTGTGAGCAGATTTAAGCGCTCACCCTAGTCCGTTTTTTGACGGAATTTACCGAAGGAGTCATAAGTTGAGCGCGCACGTTGCCAAGAATGCCCGAGAACTACTGCTCAAGGAATACCGGGGAGCGCTCTCCACGCTGTCCAAGGCCATGCCTGGATTCCCCTTTGGCTCGGTGGTGCCTTACTGCCTGGATGCCGAAGGCCAGCCGCTGATTCTGATCAGCCGCATCGCGCAGCACACCCATAACCTGCAGAAAGACCCCAAGTGCTCGTTACTGGTGGGGGAGCGCGAGGCGGACGACGTACAGGCGGTAGGGCGTCTGACCTACCTGGCTGAAGCGCAAAAGATCAATGATCCTGCGGCGATCGAATCGGCTGCCGAACGTTATTACCGTTATTTCCCGGATTCGGCGAATTACCACAAGGCCCATGATTTCGATTTCTGGGTGCTCAAGCCGGTGCGCCATCGTTATATCGGTGGTTTTGGCGCGATCCATTGGGTCGATCAACTGACCTTGGCCAATCCGTTCGCTGGCAAGGCCGAGCTGAGCATGATCGAGCATATGAACAGTGACCACGCCAAGGCCATTGCCCACTATGTCGAGCTGGCTGGCCTGCCGACGACAGAGCCCGCTCAGTTGGCCGGTATCGACAGCGAAGGCATGCACCTGCGCATCGGTCAGGCGCTGTATTGGCTGCCTTTTGCCGAGCCTTGCAACACGCCGACACAAGTACGCGAAGCCTTGGTTTTCTTGGCTCACGCGCAGGCCTGGCCGAAAAAAACGGTCGCCGAAGCTTGAATTCACGAAACGGCGACGTCATCTAAGGTGAACTAGCAAGGCATTCTTGCGTTGAGGAACCATTTGATGCGCCCTTTTTTATTGCTCTTTCTGCTGTTCCTGGTGTTGGAGCTGTTCGTATTCGTCAAGGTCAGTGCGGCCATCGGGTTTTTCCCGGCCCTGCTGCTGATTATTCTCGGCTCGATGCTCGGCGTGTTTGTGCTGCGTATCGCCGGCTTGGCCACCGCACTGCGCGCCCGTGAAAGTTTGAATCGCGGCGAGCTGCCGGCCCAGACCATGCTTGAAGGCCTGATGATGGCCTTGGCTGGCGGCTTGTTGATCCTGCCGGGTTTTGTCAGCGACGTGCTCGGCCTTGTGCTGTTGTTGCCATTCACTCGCAAGCTGTTGGCGGGCAAGATGCGCCAGCGTGCCGAAGAGGCTGCGATTCGTCAGCGTGCGTTCTCCGATGACCTGCAGCCACGCGGCGGCCCGGCCCCTCGCCAGCCTCTGGGGCGCGAGGGTGACGTGATCGAAGGTGAGTTCGAACACCGCGACGCCAAGTAGCCCCTTCACTGGCATGGCACCTTCGGGTGCTGTGTTGCTTTTAAAGACACAAAAATTTTCATCCCCAAGCCTTGTAATAAGCTTATGCGCCCTTATGTAACGGTCACCGCAAGGTTTCTGGTGGCGACACCAGACAGACTTCCGCGTTTCGTCCTGCGAACCGCGACCGGCGCCGCCGGAATTTAACCTGCCGGAATTGACACCGGCCGATGAAAAACACAATTAGGAGAGATCGACAATGAGCAAGCTTCGTCCTCTGCATGACCGCGTCGTCATCCGTCGCAGTGAAGAAGAAAAGAAAACCGCTGGTGGGATCGTTCTGCCAGGTTCGGCTGCTGAAAAAGCCAACCACGGTGTGATTCTGGCTGCTGGTCCAGGCAAAACCCTGGAAAACGGTGAAGTACGTGCGCTGGCTGTGAAAGTGGGTGACAAGGTTGTATTCGGCCCTTACTCCGGCAGCAACACTGTGAAAATCGACGGCGAAGACCTGCTGGTAATGGCTGAGAACGAGATTCTCGCTGTTCTGGAAGGCTGATTTCCCCGCTCATTTTCCCGTTACTACAAAGTATTTAAGGAATATCGATCATGGCTGCTAAAGAAGTTAAATTCGGCGACTCCGCCCGTAAGAAAATGCTCGCCGGTGTCAACGTCCTGGCTGACGCAGTAAAAGCGACCCTGGGCCCTAAAGGCCGTAACGTGATCATCGAGAAGAGCTTCGGCGCTCCGACCATCACCAAGGACGGCGTGTCCGTTGCCAAAGAAATCGAGCTGAAAGATCGCTTCGAAAACATGGGCGCGCAGCTGGTCAAAGACGTTGCCTCCCGTGCCAACGATGACGCAGGCGACGGCACCACCACCGCTACCGTTCTGGCTCAGTCGATCGTCAACGAAGGCCTGAAAGCCGTCGCTGCCGGCATGAACCCGATGGACCTGAAACGCGGCATCGACAAGGCGACCATCGCCATTGTCAAAGAGCTGAAGTCCCTGTCCAAGCCATGCGCTGACACCAAGGCTATCGCTCAGGTCGGCACCATCTCGGCCAACTCCGACAGCTCCATCGGCGACATCATTGCCGAAGCCATGGAAAAAGTCGGTAAAGAAGGCGTGATCACCGTTGAAGAAGGCTCGGGCCTGGAAAACGAACTGTCGGTTGTTGAAGGCATGCAGTTCGACCGTGGCTACCTGTCCCCGTACTTCGTCAACAAGCCAGAGACCATGACCGCCGAGCTCGACGGCCCGCTGATCCTGCTGGTCGACAAAAAGATCTCGAACATCCGTGAACTGCTGCCAGTTCTGGAAGCTGTTGCCAAAGCCGGCCGCCCACTGCTGATCGTTTCCGAAGACGTTGAAGGCGAAGCCCTGGCGACTCTGGTTGTGAACAACATGCGCGGTATCGTGAAAGTGGTTGCTGTTAAAGCACCTGGTTTCGGCGATCGTCGTAAGGCCATGCTGCAGGACATCGCTGTTCTGACTGGCGGTACCGTTATCTCCGAAGAGATCGGCCTGAGCCTGGAAAGCGCTACCCTGGAACACCTGGGTAATGCCAAGCGCGTCACCGTGACCAAGGAAAACACCACCGTCATCGACGGCGCTGGCGTCGAATCTGACATCCAGGCTCGTGTGACCCAGATCCGTTCGCAAGTGGCTGATACCACTTCCGACTACGACCGTGAAAAACTGCAAGAGCGTCTGGCCAAGCTGTCCGGCGGCGTTGCAGTGATCAAGGTTGGCGCGGGTTCCGAAGTTGAAATGAAAGAGAAGAAAGCCCGCGTTGAAGACGCCCTGCACGCTACCCGTGCAGCCGTTGAAGAAGGCGTGGTACCTGGCGGTGGCGTGGCACTGGTTCGCGCTCTGCAGGCTATCTCCGGGCTGAAAGGCGACAACGCTGATCAAGACGTCGGTATCGCTCTGCTGCGTCGTGCTGTTGAAGCACCGCTGCGCCAGATCGTTGCCAACTCCGGCGACGAGCCAAGCGTCGTTGTCGACAAGGTCAAGCAGGGTTCGGGTAACTTCGGTTACAACGCTGCTACCGGCGAATACGGCGACATGATCGAAATGGGCATCCTGGACCCAGCTAAAGTGACTCGTTCGGCTCTGCAAGCGGCTTCGTCGATTGCCAGCCTGATGATCACCACCGAAGCAATGATCGCCGAGATCAAAGATGACGCTCCTGCTGGCGGCGGTATGCCAGATATGGGTGGTATGGGCGGTATGGGCGGCATGATGTAAGCCAGCCTTACCCCGATACTGAAAAGCCCCGCCTGCAGTGATGCAGGCGGGGCTTTTTTTATGCTGTTGCAAGACCCATGTGGAAGAGGTCCCGTCAGATGTTCGACGGAGCGCTGTCGCGCAGACAACTGGATATATAGGCAACGCTGTTCACTTAAGCCCTTGCCGAGAAATGTTGGCTTTCGCTCCCTTGTAGCCGCTGGCGCAGCCTGCGATCGGCTGCGCAGCAGTCGCAAGGGTCTTGAAACCGCTGAAGGTCCTACGGCCCTTATCGCAGCCTCATTCTTCGGCAGCGGCTACAGGCCATGTCGATCACCTGTAGCCGCTGGCGCAGCCTGCGATCGGCTGCGCAGCAGTCGCCGGTCTCTTGAAACCGCTGAAGGTCCTACGGCCCTTATCGCAGCCTCGTGCCTCGGCAGCGGCTACAAGAGCCGTGTCGATCACCTGTAGCCGCTGGCGCAGCCTGCGATCGGCTGCGCAGCAGTCGTCAGTATCTTGAAACCGCTGAAGGTCCTACGGCCCTTATCGCAGCCTCGTGCCTCGGCAGCGGCTACAAGAGCCGTGTCGATCACCTGTAGCCGCTGGCGCAGCCTGCGATCGGCTGCGCAGCAGTCGTCAGTATCTTGAAACCGCTGAAAGTCCTACGGCCCTTATCGCAGCCTCATACCTCGGCAGCGGCTACAGGCCATGTCGATCACCTGTAGCCGCTGGCGCAGCCTGCGATCGGCTGCGCAGCAGTCGCCAGGATCTTGAAACCGCTGAAGGTCCTTCGGCCCTTATCGCAGCCTCGTGCCTCGGCAGCGGCTACAAGAGCCGTATCGATCACCTGTAGCCGCTGGCGCAGCCTGCGATCGGCTGCGCAGCAGTCGCAAGGGTCTTGAAACCGCTGAAGGTCCTGCGGCCCTTATCGCAGCCTCATTCTTCGGCAGCGGCTACAGGGTCGTGTCGATCACCTGTAGCCGCTGGCGCAGCCTGCGATCGGCTGCGCAGCAGTCGCAAGGGTCTTGAAACCGCTGAAGGTCCTTCGGCCCTTATCGCAGCCTCGTACCTCGGCAGCGGCTACAGAAAACAAAGCCCGCAAAAGTTGTGTAGATTTTTCGGTGAATCCCAAAAAAACGCCGCTTGCCCATCTCGGGGTAAGCGGCGCTTTTCCTTAAGTGAACAGCATTGGGCTATATACGAGATTTATGGTTTTGAAGGCTAAGGTTTAACCTTTTAAAATCAGTAACTTATTTTATGTTTGATCAGGGCGGGCTCAGCCGTCTTCGCGGGTCGATACAGCAAGAAGTAATACGTCCCCAGGCAGATCAGCCAGCAAAAAATTGCCGTCCACACGTTATGGGAAAAGAAGTGCGCGCCTTGCATCATCCGGCCGATGGAAAACACGGTGCCCAAGCTGGCGGCAAAGATGAAAGCGCTACGTGCCAGGCGCGGCCGACGATCGCGCAACACAAAGAACAAGGCGAACAAAGTGAAGCCGGTAGCCGCGTGACCGCCCGGCCAGCAACGTCCAGGTTTATCGGTTGGCGGGCGGGGGCTTAGCAGTTCGCTGTAGGTTTCCTTGCCGCCGAACTCTTTGAGGCTCCACGGGCATTGCACGGCGGTGACGGCCTTCATCGGCGTGACGAACGCCGTGGCCAGCGCCAGAGACAGCACCAGGCAACCCAGTTCGCGACGATAGGGCTTGAGGCGTTCAAGGATGAATGTGCCGATAAAACCCAGTATCGCCAGCAGCGAGAACAGAATGACCAACTGCTTGGCGCGGTCGTGAAGGATGTCTTCGAGGAAAAAACTGTGGCGACCGATAAAGCCACCCTCGGCCGGACTGTAGAAAAGCTTGGCCAGGCTCATATCCAGTGATGTCAGTTGCAGCAATAGCAAGGTCACTGCCGCGATGGCTGGAACGGCGAGGCATAGCCCAAGGTTGAGGGGGGGTGAAGCCGGTCGGGCAGCGGTGGATGACATGGCGAACTCGGTAGGGTGATATCGAATGGGCGCGATCATCGGCGCGGTGCTGTAGTGAGGTTGTGAACCTATAGTGAAAAACTTGTTAAGACGATCAATTGCTTGAAACACGTTATGGTTGCCCGTTCAACCCTAGCCCTGAAACAGACTTGGCCTTAAGCTGCGCGAGCCAACACGGCTGTTACCGCGTACGGAGACATTGCCCATGCGAATCCTATTGGTTGAAGACAACCGCGATATTCTAGCCAACCTGGCCGATTACCTGGGGCTCAAGGGTTACACCGTGGACTGTGCGCAGGACGGATTGTCGGGCCTGCACCTGGCCGCCACCGAACATTACGACCTGATCGTGCTCGACATCATGCTGCCGGGGATCGATGGTTACACCCTGTGCAAGCGCCTGCGTGAAGACGCCCGCCGTGATACGCCGGTGATCATGCTTACCGCCCGCGACCAACTGGATGACCGGTTGCAAGGCTTCAAGTCGGGTGCCGATGACTACCTGCTCAAGCCGTTCGCCCTGTCGGAACTCGCCGCGCGGATAGAAGCTGTGCTGCGACGCGCCCAGGGTGGCGGTCGCCGTGCCTTGCAAGTGGGCGACTTGAGCTACGACCTCGACACCCTGGAAGTGACCCGCGAGGGGCGCCTGCTTAAGCTCAACCCGGTAGGCCTGAAGCTGCTGGCGGTGTTGATGCAGAAAAGCCCTCACGTATTACGCCGCGAAATTCTCGAAGAGGCCCTGTGGGGTGACGATTGCCCGGACAGCGACAGCCTGCGCAGTCACGTCCATCAATTGCGTCAGGTGATCGATAAGCCCTTCGCCAAACCGTTGCTGCAAACGGTGCATGGTGTGGGCTATCGCCTGGCCGAGGGTCGTGATGGAGTTTAAGCAAAGCCTTGCCCAGCGGATCATCATTGCCTTTGCGTTGATGAGCGCGTTGGTGGCGGGGGCTTTCGCCATGGGCATCGTCGCGACGGTGCATCTGGTGGAAGAGAAGTTGATCTCTGCCGGCCTGGGGGGGGATCTGCAGCGTCTGTTGTTGATGGACAGTGTCGAGGACTGGAGCCACCGTCCCGAGCCGGACCAATTGTTTTACTTCAGCGGTGGCCCGGGCGACTTCGAGTTGCCCAAGGACCTGCGCCACTTGGACGTAGGCTTTCATGAGGTGTTTCGCGAGCAGCTTTCCTACCATGCGATGGTCGAGATCGTCGACGGTCGCCGCTACGTCCTGCTGCAAGACCAGAGCGACTTCGAAGAACGTGAGCGGGTGCTGTTTGCCGTGGTGCTGGTGGGTTTTATCCTCAGCTTGGCGCTGGCAGTGTTCCTCGGCTGGGTCCTGGCCCGCAAGGTGATGGCGCCGGTGGTACGGCTGGCCCGCCAGGTTCGTCATCGCGACCAATTGCTCGGCTTGGCTCCGCCCTTGGCCCCGGACTATGCCGCGGATGAAGTCGGTGAGTTGGCGGTGGCATTCGACGCCACCCTCGGGCGTTTGCGTCAGGCGCTATCCCGGGAGCGGTTGTTTACCAGCGATGTCAGCCATGAGTTGCGCACGCCATTGATGGTATTGGCCAGTTCCTGTGAGCTGTTGCTGGAAAATCCGGCGATTGACCAGCGCGGTCGCAACCAGGTTGAACGCATCGCCCGCGCCTGCGAAGAAATGCGTGAACTGGTGCAGACCTTCCTGATGCTGGCACGGGCTCAGCGGGAAGACGCCAGCATGTCGCCTCAGGTCAACCTGGCCCGGGTGGCCGACGACTTGCTGGGAATCTGGCGTGAGCCGATCAAAGACAAGGGCATCGAACTGATCTATCAGCCGGGTAACCCTCTGGACACCCGCTATAACGCCACCTTCCTGCACGCGGTGATGGGTAACTTGTTGCGTAATGCCCTGCATTACACCGAGCGTGGGTTTATCCGACTGACCCTGGAACCTACCGGGTTCGTGGTGGAGGACAGCGGTGTCGGGATCCCCGAAGACAAGCGTGAGGCGATGTTCGAGCCGTTTGTGCGCGGTAGCGAGAAGCGCGGCGAAGGCCTTGGGTTGGGCTTGTCACTGGTCCAGCGGATCTGCGAGAACCAAGGCTGGACCGTCAGTCTCAGCACCATGGAACCCAACGGCTGCCGTTTCCACGTTGAGTTGAGCCAGGTCAAATCCTGAATCCTGCACTGCCTCTACCCTCGCGGAGAGATCCCGGCCTTTTCGCCGAAGATAGCCCCGTGCCATGATGTTATCTTGTAAAATTTTGTATTGTTTTAGCGTTAGACGGAACGTTTTTTTCACAAAGGGTTGACCGGACGATGACAGACCGAAACATAAGGTCGTAGGCATCAGTAACCGGAGACCCGTTGATGTCTAGTCCGATCAAGCTTGATTTTTCCGAAAAGTACGACGATCAGCACGCGCAGAATTATTTGCTCAAGCATCAGGACACTTTCGCGCGTCGGATGTCCCACAAACGCGATGAGCAATTGGCTCGCGGTGCGTTGGCCATGGCCGGCGAGCCAGGCCTGGTGCTGGATCTGCCTTGCGGGGCGGGGCGTTTTTGGCCGTTGCTGGCAGAAAAACCCAACCGTGTGATCATCGGTGCAGATAACTCAGAGTCGATGTTGAAGATTGCCACCGTTGCCCAACCGGCGGATGTGGTGAAACGGGTACGCCCCTTGCAGACGTCTGCCTTTGATATCGATTTGCCAGATAACGCGGTCGATAGCATTTTCTGCATGCGCCTGATGCACCACATTGGCGAGCCTGAACACCGGCTTGCAATATTGAAGGAATTTCAACGGGTTACACGCGATAGTGTGATTATTTCGTTGTGGGTGGATGGCAATTTCAAGGCTTGGAAACGCAAGCGTTCCGAGGTGCGACGTCGCAACAGAGGGGAGCAGGGCGGTTACCAGAATAGGTTTGTGTTACCGGCTGCTACTGTTGAGGCTGAATTTGAGCAAGCCGGTTTTCGGGTTCAGGAACATTTGGACTTCATTCCGCTCTACGCCATGTGGCGAGTGTATGTATTACGCAAGAGGTAACAGGATGGCAGTTGAGTGTTTAGCCGGTAGTGAAGTAGCTCCCGAAGAGCGATTTGATTATTTCTGGCGCCAGACGGGCGAATGGGTCGAGGAGCCCAACCGTCGTCGCGGCGGTGAAAGTGGTGTGCAACGCGTGGTCGGTACTAACGGGCGTTTGCTCTATAGCAAGCGCCAGACAGGCCATATCTACCGCAGCTGGCTCCATCCTTTTGGACGCCCGACCGTGTTACGCGAGCGTGATGCCCTCAAAGGCCTGCGTTTGCTGGATGTACGTGTGCCGGAACTGGTGTTCTGCGGTGCTCGCCGTGATTCGGAGCATCAGTGGGAGGCCTTGCTGGTGACGGCGGCGCTGGAAGGGTTCGACGAGATCGAAAACTGGTACGCCGCCGGTGGCCGCGAGCAGTACGGTGAGGCAGTGCATGAGCGCCTTCTCCAGGAGTTGGCCGGGACCCTGGCACGTATGCACAAGGGTCGCTGGCAACACGGATGCCTGTATATCAAGCATGTTTTTGTGCGGGTCACGGGTGAAGGTGATTCGGCCACTGTTGAAGTGGCGTTGTTGGACTTCGAGAAGTGCCGCCAGCGCATGACCGCTCGGCAGGCGGCGTCCCACGACATGCGTCAATTGCGTCGCCACTCGTCGTGGAACAGTACCGACTGGCAAAAACTCAGCTACTTTTATGAGACGGCGTTTGGCAGCGCGATCAAAGGTTTAACCTGATGAAGCTAGAAATAGCACGAGGTTTGTTTCTGTTGGGGGCCTTGGGAATTGCTTCCCTGGCCATGGCTGCCTGGGAGCAGCCCCGGACACAAGTGCTCAGTGCGGTGCAAGGTGGCGGACAGTGTCTGTTGCCTCGGATCGCCAAGGTGAGTATTCCGGCCAAGCCAGATCATGAGCTGTTGCTGTTTATGTTCGGGATGTCTCAAGGGATGAGGCCGCAGAGTTGAAACTATTGAAACCCCCTGAAAAGGCCTCGCATAGCGAGGCCTTTTTTTTCGTCGTGTCCTCAGATCAGGTGCAGATGGTTGTCCCAGAGACCGGCTGGCAACTCCAGAGGCATTGCCACCAATGGCGACTGTCGGCAATCGTAGAACCGGCAACGACCCTGGCCGGAGGTCACCACAAACCCATCTGCTACGGCGCCTACGCCAGCACAGTCCGGCAACGGGCCGTCCAGGCGCAACTCACCGCTGTCCATGTCCCAGATAAAGAACCGATTGCCCCGTGGTGCCGTCAGGGCCACCAGGCGCAATTCGCTGTGCACGGCGACGCTGGCGGTGTAGTGCCCCATGGCCTGCAACTGTTCGTCAGCCACCGGAAACGGCACGAAAGGTTGGCCAGGGCGCTTGATCGCCAGCAACTCTGAACGTTCATGGGACGGCCCCATGAACTGCTGCCCGGCGAGGATGGTGCCATCGCTGGCAATCCCCATATGCCGCACGCTGTTCATCTGCTGGGCCAGGGTTTCCTTGCTCAACAGGGTGCCGTCACGTTGCATCAGTACCAGGCTCGGCTCCATGGCGTTGAGGTTCATCTCGACCCGGCTTTCGGCTTCGGTGCGGATGCCGCCATTGGCCACCACCAGGGTTTCACCGTCAGGCATCCATGACACTTGATGCGGACCTACCCCATGGGTGGAAAGCTCGCCGCTGTGCACCAGCCGCTCACCTTCGAATTTGTACACGCCGAGCAGGCCGCGGCCGGGATCGGAGGTGTCGTTTTGCGTGGCATACAGCCAGTCACCGCTTTTGTGAATGACCGCGTGGCCATAGAAGTGGCGATTGGCATGTGAGGTGATGGTTTGCAGGAGCGCACCGTCACGCAAATCGATCAGGTAGCTCTCGGTACCTGGCCTGCGGGCGACAAACAGCGCAATTGGCAGCGTCGGGTGGTCGATGATGTCGTGGCAACGTTGGCCGACCTGGGTGGCAAACACTGGCTTGCCGTCCAGGTGGTAGCCGACGGCGTAGTGCTTGCCATCACCGTCATCGCGCGCCGAGAGCAGCAGCGGGCTTTTGCCCTTCTGCTTGAACAGCGTCCAGCCACCCAGCGTGATCGCACTGAGCAGCACGCTGCCGATGGCCAAAGCCTGTCGCCTGAGCATCATCAGTCACCGTCGTTGGCGTTAAAGCCCAGTTGGATGCCCAGCGCCTTGGCCAGCTCACCTTCGTGCAGGCGGTGGACGACGTTGAGGCTGTCATAGATATCGTTGAGTTGCTGGCGCCCGGCGTCATCGGCCAGCAGTTCATTCAACGAACGCTGGTTACTGGCGAACAGTTTCAGGGACGCTGCATAAGCGGCATCGATCTTGTCGGTCAGCGGCTTCTGATCGGCTGGCAGCAGGCCGCGCAGGCCCTTGTTGTCGACGCCTACCCACACGGTCTGAGCCGCGGCGAGGCTGGCTTCCAGGCTCTGCAGGGACGACTGGCTGCGCCACGCGTCGGCCTGGAACGGTTGCGGGATACCTTTGCTCTGACGGCCCATAGGCGTGCCGAGTTTTTTCTTCAGGGTATCGAGGGCGGTCACCTGGACGCGCAGCAGATCGGCGATGGCTTCGTGGGAATCAGCGTAGCGCTGGTTCGGAAATTTGGTCATCTGCGCGAGCATGCCGTCGGTGGTGTTCCAGCGCGACAGGATCTCTTCGGCGAGGACTTTCTGCCGTTCGCCGATGGCCATCAACAATGGGCAATAGCGGGCTTTCTGCTCGGCATCGGCCAGGTCGACCTTGGCGTCATACAGGATGTATTCGTAGGCGGACAAGCCTTGCACCACGACGCTGGACTTGGCCAGCGCGGCAGCGTCGATCTGCGGTTGGGCGGTGACCAGTTGCTCGACCTGACGGCCCACCAGGTTTTTCTTGTCCGGCCAGAACTGCACCTGCCATGAGCGGTTGCCCTCAGCCAGCGGGCCGATCAGCAGTGGTTGCAACTCGGCCCAGGCCTTTTGCGCATGCAGGAAGTCAGCGCGGGCGGTTTCCAGGGATTCCTTGCCTTGGCAGTAGGCCAGCGCGCTGACGGCCAGTTGGCGGTCGGCGTCGACCCAGCGGCTGTAGGTTGGCAGGATCACTTGTTTGGCGATGGCCGCCGAGGTCACCGCTTGCGGGTCCTGGGGCGAACAGGCGCCGAGCGCGAGGGCGGCCAGGCTGGTGAACAACAACTTGGGACGGAACATGTCGAGCTCCCTTCTGTAATTGTGACAAAGCTTATAGAGAATTCAGGAATGCCAGCAACGCAGCGCGCTGTTCGGCATTAAACGACAACACATGCTGCTGCGCCGCCTGGGCTTCACCGCCGTGCCACAGCACGGCTTCCATCAGGTTACGGGCGCGGCCGTCATGCAAAAACTGGGTATGGCCACTGACGGCTTGTGTCAGGCCAATGCCCCACAACGGCGGCGTGCGCCAGTCGCGGCCACTGGCCTGGAATTCGGTACGGTGATCAGCCAGGCCTTCGCCCATGTCATGCAGCAGCAAATCGCTGTAGGGGCGAATCACTTGATTGGCCAATTCGGGTTCGGCGGCATTTTGTGCGGTGGTGAATGTTGGCGTGTGGCACGACTGGCAACCTGCCTGGAAGAACAGGTTTTTCCCGGCCAACACCTGCCTGGAGTTGACGTCGCGGCGGGCCGGCACCGCGAGGTTACGGGTGTAGAACAGCACCAGGCGCAGGATGTTATCGCTGACTTCCGGCTCGCCATCGGGACCATTGCCGTTGGGCGCCTGTTTGCAAGCCACTTGGGCATCGGTGCAGTCATCGAACGGTCTCAGGCTAGTGGTCAGGCCCATATCACCAGAGAACGCGTGAACATTTTGTTGATTGAGGTTCGGTTGCCCGGCTTTCCAGCCAAATCGGCCGAGGACGGTTTTTTGCTGGGCGTCGTCCCAGACCCAGTTTGCTCGGCCTGCCACGCCGTTTTTATCCGGCTGGGTGGCGGCGTTTTTCAGGAGGTCTGCGTCGGAGATGGCTTCGAGCAAACCCAGGCCGATCATCGGCGGCGCCACGCGGGCGGAGAAGCGTGTGTCCGGGTGCATCGGCCCGTAGCCGAGCTGGGTGATCTGCAGCGTCGGTTTGCGCAGTTCGACCACGGTGCCGTCCTTGAAACTCACGTTCAGCGGTGTGTAGTCGACCCGCACTTTGCCTTCCGGAGCGACGCCGGGTACCGCCATGTCTTGCAATTGGCCGCCGTAGATCGGTTCGGGAACGATCCCCATTTGCTCGATGACCTTGGCGTAGGGCGGCGCATCAGGAATCGACAGACGCACCAGCATCGACACGGCGTTGGGCGCGTCAGGCAGCGGCGGATGGCCACGACCGTCCTTGATATGGCAGTTCTGGCAGGCGTTGGTATTGAACAGCGGCCCCAGGCCGTCCCGGGCGGTGGTGGTGGACGGTGCGATTACCCAGGGACTGCGGAAGAAGCTGTTGCCGACGCTGAAGTCCAGGCGCCGGGTGGGCGCCAGGTTAGCTGATGGCAGGGAGAAGGCATTCTGATCGGTCTTTCTCACTGTCGTCGCGCCGCCGCTCCGCGCTTCACCCGGCTCTGCCTTGGTAAAGCGTGGCGCGTCATCGCAGGCACTCAGGCTCAGGGCCATCAAGCATGCACACAAGCGAAGAGGCGAACGAGACATCAGGTTTCCTGAACGTAGGCAGAAAATAAGGTCGCAAAGTCTAACAGGGCAGGGCTGATTGAATAAGAGCAATTATCGTTTGGTGCTATCGGATTCAATCCCGATAGAATGACCGTACATTTTATTCTGGAGGTGGCCATGCAGGCTCTCGACGCTTTGCTCAACCGTGTTTCCGTGCCGCGATTGCTGGAGCCGTCCCCTACCGCCGAGCAGCGCGAGGTGTTGTTCGCGGCAGCCATGCGTGCGCCTGACCACGGTCAACTGCGGCCTTGGCGTTTTCTGACGGTGGAAGGTACGGCTCGTGAACAGATGGGCACGCTGCTGGCCGAAGCGGCTCGCCTGCAAGATTGCGATGCGCCTCAGGCTGTGATCGACAAGGCACAGGCCGGCCCATTGCGAGCGCCGTTGGTCGTGGTGGTGATTGCTCGCCTGCAGGAGCACTTCAAGATACCCAAGTCCGAACAGCTCCTGGCAGCAGCCTGTGCCGCCCATGGCATCCTGCTGGCGGCTTACGCCCAGGGAATCGGAGCGGTGTGGCGGACCGGTGAGCTGTCCTACTCGGCGCACGTCGCCAAAGGCTTGGGGCTGAGCGCTGGCGAGGAAGTCATTGGCTTCCTCTACCTCGGCACCCCACAGAACCCGCCGCGTACGGCGCCGAAGGAAGACCTGGCGCCATTTGTCAGCGCCTGGACCGGGGACAGATAAACGCCACTCCCCTGTAGCCGCTGGCGCAGCCTGCGATCGGCTGCGCAGCAGTCGCAAGGGTCTTGAACCGCTGAAGGTCCTGCGGCCCTTATCGCAGCCTCGTGCCTCGGTAGCGGCTACAGGGATCTCCGTTGTTTTTTGGGCGGGGTTACACCCGGAACTGATCCATCAGCTTCATCTGCTGGCTGGCCAGCGCATTGAGCTGGCTGCTGATGGCCGCTGACTCGGTGGCCTGGCCTGTCAGGGTTTCGGTCACGGTGCGGATCGCCGAGACGTTGCGGTTGACCTCTTCGGCCACGGCGCTTTGCTGCTCGGCGGCGCTGGCGATTTGCAGGTTCATGTCGCTGATCACCGTTACCGCGTCGCTGATCTTGCCCAGGGCCTGCACCGCTTGTTGAATCTGCCCGGCATTGTTCTGTGCCTGGCTCTGGCTTGAATGCATGGTCGCCACCACACCACGGGTGGCGCCCTGGATACGCTCGATCACCAGGCGAATCTCTTCCACTGAATCCTGGGTGCGCTTGGCCAGGTTGCGCACCTCGTCGGCCACCACTGCAAAACCGCGGCCACTTTCCCCGGCCCGGGCCGCTTCAATCGCGGCGTTCAACGCCAGCAGGTTGGTCTGCTCGGCGATGCTGCGGATGACTTCCAGCACCGAACCGATCTGCTCACTGTTGACCGCCAAGGCTTCAACTTCTATCACGGCCTTGCTGACTTCCTCGGCCAAGGTGGTGATATCCCGCGTACTGCGCTCGATGATCGACAGGCCTTCGCGGGCCGATTGATCAGCGCCGCGGGCGGCACTGGCGGCGTTAGACGCACTGTTGGCCACGTCGTGGGCGGTGGCGCTCATTTCATTGGAGGCGGTGGCCACCTGATCAATTTCGCGGAACTGCACTTGCATGCCTTCGCTGGTCTGACGGGCGATTTCCGAAGATTGGTCGGCGGTGCCGCGCGCCTCGGTGATGCTCTGCTTGATCTGGGCGATGGTCGGTTGCAGCTTGTCGAGGAAACGGTTGAACCAGTTCACCAGTTCCCCCAGTTCGTCTTTTTTGTCGTAGGTCAGGCGTTGGGTAAGGTCGCCGTCGCCGCTGGCTATCTCCTTGAGCATGGCGGCCACGCTGTTGATCGGCCGGGTCACGCCGGTGGCGGTCAGCCAGATCAACAGCAGCCCCAGCAGGCCGGCGGCGGCGCCCACCAGCAAGGCTTTCAGGGTGCCACTGGCCTGGGCCTGGTCAAGCACGCCTTGCAGTTTCACCGCGTCGGCCAGCAGCACTTGCTTGGGCAGCTTGATCACCACGCCCCAGGGTTTGGCCTCGGCAATCGGCTTGACCGGGTACACGGCGCGGATCGTGTCGTCTTGCTCTCGGACCTTATGGGTGTCACTGGCCAGCAGTTGCACTATTTCTTTGCCTTCGCTGCCGAGGGTATCAACGAGGTTCTTGCCGATCATTTCCGGTTGGCCGCTGTAACTGGCGATCAGCCCGGTGCCGGAGAGAATTTCCATGACCCCGGCACCGTCGAACAGCTCTTGTTGCGCCGCGTTGGCTGCCGCTTGCAGGGAATCAAGGGCGAGGTCGACACCGACCACGCCGATCACCTTGCCGTCCGCCAGCAGTGGCAGGGAGATGGTGGTCATCAGCATCGATTTACCGGCCATCTCATCGGCGTACGGGTCCAGCAGACAAGTCCGTTGGGTATCCCGTGGGCAGGTGTACCAGATGTTGTAGGGCGTACCGCTGAGGTTGAGGGTGGTCTTAGTCAGGTCGTCTTCGACCATCACGGTGTTCAAGCCTTCACCGCCGGCACGGCTCCAGTAACTGGAGAAGCGTCCGGCTTCGTTGGAAGCACGCACCTTGTCGTTGACGAAGTCACCGTCCTTGCCATCCAGGGCGTTGGGCTCGAAGGACAGCCAGATGCCCAGCACTTTGGTGTTGCGTTCGAAGGCCGTTTTCAGGCTGCGGTTGAGTTCTTCACGCAGGGCGCTGGCGGGCAGCGACTGTTCGTGGGCGAGGGTGCGCAGGCCCTTGATCTGGTCGGCAAGGGCGGTGACCACCAACAGGTTTTCGCCGAAGGTTTTCTGCAGTTGCACTGCTTGTTCGGCGGCCTTGGCCTGGAGCAGGTTTTCCACGCTGGCAGTGAGCATTCGCGAGCTCGAGGTACTGATCAGTTGGTCGTTCTGGTTGGTCTGGTAGATGTTCATGCTGACAATCAGCGCGATCACCCCCAGCAGGCAAAGGCCGGACAGCAGCACGATTTTCAAGCGGATGGAGAGGGAGTCGAACATAGGATTACTCGCGAATGGACTTATTGGTATGCAAGCAGTGCATGGCCAAGTCCATTCGGCGCCTTGCCCGGAACATCGGCGCGGGCGGCCATTTCATGAGGGGCAGGCGATGAGCGGTAGGGTTGAATCAGGAAGGTTGTGGGAGCTGTTCCGGCCGTGACCAGATCCACAGGTTGCCCAGGCTCATCCCGGCAATGGCCAGGTAGATGGGCCAGCCATGTTCCAGCATCACCAGCATCAAGCCTGCGCAGAGCAGCATGCTCACGGTAGCGCTGACCTTGGCCCGGCGGGCGATGATTCTGCCGTTGCGCCAGTTGGACAGGATCGGCCCGAACAACCGGTGGTTTTCCAGCCAGGCACTCAGGCGCGGCGAACTCTTGGTAGCGGCCCAGGCGGCCAGCAGGATGAACTCGGTGGTGGGCAGGCCCGGCACGACAATCGCGATCAAGCCGATACCCAGGCTGACATAAGCCAGCAGGCCGAACAGCAGGCGCGCGGTTTTCGAGCGTGAAAGGGTAGGTCGAGTCATGGCCAATAATATGAGGTGAGTGTCCGGTCGCCATCAGCGACCGGTTGTTGCACGGCCATGGCCGCCGTTACTTATGCCGGCTGAGGGCTGGTGGCGCGTTTTCCAACGGTGCGCAACAACAGTTCCAGACGTGCGAAGGCATCTCTGGAGGCTTGGTCCACCTCGGCTTCCTCCTCGGCGCTGAGGGGCAGGTTGTCGAAGATAGCATTAAACGCTTTCCAGCCTCGCATGCGGCCGCCTTCGGGTTCTGCCAGATGACGTGCACCGTGGGTTTCGCTGAAACCCAGGGCAACCGCTTGCTTGAAGAGGATGGCGGCGCCCAGTTTCGAGCCTTCCGACACCCTGATCCAGGCCAGTGCCTGGGCCTTGGACGGCGCTTGCAGAGCGCCTGGAACGGCGGCTGGAACCTGTGCGCCGAGGTCGGCCAGATCGGCTTCGGCGGCCTTTACCCGGCAGCGCTCAGGCAGGTCGGCAAACAGTTTGACCAACTCGGGGTCGTGGTACAGCGCCTGGATTTCCGACTGAAACAGGTACTGCATTTGCACGAAACGGGTGAAGCCGGGAAGGGTGTCGGTAGGTGCCCATTCGCCGACGGTGTCCTCGAGGCTTTTGTGCAGGTCCTGGGTCAATTCTCTAACCCGCTGGGAGCGCAGGAGAGGGGCTTGGCCGGCTTCGGTGGTCGGGTGTTGGGGGTTCATGTGATCTTTCCTAGAGAAGTCGAGGTGCTCGGTGACAAGTGCTTATGAACTAGACGAACAAGAAGACGCGCCACCGTAAAAAATCCTCACTGCGCCCGTCACAAAACTGGCGCAGTGGTGTGCAGGGCTTAGATATCCCAGATCAGATTGATCGCAAAGTTGCGGCCCGGCTGGGTCAGGCGGTCCAGGCTGGCAGGTGAGGTCACGCCTGCTTCGCCGACGCCGTCGTAGCTGCGCACGTCATCCCAGTTCCAGTATTTCTTGTCGGTAAGGTTGTACAGGCCACCGTTGATGGTCACGTCGTCGGTAACTTTGTAGAAGCCGGTCAGGTCCACCACACCAAAGCCTGGCGTCTTGAACGGGCCGTTGGCCTTGTTGCCGTCGGGGGCGAAGAAGGTGGTGCTGTCGACGCGGTCCTGTTTCTTGACCAGGGTCCAACTGACCAGCGCACCGTATTTTTCCTGCTCGTAACCCAGGCCGAATACACCCTTGAGTGGGTTGACGCTGTTCAGCGGTTCGCCGGTGTCGTCATTGCGCCCGTGAGCGTAGGCAATCGAACCCTGGGTATACAGGCCGTGCGGCGCGCCCAGTGCGTCGAGGTTCAGGCGGCCTTTGACTTCCACGCCCTTGATGGTGGCGTGCTTGATGTTGTTGGCCTGGAAAGCTTCGACGGTGCCGCCAGGTACAGAGGCGTCTTCGTTGATGAAGTCGCGGTACTTGTTATAGAACACCGCCACATCGAAGTTGCCGGACTCGAAGTTGCCGCGCAGGCCGGTTTCGTAGCTTTTGCTGGTTTCCGGTTTCAGGCCGGAGTTGGGCTCGACAATGTAGCCCACGTCGAGGTTTTCAAAGCGCCCGTACAAGGCCTTGGCCGACGGGGTGCGGAAGCCTTCTGCGTACTGGCCGAACCAGGTGTATTGCTCGGTCAGGGCATAGGTCAGGCCGAACTTGGGCGACACGCGGTGCCAGGTTTTCTTTTCGTCGCTGACCGGATCGGTGCCGTTCGGGTTGACGGTATTGAGGAACTCCTGGGTCAGCTTGGGCTTGAGTTGCACGTAGTCGTAGCGCACGCCGGGCAGGAAGGTCCAGTTATTCCAGCTGATCTGGTCCTGGGCAAACAGGCTGTAGCTGTTGATGGTCGGGTCAGGGAAGTCGCTGGACTTCTTGACGCTGTCGGCGGCGGATGGGCTCGGCGCGCCGATAGCGGTGCAGCCTGCGCCGACGGCCAGGCACGTGGCGCCGCCTTCGCGGGAACCGGTGACTTTCTGCTGCTTGAGCGTGGTGCCGTAGGTCAGCAGGTGGTCGGTTTGGCCGATGTTGAAAGCCTTGTCCAACTGCGCATCGAATACCCACTGCTTTTCTTCGTACAGGGTGTCGCGGGTGCGCAATACCTTACGGGACGGCTGGTAGATTTCCTGGGTGGTCTGGTCGGTCTTGGCGACCTGGTAGTTGAGGCTGGTCTTGATGTGATCGGCAATCGGCGAGTCGAGGCTGAAGCGGTTTTCTATGCCGAAACGCTCGCGGGTGATGGTGTCGTTACCCTGGCGCCCGCGATAGAAGTTGAAGCCTTGCCCGGCGTTGAAGGGGCCGCCCACCGCACTTTTCTGATTGATATCACGGTCGTCCTTGTACTTCTCATAGGTCAGGCCCAGGCGGTTGTCATCGCCATAGTTCCAGCCCAACTTGGCCAGTACGTTGGTGGTGCGCGCATCTTCCGGGTTGGCGCCGGTGCGGGCCAGGCCGTTGGCATTGTTGCCGTCGTAGGACTCGGTTTCATGGCCATTGCGCTGGCTCAGGTGCAGCAAACCGTCGAAGTCCTGGACACGGCCGGCCACAGTGCCGGAGGTCAACCAGCTTTCGTCGGCGGAGCTGTAGCCGGTCTTGAGGCGTGCGCCGAAGTCCTGGCCGGGCTTGATGATGTCGTCAGGGTCGAGGGTGAAGTAGCTCACCGCGCCGCCGATGGCACTGCTGCCGTACAACACCGAGGCTGGCCCACGAAGGATTTCCACGCGCTTGACGATTTCCGGGTCGACGTAGTTGCGGCGAGTCTTGGCATAGGGGCCGTTGAAGAAGTTGTCCGGCACTTCAACGCCGTCGACCTGGGTCAGGATGCGGTCGCCGTCGATACCGCGAATGTTGTAGCCGGCGTTGCCCGAGCGGCTGCCGGTGCCGCTCACCGAGACACCGGGCTCGTAACGCACCAGTTCGCGAATGTTGTTCACGTTCTGGCGGTCCAGTTCTTCACGGTCATGCACGGTGACGGTGCTGGGCACGCTGGACACGTCCTGCTCCTGGCGGGTGGCGCTGATGGTCACCTGTTGCAGGTTGAGGGTGCTGCCGGCGGCACGCTTTTCCAGGACGATATTGTTATTGCCCAGTTTGCGGTAGCTCAGGTTGGTCCCCACCAACAGCCGGTCCAGGGCTTTTTCCGGTGTCAGCGAGCCGCGTGCGCCAGGGGAGGAAACACCCTGGGCCAACTCCGCCGGCAGGCCGATTTGCCAGCCGGTCACCGATGTAAAGGCGTTGAGTGCCGAAACCAGGGATTGTTGCTCGATGCTGAAGCTGTAATTACCGTGGCTGCGAGTGGCAGGCTCGGTGCCGGTGGCGGCCATGACAGGTGCGACCTGACTTCCCGCCAGCAAGATGGCGGCGGTCAGCAGGGACAAGCCATGGCGACGAGCGGGGGAAGAGGACCGATTGAAACGAGAGGACATCGAGAGCGCTCCGGAAGGTACGAATCTTATAGTTGCGAGACTGAATCAAATGGGAATCAGTTGCATTGGCTATAACGAGACGTACCGCCGTTGGCTATCGAGTAAAAATAATTCTCATTTAGTTGAGGATCACCAGCGCGGGGTATTCCGAGAGCTTGGCCGAAGTGATGTGGGCCAGGGAGCGCACCACGTCCAGCGGCTGGTCGAGGCGGTAATTACCCGTGACGTTGACGCTGGCCAATCGGTCGTTGTTGTTGACGATCCAGCCGGGGTAATAGCGGCGCAGTTCGGCCAGCACTTCGCTCATCGGGCAGTTTTCGAAGACCAGCCGGCCCTGAACCCAGGCCAGGTCCTTGCCGGCATCCAGGCGGGCGGGTTGGCCGAAGCCCTTGGGGCCGATGCGAATGCTTTGGCCGGCGCTCAGGCGCACCCGGGCGTCGTCGAAGGTATTGCTCAGGTCGACATCACCGCGTTGCACCTGGACCTGGGCTTCGCCATCGAGGTAACGCACGGCGAAGGTGGTATCACTGACACGGGCCCGTACGGGGCCGGCATCGATTTCCAGGGGCAGTTCGCGATTGGCCACCACTTCAAAAAATGCTTCGCCCTGATACAGGCGGGCAATGCGTTGATGGTCATTGATGGTGCTGGAGAAGGCGGAGTTGGTGTTGAGCAGGACTTTCGAGCCATCGTCCAGTTGCAGGCGCTGGCGCTCGCCCACCACGGTCAGGTGGTCAGCCTGCAAGCGCACCGGCAGGTTGCTGAAACTGAACAATCCCAGCAGTAACACGGCGGCAGTGGCCAAGGGTTTCCAGTGAGGCTTGATGCGACGCCAGGCGCTGGGTTTGCGGGGTGCGTTGAGGGCCACTGCGGCGCTGTGCACCGGTGCACCACCCCAGGCGGACTGGGCCTTGGCGAAAGCCTCGAGGTGCGCCGGGGCGCTGGCCAACCAGGCCTCGAACTCCGCCTGCTGCCCGGGTTGCGGGCACTGCAAGGCGATCAGCCAGTCGAGGGCTTGGTCCATGGTCGTGTCTTGCAACACCTCATGAGCCAGCTCATGGGGCGGCAGTTTATTCGGGTCCGTCACGGTGTTCCTCGGGTCTTCGCCCACGTTTTATTCAATCTTCTTGCCGTTTGAATCGACAGTGCTGTCGGCTTTGTCCGATAAAGCTTAAGGGCGATCCAGCCGTTCGGCCACACCCACACAGATTGCCATGATCAATTTCAGTTCCTTTTGCACCGTACTCAAGGACACATCAAGTTGATCGGCGATCTCCTGGTAACTGCAACCGTGCAGGCGGCTGAGGATGAAAATCTGCTGCTGGCGTGCGCTCAACTGACCGAGGCTGGCACTCAGGTGCTCCAGCAACTGTTCGGCCTGGGTGGCATCTTCGGGGGTACTGACGGGGGAGGCAACGCTCTGCAGGATCTCCATGGGTACATCTTCCTGCAACGTGCGGGCTTGAATCCGACGCGAGCGCAGGTGGTCCAGCGCCAGGTTGCGGGCCGTCTGATAGACGAAGGGTTCGAGGTGGTCGATCGGTCTTTCACTCAGGGCCCGTGTGACACGCAGGTAGGTTTCCTGCAACAGGTCCTCGGCGGTGCTGTGGTTATTCACCATCCGCTGCAAGGTGCGCAGCAGAATGACCCGTTGGCTGAGGAAGACTTGATTGAAGCGAGATTGGCTCACAGTGATACCAGACCGATTTGCAGCAAATGATAATGCTTATCATCAGCGCAAATGGCAAGGGACTAATGTGTGAGCCTGCAGGGTGCCAATGTGGGAGCGGGCTTGCTCGCGAAAGCGGAGTGTCAGTCGATATATCCTGTGACTGACACTCAGCCTTCGCGAGCAAGCCCGCTCCCACACAAGCCCGCTCCCACAAAGGTTATTCGGCGTTACACAGCGCCAGGCAGTTATCCAGCATCCGGTTGGAGAAGCCCCACTCGTTGTCATACCAGGCCAACACTTTCAGCAGCTTGCCGCTGGACTTGGTGTGGTTGGCGTCAAAGATCGACGACAGCGGGTTATGGTTGAAGTCACTGGAAACCAGCGGCAGGGTGTTGTAGCCGAGGATCTTCGAATGTTGGCTGGCCGCCTTGAGCAGGGCGTTGACCTCATCTGCGGACGCTTCGCGCTTGAGTTGTACAGTCAAATCCACCAGGGAGACGTTGATCACCGGCACGCGTACGGCCATCCCGGTCAGCTTGCCCGCCAGTTCAGGCAGTACCAGGCCTACCGCTTCGGCGGCACCGGTCTTGCTCGGGATCATGTTCTGGGTGGCCGAACGAGCCCGGTACGGGTCGGTGTGGTAGACGTCGGTCAGGTTCTGGTCGTTGGTGTAGGCGTGGATGGTGGTCATCAAACCGCTTTCGATGCCCAACTCGCGGTGCAGCACTTGGGCGACCGGCGCCAGGCAGTTGGTGGTGCAGGACGCGTTGGAAATGATCTGGTGGGATTGACGCAGGATGTCATGGTTCACACCGTAGACCACGGTGGCGTCAGCGCCCTTGGCCGGGGCCGAAATGATCACCTTGCGCGCGCCGGCGGTAATATGGGCGGCAGCCTTGGCACGGTCGGTGAACAGACCGGTGCATTCGAACACGACGTCGATCTTCTCGGCAGCCCAGGGCAGGTCGGCCGGGTTGCGAATGGCACTGACGGCAATCCGGTCACCATTGACGGTCAGGCTTTCCTGATCGTGGGCGACCTCTGCATCGAAAGTGCCGTGGACGGTATCGTATTTGAGCAGGTGAGCATTGATCGCGCTGTCGCCAAGATCGTTGATGGCGACGATCTGCAAATCCTGACGGTAACCTTGGGTATAAAGTGCGCGCAGGACATTACGGCCAATACGGCCAAAACCATTGATTGCGATTCGAAGTGTCATTGGAAAGCGCCTGTCGTCGATTTGTTGTAAGAATTACAAGATTATTCGCATAAAAATAGAAAACAAGCCTTTTTAGTGGCAATATTTTGTTCAATCTACAACGAGTGACCTGAATCAACTGGTCCGATGGGTCAAATAACACGCTGCCATCCCACGTGCAGCGGTGTTTGATCAGCATAGACATACAGGTCGCCACATCCGTTAGCCTGGAGTTCTACACATGCATCCCCGCGTACTTGAGGTCACCGAACGGCTTATCGCCCGTAGCCGCGCCACCCGTGAGGCCTACCTTGCACTCATTCGCGGCGCTGCCAGCGACGGTCCGATGCGCGGCAAGCTGCAATGCGCCAACTTTGCCCACGGCGTGGCGGGTTGCGGTACCGAAGACAAACACAGCCTGCGGATGATGAACGCGGCCAACGTGGCAATTGTTTCGTCATATAACGACATGCTCTCGGCGCACCAGCCGTACGAACATTTCCCTGAACAAATCAAAAAAGCCCTGCGTGAGATCGGTTCCGTCGGTCAGTTCGCCGGCGGCACCCCGGCCATGTGCGACGGCGTGACCCAAGGCGAGCCTGGCATGGAGCTGAGCCTGCTGAGCCGTGAAGTCATTGCGATGTCCACGGCGGTAGCGCTGTCCCACAACATGTTCGATGCGGCGCTGATGCTGGGCATCTGCGACAAGATCGTCCCTGGCCTGATGATGGGCGCCTTGCGTTACGGTCACCTGCCGATGATCTTCGTACCGGGCGGGCCGATGCCGTCGGGTATCTCCAACAAGCAGAAGGCCGACGTGCGCCAGCGTTACGCTGAAGGCAAGGCCTCCCGCGAAGAGCTGCTGGAATCGGAGATGAAGTCCTACCACAGCCCCGGCACCTGTACGTTCTACGGCACCGCCAACACCAACCAGTTGCTGATGGAGGTCATGGGCCTGCACTTGCCGGGGGCCTCTTTCGTCAACCCGTACACGCCGCTGCGTGACGCCCTGACCCGTGAAGCCGCGCATCAGGTCACGCGCCTGACCAAGCAGAGCGGCTCGTTCATGCCGATTGGCGAGATCGTCGACGAAAAATCCCTGGTCAACTCCATCGTCGCCCTCAACGCCACCGGCGGTTCCACCAATCACACCTTGCACATGCCGGCCATCGCCATGGCGGCGGGCATCCAGTTGACCTGGCAAGACATGGCCGACCTCTCCGAGGTGGTGCCGACCCTGTCCCATGTTTATCCAAACGGCAAGGCTGACATCAACCACTTCCAGGCGGCGGGCGGCATGTCGTTCCTGATCCGCGAACTGCTGGAAGCCGGCTTGCTTCATGAAGACGTCAACACCGTCGCCGGCCACGGCCTGAGCCGCTACACCCAGGAGCCGTTCCTGGTGGACGGCGAACTGGTGTGGCGTGAAGGCCCGATCGAAAGCCTCGACGAAACCATCCTGCGCCCTGTGGCCCGTGCGTTCTCCCCGGAAGGTGGATTGCGGGTGATGGAAGGCAACCTGGGTCGCGGAGTGATGAAAGTCTCCGCCGTGGCCCTCGAACATCAAATCGTCGAAGCCCCGGCCGTGGTGTTCCAGGATCAACAGGACTTGGCCGATGCCTTCAAGGCCGGCCAGTTGGAGAAAGACTTTGTTGCGGTGATGCGTTTCCAGGGCCCGCGTTCCAATGGCATGCCGGAACTGCACAAGATGACGCCGTTCCTGGGTGTGTTGCAGGACCGTGGCTTCAAGGTGGCGTTGGTAACAGATGGGCGGATGTCCGGCGCCTCGGGTAAGATCCCGGCCGCGATTCATGTCAGCCCCGAGGCTCAGCGCGGCGGTGCGCTGGCGCGGGTGCGAGATGGCGATATCATTCGTGTGGATGGCGTCAAAGGCACCTTGGAGCTTAAGGTGGACGCCGAAGAATTTGCAGCGCGCGCGCCTGCCACGGGCCTGTTGGGTAATAACGTGGGGGCCGGTCGCGAGCTGTTTGCATTTATGCGCCTGGCCGCAAGCTCCGCAGAGCAGGGCGCCAGCGCCTTTACGTCTGCCCTGGAGAGTCTTAAGTGAAGCTTGCGCTGGTCGGTGACATCGGCGGTACCAACGCCCGTTTTGCGTTGTGGCGGGATCAAGCGCTGCACTCGATTCGCGTCCATGCGACGGCGGATCATGCCAGCCCCGAGGAGGCCATCCAGGCCTACCTCAAGGAGGAGGGCCTGGCGCTGGGTGCCATCGGTGCGGTCTGTCTGTCGGTCGCCGGACCGGTGAGCGGAGATGAATTTAAATTCACCAACAATCACTGGCGCCTGAGCAAGACTGCCTTTTGTAAAACCTTGCAGGTGGATGAGCTGCTGCTGGTCAATGACTTCTCGGCTATGGCCCTGGGCATGACTCGTCTGCAGCCGGATGAATTTCGCGTGGTCTGCGAAGGCACGCCGGAGCCGTTGCGCCCGGCAGTGGTGATCGGCCCGGGCACCGGCCTGGGCGTGGGCACCCTGCTGGACCTGGGCGCCGGGCGCTGGGCGGCATTGCCGGGGGAGGGCGGCCATGTCGACCTGCCCCTGAGCAGTCCGCGAGAAGCGCAACTGTGGCAGCACATTTACAACGAGATCGGCCATGTCAGCGCCGAAACCGTGCTGAGCGGTGGCGGTTTGCCGCGTTTGTATAGGGCGATCTGTGCGGTGGACGGCCACACGCCGGTGCTGGAAACCCCCGAAGCCGTAACGGCGGCGGGTCTTGCTGGCGATCCGGTGGCTCTGGAAGTGCTGGATCAGTTCAGTATCTGGCTCGGCCGGGTGGCCGGTAACAACGTGTTGACCACCGGCGGTCGTGGCGGGGTGTATATCGTCGGGGGCGTGATCCCACGGTTTGCCGACTTCTTTATCAAGAGTGGTTTTGCCAAGAGCTTTGGTGACAAAGGCTGCATGAGTGACTACTTCAAGGGCATTCCGGTGTGGCTGGTCACGGCGCCGTATTCCGGGTTGACCGGGGCTGGTGTCGCGTTGGAACAGGCGTTTGCGTAGTACCGCCCCCAACCCTGTAGCCGCTGCCGAAGGCTGCGATGACCTCGAAGAGGCACAGGTTCTTGAAATCGCTGAAGGCCTTTGGCCTTATCGCAGCCTGCGGCAGCGGCTACAGGGTTAGCCATAACAAAAATAAGGATGATCCCCGTGAGCGTAACCAGTAAGTCCATTCTCCTTGTCGACGACGACCAGGAAATCCGCGAGTTGCTGCAAACCTACCTCTGTCGCGCCGGCTTCCAGGTCCGTGGCGTGTCGGACGGTGCGGGGTTTCGTCAGGCGATGAACGAGGCGCCGTGCGACCTGGTGATCCTTGATGTGATGCTACCCGACGAAGATGGCTTCAGCCTCTGCCGCTGGATCCGCCAGCACCCGCGCCAGGCGCAGGTGCCAATCATCATGCTCACTGCCAGCTCCGATGAGGCCGACCGGGTGATTGGCCTGGAGCTGGGGGCCGACGACTACATCGGCAAACCGTTCAGCCCGCGTGAATTGCAGGCACGAATCAAGGCCCTGTTGCGCCGTGCCCAGTTCGGGCAAGAGCGTAGCGGTGGCGAGGTGCTGGTGTTCGATGAGTGGCGCCTGGACATGGTCAGCCACCGCCTGTTTCATCTGGACGGGGAGGAAGTGATTCTCTCCGGCGCCGACTTTGCCTTGTTGAAGCTGTTCCTCGACCACCCCCAACAAATCCTCGACCGCGACACCATCGGCAACGCCACCCGTGGCCGCGACCTGATGCCACTGGACCGAATCGTCGACATGGCCGTCAGCCGCTTGCGCCAACGCCTGCGGGACACCGAAAAACCACCTCGGCTGATTCGCACGGTGCGTGGCAGTGGCTATCAACTGGCGGCCAGTGTGGTTGCCAGTAATGCCCACTGAACGCTTGAACGAACAACGCCGGCGGTTTCCGGTACCTCGCTCGCTGTTGGGGCGGATGTTGCTCCTGACCCTGCTGGCGGTGTTGTTTGCCCAAGCGTTGTCCAGCGTGATCTGGGTCTCGCAACTGCGGGCCACCCAACTGGAAGGCCTGGTCACCAGCGCCCGCAGCCTGGCCCATTCGATGACCGCCAGTGTCAGTTATTTCCGCTCTCTACCGGTCGCTTACCGCCCGTTGGTGCTGGACCAATTGCGCAGCATGGGCGGCACGCGTTTCGTGGTGACCCTCAACGACAAACCGCTGGACATGGCCATATTGCCCGAGACCCCGCGCAAGCAGGCGGTGCTCAAAGCCGTGGATGAAGTGCTGCGCCAGACCATGGGCAGCGACGTGCACGTCTCGGTGGAGTTTGTCAGCGCCGAGGACCTGCGAATCTTTAACGCGGGCCTGAAGCTAGACGAACTGCCGCGCTCCTGGGCGCATTACGCCTTGACCCTGGAACCGGTCAATCCGCCTGTGCTGGTGACCCAGATTCAACTGGCTCCCGGCGAATGGCTGTACATCGCCTCGCTGTTGCCGGAACCCTACACCAGCCTCGAAGAACAAGGCCTGCCGTCTCAGCAGGTATGGTTTATCGTGCTGACCAGTGCGTTCCTGCTGCTGTTCATCGGCCTGCTGGTGCATTGGCAGAGCCGGCCGCTCAAGCGCCTGGCGCGGGCAGCGCGGGACATGTCCCTGGGCGCTGACGTGGAACCGGTGGCCGAAGGTGGTGGCAGTGAAGTGGTGGAAGTAGGACGGGCCTTCAATGCCATGCGCGAACGCATCAGCCGCTACCTGACCGAGCGCAGCCAATTGTTCAGCGCCATTTCCCACGACCTGCGCACACCGATCACGCGTCTGCGGTTACGGGTGGAATTGCTGGAAGATGAAAAACTGCAGGCCAAGTTCGGTCGGGACCTGGATGAGCTGGAGTTGTTGGTCAAAGGCGCATTGCAGTGCGTCAAGGACACCGACATCCACGAGAACATCGAACCGGTGGACCTCAATTACGTGCTCGATTGCCTGGTGGAACCTTACCTGGCACCCAACGGCAACGGCCGGGTGACTCAGCATGGACGGGCGCTGGCGCTCTACCAGGGCAAACCGCTGGCTCTCAAGCGCTGCATGGGCAACCTGATCGACAACGCCCTGAAGTATGGGCAGAACGCCCATTTGTACATCGAAGATGACGGCGCGGAGTTCATCCTCCACGTCGATGACGAAGGCCCCGGCGTGCCCGAACAGCGCCTGGAACAAGTCTTCGAACCGCACTTCCGCCTCGCCGGGCAGCAGCAAGGCTACGGCCTGGGCCTGGGCATCGCGCGCAACATCGCCCATAGCCATGGCGGTGAGGTGAATTTGCAGAATTTGCGTGAGGGTGGCTTGCGGGTGACCTTGCAGTTGCCCCGCAGTCTGGATTAAACCCCTGTAGCCGCTGCCGAGGCACGAGGCTGCGATGGGCTGCGAAGCAGGCCCCGAGGGCGGTCCTGCGGACACGCATCGCAGCCTCGTGCCTCGGCAGCGGCTACAGGTTTGCAGTGTTAAACGCTCAAGCGCAAGCGTGCCAAATCCCGCAACGGCGGCGCCCCAAACAACCGGCTGTATTCACGGCTGAATTGCGAGGGGCTTTCATACCCCACCCGATATCCAGCCGCGGAGGCCTCCAGGCCTTCGGCAATCATCAGACGCCGCGCCTCTTGCAGGCGCAGTTGCTTCTGATATTGCAACGGACTCATGGCCGTCATCGCCTTGAAACGGTGGTGCAAGGTCGAGACGCTGAGGTTCACTTCCTTGGCCAGGTCATCAATGCGCAGCGGCTGTTCATAGTTGCCGTTCAACCACTTGATGGCCTGGCTGACCCGATGGCTCTGGCTGTTGGCGACGGCAATTTCATACAGTCGATAGCCCTGTGGGCTACGCAACAGGCGATACAGAATCTCGCGGCTGATCAGCGGCGCGAGCATGGCAATGTCTTTGGGCGTGTCCAGCAGGCGCGTCAGGCGCAGCACCGCGTCCAGCAACTGGCTGTCGAGACGGTCGACATACAAGCCTCGCGCCGTCGGGCGAGTGGGCACACCCATGGGCCCAGCCTCGGCGATCAGCGCGGTGATTTGCGCCGGGTCGATGTCCAGGCGAAGTGACAGGTTAGGGTTTTCCGGCGAGGCCTCGATAATGCGTCCGGCTACCGGCATCGACACCGAAAACACTAGGTAATTAAGCGGGTCATACGCGAAGGTTTCGTCTGCCAGGCGCACTTCCTTGCTGCCGTGGGCGAGGATGCACAACGCCGGTTGCGCCAGCACGGGCATGAAGTCCCGTGGCGCGTTATGCCGGTTGAGCACGAACGAATTGATCGCCGTGGCGTAGGAGCCGTCCTCACAGGTGTGACGCAGAACGATATCGGCCAACTCTGCGCGTTGCTTTTCCATGTCGGGGTCGAGGGGGGCAGGGCGATGTTCTAGCGACGACATGGGGCATCCTCTGGGCGCTTTGACGATGGGCACAGCTTAAAGGCGGGTTTCCAAACAGTGTTACGCCAATTCTGCACAATCCTTGCCTGATCCTGCGATAAATCATGGATCAGGCAAGCAGGGTCGCTGTCACCTGGCGGTAACCCGCATGAAACAAGGCCGTCATGCTCAGCGTAAAACCTGTGGCTTGAACGCTATCTCTACGCTTCTCGCAGGATTGTGCAATAAGCCGGCAGGAATCGACTAACCACGCGTGCGGGGGCGCCGTTATCTTTGATCCTGTGGCAACACACCCCCACCGTGTTGCCGAGCATCACTTCTCAACGGGAGAGTCGAACATGTCCACCCCCATTCCCGCGAGCCATATGGCCTTTATCCGTGCCCGTACCGGGTGCAGCACCGAACTGGGTGCACGCTTGAGCAGTTTGATCGAACCGGGCCGTCAGGCTCAGGGTTGCCTGCAATTCTCGTTGCAGCATTCCCTGTCTGATCCGGATGTGTGGCTGATCTCGGGTTTCTGGAGCAGCGAACAGGCGATGAGTGCCTATTTCAGTTCCCCGGCCTTGATGATCTTTACCGAGTTGGTCAATGACCTGGTGATCCGCAGCATGGACTTCCAGACCTTCACGGATACCTCTGCCGTCAACGCTTACGGCGAATACCTGCAACTGGCTGGATGAGTGTTTAGAATGGCCAACTTTCCATTGGCCAGGACCTGCAACATGGCACGTAAAGAGTTTTCCCATCACGAAGCCGTTTCCGCCGTAGTGCCGGGAGAAGGTGGCTACAGCGCCGCCGTCGCCGTCAAGGCACTGGATGGCATGGGCGCACCGCGCTTTCACAAGATCCTTGATGAGCAGAAGTTCAAGACCGCCGATGACGCCGACGACGCTGCCGCGCAGCAACTTGAGCGATTGATCGACGTCGACGAAGACGGTCAGTTGACGTGGGCTGTTGCTGCCGGCTGAGGCCGTAACACTGAAGATCAAATGTGGGAGCGGCGGTGCGACGATTCGACTTGCTCGCGAATGCGTCCTATCAGTTGAAATATTTATATCTGATACACCGCCTTCGCGAGCAAGTCGAATCGTCGCACCGCCGCTCCCACACTTTGACTGCATTCCAGTCAAACTTTGTTTGTGCCTGGCCGGTACATCTTGAACAAGGCCTCAGGCCCCAACTGGAAGTAATCTGCCGGGCCGCCGCCGCGCAGAATAGGCTCGGCGGCAGCGGTGTCGTACACCCCATCCTTGAGCAACCACTTGGCGATGTGCACGGCGACTACTTCGCCGAGCACCAGCCAGCTGGGCACCAATTCCTGGTCGGCTCGCTGCAACTGAATGATCTGCGTCACCTTGCACTCGAACGACACCGGGCTCTCGCCCACCCGCGGTACGCCGACGATTTTCGAGGCCACCGGCGTCAGGCCGGACAATTCGAACTCGTTGACCTCGGGTGACACGGGCGCGCAGCTCTGGTTCATCTGCTCGGCCAACGGGCGGGTGGCCAGGTTCCATACAAACTCGCCGGTCTGTTCGATGTTGTTCAGGCTGTCTTTGCGTCCGACACTGGAAAAGCCAATGATCGGCGGAATGTAGTTGAAGGCGTTGAAGAAGCTGTAGGGCGCCAGGTTCAGGCGGCCTTCGCGGTCCTGGGACGAAATCCAGCCAATCGGCCGAGGGCCGACGATGGCATTGAACGGGTCGTGGGGCAGGCCGTGGCCGTTGGCGGGTTCGTAGAAATGGATATCGTCGGACATGGCCGGGGTTCCTGCTGGGCGGTTCTGGAAGGGCATCATAGTGCAAGCCATGGCGATGGATTTCCACCGATGTCTGCGGCGAAGCATGGAATTTTCATGCACTGCCCACCTATTTTTCACAGCTCTGCGTTCAGTCTGCGCGCCAGGTCGACACCCCTCTGTGTCGGCCTTCAAGACTGAACTCTGGAGCCTTCTGCGTCATGAACAAACTTCCTCAGATCACCCTGGCGTTCTGGGTCATGAAAATCTGCGCGACGACCCTGGGCGAAACGGCCGGGGACTTGCTGTCGATGACCTTGAATGTCGGTTATGCCATCAGTTCGATGATCCTGATCAGCGTGTTTCTGGTCACCCTGGTGACGCAACTCTGGTCGAAAACCTACAACCCGGTGCTGTACTGGATCGTGATCTTGTCCACCAGCACTGCCGGCACCACCCTGTCGGACTTTATGGACCGCACCTTGGGCTTGGGTTACGCCACGGGCTCCCTGATCCTGATCTCGATACTGGTGGCGATCTTTGCTCTATGGCGTGTCAGCGGCGACTCGCTGAACGTGAACAAGGTCCAGACCTTTCGCGGTGAGCTGTTCTACTGGGTAGCGATCCTGTTCTCCAACACCTTGGGTACGGCGCTGGGGGATTTCCTCGCCGACGATTCGGGGCTTGGTTTTGCCGGTGGTGCCTTGCTGATCGGCGCGAGTATCGCGGTGGTGGTGTTGCTCAAGTACTTCACGAAGATTTCGTCGGTGCTGCTGTTCTGGGTGGCGTTTGTGTTGACCCGGCCGTTCGGCGCTACGTTGGGCGACTTCCTGACCAAACCCCTTGAAAAGGGTGGGCTGGATTTCGGCACCATTGGCTCGTCAGCAGTGTTGGCGGCGGTGCTGGTGGTGATGATTGCCGGGGCTTCGTATGCGCAGCGCCGGTATGGGCAGCAGGGGGTTGCAGAGTTGTCTTGAGGTAGGTGCGATTCGTCAAACGATGAGATCGAAATGTGGGAGCGGGCTTGCTCGCGAAAGCGGAGTGTCAGTCACTGATGTGCTGAATGACACACTGCTTTCGCGAGCAAGCCCGCCCCCACATTTTTTAGTCCGTGGTAATCCGCGAATGCTTGCGGGTGTCTTTCATGGTCACATAAACCACCAGCGACACCGCGATACACGCGGTCACGTACCAGTAGTAGCCGGTTTCCATGCCGATGCTCTTGAACCACAGCGCGATGTATTCAGCGGTACCGCCGAAGATCGACACGGTCAGTGCATACGGCAAGCCAACGCCCAGGGCGCGGATTTCGGTAGGGAACAGCTCGGCTTTCACCACAGCGTTGATCGAGGTGTAGCCGCTGACGATGATCAGCGCCGCCATGATCAGGAAGAACGCGCCCCACCAGCTCTGGATGGTGTGCAGGGTGGTGAGGATCGGTACGGTGAACAACGTCCCCAGGATGCCGAAGGCAATCAGGATCGGCCGGCGACCGACCTTGTCCGATAGCCCGCCGACAATGGGTTGCAGGCACATGAACAGAAACAGTGTGGCCGCCGAGATGGTGGTGGAGTCGGAGATGCTCATGCCGACGGTGTTCACCAGGTACTTCTGCATGTAGGTGGTGTAGGTGTAGAACGCCAGGGTGCCGCCCATGGTCAGGCCGACCACGGTCATCAGTTCCTTGGGGTGACGCATCAAGGTGCGCATGGCGCTTTCCTTGGCTTTTTCCTTCTTGGTGAACGACTCGGTTTCTTCCATGCCGCGACGCAGGTACAGCGCAACGATTGCACAGAGGGCGCCGATGACGAACGGGATACGCCAGCCCCAGTCGTACAGTTGCTCGGTGGTCAGCGTCTGTTGCAGCACGATCAGCACACCGAGGGCGATGAGCTGGCCGGAGATCAGGGTCACGTACTGGAAGCTGGAGAAGAAGCCGCGACGTTCCTTGGTCGCCATTTCACTCAGGTAAGTGGCCGAGGTACCGTATTCGCCACCCACCGACAGCCCTTGCAGCAGACGGGCGAACACCAGCAGGATCGGCGCGCCGACACCGATGGTTTCATAACCAGGGGTCAGGGCGATGATCAGCGAGCCGAAGCACATCAGCAGTACCGAGGCCATCAGCGCGGCTTTGCGGCCCTTGCGGTCGGCATACAGGCCCATCAGCCAGCCACCGATAGGGCGCATCAGGAAGCCCACGGCGAAGATCGCGGCGGTGTTGAGCAGTTGGGCGGTGGTGTCGCCTTTGGGGAAGAAGGCTTTGGCGAAGTACAGCGAGAAAGCGGCGTAGACGTACCAGTCGTACCACTCGACCATGTTGCCGACCGATCCACTGAAGATCGACTTGATCCGGCTGGAGGTGGTGCGTTCTTTTGCCGGCGCAGCCGCCGACCCTAGAGGCAGGGAGTTGGAGTTATCCATTGAAGGATCCTTCATCTAATTGTTTTTGTGGAGCGCGTGCAAACGCAGCCTGGTCGGGTTATAGCAGGAGCTGTGCCAAGCAGACGAAGGCCCGGTCTAGAAGGGTTGCAGGTTTTTATTGAGCGGAAAGTCGCTGATGATTTGTGAGTGATGAGCGGAAAACCGCTCAATGGCCTGGCAAGTGGGTTGTCTTTAAGGGCCTCATCGCAGGCAATCCCGACTCTCACATTTGATCGGTGCTGTTGCTGATAACTCGGTCAAAGGTGGGGGCTGGCTTGCAATGAGCATGGGTATCTACACATTTCTTGAATCTCCTTAAAAACCCTGTAGCCGCTGCCGAGGCACGAGGCTGCGATAAGGGTCGCAGGACCTTCGGCGGTTTCAAGAGACTGGCGACTGCTACGCAGCCGATCGCAGGCTGCGCCAGCGGCTACAGAGGACGGCATTTATCTCGCGGTATTTATCTGTAGCCGCTGCCGAGGCACGAGGCTGCGACAAGGGCCGCAGGACCTTCGGCGGTTTCAAGAGACTGGCGACTGCTGCGCAGCCGATCGCAGGCTGCGCCAGCGGCTACAGAGGACGGCGTTTATCTGAGCATCCGAGGCAGAAAGCCAAGTCTGCGAAGTTGTGTTGATACCTATCCTGCGATGAGGCCCACGCGGGCAACACGACGTCAGCCTAGAGAAACGTCTCCCGTGCCAACCCGTGCCGCTGCATCTTTTCATTAAAGGTGCGCCGTGGCAGTTGCAACTCCGCCAGCACCGCCTTGATATCGCCTTTGTGCCGGGTCAGCGCCGCTTTCAGGCAGTGGGCTTCAAAGGCTTCCTGTTGCGCCGCCAGTGATTGCCCCGCCTCGATGCCTTCCGGCTCCGGTTCGCCAAGCCCCAACACTTGGCGCTCGGCGACGTTGGCCAACTCACGTACATTGCCCGGCCAGTCATGGCTGAGCAGCCGCCCCAATTGCGGCCCACTCAGTGGCACAAAACTGCGGCCCAGGCGCTCGGCGGCACTGTGTGCGAAGTGTTCGAACAGCAGCGGAATATCTTCCCGGCGCTCGCGCAAGGGCGGCAGGCGCAACTGCGCGACGTTCAGCCGATAGGCCAAGTCCTCGCGAAAACGCCCGGCCCGTGCTTCGTCCAAGAGGTCCGGCTTGGTCGCGGCAATGATCCGCAAATCCACCTTGATGCTCTGGTTGGAGCCCAGCCGTTCGAGCTTCTGCTCCTGCAACACCCGCAGCAACTTCACTTGCTGGGCCAAGGGCATGCTTTCGATTTCATCGAGAAACAGCGTTCCGCCATCGGCATATTCCAGTTTGCCAATACGCTTGCCTTGGGCGCCGGTAAAGGCGCCGCTTTCATGGCCGAACAGCTCGGCCTCGAACAACTGCTCGGGAATCGCTGCGCAGTTCAATGCCACAAACGGTTTCTTGGCTCTGGGCCCGAAATCGTGCAGGCAACGGGCAACCAGTTCTTTGCCGCTGCCGGTCTCGCCACGGATCAACACGTTGACCGGCAGGGTTGCCAGGTCCAGCACTTGCCGGCGCAGGTTCTGCAAGCTGCGGGAGACGCCGAGGAGGCTTGCGTCCAACTTGGCCCGGTGATCGGCCTGTTGATGCAGGCGACGGTTTTCCAGGACCAACCCGCGCTTGTCCAGCGCTCGGCGCAGGCTGCTGAGCAGGGCCTCGGGGCTGAAGGGTTTTTCCAGGAAGTCGTAGGCACCATCGCGCATGGCCTCCACGGCCATCGGTACATCACCGTGGCCAGTGAGCAGGATCACCGGCAGGTCGGTATCGCGCCGCTGCACCTCGGCCAATAACTCCAGGCCACTGAGCCCCGGCATGCGCACATCGCTGAGGATTACCCCGGGGAAATCCCTGGGCAACTGCAGCAGGCATTCCTCGGCGCGGCTGAACAGCTGCACTTCGAAGCCCGCCAGGCTCAGCCATTGTTCGACGGCCGTGCGGATGCTGGCTTCATCGTCGACCACAATCACCGCGTTCAACATAGGTCTGGCGTCTCCAGGGCGATGGGCAAGGTCAGGGTGAAGATCGCGCCGTCACCCTGGTTGGCGGCGCTCAGGCGGCCGCCCAGTTCGTGGACGATAGCGTAGGACACCGCCAGCCCCAAGCCGAGCCCGTCACCCACCGGTTTAGTGGTGAAGAACGGGTCAAACACGTTATTGAGGTGATCTTCGGCAATGCCGCCGCCGCTGTCGCTGACCGTGAGTTGCCACAGTTGTTGATCGGCGTGCAGGCGAATTTCCAGGCGTTTGCGCGGTTTGTCGGCCATGGCGTCCAGGGCATTGCGCAGCAGGTTGATCAGCACCTGCTCCAGGCGAATTGCATCACCGCGTACCCAGGCCGGACGAGTCAGGTCCAGCACCGCGCCGATGGATTCGTCCCGCAGGCGAGCGTCGAGCAAGTGCAGGGACTGATCCACCACCGTTGCCAGGTCCAGGCGTTCACGCAGCCCACTGGGGCTTTTGCGGGCGAAGGTCTTGAGGTGGCCGGTGAGGGCGGCCATGCGGGTGAGCATGTCATCCAGCGGGGTCAGGGCCTTGTAGGCGTCATCCACCCGGCCGTGATCCAGCAGCAGCCGCAGCGTCGCCAGCTGCATGCGCTGGGCGGTCAGTGGTTGGTTGATCTCATGGGCGAGTGCGGCGGACATCTGCCCCAGTGCCGCCAGCTTGGCCGACTGCACCAGGCCATCCTGGGCGGTGCGCAGGTCGCGGGTGCGCGCTTCTACCAACTGCTCAAGTTCTTCCCGGCTGCGCTGACGCAAACGGGCCAGGCGCCAGCGTTGGGTCAGGAACAGCAGCAGGAACACCAGCGTCAGCCACAACCCGGCCGCGGCGAGGCCGGCATTACGTTGTTCTTCGGCCGCCCGCTGGGGTTTGCGCAGCAGGTGCAGGGTCCAGCCTTCAGCTTTCAGCGGCAGGGATTCCCACAGGTAGTCGGTAACGCCCTCAGGGCCATCGACGCGCATCAGGTGGCTGTTGTCGCCAAAACGCTGCAAGGCCTGGGTGTCCAGGGGCAGCAGCTGCTTCTTGTCGTATTGCCGGGTGGCCTTGAGTTCGGCATGGTCGCTGTCCGACAGCGGGCGCAAGGCGCGATAGCGCCAGCCCGGTTGATTGGCGATAAACACAATGCCTCGGGCATCGCTGACCAGCAGCAAATCATTGCCCTGCGCCCACTCACGCTCCAGCTCCGGAAACTCCAGCTTGACCACCATGGCGCCGAGGAACTGCTGGTGTTCATCCAGGACCGCGCTGGAGAGGAAATAACCCGGAATGCCGGTGGTCACCCCCACGGCGTAAAAGCGCCCAGTACCCTGGCTCAGGGTCTGGCTGAAATAGGGGCGAAACGCGTAGTTGTGCCCGACATAACTGCTGGGCAAGTTCCAGTTGCTGGCGGCTACGGCCAGGCCGGTGCGGTCCATCAATTCCAGGGTTGAAGACTGGGCCGCGCCGTTGATGCGCTCCAGTTTTCGGTTGAGCAGGTCCTGGGTCGCGGCGTCCAGCGGGCCCTTCAAGGCGCTGATCATTTCCGAGTCCAGGGCCAGCACGGCGGGCAGGGCGCGGTAGCGTTCGATCAGGGTATGCAGGGAGTTACCGTACAGCCCAAGTTGTTGATTGGCGCGGGCCGCATCGTCCACCAGGGACTGGCGTTCGGCGTGACGCATCGCCAGGCCGGCAGCGAGCACGGCGCCGGCCACGATCAGTAGGGTGTAGAGGGTCAAACGCAATGGGCGGGAAATCGCGATCATATGCAGATGAACGAGGGTAATTAGGGGCGAGCACCATAGCATGTGCAATAAAAAAGGCGACCGGGCCATGTAGCCCAGGTCGCCTTTTATCCTTGCAGTGAAATGCTTACTGCACTTCTACCGCCAGGCTCTCACTGATCTTTTTCTGCCAGATGGCGGGACCTGTGATGTGTACCGATTCACCCTTGCTGTCTACCGCAACGGTCACCGGCATGTCTTTCACGTCGAACTCGTAGATCGCCTCCATGCCCAGTTCGGCGAAAGCCACCACGCGGGATTTCTTGATGGCTTGGGCCACCAGGTAAGCCGCGCCGCCGACAGCCATCAGGTAAACGGCCTTGTGGTCCTTGATCGCTTCGATAGCGGTCGGGCCGCGCTCGGATTTGCCGATCATGCCCAACAAGCCGGTTTGCTCGAGGATCTGGCGGGTGAACTTGTCCATCCGCGTGGCGGTGGTAGGACCGGCTGGGCCGACGACTTCTTCGCGCACCGGATCAACCGGGCCGACGTAGTAGATAAAGCGACCCTTGAGGTCCACCGGCAGGGTTTCGCCCTTGTTCAGCATCTCGACCATGCGCTTGTGCGCTGCGTCGCGACCGGTGAGCATCTTGCCGTTGAGCAGCACGGTTTCGCCCGGCTTCCAGCTCTGCACGTCTTCCGGGGTCAGGGTGTCGAGGTTGACGCGACGGGCCGACGGGCCAGCTTCCCAGACGATTTCCGGGTAGGCATCCAGCGGTGGCGCTTCCAGCGAGGCCGGGCCGGAACCGTCGAGCACGAAGTGTGCGTGGCGGGTAGCGGCGCAGTTCGGGATCATGCACACCGGCAAGGAGGCTGCGTGAGTCGGGTAGTCCATGATCTTCACGTCGAGCACGGTGGTCAGGCCACCCAGGCCCTGAGCGCCGATGCCCAGTTGGTTGACCTTCTCGAACAGCTCCAGGCGCATCTCTTCGATACGGTTGGAGGGGCCGCGTTTTTTCAGCTCGTGGATGTCGATGGACTCCATCAACACTTCCTTGGCCATCACTGCGGCTTTCTCGGCGGTGCCGCCGATGCCGATGCCCAGCATGCCCGGTGGGCACCAGCCGGCGCCCATGGTCGGAACGGTCTTGAGCACCCAGTCGACGATCGAGTCGGACGGGTTGAGCATGGCCATTTTCGACTTGTTCTCGGAGCCGCCGCCCTTGGCTGCCACGTCCACTTCCACGGTGTTACCCGGGACGATGGAGTAGTGGATTACTGCTGGGGTGTTGTCCTTGGTATTTTTGCGCGCGCCTGCCGGGTCGGCGAGGATCGAGGCCCGCAGGACGTTTTCCGGCAGGTTGTAAGCCTGGCGCACGCCTTGGTTGATCATATCGTCCAGGCTCATGGTGGCGCCATCCCAGCGCACGTCCATGCCTACGCGTACGAAAACGGTGACGATCCCGGTGTCCTGGCAGATCGGGCGGTGGCCGGTGGCACACATGCGCGAGTTGATCAGGATCTGCGCCATGGAGTCACGGGCTGCTGGCGATTCTTCGCGCAGGTAGGCTTCGTGCATGGCCTGGATGAAGTCAACGGGGTGGTAGTAGGAAATGAACTGCAGGGCGTCGGCAACGCTCTGAATCAGGTCGTCTTGCTTGATCACGGTCATGAGTCGCGCTCCTCTATAAGACGGGAACATTCAATAAAGGTGTCTTCAGTGGGGTGCATCGGTCGGCTGAAGGCACCTTTCCAAGGCACGCCGGTAGTGCTGGGGTAGTGCTGGCGCGACGCTAAAAAGGCGCGGCAGTATAACCCGGCGCGGTGGCTGATACACCCGACTATGGTCATAAATGCTGGATGCGCTCCACGGTAGGAGCGAGGGGGACGCCTGGTTCTTGCTCGCGAAAAATGTGAATGTGATGGGTTTCGTCATATGCCCCGCGTTATCGTTAGCGACCATCGCGAGCAAGCTCGCTCCTACATTTAGAGAAGGTTTCATGCCTGAGCTCCACGTCGGCGAACGCCGCTGGTCGGTACCCACCGGCAGCAACCTGCTGGACGCCCTGAACCAGGCGGGGGTCGCCGTGCCCTACAGTTGCCGGGCGGGCAGTTGCCATGCCTGTCTGGTGCGTTGCCAGGGCGAGGTTCAGGACAAACAACCCGATGCCTTGAGCCCGACGCAACGCCAGGACGGCTGGCGCCTGGCATGCCAGTGCCAGGTCACGGGCGACCTGCAGGTGGAAGCCTTCGACCCGCGCACGGATGGCCTGGTTGCGCACGTACTGCGCGCCGACTGGTTGAACCCGGCGGTGCTGCGTCTGCGTCTGCAACCGGAAATTGGCCTGCGCTACCAGGCCGGGCAGCACCTGGTGTTGTGGGCGGGGAGGGTCGCGAGGCCGTATTCCCTGGCCAGCCTGCCCCAGGTCGACCCGTATCTGGAGTTTCACCTCGATTGCCGTCTGCCCGGCGAATTCAGCGATGCCGCCCGAAAGCTGAAGACGGGCGACAGCCTGCGCCTGGGCGAACTGCGGGGTGGCGCGTTGCACTACGACCCGGACTGGCAGGCCCGTCCGCTCTGGTTGCTGGGCTCCGGCACCGGCATGGCACCGTTATGGGGTGTGCTGCGCGAGGCGTTGCGTCAGGATCATCAGGGCGCCATCCGGGTCATTCACCTGGCGCATGATGCCAACGGGCATTACTTGGCCGAGCCTTTGGCAGCGCTGGCTGCCAGCCATCCCAACCTCAGCGTCGAGCTATGGACGGCGGCTGAGCTGACTGAGGCTTTGGCGCAACTGCGGCTTGTTTCAAGGCAAACTCTGGCTTTACTCTGCGGGCACCCTGCCAGCGTCGAGGCCTTTTCAAAGCGCCTGTTCCTGGCGGGACTGCCGCGCAATCAACTGCTGGCCGACGTCTTCCTGCCCCGTGGTTGAGCGCTGAATTTCCCAGCCGCGAGATATGCCATGACCGACGCCATCCTGCTGCAACGCGAACGTGGGCTGCTGATCTTGCAGCTCAATCGCCCGGACAAGAAAAACGCCCTGACCCGCGCCATGTACAGTCAGTTGGCCGAGGCGCTGGAGCAGGCTGACGCAGATGCCACCGTGAATGCTGTATTGATCCAGGGCAGTTGCGAGTGCTTCACCGCAGGTAACGACATCGGCGACTTCCTCGAACAGCCGCCGACCGACCTCGACAGCCCGCCTTTTCACTTTATGAAGAGTCTGCTCAATTGCCGTAAACCGGTGATTGCTGGCGTGGCGGGGGCGGCAGTGGGTATTGGTACGACGCTGCTGTTGCATTGTGACTTGGTTTACATCAGCCGGGATGCGCGGTTGCGCATGCCGTTCGTCAACTTGGGGCTGTGCCCGGAGTTCGGCTCCAGCCTGATCCTTCCGCGTTTGTTAGGGCATGCCAAGGCAGCCGAACTGTTGCTGTTGGGTGAGGGGTTTACCGGTGAACAGGCTGCCGCTTGGGGTATTGCCACTGAAGCATTGGGCAGCGGCGAATCAGCCTTGGCCAAGGCACGAGAAGTGGCTGAGCGTTTCGAAACCCTGGCGCCCGGTGCGGTACAGGTCAGCAAACAGCTGATGAAAAGTGTCGACCGCGAACAGTTGCGCCGCGTGATCGAGGAAGAAGGTGCCTTGTTTACCCAGCGGCTGAAGTCGCCGGAGGCGATTGCGGCGTTGTCGGGGTTTATCAACCGACGCTAACCAAATGTGGGAGGGGGCTTGCTCCCGATGGCGGTTGATCAGTGACGGATAAGCTGACTGTCACACCGCTATCGGGAGCAAGCCCCCTCCCACATTGTTTTTCAGTGTGTCACTCAGACCATCTTGTCGCCAACGTGCAGGATCTTCATGCCGTTAGTGCCACCAATGGTGTGGTAGCTGTCGCCCTTGGTCAGGATGACCCAGTCGCCTTTCTCCACAACGCCACGCTTGAGCAACTCGTCGATCGCGGCCTGGCTGACTTGCTCAGGCGGCAGCGATGCCGGGTCGAACGGTACGGTGTAGACGCCACGGAACATGGCCGCGCGGGCCTGGGTTTCGCGGTGCGGGGAGAACGCGTAGATCGGGATCGAGGAACGGATACGCGACATGATCAACGGCGTGTAGCCACTTTCGGTCAAGGCGATGATCGCTTTCACGCCCGGGAAGTGGTTGGCGGTGTACATGGCGGCCAGGGCGATGCTCTGGTCGCAGCTTTCGAACACCTTGCCGATGCGGTGGCTGGAGGTCTTGCTGGTCGGGTGCTTTTCAGCGCCGACGCAGATCCGCGCCATGGCCTGGACGGCTTCCAGAGGGTACGGGCCTGCGGCACTTTCAGCCGAGAGCATCACGGCGTCGGTGTAGTCCAGCACGGCGTTGGCCACGTCGGACACTTCGGCGCGGGTCGGCATCGGGTTCTGGATCATCGACTCCATCATCTGGGTCGCCACGATCACCGCTTTGTTGTGGCGGCGAGCGTGCAGGATGATCTTCTTCTGGATACCGATCAGTTCGGCGTCACCGATTTCCACGCCCAGGTCGCCACGGGCAACCATCACCGCGTCGGACGCCTTGATCAGGCCGTCGAGGGTTTCGTCATCGGCCACGGCTTCGGCGCGTTCGATCTTCGCCACCAGCCAGGCGGTACCGCCAGCTTCATCGCGCAGCTTACGGGCGTATTCCATGTCGGCGGCGTCGCGCGGGAAGGACACGGCGAGGTAGTCCACTTCCATTTCGGCGGCGAGCTTGATGTCGGCCTTGTCTTTCTCGGTCAGGGCCGGCGCCGTCAGGCCACCGCCGCGACGGTTGATGCCTTTGTGGTCGGACAGCGGGCCGCCGATGATCACGGTGCAGTTCAGCTCAGTGACGGTAGCGGTGTCGACGCGCATGACCACGCGACCGTCGTCCAGCAGCAGCTCGTCGCCGACGCCGCAATCTTTCACCAGGTCCGGGTAGTCGATACCCACGACTTGCTGGTTGCCGTCGGTCAGCGGATGGCTGGTGGAGAAGGTGAACTTGTCACCGATCTTCAGCTCGATCCGCTTGTTGGTAAATTTGGCGATACGGATTTTCGGGCCTTGCAGGTCACCCAGCAGTGCAACGAAGCGGCCATGCTTGGCGGCCAGGTCACGCACCAGCTTGGCGCGAGCCTTGTGCTCGTCCGGGGTGCCGTGGGAGAAGTTCAGACGGGCAACGTCCAGGCCAGCCAGAATCAGCTGTTCGAGGACTTCCGGCGAGTTACTGGCCGGGCCAAGGGTGGCGACGATTTTGGTACGACGGACGGACATGCACGGACTCCTGAGTTCAAGCGCTGAGGAAGGCTACTATGCTCTTTGGTTGTAGTCATTGTTCGTTTGCACTACTTATCGACGTTTCGCTTGTTTTCACCTGTTTGGACAGGTGATCAACCTTGAAGATTTTTGCACAGGGGTCGATACACTGCACAAGACAGGAGAACCCCCATGCGAATCGTGATCATTGCTGCCCTGGCCGTCAGTGTTGTCGGCTGTACCCGTTGGTCGATGGACCATCATTTGAACAATGCCTATCGCGCCTATGGTGTCGGCGATTGTCAGCGGGTAACTCTTGAGTTGTCCCAGGTCGACCGTGAAAGTCGGTCCCGGCGCTATGTGCAACCGGAGGTCTCGATGCTGCGCGGGCAGTGCCTGGAGCGGCAGAAGCTGTTCGTCGATGCGGCGCAAACCTATCAGTTCATCATCAGTCAGTACCCGGCCAGCGAGTATGCCTTTCGGGCACGTGCACGTCTGGACACCTTGCAGCAACTGGGGCACTACCCAGGCGTCAGTGCCGCTCGACCGCGTCCGGCATCATTGTAATGATATTTATCATTGCATAGCTGGCCCCTTGCCAGTCTTCGGCTAATCTTTGAATGTCTGTTTGTACAAGTTTTTTGTTTGAACGGATGCTAGACCCGGATTCGGCAGCTGTAACGTGACAAGGCGCTTGCTGTTGTCGCACCGAAATCGAGGGAGAGCAGGCCATAGCGGCCTGTTCCGAATCACTGGAGCGGCCAGAGTCATGGCCATTGGATGGCGAACTCATCATGTTTACCGACCGAAGGATTGAGCGGCATCAATTGCCCTGCTTTCTGCAAGTCTTCAACCGTCTGACGGACAGGCCCATTGGTTACTTGGGCAATGTCTCTGAAGAGGGTCTGATGTTGATCAGTCAATTGCCCATTATGGTCCACGCAGACTTCGAGCTACGTTTGAAGATCCCCGGGCCTGAGGGCGATGTACAGGCAGTTGATCTTACGGCCAGTTGCCTGTGGAGCCATGAAGATATAAACCCACTGCATTACGACTCAGGGTTCAGTGTGTTGCGAGCACCCGTCGAATACGGGCAACTGATCAATGCACTGTTGCAGTACTTCAGCTTTGATCCCTTGCAGGCCTCGGCTTAGCCCAGCAGTGAATCACTTTCGCTTAACTGACGGGCATCAGGCTGTGCGCCGCTTTTATAACACTCCCGCTTTCTTCCAGCCCAGGTAGCGTGTCACCAGGGCGGCGCCGAGCTCCGAGGGTTGTGTGTCCAGCACCGACAGACCGTGGGCGCTCAACCGGTCATGGAGTTCGTTGCGGGCGTTGACGTAATCGACGGTGCCACAATAGGCCAGTGCTTCGGGCAGGGTTTCGACCGGCGACTGGCGTAATTGGTCCAGGACTTCCTCCCGCAGGCTCGCCACCAGTACCCGATGCTGGCGGCCAATACGTTTGACCGCTGTCAGCAGTTCTTCATCGTCCTCATCGCGCAGATTACTCTCCACGATTACCAGCGCCCGACGCTTCTGCCGGGCCAACAGTTGGCTGGCTGCAGCCTGGTAGTCAGCCGCACGTCGGGTGGTGTTCAGGTCATACACCGTGTTGAGCAACAGGTTGAGCTGGCCGCTGCCCTTGACGGGCGCCAGGTAGCGGGGCTGGTCGCAAGCAAAGGTGCACAGCCCCACGGCATCGCCCTGGCGCAAAGCGACGTAGCTGAGCAGCAGGCAGGCATTCAGTGCGTGATCGAAGTGGGATAATTCGCCATCCTGGCTGTGCATGCGCCGGCCGCAGTCGAGCATGAACACGATCTGTTGATCGCGCTCATCCTGATACTCGCGGGCAATCGGGGTACGCTGGCGGGCGGTGGCTTTCCAGTCGATCTGGCGCAGGCTGTCGCCCTCGCGAAATTCACGCAACTGGTGAAACTCCAGACCCAGCCCGCGACGCTGGCGCTGGCGTACACCGAGCTGGCTGAGCCAGTTGTCTACGGCCAGCAACTGTGCACCATACAAACGGGCGAAGTCCGGGTAGACCCGGGTCGCATCGTGGGCCTTTATAAAGCGTCGTGCCGCCCACAGCCCCAGAGGGCTCGGAAGGTGGACTTCACACCGCTCGAAACTGAAATGCCCGCGCCGCAACGGTCGCAGGCGATAGCCCAGCTCGCTGTGTTCGCCGGGTCGCAGTTCGATGGACTGTGGCAGGTTCTCCAGCGTCAGGCCATCGGGCACGTGGTCGAACACCTCTACGGCCAATAGCTGTGGGTAATCGTGTTCAAGCGTGATCCGCACCTCTCCCCAGCGTCCCAGGGCGAGGCTGCCGGGCATCTGCCGTCGCACCCGTGGCGAAGGTCGGCGACGCAGGCGAACGGCATCCAGCAGGGCCAGCAACAGCAGAGCCAGGAGCAGGCCCCAGGTGATCGAGTGCAGCGTGCCCGGCACGTTGAACTGCAACGCCGTACAGGCGCCCAGCAGAATGCTCAACCCCAGCAATACGCCGAGCCAGATCAGCAGCAGACGGGTGGGCTTCATGGGCGGGTCATTGCCGAGGCGCCGGGACCTGGTCCAGCAGTTGTTTAAGTACTTGGTCCACCTCCAGCCCGTCAATGTCCAGCTCCGGGGCGATGCGCACCCGATGACGCAACACTGCCAGGGCGCAGCCCTTGATGTCGTCGGGGGTCACGAATTCACCGCCGCGCAGCAGCGCCCTGGCCCGTGCGCCGCGCACTAGGGCAATGGAGGCGCGAGGCCCCGCGCCGATGGTCAGGCCCGGCCAACTACGGGTGGTGCGGGCCAGGCGTACGGCATAGTCGAGTACCTGTTCATCCAGGGGCAGCTCGCTGGCGATCTGTTGCAACAGCAGTACGTCTTCGGCCTGGAGCACGGTGCGCAGTGGTTGCACGTCGAGCATGTCGGCCCTGGACGAGCGGGTCACTTCACGCACCATGTCCAGTTCCTGTTGTGCCTCGGGGTAGTCCATGCGCACTTTGAGCATGAAGCGATCCAGTTCGGCCTCGGGCAGCGGGTAAGTGCCTTCCTGTTCGATCGGGTTCTGGGTGGCCAGCACCATGAACGGTTGCCCGATGGGCAGTGCTTCGCCTTCGAGGGTGACCTGGCGTTCCTGCATGGCTTCCAGCAGTGCCGCCTGGGTTTTCGCCGGCGCGCGGTTGATCTCATCGGCCAGCAGCAGGTTGGTGAACAAGGGGCCTTTGCGCAGCTTGAATTGCTCGCTGTGCAGGTCGTACACGGCATGGCCGGTGACGTCGCTGGGCATCAAGTCCGGAGTGAACTGGATGCGCGCGAACTCGCCACCAAAACAGCGCGCCAAGGCGCGCACCAGGAGGGTCTTGCCCAGGCCCGGAACGCCCTCGAGCAGCACATGGCCGCCGGCGATCAGCGCAGTGAGTACGTCATCGATCACCTGATCCTGGCCGATCACCGCCTTGCGCAGCTCAACGCGCAAGGCCTGGGCCAACTCGCTGGCGTGCTGAAGGGGTTGCGCTGGAAATTCGCTCATCTTTTTCCGGATCCTTACTGGTTGTTACAGATACTTACCTAATCGAACGTTCTTCGTGAGTTTTCATGGGCGGAACGAGTGAGTGCCATCCTGCACAATTGCAGTTCCATAGTAACCTCTCTTTTCGCGCGATCTTCAGAAGTGGAGGTTAGGCCATCACCGTCAGGTTCTGTCGGAGTAATGCCGCCAAGCGCCGGTCAGTTCTCGCCCTTCGGTCTTTACCGCGCCCGTTCCATGCTCGGTGTGCACTGCGATTTCACGTCAAGCGATGGAAATCCAGCTCAACGAATCGTCAGATAAAACACCGGCCTCAATAAAATCCTGCGGCTGCGAGTCGCACACCATTCACAGTGGCGTCGCCGGTTCGTTCCTATCTGCACCTATCCAGCAGAAGGAATGCACCATGAACAACACCGAACTCAGCCATCTCATCTTGAACGACCACTCACGTATCGCGGCCGCGATCAGTACGGGCGCGGCCTGGGAAGTCTGGTTCCAGGTCGAGTTTCTCATGTTACTGCGTGCCGCCAATCTGGGCGTTGCCCGCGAAGTGCCGTACCCACCGCCGAACCAGGCGTTGCACCTCGACGTGCTGGTCGGCCAGAACGTCGAGCGTTATGCCATTGAGGTGAAAGTCGAGAGCGCCACCAACGCCGGCAACAAGCTGATGGCGGAAACCCGCAAGGATATCGAGAAAATTGTCAAATACACCCAGCCCGTCGAGGCCCGTTGGGTGGTTTCCCTGGCTTACAGCGACGTAGCCAAAAACGCATTGCGTGGGTTCACCCTGCAGAACAGCGGCCACGTCATCTACCATGAGTCCGGCGCGATCGGCTGCATGATCGTCACGGTTTGACCCCCACCGCCACCGGCTACACAGAAGGGCCATGGCCCCTCTGTTGCCGGGTTTCTTTCCCGCGGGCGCTTAAGGCTTCAGAGCCTGACTTTCAGGCTTCTGACATTCAGACCTACCGTGATGGCCATAGGCTGAGGATCTCAATAAAGCATCAGCTTAAGCCCCGGCAATGGCTTCGTGGACGAAGTCCTCATAGGTGCGCAGCGGGTGCCCGATGATCGCCTCCAGTCGGCCCACCGTTCCTTCAGTTGCTTGCATGCCGAACTTTTGGATACCCGCCATCATCAGGCGCATGTCGTAAGCCAACCAGGCGGGGCCGTACGAAGCTAGTTGTCCTTCGAAGGCCGCTACATCGTCACCACCGTAGGCGATCTCGCGATCCAGGGCGGCGCTCCAGGCTTTCGCCACGCTGGCACCTGTCAGTGCTTGTGGCCCGACCAACTCCAGCGTTACACGATCCAGGGCGGACGGTGCCTTGTCGCGTCGCAGCAACTCTGCAACGGCAATATCGGCGATGTCGCGCGCATCTATCATCGAGACACCCGCCGAGCCGATTGGCATCGGGTATACCGAGTAGTTCTGAATCGTCTGTTGGACCATGCGCTCGTTTTGCATGAAATAAGCTGGTCGCAGAATAGTTGCGGGGATGTCGAGGCTCTCGATCATGCGCTCAACCGTATGCTTGCCGGTGAAGTGCGGAACATTGGTGAATTTGTCTGCATGGATCACCGACAGGTAGACGATGCGCTCGATGCCAGCCTCCTGAGCGAGGTTCAGCGTGATGAGCGCTTGCGTGACTTCGTCGGGCGTAACAGCGTTGAGCAGGAACAGCGTACGCACCGACGACAGCGCGACGCGCATCGACGGCACATCGGTGAGGTCTGCGACAACTTCAGTGACGCCTGCGGGGAAGGCCCGCTTACCCGGTTGGCGCACAAGGGCTTTGACCTCGGCGCCTGCGTCGGCAAGGCCTTGAGTGATGAGTGAACCAATGGTGCCCGTGGCACCGATTACGAGAATGCTCATTTTTGAAGCTCCTGCCTTGAGAGTATTGAATGGGTTAGCGGCGCCAGTAGCTCGGGGTCAGGTTTGTTCATGAGCCAGAGGCCCCGACGATTCGCCGGCGTGCGCGCGAGGATGTCGGGTAGTGACGTGCCGACACCTCGTATCGAGTTCCGATGACGAGAAGATATGCTGTTGCGCAGGTAAAGCGCAGACGCCAAAATGCAGACACTTCGTTTCAAAAGTGGAACACCTATGAGCCTGAACGCTTTGATCGATTTCACGCTCGTCGCAACGAATGAGGGGCTCGGAAAGGCGAGCCGTGCGAGCGGCATATCCAAAGCAACGCTATCGCGCCGAATCAGCGACCTTGAGGAACAACTGGGCGTGAGGCTGATAGAGCGCAGCGCTCGTGGCCTGAAGCTCACTGAGGCCGGCGAAAGGCTGATGGCTCGAACAGAAGGTCCGCTGGGCGAGGTGGCCGAAGCCATGGCTGCGGCCCGTGAGGGCGTTTCGACGCCACGCGGACGCTTGCGTGTCGCCTCCCCAGTCCTGTTCTCCCAGCTTGCAATGGGCCGCATTGGCGCCGAATTCTGTACCGCCTACCCGGAGGTCGAAATCGAAGTCGTGGCGGAGGATCGTCTGGTTGACCTTGTGGAAGAACAATTTGACGTCGCCATCCGGATCAACCCGAGCCCAGACAGCAGTTTGGTCGGCCGGTGCTTCGCCAAAGACCGGCTGGTAGTCGTGGCTGCGCCAGAAGTACCTAAGCCGATGCCCGGCGCAATCAGACCTATTCCAGGCATCGTAACTTCGAGTTTCCAGCCCACCCACTGGAGTCTCGATGGAGGGCAGTTGGTCCTGGAACCGATCCCGAAGCTGCGGTTCTCTTCGCTATTGATGGTCCGCGATGCTGCTATCGCCGGTGGTGGTGTTGCCCTGATTCCACAGTCCATCGCATGGAACCAACTGGCCTGTGGCGAGTTGGTCCAGTGGGGCACGGTATCGGGTGTAGAACCCGAGTTGTGGGTCTTGCACACCTCCAGGCGCCTTACTGCTCCGAAGGTTCGCGCCTTCGTCGATTTCATGTGCGCCAGATACCCTGACATGTCTCTGGTACTAAAGGGATAGAAGACCGCTTACTGGTCTGGGGTATTGATTTGAACGTCCGGGTTGACCAAAAACAGTCTCGGCACCTTGCCTATGAACGTCTTGGGGCGGTTCCTGATAGGGCACATATCTAACGGTCGTCAACACCGGATCACAGGGCGTTCCTGAGGGTTTGCAGGCACGCCACCTGGCGGCTGAAGTCGGCGCTGGAAAGTCGTTTTGCCGGGAGTGGGCCGAGGGCCTGGCTGATGACAAGGGTGGGTTGGCGGGTCAGGCGTTCAAGGGCCTGCCACTGTTCAGCGGTGTCGAGGTGTTCGAAGCCGGGATGGCGGCGCCGGGCGGTACGCAGGATGTCGTGCTGCAGGGCCTGCAACAGACTGTTTTGTCCGCTGCGGCGCAGCAGGAAGTCAGCGCTGGCTTTCAAGTGCTCCTGCAATTGCCGGCGCGCCCTGGAGGCGGGTGGTTGAATCGGTCCCTGGCGCATGCCCGCGTGCCACAAACCCAAGGCTATCAGCGCCGCGAGCGCCGTCAGGGCTTGAGGAAAGTAACGCAGCAACAGGCTGAAAAAGTCATCAACGTCGCTGTTGAACAGCAGTGTGACGGTGGTGCCCTGGTTCAGGTACCACAGCAACCAGGCGTTATCGTGCCGACCGATATTGCGGTTTTTCCACAAGTCGCTGTCGGTGACCACCGTGACGCTCCCTTGCCCGAGATTGACCTGCATCAAGTGGCTGGCCTTGGCGCTGTTGGCTGAAAACTGGGCCAGGTGCTTGGGGTCGGTAAGGTTGAAGTCGGTGTCGAAGCTGAAATAGGCCGCAGGGGTTTCGTTGTCGACATACAGCTTGGTCAGGTCAGGCGCAGGCTTTTTACCGGCCGGTACCGGCTTGTCGAAGCCCTCGCTGAAGGCTTGGCGCAGTTGCACACGGTCCAGCAACAGATCGTCGCTTTTACCGGTTTCATCATCCCACAGCGCTTCAGCCACCAGCAGCAGATGGCCGCCAGACTTGGCCCATTCCAGCAGTTGGTCAGCCTGGCGCGGGGTCATGTTGCTGCGCTCGCCCAGCAACAACAGGCTGCTGCCCTTGGGTGCAAGGCTCGTCAGTTGTTCAAGGCCGTTGGCGTGTTCGACCACCAGGCCTTGCTGACGCAGAAAATGCTCCGCCGCGAGGTAAGGATTGGCCTGGACTTCGGGAGAGGGGCCGCGGTCGACCACCTCCTGGTAGGGAATTGCCTTGTGCCAGGCGTAGAGACCGCCCGCTGTCAGCAAGCAACCGAGCACCAGCCCGACCCACAACAATGGCCGATTCATTGCGCCGCTCCCGAGCCGAACAGCGCTCGCCAATCACCACACAGTTGTTGCTGTGCCTGCGTCGGCGGCAGGCGGTGACCATAGGCAAGGTTCTGCCAGTGCCGGGTCAGGTCAGCGCTGAACGCCAGTAACTGGGGTTGTTGCAACCGATGAATGCGCTCCAGGACCTGGCCTTCGGTGTCGGCGTCTTTCAAGGGCAGGTTGAAGTCGTGCAACAGGCGGCTGAGCAAGCCGCGGTAGAGCAGGCCAAGGGCTTCCCGTGGCTGGGTTGGCCAGAGCTGTTCGGCGGTGCCGGCAATGTCGTCGGGCAAGGTTTCGGTGCCCAGTTCCAGACCGAATAGTTGCGTGGGGGTGGGCTTGGCGATTTTTGGATTGTACGGCGCGCGTCGGCTGACAAAGGCCCGCAGCCAGTCGCGATAGCGCCAGATCAGCAAGGCCAATGCCCCCAGCAGCAAGCTCCAGAGCAGCACTTCAAGGCCCTTGGCCAGGTGTTTGAACGAGTTGCTGTTGAGGTTGTTCAGCAGTGCTTCCAGCCAGGCCGGTAGCTTGGCATCGCCCCCCGATTTGTCTTTCTCGCTGGGTTTGTCGGGTCCGAAGCGATAGCGGGTAACGGTTTCAGGATTCTTGAACGGTGGTTGTTCCAGCAACGCCTTGATCGACTGATTGGCGGCTTGTGTGCTGAGCGGCTTCGCAGTGATCGGCTCATCGGCCATGGCCGGTTGGATCGCCGGGATTAGCAGCAGTCCGATGGCCAGCAGTAGAACCGTTGCCATCGGGCTCAGGCGCTGGCGCAGGCGGCGGAATACCAGTTCCAGGTCCCAGGCCTCCAGCGTGGTGCGGCGATTCAGGTACAGGCTGAAACCGCAGGCCACATAGATCGGCTCCCAGAACACCAGGATCAAGGCGTAGAAGGCATTGGTCAGGTGCTCCAGCCACAGCCAATCGTGCCCGGTCGCGAGTATCAGCTGTTGCCAGTCCCAATCCCGTTCAACCTGCTGTGGCAGGAACAGATAGAACAGCACCATCAAGCCGATCCACAACGCCATTTCCAGGTGTACGCCGATCAGGGTCAGCCAGCGTGCGGCGCCGGCGTTGCGTTGTTGCAGCACTCCCAGGCGTTGCTGGCGGGCCTGGCCTTCCAGGCCTTCGAGCTGGACCACCGGCATTATGAAGCTGCGGCTGAGACTGAATCGCCGCCAGGTCAGGCTGACCAACAGTTGACCTTTGAGCAGGCGTGGCCATTGGCGCAGGGCCTGCTTGAGGGTAGGCGTCTCACCGAACAGGGCCTTGGACAGGATATACAACGGCAGACGGTCAAAGGCCGGTTTCAGCCACCAGAACAGCAGCAGCGCGGCAGACGGGTAATTCCATAGCAGCGCGCTGAACAGGGTAAAAATCGGCAGGGTTATCAGTGCCCAACTGCTCATCAACAACCCACGGTGTTCACGGGCCATCAGGACACCGAGGTCCATGGCTTCCCAGGACGTACGGGGGCGAATCACCACACTGGCGTCACTCAGGCGCATGGCGACTCCGTCCAGCGAGCAACAGATAGGCGGCCATCAATAGCCAGAGCGCGGCGCCCACTACGTACTTGATCCAGGGCGCCACGGTGGTAGTGGAGGACCAATAGGCTTCGATAAAGGCCGCAATCAGCAGAAACACCATGACACCACAGATCATTTGCACGCTTTTGCGCGCAGCCAGCCGCAGGGACTCGCTTCTGGCCAAATGTCCCGGGGCGATCAATGCCCAACCCAGTTGCAGGCCGGCGGCACCTGCCAGGGCGATGGCGCTCAGTTCGAAAGCACCATGGCCAATGACGAATGACCAGAAGGTCTCGCCGTAGCCGATTTGCGTCAGGTGCCCGGCAACGGCACCGATGATCAGCCCGTTGAAGAACAGGAAGAACACGCTGCCCAGGCCAAACAGCAAGCCGGCGGCAAACGTCTGGAAGGCAATGCCGATGTTATGCATGACGTAATAGCCGAACATCATCCAGTCTTCGCTCGATGCGCGTTCGGCAGCTCGCCCCAGGCGGCTGGCGTCGGGGTCGTACATGCTTTGCATCTCGGCCACCTGTTGGGGGCTGACGATGCTGTAGATCAGGTCCGGAAACAGGTACACCAGCAGGGCAATACCCAGCAGGCTGCCAAAGAACAGCAGGCTGGCCACCAGCACGAACCGCCATTGCTCGCGCACCAGCCGGGGGAAGTCGGCGAGTACGAAACCCAGCACATTGGCCCCCAGCTGGCTGCGATGCCGGTACAGCTGTTGGTGACCGCGCAGGGCCAGTTGTTGCAGCGGGTCCACCAGGTAACTGCTGTAGCCGCGCTCCTGAGCCAGGGCCAGGTGCTGACACAAACGTCGGTAATGATGAGGGAAATCGGCAAAGTCCGAGGTATCGGCCTTGCCCTGTTCAAGCTGCGTCAGTTGGTCGGCAAAGGCTTGCCATTGGGGCTGATGACGGCTTTCGAAAAGACTCTGCTTCATGTCGGCCCCAACAAACCACGTGCCACGCCGTTGAGTTCGCTCACGGCGCGGCCGGGGGAAACCTGCAAGGGCGTGGCCAGGATCGCGGCCAGCTCGTTGGCGCGCTCAGTGGACAGTTCTCCCTGGCGCTCGGCGAAACCGAGTATGGCCCGCTGCTCGTTCAGGTCCAAGGCAAACGGGAGGCGCAGCGCCGGGGCCTGGGGAAGTCGCGGGCGTGACAACGGTTGTTCGCGGTAAATCACCAGGGTCCCGGCGGCCAGGTCGCCGAGTCGTTTGAAGTGGGGATGCTGCAGGCAACTGATAGCACCGAGGAAGTAGCCGAAGGGCAACATATCGGCAAAGCGCAGCAGGTTACGAATCAGCGAAGCGGACCAGCCGATGGGCGTGCCATCGTCCTGTACTACCCGCAGGCCCATGATCTGTTTGCCGGGCGAGCAGCCTTGGTTGAGGACTTCGAACAGCACCATGTACCACCAACTGACAAGGAACAGCAGGATCGAACCGAGACCAATCCCCAGGTTGCCAAGAAACGCCAGGGCCAGGAACAGGACACCGAGGATCAGGCCGCGCAGGCCCAGGTCGAAGGCAAACGCTAGGGAGCGAGGCAGCAGGCCGGCCGGGCGCAGGGGCAGGTCGATGCCCTCCGGGGTCTCGATCTGGTAGCGGGTGTCCAATGGCGCTGATGGCATCGCGGTCCTTGGCAGTGCAGGGCTGTCGCGCCGGGCGACAGCAGGCGTATAGAGAGACGGATGCTAGCAGTGTCGACGGTGGAAGCAACCACTCAAAGTGCTGCAACGTTTCACTGAATGTTTGTACAGCTCACGCAGCGCTGGCCTCAGGTATCTTCCAGCGCCTAGACTTTGTCGGTCTTCAGTACAGGAATAGCCCGTGACCACCATCTTCTGGTACGACTATGAAACCACCGGCATCAACCCGCGTAACGACCGTCCGCTGCAGGTAGCGGGGATTCGTACCGACCTCGACCTCAACGAGGTGGGACCGCCGGTCAACCTCTATTGCCAGCTCAGCGACGATATCCTGCCTCACCCGGCGGCCTGTGCAATTACCGGTATCACGCCGAGCGTGTTGGCTGAGAAGGGCTTGGTCGAGGCCGATTTCATGACCCGGGTCCACGCCGAACTTGCTGCCCCCGGTACCTGTGGTGCCGGTTACAACACCTTGCGTTTTGACGATGAAATGACGCGCTACAGTTTGTATCGCAACTTCTTCGACCCGTATGCGCGTGAGTGGCAGGGTGGTAATAGCCGCTGGGACCTGATCGACGTGGTTCGCACGGCCTACGCCCTGCGTCCGCAGGGCATTGTCTGGCCGGAGCAGGACGGGCGGGTCACCCTCAAGCTTGAACGCCTGACCGCCGCCAATGGCATCGACCATGGGCAGGCTCATGACGCTTTGTCCGATGTCCGCGCTACCATTGCCCTGGCCCGATTGATTCGCGAGAAACAACCCAAGCTGTATGACTGGCTGTTTCAGTTGCGCAGCAAACAACGGGTCATGGACCAGGTCCGGCTGTTGCAGCCGATGGTGCATATCTCCGGTCGTTTTTCTGCCGAGCGCCATTATCTGGGGGTGGTGTTGCCATTGGCCTGGCATCCGCGTAACCGCAATGCCTTGATCGTCTGTGACCTGGGGCTCGATCCCCAAGGCTTGCTCGACCTGGACGCCGATACCCTGCGCCAGCGCTTGTATACCCGGCGTGATGACCTGGCGGAGGGTGAACTGCCAGTGCCGCTCAAGCTGTTGCACATCAATCGCTGCCCAGTGGTGGCCCCTTTGAATGTGCTGCGGGCCGAAGACCGCCAGCGTTTACAACTGGACATGGAGCTGTATCAGGCACGTGCCCTGCGGCTAACTGACGCACAGGAAGTTTGGCGCGATAAGTTACCGGCGATTTATGCCGAAGAAGACTTTGCATCGAGCACCGACCCCGAGCAGCAGCTATACGATGGTTTTGTCGGTGATCGTGATCGGCGTTTATGTGAGCAAGTCAGACTCGCCGAGCCTGGGCAATTAGCGCGTCAGTGGCCTTTTGATGATCAGCGTTTGCCTGAATTGTTATTTCGCTACCGCGCTCGAAACTTTCCGCATACCTTGAATAGCGAGGAGCAAGAGCGCTGGAGACTTTTCTGTCAGCAACGTTTGTCAGACGCTGAATGGGGCGCACCGAATACCCTTGAGAGTTTTAAGCAGACCCGGCTGGAATTGGCTGTTAGTGCTACATCATTTCAGCGTCAGGTGCTTGATGAATGGCAAGAGTATGCAGACTCTTTGGGCGCACGTTTGAGCCTGTAATCAGTTTATGGAAAAATCCGGACAATAAAAAACGCCAGCATGCTGGCGTTTTTTATTGTGTCGCGAATCAAGCTGCGACCGTGCGAGGCTTAGCCCAGCAGGGTAGCCCAGCCTTCAACCACGTCGCCGCCCCACTTGGCTTTCCACTCTTTCAGGGTCTTGTGGTTGCCACCTTTGGTTTCAATCACTTCGCCGTTGTGCGGGTTTTTGTACTGTTTAACCTTGCGAGCACGTTTGGTGCCGGTAGTTTTCACAGCGCCACGTGGTGCTTTAACTTTCGACTCTGGATCCAGCAGCGCGATGATGTCACGCAGGGATTTGGAGTACTCACCCATCAGGGTGCGCAATTTGCCTTCGAATTCCAGCTCGGTTTGCAGTTTGTCGTCTTGGGACAGGTTCTTCAAACGGGCTTGCAGCTCTTTAATAGCTTCTTCGGTGGCGCGGTATTCGTTGATCAGGGACATGAGGGCTACCTTATGTAGGGCGCAGGGTGACAGGGGATAGTGGCCTAATAATAGTCAGACAGTTTCCTCAAGTAAACATTTAAGGGGACTTTTATGTAATTTACTTTGGTTGTTTGTGGCAAAAGCGTGGAATTGAGTTAATTAGTAAGGGGGACGGGATAAAGATACTCTCGTTAAATCTTGACTAACTGCCCAAACTCAAGCGATCAGGCACATATAGCGAGGTAAAACCTTACGCTATTAAGGGGCCGCCCCGACGCGCGCAGACAGAATAAGCGTTAAGGAATACTGCAGTTTTTCTGCGTAATCGCTAGAATGGCGGCCTTTGCGAAGTTCTGGAGTTTCCCCCTAATGCGCACTTTTCGGCTGGTGATTGCTTGCCCGGACCGCGTCGGTATCGTTGCTAAAGTCAGTAACTTTCTGGCGTCCCACAACGGCTGGATCACTGAAGCGAGCCATCACTCGGACAATCTCAGCGGTTGGTTCTTCATGCGTCACGAGATCCGTGCCGACACACTGCCCTTTGGTCTTGAGGCTTTTCGCGAGGCATTTGCGCCGATCGCCGAAGAGTTTTCGATGACCTGGCGCATCACCGACACGGAACAGAAAAAGCGCGTGGTCCTTATGGCCAGCCGCGAGTCTCACTGCCTGGCAGACTTGCTGCACCGCTGGCACAGTGATGAACTGGACTGCGAAATTTCCTGCGTGGTCTCCAACCATGACGACCTGCGCAGCATGGTCGAGTGGCACGGTATTCCGTATTACCACGTTCCGGTCGACCCGCAGAACAAGGAACCGGCGTTTGCCGAAGTGTCGCGCCTGGTCAAGCAGCACGACGCCGATGTCGTGGTGCTGGCGCGTTACATGCAGATCCTGCCGCCGGAACTGTGCCGTGAATACGCCGGCAAGGTGATCAACATTCACCACAGCTTCCTGCCGTCGTTTGTCGGTGCCAAGCCATATCACCAGGCGTCCCTGCGTGGCGTGAAGTTGATTGGCGCAACGTGCCACTATGTCACCGAAGAACTGGACGCCGGTCCGATCATCGAGCAGGACGTGGTACGGGTCAGCCACAGCGACAGCATCGAAGACATGGTGCGCTTCGGCCGTGATGTCGAGAAGATGGTTCTGGCACGTGGCCTGCGTTATCACCTGGAAGACCGTGTGCTGGTGCATGGCAACAAGACGGTGGTGTTCTGATTGAAGTGTGAAGGGCCTGGGCGTTAAATCGCTGCAGGCTCTTTTCCTTTACAGGCAGACGAGGATGGATTGATGACTGACCCACTCGATAAAGCTACTTCCAAGGCCCCCGCGACTTTGGGTGAGGGGTGTCTGAGTCGCTATGACCCGGATGCTCTTGACGCAGAAGACGGTACCGATTTTCCGGATGCTGCTCGGTTGTGGGAAGTATTACAGAAGGAGTCCGATCCTCCTGCCTCCCCTGAATCAATCGTTTGAGCAAGGGCTTGCCCACCATCAAGAGAAACACGGGCCCACCCGCCAGCAGATAAAAGTAATAGGTCACCGCCCGCCAGATCAAAATCGCGGCTGCCGCGGTTGATTTTCCCACCATCGGTGCCAGTAAGGCCGCCGATGTCAATTCCGCCGCTCCTGCGCCGCCCGGCAACAGACTGAATTGCCCGGCTGTCAGCGACAGCATCTGGATCAAAAAACTCCAGGCCCACTGCACATTGGCGCCCAGACCATTCAAGGCCAGGTACAGCACGCTGTATCGTAATGTCCAGTGCACGCAGGTCAGCAAGAACACCAGCGCCAGGGTGTGCCACGGCAACTTGAGCGTGTCGCGGAAGGCCGCCAGAAAGTGCAGTAATTTGCGCGCCCAGCGGCGTAGGGTAATGTCTTGCACCTTAATGATCTTGAGGAGAAAGCCCGTCAGGCGAATCAAACGTCGGTAATAACGGGCCAGTAAAAAACAACTGAACAGCCCGCCCACCATCGAGACCGCGCTAAACCCCAGCAGCCATTCCAGTCTCGGATTGAGGGTGTGAAAGAGCGCGTACAGCACGATCCCGATCAATGCACAAAGAAAGAACAGCAGGTCGCTCAATTGATCCATGGCAAATACCGCACTGCCATGGGCTGGGCGTACGCCGTTACGTGCCAGTAATGCCATCAGGGTGAGTGGCCCACCGCTGCCGCCTGGGGTGGCGCACATGGCGAATTCGGTGGACATCACCACACCGAAACTCTTTATCCGTCCTAACTGGCCGAGGTGTTCGCCCAATAGCAGGCGGATACGTAAGGTATTGATCAGCCAGCACAGCCCAATCATGCCGAACATCACCAGCAACAGGGGCCGGGGGAATTGCTGTAGACGCGCGCCGATTTCATTACCGCCCAGCCACAAGGGAATCAGTAGTGCGGCCAGCAACGCGACGAACAGCCAGATCAACCGGTTCATGGCTGGGTCGCCAGCCAGGCGGATTTGGTCAGTGGAGCTCGGCCCGTGTTCAGTAATCGTTGCAGGGTGTCGAACCAATATCGGCGAGAAAAGTCGTGGCGCATGTCCACCGGGTGCAAACCCAGGCGGATCACCCGTGCGGATTGCCAGCGCTGTTCGCGTCGTTCACTGATAACTTTCGACAAGCCTCGACGCCATGCGCTACGAGCGCTCCAGACCAGGCCCGGGGCCTCTATCGAGGTAAAGTCGGGAAGGCGATACAGGTGCTGTGGATCACTGGTATAGGCCAGTGGTAACTGGCACAGCGCTTGGCGAGTGCCTGCGCTCATCAGCCAGGCGGGAGCGACGAAGCCCTGTAGCGGCCAGTCATGGCGTCGAAACAATTCAATGCCATCGGCCAGCCGTGACAGCGCCTGGGCTTTGGAGAGTCGGTAAAACTCACCCTCATGGGTATACACCCGCCGCATGAACCAATCCTTGGGCGTGCGGGGTGTCGGTTGGTCATCGCAGTGGTAGTGGCCGTGCAAGGCCAGTTCATCGCCCTTGGCCACCCGCTTGTCGAGCTGGCGGATAAAGTCGCCATGGGCATCGACGGCGTTGTGTCGGTGAAAGTCCGGTACCACCAGCCAAGTTATGGGCACATTGCCCAAGGCGTCCACGGCTTCGACGAAAAGCTGGTAATCCGCCCATGTTTGCGGCGTCACATCATGCAGCACCAGCAACACCGAGCGCTCAACCACGGGCAAGCATCGGTTGTTGAGTACCGAGCACCGCGTGGTAATGCCCCAATAGACTGTCGACTACGGCGTCCCAGGCGTAATGCTGTTCGACATGGCACCGAGCTTGCGCGCCGAGCCGCCGACTGTCGGCACCGAACAGTTCAAACACCGAGTCGGCCATGGCGCGAGGATCATTGGGCGTACACAGCAAGCCGCAACGCTCGTCAACGATTTCATTGAACGCACCGGCGGCCACCGCGACCACCGGCAGACCGCAGGCCATGGCCTCGAGAATCACCAGGCCAAAGGTTTCCTGGTCGCCGCCGTGCAGCAGTGCATCGGCGCTGGCCATCAGCCGGGCGACATGTTGGGCGGGACGGAATCCGTCGACGATGGTGACATTGTCCGGCACGGCAGCGGGCATGCCCGAGCCTACCAGCAGCAGATGGTAACCCTCGCCGAGGCGCCTCATGCAGTTGAGCAGCACCGGCAGGTTTTTCTCCTTGGAGCCACGGCCTGCGAATATCAGCAGGCGAGTCTCTTCACTGATGCCCAATTCGGCCCGTAGCCCAGGATCCCGGGCGGCCGGGTTAAAAACTTGCAAGTCGACGCCCAAGGGCTGGACGAACACATTCTTCACACCCATACCGATCAGTTTGTCGGCCATCACCAGGCTTGGCGCCAGGACTCGGTCAAAATTCCCATAGAGTTTGCTGACATAGGCTTCGACATTGGGTGTAAACCAACTGCCCATGCGGTTGCTCACCAGCAGTGGCAAATCGGAGTGGTAAAAGCCGATCACCGGCACATCCAGCTGGCGCCGAGCATCCAGCGCGGCCCAGGCGGTCAGGTAGGGGTCGCCGACCTCGATCAGATCAGGCTGTAAATCGTGCAGGACATTGCGCCATGGAGCCAGACGCAGCGGGAAGCGGTAGCCTTTGCCGAAGGGCAGGGCGGGCGCGGGGACCTTGAACACGCCGTCCTGCTCACTCAAGTGGGCGCCAGGGATCAGCAAGCTGTGGCGAATGCCGGTCCTGAGTGCAAGGCGACGGTGCTTGGCATCCAGATACGTGCGTACGCCACCGCTGGCTGGGGCGTAGAACATGGTTATGTCAGCGATATGCACGATAAACATCCCTCCGATCCATTGCTCTCCTTATCGTGGACCTTAGGTAAGGATAGATGTTCGGTTCGGTTGTAGCTGCTGCCGAGGTACGAGGCTGTGATAAGGGCCGAAGGATCTTCGCAGTTTCAAGAGGCTGGCGACGGCTGCGCAGCCGATCGCAGGCTGCGCCAGCGGCTACAGGGGAGCGGTGTTTTTTAGTCGTTGTACAGGGTAAACACGCAAAAAAAGGCAATGACGATAAGGGCCGCGGCAAGCAGTATCTTGTGGCTGAAACGCAGTTTTTTATTCAGGGCTTGTAGGGTCCGCTAAGGTCTTAATGTCTGAGGTGCGTCTTTGTAAAAGCGCGCAAAATGGCAGCTTCAGAAGAAGTGTGATATTTCCATCTATCTCTGTAAGAAGTATCTGATTCTGCTTTTAGACTTTTTAGGTCTCTCAGTTGTCTGTATCGACCGTGCAGCGTTAAAGATTAACCATGGGTGACAAAATGCCAGACTCCTCGCAACTGATTATTGGTGCAGACCTTAAAGGCCAACCTATTGCCCAGGCCATGCGCCTGGCTAACCGCCACGGCCTGATCGCTGGCGCCACGGGGACCGGCAAAACCGTCACTTTGCAGCGCTTGGCGGAAGCCTTCAGCGATGCGGGAGTCGCCGTGTTCGCTGCAGATATCAAGGGCGACCTGTGCGGCCTGGGTGCTGCGGCCAATCCCCAGGGCAAGGTGGCCGAGCGGATCGCCGGCATGCCGTTCCTCAATTACACGCCCAAGGCTTATCCGGTGACGTTGTGGGATGTCCACGGGCAGTCAGGTCATCCACTTCGTACCACGATTAGCGAAATGGGCCCGCTGTTGTTGGGCGCCCTGTTGGAGTTGACCGATAGTCAGCAGTCGGCCTTGTACGCGGCGTTCAAAGTGGCCGATCGCGAAGGCTTGCTGCTACTGGATCTCAAGGACCTCAAGGCGCTGCTCAATCACCTCAAGTTCCACCCGGAACTGTTGGGTGAGGACGCAGCCTTGATGACCACCGGCTCCAGCCAGGCCCTGTTGCGGCGTCTGGCGATCCTTGAACAGCAAGGCGCCGAAGCCTTGTTCGGCGAGCCGGCGTTGCAGTTGGAAGATATTCTGCAGCCCTCCAGCGATGGTCGCGGGCGGATTCATCTGCTGGATGCCAGCCGACTAGTGCATGAGTCGCCCAAGGTCTACGCGACCTTCCTGTTGTGGTTGCTGGCGGAACTGTTTGAGCAATTGCCGGAGCGTGGCGATGCCGAAAAGCCACTGCTGGCGTTGTTCTTCGATGAGGCTCACTTGCTGTTTGCCGACACACCGAAGGCTCTGCAGGATCGTCTGGAGCAAGTGGTACGGCTGATTCGCTCCAAAGGCGTCGGGGTGTATTTCGTCACCCAATCGCCGAGCGACCTGCCGGACAACGTCCTGGCGCAGTTGGGGTTGCGTATTCAGCACGGCTTGCGGGCATTCACCAGCAAAGAACAGAAGTCCCTGCGGGCAGTGGCCGATGGATTCCGGCCCAATCCGGCATTCGATGCCTTGGCGGTACTCACTGAGTTGGGTACGGGTGAGGCGTTGGTGGGCACCCTGCAGGAAAAAGGCACTCCGGAGGTAGTCCAGCGCGTGCTGGTAGCGCCACCGCAATCGCGGATCGGGCCGTTGACCGAGGCTGAGCGGGTGGCGTTGATCGCCAGTTCGCCGTTGCTGGGCCGCTATGACAAGCCGATAGACCGGGAGTCGGCCTATGAAGTACTGATGGCGCGCAAAGACCTGGCGCCGCAGGAGGGGGCTGCGCCTGCCGCTGAAGAGCCGAGTTTCACTGATAAGGCGGGTGCATTCCTGGGTACCACCGCAGGCAAAGCGCTGAAGTCGGCCATGCAGCAAGCAGCCAATCAGATGGGGCGACAGTTGGTGCGTGGGTTGTTGGGGTCGTTGCTGGGAGGCAGCAAGCGTAAATAGCTATATAGGCAGGCTGTGTGCCAGGCTCAGGTTTTGGGCTTGGCATGAGCCGCCAGGCGCTCCAGCGCCGCTCGTAAGTTCGGATCAGTGATACCGTCCGCCGTGGCCTGAATGGTCTCGGCGGCATCCGTCGACAAATCCATCGTATGCCCCACCGCGCCTTGCTGAACGGTCGGCGGCTGCACCTTGAACTGGATGCGTGTCAGGCTGGCGAACTCGTCAAAGGCCTGCAATTGGCGCTGCAAGCGTTTTTGCTGATAGCGCAAGCGAGTTGCCCAATGGCCGTCGGTGACGATCAACAACAGGTTGCCTTCGCGCCAGGACGCGACATGACAATGTTCGCGGGCAGCCGGTTGCAACTGGCTATCCACCAGACGTTGCAGGTGGCCCAGGCGTTGCGCGTGGCCGAAGATGGCTTTTAAGGGCTTGGCTTCGCGAAGCAACACGGCAGGAGCGCGGGCCGTAAGAGGGCGAAATGCCATGATCAGACACCTTAAGTAACAGAGCTGCCATGGTAGCAGAAAGCGTCTGACCCGCCCCGAGCAATGCTTTGTCAGGGGTTTCTCCATTAAATCAATAAGTAACTTCTGTGCTCCATGGGTTGAAGTTCTGCCAAAAGCCCTTATTTTAAACAAGCCCTCTAATAGCGCCGTACCAGCATCGGGGAACAACGCCACTTTCCTCACCCACGTTTCCGGGTAGAATGCGCGTTCGCATGCGGCCATGAGGGCTGCTCGGGCGACTCACGGGGCGCCCTCCATCCCTATGTGTGGAAGAACCTGCCGATATGTTTGCGCCTTTGTTAAAGAAACTTTTTGGAAGCAAGAATGAGCGCGAAGTCAAACGCATGCTCAAGACGGTGCAGCTGGTCAATGCCTTCGAAGAGCAGATGGTTGCCCTTTCGGACGAGCAACTGCGCGCCAAGACCGAAGAGTTCAAGGCCCGCATAGCCAAAGGTGAAACCCTCGACAAGCTGCTTCCCGAAGCCTTTGCGGTTGCCCGCGAAGCCGGTAAGCGTGTCATGGGCATGCGCCACTTCGACGTGCAGTTGATCGGTGGCATGACCTTGCATGAAGGCATGATTGCCGAAATGCGCACCGGTGAAGGCAAGACCCTGGTGGCAACCCTGGGTGTTTACCTCAACGCATTGTCCGGCAAGGGCGTGCACGTTGTGACGGTGAACGACTACCTGGCTCGCCGGGACGCCAACTGGATGCGCCCGCTCTATGAATTCCTCGGCCTGACCGTCGGCGTCGTGACGCCGTTCCAGCCGCCGGAAGAGAAGCGTGCCGCCTACGCTGCCGACATTACCTACGGCACCAACAACGAATTCGGTTTCGACTACCTGCGCGACAACATGGCGTTCAGCATGGAAGAAAAATTCCAGCGCGAACTCAACTTTGCCGTGATCGACGAAGTCGACTCCATCCTGATCGACGAAGCCCGTACCCCGCTGATCATTTCCGGTCAGGCCGAGGACAGCTCGCGACTGTACATCGAAATCAACAAGCTGATTCCGCGCCTTGAGCAACATATCGAGGAAGTGGAAGGCGTGGTGACCAAAGAAGGTCACTACTCCATCGACGAAAAGACCCGTCAGGTCGAACTCAACGAGGCTGGTCACCAGTTCGTCGAAGACATGCTGACCCAGATCGGCCTGTTGGCTGAAGGCGAGAGCCTGTACTCCTCGCACAACCTGGGCTTGTTGACCCACGTTTATTCCGGCCTGCGTGCCCACAAGCTGTTCAACCGTAACGTCGAATACATCGTCCAGGACGGCCAGGTCGTGCTGGTGGACGAACACACCGGTCGTACCATGCCCGGTCGCCGTTTGTCGGAAGGCTTGCACCAGGCGATCGAAGCCAAGGAAGCGCTGAACATCCAGGCCGAAAGCCAGACGTTGGCCTCGACGACCTTCCAGAACTACTTCCGTCTGTACAACAAACTGTCCGGCATGACCGGTACAGCCGACACCGAAGCGTTCGAATTCCACCAGATCTACGGTCTGTCGGTGATGGTTATCCCGCCGAACAAGCCACTGGCGCGTAAGGACTACAACGACCTGGTGTTCCTGACCGCCGACGAGAAATACGCTGCCATCGTCGCCGACATCAAGGAATGCATGACCCAGGGCCGTCCAGTGCTGGTGGGTACTGCCACCATCGAAACGTCCGAGCACATGTCGAGCCTGCTGAACAAGGAAGGCATCGAGCACAAGGTCCTCAACGCCAAGTTCCACGAAAAAGAAGCCGAGATCATTGCCCAGGCCGGTCGCCCAGGCGCATTGACCATCGCCACCAACATGGCCGGTCGTGGTACCGATATCCTGTTGGGCGGTAACTGGGAAGTGGAAGTGGCTTCCCTGGACAACCCGACGCCTGAGCAGATCGCCCAGATCAAGGCCGACTGGCAAAAGCGTCACCAGCAAGTGCTGGAGTCCGGTGGCTTGCAGGTGATCGCCTCCGAGCGTCACGAATCGCGTCGTATCGACAACCAGTTGCGTGGTCGTGCCGGTCGTCAGGGTGACGCCGGTTCCAGCCGTTTCTACTTGTCCCTGGAAGACAGCCTGATGCGTATCTTTGCCTCGGATCGGGTGAAGAACTTCATGAAGGCCCTGGGCATGCAGTCCGGTGAAGCGATTGAGCACCGCATGGTGACCAACGCCATCGAAAAGGCTCAGCGCAAGGTTGAAGGCCGCAACTTCGATATTCGTAAACAGCTGCTCGAGTTCGATGACGTCAACAATGAACAGCGTAAAGTGATTTATCACATGCGTAACACGTTGCTGGCTGCCGACAACATTGGCGAAACCATTGCCGACTTCCGCCAGGATGTACTCAACGCAACGGTCAGTGCTCACATCCCACCACAATCGCTGCCTGAGCAGTGGGACGTGGCCGGTCTGGAAGCTGCGTTGAAGAGTGACTTCGGTGTCGACTTGCCGGTCCAGCAATGGCTTGACGAAGACGACCACCTGTATGAAGAAACCCTGCGCGAGAAGCTGATGGTCGAGCTGTTGGCCGCGTACAACGAGAAAGAAGAGCAGGCCAGTGCCGAAGCACTGCGCACCTTCGAGAAGCAAATCGTATTGCGCGTGCTGGACGACCTGTGGAAAGACCACCTGTCGACCATGGATCACCTGCGTCACGGTATCCACTTGCGCGGCTATGCCCAGAAGAACCCGAAGCAGGAGTACAAGCGCGAGTCGTTCACGCTGTTCTCCGAGTTGTTGGATTCGATCAAGCGCGATTCGATTCGTGTCCTGTCTCACGTACAGGTACGTCGCGAAGACCCGATTGAGGAAGAAGCCCGTCTGCGCCAGGAAGCCGAAGCCTTGGCTGCACGCATGCAGTTCCAGCACGATGAGGCCCCAGGTCTTGAGCAGCCGCAAGTGTTGGGCGAAGAGGTCGATGTGGCCTTGGCTCAAACTCCGGTTCGCAACGAGCAGAAGCTGGGTCGCAACGAACTGTGCTGGTGCGGTTCGGGCAAGAAGTTCAAACACTGCCACGGCGAAATCAACTAAGATTTTCGCCTGACGCTGCAGCACCCCGCGCCGCGACCGGCATCAGCCGTCGCGGCGTTTTGCCATTTAATCACCGTCGATAACGGCGGCGCAGATATCACATATTTTAAGGAGCGCATTCATGGCTGTTGGTCTTGGTCCTTTGCCCACGTTGCACCCGGTGGCCGGTTTTGAACTCGGTATCGCTTCGGCCGGCATCAAGCGCCCGGGGCGCAAGGATGTGGTGGTGATGCGCTGTGCTGAAGGCTCGACTGTTGCCGGTGTGTTTACCCTGAACGCGTTTTGCGCAGCTCCGGTGATCCTGGCCAAGCAACGTGTGGAAGGCCCGGTGCGTTATCTGCTGACCAACACCGGCAATGCCAACGCCGGCACCGGCGAACCCGGCCTGGCCGCCGCCGCTCGTACCTGCGCCAAACTGGCGGAGTTGACCGGCATTGATGCCAATCAAGTGCTGCCGTACTCCACCGGTGTGATCGGCGAACCGCTGCCAGTGGAAAAAATCGAAGGCGCGCTGCAAGCCGCACTGGATGACCTGTCTGTGGACAACTGGGCGGCAGCGGCCACCGGGATCATGACCACTGACACCTTGCCCAAGGGCGCGAGCCGGCAGTTTGTGCATGACGGGGTGACCATCACCGTGACCGGCATCAGCAAGGGCGCGGGGATGATTCGTCCGAACATGGCGACCATGCTCGGCTACATTGCCACCGACGCCAAAGTCGCCCGCGACGTGTTGCAGAACCTGATGCTGGACGGTGCCAACAAGTCGTTCAACCGCATCACCATCGACGGCGATACCTCGACCAACGACTGCTGCATGTTGATTGCTACCGGTAAGGCCGACTTGCCGGAAATCACTTCGTCCAACGGTCCGTTGTTCGCTGCGTTGAAGCAAGCCGTGTTCGAAGTGTGCATGGACGTGGCCCAGGCCATCGTGCGTGACGGCGAAGGTGCTACCAAGTTTGTGACTGTTGAAGTCAACGGTGGCGGTAATCACCAGGAATGCCTGGATGTGGGCTACACCGTGGCCCATTCGCCACTGATCAAGACCGCGTTGTTTGCGTCCGACCCGAACTGGGGTCGTATCCTGGCCGCCGTTGGCCGGGCCGGTGTACCGAACCTGGACGTGAGCAAGATCGACGTGTTCCTGGGTGACGTCTGCATCGCCAGCCGTGGCGCGCGTGCCGAGACCTACACCGAGGCTCAGGGCTCGGCGGTGATGCAACAGGAAGAAATCACCATCCGCATCGAACTGGGACGGGGTAAGTGCAGTGAAACCATCTGGACTACCGATCTGTCCCACGAGTACGTGAAGATCAACGCTGAATACCGCACCTGATACGGGACGGCGAGCGTAGATCATTGTAGGAACAAGCTCGCTCCTACAAATTGTTTACGGTTTAGAGGGCATAGTGCGGTGAAACGAGTTCATGTAGCAGCAGCGGTCATCCGTGGTGTCGACGGCAGGATTCTGCTGGCGCGCCGCGCCGATACTCAGCATCAGGGCGGGCTCTGGGAGTTTCCCGGCGGCAAGGTGGAGGCCGATGAGTCGGTGGCTACTGCGTTGAGCCGGGAGCTGCTGGAAGAGCTGGGTATCCAGGTCACCACGGCCCGGCCGTTGATCAAGGTGCAGCATGACTACCCAGACAAGCAGGTGTTACTGGATGTCTGGGAAGTCTCGGCCTTTACCGGCGAGCCACACGGCGCCGAAGGGCAGCCTCTTGAGTGGGTGACTCCACGGGATCTGGTGAACTACGAGTTTCCGGCGGCCAACGCGCCGATCGTCTCGGCCGCGCGTCTGCCGGGCGAATACCTGATTACCCCGGGTGAACTGGAAACGCCGACGTTGTTGCGCGGCATCCAGAAAGCCATTGCTGGCGGCATCAAGCTGGTCCAACTGCGGGCGCCCAACGGTTATGACCCGAAGTACCGCGACCTGGCGGTGGACGCCGTGGGCTTGTGTGCCGGTAAGGCACAACTGATGCTCAAGGGGCCTTTTGAATGGCTGGGGGATTTTCCATCGGCCGGCTGGCACATGACGTCGGCGCAACTGCGCAAATATGCCAGCAAGGGCCGACCATTACCCAAGGACCGTTGGTTGGCGGCGTCTTGCCACAATGCCGAAGAACTGGCCCTGGCGGAGTTGATGGACGTGGATTTTGTCACCCTGTCGCCCGTGCAGCCGACCCAGACTCATCCCGATGCGCAGCCGTTGGGTTGGGAGCAGGCGGCGCAGTTGATCGCGGGCTTCAGTAAGCCGGTGTTTCTCTTGGGTGGGGTAGGGCCTGCCGAGCGGGAACAGGCCTGGGAAGCAGGGGCTCAAGGTGTTGCCGGGATCAGAGCGTTCTGGCCTGAGGTCTGAGGTGTGTAGTTAAGGGCCTCTTCGCGAGCAAGTCGCACCGCCGCTCCCACATTCGACTGTGTTCCAAAGGTGGAATTCGGTCCAATGTGGGAGCGGGCTTGCTCGCGAAGAGGCCGGCTCAGGCACCGACTAATCTGCAGGTGATCAATGCGGTTTGGCCGCCGCCTGCCACAAAACCTCCGCAACCCCCTGACGCTTGGCAATCACCCGCGCGGCGACAAACAGCAAGTCCGACAGCCGATTGATATACGCCAACCCCACGCCCTCCAGCGGCTCAATCGCATTCAAATGTTGGCACCGCCGTTCCGCGCTCCGCGCCAGGCTCCGGCAAACATGGGCCTGGGCAATCAGCGCCGAACCACCTGGCAAAATAAAGTTCTCCAGCGGCCCTACCTCTTCATTCCAACGGTCAATCGCGGCTTCCAGGCGGTCGACTTCAGCCGCATTGAGTGCCTTGTACACCGGCATCGCCAATTCACCACCGAGGTCAAACAAACGGTGTTGGCAAGGGGTGAGCACCTCGATCACATCCTTCAAGCCTGGATGCTGGCCGCTCTGTTCTTCCAGGCTCGCCAGCAGCAAGCCCAACTGGCTATTCAGCGTATCGACTTCGCCAATCGCCTCCACGCGGGGATGATCCTTGGGCACACGACGTCCGTCGCCGAGGCCGGTTTCGCCCTTGTCGCCGGTACGGGTGTAAATCTTCGACAGGCGAAAGCCCATGGTTAGCGCTCCAGTTGAATGAGTTCGTTGGGTGGCAGTTGGCTGCTGGCCAGGGGTAGACGCAAGGTGAAGCAGGTGCCTTGGCCCTGTGTCGATTGCACCTCCATCTGGCCCTTGTGATTGTTGGTGATGATGAAGTAGGAAACCGACAGGCCAAGCCCGGTGCCCTGGCCGATTTCCTTGGTGGTGAAGAACGGCTCGAAGATACGTTTGCGCACGTTTTCGCTCATGCCGACGCCATTGTCCTCCACTTGGATCTCGGCCCAGGGTGGATTGAGTCGGGTGCGCAGGATGATGCGTCCCGGCTCGCTGTCATCTGCACGCTGGTGAATGGCCTGGGCGGCGTTTTTCAGCAAGTTGAGCAACACCTGCTCCAATTCGTTGGCGGTACCAGGCACCGGGCCCAGTTGCGGATCGAACTGGCGGATGATTGCCTGGCCCTTGAAGTCGAAGCCGATGGCCAGGTCGAAGTCGTTGCCGGCAATCTCCACCGCCTGATCGATCAGCGCCGGCAAGTCGCACGGTGCCATCTGGCGGTTGCTGCGGCGGCTGAAGCTGAGCATATGGGTGACGATCTTCGCCGCCCGCGCACCGGCTTGTTGAATGCCATCGAGCAGCTTTGGCACTTCGCGGCTTTGCAGGTAGCGGTTGACCGTGTCCAACTCGATGCCGACCTGTTCGGCATGCTCTCGATTTTTCGGCAGTTCGGGGGACAACCGGCGACGAATGTTCTGCACGTTATGCAAGATGGCGCCCAAGGGGTTGTTGATTTCATGGGCCATACCGGCCGCCAAGCCACCCACTGAAAGCATCTTTTCCGACTGCACCATCATTTCTTCCAGGGACAGGCGCTGGGTGATGTCGTCGATACGAATCACTACCCCGCGGCCGGCCCCCCCCATCAATGGGTAGAAGGTCAGGGCGTAATGCTTGGGCTCGTCGTCCTTGATCCAGGTGACTCGCTCGATCCGCTCAACGGTGTGTTGCTCCACCGTGGCCTTGAGTTGCGGCAAGAACGGCTTGAGCGGCTCGAAAGCGAGGAAGATCGGCTGGTTCAGTGCTTCGTCCAGGCGCGTGCCGGAAAGCGCGCTGGCTTCCTGGTTCCATTGGGTGACATACAGCTGTTCATCCAGCGCGATCAGCGCGGATGGCATCGAGTCGATGATGCTGTTGAGGTAGTTCTGGAACCCGGTGAGTTTCTTCTCGATCTTGCTGCGCACCTGGACTTCCAGCTCCAGCTTGCGATTGGTGTGGCGGGTTTCTTCGGCGAGGCCCTGGGCCTGATCATAGGCCGCCTGGGAGTCATCCCGTGCCCGCTTCAGTTGCTGCTCACGGGCTTCGATGCGCGAGAGCATGGTGTTGAAGGCTTCCGCCAGGCTGCCGATTTCGTCATGGTTGCCGCGACTGGCGCGCAGGGCGTAGTTTTCTTCCCGTGTCACCTGGCGCGACAGTTCTTCCAACTGATGAATCGGACGGGTGATCAGGCGTTTGATCTGCTGGGCGATGACCATCCACAGGAGCACGCTGAAAATCAGGATGCCCAGACTGGCGGTCAGGGTCCCGGTGTAGAAGGCTCCCGGCAGTTCGCTACTGGCCACCAGCAATAGATGCCCGGAGGGTTTGCCGGAGCGGGGCAGGGTGATGACCTGGTTGCTGCGAAACTCGGTGACGCGCCAGGCTTCTATCTGTCGGTAGTGGTCCGGCAGGTGCAAGCGATCACCGTGTTGCATCTGGGCCAGGCGGTTTCCGTCGCCGTCATACAGGGCCGCAGCCCGCAGTGGCGAGTAACTGGTCAATTCGTTGAGCAGGCTTTCGGCCTTGAGCGGCGAGTCCAGGGCCTCAGTGGCCAGGGACGGGTTGGAAACCAGCCGGCCGATGGACTGCAGGGCCTGGGGGGCCATGCTTTCTTGGGAAATCCAGTAGGCAGCGCTGATAAACGTCAGGTTGGCCACCAGCAACACTGTGGTGAGCAGAACCAGTAAGGCTGCCAGCAGTTTCTGCCCAACCGGTAGATTTTCGAGACGCTGGCGCAGTGGCATCTGGGTTTTCGCTGCAAAGGAACAAGCAGGCAGGGTAGCGCGTGCTTCAGTCGCTGGGCAATCCACGTGCGGCCAGGTGGTTCACCAATCGCACCTGTAGCTGTTGCAGGTGAGGCAGGGCCAACTGATGGCGCGCGGCTGCCTGGCAAGCGTAGCCCAGCAGATAACTGATTTCCGTGCGCCGTGCGCTGGCCACATCCTGATACATCGATGAGTAATTGGCGGCCGTGGCCTGGATCACACGTTCCACTTCAGTCTGTAGATCCTGGGCCGCTGCCGGCTGGCCGCAGCGTTCCAGCAGTTCAGCCAGTTCGGCGCACAGGGTGGCGACTTCGCAATAATGGGTTTGCAGCTCGCCGTTGCGGCACTGGTGCAGGACTGTCAGCGGGTTGATGGCGCAGTTGAGGGCCAGTTTTCGCCATAGCCGGGTTAGGATGTCGATGCTCCATTCGTGAGGGATACCGGCGGCGTGCAGGTCGTCCAACCAGAGCGGCGGTGTCGGCTGGCTCGCGTCTCCCAGCCAGGTAAAACCATGACCGGCGAACACCACACGCCAGTCACCCTCGCGAAACGCGCCTTCGGTGCTGGAGGCGAAAATGCAACGCGCCTGGGGCAACTGGGCGGCCACGGCATCCTGGCTGCCCAAGCCGTTTTGCAGCAGGATTACTTCGGCGTCGGCAGTCAGGCGCTGGGCCAGCTGTGCGACGGCGGCCTGGGCGTCATAGGCTTTGCACGCTACTAACAGGCGATGAATTGGCTCTGGGCTGTCGGATGTTTCGCCGATGACGGGGTAAGCATGAGCTTGGCCTTGCTCGACCAGCACCAGTCCCGGCCCGGCTTGATAGCTCGCAAGGCGGGCTTTATCCCGCAGAATCAACCTGACCGGCAGACCCGCGCGGGCCAGGCGAGTTGCCCACAAGGTCCCGAGACTGCCAGCGCCGAGGACATGCCAGGTGGTCGACATCAGGTTTTTGCTCCGCAAAAGCTCACAGTGAAGGAAGGAAAAGAACCGTTATAATGAGCGCGCATTTTACCCCAGGCGTGCTCCATCTCCATTGAGTCGCGCCCCTTTTTACTGGAGAAATTACATGCCGTCGTTCGACGTGGTATCCGAACTGGACAAGCACGAACTCACCAACGCCGTCGAAAACGCCGTCAAGGAACTGGACCGTCGCTATGACTTGAAAGGCAAGGGCAGCTTTGAATTCAAGGAAAAGGACCTGACCGTCAACCTGACCGCTGAAGCCGACTACCAGTTGGAAGCGATGATCGAGATCCTCAAGCTGGCGCTGGTCAAGCGCAAGATTGATGTGCAGTGCCTTGAAGTCAAGGATTCCTACGCTTCCGGCAAGCTGATGAAGCAGGAAGCCGTCCTCAAGGAAGGTATCGACAAGGAGCTGGCGAAGAAAATCGTCGCTCACGTCAAGGACGCCAAGCTCAAGGTTCAGGCCGCCATCCAGGGCGAGCAAGTGCGCATCACCGGCAAAAAACGTGATGACCTGCAGGAAGCTATTGCCGCCTTGCGCGCCAAGTCATTCGACATGCCGCTGCAGTTCAACAATTTCCGCGACTGACTCCCCGCCCTTGGGGAACCTGTAGACATTTTCAACGTCCCACGCCCCAGAACTTGCAGAAACGATTGAGCTCTTCGGGGCTCAATTGCTGTGGGCACTATTTTTGAGCCGCATGTCCGGTAAACAGGAGAATAATGATGGACTTGAACGCTGAAGTGGATCACTTGATCAAGGCTTCCCAATCCTGGATCCCGATGATTATGGAATACGGCAGCCGGGTATTGCTGGCCGTGATCACCCTGGCCATTGGCTGGTGGTTGATCAATAAACTGACCCACAAGATGGGCCGCCTGCTGGCCATGCGTAACGCCGACATGGCATTGCAGGGTTTTGTCACCAGCCTGACCAACATCATCCTCAAGGTGATGCTGATTGTCAGCGTGGCCTCAATGATCGGTGTCGAAACCACCTCGTTCGTAGCGGCAATCGGCGCCGCAACCCTGGCTATCGGCTTGGCGTTGCAAGGCAGCCTGGCCAACTTCGCCGGTGGCGTGCTGATCCTGCTGTTCCGTCCATTCCGCATCGGCGACTGGATCGAAGCCCAGGGCACGTCGGGTACCGTCGACAGCATCCTGATCTTTCACACAGTGATTCGTACCGGCGACAACAAGACCGTCATCGTGCCCAACGGCATTCTGTCCAACGGCATCATCACCAATACCAACCGCCAGCCGACCCGCAAGGTCGTGTTTGATGTGGGTGTTGATTACGACGCCGATTTGCAGAAGGCCCGTGAAGTACTGCTGGAACTGGCCAAAGATCCTCGGGTACTGGCTGATCCGGCACCGGTTGCTGTGGTTTCGACCCTGGGTGATAGTTCTATTACTGTTTCTCTGCGGGCCTGGACCAAGACTGCGGATTATTGGGATGTGGTGTTCCTGTTTAATGAAATGTCCCGCGATCGTTTGAAAGCGGCGGGAATTGATATTCCGTTTCCGCAGCGGGTTATTCGCGTCATGCAGGAAACACCAGTCAAGTAAGAGCACATTTCTCGATTGAACTTGGCCATGTGGTCAAGTTCACTTCAGGACATATGTCGTTAGCTAGCTTGCTAGTTTCCAGTCGTTGAAACAGAACTGCAATAAAAAAGCCGCTCACTTGTGAACAAGTGAGCGGCTTTTTATTTAGAGCCCTGGCTCTAGGTCATCCATGTAACCAAATGGCTAATTACAGGATGTTCAACGGGTATTGCGCGATCAGACGCAGTTCGTCGATCGACGGCGAACCGTAGTACACGCCATCACCGGAACGGTAGGTGGCTTGACGCAGACGCAAGCTCAGGTCTTTGGCCGGGCCGTTCTGAATCACGTACTTGGCTTCGATGTCGCGTTCCCACTCTTTACCGTTGTTAGTGGTGCCGGTATTGGCGCCGCTACCGCTGACGTAACGAGTCATGAAGCTCAGACCAGGTACACCGAAGGTGGCCATGTTGATGTCATAGCGAGCCTGCCAGGATTTCTCACCCTCGGCGTTGAAGTCGGAACGAGCCACGGAGTTGGCCAGGAACACAGTGCCGCCGCCGTCTACGCCGTAACCGTAGTCACCGTCACCGCTAACCTTTTGCGCGGCCAGGGTGAAGGTATGAGCGCCAATGGTATAGGCGCCCTGCAGGCTGAATGCGCGGTTGTCGAGCTTGGTCACGCCATCTTTTTCAGCGCGCTGCAGGCCGGCACCATCGCTTTTGGTGTCGTAGATGTTGAAGTCGATGGCGAAGGACTGGTCGTCGCTCAGCGCGTGGGTGTAGTTGAGGTTGCTATAGATTTTGCGGAAGTAGTCTTCCACTTTCGAGTAGTACAGGCTGCCGGTGAATTCTGGAGTGAAGGAATACACGCCGCCGACGAAGTTGGCCTCGGTCAGGTGCAGGCTGTCACGATAGGTCTGCGCTTGAGCCTTGATCCCGGTGAAGTGACCGGCTTCCAGTTTCAGGCCTTTGATTTCGTTGCTGGTCAACGAGATACCTTCCGGTACCTCTGGCAGCAGACGGCTGTCATCGGAAGCAAATACTGGAGCGGTAGTGTACTGGTCACCGATTTTCAGGACAGTGTTGGAGAGGCGGAATTTGATCGCGCCACCGCCGCTTGAGTAGTCATCCTGGGAGCGACCGTCGGAGCCGGTAGGGAACAGGCCCGTGCCGGCACGCCCTTTGCCGCTGTCTAGCTTGATGCCCAGCAGGCCAATGGCGTCCACACCGACACCGATGGTGCCTTGGGTGAAGCCTGACTGGTACAGGGCGTTGAAGCCCAGGCCAGACTCTTCGGCACGGCTCTTGGAACCGGGGCCCGACGGGTTATTGCGGAAGTCGCGGCTGAAATACAGGGCGCGAGTGTTGATGCTGAAAGTACTGTCTTCAACAAAGCCCTTGGAATCGTCCTGGGCGGACGCCATTGCGAACTGCGAGGTGCCTGCTGAAACAGCCAGGGCGATCATGCTCCACTTCATCACGCGCATCGTGATTTGCTCCTTTGGTTTTAGGAAGAGTACTGCCGTCCCACCTGTATTTTTATCTGGGCGGCTCTTTCTTTTTTGTGTCGGCGCAAAGTTATATCACGCTGACATTATTGACGATACTTGCTTACCTATCCTTTCAGTTTCTTTACGGGCCTGTCGTAAACTGCTAGGTCCATGTCGCAAATTCACAGTCCGTTTGTAACCGGACTGACAACTTCAATACTGTTTTTTTAACTTTAAGCACAGGAAAAAGTACAGTGCTAAAAGTTTAAACTCTTCCTTGAAAAGCATTGAGTCACTACTGTTTTCGGTAGTGAAACACCTGCTTCCCATCAGGTACCGTTGTCGACGATGTGGGTGTGAATGCAACAAGCGTGCTCAAACCGGTAACTGAATGTCATTTTTTCGTGAAAAGCTTCCTGGCAGTGTAAAAACCGCATAAGCACGGGCTTTTTACGCCGTTTGGTTTGGCCTTGACGGCAGGGCTTTGCTGCTGTTCGGTGGTACATAAACCTCGCACCCGGGGAAAACGTTACCCGTTCACCCCGCACAGTGAGTAATCGGCGGATGCGGCTTGCACGATGTGGGGCATAAACGGATCATTTTGGTGCGTGCCTGTTTGCTCGGAGGTGCCCGGGTGCTTTCGCCGTGAAGCAGCGCTCATTCGCAGGTATGCTGGGCGCCTGAAACCTGACCAGCCGAACGGAGTGACTGCGGTGTTCGCCTTAGATCCACGTCTTCAACAAGACACGCTGCCCATCGGGGATTTCCCCTTGAGCCGGCTGCTGCTGTCCAATGACTCGAATTACCCTTGGTTCATCCTGGTGCCGCGTATTGACGGTATCAGCGAAGTGTTTCAACTGGATGTCGTTGACCAGCAGCGTTTGTGGCAGGAAAGCACTGCCCTGGCGCAGTTGCTGAATGAAGGGTTTGCTGCCGATAAAATGAACATCGGTGCCTTGGGCAACGTTGTCAGCCAACTGCATGTACACGTCATCGTGCGCAAGCGAGATGATGCAGCGTGGCCCGCCCCTGTCTGGGGCAAGCATCCGGCGCAGCCTTACACTGACGAACAGGTCGCGGCCATTCGTACACGTTTGCGCGCATTGTTGCCCACTGATTTCATCTTTACCCAGGACTGAGCCATGGACCTGCAAGATCGTGTGACGGACCTTGAAAGCCGCCTGGCCTTCCAGGACGACACCATTGAGACGCTGAATGACATTCTGGTCACTCAGCAGCGCGCAGTCGAACGCCTGCAACTGCAAATGACGGCGTTACTCAAGCGTCAGGAAGAAATGGGTGGGCAGTTCGAGTCTTCCGAAGAAGAGGCTCCGCCGCCTCATTATTGATTGTCCCGATCAAATGACGGGCAATAAAAAACCGCGATGCAGCATGGCTGCATCGCGGTTTCTTTTTTTCAGGGGCTGAGATCAGCGACGCGGCAAGGCGGCGATCACGTCTTCAGCTTGTAGGCCCTTGTCACGGTTCATCACGGAGAACTCCACGCGCTGGCCTTCGACCAGGACGCGATGGCCCTCACCGCGGATGGCTCGGAAGTGGACGAAGATATCGTCGCCTGAATCCCGGGAGATAAAGCCGAAGCCTTTGGAGGTGTTGAACCACTTGACGGTCCCGGTATCCCGGTTGGTCATGTCGTAGTTTTGCGACGAGGCCGCAGGGGACGAACGGTAGAAGCTGATGGCCAGATGAAGAACGATGGCGACCACAGCAATCACCAGGCTGAGCAGGATGGCCGGGTGGCCCCCGACTTCAGGCATCGGTGCCAAGAGGGTAAGGGTTTGTACAACAACAGTCAGTACCAGCAGCGCGCTGACCAGGTTTTGCAGTTGATGACGCGTGCCTTTGTTCCAATAAGGGATCACTGGAGCCAGGGTCAGGTTAAGAAGGCCGAACAAGGCCAGGTAGAGAGCGTCGTATTGTTCCAGGTAGGGAGGGCTTCCCTGTTGCAGGCTCGGGATAAAGGACAGCAGCAAGGCTGCAACGCCCGTTAGCAGGTGGACGATTTTCAACATTTTGATTAACTCACGTTAAGACGGATCACGAAGGAAGAGCTGACTGGCACGGTTCGCTTCTGAACAATGGGAGGCGTTGGGCACGTGCGCGGGTATCAGCCTATGTGGCTTGCCGTGAAAAATAACGGCAGCGACACGCTGCCTATTTAACAGCAAAGCCTGTGCCTTCTCAAATCAAGCATTTCGGGCTGTTGCGGCGGTCGCGGTATTTCCGTGGCAAACACTTGTCCTAGACAGGTGCAGGGGCTTTTGGGGAGCGCCCGGTTTTTTTGGTAACGCTTAAAGCCTTGCTCACCGTTGATGTGCACCTGCGCAGGGACGATTTGCCGCACGTCGTGACGGGGCAACGGGCTGCACAGGGCCAGTACTCTTGCTAGAGTGGTTCTGCACCTGATCAATGAATTTTTATCAATTGAAGGGGATAAACATGGCAATCGATATTGGTATCAGTGAAGAAGACCGTAAATCAATCGTCGACGGGCTTTCACGACTACTTTCCGATACCTATGTACTTTACCTGAAGACTCATAACTTCCATTGGAACGTCACGGGCCCGATGTTTCGTACACTGCACTTGATGTTTGAAGAGCAATATAACGAACTGGCATTGGCGGTTGATTTGATCGCCGAACGTATTCGCGCACTGGGCTTTCCGGCGCCGGGAGCTTATTCGGTGTATGCCCGTCTTTCTTCCATCAAGGAAGAAGAGGGTGTGCCCAGCGCGGAAGATATGATCAAGCAATTGGTCGAGGGGCAGGAAGCGGTTACCCGGACCGCCCGCGGGATCTTCCCGTTGCTGGATAAAGTCAGTGATGAACCGACAGCAGACTTGTTGACCCAGCGTATGCAGGTCCACGAAAAAACGGCGTGGATGTTGCGTTCCCTGCTCGAAAATAAGTAATCGCTATTGGCGAGTGACGTCGACCTGGCGTCGCTCGCCTCGATGGGGAGGGCTCCCGGCCTTTCCCGATACGCGCGTTGGCTTGTCCTACGACGATCAACTCCACGTCTTCTGGCTGCACTTGTCTACTTGATGTTTTATAGGCTTAACGACCAATGAGAACAATTCATTGAGTGGTCGTCTGGCAATGGAGTGTCAAGTGTATGTCACGCGGAGTGGGTAGTGGAGTTATGGAGACTTCTGGTTTTCATAAGATAAAAGTTGATCCCTTTGTTAAAGGGTTCGATATGCAACTGGCCAGGCCATTGTCCCGATCAGTCAGGCTTAATGGTTTTTCGACGTGTTTGCGACTTGAAGAAGTCTATTGGAATATCCTCACGGAGATCGCCAGGATCAATGCCTGTTCAGTCAGTGCTTTATTGTCTTACGTGGATCGGGAAGTGCATTTGCGTTATGGAGGTGTGAAGAACTTCAGTGGTCTTGTCCGGGTGGTGTGTGTTGTCCATGTCTTGAAAGGGCGTATAGCGACACCTGACGGCCAGATCGCCCCGGGCTGATCCGCCGCCCGATGCTTGATCCCGTCTTGTGGCGGGTCGGGTATCGGGGGCAGATCCGCCGCCAACCGGATCTATATAAAGAGCAGCGAGCGGCTACGGCTGCACAGCCTCGATTTACCAGATATAATCCCGCTCTTTGCTGTCGCCGGGGCTTTCAGGGGCCGGCGCGGCGCAGTAGTGATCTGATCGCCGAGACATTCCATGCCCATGTACGACTATCAATGTGCTTCCTGTGGTCATCAGTTGGAAGCCATTCAGAAGATCAGCGCAGCGCCGCTGGTCGATTGCCCTGCCTGCCAGGCGCCCGAGCTGAAGAAGATGCTGTCCATGCCAGGCTTTCGCCTGAGCGGCAGCGGCTGGTACGAGACCGACTTCAAGACCGGCTCGAAGAAGAATCTGGCTGGCGGCGACAAAGCAGACTGAGTTGAACTCTACGCGCGAGCTCTTGCATTATCCGACACCTGACTTAATGTGCGGTGACCCGGGCAAGACCTCCACCGAATTTCGAATTACGAGAAGCGAAACCACTACCATGATGCGCAGCCATTATTGCGGCCAACTGAACGAGACCCTGGAAGGTCAGGAAATCACCCTTTGCGGATGGGTTCACCGTCGCCGCGACCACGGCGGGGTGATCTTCCTCGACATCCGTGATCGTGATGGACTGGCCCAGGTGGTGTTCGATCCGGACCGCGCCGAGAGCTTCGCCGCCGCCGATCGCGTGCGCAGCGAGTACGTCGTGAAGATCACCGGTAAGGTGCGCCTGCGTCCAGCCGGTGCCACCAACGCCAACATGGCGTCGGGCATGATCGAAGTCCTCGGCTACGAGCTGGAAGTGCTGAACGAATCGGAAACCCCGCCGTTCCCACTGAACGAGTTCTCCGACGTCGGCGAAGAAACTCGCTTGCGCTATCGCTTCCTCGATCTGCGTCGCCCGGAAATGGCCGAGAAGCTGCGTCTGCGTTCGCGCATGACCACCAGCATTCGCCGCTTCCTGGACGAGAACGGCTTCCTCGACGTCGAGACGCCGATCCTGACCCGTGCTACCCCGGAAGGCGCCCGTGACTACCTGGTACCTAGCCGTACCCACGCCGGCAGCTTCTTCGCCTTGCCGCAGTCGCCGCAACTGTTCAAGCAACTGCTGATGGTGGCCGGCTTCGACCGTTACTACCAGATCGCCAAGTGCTTCCGTGACGAAGACCTGCGCGCCGACCGCCAGCCGGAATTCACCCAGATCGACATCGAGACCAGTTTCCTCGATGAAAAAGAGATCATGGGCATCACCGAACAAATGATCCGCAACCTGTTCAAGGAAGTGCTGGACCTGGAATTCGGCGAATTCCCGCACATGACCTTCGAAGAAGCCATGCGCCGCTACGGTTCCGACAAGCCAGACCTGCGTAACCCGCTGGAACTGGTTGACGTTGCCGACCAACTCAAAGAAGTCGATTTCAAGGTGTTCAGCGGCCCGGCCAACGACCCGAAATGCCGCATCGCCGCCTTGCGTGTGCCTGGCGCTGCGAGCATGCCGCGCAAGCAGATCGACGACTACACCAAGTTCGTTGGCATCTATGGTGCCAAGGGCCTGGCGTACATCAAGGTCAACGAGCGCGCCAAGGGTGTTGAAGGTCTGCAGTCGCCAATCGTCAAGAACATCCCGGAAGCCAACCTCAATGTGATCCTTGATCGCGTTGGTGCGGTTGACGGTGACATCGTGTTCTTTGGCGCCGACAAGGCGAAGATCGTCAGCGAAGCCTTGGGCGCGCTGCGGATCAAGGTGGGTAACGACCTCGACCTGCTGACCTGCAAGTGGGCGCCAATGTGGGTCGTCGACTTCCCGATGTTCGAAGAAAACGACGACGGCAGCTTCAGTGCCTTGCACCACCCGTTCACCGCGCCGAAGTGCACGCCGCAAGAGCTGGAGGCCAACCCGGCCGGCGCTTTGTCCCGTGCCTACGACATGGTTCTGAACGGTACCGAGCTAGGTGGCGGTTCGATCCGTATCCATCGCAAGGAAATGCAGCAATCGGTCTTCCGCCTGCTGGGCATCAACGAAGATGAGCAGCAAGAGAAGTTCGGCTTCCTGCTCGACGCACTGAAGTACGGTGCACCACCCCACGGTGGCTTGGCCTTCGGCCTTGACCGTCTGGTGATGCTGATGACCGGTGCCCAGTCGATCCGTGAAGTGATTGCCTTCCCGAAAACCCAGAGTGCTGCCGATGTGATGACGCAAGCTCCGGGTGTGGTGGATGCCAAGGCGCTGCGTGAACTGCACATCCGTCTGCGTGAAGTGCCAACGGCTGAGTAAGGCTGCTGCGTGAAAACGCGATAAGGTTTTACGCAGTCAAAAAGGCGCATCCTCGGATGCGCCTTTGCGTTAAAGAGCTAAATCCTGCCTGGGGCGGGATCGTTAAGGTTTCTAGAGAATTTCGGAGTTGTGTTATGGCTGGCCATTCCAAGTGGGCGAACATCAAGCACCGCAAAGAGCGTCAGGATGCCAAGAAAGGCAAGATCTTCACCAAGTGGATTCGCGAACTGACCGTCGCTGCCCGCCAGGGCGGCGGTGATCCGGGTTCTAACCCGCGTTTGCGTCTGGCGCTGGACAAGGCACTCGGCGCGAACATGAGCCGTGACATCATCGACCGTGCAGTCGCCCGTGGTGCTGGCGCGGCTGATACCGACGATATGGTCGAGCTGAGTTACGAGGGCTACGGCCCAGGCGGCGTGGCGGTGATGGTCGAGTGCATGACCGACAACCGCAACCGTACTGCCGCAGCGGTGCGCCATGCGTTCAGCAAGTGTGGCGGCAACCTCGGCACTGATGGCTCGGTGGCTTACCTGTTCGAGCGCAAGGGCCAGATTTCCTTTGCGCCGGGTATTGATGAAGACGCGCTGATGGAAGCCGCGATGGAGGCTGATGCCGACGACGTCGTGACCAATGAAGACGGTTCCATCGACGTGTTCACCTCGTTCGCGGGTTTCTACTCGGTGCGTAACGCCTTGGACGCGGCTGGTTTCAAAGGCACTGATGCAGAAATCGTCATGTTGCCGACCACCAGTGCTGAGCTGGATCTGGAGGGTGCCGAGAAGGTGCTCAAGATGCTCGACATGCTGGAAGACCTGGATGACGTGCAGAATGTCTATTCCAATGCTGATATTCCAGAATCGGTAGCTGAGCAGCTCTCCTGAGAGCACCGAAGATCCAATGTGGGAGCTGTCGAGCTTTAGCGAGGCTGCGATGGCATCGCCGCAGTGTCCCTGATACTGCGCGGTGTTCGCATCGCAGGCAATCCAGCTCCCACCCTTGATCTTCGCTGTTTTGAATTATTGTGTTTTTAGCTGACCTGCAGGCGTTATGACTCTAATCCTAGGTATCGACCCCGGTTCGCGAATCACCGGCTTTGGCGTGGTGCAACACACCCCGCGAGGCTGTGTCTACGTCGCCTCGGGCTGTATCCGTACCGGTGCGGGCGAGCTGGCCGAGCGCTTGCAGATCGTTTATCGCGGCGTGCGTGAAGTGATCCAGACCTACGGTCCGGTGACCATGGGTATTGAAAAGGTCTTCATGGCTAAAAACGCCGACTCGGCCCTGAAGCTGGGCCAGGCCCGTGGTGCCGCCATCGTTGCAGGCGCCGAAGAGGGCATGGAGATCGCCGAATACACCGCGACTCAGGTCAAGCAAGCAGTTGTTGGCACCGGTGCGGCCAATAAAGAGCAGGTGCAGATGATGGTCATGCACATGCTCAAGCTCACTGCCAAGCCACAAATCGACGCCTCCGACGCCTTGGCCATTGCTATTTGTCATGCCCACACCCGCTCCAGTCTGCTGCCTCACGGGTTGGGCACGGCACGCAGTCGTGGCGGCCGCCTGCGTCTCTGATAGCATCAGCGCAATCATTCTGTGCGTAGCGTGTGAAAGGCCTGTGTTGTCGGCCATCATGCTTGCGTTATTTCCGGTCAGGCCTCGATCTGACTCAAGCTTTAGGGATTTGAACCGTGATTGGACGTTTGCGCGGCACGTTGGCTGAGAAACAGCCGCCGCACCTGATTCTGGATGTAAACGGGTTGGGGTATGAGCTGGAAGTGCCCATGACCACCCTCTATCGCCTGCCGTCGATCGGTGAGCCGCTGACGTTGCACACGCATCTGGTGGTGCGCGAAGACGCGCAATTGCTCTATGGTTTCATCGGTAAGCGTGACCGCGACTTCTTTCGTGAGCTGATCCGCCTCAATGGTGTCGGGCCGAAGTTGGCGCTGGCCTTGATGTCGAGCCTTGAGGTCGACGAACTGGTGCGTTGTGTCTCCGCCCAGGACACCTCTGCGCTGACCAAGGTGCCCGGTGTCGGCAAGAAAACCGCCGAACGCTTACTGGTGGAACTCAAGGACCGTTTCAAGGCTTGGGAAGTGGTGCCGAGCATGTTCGCGCTGGTACCCAATCAGCCGGATGCTCCGGGTGCGCCGGTGGCCAGTGCTGAAAGCGATGCTGTCAGCGCGCTGATTTCCCTGGGCTACAAGCCTCAGGAGGCCAGCAAAGCGGTGTCGGCAATCAAGGACAAGAACCTGAGCAGTGAAGACATGATCCGCCGTGCCCTGAAGGGAATGATTTAAGTGATTGAAGCTGATCGTCTGATCGCGGCCACCGGCCCCCGTGACCGTGAAGAGGTCCAGGACCGGGCTATCCGCCCCCTGAGCCTGGCCGAATACATCGGCCAGCCCACCGTGCGCGAGCAAATGGAGTTGTTTATCCAGGCCGCACGCGGGCGCAACGAGTCCCTGGACCATACGCTGATCTTCGGCCCGCCCGGCTTGGGTAAAACCACCCTGGCCAATATCATTGCCCAGGAAATGGGGGTGTCCATCAAGAGCACGTCGGGCCCTGTACTGGAGCGTCCGGGTGATCTGGCGGCACTGCTGACCAACCTTGAACCGCATGATGTGCTGTTCATCGATGAGATCCATCGGCTTTCGCCTATCGTCGAAGAAGTGCTGTACCCAGCCATGGAAGACTTCCAGCTGGACATCATGATTGGCGAAGGGCCGGCGGCGCGCTCGATCAAGCTCGACCTGCCCCCGTTCACCCTGGTCGGGGCCACCACCCGCGCCGGGATGCTGACCAACCCGCTGCGAGACCGTTTCGGCATTGTTCAACGTCTAGAGTTTTACAGCACTGCGGATCTGGCCACGATCGTTGGTCGTTCAGCCGGGATTCTTGGTTTACCGCTCGACCCTGAAGGTGGCTTTGAGATCGCCCGTCGCGCCCGTGGTACACCGCGGATTGCCAACCGCTTGTTGCGCCGTGTCCGTGACTTTGCCGAAGTGCGTGCCAAGGGGCACATCACCAAGGCGGTAGCGGACCTGGCGTTGAACCTGCTGGATGTCGATGAGCATGGCTTCGACCACCAGGATCGACGTCTACTCTTGACCATGATCGAGAAGTTCGACGGCGGCCCGGTGGGGGTGGACAGCCTGGCGGCAGCCATCAGTGAGGAGCGTCATACCATCGAGGACGTGCTTGAGCCTTACCTGATTCAGCAGGGCTACATCATGCGTACGCCCCGGGGGCGTGTGGTGACGCGTCATGCTTACCTGCATTTTGGGTTAAACATTCCGTCACGATTGGGGGAGATGCCCGTGGTAGACGAATTCCTCGATGCAGTGGACGATTAAAAGGGCTTCACCAGTCGATTTATTCGACGTTTGTGCTGTCCTAGTGGCTGGCGTCGTCATTCTTTCATTAGAAATGTTTCATAGAATGAAAAACAGTTGCCTGGCCGGATTGGCAACCTGAGGAGTAAGCACTAGAGTATGCGCGCGCAAAACGGGGATCAGTCGTTCGCACATCGCTGTCGCGTTTATTACGAGGACACCGATGCAGGCGGCATCGTGTATTACGTCAACTATCTCAAGTTCATGGAGCGGGCTCGAACCGAGCGGCTACGGGAGCTGGGCTTTGCCCAGTCCGCGCTGGTAGGGGAGGACCTGTTGTTTGTCGTGCATTCCAGCGAGGCCCGTTATTACGCGCCGGCGCGACTGGACGATGAACTGCTGATCAGCGCAGAAATAACCGAATTGAACCGTGCCAGCCTGCGCTTTAAACAGCAGGTCAGGCGGGCTACGGATGCAACGCTGCTCTGTGAGGGGCAGTTCCTGGTGGCCTGTGTGCGCACCAACAGTTTGAAGCCTAGGGCCATTCCCGAAACTCTACGCGCGGCCTTTGCCGGCGTGAGCGGCGCGGGTAAACATTCAGAGCAGGAGATTTAGCGTGGAACCTACCGTCGTCGACCATTCCTCCATGTGGAGCCTGGTCAGCAATGCCAGTGTCGTGGTTCAACTGGTTATGCTGATCCTGGTAGCCGCATCGGTTACCTCTTGGGTCATGATTTTTCAGCGCAGCAACCTGCTGCGCGCCGGTCGACGTGCCCTGGAGAGCTTCGAGGAGCGCTTCTGGTCGGGGATCGACCTGTCCAAGCTGTACCGTCAGGCCGGCAGCAACCCGGATCCGGATTCGGGTGTCGAGCAGATCTTCCGTGCCGGCTTCAAGGAATTCTCCCGTCTGCGCCAGCAGTCAGGCGTTGATCCGGAAGCGGTCATGGAAGGCGTGGCGCGTGCCATGCGTGTCGCCATTTCCCGTGAAGAAGAGAAGCTGGAACAGAGCCTGCCGTTCCTCGCCACTGTCGGTTCCGTCAGCCCGTACATCGGCCTGTTTGGTACCGTATGGGGGATCATGAACTCCTTCCGTGGCCTCGCCACGGCCCAGCAAGCGACCCTGGCCACTGTGGCCCCGGGTATTGCCGAAGCGCTGATCGCCACGGCCATCGGCCTGTTCGCTGCCATTCCCGCAGTAATCGCCTACAACCGTTTTGCTGCAACCAGCGAAACCTTGATCAGCCGTTACTACACCTTCGCCGATGAATTCCAGGCGATCCTGCACCGTAAAGTGCATACCAGCGAAGAATAAGCAGGTAATTTCCAATGGCTTTAATCGCTCGAGCTCGCAAAAAGCGCAAGCCGGTCGCCGAGATGAACGTAGTGCCTTACATCGACGTGATGCTGGTACTGCTGGTTATCTTCATGGTGACCGCGCCGATGCTCAATCAGGGCGTGAAGGTGGATCTGCCCAAGGTTTCCAGCGAAGCCTTGCCGCAGGACAACAACACCCAGGTCCTGACCATTTCGATCAAGGCTGACAAGACCTATTACTGGAACCTTGGCAGCGAAGTCGACACCCAGAAACAGCAAGACAAGGCCATGACCTTGCCGCAGATGACTGATGCTGTGACCAAGATCATTCGCGCCGGTAACGAAGGCGGCAAGCACACCCAGGTGTTCATTCGTGGCGATAAAGTCGTCGACTATGGCTCCGTGATGGGTGCCATGGGCGGGCTGCAGAAGGCCGGGGTCGGTAATGTTGGCTTGATTACCGAGGCGCCCTGATGCAGCAACAGCGAGAGCCGTCCGCCTCGGAAAGCTACTTCTGGCCTGGTGTCTGGGCAATTGCCCTGCACGTCCTGGTGTTTGGCATGCTGTTCGTCAGCTTTGCCATGACCCCGGACCTGCCACCGGCCAAGCCGATCGTGCAGGCGACCCTGTATCAGCTGAAATCGAAAAGCCAGGCCACCACCCAGACCAATCAGAAGATTGCGGGTGAGGCCCAGAAGTCGGCTGCACGCCAGACTGAAGTCGAGCAGATGGAACAGAAGAAGGTCGAGCAGGAGGCGGTAAAAGCGGCTGCGGAACAAAAGAAAGAAGAGTCGGCTCAAAAAGCCGAGGAATCGAAAAAGGCTGATGAGGCCAAGAAAGCTGACGAGGCGAAAAAGGCTGATGAAGCCAAGAAGTCCGAGAAAGCTGCCGAAGCCAAAAAGGCCGAAGAGAAGCAATTGGCTGATATAGCCAAGAAGAAAACTGAAGAAGAAGCCAAGAAAGCTGCTGAAGAAGAGGCCAAGAAAAAGGCCGCTGAAGAAGCGAAGAAAAAGATAGTCGAAGACGCGAAGAAGAAAGCCGCGGACGACGCCAAGAAGAAAGCTGAAGCCGACGAGGCGAAGAAGAAAGTCGCCGACGACGCGAAGAAGAAAGCGGCTGCCGATGCCTCCAAGAAAAAGGCCCAGGAAGCTGCGCGTAAATCGACCGAAGAGAAAAAGGCCCAGGCCTTGGCCGATTTGCTTTCTGACACGCCTCAGCGTCAGCAGGCCTTGGCAGATGAGCGCGGTGATGAAGTCGCGGGCAGTTTCGACGACCTGATTCGGGCTCGGGCAGCAGAAGGGTGGGCACGTCCTCCTTCCGCACGTAAAGGTATGACAGTAGTGCTGCAGATCGGCATGTTGCCGGACGGTACGGTGACTTCGGTCAGCGTGGCCAAGTCCAGTGGCGATGGTTCGTTCGACAGTTCCGCGGTTGCAGCGGTCAAGAATATTGGCCGTTTGACCGAGATGCAGGGAATGAAACCAAGCGACTTCGCTCCCTACCGTTCATTCAAGATGACATTCACACCTGAGGATCTAGCCTTGTGAGAAACCTTCTTCGAGGAATGCTTGTCGTTATTTGCTGCATGGCAGGGATAGCGGCGGCGGATGAAAAGAACATTCTGGTCACCAGCGGTAGCGATCGGGCCACCCCGATCGCGGTTGTACCGTTTGGCTGGCAGGGCGGCAGCGTATTGCCGGACGACATGGCGCAGATCGTGAGTGATGACCTGCGCAACTCGGGTTACTACGCGCCGATTCCGAAACAGAACATGATCAGCCAGCCGACCCAGGCCAGCGAAGTCATCTACCGTGACTGGAAAGCCCTGGGCGCCCAGTACCTGATGGTAGGCAGCATCGTTCCGGCCGGTGGCCGCCTGCAGATTCAATACGCTTTGTTCAACGTCGCGACCGAGCAGCAAGTGCTGACCGGTAGCGTGTCGGGCACCGTGGATCAACTGCGTGACATGGCGCACTACATCTCCGATCAGTCGTTCGAAAAACTGACCGGTATCAAGGGTGCCTTCTCCACGCGTCTGCTCTACGTGACGGCTGAACGTTTCTCGGTGGATAACACTCGCTATACCTTGCAGCGCTCCGACTATGACGGTGCAAGGGCTGTGACCCTGTTGCAATCCCGTGAGCCGATCCTGTCGCCACGTTTTGCTCCGGATGGCAAGCGTATCGCCTACGTATCCTTTGAGCAGCGTCGTCCACGGATCTTCGTTCAGCACATTGATACCGGTCGCCGTGAGCAGATCACCAACTTCGAAGGCCTGAACGGTGCACCTGCGTGGTCGCCGGATGGTTCGCGCCTGGCGTTCGTGCTGTCCAAGGACGGTAACCCTGATATCTACGTGATGAACATGGGCTCGCGCCAGATCTCCCGTGTGACCAGCGGCCCGGGTATCAACACCGAACCGTTCTGGGGCAAGGATGGTTCGACCATCTACTTCACCTCCGACCGGGGTGGCAAGCCACAAATCTACAAGAGCAGTGTTAGCGGTGGTGGTGCGGAACGTGTGACCTTTATTGGTAACTACAACGCCAACCCGAAGCTTTCGGCTGATGAAAAGACGCTGGTAATGATTCACCGTCAGGATGGTTTCACTAATTTCCGGGTTGCGGCCCAGGATTTGCAGCGCGGAACCGTAAAAATCCTTACAGATACCAACCTTGATGAGTCAGCCACTGTTGCGCCCAACGGCACCATGGTAATCTACGCCACCCGCCAGCAGGGCCGGGGAGTCTTGATGCTCGTGTCCATAAATGGACGCGTAAGGCTCCCGCTTCCTACCGCACAAGGCGAAGTCAGAGAACCGTCCTGGTCCCCTTACCTGAACTGACGCGGCGCTACACGTTTTACTTAACACACTGGGGTTCATTAGGAGTTTCACGATGGAAATGCTGAAGTTTGGTAAGTTTGCTGCTCTGGCTCTGGCTCTGTCCGTAGCCGTTGGTTGCTCCTCTAAAGGCGGCGACAATGCCGGTGAAGGCGCAGCTGTTGATCCAAACGCTGGTTACGGCGCTAACACTGGTGCAGTCGACGGCTCCCTGAGCGAAGAAGCTGCTCTGCGCGCTATCACCACTTTCTACTTCGAATACGACAGTTCTGACCTGAAACCAGAAGCCATGCGCGCTCTGGACGTTCACGCCAAGGACCTGAAAGCTAACGGCGCTCGCGTTGTTCTGGAAGGCAACACTGACGAACGTGGTACTCGTGAGTACAACATGGCACTGGGCGAGCGTCGTGCGAAAGCCGTTCAGCGCTACCTGGTACTGCAAGGTGTTGCTCCAGGCCAACTGGAACTGGTTTCCTACGGTAAAGAGCGTCCAGTTGCTACTGGCCACGACGAGCAGTCCTGGGCTCAAAACCGTCGCGTCGAACTGCGTAAGTAATTCGTCATGCGAACGTGCCGTCGTGTTGTAACCGTATTGGCTCTCAGCCTGGCACCGCTTGCGGTGTGGGCTGCGGTTCCTGTGACTGATAGCAACTCTGGCTATAACAATAGCGGGAGCAGTTATCCGCCAGCAGGTTATGGCACGAACGGCGCCTATGCTGGGGGACCGGCTACTGCCGCTCCCTCGGCACAGGGCGAGCTGTTCAATCAACTGCAACGCATGCAGGATCAATTGGCGCAGCAACAGGGCGCTATTGAAGTGCTGCAGAATCAAGTGAACCAGCTCAAGCAAGAAGGTCTGGAGCGTTACCAGGATCTTGATCGACGCATAGGAGCCGGCGCTTCACCCGCCGCTACTCCTGACAATTCTTCTGCCGGTGGTGCCGCAAGCGCCGCCGGTGGTGCAGCCGCAGGAGCCGCGGCTGCCAGCCAGGCTCCTGCTGCCAGCAGCGAACCGGGTGATCCGGCGAAGGAAAAGCTGTATTACGACGCAGCCTTCGACTTGATCAAAGCCAAGGATTTCGACAAGGCCAGCCAGGCCTTTACCGCATTCCTGCGTAAATACCCGAACAGTCAGTACGCGGGCAATGCCCAGTACTGGTTGGGTGAGGTGAACCTGGCCAAAGGTGATCTGCAAGGTGCAGGTCAGGCTTTTGCCAAGGTCAGTCAGCTCTACCCAAAGCACGCCAAGGTGCCTGATTCGCTGTACAAGCTCGCTGACGTAGAACGCCGCCTGGGTCATGCCGACAAGGTCAAAGGCATTCTGCAGCAGGTAGTGGCCCAGTACCCGGGTACTTCCGCCGCTCAGTTGGCTCAGCGTGATTTGCAACGCATGTAAGCGCTGCCCTCCCGTTTAGAAGAAACCCGCGCTTGTCGCGGGTTTTTTCGTTAGAATTCACGCCCTTTTATGAAACACGCTTCCTGGGGTTCACGCGTTGGCGGGATCCCTCGAGGTGCCTGACGGAGGCGGACAGCCTGTTTAGCTGTTACGCCCGTGGCGACTATGCAAGACACATTACGCATCACCGAAGTTTTTTACTCGTTACAGGGTGAAACGCGCACTGCCGGCCTGCCCACAGTATTTGTGCGCCTCACCGGTTGCCCGTTGCGTTGCCAATACTGTGACAGCGCCTACGCCTTCAGTGGCGGAACCGTGCGCACCCTGGACGACATCCTTCAGCAGGTGGCCGGCTACCGGCCGCGCTACGTCTGTGTGACGGGCGGCGAGCCCTTGGCGCAACCCAATGCCATTCCTCTGCTCAAGCAGCTCTGCGACGCCGGTTACGAGGTCTCGCTGGAAACCAGCGGTGCCCTGGATATTTCTGCGGTCGATCCTCGGGTCAGTCGGGTGGTCGACCTCAAGACCCCTGGCTCCAAGGAGGTACAGCGCAATCGCTATGAGAACATCGATTTGCTGACGGCCAACGACCAGGTCAAGTTCGTCATCTGCTCCCGTGAAGACTACGAATGGGCCAGCTCCAAACTGATCCAGTACGGTCTCGATCGGCGTGCCGGTGAAGTGCTGTTCTCTCCAAGCCATCATGACCTGAACGCTCGCGACTTGGCCGACTGGGTGGTTGCGGACAACTTGCCGGTACGCCTGCAACTGCAACTGCACAAGTACCTCTGGAACGACGAGCCGGGGCGCTGACATGACTGATCAAAAACGTGCGGTGATTTTGCTGTCCGGCGTTCATCGAATCCTTTGAGCGCGTGGCCAATCTCGCCACCGAGGCCGGTATAGAAGGGCAGGGCTTTCGTATCCTGGCGCCACTGCTGAGCCTGAGCAAGGCGGATATCGTCAAGGCGGGCGTAGGACTTGGTATCGACTACTCGCTGACTGTTTCCTGCTATCAGGCAGACAATGACGGTCGTGCTTGTGGGAAATGCGACAGCTGCCGACTGCGTGCAGAAGGCTTCAAAGCGGCCGGAATTACCGACCCAACGCGTTATTTCTGATTTATTTCAAATAAGGTGTTGAATAATCCTTAGAAATCAGTATTATACGCGCCACCACACAGCGGGTCGTTAGCTCAGTTGGTAGAGCAGTTGGCTTTTAACCAATTGGTCGTAGGTTCGAATCCCACACGACCCACCATTTTTGGCGGTTTAGAAAATCCGGAAGGCCCACGCAAGTGAGGATTTCCGGGTTTTTTTTTGCCTGAAAAGTAGCCAATAGTTCAAATACGATGCCCCCAAGTGAGAGCGGGCATTTCCGCTCCCCGCTGAGAGACAGCCCGGCTTAATTGACCTTCTGATCAATCCCAGCCTGCAACGCTTGACTGTCATGTTTCAGCTCAGTTCTGCCCTCGAACCAGAATCGACTCATCGATCTGCGCAATCGACGTCACGCCGGTCAGGGTCATGGCCACACGCATTTCCTTGGCGAAGATATCCAGCAGGTTCTCCACCCCTTGCTGCCCGGCAGCCGCCAGCGAATAGGCGGTCGCGCGCCCCAGCAATACGCCCCTGGCTCCGAGCGCAAGCATGCGCACTACGTCCAGCCCGGAACGAACGCCGGAGTCCACCAGCACCGTCAGATCACTGCCAACGGCTTGTGCGATGGGTGGCAAGGCTTTGGCAGTAGACAGCACACCGTCCAGTTGCCGGCCACCGTGGTTGGACACCACGATGCCGTCAGCGCCGAAGCTCACGGCGTCCTTGGCGTCCTGTGGGTCGAGGATGCCTTTGATGATCATTGGGCCCTTCCAGAACTCGCGGATCCACTCCAGGTCTTTCCAGCTGATGGAAGGGTCGAAGTTGTTGGCCAGCCAGCCGATGTAGTCCTCAAGGTGGGTAGGTTTGCCGAGGTATTTGGAGATGTTGCCCAAGTCGTGAGGGCGACCCATAAGGCCGACGTCAAAGGCCCAGGCCGGTTTGGTCATGGCTTGCAGTATCCGGCGTGGAGCGGCATACGGCCCGGACATTCCCGAGTGTGCATCGCGATAACGGGCGCCCGGAGTGGGCATGTCGACGGTAAAGACCAGGGTCTTTACGCCCGCCGCCTGGGCGCGTTCCAGGGCATTCCTCATGAAGCCGCGATCTTTCAGCACGTAGAGTTGAAACCAGATCGACTGGGCACTTTGCGAGGCCACTTCCTCGATCGGGCAAACGGAAACGGTCGACAAGCAGAAAGGAATGCCTTTGTTCGCCGCAGCTTTGGCCGCCTGGACTTCACCGCGCCGTGCATACATGCCGGTCAGCCCCACCGGGCTGAGAATGATCGGCATGGCCAGGGGCTGATCGAACAGCGTCGTCTCAAGGCTCAGGCTCTCGACGTTTCTCAGGATCCGCTGGCGCAGGCTGATGTCGGCCAGGTCCGAGCTGTTGGCCCGGAGTGTGTGTTCGGCGTAAGCGCCGCCGTCGATGTAGTCGAACAGGAAACGCGGCAGCTTTCGGCGCGCGGCTTCGCGGTAATCCGATGCGGACGAGATGATCATGAAGATGAGGCCCCGGAATGAAGAAAGCGGTGGGCCTAGAGTAGACAAAGGTGATTCATGATAAAAACAACTTTTTTAACTTAAATTAAGTCGAAAATGGAATGCTTATGAACCTTCGAACGTTGCGGGCCTTTGTCGAAGTCGTGCGCCAGGGCGGTTTCTCCCAAGCGGCGCAGGTGGTGTCCCTCACACAGTCCACTGTCAGCAAGGCGGTCAAGACGCTGGAGGAAGAACTGGGAACGCCCTTGTTCAGTCGTATTGGCCACCGTAGCGAACTGACGGCTGCCGGGCAGATTACCTACCGCCGGGCGTTGGTATTGCTGGCAGAGCGCAGTGACCTGATTGCCGAGATCAATGAGTTGCGCGGGCTCAAGCGCGGGGTGCTGCGGATCGGTTTGCCGCCAGTGGGCTGCGGTGTGCTGTTTGCGGCGATGTTTGCCCTGTATCGGCGTCGTTATCCCGAGATTGATATCGAGTTGATCGAGCACGGCAGCAAGAAACTGCAGGAGTGCCTCCAGGCGGGTGAGGTGGACCTTGCGGCGCTGTTGGTGCCGGTTGACGGGGAGTTCGAGTATCAGGATGTGCGGGTCGAGCCGTTGATGGTGGTGATGCCGGTGGACCACCCACTGGCGGGGCGCAAGCAGGTGGATTTCGCTGATCTTGCCGACCATCCGTTCATTCTGTTCGAATCCGGCTTTGCCCTGAACCGTATCATCCTCAGCGCCTGCGAGCGTAAAGGTGTGGTGCCCCGGGTGACGGCCCGCAGCGCGCAAATCGACTTCATTGTTGACCTGGTTTCAGCGGGCCTGGGCGTCGCCTTTTTGCCTCGGATGCTGGCTCATAAACACAAACATCCCGGTATCGCGCTGATCCCCTTGGACGAGCCCCAGACCGATTGGCATATTGCCTTGGCCTGGCGACATCAGGCTCATTTGCCCCCGGCGGCGCGGGCGTGGCTGGACCTGGCGAAAGAGATGGGTAATGTTCCGGCGGATCTGAAGTCGTGAGGCACATCGTCGAAAGCCCTCCCTTTTCAACCTGTTGGCTCCACGCCCTATCGTGTCGAGCGGCGGTACATGGCCTTTATCAAAACGGGAAGCCCCGACAGGGTGTTTCGCGTTTTTTTGCTGCGGGTTTCGTGGGCGAAACAAGGCTGCCCCCCAGATTAGGCTTTTGAAGCGAATCGATATTCTGTAGCCTTGCGCAGCTTCACCGTGCTTGATGAACACAATCACTTCGTCCGGCGGTACCCTCAAGGGGGCCAGAGCCGGTGGTACACTCGACTTTCGCGCAACTGCGCCTGCAGGTCTTGCGAACATGACGCAAATTTCTGAACGCCTTCTGGTTCAAGCCCACCTCGACGCCAAGCAGCCCAAGGTGCTCAGTGCTGAAGAGGAAGCGGGTTTACGTTCCGCCATTGCTGCCGAGCTCAAGGCTCAGGATGCGGTGCTGGTGGCGCACTTCTACTGCGACCCGGTGATTCAGGCCCTGGCCGAAGAAACCGGCGGCTGTGTCTCTGACTCCCTGGAAATGGCCCGCTTCGGCGCGGCGCACCCGGCCAAGACCGTGTTGGTCGCCGGAGTGCGTTTCATGGGCGAGACCGCAAAAATCCTCACCCCTGAAAAACGCATCCTGATGCCCACCCTGGAAGCCACTTGCTCCCTGGACCTGGGCTGCCCGGTGGATGAATTTTCGGCGTTTTGCGATCAGCACCCCGAGCGCACGGTGGTGGTCTACGCCAACACCTCGGCGGCGGTAAAAGCTCGCGCCGATTGGGTGGTGACCTCCAGCTGCGCCCTGGAAATCGTCGAAAGCCTGATGGACAACGGCGAGACCATCATCTGGGGCCCGGACAAGCACCTGGGCACCTACATCCAGCGCCAGACAGGCGCCGACATGTTGTTGTGGGACGGTGCATGCATCGTCCACGAAGAGTTCAAATCCAAGCAGTTGGAAGACATGAAGGCGTTGTACCCGGATGCGGCGATTCTGGTGCACCCGGAATCACCGACGTCGGTGATCGAGTTGGCTGATGCTGTGGGTTCCACCAGCCAATTGATCGCTGCCGCGCAGCGTCTGCCGAACAAGACTTTTATCGTCGCCACCGACCGTGGCATTTTCTACAAGATGCAGCAGTTGTGCCCGGACAAGGTCTTCATTGAAGCGCCCACTGCCGGTAACGGTGCCGCATGCCGTAGTTGCGCGCATTGTCCGTGGATGGCGATGAACACCCTGGAGCGCACGCTGCAATGTTTACGTGAGGGGAGTAACGAGATTTTCGTCGAGCCTTCGGTGATTCCTCAGGCGGTGAGGCCGCTCAAGCGCATGCTGGATTTTACCCAGGCGGCGCGACTGAAGCTGGCCGGCAACGCCTGATCCAAAGGCAATCACTGTCAAAATGTGGGAGCGGCGGTGCGACGGTTCGACTTGCTCGCGAAGGCGGTGGATCAATCAGTACATATATTGGCTGACCCACCGCTTTCGCGAGCAAGTCGAATCGTCGCACCGCCGCTCCCACACAAGCCCACTCCCACATTTGGTAGCTTGTATGCTAGGACTTGAAGGGAGGAGAAGGGACAAAGCCCGATTCTGACTGTTGACGCAGTACAGACCGTGGGAGATTTCGCCCCTCCTCCTTTCACCCAAGCGCCGATAAAGAATGCATCTGGCTATGACCGACGATAGGAACAAGCCTGCGCCTCTGGGTGAGCCCTTCAAGTGCTCAAAACCTTAGCTCGGAGGAAGTCCCATGGCAATGCCAGTTTCCGTCTCAAAGCCGATCGTTGGCGTCGATGTCGCTAAAAATGAGCTGGTGATTTACCACGCCGAGCTCGATTTGCTGGAAGTGATCCCGAACAACAAAATCGCTATTAAAAAATGGCTGAAGGCCCTGCCGGGCGCGGTGGCGGTCGCGATTGAAGCAACTAACATCTATCACTTGGAGTTCGCTGATCTGGCCTATGAGGCCGACTGCGTGATCTACATGGTGGGTGGTTATGAGCTCAGCCACTATCGTAAAGGTGTGAATGTCCGGGCTAAAACCGACGCTCTGGATGCCAGGTTGCTCGCACGCTATCTGAAAAACGAAGCCGAGGAGCTTCGCCCCTGGACGCCGCCATCTCCTCTGTATCGCCAGCTTTTGAGCCTTTTCCGTCGCCGGGCGGCCCTGGTTCAGGCACGTGTCAGTCTGACTCAAAGCTGGGCGAATGAGCCGCTGCTGAAGACCTCTTTTGCTGAGCAAGTGAAGTCGATGCAAAAGCTAGAGGGCCTGATCGAAAAGATGATCGGTGATCGCCTGAAAGAAGCTGGACTATCGGATCAGCTAAAGCGTTGTTTGAAAGTTGAAGGTATCGGCTTTTTGACTGGAGCCCGCTTGGTTACTACCTTCCAACGAGGTGATTTTAGAAATGCGGATGCGTTTATCGCTTTCCTGGGCATGGATTTACGCGTTTCCAAGTCAGGACAAAAAGATAATCGTCGCAGCTTGAGCAAGCGTGGCGACTCAGAGGCTCGGCGTCTGTTGCACAACGCCGCAATGGCAGCCAGTCGAACGGCTGCATGGAAGGAGTTTTATCAAGCGCAACGGGCGCGGGGTTATAGCACCACTCAGGTACTGGTAATGCTGGCGCGTAAGCTTGCTCGAGTGGTATTCGCCTTGCTGAAAGGACAAAGCGAATACCAACCGAAGGTTGGTTGAGGGTTGCCCCTCAACCATAGAATCTCCCACATTTGGTAGCTCTCCATTCCTTCAGGATTACTTCTTCCGCTTCGGAACCCGCACTAACTGCGTATCCGAATAGATGTCATGCCAACTGCGCTTCTTCTTGTCGAACAGCGACCAGATAAAGCCCAGCCCAACACATAACCAAGAAGCAATCGACACCACGAATCGCAACAGCGCCTGCCATAAGCTGATCCGCGAACCGTCGGCGTTTTGCACCCGTACGCCCCACACTTGCATACCCAGCGTCTGCCCGGAATGGGTCCAGAACTTGGCAAAAAAACCAAACAGTACAAAAAACAGAATCGTCGACAACAGCGGGTCACCGTCCAGTGCTCCGGACTCAGAGAGCGCACGCAGTTTGGCCTCGCCGACAAAGACCATCCACACCAGCTTGTAGATGAACGCCGTGACGATCAGCAGGGCGGTGCACAACAGGAAGTCATAGAACATCGCTGCCAGACGACGGCCCAGGCCAACGGCGGGAAACTCGCCTTGGGGGCTCAGCAGGTGTTTCGACATGGCATGGCTCTCTGGGGGAAAAAGCCATTTTACGGAATAACGCACATAAAAAAGCCCCTGATGTCACCATCAGGGGCTTTTTGTCGCGCAAGGGATCAACCCTCTGCTTGTACTTCGTCAGCCTGCATGCCTTTCTGGCCTTGCACGGCGATGAAAGTCACTTTCTGGCCTTCTTTCAGGCTCTTGAAGCCGTTGCCCTGAATAGCGCGGAAGTGGACGAACAGATCCGGACCGCTTTCTGGAGTGATAAAACCAAAACCTTTCTCGTCGTTAAACCACTTGACGGTACCGCTCTGACGATCAGCCATTTTCTTCTTTCCTTTGACGCTAAAAATTAATGACAGCCCCTTTCAGATGAAAGAGTACTGGGCTGGATTGCAGGAAAGTAAGAGACATCGAACGGGTTGTAGCAAACTTTGGCTACTGCCCAGGTCCAGGTTCAAAGCGACCCATGCAAACACAGTGGGCAAACTCTACGCCAACTAAGGCCGAAAAAACAAGCCCTCTGCAAGCCACGGTTTTCCTCGGGTTTATGACACTTCGGTCAACAACGGGGAACGGACTTATTCGATAGAGTTGATCACTTGTTATAGGTTAATTCGCATAACATTGACTATCGTCAATGCACTGTTTTATGGCGGTTGCGTTACAGATTAGTGCACGCCAACGCAACCGCGTTACTTATAGAAACAGTCAATCAACCACGATAGTAACGTTGTGGTACGAATGGCATTTTGCTTACACGAAGTGGCACCTTTTTCCCACGTACCAGCGCTGAGACTTCGGTGTCCAGCGTGATGAACGCATTGTCGAGGTAACCCATGGCCAGCGGGCCGCCGAGGCTCGGGCCAAAACCACCGCTGCACACACTGCCGATCACGGTTCCGTGTTCGTCGACGATTTCCGCCCCTTCGCGTACCGGCGTGCGTTCCTGCGGCAGCAGGCCTACACGTTTGCGGCTGACACCGGTTTGCTGCTGGGTGAAGATTCGCTCGGCACCCGGGAAACCTCCGGCGCGAGCACCGTCAGCGCGACGTGCCTTGGAAATGGCCCACAACAGGCTGGCTTCAATCGGCGTGGTCTCGGTGTTCATGTCGTGTCCATAGAGGCACAGACCGGCCTCCAGGCGCAGGGAGTCGCGGGCGCCCAGGCCGATGGCCTGCACTTCGGTTTCCGCCAGCAGGCTGCGGGCCAGGCTTTCAGCGCTGTCTGAGGGGACGGAGATTTCGAAACCGTCTTCGCCGGTATAGCCGGAGCGGCTGACGTAGCAGTCCACGCCGAGCAAACGCAGGGAGGCGAATTGCATGAAGGTCATTTTCGTGACCTCAGGCGCCAGGCGCGCCAGCACCTTCACTGCCGCCGGGCCTTGCAGGGCGAGCAGGGCACGTTCTTCAAACAACGGCTCGATCGTGCATTGATCACCGATGTGCTGGCGCAGGTGGGCCAGGTCCTGATCCTTGCAGGCGGCGTTAACCACCAGGAACAGTTCGTCGTTACCCAGGTTGGCCACCATCAGGTCGTCGAGGATGCCGCCCTGGTCGTTGGTGAACATGGCGTAGCGCTGCATGCCCACTGGCAGGTCAACGATGTCTACTGGCACCAGGGTTTCCAGGGCCTTGGCGGCATTGGCGCCGGTCAGGCGGATCTGGCCCATGTGGGACACATCGAACAACCCGGCCTGTTCACGGGTGTGCAGATGTTCCTTCATCACGCCCAGCGGGTATTGCACCGGCATGTCGTAGCCGGCGAACGGCACCATGCGCGCGCCCAGTTCGATGTGCAGGGCGTGCAACGGGGTTTTCAACAGGGTTTCGGTGGACATATTCAGCTCCTGAAAAACGTGCGGACGCGCTTGTAGGCGTCAGCACTCGATAATGTTGACCGCCAAACCGCCACGTGCGGTTTCCTTGTATTTGCTTTTCATGTCGGCGCCGGTCTGGCGCATGGTGCGGATGACCTTGTCGAGCGAGACGAAGTGTTGCCCGTCGCCGCGCAAGGCCATGCGCACCGCATTGATCGCCTTGACCGAACCCATGGCATTGCGTTCGATGCAGGGCACCTGCACCAGCCCGCCGATGGGGTCGCAGGTCAGGCCGAGGTTGTGTTCCATGCCGATCTCGGCGGCGTTCTCCACCTGGGAAACCGTGCCGCCCAACACTTCGCACAGGGCGCCGGCCGCCATGGAACAAGCGACGCCGACTTCACCCTGGCAACCGACTTCGGCGCCGGAGATAGAAGCGTTTTCCTTATAGAGAATGCCGATGGCTGCAGCGGTGAGCAGGAAGCGCACCACACCGTCTTCGCTCGCGCCGGGGATAAAACGCATGTAGTAGTGCAACACCGCCGGCACGATCCCGGCCGCGCCGTTGGTAGGTGCAGTGACCACGCGTCCGCCATTGGCGTTTTCTTCATTGACCGCCAGGGCGTACAGGTTGACCCAGTCGAGCACCGACAACGGGTCGCGCAGTGAAGACTCCGGGTTCTTGCACAACTGGCGATGCAACGCGGCAGCTCGCCGCTTGACCTTCAGGCCGCCCGGCAAAATGCCTTCGTTGCGACAACCCGCGTCCACGCAGTCTTGCATTACCTGCCAGATATTCAGCAGGCCGCTGCGGGTTTCCGCTTCCGGGCGCCAGGCGCTTTCATTGGTCAGCATCACCTGGCTGATGGACAGCCCATAGGTGGCGCAATGGCCGAGCAAGTCCTTGGCGCTTTTGAACGGGAAGGTCAGGGGCGTGGCGTCTTCGACAATCCGGTCGTGGCCTGCCGCATCCTCATCCACCACGAACCCGCCGCCGACCGAGTAGTACTCGCGGCTGCGAATCTGCAAACCGGCGGCATCAAAGGCGCGGAAGATCATGCCGTTGGGGTGATAGGGCAGGGGTTTGCGAATCATCGCCAGGTGTTCTTTCTCGTTGAGCGCAATGCTGTGTTCGCCGAGCAGGTTCAAGCGCCCGTTGCCACGAATTTCCAATAGGCGTGCGGCAACGGTTTCAGTATTCACGGTGTCGGGGTGTTCGCCTTCCAGGCCCAGTAACACAGCCTTGTCACTGCCGTGGCCTTTGCCGGTGGCGCCGAGTGAACCGTAGAGTTCCACCTTGACGCAGGTGGTCGCGTTCAGCAGGTTGTCACGCTTGAGGCCCTCGACGAATCGAGCCGCCGCACGCATCGGGCCGACGGTGTGGGAGCTGGAGGGGCCGATGCCAATCTTGAACAGGTCGAACACGCTTAAAGACATTGTTGTTCTCCGGTTTCTTGTTATTTATCGGATGTACTCGGTCAACATGTGGGAGCGGCGGTGCGACGATTCGACTTGCTCGCGAAAGCGGAGTGTCAGTTGATATATCTAGTGACTGACCCACCGCATTCGCGAGCAAGTCGAATCGTCGCACCGCCGCTCCCACATTTGACCGAGTGCATCCTCAGGTTACGCGTAGCTTTCGATCGACGGGCACGCACACACCAAATTGCGATCGCCAAACACGTTGTCGACCCGGCCAACCGGCGGCCAATACTTGCCTTCGATCAACGAAGCTACTGGGTACACCGCCTGTTCGCGGCTGTATGGGTGGCTCCATTCGCCAACCAGTTCCGCTGCGGTATGCGGAGCGTTCTTCAGTGGGTTGTCGTCCTTGTCCAGCGTGCCATTTTCCACGGCGCGGATTTCTTCGCGGATGGCGATCATGGCGTTGCAGAAGCGGTCCAGTTCTTCCTTGGATTCACTTTCGGTCGGCTCGATCATCAAGGTGCCGGCTACGGGGAACGACATGGTCGGTGCGTGGAAACCAAAGTCGATCAGGCGCTTGGCCACGTCATCAACGCTGATGCCGCTGCTGTCTTTCAATGGGCGCAGATCGAGGATGCATTCGTGGGCCACCAGGCCGTTGCTGCCGGTGTAGAGGACTGGGTAGTGCTCTTCCAGGCGACGGGAAATGTAATTGGCATTGAGAATCGCCAATTGCGAAGCACGTTTGAGACCGGCGCCGCCCATCATGCTGATGTACATCCAGGTGATCGGCAGGATGCTCGCGCTGCCGAACGGTGCCGCGCAGACTGCGCCTTCCTTGCGTTCCATAGTGCCGTGCCCCGGCAGGAATGGCGTCAGGTGCGACTTCACGCCAATCGGGCCAACGCCTGGGCCGCCACCGCCATGAGGAATGCAGAAGGTCTTGTGCAGGTTCAGGTGGGACACGTCGCCGCCGAACTTGCCGGGTGCGCAGAGGCCAACCATGGCGTTCATGTTGGCGCCGTCGATGTACACCTGGCCGCCGTTGTCATGAATGATCCCGCAGATTTCGCGGATGCCTTCTTCGAACACGCCGTGGGTGGACGGGTAGGTGATCATCAGCGCGGCGAGGTGCTCGCGGTGCTCGATGGCCTTGGCGCGCAGGTCTTCGATGTCGACGTTGCCACGGGCGTCGCAGGCGGTGACGACCACGCGCATGCCGGCCATGTTGGCAGTAGCCGGGTTGGTACCGTGGGCCGAGGAGGGGATCAGGCAGATGTCGCGGCGTTCTTCACCACGGCTCTGGTGATAGGCACGGATCGCCAACAGGCCTGCGTATTCACCCTGGGAACCGGCGTTCGGTTGCAGGGAGATGGCGTCGTAACCGGTGGCCGCACAGAGCATGGCTTCCAGTTCATCAGTCAGTTGCTGGTAGCCCGCACTTTGGGTCGCCGGAGCGAACGGGTGCAGGGCGCCGAATTCAGCCCAGGTCACGGGAATCATTTCGCTGGCGGCGTTGAGTTTCATGGTGCAGGAGCCCAGCGGGATCATGGTGCGATCCAGGGCCAGGTCCTTGTCGGCGAGCTTGCGCAGGTAGCGCATCAGCTCGGTTTCCGAGTGGTAACGGTTGAACACCGGGTGGCTGAGGATCGGCGACTGGCGCAGCAGCGCAGCCGGCAGAGTGCTTTCAACCTTGGCGGCCAAGGCGGTGAAGTCGGGCAGTGCCTTGCCGCCTGCGAACACGCTCCACAGGGTTTCGATATCGGCCTGAGTGGTGGTTTCGTCCACTGACAGGCCCAGGCGCTCACCGTCCACGACGCGCAAGTTGATGCGCTGGGCGCGAGCCTGGTCGTGCAGGGCGGCGGTGTGGGCGCCGGCGGCGAGGGTGAGTGTGTCGAAGAAGTTGGCTTGCTCAACCTTCAGCCCCAACGCGCTCAAGCCTTTGGCGAGAATCGCGGTCAGGTGATGGATGCGGTTGGCGATCTGGGTCAGGCCTTTCGGGCCGTGGTACACGGCGTACATGCTGGCGATGTTGGCCAACAGTACCTGGGCGGTGCAGATGTTGCTGGTGGCTTTCTCGCGGCGGATATGTTGCTCGCGGGTCTGCATGGCCAAGCGCAGGGCCGGCTTGCCGAAACGGTCGACAGAGACGCCTACCAGGCGGCCCGGCATGTCGCGCTTGAACGCATCCTTGGTGGAGAAGTAGGCGGCATGCGGGCCACCAAAGCCCAGCGGCACGCCGAAGCGTTGTGCGCTGCCGATGGCCACGTCGGCACCGAACTCACCCGGTGGGGTCAGCAGGGTCAGGGCCAGCAGGTCAGCGGCTACTGCTACCAGTGCATTGGCAGCGTGGAAGCGTTCGGTCAGTTCACGGTAGTCAAATACGTCACCGTTGCTGGCCGGGTACTGCAGCAAGGCGCCGAAGAACGGGCTGACGTCGGTCAGTTCGCGCTCGTCGCCCACCACCACGTCAATGCCCAGCGGTTCGGCACGGGTGCGCAGCACGTCGAGGGTTTGCGGGTGGCTATGGATCGAGGCAAAGAAGGCATGGCTGCCTTTGTTCTTGCTCAGGCGTTTGCAGAAGGTCATGGCTTCGGCAGCGGCGGTGGCTTCGTCCAGCAACGAGGCGTTGGCGATCGGCAGGCCGGTGAGGTCGCTGATCAGGGTCTGGAAGTTCAGCAGCGCTTCGAGGCGACCTTGGGAAATCTCAGGCTGGTACGGCGTGTAGGCGGTGTACCAGGCCGGGTTTTCCAGGAGGTTGCGCAGGATCGGCGACGGCGTGTGGCAGTTGTAGTAGCCCTGGCCGATGTAGGTCTTGAACAGCTCGTTCTTGGCGGCGATGGCTTTGATCGACGCGAGGGCGGCGGCTTCGCTCAGGCCATCTTCCAGGCCGAGCACGCTGGTGCCCTTGATACTTTCCGGGATCACGCTGGCGGTCAGGGCTTCCAGGGAGTCAAAGCCCAGGCTTGTGAGCATTTGTTGCTCATCTTCCTGACGCGGGCCGATGTGGCGGGCAATGAATTCATTAGCGGTATTCAATTGAACAGTCATGACGCGCTCCTCAGGCTTCAGCGTTGGCTTTGATCAGGCGGTCGTACGCATCCTGATCCAACAGCTTAGCTACTGCATCGGCATCAGCCGGTTTAAAGCGGAAGAACCAGCCTTCGCCCATCGGGTCTTCGTTGACCAGCTCAGGGTTACCGTCCAGTTGGCCGTTCACTTCAAGGACTTCGCCGTCCAGGGGCATGTACACACCGCTGGCCGCCTTGACCGATTCTACGGTTGAGGCTTCTGCACCCTTGTCGTAGGACTGCAACTCAGGCAGTTGCACGAAAACCACATCACCCAGCGCATTCTGCGCGAAAGCGGTAATACCCACGGTCACGCTGCCGTCGGCTTCGGCGCGCAGCCATTCGTGATCTTCAGTAAAGCGCAACTCGCTCATGGAAACTCCTCAGGGCCAGATTCGTCTGGTGGACGGGATTGGAATAATGGGGAGTTGCTTAGCAAAATCGCGGCCAATGTTTTTTAGTCTTTAAAAATCAATAGGTTATTGATTGTTGGGAGCAAGGCTTGAAATGCAGCTGTAGCGATATCGCTACAGCCAAAGGGGCGAAAAAAAGCCTATGAGGATCAAAGCCTTGCATAGCGCCGGCCAATGGGGTGTGTAGCGATATCGTTCCGCTGTAGCGCTTTCAGTACAGCTGGAGGTCGTTTTTGAGGGCGCCGCAGATCAATGTGGGAGCGGGCTTG
>NZ_JAGGOG010000018.1:0-228492 GCF_018614655.1 Pseudomonas fluorescens | reverse complement strand
TCGGAATACCGTACTTACGCAGGCGATGGGCGATGGCGGTGTGGGAGGTCTGCAGGCGGCTCGCCAATTGGCGAGTGGACGGATAGCTGGCATACAGCTTCTCCAGTAACCCGCGCTCAAAGTCCTCCACCGCCTGTTCCAGGCTGTCGACTTCACCATCACTCTGGCGCGCCACCGATGTACCAGCAATGTCCAGGTCGCCAATGTCCACCAGGCTGCTTTCGCAAATGGCGGCAGCGCGAAAGATCACGTTTTGCAGCTGGCGCACGTTACCCGGCCAACGGTTGCCCAGCAGCGCCGGATAGGTGCCCGGCGCCAGGCGGCAGACCGGGCGCTGGATCTGCGCGCAGGCTTGCTGCATGAAGTAGCGGGCCAGCAACAGGATGTCCTGGCCGCGCTCGCGCAGGGGCGGGACTTCGACGTTGAGGACGTTCAGGCGGTAGAACAAGTCTTCGCGGAAGGTGCCTTCGCTGACCATTTTTTCCAGGTCACGGTGGGTGGCGCTGAGGATCCGCACGTTGACCTTGACCTCACGGTCGCCGCCTACCCGGCGAAAGCTGCCGTCATTCAGGAATCGCAGCAGCTTGGCCTGCAAATACGGCGACATCTCGCCGATTTCATCGAGAAACACCGTGCCTTGGTTGGCCAGTTCCATCAGCCCCGGCTTGCCGCCGCGCTGGGCACCGGTAAAGGCGCCGGGGGCGTAGCCGAACAGTTCACTCTCGGCCAGGTTCTCCGGCAGTGCCGCGCAGTTCAAAGCGAGAAACGGTGAACTGTGCCGCGCGCTGATGGCGTGGCAGGCCCGTGCCACCAGTTCCTTGCCGGTGCCGGTTTCGCCCTGGATCAACAAGGGGGCATCAAGGGCCGCCACGCGTTGGGCACGGGCCTTGAGGGTGCGGATCGCGGGGGATTCGCCCAACAGTGCATCGAAACCTTCGGCATGGTCATGGTGCAGCGCCGACAGTTGCTCACCGATACGGTTGGGTGGGTACAGGGTCAGCAGTGCGCCGGCGTCGGTGATCGGGGTGGCGTCCAGCAACAGGGTTTGGCCGTTGACGCTGATTTCCCGCAGGGGTAGGCGAAAGCCATGGTCCAGCAAGGTGGTCAGCAGCATGGGGTCGTCGAACAGCGCGTTGATGCTTTCACCGGCCGGCTCGCGGCCATACAGCGCAATGAGCGCCGGGTTGGCCAGCAGGATCTTGCCGGCACTGTCCAGAGCCAATACCGGGTCGGTCATGGCGGCGAGCAGGGCGTCGAGCTGCAGATGACGGCGTTGGCCGGGGAGGATGTCCACCACCGTCACGGCCTGTACGCCGTGGACGCTGAACAGCGCGTCACGCAGTTCTTCCAGGACCTCGGCGCTCAAGGTAGGCGCGTCGATATAGACGTTGGGTGGGACCATTTCCACCGCATCCAGATTGAGATTGCGCCCACCGAGCAGGGCCAGGACTTCCTGGGTAATGCCGACGCGGTCGATGAAGCTGACGTGGATACGCATGGGGCGGTTCTGGGTTCTGGCGTGCGAGAGGTGGCAAGTATGCCTTGGAGGAGGGGGTCAGGTGAAATCCGGCGGGTGACGGAGATCAAAGTGTGGGAGCGGGCTTGCTCGCGAAGGCGGTGTATCAGTCAACCCATCTGTCACTGAACCACCGCTTTCGCGAGCAAGCCCGCTCCCACATTTGATCTGCTGTGTTAGGACAAGGCGGGTTATTCGAGATGTTCGGGTTTCACCGGATCCCCCGGCTTCACATCCAACTGATGGCGCACATCCTCAAACATTAAGTCGTACTGCTTGTGCATCGAGCCATTGAGCACGGCAATCTTCGGCATGCCGTACTTCTGTGCAATGTTCATCGCGTGCCGGGCAAAATCGAATGCCTGGTCCTTGGGCAGGAAAAACTCCTCCTTGAGGTCCTTGCCCTGCACCGAGCCATGCATCTTGAACAGCATTCCCTTGCCTTCCTTGGGGTCCTGACTGACTTCATAGTCGATGCACAGGTTGTAGCTGTAGTCGTCCTTGGTCAGCGCGTGGCGTTCGATGTGCAGGTGTCCGGGTTCAAACGTGGCCATAGGCGTTTCTCCTCCACTTTATCGATAGGTGATCCCAGGTTTTGCTGTGCTGATACGCGTGCCGGCATGGCCCTGGACGATAGCTTCGATGTCCGAGAGTGAACCGATCACTGCGGTTTTTCCAGTCTGGCGGGCGAACTCGCACGCGGCCTGAACCTTGGGCCCCATGGAGCCGGCGGCGAAGCCGAGTTTTTCCATTTCGTCGGGATGAGCCTGGCCGATGGCCTTCTGGGTCGGTTTGCCGAAGTCGATAAAAGCGGCATTGACGTCGGTGGCGATCACCAGCAAGTCGGCGCCCAGTTGCCCGGCCAGCAGGGATGAGCAGAGGTCTTTGTCGATCACCGCTTCAATGCCCTGGAGCTTGCCGTCTTCGCCATACATCGTCGGAATCCCGCCGCCACCGGCGCAGATCACGATGCTGCCTTTTTCCAGCAGCCAGCTAATCGGGCGGATTTCAAAAATGCGTTTGGGCCGGGGGCTGGCGACCACGCGGCGATATTTGTCGCCATCGGGAGCGATGGTCCAGCCTTTTTCGGCCGCGAGTTTTTCGGCTTCGGCTTTCGAGTAGACCGGGCCGATGGGTTTGCTCGGGTTCTGGAACGCGGGGTCCTTGGCGTCCACTTCCACCTGGGTCAGCAGCGTGGCGAACGGCACTTGGAAGTCCAGCAGGTTGCCCAGTTCCTGTTCGATGATGTAGCCGATCATGCCTTCGGTTTCGGCGCCCAGCACGTCCAGCGGGTAAGGCGAGACTTGGGTGTAGGCCGCCGCCTGCAACGACAGCAGGCCCACTTGCGGGCCATTGCCATGGGCGATGACCAGCTCGTTGCCGGCGTGGATCTTGGCGATCTGTTCGGTGGCGATGCGGATGTTGGCGCGTTGATTGTCTGCGGTCATGGGTTCACCACGGCGCAGAAGGGCGTTGCCGCCCAGTGCTACGACGATACGCATACAGAGTGTCCTTTCAGAAATCAGCTTTGTGAACACAGGACAAAATGTGGGAGCGGCGGTGCGACGATTCGACTTGCTCGCGAATGCGGTGGATCAGCCACCAGATGTATCAACTGACACCCCGCTTTCGCGAGCAAGTCGAATCGTCGCACCGCCGCTCCCACACTGACTGTGTTCCGACAGCGAGAGTTAGATATCCGCCAGTGCGGAGACCAGAATCGCCTTGATGGTATGCATGCGGTTTTCCGCCTGCTCAAAGGCGATGTTGGCCGGGGACTCAAACACCTCTTCGGTCACTTCCACGCCATTGGCCAGGTTTGGATACCGCGCGGCGATGTCCTTGCCGACCTTGGTTTCGCTGTTATGGAACGCTGGCAGGCAGTGCATGAACTTCACCCGAGGGTTGCCCGAGGCTTTCATCATCTTGGCGTTGACCTGGTACGGCAGCAGCTGCTCGATACGCTCGTCCCACGCTTCCACTGGCTCACCCATGGACACCCAGATATCGGTGTGGATGAAGTCCACGCCTTTAACAGCCTCTTTCGGGTCTTCGGTGATGGTGATGCGCGCGCCGCTTTCTTCAGCAAACGCCTGGCACTGCTTGATGAAGTCTTCATGGGGCCACAGGGCTTTTGGCGCGCCAATGCGCACGTCCATACCCAGCTTGGCACCGATCATCAGCAGTGAGTTGCCCATGTTGTAGCGGGCGTCACCGAGGTAGGCGTAGCTGATGTCATGCAGCGGCTTATCGCTGTGTTCGCGCATGGTCAGGGTGTCGGCGATCATTTGGGTTGGGTGGAACTCAGCGGTCAGGCCGTTGAACACGGGCACGCCGGCGAATTTGGCCAGTTCTTCGACGATTTCCTGTTCGAAGCCACGGTACTCGATGGCATCGAACATGCGACCGAGGACGCGGGCGGTGTCTTTCATGCTTTCTTTGTGGCCGATCTGCGATGACACCGGGTCGATGTAGGTGACGTGGGCTCCTTGGTCGTGGGCCGCCACTTCGAACGCGCAGCGCGTGCGGGTCGAGGTTTTTTCGAAGATCAGCGCGATGTTTTTGCCCTGCAAGTGCGGGCGCTCGGTGCCGGTGTATTTGGCGCGCTTGAGGTCACGGGACAGGTCCAGCAGGTAGTGCAGCTCGCGAGTGGTGTGGTGCATCAGCGAGAGCAGGCTGCGGTTGCGCATATTAAAAGCCATGGTGGATCTCCTTCCCCGACACTGTGAAAGCTACTGCGCTTGGAAATCCTGCGTTAAAAACAGGCTCGGAATGCTCATTTACAACCAGTAAACTCCGCTTCCTCGCCTGTTTTTGCCTTGTCTTTCCTGCGCTCGCTACGCTTTCACAGCGCCGGGTCGCAATAAGTTAAAAAATTTAGGGTTAGTAGTCGATAGGGTCGCGAATGATCGGGCAGGTCATGCAGTGGCCGCCGCCGCGTCCACGGCCCAGTTCGCCGGCGCTGATGGTGATGACCTCCACACCGGCCTTGCGCAGCAGGGTGTTGGTGTAGGTGTTGCGGTCATAGCCGATCACCACACCTGGCTCGACGGCCACCACGTTATTGCCGTCATCCCACTGCTCGCGCTCGGCGGCGAAGCTGTTGCCGCCGGTTTCCACCACGCGCAGGGTTTTCAGGTTCAGGGCTGCAGCGACGGTGTCGAGGAAGCTGGTTTTTTCCCGTTGGATATCGATACCACCGGGCTTGCTCTCGTCAGGGCGCAGGGTGAAGGCGACTATCTGGCTGACCACTTCCGGGAAGATCGTGACCAGGTCGCGGTCGCAGAAGCTGAACACCGTATCGAGGTGCATCGCGGCGCGGGATTTCGGCAGGCCGGCGACGATCACGCGCTCTACAGCCTTGTGCTTGAACAGGTTCAGCGCCAGCTGGCCGATAGCCTGGCGGGACGAGCGCTCGCCCATACCGATCAACACCACGCCGTTGCCGATAGGCATCACGTCACCGCCTTCCAGCGTGGCGTTACCGTGTTCCTGATCCGGGTCGCCGTACCAGACCTGGAAGTCGGCGTTGGTGAACTCGGGGTGGAATTTGTAGATGGCGCTGGCCAGCAAGGTTTCCTGGCGTCGCGCGGGCCAATACATCGGGTTCAGCGTCACGCCGCCGAAGATCCAGCACGTGGTGTCGCGGGTGAATTGGGTGTTAGGCAGCGGCGGCAGAATGAAGCTCGAATGCCCGAGGAAGTCGCGGAACATTTCGATGGTCTTGCCACCGAAGCTGCTCGGCAGGTCGTCGGCCGACACGCCGCCAATCAAAAACTCGGCGACTTTGCGCGGCTCCAGGCTACGCAGCCACGAGCCCACTTCATTGACCAGACCGAGGCCGACCTGGTTGGCGGTGATCTTGCGCTCCAGGATCCAGTCCAGGGCTTCGGGGATGGCAACAATGTCGGTCAGCAGGTTGTGCATTTCCAGCACATCGATATCCCGCTCGCGCATCTTGGTCACGAAATCGAAATGGTCGCGCTTGGCCTGGGCCACCCACAGCACATCATCGAACAGCAGTTCATCGCAGTTGTTGGGGGTCAGCCGCTGGTGGGCCAAACCTGGGGAGCACACCATGACTTTGCGCAGTTTGCCGGCTTCGGAATGTACGCCGTACTTCACTTTTTCCGTGGTCATTACAGATCCTCCAGTGAACAAAGCTTTCTTTGGATAACAGCTACAGAGTCAAGAAGCCGTCATAGAGCCCATAGGCAGCCACCAGGGCGCCTATGACCACTGCGGCGAAAATCAGCTTCTCGACGTGGGTGAAAATCGGTTTGCCCAGTTCATGCTTGGCCTTGGCGAACAGGATCGCGCCGGGGGCATAGAGCAGGGCGGACAGCAGCAGGTACTTGGTGCCGCCGGCGTACAACAGCCAGACCGCGTAGATCAGGGCGATGGCACCGATGAATAGGTCTTTCTTGCGTTCGCCCAGGGCGTTTTCGTAGGTCTCGCCGCGCACCGCCAACAGCAGTCCATAGGCCGCCGACCACAGGTAAGGCACCAGGATCATTGAGGTGGCGAGGTAGATCAGCGACAGGTAGGTGCTGGCGGAGAACAGGGTGATCACCAGGAAAATCTGCACCATGGCGTTGGTCAGCCACAGGGCGTTGACCGGCACGTGGTTGGCGTTTTCCTTACGCAGGAACGCCGGCATGGTGTGGTCTTTGGCGGCGGCGAACATGATCTCCGCACACAGCAGCACCCACGACAGCAACGCTCCCAACAGCGAGATGATCAAGCCGACGCTGATCAGCACCGCACCCCAGTGGCCCACTACATGCTCCAGCACGGCGGCCATCGACGGGTTCTGCAGCTTGGCCAGTTCCGGTTGGGTCATGATCCCCAGCGACAGCACGTTCACCAGCATCAGGAACAGCAGCACCGTGATGAAACCAATCACCGTGGCCTTGCCGACGTCGGAGCGTTTTTCGGCGCGGGACGAGAAGATGCTCGCGCCCTCGATGCCGATAAATACCCAGACGGTGACCAGCATCATGTTGCGCACCTGGTTCATCACGCTGCCCAGGTCCGGATTTTTTACGCCCCAGATGTCGGCGGTGAAGATGTCCAGTTTGAACGCGAAGAGCGCGATCAATACAAACAGCACCAGCGGCACGACCTTGGCGACGGTGGTCACCAGGTTGATGAACGCCGCTTCCTTGATCCCGCGCAGTACCAGGAAGTGCACGGCCCACAGCAACACCGAGGCGCCGATCACCGCCGCCGGGGTGTTGCCTTCGCCGAAGATCGGAAAGAAGTAACCGAGGGTGCTGAACAACAGCACGAAGTAACCGACGTTGCCCAGCCAGGCACTGATCCAGTAACCCCAGGCGGACGAAAAACCCATGTAGTCGCCGAAGCCGGCCTTGGCGTAGGCATACACGCCGCCGTCCAGATCGGGTTTGCGGTTGGCCAGGGTTTGGAAGACAAAAGCGAGGGTCAACATACCGATGGCGGTAATTACCCAGCCGATCAACACCGCGCCGACATCGGCACTGGCGGCCATGTTTTGTGGAAGTGAGAAGATCCCGCCACCAATCATTGAGCCCACGACAAGTGCAACCAGGGCACCGAGTCGGAGTTTTCCGGGAGATTCAGACATTGCATGACTCCAATGCAGGAGAAGAGAGACCACAGAATAAATCCGTGCGCTAATCAAACAGCTGACTCAGATCACTTCATTGGCACATTCCATTGTGAATTAATGGCTTATGATGAAAGAACGCAGGCAATAAGATCCCTCGAAGAGGCTTGTTCCAGAGCCGTTCTCCGTTTCAGATGACAAGATTTCTCATAGGCGTGGACGTTTGAAGCTAGTCCGTTTTCCCAGATGTGCAAATTTTTTCAGGAGGGTTTGCCAAATAGCCCGCAGTCAGGAAAGTTCCAGCCGTATTTAAATTCCAAATTTGCCTAAACTCTATTTATTGCCATGCCTTTAAGTTATGAGGTGCGGTGTTTTATTCGCTATATCTAATAAACGTTGAACGTGCAGCGCACATTAGTCGCCTGTAACAGTTGTTGGCGCAAAGACTGTTTTTCTATTGGGAGTACCCATGTCGCAACCGGCGCAAAAACTTCGACTCAGCGCATTGATCGCGCTAGTGGTGGGTTCGATGGTGGGTGGCGGGATCTTCTCGTTGCCGCAGAACATGGCGGCGCGGGCCGAAGTAGGGGCGGTGCTGATCGGTTGGGCAATCACCGCCGTTGGCATGCTGGCCCTGGCCTTTGTGTTCCAGACTCTGGCCAACCGCAAGCCTGAACTGGACGCCGGTGTGTATGCCTACGCCAAGGCCGGGTTTGGCGACTACATGGGTTTTTCGTCCGCCTGGGGTTACTGGATCAGCGCCTGGATGGGCAACGTCGGTTACTTTGTGCTGCTGTTCAGCACATTGGGCTACTTCTTCCCGGTGTTCGGCCAAGGCAACACGCCCATTGCCATCGCCTGTGCCTCGCTGTTGCTGTGGGCCGTGCACTTTCTGGTACTGCGCGGGATCAAGGAGGCGGCCTTCATCAACCAGATCACCACTGTGGCCAAGATCGTGCCGCTGCTGATGTTTATCGTCATCGCCGCCGTGGCGTTCAAGGCCGATATCTTTATTCGGGATATCTGGGGCTTGAGCAACCCGAACTTTGGCAGCGTGGTGGATCAGGTGCGCAACATGATGCTGGTCACCGTGTTCGTGTTTATCGGCATCGAGGGCGCCAGCGTCTATTCGGCGCGGGCTGAGAAACGTTCGGACGTGGGCCGGGCCACAGTGATCGGTTTTCTCGGGGTATTGGCACTGCTGGTGCTGGTGAACGTGCTGTCGCTGGGGATCATGAGCCAACCGGAATTGGCCACCTTGCAGAATCCGTCCCTGGCCGGTGTGCTGGAGCATATCGTCGGCCCGTGGGGGGCGCTGTTGATCAGTATCGGCCTGGCGGTTTCGTTGCTGGGCGCGTTGTTGTCCTGGGCGTTGCTGTGTGCCGAAATCCTCTATGCCACCGCCCATGACCGGACGATGCCGGCGTTCCTGAAAAAGGAAAACGTCAATCATGTGCCGGTCAATGCGTTGTGGCTGACCAATGTGATGATCCAGATTTTCCTGGTGATCACCCTGTTCTCGGAAAGCACCTACACCACGCTGATTTATCTGGCTTCGTCGATGATTCTGGTGCCCTACCTGTGGTCGGCAGCCTATGCGGTGTTGTTGAGCGGGCGCGGTGACACCTATGAAGGCGCCCACGGCCAGCGGATGAAAGATCTGCTGATCGGCGTAATCGCTTTGGGCTATGCGATCTGGCTGCTCTACGCCGGTGGCTTGAAGTATTTGCTGCTGTCGGCGTTGCTGTATGCACCGGGGGTGATTCTGTTTGCTCAGGCCAAGCACGAACAGGGTCAGCCCTTGTTTACCCGTGTGGAAAAAGGCATTTTCGGCTGCGTGATCGCCGGGGCGAGCCTGGCGGCGTATGGGTTGTACAGCGGGGTGTTGTCATTGTGAAGGTGCAGTTGGCGTATCAAGCCCCTTATGACTGGGAGGCGATGCTGGGTTTTTTGGCGGCGCGGGCGATCAGCGGGTTGGAGACGGTGGTGGCGGGTATGTATACGCGCAGCATCAGCATCGATGGTCGGCATGGCTGGATCAGTGTTGCGTCGGGTGCGGGGGATTGGCTTGAGGTGACGGTCGACTTCGCTGAGCCGGATGCCTTGCCGGAGATTGTCCGGCGTTTGCGGGCGATGTTTGACCTGGACGCTGATCCGCGAAGGATCAATCGACAACTGGCAGCCGATCCCTTGATGGCACGGCTGGTGGCGGCGCGTCCGGGCCTGCGGGTGCCAGGGGCGTGGGATGGCCTGGAAGTGGCGATTCGGGCGGTTTTGGGACAGCAGATTACGGTGGTCGCGGCCATTCGTTTGGCGGGCAAGCTGGTTGCGCACTATGGCGAGCCACTGATGACACCACATGCGGGCGTGACGCACGTCTTTCCTGTGGCCGAGGTGCTGGCGGCAGCGGATCTGGCCAGCCTGGGCATGCCGAAAAGTCGTGGGCGAACCTTATCGGGCGTGGCCCAGGCGTTGTTGGATGATCCGCAGATCTTCCAGCCCAAGGCCAGTCTCAAGGACGTTGTAACGCGGTTGATCGAGTTGCCGGGGATTGGCGACTGGACCGCGCAGTACATAGCCATGCGCCAGATGCGCGAGCCGGATGCGTTTGCGTCGGGGGATATCGGTTTGATCAATGCGTTGGCGGCACTGGAAGGCGGCCCCGTTACCGCACGCCAGTTACTGGCGCGGGCCGAGGCCTGGCGGCCGCTTAGAGCGTATGCGGCGCAGCATTTGTGGACGTCGCTGAGCCGGGCAGATTGAGGGTGCTTTTCAGGGCCTCTTCGCAGGCAAGCCAGCTCCCACACTTGATCGGTGCTGTTGCTGGAAACTCGGTCAAATGTGGGAGCTGGCTTGCCTGCGATGGCAATCGGAAGGTCACCATTGAGGCCGATGTGACCCCAATTCTCCCGCCGGCAAATCCCACTGCAACGGCGTGCCGCTGATGGTAAGCGGCGCCAGCAAGCGATGGGCCTGTCCCCAGGCCGTTTGCTCCACCACCAGCCCCTGATCGGCAGGCTCTTCGGCTCTCAGCGCGGGTTGTTCGGTGGTCAGCCCAGCCTCCACCAATAATTTCGCCGTGCGCGCCAGTGACAGCAGCGCCGAACTGCCCCGGCCGGATTTCAGCCGCTCACTCAGCGCCCGAATCGCACCTGCTGCCATCAAGTAACCGGTGGCATGGTCCAGTGCCTGTAACGGCAACGGTACCGGCTTGTTGGCCTGTTTCCACTGCATGCCGGCCTGAGCAATGCCGCTGCTCATCTGCACCAGGCTGTCGAAGCCTCGGCGATTGCGCCATGGGCCGCTCCAGCCATAGGCGTTGAGGCTGACGTCGATCAGGCCCGGTGCGAGTAGCTGCAACTCGGCGGCTCCGTATCCCAATTGCTCCAGGGCATCGGCGCGGTAGCCATGGAACAGAATATCGGCGTCCTTGAGCAGGTCTTCGAAGACCCTCCGGTCACCTGGGTTCTTCAGGTCCAGGCGAGCGCAGCGTTTACCCAGGGTCATTTCCGGCACCACGCCCGCTTCGTTCCAGTCGGGGGAGTCGATGCGCAATACATCGGCGCCTAACCCTGCGAGAAAGCGGCTGGCCACCGGGCCCGCCAGAACGCGAGTCAGGTCGAGCACCTTGATACCGGCCAAGGGGCGCGCCACTGAACCGAGCCAGGGTTTTTCGCTGACGGCATCGCTGGTTTGGTGTTGGATCAGTGGCTCCTGATTGACCGCCAGGCCTTGAGGATGGGCCTGCCAGTCTTGCCACGAGCGCATCTGCGCCGCACAGCCACCCTCGTCGACGATGGCTTGTTCCAGTTCAGCAGCGTTCCATTGGGCGACCTTGAGCGCCATGGCCTCACGATCAGCCACTTGCCCCAACACCCGCTCGGCGGCGGCGCGGTGGTGGGGCGCGTTGGTGTGCAGGCGGATCCAGCCATCGGCGCTGGCGTAGTCCCCGGCAATCGGGTCCCACAGCGGCGGTACGGTCCAGCCGACGGGGCGTAGCGACGTGGAAAACCAGAAGGAGGCGAGGCGCCGGTCCACGCAAATCGTGGGCAGGCGTCCGGTTTGTTGTTGCAGCAACTCGGCAACGGCCTGGCCTGCTGCGCCGACAGTAGCGCTGGCCAATTCAGTCACGGCAAAGGTCGAAGGCAGGGCGCCAGCCTCGGTGAAGGTCAGCGGGGTACGTGGCAGGTCGAGTGCAGCTTGGATGGATGTGAGCAGATCAGTCATCAAAGGCCCTCCATAAGAGAAGGGCCAGCATAGAACAACCTTAGGGTTGTACTGCAACCCCCGGCTCCAACGGCAAGTCGAGGCTCGCGATAAATCCGCCTCCGGGGTGATTGGCCAGAATCAGGCTGCCGCCATGGCGTTCGGCGGCGCGGCGTGCGATGGCCAGGCCCAGGCCATGGCCTTGGGCGGTTTGCCCGGGAGCGCGGTAAAACGGCTCGCCCAGTTGGCCCAAATGCTCGGTATCCACGCCGGGGCCGTGGTCGCGCACGCTGATCACAATACGCTCGCCCTGGCGTTGGGCCTGCATTTCAATCGGCAGTCCTGGCGGGTTGAAGCGTTGGGCGTTGCGCAGCAAGTTGTCCAGTGCGCGCTCGATCATCGTCGGCCAGCCCTTGAGCTGCAGCCCCGCTTGGGCTTCGAGCTGCACGGGTTGGTCCGGCGCGCCGAGCAGGGCATCTTTTTGCAGGGTCTTGAGCAGCGGGGTGAGTTCGATGTCTTCGGCGCTGGCATTGTCGGCATCGACGCGGGCCAGCACCAGGATCTCGCTGATCAAGGCCTCCAGACGGTCGCATTCGCGGGTCAGGCGTGGCCAGAGTTTTTCCCGAGCGTCGGGCGTGGCGCGTTCCGCCAGGGCCAGGGCGATCCGCAGGCGAGCCAGGGGCGAGCGCAATTCGTGGGACACGTCCCGCAGTAGCTGGCGTTGACTGCTGATCAGGCTTTGCAGGCGTGCGCCCATGCGGTTGAAATCGGTAGCCAGCACGCCAAATTCATCACGGCGGTTAGACAGTTGCGCCAGGCTGTTTTGCTGATAAGTGGTCTGGCCCAGGTCATGCACTGCGCTGCGCAGGCGACTGAGGGGGCGGGTGATGGAGAGCGTCACCAACAGGCTGAACAGGGTCAGCACCACCAGGGCAATGGTCAGCGCACTGAAGGGCCACAGCAGGCTGCTGCGGTGCCAGGCGTCCAGTTCCGGGTGGGGAATGCGGTAGATCAATAGGTAGGTGTCGCCCGTTTTCGCGCTGGTGTATTCAGCGGTCAGCCGGCGCCAGGGCAGGTGGCGGTCCTGGTTGTCGTTTTGTCGCGCTTCGAAGGCGGCGGCCCGGCGCGGAAAGGTACCGCGTACCACCGGTTCGCCGCTTTCGTTAAGCACTTGCACGTCGATGTGGTACTGGCGCTTGCGCTGTTGCAGCAAGTCCTGGGCAGCGTCCTCGCCCTGGGCTTCGTAGAGCTGGGTCCATTCTTCGGCGAGGTTGGCGAGTCCGGGGTGGCGGCTGAGAATCCAGGCATCCTGGTTGAGCATATGCCCAAGCAGGAGCGACAACCCGGCAACCAGGGCGATAGCCAGCCAGAAGCTGGCAAGGATGCGCCAGAACAATGAACGCACGGGAAACCCTCAAACAGGAAAAGCCCAGTGGCACAGGCCACTGGGCTGGGAGTGAAGCTAGGTCATTATTGCGCTTTTTGCGGTTGTTGCGCTTTCCAGGCCTGGAATTCCTTCCACTCGGCACGGCGCTCGGCTTGTTTTTTCACGATCTCGTCGAATTTCTTCTGTTGATCGGGCTTCAGCACGGCGCGAATGTCAGTCTGGGTTTTCTGCTTGGCGGCAGCCATTTCGTCTTGCATGGCTTTCTGGTCGGCGGCCGGGAGTTTATCCAGGTACTTTTTGACCAGTTCCTTGCGACCGTGCATTTGCTGGCCCATCAATTTGCCGATCTGCTGGCGCTGTTCGCGGCTCAGATCAAGCTGGCTGAAGGGGCCGCCTTTGCCACGCATGCCGTGTTCGCCGCCATGGCCCGGGCCGCCCATCATGTGGCCTTCGGACCCGCCCATTGGGCCTTGGCCTTCTGGCATGGCCGCCATGGCAACAGTAGGCAGGGCTGCCGCGAACATCAGAGCGATAAGGGTCTTGCGCATGGTGTTTCTCCTGTCTCGATTCCGGTGAGTCCGGATGTGAGTAGATTAAGGAGATCAAGGTCAGCGGCGGTCAGGGGAGGGTAAAGCTTGGGTAAAGACGATTTTGGCGCAGGCTTACAAAACTGGGGACCTGATTTTCTGTAGCCGCTGCCGAGGCACGAGGCTGCGATGCGGTCCGCAGGGTCGCCCCGGGGGCGGCTGCGCCACCCATCGCAGCCTCATGCCTCGGCAGCGGCGACAGAGGGAACATCAGAGGCTGTAGTAGTAACCACGGCTGCGCAGCGCCATGATCCGTGGTCGGCCATCCGAGTGGGGGCCGATCTTCTTGCGCAGGTTGCTGACGTGCATGTCCAGGCTGCGGTCGTACAGGGTCAGCTTGCGGCCCAGGGCGATTTGCGCCAGTTCCTGCTTGTCCAGCGGCTCGCCCGGCTGGCGCAGCAAGGCTTCCAGCAGACGGCTTTCGGAGACGGTGAGGGCAAATTCCTGCTCGTCGATGGTGACCACGCCGCGCACCGGGCTGAAGCACAGGTCGCCCAGCTCCAGCTGGGTCGACACCGCAGCCGGATGGCTGCGCCGCAATACAGCGCGCAAACGAGCGGTCAACTCCCGGGGGTCACAGGGCTTGGCCAGATAATCATCAGCGCCCAGTTCCAGGCCGAGGATGCGGTCCAGCGGTTCGCCCCGGGCCGAGAGCATCAGCACTGGCAGCTCCGGGTGATCGCTACGCAATTGTTTGAGCAATTCCAGACCGCTGCCGTCGGGCAGCATCACGTCAAGCACCACCGCTGAGGGGGCGGCTTCGGCCAACGCTTTGCGCGCGCTCAGGCCATCATGGCAAGCGCGCACCTGGAAACCTTCCTGGCTCAACCAACTGGTCAGCAGCTCACAGAGCTCCTGGTCATCGTCTATCAGTAACAGCTCGCTCATGACTCACTCAATTTAGCCATTGTCGACGGCGCCGGTGCCCGCCGCTGGCAAAGATACCGCATAGCAGGGCGATCAGCGCTACTCCTGCACCTGTCACAAACCATTGTTGCTGCTCAGTCAGCCAGCGTGGCAACACCGTGCCCTGTGCTTCTTTGAGTTGCTGGACCAGGCGTTGGTTCTCCTGGCGCAGTCGATTCAATTGGGCACTGTCGCGTGAGGCATCGGCGCCTTTCAATTCGGTGCTTTGCAATTGTTTGCTCAGTTCGTCACGCAGTCGTTCGCTTTCCTTCAAGCGTTGCTGCAACTCGGTGATCTGGCTGCCAGCACTCAAGGACAGGGGCGTGAAACTGCCGGTGTTCGAGGTCTCTTCAGCATGGGCGGTTGCCCCGATCGTTAACACTGCCAACAGACACAACTGACTTAAGCGCATCGGAACTCCTGATTCCAATCGATTGTTCAGCACGTTGTCGGCAGCTTACCGAGAATGATGAGCGATAGGAGTACGCCGAACTCAATAGGTTCAGCGTAGCCGGGTCAAGGCAGGACTTGTTTGAACGGTTTGATCACGACATTGGTATAGACGCCTGCCGCGACATATGGATCGGCGTCTGCCCAGGCCTGGGCATCGGGCAGGGAGGCGAACTCGGCAACGATCAGGCTGCCAGTGAAACCGGCTGCGCCAGGATCATTGCTGTCGACGGCCGGGTGAGGACCGGCAAGCACCACGCGCCCTTCGGCTTGCAGCTGTTTCAGGCGCTCGAGGTGGGCCGGGCGCGCGGCCAGGCGTTTTTCCAACGAGTTGGCAACGTCGGTAGCAATGATGGCGTAGAGCATGTCAGTCCTCGGTTTTCGGCGTGGTAGGGTCGGTGTCATGCAGGTGGCGCGACAGGTAGATGCCTTGGGCGACCAGGAACAGCACGGTCATGCCCAGGCTGCCGAAGACCTTGAAGTCGACCCAGTAGTTCTGAAAGGTAAAGGCGACGAACAGGTTAGCCGCGCCGCAGAACAGGAAAAACGCAATCCAGGCGATGTTCAGGCGAGTCCAGACCGGCTCCGGCAATGTCAGCGCGTGGCCCATGATTCGCTTGATCAGCAGGCGATCACCGATGAAGTGGCTGCCGATGAAGGCCAGGGCGAACAGCCAGTTGACTACCGGGGCTTTCCATTTAAGGAAGGTTTCGCTGTGGAAGGCCAGGGTCAGGCTGCCGAAAACCAGGCAGGCGATCAGGGTCAGCCATTGGCTTTTTTCCAGTTTGCGCTGGGAGATGAAGAGGGCGCCGTAGACCACCAGGGAGCTGATGATCAGCACCGCGGTGGCGCTGTAGATGCCACCGACCGTCAGCTCATGGCCTGCGATATCGATGACCCGAGGGTCGAGCTTGTAGACGATGAAAAACAGTAACAGCGGGATGAAGTCGATGAATTGTTTCACAGTAAGAGCCAGAAGCTGGATGTGGCGGCATAATAACAAACATCCTTGGTAGCGAAAGCGCCAGCTGACTTGAGGTTACACACTCCCGTGAATGTTGATTTGCACTGCCACAGCACGGCCTCCGACGGCGCCCTGGCGCCCGCGGTACTGGTTGCGCGTGCGTTTGAAAAAGGCGTGCGAGTCCTGGCGTTGACCGACCACGACACCCTCGAAGGCCTGGAAGAGGCCCGCGTTGCGGCGAATACCCTGGGGATGCAACTGGTCAATGGCGTTGAATTGTCCTGCACCTGGGGCGGCGCAACCATTCATGTACTGGGCTATGGTTTTGACGTAAACGCGCCGCCACTGGTGGAGGCCATCGCCAAATTGCACGATGGCCGCTGGCTGCGGTCCGAAGAAATAAGCCGAAAACTGGCGCTCAAGGGTATGCCCAACGGTCTGGATGGCGCCCGCGCCATTCAGCAGGAACTGGGGGATAGCGGCAACGCGCCGGCCCGTCCGCATTTTGCCGACTGGATGGTGCGTGAAGGTTTTGTAAAGGATCGCGCCGAGGCGTTCCGAAAATGGCTGGGGGCGGGCAAGCTGGGGGACGTCAAGCAACACTGGCCAACCCTGGAGGACACCGTCGCCACGTTGCGCGCGGCAGGCGCCTGGGTCAGCCTGGCGCATCCCTGGCACTACGACTTTACTCGTAGTAAACGCCGCAAACTGATTGGCGACTATATTCAAGCGGGTGGCCACGCCATCGAAGTGGTCAACGGGCATCAACCCGCCGAGCAGGTGGGCAGCCTGGCGATTCTGGCCCGTGAGTTCGGACTGCTGGTGAGTGCCGGCAGTGATTTCCATGGCCCTGGCGGCTGGTCGGAGATTGGCGAATACCGTCAACTCCCGGAAGATTTGCCGCCCCTTTGGTGTCGGTTCAAGCATGACCCCATTATTGCCACCGTCTGAACAGGTAGAGAACGTGAGTCAATTTTTCCAGATTCATCCGGAAAACCCGCAAGCGCGCCTGATCAAACAGGCGGCGGAGATCATCCGTGCCGGCGGCGTGGTGATCTATCCCACGGACTCGTCGTACGCCATCGGTTGCCAGATCGGCGACAAAAACGCCGTTGAACGGGTAAGACGCCTTCGTAACCTGGACAAAAATCACAACTTCGCGCTGATTTGCAGCGACCTTTCCCAGTTGGGGTTGTTCGCCAAGGTCGACACCGGCACCTTCCGACTGCTCAAGGCCCACACGCCGGGGCCCTACACCTTCATTCTCAACGCCACCCGCGAAGTGCCGCGCCTGTTGCTGCACCCGAAGAAGCGCACCATCGGCTTGCGGGTTCCGGAGCACCCGATTGCGCTGGCGCTGTTGGAGGAACTGGGCGAACCGTTGATGAGCGTGTCGCTGATCCTGCCTGGGGAAACCGAGCCCTTGTACGACCCCTACGAAATGCGTCGGTTGCTGGAAAAACACGTCGACCTGATCATTGACGGTGGCTACGGCGGCAACAAGGCCTCCACCGTGATCAACCTGGCCGATGGCGAGCCGGAAGTGGTCCGCGTCGGTTGCGGCGACCCGGCCCCGTTCATGGTCGAGGCCTGAATGTCGGTCGTGGAAACCGTCGACAGCCAGGCCGGCGCCCAGCAGGAGCTGCCATTCGCCATGGTCTACGGCCAGGCGGTCATGGAAATGCCCCTGGACCTGTACATTCCGCCGGATGCCCTGGAAGTCTTCCTCGAAGCCTTCGAAGGCCCGCTGGACTTGCTGCTGTACCTGATCCGCAAGCAGAACATCAACATTCTCGACATTCCGGTGGCGGAAATCACCCGTCAGTACATGGGCTATGTCGAATTGATGCAGTCGGTGCGCCTGGAACTGGCCGCCGAGTACCTGGTGATGGCCGCGATGTTGGCGGAGATCAAGTCGCGCATGCTGTTGCCGCGTTCGGAGACCATCGAAGCGGAAGAGGATGACCCGCGCGCCGAACTGATCCGACGCTTGCAGGAATACGAGCGCTTCAAGGCCGCGGCCGAAGGCATTGACGGCCTGAGCCGGGTCGGTCGTGATGTGGTGGTGCCCAAGCTTGATGCCCCGGAAGCGCGGGCGCGCAAGCTGTTGCCGGATGTGAGCCTGGAAGAATTGCTGATGTCCATGGCCGAGGTGCTGCGCCGTGGCGATATGTTTGAAAGCCATCAGGTCAGCCGTGAAGCCTTGTCCACCCGCGAGCGCATGAGCGATGTGCTGGAGCGCCTCAAAGGCGGCGGTTTCGTGCCCTTTGTCGAGTTGTTTACCAAAGAAGAAGGGCGCCTGGGGGTGGTGGTGACGTTTATGGCGATCCTCGAACTGGTCAAGGAATCCTTGGTCGAGCTGGTACAGAATGAGCCTTTTGCGGCTATCCACGTGCGGGCGCGAGCCGAATAAAGAGCTGAATCGATGAATTTGACTGAACCCCGCGAACTGGCCCCGTTGCTGGAGGCTTTTCTCCTGGCCTCGGGCAAGCCGCAATCCCTGGAGCGCTTGTTCGAGCTGTTTGAAGAGGCTGAGCGCCCGGAACCGCCGGTGTTCAAGAAGGCCTTGGAGATCCTGCGCAAGTCCTGCGATGGCCGGGCGTTCGAACTGCGCGAGGTTGCTTCGGGCTACCGCCTGCAAATCCGCGAGAAATTCTCGCCGTGGGTCGGCCGCTTGTGGGAAGAGCGCCCGCAGCGTTATTCGCGGGCGATGCTGGAGACCATGGCACTGATCGCCTATCGCCAACCCATCACCCGTGGCGAGATCGAAGACGTGCGGGGCGTGGCGGTCAACAGCCATATTGTCAAGACATTGCTGGAGCGTGAGTGGATCCGCATCGTTGGCTACCGTGATGTGCCCGGGAAGCCCGCGATGTTTGCCACCACCAAAGTGTTTCTCGATCACTTCAACCTGAAGAACCTCGACGACTTGCCACCCCTGGCCGAGCTGCGGGAAATAGAGCCGGATCCGATATTGGACTTCGACGACGTGCCGGTGCCTGCTGCGTTGCAGGAACTGGCCGATGCCAGTGCCGAGCCGGAAGAGCCCAAGGATGAAACCAGTTTCCATACGTTGTTGCTGGAACTGGATGATATGGAACAGGGGATCAAGACCGACTTCGACGATTTGCTGCGCGATGGAGTGAGCGAGCCTGATCCGGAAATGACGGTGAATGTTGAAGTCGAGGCTGAGGTCGAGGTTGATGACGCTGAGCCCGAACCCGAACCCGAGGAAGACATCCTCGGTGTGGCCGAAGCCCGGGAGAAACTCCTGGCCGCCGTGGCCGCTCTTGAGCAGCCGGAACTGAGTGATGAAGAGGCCGAGGCCCAGGCATTGGCCGAGGCCATTGAAAATGAGCGCCGCCAATTCGAAGAGTGACCCGATCTGTCAGGCTCCGCTGAACCCCAATGTGGGAGCGGCGGTGCGACGATTCGACTTGCTCGCGAAAGCGGAGTGTCAGCCAATACATGTATGACTGACCCACCGCTTTCGCGAGCAAGCCCGCTCCCACATGGGGACCAACTTCGTCCAGGAAAGCCACCGGTCGGCGGAAAAACAAATGATCCAGCGCTTCTCGACTAGTCTCTGATGCGCAACGCTCGCCATGAGCGTATGATTCGCGACCCTTTGGCGATGCGTTCGCCAACAGCCCAGCTTTTACTATCTTCAGGCCAAGCCTGAATCGACACACCGGGAGGTGCTTAAGATGAGTGACCAAGACCAGAAAGACAGCCAGGAAATTGGCCCTGCAGGCGAAAAGCTGCAGAAAGTCCTCGCCCGTATCGGCGTCGGCTCGCGCCGTGACGTAGAAGCCTGGATCACCCAAAAGCGAATCAAGGTCAATGGCGTTGAAGCCACCCTTGGCCAGCGCGTCGACCTGCACGACGCCATCACCATTGATGGCAAGGTCATCAAGCGTGAAGAGGCCGCCGAATCGGTGCGCCGCGTCATCATGTACAACAAGCCTGATGGCGAAATCTGCACCCGTGACGACCCGGAAGGCCGTCCTACCGTATTCGACAAGATGCCGCGCCCTAAAGAAGGTCGCTGGATCAACATCGGTCGTCTCGACATCAACACCACTGGCCTGCTGATGTTCACCACCGACGGTGAACTGGCCAACCGCCTGATGCACCCGTCCTACGAAATGGACCGCGAATACGCGGTACGTGTACGGGGCGAAGTCGATGACGAGATGATCGAGCGCCTGAAAGCCGGCGTCGTGCTGGAAGATGGCCCGGCCAGGTTCACCGACATCAAGCAGGCGCCAGGCGGCGAAGGCTTCAACCATTGGTACCACTGCGTAGTGATGGAAGGCCGTAACCGTGAAGTGCGTCGTCTGTGGGAGTCCCAGGGCTTGGTGGTCAGCCGCCTGAAGCGCGTGCGTTTCGGTCCGGTGTTCCTCAACTCCGACCTGCCGATGGGTCGCTGGCGCGAAATGAGCCAGTACGAAGTCGACATTCTGAGTGCTGAAGTGGGCTTGACGCCTGTAGCCATGCCGCAGATGAACGCCAAGAGCAAAGACAAGCTTGAGCGTATGCAGCGTAAATCGTCGCGCCCAGTGGCTCGCACCGAGCGTGTTGCACGCACTGTACGCCCAGCCTTGGATGCACCGGCTACTGGCGGTCGCATCTCCCGTGAACCGCACGTGGAAGGTGATCGTCGTCCGTCGGCACCTGCTCGTCAGGACGGTGAGCGTGCTCCACGCACGCCGCGCCCGGCAGGTCGTGGTGATGCGCCAGCGGGCGGTCGCAGTAACCGTGGCGAGTCGGGTCGTGGTGCTCCGGCGACGGATCGCCCGGCTGACAGTGCCAGCACCAAGCGCCCAGCCAAGCCTGCGCCGAAAAAGCGCCCAGCGCTGAAGTTGGTAGACGATGCACCCTCGGGCAAGCGCCGTGGCGCGCCGGCCGGTTCGGGTCAGCGTCCAGGTTTTGGTCGCAAGAAGCCGCAGTGATGCTGTAAGCACTGCACAAAAACGCCAACCCTAGGGTTGGCGTTTTTTTTGGCGAATGGTTTGGAATGCAATCTGCCAAACAACAACGATCAACTGTGGGAGCGGCTCCCACCCGGATCTCCTGTGTTTTCTAGAACACAAACGCCCCATCAAATACCGGCTTATCATCCAGCGCCAACACCCCGCTGGCAAAAATCAAATCCAAGTGATGGCTGCCTTTCTGCCCGCCGCCCAACCCAAGATGCAATCCGCAATGGCGCTCCTCGAAGCCAGCATTGCGCGCATACAGATCCTTCACCCCTTCATTGGTGCCGATGCCCAGCTCTTCCACCCGCCGGTTGGAGGGGTTGGCATTCAGGTACTTGTTGAAGTCATCGGCCAGCCCTGGCACGTCACTGGCGACGGAGCAGATGGTCGAGTTCTCGATCCACAACTCCAGCGGTGACTGCAATACCCCGTATTTACGGGCGAAGGGGATGGTGCTGAGAAAGGTGCCGACAAATCGCACTTGGCCGTTGATGGCTTCGCTGTGGGTGGCAATTTCACCGGGCGCCAGGTCGTGGTTGCCGACGCCGTTGATATTGGTCCACTTCTTGATGCTGCTCATGGGTGCTTCAAGGCGTGAGCCGTGCTCATCGGTGAAGCTCAGCACGCTGGCCTGGGACATGCGACGGATCAGTGTGGCATTGAGGTCAGCAATGCGTTGCGGGGCGACGCTGAAGGTGTCGTAGAAGTAGTCGCCATAGTCTTTGAGCAACAGGGACTTTTTCCAGTGCTCGGCCATGATGCCTTGTAAGGCGCGGATAAAGTCGGGGCCTTCTGCCCGGGGATTGGGCAAGGTCGAGGAATCGTAGAGAAACATGTACAGGTCGCAGTCTTCGATGGACTTGGCCAGGACTTCGCTGGGTTCCAGGTCCAGGCGCTGCACCTTGAAGTCAAAGCGCGCGGCACTGCTTTGGGTGATGGCGTGGGTGATGGCCTCGTAGCGCTCGGTATGGCCCAGGAGCACGGTTGGGCGGTGAAGGCCAGTCAGGGCCGGGTGATGTGCCAGGTAATAGAGAAAATGTTCGACGGCGCGGGCCTTGTCCATGACGTCCATCCTTCAAAGCCTTCGGGAAAGTGGCAGATGCAGCGGACTGCACCTGCCTGGATGCCTGCCTGGTGTTAGAAAGGCCACATCGCGGTGCCGAACGGCACAACGGCGTCAGCTTGCATCATTTCAACGGCGGCCTCATGGGTCGGCGCTTCAAACCAATCGTCGAGTTGCAGTTCGGTTTCCAGGTCGTTTTCCAGTGCTTGCATGGTGTATCTCCTAGAGGACGTTGTTTGAGACGGAGCTTGTCAGCGGGCTGCGCCGAGCAAGTGGAAAGAACCTAGATTAGAGTGTTTCCGAATGCAAAAAATATATTGACACCGTTCCATTTGGATTTTTTATTCTGTTTTTATGGCGATATTTTTATTAATGAAAAACAGATGGCTAGGTGGGTTTATCGGTCAGGAAATGTCCTACCGTCAATTTCTCGTTATCTGACGAATCTATGTCATCTGTCCCGGATATGTGCCACATCGTAACGATTACTTTACGAAAATAGCCCTCGAAGACACAGGTTGTGGAAGAGGAGAAGCGCTGTAAGGAAAACCTGACGACAGGTAGATTCCAAAGCCTTCGGCAGGGTCCTGGGCCTCTTGTTTCGGCTCGCGGCAAAGGCTGTGATGGTGTCGTGCCACGTGCGGTACACCACAACAAGAAGGAGGCGCAATGAACGCCGTATTGCCAAATGATCCCGCCGATTCCCTCGCGCCCGCAGGCCTCATGCGCCGCCTGTCTTCAACGCCCGTGCCCGCAAAGCCCCTGAATAGACCTTTACCGTAAACGCCGGTGTCCGCCCGAACGGTGTTGGCGGTGTACAATGCGCGGCGTTTTACTGTGACCCAACTGCGTATCCGCGCATTTTGCGCCCGTCGGCTGTCGTGATGCCCTTGTGCTCATCGCTGCACCCAAAGGCCAATACCTCAGGGCTATCCGCCTTGTTCACTCCGCCTGGCCACAAGCCAGCCGGGTTCGATTTCGTCACAGATAAAAACAAACAGGTGACGCATGACCGCTAGAAAGACGCTGAACTCCTGGTGCCTGCGCTGGGGTTTGATCGGCGCTGCTTGAGTCCGTTTCAAAGCAGCAACGTGCAACGAACATCATCAAACCTTGCGTGAGACCCTTTTCATGAGTGGACCCAACTCGCATTCAGGCGAGCTAAAACGCGGCCTGAAAAATCGCCATATTCAACTGATCGCCCTCGGTGGCGCGATCGGTACCGGCCTGTTCCTGGGCTCGGCCGGGGTGCTGAAATCCGCCGGCCCATCGATGATCCTGGGCTACGCCATTTGCGGTTTTATCGCCTTCATGATCATGCGCCAACTGGGCGAAATGATCGTTGAAGAGCCGGTAGCCGGCTCCTTCAGCCACTTTGCCCACAAGTACTGGGGCGGCTTCGCCGGCTTCCTGTCGGGCTGGAACTGCTGGATTCTGTACATCCTGGTGGGTATGTCAGAGCTGACAGCTGTCGGTAAATACGTGCACTACTGGTGGCCGGAGATTCCGACCTGGGTCTCGGCTGCAGCCTTTTTTGTGCTGATCAACGTGATCAACCTGGCCAACGTCAAAGTCTTCGGTGAAGCCGAGTTCTGGTTTGCCATCATCAAGGTAGTGGCCATCGTCGGCATGATCGCCCTGGGCAGTTACTTGCTGGTCAGCGGTACCGGCGGGCCACAGGCCTCGGTGACCAACCTGTGGGAACACGGCGGGTTCTTCCCTCATGGTGTCGGCGGGTTGGTGATGGCCATGGCGATCATCATGTTCTCCTTCGGCGGCCTGGAAATGCTCGGTTTCACGGCTGCTGAAGCGGACAAGCCACGCACCGTGATCCCCAAGGCGATCAATCAGGTGATCTACCGGATCCTGATTTTCTACATCGGCGCCCTGGTGGTGCTGTTGTCGTTAACGCCGTGGGACAGTTTGTTGGCGAGCCTCAACGCCTCGGGTGATGCTTACAGCGGTAGCCCGTTTGTGCAGGTGTTCTCGATGTTGGGCAGCAACACGGCTGCGCATATCCTCAACTTCGTGGTGTTGACGGCGGCGCTGTCGGTATATAACAGCGGCACTTACTGCAACAGCCGCATGCTGCTGGGTATGGCTGAGCAGGGGGATGCGCCCAAGGGCCTGGCGAAGATCGACAAGCGTGGGGTGCCCGTGCGGTCGATTCTGGCGTCGGCGGCGGTGACCTTGGTGGCCGTTTTGATGAACTACCTGATTCCGCAACATGCGCTGGAATTGCTGATGTCGCTGGTGGTTGCGACGCTGGTGATTAACTGGGCGATGATCAGTTTTTCGCACTTCAAGTTTCGTCAGCATATGGATCGGACGGGGCAGGTGCCGTTGTTCAAGGCGCTTTGGTATCCGTATGGAAACTATGTCTGCCTGGCGTTTGTAGCGTTTATCCTGTGCATCATGTTGATGATTCCGGGAATCCAGATCTCGGTGTATGCGATTCCGGTTTGGGTGCTGTTTATGTGGGTGTGTTATTGCATCAAGAATAAGCGCAAGGCTCAGGAAACTCTGAGTACAGCCTCGGTGCTTAAATAGGCTCAGGCGATAAATAACAAACCCGGCCATGTGCCGGGTTTGTTTGTTCAGGCAGCCTCATTCCAGCGTCCCTACAAAACTCATCAGTCCTAAATCAGCAAATGGCTACAGAAACAAAGGCCCAGCAGGTGATAAATAACCGTCGAGATTCTGCCCCCAATCGGTGAGGATATTTCCCCATGATCACGACATCACCCTTTTATCCGCAGGTGTTGCATGGGCCCGCACTTGATCCGAGTATGCATCAGAGCAATAACGTTACCGAGAACAAGCAGCTAGAGGCCAATCTTGGCCGAGTGGCCAGTGAAAGCCCGGCAGCCCACAAAACGGTGGATGCCTTGCTTTCAAGCGTGACCAGGCTGTTTACGTTAGTCGAAGGTAGTGAGCTGAAAGCCAGAGCAAAGATGCTCGCCAGTTACTCACTGGACTCTCCCAGTTTTGGGGTGATTGGCCAGTTGGGTGCCGGTGGTTTCACCCGCATCCTTGATGAGGCGCGCCATGGCGGGGTAGACCGCCACCGCAGCGGGCAAGAGCCACTGACACTGCGAGAAAAGGCCACCGCCTTTTTCAACCTGAGCAACTCGCCTTACTTTCGAGAAACCATGGAGCGTATTCACGGTTCGCCCGAGTTGAAAGAACAGGCTGGCGCAATTATTGATATTCGCTATCTGGAGTCAAAACAATTCGGGCCTGCGCGGGGCAGCAGCAAGGAGCTGCCATTACCCGACCAACTGGCGCTTTATACATTCAAAAATGAAAGCACTCAGGATGCTTCGAAAAACGCGCATCTCTATGAGCAAATCAAGGAGGTGAACGGCCAGCCTGTGGTGAGCAATCCAGCCAAGGCAGGTGCCAGTTTGACTAAAGTGCAGAATGATTTCCGTGAAGCCCTACCCCTTGCGAACAAGGTTTGGACGTCGGCCGCTGACCTGAAGAGTGATCAGCGGTTAACCTCCCGTGAGTTTGATTTTGCGCGTCTCAATCCACGTAATCGCATGGATCGGGACGACGGCCAGTTTGGCCATCAAGGCCCGATAAAAAGTTTTACATCCTTGCCCCTCGAGCAAACGGTGGTTCCTCGGGGCAATGGCTTTGCGGTCTGGCAAGTGAAGCAAGACACCGGCTTTGCGCGCGACGCGGTGTTGCAGGCGAAACCAGTCGTGGCAGGACCCTCCGGTACTAGCGACCGCTTTATGACGGCTGCCCGTCTTTTGGGTAATGGCCTGATTAACGAACTGGGCCTCAACTCACCCAAGGCCGGAGAGTCCCACTCGCAAAGTGAGGCCAGGGCACAGCGGGAAATGAAAGAACTGGTGCGCTGGATGGCTACCGGCTACCTGGTGGACGACAATCACCACTCCATGGTTGAGGTCAACCTGGGCGCTGCCAACCACGGTCTTGCGGCGCAATGGGGGGAGGAGCTATACCGCGAACCCTTTACCGCGCCGATCAATACCCGCCAATTCTCTATCTCCAACGCCGACGTCGCACGAGAGTTGGAATGGCAACCGGCAGTGACGACCCATTATGAGAAGTTTCGACATGACTTGCAGGGTGGCAATCGTGCAACGGTGACGCCTGATGGACGGGTGCTCTGATCCCCGGGCCGCCTGGCCGCAGCCGCGGCGACATTCGCGTATCCTTGGGTTCTTCTGACCCAAGGATCCAAGCCCTTCATGCTGGTGATTTCCAACAACGTGCACCTCCCCGACGCTGAGATCGAGTTGACCGCCATCCGTGCCCAAGGCGCCGGTGGCCAAAACGTCAACAAAGTCTCCAGCGCCGTGCACCTGCGCTTCGACATCCCGGCCTCATCATTGCCGGAGTTCTACAAGGAGCGCCTGCTGGCCCTACGCGACAGCCGCATCACCAGCGAAGGTGTACTGATCCTCAAAGCCCAGCAATACCGAACCCAGGAACAGAACCGCGCCGATGCCCTGGAGCGTCTGGTGGAGTTGATCCTCAGTGCCACCAAGGTCGAAAAGAAGCGCCGCCCTACCAAGCCTACCTTGGGCTCAAAAAAGCGTCGCCTTGAATCCAAGACCAAGCGCGGCAGCATCAAGGCCGGCCGCGGCAAGGTCGATTTCTAAGTCGCTTCCCGCGCTTCCCGAGACTTCGGCGCCTGCCGGTACAAATACAGGCTGAGCAGCAAGCCGCCAAACGCCGCGATGGCCGCAAACAGGAAGATCGACGCAAAGCCGAACCCCGCCGCAATCGCCCCGGCCAATGGCCCGGTGATCCCCAGGGACAAATCTATAAACAACGAATACGCCCCCACTGCCGCGCCACGGCTGGACGCTGGCACCAGATTGACCGCTTCCACTCCCAGCGCCGGAAACACCAGGGAAAAGCCGAACCCGCTCAAGGCCGCGCCAGCCAATGCCAGGTGGGCGTCCGGCGCCAGCCACAACAACAGCAGGCCCAGGGTTTCCACCGACAGGCAGGCAATCGCCACGCGAAAGCCGCCGATCCGGTTGATCAGGTTACCGAACAGCAGTCGTGCGCCGATAAAGCTGGCACCGAACAAGCTCAGGCACAGCACTGCGTTGTCCCAGTGCTGGGTGGCGTAATACAGGGTGATAAAGGTGGCGATGGTGCCAAAGCCGATGGAACCCAGGGCCAGCCCGCAACCATGGGGCAACACGCGCCCCAGTACGTGCAGGAACGGCAAGCGTTCCCCCATGACAATGGGCGCTGCGACTTTCGGCCAGGCCAGCACCAGTCCCACCACAGCCAGCAGGATAATGCTGACCCCCATGCTCCACAGCCCCAGGTGGCTGACCAGCAGCACGCCCAGCGGCGCGCCGACGGCCAGTGCGCCGTAGCTGGCGATACCGTTCCAGGAGATGACCTTGGCGGTATTCGCCGCACCCACCCGGCCGATGCCCCAACCGATCGAGCCGGAGCCCACCAGGCTTTCGGCGCTGCCCAGCACCAGGCGGCCGATCAACAGGCTCGTCAGGCTCCAGGCCGGCTGGCTTGTTAGCCAGGCCGAGAGCAGCATGAACACACCGCTCAAGCCACAACCCGCCAGGCCGTACATCACTGCGCGTTTGCTGCCGAGGTTGTCGATGATCCGGCCGGCATAGGGTCGGCTCAGCAGCGTGGCCAGGTACTGCACGCTGATCACCAGCCCGGCGATCACCGCGCCGAAGCCCAGGTCGCTATGGACATAGCCCGGCAGTACGGCCAGGGGAATGCCGATATTCAGGTAGCCGATAAAGGTGAAGAGGACGATGGAAACGACTTGCAGCGTGACCGCCATGGGGCGCTGGGTATCTGGCATGGGGAGAGGTCCACTGTTGCAGCAGGAAAAGATAGGCTGCTTATGATACCGATGGTTTTGCCTGGGCGGGGGGGCAAAACATAAAACGCTTGATCAAAGTTTGGGAGTGGCGGGGTTCAGCAATTGCGTGGTCACCAGGGCGGCGAGGGCGTTTTCCTGGGTGCCGAAGCGCTTGAGTAGCAAGGCTTGTTTTTCCGGGCTGAGGCGGTTCCAGACGTCGACCATCTGCAAGGCAGCGTCGAGCAAGGCGTTGTCGGGCGCGTCGTTGGCGTTGTGGGGCATGGCATCTGTCTCGGGTGATTCAGGCGGTGTGGAAAGCGCGCAATGTAACGCTTTCCACACGGTCTGGGTACGGCGCTCAGTCCTGGCTTTCGCTGTCGACTGGTTTTGCTTGCACAGGCTCAGGTTGTTTGCTGCTGGCCTGTTGCGGGGTTGGCTGCTCAGTTTCGTGCAGGCTTGGGAAGGGGAGATTAGGTATTTCGTGCATCGTCGTCGCTCCTCGCAAGGTCTGTTTTTTCAATCGCAGGTGATTCCGCGCTTTCAAAAAGCCTTGGCAGGATACAGCACTGTAAATGACAAAAAGATTTTTATATCGACAAATGGACCAACCTTCATCGGGTAGGCGCAAGTGACAAGGGGTCACACCCAGGCAGAGAGCCTAAAACGGCACCTTGCCCAGAATCATGTCGCGGTACATCACAAAATCCCCCAGCAGGCTGTAAAACGGATGCTGGAAGGTGGCGGGACGGTTTTTCTCAAAGAAGAAATGGCCGGCCCAGGCAAAGCTGTAACCGGCCACCGGCAATGCCAACAACAGCCACCAGGCGCCCTTGCCGACGGCAAATGCCAGAATAAAAATGACCAGGCTGGTGCCGATGAAATGCAGGCGGCGGCAGGTGCTGTTGCCGTGTTCGCCCAGGTAATAGGGATAAAACTCTGCAAAGCTATTGAATTGTTTGACGTTTTCCACGATGGCCGGCCCTCTGTTTATTGTTCCGCCCAGCAGATGCTCGGCGGGGAGCTTATTTGAGTCTAGAGTCATCGGGCGTAACAGCCAGTGACAATAGATGCCACTTTAGTATCCTTGGGTTCCTGGCTGTAGTTTCAGCCTGCCTTATCAAGAATGCGTGTCAAGAAAACGCCATGAGCGAACGAACAACTTCTGCAAGCTGGGCGATGGGGATAGTCAAGGCACTGGAGATGGACGGCTTGGATTGCCGTGTCTTGTTCAAGCAGCTTGGCCTGGACTATGCCGCCCTGGAAGACCCCGATGCGCGTTTCCCGCAGGATTCCATAACGCGGCTCTGGCAGCGGGCGGTGGAGTTGTCGGGCAACCCGGCGATTGGCCTGAACATGGGCAAGGTGGTGCGCCCGGCGTCGTTTCATGTGGCCGGTTATGCCTTGATGTCCAGTCGTACCCTGGCTGAAGGCTTCATGCGCCTGGTGCGTTATCAACGAATCATTGCTGAAAGCGCCGACTTGAGTTTCCGACTCTTGCCCGAAGGCTATGCGCTGATTCTTACGGTACACGGCGATCACTTGCCACCCACCCGGCAAAGTGCCGAAGCGTCTCTGGCCAGTGCCCTGGCGCTGTGCGGCTGGTTGACTGGGCGTACCCTGCAGCCGCGCAAAGTGCTGGTACAGGGTGATCAGCCGGCGGACCTTGAACCGTACAAAAAAGCTTTCCATTCGCCGCTGGTGTTCAACGCACCTTATGACGCGCTGATTTTCGAGCGCGCGGACATGGAGGCCCCGTTGCCCACGGCAAACGAGGCTATGGCACTGTTACATGATCGTTTTGCCGGCGAATACCTGGCGCGCTTTTCGGAGAGTCGGGTGACCCATCGGGCGCGGCAGGTGTTGTGTCGACTGTTGCCCCAGGGCGAGCCCAAGCGCGAAGTGGTGGCCCAGACCCTGCACCTGTCCCAGCGCACCTTGCAACGGCGGTTGCAGGAGGAGGGCACCAGTTTTCAGACCCTGCTGGACGACACCCGCCGCGAACTGGCGGAGCAATATCTGGCGCAGCCGACCATGACCCTGCTGGAAATTGCCTATTTGCTGGGGTTTGCCGATCCGAGCAACTTCTTCCGGGCCTTCCGCCGCTGGTTCGACGCTACGCCCGGCGAGTACCGGGCGCGGTTGCTGGAAGCGTCAGCGCTGATCAGTGCCGCCAGAACGCCGGAATACACAGCACAAACACCGTAATGATCTCCAGTCGGCCCAGGAGCATACCCAGGGACAGGATCCACTTGGCCGCGTCCGGCAGGCTGGCGAAGTTGCCGGCCGGGCCGATGGTTTCTCCCAGGCCCGGGCCGACGCCGGACACGGTGCTGGCAGCGCCGGTCAATGCGGTCATCCAGTCCAGGCCCAGCAGCGACAGGGCCAAGGCGATCGCGCAGATGGTGATGGCGAAGAAAAACGAAAAGGTCAGGATCGAACGAACGATTTCTTCATCCAGGCGATGGCCGTTGTACTTTTGCTTGATTACCGCCCGTGGGTGAATCAGTTGATTCAGGTTAGCCTTGAGCAGGATGTAGGCTACCTGGAAGCGGAAGATCTTGATCCCGCCCGCCGTGGAACCCGAGCAGCCGCCGATAAAGCCCAAGTAGAAGAACAGCATCAGTGAGAAGTTTCCCCACATGCTGTAGTCCCCGAGAGCAAAACCAGTCGTGGTCACGACCGATGTGACGTTCAGTGCCACATGGCGCAGGGCGTCCAGCCAGTGCAAGTTGGTGGTCCACCAGTACCAGGTGCCCAGCACCAGCCAGGTCACCAGCAGCAATCCGAGCAAGCCTTGCACCTGTTGATCCTTGATCAGCGCCCGGCGATTGCCGCGCAACATGGCCACATACAGGGTGAACGGCAGGGCGCCGAGGATCATCACCACAACCGCCACCCAATGCACCGCCGGCTGTTTCCAGTGGGCCAGGGATTCGTCGGAGGTGGAGAATCCGCCGGTGGAAATCGCCGACATCGCATGGTTGATGGCATCGAACAAACTCATGCCGGCCCACCAGAAGGCCAAGCTGCCGAGGATGGTAATGCCGACATAGGCCGCCACAATCAGGCGCGCCACCATGTGGGAGCGAGGCATCACTTTTTCCGAGCGGTCCGAGGATTCAGTCTGGAACAGACGCATGCCACCGATGCGCAGCAGCGGCAGGATCGCCACGGCCATGCCGATAAAACCGATGCCACCGAGCCAGTGCAACAACGAGCGCCACATCAGGATCCCGGGGGACATGCTGTCCAGGCCGCTGAGTACCGTGGAGCCGGTGGCGGTGATGCCGGACATGCTTTCAAAGAAGGAGTCGGTGTAGCTGATGTGCTGGGTCAGCAGGAACGGCAGCGCGGCGAAGATGCACACCAACACCCAACTGGAGACCGTCAGCAGGTACATGTCTCGGGGGCGCAGGTGCACGTGCTCCGGGCGACCGGGTATCACCAGGGCGAGGCCGGCGAGGAAGGTGATCATGCTGGCCCAGAGAAACGACGGCAGGTCGCTGGTACGTTCGAAAATGACCAGTGTCGCCATCGGCACGACCATGGCGATCGCGAGGGTGATCAGGAAGATGCCGATAATGAAACCGATCATTCGTAAGGTCGGCAACGCCATGAGGTCCGCTCGGTGACAGGGAAAGGCGCCATTCTACCTGCGGTGCAGGGCATGTAAACCAAGGCTCGAGGCGACGCCGGGCAAATGTGGGAGCGGGCTTGCTCGCGAAAGCGGTGTATTAGTCAACGGATGCATTGGCTGACCCACCGCTTTCGCGAGCAAGCCCGCTCCCACAGGGGGTTGCGGTGCTTAATGGACCTTGAAGTTCAGGCACAAAAAAAGGCGACCCGAAGGTCGCCTTTTTTACTCATCCAAACAGCGTTGCTCAGAACTCGTGATCGGCGTTGTCCGGGTTCAGGTCGCTGATGCCCAGCTTGCCCGCCGCCAGTTCGATGGCGCCGGTCTGCTGGACTAGCGCGGCAATGGCGTCGCGCACGATCTGGTTGCCCGCGTCGTTGCCGGCGGCGATCAACTGGTCGTAGTGCTCACCCTTGTTGGCGTGGTCAACCATGACCTGGATCTTCGCTTCGGTGGCCGCCAGGTCCGCTTTGAGGGCTGTGTCGGCGGCCGGGTCGGCCTTGGCCACCAGGGACGACAGGCTGGCGCCGGTCATTTTGTTACCGTCGACACGGGTGTATTCGCCCAGGTAGACGTTGCGGATGCCCTTGGCGTCGTAGAAGTGCGAGTTGTGGGTGTTGTCGCTGAAGCAGTCCTGTTCGTCTTCTGGCGAGTTGGCTTCCAGGGAAACCTTCATGCGCTCACCGGCCAGTTCGCCCAAAGACAGGCTGCCCATGCCGAACAGCATCTTGCGCAGGCCGTCGGTGGCAGGTTCTGCTTCCAGGGTGGCGCGGTAGTTGTCTTCGACGTTGGGTTTCCAGTTGCCGACCATTTCTTCGAGGTCGCTGACCAGCAGTTGGGTGACAGCGCGCAAGTAGGTGCGGCGACGCTCGTTGTGGCCGCCCGTGGCGCCGTCACCGGTCATGTAGTCCGAAGCCGGACGGTTGCCGGCGCCAGGGCCGGTACCGTTCAGGTCCTGGCCCCAGAGCAGGAATTCGATAGCGTGATAGCCGGTGGCGACGTTGGCTTCGGAGCCGCCCAGCTCATTGAGGCTGGCGAGTTTTTCCGCGGTGATGTCCTTGACGTCAACCTTGTCTTCGCCGACCTGGACCTCGGTGTTGGCGATGATATTGGCGTTTGCACCTGGGTTGCCGAGTGCGTGCTCGTAGGACTTGTCGACGTAGTCGATCAGGCCCTCGTCCAACGGCCAGGCGTTCACCTGACCTTCCCAGTCGTCGATGATGGTGTTGCCGAAGCGGAACACTTCACTCTGCAGGTACGGTACGCGTGCGGCGATCCAGGCGGTGCGAGCGGCTTTCAGGGTTTCGTCGTTCGGGTTGGCGAGGAAGGTGTCGATGGCGCTTTGCAGGGTTTTGGCCGTGGACTCGGCATCGCTGTAGACCGCAAAGACCATGTCTGCGTAATGCGCGACCACAGCCTTGGCAGCAGCCTCGTCGACCTGGCCAGCAGGCGCGGCAGCCGCAGGTGCGGTAGCGCTGGCGACTGGTTGAGGAGCGGCGGCCTTGTCTTTGCCCTCACCGCAACCGGCGAGAGAAATGGCAATGGCCAGCAGACTGGCGGTAGCCAGAGGCATACGAATCATGGCGAACATCCTGCGTCGGTAGATGGCTGGGGCGCGTATGGCGGCGCGCAAAACTGCAACATAATGCGAAAGATTTGCATTATGTGTAAAGGGTTAACGCGGTAAAAGTTTTTGACATAGGTGGCTGACGCCCTGGGGTGGCCAGCATGGACTTACAAAATCATCGCGTTGTCCCGTTGGGACTGCTTCAGATACGCCGCCAACTCCCGGGCCGGCAGGGGTTTGCTGTAGTGGTAGCCCTGACCTTCATGGCAGCCTTCGGAGATGATGTAGGCCTCCTGCTCGGCGGTTTCTACCCCTTCGGCGATCACCTGCATGCCCAGGCTTTTACCCAGTTGGATAATCGCTCGCACAATAGTGGCATCGTCGTCGTCATCCAGCAGGTCCTGGACGAAGCTCTTGTCGATCTTGATCTTGTCCAACGGCAGGCTTTTCAGGTAGCTGAGGGATGAGTAGCCGGTACCGAAGTCATCAATGGCGATCAACGCCCCTGAGCGGCGCAGGCTCAGCAGATGCTGGGCGGCGGTGCTGATGTCTTCCATCAGGCCGGTTTCGGTGACTTCCAGCTCCAGGCTGCGGGGCGGCAGGCGATAGATCTGCAGCAGGTTATTGACCACCCGCGGCAACTCGGCATGGTGCAGTTGTACCGTGGACAGGTTCACCGCCATGCGCAGGTCGCTGAAGCCCATGTCATGCCATTCCCGCAGTTGTCGACAGGCCTGGTCCAGTACCCACTCGCCGATCGGAATAATGGTGCCGTTCTGTTCTGCCAGCGGGATGAACAGGTCGGGCGGGACCAGGCCGTGTTCCGGGTGTTGCCAGCGCAGCAGCGCCTCCACTCCCACCACCCGATTCTCGCGATAGCTGATCTGCGGCTGGTACACCAGATGAAACTGCTCGCGGCTCAAGGCATCGCGCAAGTCCTTCTCCAACTCCCGGCGACGGCGCATTTCGCTGTCGACGCTGGCGATGTAGAACTGATAGCGATTGCGTGAGCGGCTCTTGGCCAGCGTCATGGTCTGTTCGGCTTTTTGCAGCAGCTTCTCGGTGCTGTCGCCGTCTTCCGGAAACAAGGTGATGCCAATCGTGGCGCGCAGGCGAATTTGTTCGTGGTCGAGGGCGAACTCGGCTTCCAGGTCATCGAGGATGCTTTGCGCCAGTTCGGCTGCTTCATAAGGTTGTTCGATATCGGCCTGGACCAGGGCGAACTGGTCGCCTCCCAGGCGCGCCAGGGCCCCGAGGCGGCCGCTGTGGGCGCGCAGGCGGTCGGCCAGGGCCAGCAGCAGTTGGTCGCCGGCCTGGTAGGTGAATTGCTCGTTGACGCTTTTGAAGTCATCCAGGCCAACACATAACACCGCCACCCGACGTTGTCGGCGGCCGGCGTCGATCAGGATCTTGTCCAATTGCTCCTGCAACTTCTGGCGGTTCGGCAGACCGGTGAGGAAGTCGTGCTGGGCCAAACGCAGCAGGCTGTTTTCTGCTTCATGGCGCAAGTGGGTGTTGCGTTCGATGGATTCGAGCAGCTGGTTGGCGGTGTTGATCCACAACCCCAGTTCGTTCTTTTCATGACCCTTGAGCTGCGGAATCTTGTGCTCGCTGGGACGGTCGGGGTTGATCGAACTCAAGTGCCCGATGATCCGTGACAGAGGTTTGGTCAGCAGCCAGTGGTAGACGAGGTACAGCACCAGGCCCATGGCCAGGGCGCGCAGCACCCCGGAGATGAAAATGATCACTGAGTTGACCAGAAAGCCTTTGCCATAGGTGGCGGTGTCAAGGGTGATGCTCAGGTCGCCGTAATACTCGCTGTAGGGTCCGCGCCCCACCAGCGGCGTGGTGAAGGTGCGTTCCTGGCCGAGGATCGGGTCGGTGAGCCAGCGACTGGAGGACTGCTGCAGGTCACGGCTTTTCTCGGCGAGCATGGCTTCGTTGGGATGGCCGATGGATGCCATGCGCACGGCGTCATCCTGGAACAGGCCTTCGATGACCTGCATGCCCATCTCCCGGTCCAGGCTGTAGACCGCCTGGGTGGAGGGGTCGCGAAACATGTCGAGAATGCGCTGGGCATCGCCGGCCACGGCCTGGCGGGTTTTATAGGCATCGAAAACGATCTGCGCCACGCTCAGTGCCACGCCTACTATCAATGCCGAAAGCAGTACAACCCGGAGCAACTTCACCGACAAGCTGTTTTTGAGTTCCAGCTTCAAAGGGTCATTCCTTGTTCCATTCGGGTAGCCTCAAGATGCCATGAGTATTGGCAATCCGGTGATGGCAGTCAAAGGGACATTGAAGCAGCAGGCGCTTTGGGTTTTGTCTGGATAAGTTTTGAAAGGCGCTACGTAGAGTTAGCACGGCTTGGAAGGGGGCAGGGAGCGATTGTTGCTCTGAACGTTTTGTTGAAAAGGAGACGGATTGCATCCGCCTCCTTGTTTACACCGCTTGGCTTGCGCCGGAGCATGCGTGTTTTTCAGCGCCCAAAATGGGAAATCGGTGGGCGTCTGACTTTACTTATTACCCACCGATTTTCGCTGGATTATTATCTCCAGCCTGCGCTAGCATCGAGGCCAGGTCCTGACCCCCGCTCTGGTCCGGTGGCGAGTTGCTTTCCGTTATTCCTTTCACAAATCCGCCGATTAGCCCGCCTGCTGCTTCGCCTGCCATTCCTAGCATTCCGCCCATTCCGCCCATAGCGCCCATAGCGCCCATAGCGTCATTCTCCAAAGTTTAATGAGAGGGACATTCCTCTCGCTTCGTAGGTGGCAACTTCCTGTTATTGAGTTCCACTAATCGCCGCTCGCTTTTCCAGTTATGACTACCCACAAAAAAGCCCGGCAATCGCCGGGCTCTTTCTACTGCGAGCGTTGCTTAAGCGGTGAAGGTCTTGCCTTCGAACTGCTCAGCGACGAACTTCCAGTTGACCAGGTTCCAGAACGCTTCTACATACTTTGGACGCACGTTGCGGTAGTCGATGTAGTAAGCGTGTTCCCAGACGTCGCAGGTCAGCAGCGGGGTGTCGCCGCTGGTCAGCGGGTTGCCGGCGCCGATGGTGCTGGCCAGGGCCAGGGAACCGTCAGCTTTTTTCACCAGCCAGCCCCAACCGGAACCGAAGGTACCGATGGAAGTCTTGGAGAACTCTTCCTTGAACTTGTCGAACGAACCGAACGCCGCGTTGATGGCTTCAGCCAGCGCGCCGGTAGGTTGACCGCCGGCGTTTGGCGCCAGGCAGTTCCAGTAGAAAGTGTGGTTCCAGACCTGAGCGGCGTTGTTGAAGATACCGCCCGAGGAAGACTTGACGATTTCTTCCAGGGTCTTGCCTTCGAACTCGGTGCCAGGCACCAGGTTGTTCAGGTTCACGACATAGGTGTTGTGGTGCTTGTCGTGGTGATATTCCAGGGTTTCCTTGGAAATGTGCGGCTGCAGGGCATCGTGTGCATAAGGCAGCGGCGGCAATTCGAAAGCCATGATGATTCTCCTAATCAGGTCAGTTGCGGTGAGCGCAAGGCCGATCACGGGCGGCCATACAAGCGCCGGGGAGTTTGTACTCTTTGCGGCGCAGGGTCCGGATCATAGCACCGGGGGTGCGGCAAAACCACGCAACAACTGTGTGGGATAGAGGTTCCAGAGTCTTTTGGCTGCTCTTCAAATACGTTCAGCTCGTGCTTATTAATTGATAGGCCACGCTGAACATCATTGCTGCCACCAACAAGTCCAGTAAACGCCACGTGGTCGGGCGTGCCAGCCACGGAGCCAACCAGGCTGCGCCGAGCGCCAGGGCGGAAAACCACAGCAGCGAAGCACTGGCGGCGCCGGCGACATAAGCGCCAGGTTCAGTTTGTTGGGCACCCAAGGAACCAATCAACAGCACTGTGTCCAGGTACACATGCGGGTTGAGCAGCGTCACTGCCAAGGCGCTGAGCAGCACCGCGCGCAACGAGCGAACCTTATGGTTTTCTCCTTGCTCCAGGCTTTGCCGTGAACAAGCCCGGCGCAGCGCAAGGGTGCCGTACCACAACAGGAAGGCCGCGCCACCCCAGCGGGCAATGGCCAACAACAACGGGCTCTGGGCCAGCACCGTCGCCAGGCCAAATACCCCGGCAGCCACCAGGATGGCATCACACACTATGCACAGCGCGGCCACCGGCAGGTGATGTTCCCGGCGCAAGCTTTGCGCCAGGACAAAGGCGTTTTGCGTGCCGATGGCCATGATCAGGCCGAGGGCGACCAGCAGACCGTTCACGTAACTTTGCCACATGGTCTTTACTCTGCCTTGGCTGCCAATTGGTGCAGCACGGTCATGGCTCGTTCGGCGTCGCTGTGGCCGACAAACAGGTGGTCGTGGTAGTAACCGGCAATCACGTTGCAACTGATCCCGGCCTGGCCCAGGGCGCTGGCGAAAGCCGCCGTGAGACCGACTGCCTCCAGCGCCGAGTGCACGTTCAAGGTGATCCAGGCGGCGATGTACTCGTAGGGCAATCCCGCTTGTTCGGCCTGTTGGCGCTCGACGATCACCGTCAGGCCTTCTTGTTCACGAAAGCTGCCGATCACCTCGCAACCGTCCGGGATGCGGTGGTCGGGCAGGGTGCAAAATACATAGTCGCCCTCGTTGAGGTGCGGGCTCATGCTGCGCAACAGGGTTGCCAGGGCGGTTTCGCCGGCCATGGGGAGATCCTTGAAAAGTGGAGAAGCGATGCTGGCTATTCTCGGGGTTGAAGCTGTATAAGAAAAACCAATACTGCTGATCGCCCATTAGGAAAACTGATGTTCGACTATAAATTACTGGCCGCCCTGGCGGCGGTGGTGGAACAGGCCGGATTCGAGCGGGGCGCCCAGGTGCTCGGGGTCTCGCAATCGGCTATTTCCCAGCGCATCAAACTGCTCGAAGCGCGGATCGGTCAGCCCGTGCTGGTGCGGGCAACGCCGCCGACGCCGACAGACATCGGCCGACGGCTGCTTAACCATGTGCAGCAGGTGCGGTTGTTGGAGCGGGATCTGCAGAGCCAGGTCCCGGCCCTGGATGAAGAGGGCATGCCAGAACGCCTGCGCATCGCCTTGAATGCCGATAGCCTGGCCACCTGGTGGGCCGAAGCGGTCAGTGATTTCTGCGCCGAGCAGCACCTGTTACTGGACCTGGTGGTGGAGGACCAGACCGTGGGCCTCAAGCGCATGCGCGCCGGTGAGGTGGCAGCGTGTATCTGTGCCAGCGAGCGGCCTGTGGCGGGAGCCCGCAGCTTGCGGCTGGGGGCAATGCGCTATCGGGCGCTGGCCAGCCCCGCGTTTATCGCCCGGCACTTTCCAGACGGGGTGCGCGCAGATCAAGTGGCACGCACCCCAGCGCTGGTGTTTGGCCCTGATGATTTCCTGCAACATCGTTACTTGGTTTCCCTGGGCATCGAAGGGGGGTTCGAGCACCATTTGTGCCCATCGTCCGAAGGTTTTATGCGCATGGTAGAGGCCGGGCTGGGCTGGGGCCTGGTACCCGAATTGCAGGTGCGCGACCAGCTTGAGCGGGGCGTTCTGGTGGAGTTGTTGCCAGATAAGCCCATTGACGTGCCACTGTACTGGCATCATTGGCGCAGTGGCGGGCAATTGCTCGGGATGCTGACTGAGCATCTGGCCCGAGCGACTGGCCAATGGCTAGTGCCGTTGGAGTGACAGGAAGCGTCAAGGTAGCAGCGATGAAAAACGAAAGAATGCGGAGTAACACATGAAAATTCTGGTCACCGGCGCAAGCGGCTTTATCGGCGGACGCTTTGCGCGTTTCGCCCTGGAGCAGGGCCTGGACGTACGGGTCAACGGGCGGCGGGCCGAAGGTGTCGAGCACCTGGTACGGCGCGGCGCCGAGTTTATCCAGGGTGATTTGAATGATCCGGACTTGGTGCGCGACCTGTGTCGTGATGTCGAGGCGGTGGTGCATTGCGCGGGTGCCGTGGGGCTGTGGGGGCGCTATCAGGACTTTCACCAGGGCAACGTGTTGGTGACCGAAAACGTTGTCGAAGCGTGCCTCAAACAGCGGGTCGGGCGCCTGGTGCACTTGTCGTCGCCGTCGATTTATTTCGATGGCCGCGACCACGTGGGATTGACCGAAGAGCAGGTGCCCAAGCGCTTCAAACATCCCTATGCGGCCACCAAGTACCTGGCCGAACAGAAGGTTTTCGGTGCCCAGGAGTTCGGCCTTGAAGTGCTGGCCCTGCGCCCGCGTTTTGTCACCGGCGCCGGTGACATGAGCATCTTCCCGCGCCTGTTGAAAATGCAGCGCAAGAACCGCCTGGCAATCGTCGGCGATGGTTTGAACAAGGTTGATTTCACCAGCGTGCACAACCTCAACGAGGCGTTGCTCAGCAGTTTGCTGGCCACTGGTTCCGCCTTGGGCAAGGCCTATAACATCAGCAACGGCACCCCGGTACCGATATGGGACGTGGTGAACTATGTAATGCGGCAGATGGAAATGCCCCAGGTCACGCGTTACCGTTCCTACGGTTTGTCCTACAGCGTCGCGGCGCTCAATGAAGCATTCTGTGCGATGTGGCCTGGGCGCCCGGAGCCTTCACTGTCCCGGCTGGGCATGCAGGTCATGAACAAAGATTTCACCCTCGATATCAGTCGCGCCCGGCATTATCTCGATTATCAACCCAAGGTCAGCCTGTGGACCGCCCTCGACGAGTTCTGCAATTGGTGGAAGGCCCAGGATGGGAGGGCGCAATAGAACCGACCAATGACCTGTAACACCCCGGGAACCGAAGTTCCGGTTCCCGGTCGATCAGTGCGACGGGCAAGGGGTTTATACTCCGCCGCCAGGCTTTCCATGTGGCCACCTCAAGGATTTAAGGTTGATTCATGCGTAACGATGCTAACGACGACTTCGACAACGTTCCCAGCCTGCGGGCTGACACCGGGGGCGACGATGATTTTGCGCCAACCGCTGCCACGTCCGTCCGCTCCCGGCCGGCGCCAGCGGTCAAGGTCAAGAGCGCCAGCACCGGGCCTTTGTGGGCGTTGGTCGGCGCGCTGTTGTTCGCCTTTGCGGGCCTTGCCTGGTGGAGCTTCCAGCAGATTTCCCTGATGGGCCAGCAGTTGGTGGCGACCCAGGAAAGCTTCGCGCGTATCAGCGAAGAGGCGGCCGGGCGCCTGCAGGATATTTCCGGCAAGGTGGTGGCCAGCGAGGCCAACGTCAATAACGGTAGCGAAGCGCTGAAACTGCAGATTAAGCAGCTCGAAACCCAGTTGCTGGAGCAGAGCAAGCAGCAGTTGGGCGTGGCCGGCCAGGCCACGGATCTGGACAACCGGCTGGCGGCAATGACGTCCGGTACCACTGAACTGTCAGCTGCCAACGTGAAGTTGCAAGGACAGGTTCAGGCCCTGACGGAGGCCGTTGCGACGCTCAAGGCGGGCCAAACCGATGCAAGCAAGCGTGATGCCGAATTCAAGGAGTTGTCCGCTGATGTGGCAGCCTTGAAGAAGCAGGGCAATCCAACAGCGGCCATCGCTCGCCTGGAACAGGATCTGCTGGTGCTCAAGAGCGAGCAGGACAATCGCCAGGCCGCTGCTGACGGCCCGACGACCAAAGAGTTCGATGTGTTCCGCATCCAGACCACCCGTAATGTCACGACCTTGCAAAGTCAGGTGCAGAACCTGCAACAGCAGATCAGCGGAGGGAACCGATAGGTGTAAGGGGTATTTCAAATGTCACCGGTTGGTGACATTTCCAGCCGCCTTCGTTACTTGCCCTCTCCCTGTCCTTGTTTAGACTCCGGTCATCCCATAAAAACAAACAGGGCCCACTATGACCACGCAACCGCTGCCTTCCAGCAGTTGGCTGAACGCACCTGCCCATCACACCTGGCTGGCCACTGAAGGTCAGCGCCTGCTGTCGTTCGCCAAGGCCTCGAAGCTGCCTGAAGGCTTTGGCAACCTGGATGACCAGGGCCACCTGCCGGCCAATGCCATCGCCGAAACCATGAACACCGCCCGTATGACCCACAGTTTCGCCATGGCCCACGCCCAGGGCCTGCCGGGCTACGCCGACCGGGTGGAGCACGGGGTAATCGCCCTCAGCGGCCCGTTGCGCGATGCCCATCACGGTGGCTGGTTCGCTACCCCGCAGGCTTGCGACGGGAATACCGGCAAGGCCGCCTACCTGCATGCCTTTGTCGCTCTGGCTGCCAGTTCGGCAGTGGTGGCTGGTGCACCCGGCGCACAAACCCTGCTGAATGACGCCATCCACATCATCGACCAGTATTTCTGGAGCGAGGAGGAGGGCGCGATGCTCGAATCCTTCGCGCAGGACTGGACGGGGGTAGAAGCCTATCGCGGCGCCAACAGCAACATGCACGCCACTGAAGCCTTCCTTGCCTTGGCCGATGTCACTGGCGACACGCGTTGGCTGGATCGTGCGTTGCGCATCGTTGAGCGCGTGATCCACCGTCACGCCGCCGACAACCAATTCATGGTGATCGAACACTTTGATCGGCACTGGCAACCCGTGCGCGGCTACAACGAAGACAATCCGGCCGATGGCTTTCGCCCTTACGGCATTACCCCAGGCCATGGTTTCGAATGGGCGCGGTTGGTGCTGCACCTTGAAGCGGCGCGCCAGCAAGCCGGGTTGGTGACGCCCGAGTGGCTGTTGACTGACGCCAAGGGCCTGTTCGCCAGTGCCTGCGAGTATGGCTGGGCGGTGGATGGCGCTCCCGGCATTGTCTACACCCTCGACTGGGCCCAGCGCCCGGTGGTCCGCGAGCGTTTGCACTGGACTCACGCCGAAGCCAGTGCTGCGGCGCAGGCCCTGCTCAAACGCACGGGCGAGTTGCATTACGAAACCTGGTACCGGCGTTTCTGGGAGTTTTGCGAGACCCATTTTATCGACCGTATCCATGGCAGCTGGCACCACGAACTGAGCCCGCACAACCAGCCCAGCAGCAAAATCTGGGGTGGCAAACCGGATCTGTACCATGCCTGGCAAGCCGTGCTGCTGCCTGGTCTACCCTTGGCCCCCAGTATGGCCAGCGCCTTGGGCGCGGGACTTAATGTCACCACTTGGTGACATTTGTGCGTCCCTTTGTTACGTGCACCTTAAATATCCCTGTTTAAAATCCTATGCAGCGCAAGCTCTAGACTTGCATGCATAACAACAAAAAAGGTACTCAGATGAACGCGATTAATCGCCTCGCCGTTGCTATTTCCATTGCCTCGTTGTTTCCCCTCAGTGCTTTTGCCGCCGACTCGAAAGGGACGGTTGAAGTTGTGCATTGGTGGACCTCGGGTGGTGAGAAGGCGGCAGTAGATGTCCTGAAGGCCCAAGTTGAAAAAGACGGTTTCATCTGGAAAGACGGTGCCGTCGCAGGCGGCGGTGGTTCCACGGCCATGACCGTGTTGAAAAGCCGCGCCGTTGCTGGCAACCCGCCAGGTGTTGCCCAGATCAAAGGCCCGGACATCCAGGAATGGGCGTCCACCGGGCTGCTCGACACCGACGTCCTGAAGGACGTTGCCAAAGAAGAAAAGTGGGACTCTCTGCTCGACAAGAAAGTCTCCGATACCGTGAAGTACGAAGGTAACTACGTGGCCGTGCCGGTGAACATTCACCGCGTCAACTGGCTGTGGATCAACCCTGAAGTCTTCAAGAAAGCCGGTATCGAAAAAGCACCGACCACCCTCGAAGAATTTTACGCAGCCGGCGACAAGCTCAAGAAAGCGGGCTTCATTGCGCTCGCCCACGGTGGCCAGCCTTGGCAGGACAGCACCGTGTTCGAAGCCGTGGTCCTTTCCGTGATGGGGGCCGATGGCTACAAGAAAGCCCTGGTCGATCTGGATGAAAAAGCCCTGACCGGCCCTGAAATGATCAAGTCGCTGACCGAGCTGAAGAAAGTCGCGACCTACATGGACGCCGACGGCAAAGGCCAGGACTGGAACCTGGAAGCCGCCAAAGTCATCAACGGCAAGGCCGGCATGCAGATCATGGGTGACTGGGCCAAGAGCGAGTGGACGGCGGCCAAGAAAGTCGCTGGCAAGGATTACGAGTGCGTAGCCTTCCCGGGTACCGACAAAGCCTTCACCTATAACATCGACTCTTTGGCGGTGTTCAAGCAGAAAGACAAAGGCACTGCTGCCGGTCAGCAGGACATTGCCAAGGTCGTGCTGGGTGAGAACTTCCAGAAAGTCTTCAGCATCAACAAGGGCTCGATCCCGGTTCGGGTCGACATGCTGAAAGACATGGGCAAATACGGTTTTGACTCCTGCGCCCAGACCGCAGCCAAGGACTTCCTGGCAGATGCCCAGACCGGTGGCCTGCAGCCGAGCATGGCGCACAACATGGCGACCACGCTGGCCGTACAGGGTGCGTTCTTTGACGTAGTGACCAACTACATCAACAACCCGAAAGCCGATCCAGCCACTACCGCCAAGCAACTCTACAGTGCGGTCAAGTCGGCCAAGTAAGCCTTGTGGGAGCGGGCTTTCCCGCTCCCTCATTACATGCCCTTGTAATCTTCCCTGGTACTGGATTTTCCCATGAGTTCTGTTGCTGTGTTCAGCAAAGCCTCGCCGTTCGATGCACTGCAGCGCTGGCTACCCAAACTGGTGCTGGCGCCCAGCATGTTCGTCGTCCTGGTGGGCTTTTATGGCTACATCCTGTGGACGTTTGTCCTGTCGTTCACTAACTCGACTTTCCTGCCGTCCTACAAATTTGTAGGCCTGGCGCAATACGCACGCTTGTTCGACAACGACCGCTGGTGGGTGGCGAGCAAGAACCTGGCGGTGTTCGGTGGCATGTTCATCGGCATCACCCTGGTGATCGGCGTGACACTGGCGATTTTCCTCGACCAGAAAATCCGCCGCGAAGGCTTCATCCGCACCATCTACCTGTACCCGATGGCGCTCTCGATGATCGTCACCGGTACCGCCTGGAAATGGCTGCTCAACCCGGGCATGGGCCTGGACAAACTGCTGCGTGACTGGGGCTGGGAAGGCTTCCGCCTGGACTGGCTGATCGACCCTGATCGTGTGGTGTACTGCCTGGTGATCGCTGCCGTGTGGCAAGCCTCGGGCTTTATCATGGCGATGTTCCTGGCCGGTTTGCGTGGGGTTGATCAATCGATCATTCGTGCCGCCCAGATCGATGGCGCGAGCATGCCCAAGATCTACTGGAAAGTGGTGCTGCCCAGCCTGCGCCCGGTGTTCTTCAGCGCGGTGATGATTCTGGCGCACATCGCGATCAAGAGTTTTGACCTGGTGGCGGCGATGACGGCCGGCGGCCCGGGCTACTCGTCCGATCTGCCTGCCATGTTCATGTACTCCTTCACCTTCAGTCGCGGCCAGATGGGCATGGGCTCGGCCAGTGCAATTCTGATGCTCGGTGCGATTCTCGCAATCATCGTGCCTTACCTGTACTCCGAGCTAAGGACCAAACGTAATGACTAGTCTCGCCGGCAAACCTTCCATCAGCCTGAGCCGCATCGCGATCTACGCGGTGCTGATTCTCGCCGTGCTGCTTTATCTGGTACCGCTGGTGGTCATGCTATTGACCAGCTTCAAGACGCCGGAAGACATCAGCACCGGCAACCTGCTGAGCTGGCCCGCCGTGGTCACCGGCATTGGCTGGGTCAAGGCCTGGGCCACGGTCGATGGTTATTTCTGGAACTCGATCAAGATCACCGTCCCGGCGGTGTTGATCTCTACCGCCATCGGCGCGTTGAACGGCTATGTGCTGTCGATGTGGCGTTTTCGCGGTTCGCAGTTGTTCTTCGGCCTGTTGTTGTTCGGCTGCTTCCTGCCGTTCCAGACCGTGCTGCTGCCAGCCTCGTTCACTCTCGGCAAGATGGGCCTGGCCAGCACCACCACCGGCCTGGTGTTCGTGCACATCGTTTACGGCCTGGCGTTTACTACACTGTTCTTCCGTAATTACTACGTGAGCATTCCTGATGCATTAGTGAAGGCGGCACGGCTGGATGGTGCGGGATTCTTTACGATCTTCCGCCTGATCATCTTGCCGATGTCGACTCCGATCATCATGGTCTGCCTGATCTGGCAGTTCACGCAGATCTGGAACGACTTCCTGTTCGGCGTGGTGTTCTCCAGCGGTGATTCGCAGCCCATCACGGTGGCGCTGAACAACCTGGTCAACACCAGCACCGGGGTCAAGGAATACAACGTGGATATGGCGGCGGCGATGATCGCCGGGCTGCCGACCCTGCTGGTCTATGTGATCGCAGGCAAGTATTTCGTGCGCGGGCTGACGGCCGGCGCAGTCAAGGGGTAATCATGGCAACGCTAGAACTTCGCAATGTAAACAAGACCTATGGCGCCGGCTTGCCGGACACCTTGAAGAACATCGAACTGTCGATCAAGGAAGGTGAGTTTCTGATTCTTGTCGGGCCTTCGGGTTGCGGCAAGTCGACGTTGATGAACTGCATCGCCGGCCTTGAGAACATCACCGGCGGCGCGATCATGATTGGCGACCAGGACGTCAGCGGCATGAGCCCCAAGGATCGCGACATCGCCATGGTGTTCCAGTCCTACGCGCTGTACCCGACCATGAGCGTGCGCGAGAACATCGAATTCGGCCTGAAAATCCGCAAGATGCCGCAGGCTGCCATCGACGAAGAGGTGGCGCGGGTGGCCAAGCTGCTGCAGATCGAGCACTTGCTCAATCGCAAGCCGGGCCAGCTGTCAGGCGGCCAGCAACAGCGTGTGGCCATGGGCCGTGCATTGGCCCGTCGGCCGAAGATTTACCTGTTCGACGAGCCACTGTCCAACCTCGACGCCAAGCTGCGGGTTGAGATGCGGACCGAAATGAAACTGATGCACCAGCGCCTGAAAACCACCACCGTTTACGTCACCCACGATCAGATCGAAGCGATGACCCTGGGCGACAAAGTGGCGGTGATGAAGGACGGCATCATCCAGCAGTTCGGTACGCCGAAACAAATCTACAACGACCCGGCCAACCTGTTTGTGGCAAGCTTTATCGGTTCACCACCGATGAACTTCATCCCTCTGCGCCTGCAACGCAAGGATGGTCGACTGGTGGCGCTGCTGGACAGCGGCCAGGCCCGTTGCGAATTGGCGCTGAACATGAACGACGCCGGTCTGGAAGATCGCGATGTGATTCTCGGCCTGCGCCCGGAGCAGATCGTGCTGGCGGCGTGCGAGGGTAATGGATCGTCGAGCATTCGTGCCGAAGTGCAAGTGACCGAACCGACCGGTCCGGACACCCTGGTGTTCGTGCAGCTCAATGACACCAAGGTCTGCTGCCGTTTGGCGCCGGACGTGGCACCGCAGGTCGGCGAGACCCTGACCCTGCAATTCGATCCGGCCAAGGTGTTGCTGTTCGACGCCAAGACTGGTGAGCGACTGGGTACCGCTGTTTCGCTGCCGGCACAGGGGCATGCTGACAACGTGGCGCAGTTCAAGGGCCGTTGATGCCTCTGTAGGAGCGAGCTTGCTCGCGAAGGTTGTCAACGATGACGCGGGCATCCTGGGTGAACGCGGTGAGCTTGAGTTTTTCGCGAGCAAGCTCGCTCCTACGGACATGCAATTAAAGCTTAACTTGTTGTTTTAATTAAAAAATGTAACCCGCGTTAGATAAAAACAGTTTAATAACAATAAAGACGAGGATGTACGGATGAAAAAGCAACACAACAACACCCGGCTGCTCTGCCAACTGTCAGCAGCAGCAGCCTTTGTATTGTCCGCCAATGCGATGGCGGCCGATGCGTTCAGCGCCGATTCCAAGTGGATGACCGGCGATTGGGGCGGCGAGCGTACCAAGCTGATCGAGCAAGGTATCGATATCAAGGCTGACTACGTAGGGGAAATGGGCTACAACGCCCACGGCGGTTACAACGATGACAAGACCGGTCGTTACTCTGACCAGTTCGGTCTAGGGGTGGCGCTGGACCTGCAAAAGCTGTGGGGCTGGGATAACACCCAGGCCAAGATCCAGCTCACAAACCGTAACGGTCAAAATATCTCCAATGACCGCGTTGGTGATCCGCGTGCCGGCACCTTGAGTTCCTCGCAGGAAGTCTATGGTCGTGGCCACATGGTGCGTCTGACCCAGTTGTGGATCCAGCATCAGTTCCTCGACGGCAAACTGGACGTGAAGGCCGGTTACTTCGGTGAAGGCGAAGACTTCAACACCTTCCCATGTGAATTCCAGAACCTGGCGTTCTGTGGCTCCCAAGTGGGTAACTGGGCAACCAACATCTGGTACAACTGGCCGGTCATGCAGGCGGCGTTGCGCGTGAAGTACAACATCACGCCTGAGTTGTATGCCCAGATCGGTGCGTACAATCAGAACCCATCGCAGACTGAACACGGTAACGGCTTCAAACTCAGCGGCAGTGGTACCAAAGGCACCGTCTTGCCAGTCGAATTGGTCTGGTCGCCGAAGGTCAACGGCCTGCCGGGCGAATACCGTGTGGGTTACTACAAGAGCACGGCCGACGCCAATGACGTCCGTGAAGACGTGAACGGCCAGGATGCGGGTGCCACCGGTAACCCTTACCGCGTACGCAACAGCAAGAGCGGCTACTGGGGCGTGGTGCAACAGCAACTCACTACCCACAACGGCGACGCCTCCCGCGGTCTGAACGTTGCGGCGAACGCGACCTTCCACGACAAGGACACCAACTTCATCGACAACTACCAGTCGCTGATGTTTGTGTACAAAGGTCCATTCGACGCACGTCCAAAGGATGACATCGGTATCGGTTTTGCCCGTATCCATGTCAACGATGATGTGAAGAAAAATGCTGAGTTGATCAACGCGTCCGGCGGCTTCACCGACTACGATCAGGCCGGTTACATGCCGCTGCGAAGCACTGAGTACAACTACGAACTCAACTATGGCTTCCACGTCACCAACTGGCTGACCGTGCGTCCTAACCTGCAATACATCACCCACCCAGGTGGCGTGGATAAAGTCGACAACGCCTTGGTTGCCGGTCTGAAAATTCAGTCGGTGTTCTAACGCTGTTGCGATAAGCTCCTTCTCTCTGTGCGCATTTTGCGGGTAGCCATGGCTATCCGCTTTTTTTTGGGTTGCACTGTGATAATCAGGACCGTGGCACATGCATGAGCATCCGCTGCAACGCTTTTTCAAATCTCTGCGCGAGCGTCCGGTGTTCGCCTGGGAGCGCTTTCAGATGCGCGACGTGTTGGTGATTGACCACCCCCTGTGCCAGGCGGTGTTCAGTCGCCAGGGCGCGCAATTGCTGCACTTTCAGCCCACGGGCCAGAGACCCTGGCTGTGGTGTGCCGCCAAGTGGCCGCAAGTCGGCGCCATTCGTGGTGGCGTGCCGGTGTGCTGGCCGTGGTATGGCCGCCATCCCAGTGAAAACGCCTGGCCATCCCACGGTTGGGCGCGCCTGATCGACTGGAAACTGCTCGACAGCAGCACCGAGGACGATGGCGTACGCCTGCACTGGCGATTGCAGCTGTGTGATTGGCAAGTGGACTTGCATGCACACTTGGGCGAAACCCTGGAACTGCGCCTGAGCACCGAGCATCAAGACGAGTTGCCGTGCCAGTTGAGTCATGCCTTGCACGCTTACTGGCGTATTGGTCATGTTGATGAGGTAGCGCTGTCTGGACTCGACGGGGCGCAAGGTTATGACCAGCTCAATCGCCAGGTTTGCCAGCAGGAAGGTGAGCTGCGCGTGGATGGCGGTTGCCAGCGGGTGTTCCAGCATGACGGTGAATTGCAGCTCAAGGACCACGCCTGGCAGCGCGAGCTGTGCATCGATACCGGCGACAGCGCCGACACGGTGGTGTGGCACCCGGGCAGCCGGCCGCTGCTGGGCGTAAGCTTTAACGAGGCGTCGGGATTTGTCTGCGTTGAGTCGGCGATGGCGGGCGCGAGCCTGGCGCCGGGGGAGCGGGCGCATTTGAGTTTGCAGGCCAGGGCTGGGGTTTGATCCAGACCGAGGTGGCTTTTTGTGGCGAGCGGGCTTGCCCGCGTTGGGCTGCGAAGCGGCCCCAGAGCCATCCTCCTTGTTCTAACTGAAGAAACGCGGCGGCTTTAATGGGGCTGCTGCGCAGCCCAACGCGGGCAAGCCCGCTCGCCACAGAGTCCGACTCACCCAGGCTTTTGGGCTGCCTTAGTTAAACTCATCCCCCACCGGATATCGGCTGTCATTCAAGCTTTCTTTGATCTTGCGCAAATGCGGCTGGAAGTCCACCCCGCGACGCAAGGTCATGCCCGTTGCCAGCACATCCAGCACTGTCAGCTGAATGATCCGCGAAGTCATCGGCATGTAGATGTCGGTGTCTTCCGGCAATGGAATGTTCAGGCTCACCGTACTGGCCTTGGCCAGTGGCGAGTTCTCGGCAGTCACGCCCAATACCGAAGCACCGTTTTCCCGGGCGATACGCGCCACTTCCACCAGTTCGCGGGTACGCCCGGTGTAGGAAATAATCACGAACAGCTCGCCCGTGTGGGCCACCGACGCGATCATTCGTTGCATCAGCACATCAGCATGGGCCGTCACCGCCAGGTTGAAGCGGAAAAACTTGTGCAGGGCATCCATGGCCACTGGCGCTGAAGCACCGAGGCCGAAAAAGTGAATCTGCCGGGCCTGGATCAGCAAATCCACGGCTTTGCTGATCAGGTTCGGGTCCAGCGCCTGGCAGGCGGCGTCCAGTGACGCGATGGCACTGCCAAAGATCTTCTGGGTGTAGGCCTCGGGGTTATCATCGGCCTCCACCGCACGACTGACGTACGCTGCGCCGCTGGCCAGGCTTTGCGCCAGCTGCAATTTGAGTTCAGGGTAACCACTGACGCCGAACGAGCGGCAGAAGCGGTTGACCGTCGGTTCGCTGACCGATGCGGCTTGGGCGAGGGCGGCGATAGAGAAGCGGGTCGCCTGCTGCGGGTTGAGCAGGATGACCTCGGCGACTTTTCGCTCGGCCTTGTTCAGTTCTTCGAGGCGTTTCTGGATCTGTTCCAGAAGATTTCGCACGCGGTCCATTCATGTTTCCTTAGGGCGACGATGCAAATAAGGGTCGTCAACCAATCGACGAGTGGCCCTTTGCGGTGGCCTATCCTACTGAGGGTAGTTCAACACCACCACTCGCAATGCGTATTTCGGGAAAATGTTGTGGTTATTACTACATTTTTCCTTGAGTGATGCCTTGAAAAAAGGTATTTGTAGCTTAACTTGATAAAAGAACAAACATCATGCCTTCGATAACCGTAGAACCCTGCACCTTTGCCCTGTTTGGCGCCTTGGGTGATCTGGCGCTGCGCAAGTTATTTCCTGCCCTCTATCAACTCGATGGCGCCGGGCTCTTGCACGACGACACCCGCATCCTGGCCCTGGCCCGGGAAGCCGGCTCCGAGCAACAGCACCTGGCCCACATTGATCAAGAATTACGCAAATACGTTGGCAAGGAGCTGGATGAAGCTGTTGCCCAACGCTTCCTGGCGCGCCTGAGCTACCTGCACGTCGACTTCATGAAGGCTGACGACTACGTCGCCCTGGCCGAGAAGGCCGGTACCGAGCAGCGTCTGATCGCCTACTTCGCCACGCCTGCGGCGGTGTACGGCGCGATCTGCGAGAACCTGTCCAAGGTCGGCCTGGCGGAAAACACCCGGGTCGTCCTGGAAAAGCCCATCGGTTCGGACCTGGAGTCTTCGCGCAAGGTCAACGATGCCGTGGCGCAGTTTTTCCCGGAAAACCGCACCTACCGTATCGACCATTACCTGGGCAAAGAGACCGTCCAGAACCTGATCGCCCTGCGATTTGCCAACAGTCTGTTCGAAACCCAGTGGAACCAGAACTACATCTCCCACGTGGAAATCACCGTGGCCGAGAAGGTCGGTATCGAAGGCCGCTGGGGTTACTTCGACAAGGCCGGCCAGTTGCGGGACATGATCCAGAATCACCTGCTGCAACTGCTTTGCCTGATCGCGATGGACCCGCCGGCCGATTTGTCCGCCGACAGCATCCGCGACGAGAAGGTCAAGGTGCTCAAGGCCCTGGCGCCCATCAGCCCGGAAGGCCTGACCACCCAAGTGGTGCGCGGCCAATACATCGCCGGTTACAGCGCCGGCAAACCGGTGCCGGGTTACCTGGAAGAAGAGAATTCCAACACCCAGAGCGACACCGAAACCTTCGTTGCCTTACGCGCGGATATCCGCAACTGGCGCTGGGCCGGCGTGCCGTTTTACCTACGTACCGGCAAGCGTATGCCGGACAAGCTGTCGCAGATTGTCATTCACTTCAAGGAACCTTCCCACTACATCTTCGCCCCCGAGCAGCGCTTGCAGATCAGCAACAAGCTGATCATCCGCCTGCAGCCGGACGAAGGTATTTCCTTGCGCGTGATGACCAAGGAGCAAGGCCTGGACAAGGGCATGCAACTGCGCAGCGGGCCACTGCAACTGAATTTTTCCGACACCTATCGCAGTGCACGAATTCCCGATGCCTACGAGCGGTTGTTGCTGGAAGTGATGCGCGGCAATCAGAACCTGTTTGTCCGTAAAGATGAAATCGAAGCCGCGTGGAAGTGGTGTGACCAGTTGATCGCCGGGTGGAAAAAGTCCGGTGATGCGCCCAAGCCGTATGCGGCGGGTTCCTGGGGGCCGATGAGCTCCATTGCACTGATCACGCGGGATGGGAGGTCTTGGTATGGCGATATCTGAATTGAAACTGCCTCAGGGTGTCAGCGCTCATGAGTACCGTAACCCGGTGCTGCTGGCCGAAGGCTTGGCCAATGACGTGGCTGAACAACTGCGCGCGGCCATCAGTGCCCGTGGCGAAGCGGTGCTGGTGGTGTCCGGCGGTCGCAGTCCGGTGGCGTTTTTCCAGAACCTGGCCAAACAAGGCCTGGACTGGTCCAGGGTGACCATCACCCTGGCCGACGAGCGCTGGGTACCGGTGGAACACGCCGACAGCAACGCCGGCCTTCTGAAGAAATACCTGCTGCAAGGCCCGGCGGCCAAGGCGAAGTTTTTGAGCCTGTACCACGTTGCCGCCAATCTTGAAGACGCCGCCGAACTGGCCGACCGTCAGTTGGCAGAGTTGCCGGCGATTGATGTGCTGGTGCTGGGCATGGGGGATGACGGTCATACCGCATCGCTGTTCCCCAACAGCCCGAATCTGCTGGAGGCCTTGAAGCCGGACGGCAGCCGCCGATGCTGGCCGATGCTGGCACCGACCGTGCCTCATCAGCGTCTGACCATGAGTCGTGCGCTGCTGGGCACGGCCAATTACACCGTATTGTCGATTTCCGGCAGTTCGAAACTCACCACCCTGAGCGAAGCACTGGCCAGTGACGATGTTGCTGCCATGCCGGTTCGGGCGTTTTTGCAACCTACTTTAGAGATTTACTGGTGCCCATGAGCCAAGGATCAGCCGCGATGAAAAGCCCTCAACCTACCGTTTCCATGGCGGACAAAGTTGCCTTGATCGACAGTCTCTGCGCTAAGGCGCGGATCCTGCCCGTGATCACCATTGCCCGTGAACAGGACATTCTGCCACTGGCCGATGCCCTGGCGGCCGGTGGCTTGACTGCACTGGAAGTGACCCTGCGCTCGCAGTTCGGCCTCAAGGCCATCCAGGTGTTGCGTGAGCAGCGTCCGGAGTTGTGCACTGGCGCTGGCACTGTGCTGGATCGCACCATGCTCGAAGCGGCAGAAGTCGCAGGCTCGCAATTTATCGTCACCCCAGGCATTACCCGTGACCTGCTGGAAGCCTCGGTGCACAGCCCCATCCCACTGCTGCCAGGTATCAGCAATGCGTCGGGCATCATGGAAGGCTATGGCCTGGGTTATCGCCGCTTCAAGCTGTTCCCGGCGGAAGTCAGTGGTGGCGTCGCCGCGATCAAGGCCCTGGGCGGCCCGTTCGGCGAAGTGAAATTCTGCCCGACTGGCGGCGTTGGCCCGGCCAATATCAAGAGCTACATGGCGTTGAAAAACGTGATGTGCGTGGGCGGTAGCTGGATGCTTGATCCGGAGTGGATCAAGAACGGCGACTGGGCGCGCATCCAGGAAGTCACCGCACAGGCGCTGGCGCTGCTGGACTGATTGGATTTACCGAATCGTTGTTGCTGTGCTTAACGGCATTTTTGCGGTGCACTTGGTCGGTGTACCGCTTTTTTTTGCCTGCTGAAAAAACCAAGAGGGTGATGTTCGTAGCAGCTGTCGAGCCTTGGCGAGGCTGCGTAGGGCTTGACTTGGTCTCGCGCCTGTTTGATACGGCGTTGCTGTCAACGCCGCCTCGCCAAGGCTCTGCAGCTGCTATGGGAGTGGAGGTGGGGCAGGGAGTTAGTTCGTGGCCAACTCGGTAATGGCTTTGATCAGAACACGGATGTCCGCCGCTGAAGTCACAAACCCGGGCGTCACCCGAATACAACTGCCAAACGAGGCGCCGCTGCGGGTCGTGGTAAACAGGTCGTACTCCTTGAGCAAGCGATCCACCATCACTTGCTGATCCACCTGCCCGGTGAACTTGAACGACGTAATCGCGCAATACAGGCGTGGATCATCCGGCGTCAGCACTTCAACCCCCGGCAACTGCCGCACCTCACGCACCCACAAATCCCGCAGGTAGTTGAGCCGGGCGCCTTTGGCCTTGGCGCCGCCCAACGCGCGATGCTCCTCGAACACCAGCGGCAAGGTCATCAGTGCCGGGATATTCGGCGTGCTATAGGGCGTACGAGCGCGTACATCGGTGGCCGGGTAGTGGAACTCGCCCATGTCCGGATCAATATCCGCCAACCGCTGCGGGTCGATATAGATAAAGCCCAGTGTCAACGGTGCACCGATCCACTTGTGCAGGTTGAAACCCGCAAAGGCGATACCCAGTTGGGCCAGGTTGAATTCGATCTGGCCCAGGGCGTGCGCGCCATCGAGGATCACATCGATCCCGTGTTCCCGAGCGGCGCTCGCGATGGCCTCCACCGGCATCACCAGGCCGGTACGATGGGTGACGTAGGTCAGGGCCAGTAATTTGAGGCGAGGGTAACTCACGAAGGCGTCGCGATAGGTTTGCACCAGGCTGTCGAAACTGGCCGGGTGTTGGTGGGAAATTTCGATCACCTCTACCCCACGGTGGCGCGCCAGCCAGCGCATGGCGCCTTTCACGGTGTCGTATTCCAGGTCGCTGATCAGCACCTGATCGCCCGCCTGCAAGCGGTTGTAATTGCGGATCAGCGATTGCAGCGCGTCGGAGGCGCAGCGGGTGAGGGCGATAGCTTCGGGGTCGGCGTCCAGCAAATGCGCCAGCTGGTTACGGACCGCGACGTTTTCGCCCTGCTCGTACCGCTGGCGCGCATAGATCGAATTGCTGCGATTGATGAAGGCAATATTGTCCTGGTACTGCTCAAGTACTGCACGGCTCATGCGCCCGAAGTACCCGTTTTCCAGGTTGATAGGGCCGGGTTCCAGGTCATAGCGCTGGGCGATGGTTTGCCAGTGAGTTTCGTCTTGTGCGTTCCGTTGCATGCTCAGGCTCTTAGTGGCGGGGGGCGGGCTTGCCGTGTTTGGCGCGCAGTGGTTCCAGCAATTCGGAGAGGCCGTTGTGGTCGATCTCTTGCATCAGCGCCAGGAGACCGCCCAGTTCACCGTGAGGAAAACCTTCACGGGCGAACCAATTCAGATAGGGACCCGGCAGGTCGGCGATGATCCGTCCCTTGTACTTGCCGAAGGGCATTTCACGGGTGATCAGCAGTTCAAGTTTTTCAGGGTTCATTGGGCTTCTGGCGTTTGAGTCGATGGCTTGGAAAATACAGGCATTCTGCATGCAGGCCAAATGACAGATCATGCAAAAAAAGCGGATACAGATTTTTAGTGTTGTTTTAACTTATTGATAATTAACGATTAAGGTGTTTTCAAAGACCTGGCACGAGCACTGCAATTAGTAAGGGTAAGTTCCATAACCCGCGAAGGAATTGAAAAATGACTGATATCAATAAAGAGTCGATTTCCGTACTCAATGACCTGATCGAGACCAGCAAGGACGGCCAGGAAGGCTTCAAGACCTGCGCCGAAGATATCAAGCATCCAGAGCTTAAAGCGCTGTTTGCCAAACGCGCCGTTGATTGCGCCACTGCCGCTGCTGAATTGCAGACCGCGGTCAAGGCCTTGGGCGGAGATCCGGAAAACTCCGGTAGCGTCGCGGGCGCATTACACCGTGGCTGGGTCGACGTGAAGTCGATGGTGACCGGCAAGGATGAAGAGGCTGTGTTGAACGAAGCCGAACGCGGTGAAGACCATGCGCTGAAGGCTTATAAAGAAGCGATCGAGAAGATCAACAAGCACAACCTGCTGGGCATTCGTGATCTGGTGGAGCGTCAGTATCATGGCGTGCAGCGCAATCATGATCAGGTGAAAGCCCTGCGTAACCAGGCTCGCGCTCAGTCTTGAGTCGTCGCTGAATAGAAAAAGCCCCGCAGGTGCGGGGCTTTTTCATGGGCGCAGGTTTAGCCGATGCTGATGGCCGGCAACTCGGTCAACGTCACGACCTGTTGTTTGCGTGGCGCCAGGATTTGCGCCTCGCCGTCCACCACCAACTCATCGTGCTGGTTGAACACCCGAGTGGCGATCCGTACGCGGAATTTTGGCAGCTTCTCGAGAATTTCCAGACGCACGGTCAGGGTGTCGCCGATTTTTACCGGTTTCTGAAAGCTCATTTGCTGGCCGATATAGATAGTGCCCGGCCCAGGCAACTCACACGCCACTGCCGCGCTGATCAGGGCGCCGCTGAACATGCCGTGGGCAATGCGCTCCTTGAACATGGTTGCCTTGGCGAATTCGGCATCCAGGTGCACCGGATTGTGGTCGCCGGACATCGCTGCGAACAGCTGGATATCGCGCTCTTCAACGGTTTTGCTGTAGCTGGCGGTCTGGCCGACTTCGAGGGCTTCGTACGGTGTGTTGGTAACCTGGGTCATCTAATGGTGCATCCTGTGGCTAATCAGTAATCTTAATTCGTTGATTTTAAACGAAAATATTTAGACGTTCATTCGCAACGTGCAGGGCGGCGCAGGTTGACGGCCTGCGCCAGCCACGCCAGCACATCGGCTGTGACCGCGTCGCGGTTGGTTTCGTTGAACAATTCATGGCGTGCCTGCGGGTAAATATTCAGTTGCAGGTTCTGGCAACCTCCATCACGCAGGGCATGGGCCAGACTTTTGAGACGCTTGCCTTCACTGACCGGATCACATTCACCCCCCATCACCAGGATCGGCAGGCCCGGATCGATCTGAGCGAGATTGGACGCTTTGCTGATTTGCTGCAAGCCGCCCAACAGGTCGATCCATAGCTGGTTGGTGCAGCGAAAACCACACAGAGGGTCGTTGACATACTTGTCGACCTCGTCCGGGTCGCGGCTGAGCCAGTCGAACGCAGTGCGATTGGGCTTGAACGCCTTGTTGAATGAGCCAAATGACAGAAAATCGATCAGCGCGCTGCGGCCCCTGCGACCCTGGCGCAAGCGTTCGATGTGGGCGATCACCTTGGCGGCGCGGTACAGCGCCACCGGTTGGAAATTCGAGCCGCTGAGAATGGCCCCATTGAGGCTGGCGCTGTGGTGCAGCAGGTAAGCCTGGGCGATATAACTGCCCATGCTGTGGCCCAGCAGAATGATCGGCAGCCCAGGCTGCTGCTGGCCGATGTGCTGGTTGAGGCTGGCCAGGTCACCGACTACTTTGTTCCAGCCGTCACGCTCGGCGAACAGCCCCAGGGTGCCTTCGTCGGCTGTCCGGCCGTGGCCACGCAGGTCGGGGGCATACAAGCCGTAGCCGGCGCCACACATCGCTTCGGCCAGGCGGGCGTAGCGACCACTGTGCTCGGCCATACCGTGGGCGAGCATGATTAACGCCTTGGGCGGTTCGTCCGGCAGCCATTGGTTGACGTACAGGCGACTGCGGTCATTCGCGGTCAGCCAGAAAGTGGTGTGATTCATGGCGCTTCCTTTGCTCAGGGTCGTTGCTGTGTATAGCTCATCTGCCGAGGGTCGTCAGATCAGCCCAGGCCTCAGGGACAAGATTCATACAATCAATGACACGTTTTTGTGTATTTGCCTGTTTGGCCATAGCTGCTAACGTCCCCAAAGCTCCGCTTGTCATAGCAGTAGAAAGCGGCCGGACACACTCAGGTAAGAGGACAAGAATAATGCAACCTGATTTCTGGAATGACAAACGCCCGGCGGGCGTTCCTACCGACATCGACCTGACTGTCTACAAGTCGGTAGTCGAAGTCTTCGAGCGTTCCTGCAAGACCTTTGCCGATCGTCCGGCGTTCAGCAACATGGGGATCACACTGACCTACGCCGAGCTTGAGCGCCAGAGTGCTGCGTTCGCCGGTTACCTTCAACAGCACACCGACCTCAAGCCGGGCGACCGCATTGCGGTGCAGATGCCCAACGTCCTGCAGTACCCGATTGCCGTGTTCGGTGCCTTGCGGGCCGGGCTGATCGTGGTCAACACCAACCCTTTGTACACCCCGCGTGAGATGCGCCATCAGTTCAAGGATGCCGGCGTTCGTGCGCTGGTCTACCTCAATCTGTTTGGTTCGCGTGTACAGGAAGTGACGACCGACACCGAGATCGAGTACCTGATCGAGGCGAAGATGGGCGACCTGATGCCCGCCGCCAAGGGCTGGTTGATCAATACCGTGGTCGATAAGGTGAAGAAAATGGTCCCGGCCTACAGCTTGCCCCGGGCCGTTTCCTTCAAGCGTGCCTTGCGTCTGGGCGCGGGCCAGGGCATTACCCACCACCCGGTCACTCTGGACGACATTGCCGTGCTGCAATACACCGGCGGCACCACCGGCCTGGCCAAGGGCGCGATGCTCACCCATGGCAACCTGGTCGCCAACATGCAGCAAGTGCGCGCCTGCATGTCGCAGCTGGGCGACGACGGTCACCCGCTGATCAAGGAAGGGCAGGAGGTGATGGTTGCGCCGCTGCCGCTTTATCACATCTATGCTTTCACCGCGAATTGCATGTGCATGATGGTGTCCGGCAATCACAACGTGCTGATCACTAACCCCAGGGACATTGGCGGTTTTATCAAGGAGCTGAAAAAGTGGCGCTTTACCGGGCTGCTGGGGCTCAACACGCTGTTTGTGGCGCTGATGGACCATCCGGACTTCAAGAGTCTCGACTTTTCCCACCTCAAGCTCACCAACTCTGGCGGTACCGCGCTGGTGAAGGCCACTGCCGAGCGTTGGCAGCAAATCACCGGCTGCGCAATCGGCGAGGGCTATGGCCTGACCGAAACCTCGCCGGTGGCCAGTACCAATCCCTATGGCAACAAATCGCGGTTGGGAACCGTGGGTATCCCGGTGCCGGGCACGGCGATGAAAGTCATCGATGATGAGGGCGCGGAATTGCCCCTGGGCGAACGAGGCGAGCTGTGTGTGAAAGGTCCGCAAGTGATGAAGGGCTATTGGCAGCAGCCGGCCGCCACTGCTGAGGCGCTGGATGCCGAAGGTTGGCTCAAGACGGGCGACATTGCTGTGATCGACCCGGATGGCTTTGTACGTATCGTGGATCGCAAGAAGGACCTGATCATCGTCTCGGGCTTTAACGTTTACCCCAACGAAATCGAAGATGTGGTCATGGCGCACCCGAGTGTCGCCAGTTGCGCGGTGATCGGCGTGCCGGACGAACGCACCGGAGAAGCCGTGAAGCTGTTTGTGGTCGCCCGTGCCCAGGGCGTCAGCCTTGAGGAGCTGAAGACCTACTGCAAGGTCAACTTCACGGGTTACAAGGTGCCCAAGCACATAGTGCTGAGGGATTCGCTGCCGATGACGCCGGTAGGGAAAATCTTGCGGCGCGAACTTCGCGACATCGCTTGATTTGAAATGCGGTTGTAGCCGCTGCCGAGGTACGAGGCTGTGATGGACTGCGCAGCGGGCCCTAAGGGCGGTCCTGCGGACACGCATCGCAGCCTCGTACCTCGGCAGCGGCTACAACCGCATTCGCGAGCAAGCCGAATCGTCGCGCCGCCGCTCCCACATTTGGTGTGTACACCCCTGATTTAGAGCCTTTTCACAGCGTATAGAATTTTTGCTCTAAATGTGACTGCTGGATATTCTTGAGTCATGTTTATGACTGTAGAGGCCGCTTTTGGCTCTAGGCGGCCTTTGGCAAAGCTGCTACTCTCGGCGCGCTTTGTGACATCTCGGCCTGCTTGAAACAGCCAGACTCACCCTAAAAAACACAAACAAATAATAATCGCATCAAATGCGATGAATGAATTCGCGTCGCTGAGGAGTGGGCTTCCATGATCGAAGACTTTTGGAAGGATAAGTACCCTGCCGGGATTGCTGCAGACATCAATCCAGACGAGTATCCGAATATTCAGGCGGTACTGAAACAGTCCTGCCAACGCTTCGCCGACAAACCGGCTTTCAGCAACCTGGGCAAGACCATCACCTACGGTGAGCTGTACGAGCTGTCCGGTGCATTTGCTGCGTACCTGCAACAGCATACCGATTTGCAGCCCGGTGATCGAATCGCCGTGCAACTGCCCAACGTCCTGCAATACCCGGTGGCCGTGTTCGGTGCCATCCGTGCCGGCCTGATCGTGGTCAACACCAACCCGCTGTACACCGCGCGGGAAATGGAACACCAGTTCAACGACTCCGGCGCCAAGGCCCTGGTGTGCCTGGCCAACATGGCCCACCTGGCCGAAAAAGTCGTTCCCAAGACTTCCGTCAAGCATGTGATCGTCACCGAAGTGGCCGACCTGTTGCCACCGCTCAAGCGGCTGCTGATCAACAGCGTCATCAAGTACGTGAAGAAAATGGTCCCGGCCTATCACTTGCCCAAGGCGCTCAAGTTCAACGATGTCCTGGCCAAGGGGCATGGCCTGCCGGTCAACGAAGCCAGCCCCACCAGCGATGACGTGGCCGTGCTGCAATACACCGGTGGCACCACCGGCGTGGCCAAGGGCGCAATGCTGACCCACCGCAACCTGGTGGCCAACATGCTGCAATGCAAGGCGCTGATGGGCTCCAACCTCAATGAAGGTTGCGAGATCCTGATCACCCCGTTGCCGCTGTACCACATCTACGCCTTCACCTTTCATTGCATGGCGATGATGCTGATCGGCAACCACAACATCCTGATCAGCAACCCGCGCGACCTGCCGGCGATGGTCAAGGAACTGTCGAAGTGGAAGTTCAGCGGCTTTGTCGGCCTCAATACCCTGTTTGTGGCCCTGTGCAACAACGAAGGCTTCCGCAAGCTGGATTTCTCGGCGTTGAAAGTCACCCTGTCCGGTGGCATGGCGCTGCAACTGGCGGCGGCCGAGCGTTGGAAAGCGGTCACTGGTTGTTCCATTTGTGAAGGTTACGGCATGACCGAAACCAGCCCGGTGGCCACCGTCAACCCGATCCAGCACATCCAGATCGGCACCATCGGTATTCCGGTGCCATCGACCCTGTGCAAAGTCATCTCCGACGACGGCGTCGAGCTGGCCCTGGGCGAAATCGGCGAGCTGTGCGTCAAGGGCCCGCAAGTGATGAAAGGCTACTGGCAGCGTGAAGACGCTACCGCCGAGATCCTCGACAGCGAAGGCTGGTTGAAGACCGGTGACATTGCGATCATCCAGCCGGACGGCTACATGCGCATCGTCGATCGCAAGAAGGACATGATTCTGGTCTCCGGCTTCAACGTTTATCCCAATGAGCTGGAAGATGTGCTGGCAACCCTGCCGGGCGTGCTGCAATGCGCGGCCATTGGTGTGCCAGACGAAAAGTCCGGGGAGCACATCAAGATCTTCATCGTGGTCAAGCCGGGCGCCACGCTGACCAAGGAGCAGGTGATGGAGCACATGCGCGCTAACGTCACCGGTTACAAGGTGCCGAAGGCCGTGGAGTTCCGCGATGCACTGCCGACCACCAATGTTGGCAAGATCCTGCGCCGTGAGTTGCGGGATGAAGAACTGAAGAAGCTGGGCTTGAAGAAGTAACCTGGCCTCCAACAAAAAGCCCCGCATTTGCGGGGCTTTTTGTTGGAGGCTGATTTTCCTGCGATAGCAGTTGTAGCCGCTGCCGAAGAATGAGGCTGCGATGGGCTTGGTGCGGCACTCCGACGAAGCAGACCCTGAGGGCGGTCCTCATTCTTCGGCAGCGGCTACAGGTTGGGAGATTCAAAAGAGGCGTAGATACCCATGGCTATCGCAGGTAAGCCCCAGATTATTTCTGCGGTGTTCCTATAGCGCAAACTGCGCGAAGCTCACACCCGCACCCGCCGGGCGCACATCTTTCAAGAACGAATCCTTGTCGGCGCTCAGCTCCAGGGTGATCTCCGGCTTGCGCTTGCCGGCGTTGCGCACCACCAGGCCTTCAAGCTTCTCGCGCATGAACGCCGTCGGCACTTTCAGATGCAGCAACTGGTCGGTATCTGCGTTGTGCATCAACAAGTGAATCCACTCGTACTGGCCCACGCCAATACGGGTCACCGGCAAGTCGAACCACCAGATGTTGCGCTTGCGGTCCAGGTCGGTGAAGTGGCAGTTGTTGACGCCGAGCACGGCACCGCCCAGTTCTTGGTTTCTGCGGGCGATGGCTTGGGTTTTATTGAGTGTCATAACGTTCCTACGGGATCAGGTATTCAGCGTTTTAGCCTGAATGTGCCGGGCATTCTCGTGGGTTGGCCGCAAAACATAAAGCCCAACCTGTCGGCGGCGATGAAATGGTTGGTCAAAAATAATTGAAACTCTGCCAGGCAGCCCAGGGTCAACCTGTACGTAATGACCATAACCCTTGATTGTTCCCGGGAGAAATACCATGAGTAGCACATCGGATAAGGCAAAAGGTTTAGCGAACGAGGCCATCGGCAACATCAAGCAAGGAGTTGGTAAAGTCACCGGCAACGATAAGCTGCGTGCTGAAGGTGTGATTCAGGAAAAGAAAGGTGAAGTACAAAAAGCCGTCGGCGACGCCAAGGATGCGGTAAAGAAAGCGGTCAAATAATTCTGATCCGATTGCTCGCGAATGAGCAGTCCAACGGCCATCCACGGATGGCCGTTTTTGTGTGATGTGCAGTGATTAAAGTTTCGAAATTGTTTCAAGGTCGCCAAATAGGCTACCTTGATGTAGAAAACGGCCCCTGAGTCGCCCACCAACTCAACCTTTTGCGGCGAAAGGAGACGCTATGATTTTTCCGGTATTGAAAGGCTTACCCCTGCACAAAGTGCTGGTACGCACGGTCACCGAGTTCATCGATGACGAGATGCCCACTTACGCCTCGGCACTGGCCTACCAGATGCTGTTCTCGCTGTTTCCCTTCCTGTTGTTCCTGATTGCCCTGATCGGCTTCCTGCATTTGCCGGAGTTTTTCACCTTCCTGCGTGACCAGTCGGCGCTCGTGTTGCCACCCCAGGCCCTGGAACAGGTCAACCCGGTGATCGACCAATTGCAGCAATCCAAGGGCGGCTTGCTGTCCGTGGGTATCGTCGTTGCGCTGTGGACCGCCTCAGCGGGCGTACGCCTGATGATGAGTGCGATGAACGCCGCCTATGATGTGGTCGAAGGCCGGCCGATCTGGAAGCGTTTTCCGCTGTCGGTCTTCTACACCATCGGTGTTGCCGGCATGCTGCTGATGGCCGCTGCGCTGATGGTCCTCGGGCCACAGGTGATGGAGTGGCTGGCGGGCCAGATTGGCATGGAGGAATATGTGGTCACCCTGTGGACCATCCTGCGCTGGCCGGTGATCGTTATCTTGCTGATGTTTGCCGTGGCCTTGATGTACTACGTGATGCCCGACGTGAAGCAGAAGTTTCGCTTTATCTCCCCGGGCTCGGTGCTGGCGGTGGTGGTCTGGATTCTCGCCTCCCTGGGCTTTGGCTTCTACGTCAAAGCCTTTGGTAACTACAACGCCATGTATGGCAGTATCGGTGCGATCATCGTCCTGTTGCTGTACTTCTACATTTCCGCGGCCGTGCTGTTACTGGGGGCGGAGATGAATGCAGTGATTGAACACATGTCGGCCGAAGGCAAGAACCCTGGTGAGAAGGACTTCGGCGAACACGATGATAAACAGCATGTCTCGGGCCTCGGCCGGGACCACTCGCTCAAGCCCACTACTGACGAAGTCTGATCCATGATCCGTGACATCCTGAAAATGGGCGATGAACGCCTGCTGCGTATCGCACCACCGGTTCCTCCGGAAATGTTCGACAGCCCCGAGTTGTGGCAGTTGATTGACGATATGTTCCAGACCATGGAGCACGTCGGCGGTGTCGGCTTGGCTGCACCGCAGGTTGGCGTTGATTTGCAACTGGTGATCTTTGGTTTCGAGAGCAGCGAACGCTACCCGGATGCCCCGGCCGTGCCTCAGACCATTCTGATCAACCCGTTGATCACGCCGTTAAGTTCGCTGCTGGAAGAGGGCTATGAGGGCTGCCTGTCGGTGCCTGGCCTGCGTGGTGCGGTGGACCGTTATCAGCGGATTCGCTATGAAGGGTTTGATCCCAAGGGCGAACCGATTGTGCGTATTGCCGAGGGTTTTCATGCGCGGGTGGTGCAGCATGAATGCGATCACCTGATTGGCCGGTTGTACCCGTCGCGTATTACCGACTTCAGCAAGTTCGGGTTTATCGAGGTGATGTTCCCGGATATGGATCCTACGGCTGACGAATAAGCCATGACCCCTGTAGCGAGCGGGCTTGCCCGCGTTGGGCTGCGCAGCAGCCCCAAACCAGTCACTGAGTTTTATCTGATAAACCTCGATCGTCTTAATGGGGCCGCTTCGCGACCCAACGCGGGCAAGCCCGCTCGCCACAAATGTGCAGTTATTTGGCCGGCTTGACGAACCGCAACGTCATCCGATCCGACTCCCCAACCGCCAGATACTTCGCCTTATCCTTATCCCCCAGCTTCAACGCTGGCGGCAATGTCCAGACCCCATCCGGGTAATCCTTGGTGTCTTTCGGATTAGCGTTGATCTCGCTTTGCCCGTCCAGCTTGAACCCCGCATCCGTCGCGAGTTTCACCACATATGCCGTGGTCAGGTACCCGCTGTGCTTGATGTCATCCAGCGATGCACCATCCTTGGCCCGGTGATCCACCACGCCCAGTACACCACCCGGTTTCAACACGTTGAAGAAGGCTTCAAATGTTGCCGGTGCGGTGTCGGCCAGCACCCAGTTATGCACGTTGCGGAAGGTCAGCACCGTATCTGCTGAACCCGGTTTGCCCAGCGTCGGTGCCTTGGGGTCGAACTCTACGAAGCCAACCTTGGCGTAACGGACCGGGTCGGCGGCGAATTTTTGTTTCAGGCTTTCCTCCGAGGTGCGGGCATAGGCGCTGCTGGTCGGGTTTTGCACAGCGGCGATGTAATGCCCTTGATCCTTGAGCAGCGGCGCCAACACTTCGCTGTACCAGCCGCCACCGGGGGTGATTTCGATCAGCGTCTGGTCGGGCCGCAGGCCGAAGAACGCCAGGGTCTGCTGCGGATGGCGATACACGTCACGTGCACTGTTGGCCGGTGCACGCCAACTGCCAGCCAGCACGGTGGCATATTGCTGGGCAGAAACCGGAGCCTCGGCCGCCTGGCTCACAGTTGGGAGAAGGAGGGCGCTGAGGGATAAAGCCGCAAGGGTCGCTTTCATGATCATCCTGGTGTGGGCCGTTGTGCCGAGGAGGCTAGCACGCAGCCCGCAGCCGCTGATCATCCATTATTGAAGGTCGACCTAACCAACGGTTCTAAGCCCATGGCGATCATTGGCTTATTGCGTTTGTAGCGTACCAATCGTTCGGCCAGTGACTGGGGCAGCAGTGTGTCCTGGGTAAAACCGAGGCGCTGATAAAACCCTTCCAGGTCCGGATGACAGAACAACCACACTGTGCCTTGCACCGGTGCAACGGCCTCACGAATCAAGCGTGCCGCCAGACCTTGGCCACGCAACGCCGGGTCGACAAACAGCCCGGTCAACCATTGCCCGCCCACCACCGAGCTCAAGCAGAGGCCAGCGACAATTTCGCTGTGCCTGGCCACCCACAGTTGGCCGCCCTTCAGGGCTTTCATCGGCGAGTTGTGGCTTCGGTAAAACTTGTTCAGCAGCGGCCAAAGCGGCTCTGCCAGCAGATTGATGTGCAACTCGGGCATGGTATTTCGACAGGCGTGATCAAGGGGCTGGGATTATAAGTCGGGCAAAGCGCCTTCTGTTGGGCAATAGGTGTTATACCCCTTGTTACATCCCCTGTAAGTGGAGCACGTATCATGGCCAAAGGTATGGATTCAAAGAAAGCCGCGAAGAAGAAACCGGCAAAGACCGCCGATGAAAAACGCGCCGACAAAAAAGCCAAGAAATCCGACACGGGTTTGTTTGGTCATTGATTACCTGTAGCCGCTGACGAGGCACGAGGCTGCGATGGGGTGCGAAGCAGCCCCCAATAAGTGCTCCTGCGGACCACTTCGCAGCCTCGTACCTCAGCAGCGGCTACACGTTTGCTTCTAAGCTAAGCACCAAACGATCTGCAAGATTTCCCCGCCTCATTGCACAGAGCAGGATGAAACCGACTTTCGTTGTCGGCCTAGACTGCCCTGAGCCTGCCGATGCCCAACTACCTCGATGACACCCACCGCCTCGAAATCGAAGTCCTGAGTCAAAGCTTCACCGCCCGCACCGAATGGCCGACCTGGCTGTTGTTGATCGGCGTCTACGCCAGTTGGTTTGCCGTGGTCCTGGGCAGCGCCTGGCTGGGCCGGTGGCTGAGCACGGCGCTGTTGATCCCGATTGTGGTGCTGTGGCTGTCCCTGCAACACGAAATGCTCCATGGTCATCCCACCCGTTTCAAAACCCTGAACAAACTCCTTGGCTACGCACCCCTGGCGGTCTGGTATCCCTACACCTTGTATCGCGACAGCCACCTGCTGCACCACAACGATGAACAGCTCACCGTCCCCGGCGTTGATCCGGAAAGCCGCTACGTGACGCAAGGGCAATGGGCCGGCAGCTCGTTATTCGAGCGCAGCCTGCACGGGCTGAACAAAACCGTACTCGGGCGTTTCCTGCTGGGCGCGCCTTTAGCGCTGTGGGCACTGGCACGGGAAGAACTCCTGCGACTGCGCCGAGGCCAGCGTCAGGCCTGGCTGATGTGGCTGACCCATGGCGCATTGACCGTACTGATGCTGGTGTTTATCGCCCGTTACAGCGGGCTGCCGGTGTGGCATTACCTGGCACTGGTCAGTGTGCCGGCGTTGTCGGTGGCGATGATCCGTTCGTACTATGAACACCGCCCGCACCCGCAACCTGAGCAGCGCACAGTGATCAACGAAGCCGGTTGGCCGTGGACCTGGCTGTTTCTCAACCTCAACTTGCATTTGGTGCACCACGACTTGCCGAAGCTGCCCTGGTATTTCCTGCCCCGGGTCTACCGCGCACGCCGAGCGCAGTGGCAAGCGCGCAGTGGTGGATTTGTGGTGCAAGGTTATGGCCGATTGCTCGGGCGCTATGGGCTCAAGACCATCGACAGTCCGCGCCATCCCTTTGTCTGACGAGGTTTGCATGAGCGAACACTACGCCGAGCTGCTGATGTACGTGGCGCCCCAGCAGGTGCTTGAGGCCAACGAGCAATGGCTGGCGCGCATCCTTGAGCGGCTCGACGTTACCCGGCGTACCGCAGACGGCCTGGACCTTCCGAGCCTGTGGCGCACCCCCGAACTGCTGTTGACCCAGACCTGCGGCTACCCGCTGATGACCCAATTGCGCGGGCAAGTGCGGCTGATCGGCCGTCCCCGTTATGAACTGCCCGACAGCAGCGCTGGCAATCACTGCAGCCTGCTGTTGACCCGCGACGACAACCCGCGAACGACCCTGGCGGATTTCTTTGGTAGTCGCGGTGTGATCAACAGCGAAGACTCCAACAGCGGCATGAACCTGCTGCGCGAGCGCCTGGCACCGTTACATCACCAGGGACGATTCTTTGCCAGTGTGGTCATCAGCGGCGGTCATCGCGACAGCCTGCGCTGGCTGCGGGAAGACCGTGCAGACCTCGCCGCCATCGACAGCGTGACCTTCGCCTACCTGGCGCGTTTTGCGCCTGAGGAGGTCGCAGGACTGCGTATCGTCACCCGCAGCGCGATCAGTCCGACGCTGCCTTACATCGGCGCGCGGGGCTTGAGTGACGAATACATTCTGCAGGTCCGTCAGGCGATGAACCAGGCGTTGCAGGATCAGCCGCAGGTGGTGGAAATACTGGGCGTGCAGGAGGTGCTGCCCGCCAGTGAGGCGGATTACCGGGTGCTGTTGGATTACCGGCAGCAGGCCCAGGCATTGGGTTTCGAAAGGCTTCGTTGAACTTGTAGCCGCTGCCGAGGCACGAGTCTGCGATGCGTGTCCGCAGGACCGCCCTCCAGGTTTGCTACGCAACCCAGCGAAGCCTCGTGCCTCGGCAGCGGCTACAGTAAAGTTATATAAAAATGCATTTTAAGTATTATTAAAGAATAAGCAGCCTTGCTAGGATCGCCCCACCGGAACACCGGACATAACGTGCAACCAACTCAGATGGAGCCACTATGTCCGGCGCCGACACTTCTCACAGCGACTATGTGGGCGGATTGTTCCGTAGTCATTACGACTGGCTGTGCAGCCGTTTGCATCGGCACCTGGATTCCCGCACCCACGCCGAAGACATCGCCGCCGACACCTTTGTCCAGTTGCTGAGCGCGCCGGGCGTGACGCCGATCCGCCAGCCTCGCGCCTTGCTGACGACCATTGCCCAGCGCCTGATGTATCAACTGTGGCGTCGCCGCGATCTGGAGCGCGCTTACCTCGACGCCCTGGACCAGGACGAAACTTCATCTGCGCCATCCCCTGAAGACCTGGCGCAAATGCTCGAAGTGTTGCAGGCCATCGACCAATTGCTTGATGGCTTACCGACCAAGGTCAAGGCGACCTTCCTGCTGTCGCAACTCAATGGCCTGACATATCCCGAAATTGCCGCTGAACTCGATATCTCCCAACGCTCCATCAGCGACTACATGACCCGCGCCATCAACCGTTGCCTGCGGCTGTGCCTGGAATGAGTGACGAACTGATCGACAGCGCGGCTCGCTGGACCGTCTTGTGCTTTGAAAAACGAATCACCCAGAGGCTATTCATGAAAAAACTAAAAAACCTGCTCGGTGGCTCGCTGCTGGCATTCACCGTCCTGGCACAGTCAGCCACCGCTGCCGTCCCGACCAAACCGATCCACTTCGGCGACATCACTTGGGAAAGCGGCAGCCTGATCACTGAAGTCCTGCGCTTGATCGTCGAAAAAGGCTACGGCTATCCCACTGACACCTTGCCCGGCAGTACCGTGAGCCTGGAAGCCGCGTTGGCCAAGGACGATATTCAGGTGATCGGCGAAGAGTGGGCCGGGCGCAGTCCTGCCTGGGTCAAGGCTGAAAGCGAAGGCAAGGTGTTCGGCTTGGGCGACACGGTCAAAGGCGCCACCGAAGGCTGGTGGGTGCCGGAGTACGTGATCAAGGGCGACGCGACACGAGGTATCAAACCCCTGGCGCCAGAGTTGAAATCCGTGGCTGACTTGTCGCGCTACAAGGACGTGTTCCGTGACCCTGAAGACCCAACCCGTGGACGCTTCCTCAACAGCCCCACCGGCTGGACGTCGGAGATCGTCAACAGCCAAAAACTCAAGGCCTACGGGTTGACCGACAGCTTCGTCAACTTCCGCACCGGCTCCGGCGCGGCACTGGATGCCGAGGTGGCGTCATCAATTCGTCGCGGCAAACCGGTGCTGTTCTACTACTGGTCGCCGACACCCCTGCTGGGGCGTTTCAAGCTGATCAAGCTGGAAGAACCGCCATTCAACGCTGAGGCCTGGAAGACCTTGGCCGATGCCAATAACCCGCACCCAAAAGGCACCCGCTCGATGCCGGCGCACCTGGCGATTGGCGTTTCGGCACCGTTCAAGACCCAGTACCCCGAGCTGGTGACGTTCTTTGAAAAGGTCGACCTGCCGATTGACCTGCTCAACGGCATCCTCGCGCAGATGGCTGAAAAACGTACGGCGCCTCGTCAAGTGGCCGAAGCCTTCTTGAGAGAGCAACCACAGGTGTGGCAGCAGTGGGTGCCGGCGGATGTGGCGGCGAAGGTCAAGGGGAGTCTCTGATGTTCGAGCAGGCGCTCCCCGTGTAGGCGCGAGCAAGCTCGCTCCTACAGGTTGATTGCATTTCAGGTCATGGGGTTTCGGCGGCCAGTGCAGCAATCACCGCAGGACGTGTACTGATTCGCTGCTGAAACTGCGCCAGCGCCGGCCACTGTTGCAGGTCGATATCGAAAAACGCTGCCCAGCGCAGCACCACAAACAGGTAGGCGTCGGCCACCGAGAACCGCTCACCCAGCAAGTAATCCTGGCGCTCCAGGGTTTGTATCAGGATCGCAAAGCGCTTGAACAACATGGCCTTGAACAGCGCCTTCACCTCTTCCGGGATGGCCGAGTTGAACAACACGCCCAGGCCGCCATGAATCTCGCTGGAGATAAAATTCAGCCATTCCTGCAAGCGCACGCGCTCCCAACTGCCATTGGCTGGAGCCAAGCCCGCTTCGGGCACCTGATCGGCCAGAAACTGAAGGATCGCGGCCCCTTCGGTCAGTACTTCACCGTTCTCCAATTGCAGAGCCGCCACGTAGCCCTTGGGGTTGATCCGCAGAAAGTCGTCACCGTTGGCGGTGGTTTTTTTCTGGTTGTCGACGCGGATCAGTTCAAACGGCAGGGCCAATTCCCGCAACACGATATGGGAGGCGAGGGAACAGGCATTGGGGGAAAAGTACAGCTTCATCGGGCAGACTCCTGCGGAATTTGCGTCAGTTTCCCGGGCATGGCACCGTGGGTAAAATTAATCTTTCAGAATTTATCCATAAGGACAGCTACTGCCATGATGAACCTGATGCACTGGCGCCTTTTGGTCGCCGTGGCGGATAACGGCAGCATCACGGCGGCCGCAGAGCGGGTCGGCATGACCCAGTCTGCCGCCAGCCAAGCCATGGCCGCGATGGAAGCTACTCTCGGTGCCCAACTGTTCGCCCGTGAAAGCCGCCGCACCTTGCCCACTGCGCTGGGCTTGCAGGTGATCGAGCAGGCGCGGGTGATGTTGAATGCCTTGCAAACCATCCGTCGAACCGTGGATGAGTCCAAGCCCATGGTGCGCGGGACCATTCGCCTGGCGAGTTTCCCGATGGTGCTGGCGGCGTTTCTGCCGCCCCTGCTGCGACGTTTCAACCAGCTTTATCCGGGGATTGAGGTGACGGCGCTGGAGGTCAGTGACGATGAGGTCAACACCTTGCTCGACGCGGATTTGATCGACTTGGGTGTAGTGCTCAATCCTGGGCCTGAGCGCAAGGCCACGGTGTTGGGACGAGACAATTGGGTGGCGGTGTTGCCGATGGATCATGCGTTTTCCCGACGCCCGGCCGAGGTCACCGTCGCGCTGGAGGCGCTACTGGAGCAGCCCTTTGTACTGGCCACTGGTGGCTGCACGGTCAATGCTCGCAGCCTGGCTACGGACGCCGGGTTGGCATTACACGATATTCGCGTGGAAGTGCGTGAATGGAACAGCGCCTTCAGCCTCGTGCGCGAAGGTGTCGGCGTGACGCTGGTGCCCGAGATGACCCTGCCAGCCCAGCGCCAGGGCTTGCGCGTCATGCCGCTGACCTGTCCGGTACACCGTGAATTCGCCTTGGTCACCTCTCGAACGCGCGCGCCCTCGGCGGCAGTAAATGCCTTGTTACAGATGCTGGCCGATTAGTGGCCTTGCATAGCGCCACGCCCTGACTATGCTCACCCTAATCATGGATGGCGCTTGCCATATAAAGTGTTCCGGGTGGTGATTTCGACAGCAGTGCCTGACCACAACCCCAGACGGGGCCGTCAAGAAAAGGATGACTTGATAAGAGCGTTGCCCCATGGACTCTCCGATTAACCATCATTTATCTATCGCCTGACACCTGTCCGGTCTCTGGACGGCTGCGTTTGCCTGTGTTGTGAAAAGTTGCACGGGGTCAAATCCAGGAACTAACCGTTATTCAAAGACAGCGCTAAGGTGATCCGATCATGTTTAACCGCCAACACAAATCCGACCTGCTGGAGATCGAGCGTTTTTCCTGCGCGCTGGCCGGGGCCAATGCCAAGCTGGCCGCCATCAGCCGATCCATGGCGATGATCGAGTTCGATCGCGACGGCGTGGTGCTCAACGCCAACGAGAACTTCTGTAAAACCATGGGTTATGGCGCCGAGGAAATCCGCGGCAAGCACCATCGGATCTTCTGTGAGGAGTCTTTCTACCGCAGTGATGCCTATTCCACGTTATGGCGTGACTTGGCCCGGGGCGAGCCCATCAGCGGTACGTTCATGCGTTTGAACAAGAGCGGCCGGGAAGTTTGGCTGGAGGCCAGCTACATGCCGGTGTTTGGTCCGGACAATCAGGTGCAGAGCGTGATCAAGGTGGCGTCGGATATTTCTGCACGGATCCACCGCGAGCATGAAAACCAGAGCCTGATCGATGCCATTGGCCGCTCCATGGCGGTGATCGAATTTACCCCTCAGGGGCAGATCATCAATGCCAACGAAAACTTCCTGAAGACCATGCACTATTCCCTGGGCGAAATCGTCGGCCAGCACCACAGTTTGTTTTGTCATCGCAGCGAAACTGATTCTCCTGCGTACAAAGCGTTCTGGGCTTCCCTCAACCGTGGCGAGTACCACTCCCATCGTTTCGAGCGGCGCAACAAGCACGGGCAAACGGTATTTCTGGAAGCCTCCTACAACCCGATCTTCGACGCCAGTGGGCGGCTGTACAAAGTGGTGAAATTCGCCAGCGATATCACTGATCAAGTCACCACCCTGCAAACCGCCGCCGAGGCGGCCCACAGCACCTCGGTGCAGAACGACGCCTGTGCCCGCAAGGGCTCGGAAGTGGTGCAGCAAACCGTGCAGATCATCGAAGAAATTTCCCGTGACCTTAACGAAGCGGCACTGAGCATCGACGCGGTGAGCAAGCAGTCGGACATCATCGGCAGCATCGTCCAGACCATCCGCGCAATTGCCGATCAGACCAACCTGCTGGCACTCAACGCGGCGATTGAAGCGGCTCGCGCCGGTGAGCATGGCCGTGGCTTTGCGGTGGTGGCCGATGAAGTGCGCAGCCTCGCGGCCCGTACCAGCCAGGCAACGGTGGAAATTGTCGATGTGGTGCGCAAGAACCACGACCTGTCGCTGAGCGCGGTGTCGAGCATGCAGTCGAGCTTGAGTCGTACCGGGCTTGGGGTGGAACTGGCCAACGAGGCGGGGCAGGTGATCCTGGAGATTCAGGAAGGCTCACGGCATGTGGTGGATGCCATCAGTCAGTTCAACTCAACCTTGCAGTTGCAATAACCTGGTTGTGGCAAGCGGGCTTGTTGTGGCAGCCGGTTTGTTGTGGCGAGCGGGCTCGCCACAGCAGGCTCGCTCGCCACAAGTGCGTCAAATAGCGGCCAGGGTATCTTTCACCGCCTGAGCCTGCGGGTTGGCGGTAGTCGCCGCTACCTGTTCCGTCTGCTGAGCCTGCAGGCGCTGGGCTACTTCCTTACCAATGGCGTCCTGCTGTTCCAGCGGCATCTTCTGCACGTCTTCTTCGGTCAAGCCACGTTCCTTGAGCAACTGCTCACGAATGCGCTCGGCCGGGGTCTTGCTCATGTATTCATTGAAATCGCTGCGGGCGGTGGTGGTGCCTTCGGCTTTGGGCGTGCCGGTGGTCGAAGGGGTTGCCGAGGTGTTGGCTTGCAACTGAACGCGAGTCTTGGCGAAGGCTTCGTTGATATTGTCGACGGCCTTATCAGCACTCTTTTGAGTGGTGGCTGGCACGACAGTAGGGTTTTGGGCCGCTTGCAAGGCGCCGCTGTACAGCGTGCTGGCGGCGGCATTGGCCGGGTCCATGTCGGAGCGCTTGCTGTGCTGGATCGTTGAAGCGGCTTGGGCGTTGGTATTGATCAACATGAGCGGGCACCTGGTATGTTGGGCTGTCCGTCAGGTTGAGCAATTAGCGTGCCGGGCTCTAAAGGCCAGGATTCATTGGGTATGAGGACCTTTCCCAGGCAAGCATTGTGCGGCCGACGGCCAATATTTGCCGTCGGCGGCCATTACCCTCAGTGGGCGATATTCTCCAGCGCCAGGTTGCGCGTACGCGGGCCGAATACGCCGATAGTCACCATCACGATCAACATGCTGCTGGCGATAAACGCCAGTACCCCCGGCGTACCGAGGTGTTCGAGAAAGAAGCCGATCAACAGGCTGCTGAACACCGTCGACAAGCGACTGAACGAATAGCAGAACCCCACCGCCCGGGCGCGGATGTTGGTGGGGAACAGTTCACTCTGATAAGAGTGATAACTGAAGCTCAGCCAGGCATTGCAGAAGGTGATCATCACTCCACAGGCAATCAGGCCCACGGCGCTGCTTTGCAGGGCGAACAAGCTGCCGAAGATCATCGCGCCCATGGCCGAGCCAACGATCTGCCATTTGTTTTCGAAGCGGTTGGCGACCTTGACGAACAACAGCGGTCCCAGCGGGTAGGCGAGGGTGATGATGAAGGCGTACATCAGGCTGTGGGTGACGCTGACGCCCTGGCCCGAGAGCAGCGCCGGCAACCAATTGCCGAAGCCAAAGAAGCCGATGGCCTGGAACACATGAAACACAATCAGCATCAACGCCCGGCGGCGGTATGGCGGTTGCCAGATATCGGCGAAGCGCCCGCTGCCCTGGACGCTGACGGCCTCGGGTTCCGGCTCATCCAGGGGCTTGCCGTGGTCTTTTTCGCAGCGCGCTTCCAGGCTGTCCATGATCTGCCCGGCTTCCTTGAAGCGGCCTTTTTGGGCGAGCCAGCGCGGTGATTCCGGCAACCGCGAACGCAGCCACCAGATAAATAACGCAAACACCGCACTGGCCAACACCACCCAGCGCCAACCGGACACCCCGAACGGTGCCTGTGGCACCAGCCACCAGGACATCAACGCCACCGCCGGCACCGATAGGAACTGTATAAAAAAGGCGAAGGCAAACGCTGAACTGCGCATGCGCTTGGGCACCAGTTCCGAGAGGTAGGCGTCGATGGTCACCAGTTCGATACCCAGGCCGATGCCGACCAGAAAACGCATGCAGATAATGCCGAGGGCAGAAGTCTGGATGCCCATTAATACCGTAGCAACGGTGTACCAGATCAGCGCGAAGGTGAAGATCGCCCGGCGCCCGTAGCGGTCGGCAATCGGGCTGAGCAGGCTGGCGCCGAGGAACAGACCGAGGAAAGTAGCCGAGGCGAAGGCTGCCTGATCGGAGAAGCCGAAGACGCCTTGGCTGCCGGTGGCAAAAATGCCGTCTTTTATCAGGCCAGGACTGATATAGGCGGTCTGGAACAGGTCGTACAGTTCGAAGAAACCACCAATCGACAGCAAGGCTACCAGGCGCCAGACGGTGGCAACGGCAGGCAGGCGATCAATACGTGCGCTGATATGGGCGGCTCGGATCGGGTCGATGCCGTCCGAGGCCATCGCGGAGAGTGAGGACATGGCGCGGGACTCAGTAGGTGATGGGAATCTCAAATGTCTGGAACGCATCATCCACCGGCTGATAGCCCAGGACCCGCGTGGTCTCGCTCAAGTCCAGGCGCTTGAAGCGGTTATTGGAGATGCCGTGGGCGATCAGGTGTTTCACGCCCTCGGTTTCCACTGAGCGCTGCAGTAACTGCACGGCATCGCGAGGGCTGAGCCAGGCGCTGAGGTCGCGGGCGTTATTCAGGTCGTGGGTCTCGGGAAACTCAAAGGCACCAATGCGTAAGGCGATGGTGGAGAGTGGAGTTTTCGCCGCGTAGTACCCGCACAGCGCCTCGCCGTAGCATTTGCTCACGCCGTACAGATTGGCCGGCAGCACGGGCATGCCCGGGGTGATTTGCCGGTCCACCGGATAACCTTCGATGGTCTGGGCGCTGCTGGCGAACACCAGGCGCTTTACGTTGGCCGCGACGGCGGCTTCGAACAGGTAGGTAGTGGCGAGGATGTTGTTGGGTAGCAACTCATCGAAAGTGGCGCTGGCGTGGGGAATGCCCGACAGGTGCACGATCACGTCGATGCCGTCGAGCAGCGCTGCCAGGGCCGCTTTGTCACTCAAGTCGGCCTGCACGAAGCGATGGTCGTCGAGGGCGAAATCAGGCGCGATGCGGTCGGTGAGGGTGAAGTGGTAACGATCTTTCGAGGCTTCGAAAAACGTCTTGCCGATCCTGCCGCATGCGCCGGTGAGCAGTATGTTGAGTCCTTTCATCGTGGAGTCCTTTAGTTATGACCGTCGAGGGCAAAGGCCTGGAAGCCTGGGCGCTGGCTGAGTTTTTCGTAGTACGCGCTGACAGCAGGGTAGGACGGATGCTCCATGGGTGTCATCCGCCAACGATGTACTGACAACCCCACCAGGATGTCGGCCAGTGTGAACTCTTCTCCGGCCACGTAGGCGCCGGTGTGGATCAATTGTTGTTCCAGCAGGCGCATTTTTTCGTTCCAGCCGCGCACGCCAGCGGCGATGCGTTGCGGGTCCTGATAGTCCGGGTTTTTGCGCACCAGGGCGTGGAAGGCGTAGCCCCAGGACGGGTTGAGTTCGGTGGCTTGCCAGTCCATCCATTGCTCGACCTTGGCTCGTGGCGCAGGGTCTGCGGGCAACAAATCATGACGTTGGTGCCGGCCTACGAGGTAGCGGCAGATGGTGTTGGACTCCCACAACACACCGTTGTCATCGATGATCACCGGGACTTGAGCATTGGGATTGAGGGCCAGGAACTCGGGAGACTGGGTTGGAGTGAAACCGATGCCCCAGTCTTCGCGGTCATAGGGAATGGCCAGTTCCTGGCAAGTCCACAGGACCTTTCGTACGTTGATGGAGGAAGTACGACCCAAGATTTTCAGCGAATGGCCCATGGTGCTTTCCTGGCAATGGTGAGTTGGCAGGGGGCAATTTAGCAGGGGTGCGAGAGGTCAGCGACATTGTTAAGTGGGCACAGTAAAAAATGTGGGAGCGGGCTTGCTCGCGAAAGCGGTGTGTCAGCCAACATCTCTGGTACTGATACACCGCTTTCGCGAGCAAGCCCGCTCCCACATTGACCGAGTTCTGGCTTTGGATACAGGGTGGCTTCATGATCCATGATTTTGCCCATCAGCAGTTCACCTGACTCGCTCAGTCGGCTGCTGCTCAGGTACTTTCCCGCACCATCAACTCAAAACCCATATCCACCACCGGCCGGGCAATCTTGTTGCCCGCGATCAGTGTCAGTAAATGTTCCGCTGCGCGCCTGCCGATAGCTTCCCGGGGCGTGCTGATGCTGCTCAGGCGCGGCACCATGAAGCTTGATGCAGGCAGGTCGTTAAAGCCCAGCACCGCTACTTGCTCCGGCACTTTGATCCCGTGACGCAGGGCTTCCAGCAGGGCGCCTTGTGCCAGGTCGTCGTTGCCGAAGAAGATCGCGTCCACATCCGGATGGCTGGCCAGCAGTTGCAGGAACAACTCGCCGCCCAGTCCCACCGACGATGGGCGTGGCGTCATCAGCTCCAGCGCCGGGTCATACAGCCCGGCCTGTTGCAGGGCCCGCCGAAAGCCTTCACCGCGCAGCAAGGTGCGTTGGTCCAGTTGCGCGCCGATATAGGCCAGGCGCTTGCGGCCACGGGTAATCAAATGCGCCGCAGCGGTCTCGCCCGCGCTGATTTGCGAGAACCCTACGCAGTTCAGGCCGGCAGCGGGGTCCAGGTCCATCATGTACACGCTGGGCACATTGCAGCTCTCGACCATGCGTCGGGCGCTTTCGGTGCGATCAAAACCGGTCAGCAGAAAACCCCGTGGCTGGTAAGCCATGTAATTGCGCAGCAGGTTTTCTTCTTCTTCGCGGGAGTAGTGAGTATTGCCGATCAGCACTTCGAAGCCTTTGGGCCGTAGTACCTGATGAATGGCTTCCAGGGTTTCGATGAATAACAGATTGGACAGCGAGGGCACCAATACCACCACCGACTGGCTCTGGGCCGAGGCCAGCGCGCGGGCAGCGGGGTTGACCACGTAGTTGAGGTCGGCGGCGGCCTTCTGGACTTTTTCCACCAGTTCGGTGGCCACGGTGCTGATGCCACGCAGGGCCCTGGAGGCGGTAATAGGACTGACGCCAGCCATTCGGGCGACTTCGTTCAGGGTGGGGCGTCCCGTCGTGCGGGTATTTTTATCGTTCTTGGGGGTCATCAGGCGGCTTGCCAAACAAAAATCGAGGCACTAAGGTAGCGCTGTCTCCAGAGGCCTGCAAATCCTTGAGCGTTGGGTTGCCTGATCTTGCTCGAGGGTGCTTGGAGAGGATGCACGCGTCACTCCATAAAAATGACAAGACGGCGCGGGAAAAGCCTGTTTTTGCACTAGCCTTAAGGCTGGCAAAGGTAGCGCTATCTGCGTCCTGAGGTGTTTCATGAGTCAACCTGTTACCGCCCTGGTCATCATGGGTGTTTCCGGCTGTGGCAAGTCCAGCGTCAGCGAGGCCCTGTGCCTGTTGAACGGCGCCACCGCCATTGAAGGCGATAGCTTTCACCCCGCCGCCAATATCGAAAAGATGAGTGCCGGTCATCCGCTTAACGACGACGATCGTGCCGGCTGGCTCGATATCCTCTGTGATGAATTGCGCCGCTCGCTGAAAGCCGGCCAACATCCGGTCCTGACCTGTTCCGCCCTGAAGAAAAAATACCGCGACCACCTGCGCGAAGCTGCGCCGGGCCTGGGTTTTGTCTTTCTGGAACTGACCCGGGAGGTGGCCGCCGACCGTGTTTCCCATCGCCCCGGCCATTTCATGCCCGCGAGCCTGATCGACAGCCAGTTCGCGACCCTCGAATCGCCGAAGGGCGAGCCGCTGACCCTGGCCTTGAACGCCAGCGAAGACAGCGTCGAGGACCTGGCCAAGCAAACCCATGCCTGGTGGCTTGAACACGGCTTTGAACCCATCCAATAATTTTTTGCCTGACAAGATAGCGCTATCTGACGGCACGAAATTCAACACCGGCTTTAATAACAACAACAAACAGGAGAGACCCCCATGTTTGGCATGTCCCACGAGTCTTATCTGCTGCTTGATGCAGTGGTCACTATTATCGGGCTGATCGTCTTGATCACCCGGTTCAAAGTCCACCCGTTCATTGCGTTGATCATCGCTGCGGGCTTTCTCGGCCTGACCTCGGGCATGCCCGTGGACAAGATCATCAAGGCGTTCCAGGACGGCTTCGGCGGCGTGCTCGGTTTTGTCGGGATTATCCTGGCGCTGGGTACGATGCTCGGCAAGATGATGGCCGATTCCGGCGGTGCCGATCAGATCGCCCAGACACTGGTCCGCGCCTTTGGCAAGGAAAAAGTGCAGTGGGCGATGATGTTCGCCGCGTTCCTGGTGGGCATTCCGTTGTTCTTCGAGATCGGCTTTGTGTTGCTGATCCCGCTGGTGTTTATCGTCGCGCGCCGCACCGGCGTGTCGCTGATCAAGATCGGCATCCCGCTGCTGGCCGGCCTGTCGGCGGTCCACGGCCTGGTACCGCCGCACCCGGGCCCGCTGTTGGCCATCGGCGTATTTGGTGCCGACATCGGCAAGACGATTCTCTACGGCCTGATCGTCGCGCTGCCTACCGCCATCATCGCCGGCCCGCTCTACGGTTCGTTTATCTCCAAGTACATCCCGGGCAATCCGTCCCAGGAACTGGTGGACCAACTGGCCCGTGAGCCGGAATCCAAAACCCTGCCGAGTTTCAGCGTGACGCTGATCACCGTGCTGCTGCCGGTGTTCCTGATGCTGTTGAAAACCTTCGCCGACGTCGCCCTGCCGGACGGCCACGCGATTCGCAACTGGATGGACATGATCGGTCACCCGATCACTGCATTGCTGCTGGCCTTGCTGCTGTCGCTGTACACCTTTGGCCATCGCCAGGGCATTGGTTCCAAGCAAATCCTCAAGCTGCTTGACGCCAGCCTGGCGCCCACTGCAGCGATCATCCTGATCATCGGTGCCGGTGGCGGTTTCAAGCAGATGCTGGTGACCAGCGGCGTGGGTGATGTGATCGGCCAAATGGCGGTGACCGCGCAGATCAACCCGATCCTGCTGGCGTGGCTGGTGGCGGCGGTGATTCGCGTGGCCACCGGTTCCGCGACCGTGGCGACCATTACGGGTGCAGGCATTGTGGTGCCGGTGGTCGGGATGATTCCGGGGGTGAACCGCGAGTTGCTGGTATTGGCGACGGGGGCGGGGTCGTTGGTGTTGTCTCACGTCAACGATGCGGGGTTCTGGCTGGTGAAGCAGTACTTCAATATGACCGTGGCTGAAACCTTCAAGACCTGGACGGCGATGGAGACCATTCTGTCCGTTGTGGCATTGGGCTTCATCATGTTGCTGTCGCTGGTGCTCTGACAGGCACACCACAAAACCAAATGTGGGAGCGGGCTTGCTCGCGAATGCGGTGGGTCAGTCAACTAAGATATCGACTGATCTATCGCCTTCGCGAGCAAGCCCGCTCCCACATTGATTGGGTTCTTACCGCTAGATCAGGTCAGGCGTTAGCTTTCTGGACTAAGCCATCGGCCCGAAACATCCCGCGAATACCCCGCACCGCCTGGCGAATCCGGTCTTGGTTCTCGATCAGTGCAAAGCGCACATGATCATCGCCATACTCGCCAAAGCCAATCCCCGGCGATACGCACACCTTCGCTTCCAGCAGCAGCTTCTTGGCAAATTCCAGCGAACCCATGGCCGCATAGGCCTCGGGAATCTTCGCCCAGACGTACATCGACGCCTTGGGGTTTTCCACCATCCAGCCCAACTCATGCAGGCCTTTGACCAGCACGTTACGGCGTTGGCGATACTGGTCGGCGATGTCTTTCACGCATTGCTGATCGCCTTCCAGCGCGGCAATCGCCGCGACTTGCAGCGGGGTGAAGGTGCCGTAGTCGTGGTAACTCTTGATCCGCGCCAGGGCGTTGACCAGTTCTGCGTTACCCACCATGAAACCAATGCGCCAGCCGGCCATGTTGTAGCTCTTGGACAGGGTGAAAAACTCCACCGCAATGTCCTTGGCGCCCGGCACTTGCATGATCGATGGGGCTTTCCAGCCGTCGTAGACGATGTCGGCGTAGGCCAGGTCATGCACCACCAGCACATCGTACTGCTTGGCCAGGGCGATCACCCGTTCGAAGAAGTCCAGCTCCACGCACTGGGCAGTGGGGTTGGAGGGGAAGCCGAGGATCATCATCTTCGGTTTGGGGATCGAGCCGCGAATCGCCCGTTCCAGCTCGGCGAAGAAGTCCACACCGGGAATCAGCGGCACCGAACGCACCTGGGCCCCGGCAATCACCGCACCGTAGATGTGAATCGGGTAGCTGGGGTTGGGCACCAGCACCGTGTCGCCCTGGTCGAGGGTGGCGAGCATCAGGTGCGCCAGGCCTTCCTTGGAACCAATGGTGACGATGGCCTCGGTTTCCGGGTCGATGTCCACTTCATAGCGGTCCTTGTACCAGTGCGAAATCGCCCGGCGCAGACGCGGAATGCCTTTGGAAGTGGAGTAACCGTGGGTGTCTTCACGCTGGGCGACGGTCACCAGTTTCTCCACGATGTGCGGTGGAGTAGGGCCGTCGGGGTTGCCCATGCTCAAGTCGATGATGTCTTCGCCACGACGACGGGCGGCCATCTTCAGCTCGGCAGTGATATTGAACACGTAAGGGGGGAGTCGATCTATGCGCGCAAAGCGGCGCGGCGAACCTTGGTCTGCCATTGTTGCCTCTAACTACGTAAGCGCCCGGAACCGTCCGAGCGACGTCGGCCACTGCGGTGGCCTGCGGGGCAGACAATACGGGCGATGATGGCCAGTTGTCCAGATGGGACGGCGAGTATTTTTGGGCTTTGAGCGAAGTGCCGGTATGACCCTATACTCGTTACGGTTTTGTTCACTCATCGATGGAGACTGTTCAGATGGACCAACAGGCAAACCAACCGCTGTCACCGCGTATGGAAGAGGGCAAGGCCCTGGTGATCGCCGGTGTTGAAGGACGTTACTCGAAAGCCACGGTGGGAGACATTCCCAAGCTGTGGGAGTTGTTCGACAGCTGCATCCGCGACATCAACAAGCGCATCGGTGGCGTGACCTACGGCGTCTGCCATAACCCCAATCACGGTGAGTTCGACTATCTCGCCGGAGTCGAAGTACCTGGCAGGGGCGACGTTCCCGGCAACTTCCAGTCGGTTGAGATTCCCGCCCATCACTATGCGGTCTTCCCGCACTACGGCCCGGTGCAGGCCCTTGAGCAGACCTACGAACGCATCATGTTCGAGTGGCTGCCACACTCCGGGTTCAAGGTCGCCGGCCCGGACTTCGAGCGTTACAGCGCTGATTTTGATGCGAGGAAGGGCACGGGCGGGGTGGAGATCTGGTTACCGGTCGAAGCAAAGGCCTGACCCGTTGGCCTCGGATGCGCTGCTGGATAACCACGCCATGCATCAACCCCTGGGCTTTGCGGAAACCGAACGGGTGAAACCCAAGGCGTACGGCCGTTTATTACAATCAGCTACCAAAACTACGTTGGTAGTCCTGCGCGGATTTTTGGATGGCCTGCGCAACATTGGGTGCTTGTCGGCAATAGTCGTCTTCGCGCTTGAGAACAGTCTCAAGGGTCTGGAGCAGATTCCGGATACGCTCCTCGGGGGTTTCGATATCGCAGGTTTTCGCAAACTCGAGGATGCCCAGGTGCGAAGCAAAAAATGACTTGTTACCGACCAAGTCTAATGCCAGTGAATCCTCTGGAATATAGGCGGTGGTATTCGCGATGTCGTAAGCCGGTGCAAGACGCGCGTCTTGTTTGACCGGGTCGCTGTAAAGCAGGCCGAAATTTTTCAGATGTGCATCACCATTACCGACGATGCAACTCAACGCTACGCTATCGAACAGTTGTTCCAGAGAGCTGCGAACTTCCTCAGGTGAGCAATAGAGGCGCACGGCCTTGGCGATCATGGTGTAGCTCTTGCTGTATTTCTGTTCGGCAGATAGGCCCATCAGTGTCGTCATATCTTCGAACCCCAGGGGGTTGAGCTGCTCATCCCGATCAAACCGTCGCATGATGAAGAGTTTATGGTTCTGCGAAAGGTAAAACGGCGGGACCGGAATGCCCGCGTCTCTGGCAATGGACATGCACAGGTATTCGTTAATGGCCAGTCCGGGGAACTCGTCGCGTCCACTTTTGATAATCAGGTCATTGGTTTTCGACGTGAATTTCTGCTCTGGTGTCTGTGGGGATTCCGGTACCAGTACCTTGGGTTGCACTCCGGAAATACCCGCCCGCAGGATGTACCGGTCTACCAAATCGGCGAACAGGTCTTCGGCGCCATCCCAGGCGAGAATCTGCGCCAGACTCTCACCGTTGGCAGGCGGGCTGTTACGCTGAATCAACTCATTGACTTGAGCCGAAGAAACGAAGACTCGGCCGATTGGTGCACTGCTGCCCGACAATGCGAGTAACAGCATCGGGTCGACCCTCACTGTCTTGGCCAGGCGGTTTCTAAGCTGCTCTAGCACATAACCTTCCGGAAGGTTCATTTGGAAGATCGGATGCAGCTCCCGACGACGATATTCGTCGGCCCGAACAGGCATCAGTAGACTCACTGCGCTTTGCTCCAAGGCGTTATCGCCGTAGCGGAACAGATAGTCATCAGCTCCGATGAACACGCTTCCACTGGCGCCTTGAGGAGTATGAACCTGCAATCTGGGGCTATTCATTAAACAAGTCGTCCACTTCATCCAGTGTTGGCATGGACGCAGGTACGAGTTTGACTTCACTGCCCAAGGCCGCAAAAACCCGTGCGTAGGCGCTCATTGAAACCGAGGGACTGCCTTGCTCGATTTCGATCAGTTTTTGCCGAGTAACACCCGCCAAACGTGCCAGCTCCGCTTGCTTATAGCCACGATTCAGACGCATTGAGCGAACCTGGCTACCGATTTTTTGAGTGAGAACTGAAAAGTCCATGTCTTATATTCATTACATAGCAGAACATAAGTTATGTATACGTTACATTTTTTCGCTGTCAAGGCTGATCTGAGCAAACACCAACGCCAACCGACGCTCATACCCAATCCTTCCCTTGTAAGCCTCCCCGCTATCTACCCACCCTTGCTGCAAATACAGCCCCATCGCGGCCACATTGTCATGGTCCACCGATAACTCCAGTGCCTTGATCTGCGGCCACGCCAGCCGTGCAGCCGCGGGCAATGCTTGCAGGCAAGCTTTGCCGAAGCCCTGGCCTTGTTTGTGGCGGTCGACTTGCAGGGCGTGCAGGGTGGCGCTGTGTTCGTCGGCCCAGTGGGGCAGGCAGGGTGGGCGTTTGAGCAGGAGGAAGGCCACAGGGATGTCTTCGGCCAGCAGTGCGAAACCTTTGACACCGAGGCTGGGGTTGACCAGCAGGGTGTTCAGCGCGCAGTAGATATCGCCGGAAAACGGCAGTTGTTCGGGGTGGACTTCAAGAGCACTGAGTTGCTGGCGCTGGGCAGCGGTCAGCGTCTCATAGGCAACGAGGCGGGTTTCCATGGGTGATATATCCAGGTTCCTACAGAGAGGTCGCAAATTCTAGCGGGTTTGTTGTGCCCGCATTTATTTTTTGCGAGCGTGTCGATTTGCCGACGGCTCACTCGACTAAGGGTGTCTGTAGTGATTTTTCCCATGAAGGAGTATCGCCATGAACACCCAGGTTAAAACCGAAATCAGCACCTTGATCGAACACTGGCAGCAGGCCGTGATGGCAAAGGATATCGAGCGTATTGTCAGCTTCTACGCCGACGATATCGTCTCGTTCGATGCTGTTGGCGCCCTGCAATTCAAAGGCAAGGCCGCCTACCGCGCGCATTGGGAGGCGTGCATGGAAATGTGCCCCGGCCCGGGTATTTTCGAGTTTCATCAGTTGCACATCGTGCCGGCTGCCGACAGTGCCTTCGCCCATTGGCTGGCGCACTGCGGCGGTGCCGGACCGGACGGCGTAGTGAAGGCGTGCTGGATGCGCGTTACGGCGGGTTATCAGCGCATCAATGGGCAATGGCGGGTGGTTCATGAGCACTGGTCGGCGCCCTTTGATATGCAAACCGGCACGGCATTGTTCGAGCTGGAACCCTGATCGTCGGGAAAATCGGCAAATCGCCGATTCGCAGCCATAGTTGATAGTCCGAAAACGGAGAAACGTATGAAGTATCTATGCTTGGTCTACAGCGACGAGCGGTTGCTCCACAGCCTGCCCGAAAGCCCTGAGGACCCCGAGTGCTTTGCCTACGCCGAGTCGATCCAGGGCAGTGGCCGGATGCTTGCCGCCGAGGCTCTGCAATCCGTCACGACCGCCACCACCGTGCGTATGCGCAATGGCAAGCTGTCGATCACCGACGGCCCGTTCGCTGAAACCAAAGAACAGCTTGCCGGGTTCTATCTGATTGATGCCAAGGACCTGAACGAAGCGCTCCAGGTCGCCGGTGGCATTCCGGCGGCCCGGGTGGGCAGTGTGGAAGTGCGTCCGGTGCGCGAGTTGAATCTCTGATCAAAACAATCATAAAACTCAGGAGATTTACCCATGAATACCCAAGCCCTGGCGGGCGCGCAGCCCGCCGAGTTTGAATTGTCCATCAGCCGTTTGATTGACGCACCCCGCAGTCGGGTGTTTCGCGCCTGGACGGAGCCGGCCTTGCTGCAACAATGGTGGGGCCCTCACGGGATGACCACGCCCGAGTGCGAAATGAACCTGTGGGTGGGTGGGCTGTTTCGCACCCTGATGCGTGCGCCCGATGGCAGCGAATACCCGACTCAGGGTGTGTTTCTGGAAATCTCTGCGCCACATCGCCTGGTGTTTACCGATGCCTTCAGCCCGGGCTGGATTCCGTCGGGTAAGCCCTTCATGAGCGCCGAAGTCACCTTTGAAGACGTCGATGGCAAGACCCTCTACACCGCACGCGCCATGCATTGGAGCGCCGAAGACAAACAGGCGCATGAGGCCATGGGTTTTCATGAAGGCTGGGGCCAGAGCCTGGATCGGCTGGTGACACTGGTGACCCAAGGCATGCCCGATTGACCGTCAAGGCTCAGGTCGAGGCCGTCTACCGCAGCGAATCACGGCGCATTCTTGCCACCCTGATTCGCCTGCTCGGCGATTTCGACCTCGCTGAAGAGGCCTTGCACGAGGCGTTCTTCGTGGCGGTCGAGCGTTGGCAGCAGGACGGCGTGCCGGCCAACCCCCGCGCGTGGCTGGTGTCTACCGGACGCTTCAAGGCCATCGATCGCTTGCGTCGGCAGGCGCGTTTTGCCGCGTCCCAGCCGGCGTTGCTGGCGCAGGCCGAGGAGTTGGAAGAGGTCGATTGGAGTGATGACGACGTGGAAGATGACCGCCTGCGCCTGATCTTCACCTGCTGCCACCCGGCGTTGGCGGCGGATGCCCAGGCGGCGCTGACCTTGCGGGAAATCTGCGACCTGACCACCGAGGAAATCGCCCGGGCCTTCCTGGCCACGCCGGCTACCATCGCCCAGCGTATCGTGCGGGCCAAGGGCAAGATCCGCGAGGCGAAAATCCCCTATCAAGTGCCGTCCCTGGCTGAGTTGCCTGAGCGTCTGGACAGCGTGTTACAGGTAATTTACCTGGTGTTCAACGAAGGGTATTCAGCCTCCGTGGGCGCTGATTTGACCCGGGAAGACCTGACGCGGGAAGCTATTCGTCTGGGGCGATTATTGATGGAGTTGTTGCCGGAGCCTGAAGTGATGGGGCTGCTGGCGCTGATGCTGCTCCACGAGTCCCGGCGCCCGGCACGGACTTCGGCCAGCGGTGAACTGGTACTGCTGGATGAACAGGACCGTTCGCTGTGGGACGTTTCGCTGATTGCTGAAGGTTGTGCTCTGGTGGAGAAAGCGCTGACTACACGCAGGTTCGGACCTTACTGTCTGCAAGCGGCGATTGCTGCTGTACATGCAGAAGCGCAGAGCGCTGGCGAAACCGATTGGCCGCAGATTGTCGGGCTCTATGACGTGCTGCTCAGGGCGGCGCCGTCGCCGGTGATCGAACTCAATCGCGCGGTGGCGATGGCCATGCGGGATGGGCCGTTGGTGGGGTTGCAGCAGGTGGACAGGATTTTGGGGCGAGGTGAGTTGTTGGACTATCACCTGGCCTATTCGGCGCGCGGGCAGTTTTGTCGGCAGTTGGGGCGGGTGGAGGAAGCGCGAGTCGCGTATGCAAAGGCGTTGGCGCTCACCCAGCAAGACCCGGAACGACGTTTTATCGAGGGGCGTTTGGCTGAGCTCCGTCAGTCGGAATAATGTGGGAACTGTGCACTGGCCGCCGCAAACCGAGGCGGCTTGATGCGTTATTCGAGCATTTTCTGCAACAACCAGCTTCCTGCCGGGCCGGGTGGATGTTGGCGTGACCACAGTGCATCCACGGCCACCGCACGCGGCCAGCCGCGGACTTTGAGCTCTTTCAGGCTGGCATTGCCAAAGCGTTCTACCAGCCAACGCGGCAACGGTGCCCAGCCGAAACCCAGTTGCGCCATTTCCATCAGCATCAGGTAGCTGGGTGCCGACCACACCCGGCCGATGGCGCGGGTTTCATTAGGGTTGATGACGCTCGCCAGGCGCAGTTCACGGTGTTGCTGCAAGGTGTGCGGGTGGATATCTTCAAGATTCGCCAGGGGGTGTTTGGGGGCAACAAACAGGGCGATTTCCGTGCGTTCTTCCACAGGCGCACGGGTCAGGTCCGGCGGATACACCTCTTGCATCTCAATAAAGGCAATCTGCGCCCGACCGCTTTGCACCAAGGCAATCAGGTCTTCGCATTCGGCGATCAGGCATTCCAGCTCCAGGTCCGGATAGCGCTGCTCAAAGGCGCTGAGGGCCGTTTCAAACCGGTCCGACTGGTACGTATCGGACATCGCGATACTGAGCTTGGGCTCCAACCCCTGAGATAATTGACTGGCTGCCAACTCCAGACGGCTGCTGGCCTCCAGCACCTGCTCGGCCCGTTGCAGCAACACATGGCCTGCCGGTGTCAATGTCGGCTTGCGGCTGCTGCGGTCAAACAGCACCACGTCCAGATCAATCTCCAGGCTCGCCACCGCCGCACTGACGGTGGACTGGCTCTTGCCCAGTTTGCGTGCCGCTGCCGAAAACGAACCTTGGGTCGCCGCCTGGACAAACGCCTGGAGCACTTCGTGGGAAGCCATACTATCGCCTTGATCGATGGTTATTGGTTATGAAGTATCGGATCTGGGTATGAATATAGCAACCACAGTCACTCACGGAGCACGGGTCATGAGCCCTACCAAAACCCTTACTGAACGCGTTTTCCAAGCCATCGGCTTCGAGGGCCTGGCCTTGGTGATCTGCACCCCGTTACTGGTGTGGATCACCGGAAGACCCGCCCTGGAGATGGGTGCAGTCACCCTGGCCATCAGTCTTTTGGCGCTGACCTGGAACGTGATCTTCAACGGTCTGTTCGATCGCCTTAAAGCGCGGCTGCAATTGAGCGAAGGCGGCTGGACCCGAGTGTTGCACGCGTTGATGTTCGAAGGCGGCCTGATTCTATTTGCCGTGCCGTTGATCGCTGCGTGGCTGAATATCAGCCTGATGCGGGCCTTCATCCTCGACATCGGCGTGCTGCTGTTCTTCCTGCCGTACACCTATGTGTACCACTGGGGTTATGACGTGTTGCGGGAGAAGTTTGTGCAGCGCCGGGCGCTGGCGACATAGGAGCCGGCGTACCGGCTCCTGGCGAGGAGGGCGTTACAAAAACATCCCGCCCGACGCTTCGACCCGTTGCCCGGTGATCCAGTTGCTGCCGTCGGCCAGCAGAGTAGAAATCGCCCCGCCAATGTCGTCTGGCAAGCCTACCCGACCCAGGGCGGTGTTGCCGGCGACAAAGGCGTTGACGTCGGCGTTATCGCGCACGGCGCCACCACTGAAGTCGGTTGCAATCGCCCCAGGCGCCAGGGTATTGACGGTGATACCACGCGCGCCCAATTCCTTGGCCTGGTAGCGAGTCAGCACTTCAATCGCGCCTTTCATCGAGGCGTAGGCCGAGTAGCCGGGCAGGCTGAAGCGGGTCAGGCCGCTGGAGATATTGAGGATCCGGCCGCCGTCGGCGATCAGCGGCAGCAGTTTTTGCGTCAGGAAGAATGGGCCCTTGAGATGGATGTCGACCATCTGATCGAACTGTTCCTCGCTGGTGTCAGCAAAGCTGGCGTGGGCGCCGATACCGGCGTTATTGATCAGGAAGTCGAAGTGATTCTGGGTAAAAACCTGTTTCAGCAACGCACCGACTTCAGCTGTGAAGGCTGCGAACGTTGAGCTCTGACTGACATCCAATTTCAACATGGCAGCGCGACCACCGAGCTTTTCGACCTCGGCGGCCACCGCTTGAGCTTCATCGGCCTTGCTGTGGTAAGTGCCGATGATATCGACGCCTTGTGCGGCCAGGTGCAGGGCTGCGCTTTTGCCCAGGCCACGGCTGGCACCGGTGATGAGTGCGATTTTACGGGTCATAGTGAAGTCCTTGGAGCGAATGATTGATTGTGGACTGAGTGTATTTGTCCGGTCATAACGTGATAAATAGGGATGAACCGGAATCACTGGCCGGATAAGTCGAACAATCAGGGGCGCCCCATGAACAAGCTGGAACTGCTGCGCACCTTTGTCCGCGTCACCGAACTGTCGAGTTTCACCCAGGCCGGCGAGAGTCTCGGCTTGCCGCGCTCCACGGTGTCCGAACATGTGCAGGCGCTGGAGGCGTTGCTCGGCGCCCGCCTGCTGCAGCGCACCACACGCAGGGTTCAGGCAACTCAGGACGGTCGGGTGTTGTATGAGCGCAGCAAGGATTTGCTGTCGCATATGGAGGAGTTGGAAGGCCTGTTTCGTCAGGATGAGGCACAACTGAGCGGACGGATCCGCGTCGATATGCTCAACGCCATGGCCAGGATGGTGATCGTGCCGCGCCTGCCGGAGTTCATGGCGCGGCACCCGCTGATTGATCTGGAAATCAGCAGCTCTGACCGCCAGGTTGACCTGCTGGCCGAGGGCTTCGATTGTGTGCTGCGGGTGGGAGCGCAGCCGGACCAGTCGGTGGTGGCACGGGTGTTGTGCAGCATGCCGATGATCAACTGCGCCAGCCCCGCATACTTGCAACGCTATGGCGTGCCCAAAACGTTGGCTGATCTGGCCGATCATCAGTTGGTGCATTACGTGCGCCCGCTGGGTTCGCGCTCGTCGGGGTTTGAATACCAGCAAGGCAACAAGGTGCAGCGGATAGACATGGCCGGGCGTGTCACGGTCAACAGCACGGATGCGTATCAAGCGGCCTGCCTGGCGGGTTTTGGCCTGATTCAGGTGCCGCTCCTGGGGATCCGTGAGCTGCTGGCCAGCGGTGAGCTGGTGGCGGTCTTGCCTGAGTATCCGGCGCCTTCGATGGATGTTTCCCTGCTATACGCCGGTCAACGGCATCTGCCGTTGCGGGTGCGGGTCTTCATGGACTGGTTGACCACCACGCTGCAAAGCGCGTTAACGGCGGGCTGACAACTGTTGCGGGGCGAGAAACGCATCGTGGAAATAGTCACGAAACGCCTGCATTGCCGGGGTGAACACGCGTTCGCGGTGCCAGGCCAGGCCGACGCTCATCGGCGGCACCTTATCGGTCACACTCACGGTCTCGATACGCTTGCCCTCCAATGACCAGGGACGGTGCACCAGGTCCGAGAGAATCGCCACGCCGCTGCCATTGGCGACCATGCTGCGCACCGCTTCCACCGAACTGGTGCGCAGCCGCACCTTGGGCATTTGCCCGGCGTGTTCCCAGTAGCGCATGGCGCTTTGTTCGGCTTCGTCGACGGTCAGGAAAATGTACGGTTCCTGGGCCACATCCGCGAGGCTGACAGCGGCGCGTTCGCACAGCGGATGGTGGCTGGGCAGCCACAGGCGGCGTTCGGAGTTGAAGAGGATTTCCGAGACGATGTCCGGGTGGGTGAGGTTGGCGGTGAGCACCACGGCCATGTCGAACTGGCCATCCAGCAGGCCGTGTTCGATGGCCTGGCGTTCTTGCTCGAAGACGTCGATGTTCACGTCCGGGTGCCAGTGCGCCATGCGCTGCAAGTGGTGGGGCAGGAAATAACCCAGCACCGTGTAGCTGGCCGCGACCCGCAACACACCGCTGGCGCGATAGTCCGGCAGCGGGCTGTTGAGGGCGTCGTCGACGCTGCGCACAATCACATAGGCCCGGTTGAGAAAGTGGCGCCCGGCGTCGGTCAGGTTCATGCCTTGGGCCGAGCGCACAAACAGCTGCACGCCGAGCATGGCTTCCAGCTCCTTGATCGCGGTGGTCACGGCCGACTGGGAGATGTTCAGGTGGATCGCCGCCTGGGAAATCTGGCCGATTTCGGCGGTGGCGACGAAGTAGCGAACCTGGCGCAGCGTGAGGGACATAACAAATCCTGGACTGTAGCCGCTGCCGAGGCACGAGGCTGCGATAAGGGCCGCAGGACCTTCCGGCGGTTGCAAGGCCCCGCGACTGCTTCGCAGCCGATCGCAGGCTGTGCCAGCGGCGACATGGGTACGTGAGTATCTGATTTTCAGAAGATACCCTATCTGATAATAGATCTTCCCAAGGGGTCAAGCCGCGGCCTAATTTCCATGGCATGAACTTTCGCGGAGCAACCCCGATGCAGGCAGTGGATTTCAATTCGGACATGGGCGAAGGCTTTGGTCCCTGGACCATCGGCGATGGGGTGGATAACGAGCTGATGGCGTTTATCAGTTCCGCCAACATCGCCACCGGGTTTCACGCCGGCGACCCTGGCACCATGCGCCGCACGGTCGAGCGCGCCAAGCAACTGGGTGTGGCTATCGGCGCCCACCCCGGCTTTCGCGACCTGGTAGGTTTTGGCCGGCGCCACATCAATGCCCCGGCCCAGGAACTGGTGGACGACATCCTCTACCAACTGGGTGCCCTGCGAGAAATCGCTCGGGCCCAAGGTATTTCCCTGCAACACATCAAGCCCCACGGTGCACTCTACATGCACCTGGCCCGAGACGAAGAAGCCGCACGCCTGCTGGTGGAAAACCTGCAAATCATCGAGCCGACGCTGTTGCTGTACTGCATGCCCAACTCGGTGATCTGGCGCATCGCCAACGAACTCGGTCAACCGGTGGTGCGAGAATTTTACGCCGACCGTGAGTACGACCTCTCAGGGTCCATCGTTTTTACCCGCACTGTCCGCGCGCTGGATCCGGCGACCGTTGCTGCGCGGGTGGTGCGTGCCTGCCAGAGCGGTCTGGTGCGGACTGTGGAGGGTGAAGATTTGCCCATCGAATTCGATTCCATCTGCTTGCACAGTGACACCCCTGGCGCACTGGACCTGGTGGAGGCCACCCGTACAGCACTGAATGGGGCTGGCATCGAAGTTGTGGCAAGTGGGCTTCTTGTGGCGAGCGGGCTTGCCCCGCGTTGGGCTGCGAAGCAGCCCTGAAACCTGCCATCGTATTCTGTCTGGATGAGTGGAGCTGATTTTATTGGGGCTGCTTCGCAGCCCAACGCGGGGCAAGCCCGCTCGCCACAGGAAGCCCGCTCGCCACAACAAGCCCGTTTGCCACAGGAAGCCCGCTCACCACAATACGCGGGCTCACCACAAAAACGATAAGCCCTGTACCACCGTTAGATGATTTTTTGCCTGCCTTTCTATAATGATTCCAAGAGGAACAGACATGGCTGAATCTTCCCCGATCCGCTACAGCTTTGGCGGTGATGAGCACCTGTTTGCCGAGGTCAGCGAAAGCATGTCCCTGGAAGCCTTTTTCAAGGGCATGGCGGTCACCCGTGCGGTAGAACGCCTGGCCCTGGAAGGTGTGCTGGACGTGTGCCTGGCCAACGCCTCATTCCAGATTCGTTTCGACCCGGACCGCATCGCGCCTCACGTGCTGCTGGATGCGGTGCAGAGCGCCGAAGCCCAGGCCGTGGCCGAACGTACCTTGCACACGCGGATCATCGAGATTCCGGTGCTGTACAACGACCCCTGGACCTTAGAGACCCTGATGCGTTTTCGTGACCGTCATCAAGACCCCAGCGGTACCGATCTGGAGTATGCAGCACGTATTAATGGCCTGGCAGATGTCGAGGCCTTTATCGCCGCTCACAGTGGTGCGCCGTGGTTTGTCTCGATGGTCGGCTTTGTCGCCGGGCTGCCGTTCATGTTCCAGATGGTGGAACGCGAGCGCCAGTTACAGGTGCCCAAATACCTGCGCCCGCGTACTGACACCCCGAAACTGACCCTGGGCCATGGGGGCTGTTTCGGGTGTATCTATTCGGTACGCGGCGCTGGCGGCTACCAGATGTTCGGTGTGACGCCGGCGCCGATCTACGACCCTGAGCAACAGCTGGCCTACCTCAAGGAACACATGGTGTTCTTCCGGCCCGGCGATATCGTCCAGTTCAAACCCATGGACCGCGAGGCTTATGACGTGGCGATCGCGCAGGTCGAGGCCGGGCGTTTCGACTTGCGCATCCGCCCGGTGGAATTTTCCCTGGATGCCTTCCTCGCCGACCCTGTCGGTTATCCGAAAACCCTGCAGGAGGCGCTGGCATGATCAAGGTCCTCAAACCCGGCCTCGCCACCTCCGTACAGGATCTTGGCCGTGAAGGTTACTACCACCTTGGCATTCCACCGTCCGGTGCGCTGGACCAATACGCCTTGAGCGTGGCCAACCACCTGGTGGGCAACCCGGCCAATGCAGCGGGATTGGAGTGCACCTTGATCGGGCCGGAGCTCGAGTTTCAGCAGGACGCGTTGGTGGCGTTGAGCGGCGCGCTGATGTCGCCGCGCCTGGACGGTGAAGTGGTGCATCAAGACACGGCTTTCCAGGTGCGCGCCGGGCAGGTGCTGCGGTTCGAGTTTCCCAAGGCCGGGGCGCGAACCTATTTGGCGGTGGCCGGTGGCATTGATGTACCGCTGGTGCTCGGCAGCCGCTCCACCTATACCCTCGGTGCACTGGGTGGTTTTCACGGCCGGCGGCTGGCAGAGGGCGACGAGCTGCCCATCGGATCTGCCAGTGGCAAGGGCCGCGCCGGGAACAGCTTGCCCATGGCCTTGCGTCGGTCGGTGGGCGGTGAGGTCACGTTGCGGGTGGTGCCGGGGCTGTATTACGAGCGGCTGACGGCGGGAGCGAAAAGCAGTTTTTTTGCCGAACCCTGGACCGTCGGATCGGAGGCCGACCGCATTGGCTACCGCTTCAAGGGCGGCAGTGCTTTGAGCTTCCAGCCTCGGGAACAGCCGTTTGGCGCAGGCTCGGATCCGTCGAACATTGTCGACAGTTGCTACCCCATCGGCTCGATCCAGGTGCCGGCGGGTTTGGAGCCGATTGTGCTGCATCGGGATGCGGTGTCGGGAGGTGGTTACGCAATGATTGGCACGGTGATCAGTGCCGATCTGGATCTGATCGGCCAAATGCAACCCAACCAACGCGCCGGGTTTGTCGCGGTGACGTTGGAGGAGGCGCTGGAGGCGCGTCGGGTGTACAAAAAACGGCTGAAGGTGATGGGCGGGCTGTTCAGCAACTGAATTGCAGTTGTAGCCGCTGCCGAGGCACGAGGCTGCGATGCGTGTCGCAGGACCGCCCTCGGGGGCCGCTGCGCAGCCCGTCGCAGCGGCTACAACCGCTTTGTGTCAGAACAGCTTGGTAAACAACCAATACAAGCTACCCGACAACAGAATCGCCGCCGGCAAGGTCAGCACCCAGGCCATCAACAGGTTGCGGATGGTCCTCATCTGCAAGCCGCCGCCGTTGGCGACCATGGTCCCGGCCACGCCCGAGGACAGTACGTGGGTGGTGGACACCGGCAAACCGTACATGTCCGCCGCACCGATGGTCAGCATCGCCACCATCTCCGCCGACGCGCCTTGGGCGTAAGTCAGGTGGGTCTTGCCGATCTTCTCGCCCACCGTCACCACGATGCGTTTCCAACCGACCATGGTGCCCAGGCCCAGCGCAATCGCCACGGCGATCTTCACCCACAACGGAATAAACCGTGTGGCGTTGTCGATCTGTTGCTTGAACAGTTGCAGCTTGTTTTGAGTGTCGGCGTCGAAGTTGCCGACCTTGCCCTTGTCCATCAAGCGAATGGTTTCGCTGGTCAGGTACATGTCGTTACGCACGTTACCCATGGCTTCGGCGGGGACCTTGGCCAGAGAGCCATAACCTTTCACTTCTTCACCGATATGCCCGGTGATGGAGGCGAGGGCGGGCACCAGCTCCGGAGTGGCTTCCTTGGTGCGCACGTAAGTCGACAAGGTGGCGCGCGAGTCGGCCGGGGCGGCTTGCGGTGCGCTTTTCACCAGGGCCTGCTGGGTGACTTCGGCCACGGCGGCGAACTGCAGCGACTGGTCGGCAGGCATGGTGCGGTTCAGTGCGTAGGCCATCGGCAAGGTGCCCACCAGGATCAACATGATCAGGCCCATGCCTTTCTGGCCATCGTTGGAACCGTGGGCAAAGGACACGCCGGTACAGGTGGCGATCAGCATGCCGCGAATCCACCAAGGCGGCGGAGTGTCGCCCTTCGGTGCCTTGTACAGCGAACGGTTCTTGACGAAGGCGCGCAGGGCCAGCAACAGCAGGGCGGCGAAAGCGAAGCCGATCAGCGGCGACAGCAGCAGGGCATAACCGATCTTGATCGCCTGGCCCCAATCCACGCCGCTGGTGCCGTCGCGACCGTGCATCAGGGCATTGGCCACGCCCACGCCAATGATCGAGCCGATCAGGGTGTGGGACGACGATGCCGGCAACCCCAGCCACCAGGTGCCGAGGTTCCACAGGATCGCGGCGATCAGCAGGGCGAAGATCATGGCGAAACCGGCGGAGGAGCCGACTTGCAAAATCAGCTCGACCGGCAGCAACGCAATGATGCCAAACGCCACCGCGCCGCTGGACAGCAGCACGCCGAGGAAGTTGAAGAACCCGGACCACACCACCGCAAAATGCGGCGGCAGCGAGTTGGTGTAAATCACCGTGGCAACGGCGTTGGCGGTGTCGTGGAAACCATTGACGAACTCGAAGCCCAGGGCGATCAACAGTGCTACGCCCAGCAGCAGGAACGGGGTCCAGGTGGTGACGACGGTGCCGAGTTCGTGCATGTCGTGCATCAGGCTGTAGGCGGTGAACAGCAGGCCCATGGCGAGCACGGCGAAGAAAATGATCACTGTCAGCAGCCCGGGTTTCTTGTCCAGGCGGGGTCTTGGGTCGGTCGTGTCAGCGTGCGTGGAGGCGGTCAGGGAAGGGGTGGCCATGCCGGAGCATCCAGTGTGGGGAGGATGTCGCCCATGATCATTGCGAAATGTTACAGAAATGCTGCGGCAAGTCAGTGTTCAGGTGAATGAGAGTGACCACTGGTCTATAAAATATTCAGTGGTCGTAGCAGCTGTCGAGCGCCAGCGAGGCTGCGTAGGACGCGCGAAAGATCCAGAACCGAGTCGCGGCCTACGCAGCCTCGCTGGCGCTCGACAGCTGCTACGGGGGAAGGGTTAGGTCGCTTCAGTAATCTTTGCGTTTTCTGAAGGCCCAGCGCCCGGCAATCAGGGTAAAGGTGGCAACCAATGCCACCAGAATCCAGAACCCCTCAGGGTCCGTGGAAAGCGGTACGCCCCCCACGTTCATGCCAAAAAAACCGGCGATGATATTGATCGGCAAGGCCAGCACCGTCACCACGGTCAAGGTGAACAACGTGCGGTTACTTTGCTCGTTGAGGTTGGCGGCGATCTCTTCCTGCAACAGTTTGATCCGCTCTCCCAATGCCATCAGGTCGTTGATGATCAACGCAAACTCCTCGGTGGACTTGCGCAACTCCTTCACGTCTTCTTTCTGAAGCCATTGGGGCGGGCGATTGAGCAGTCGCAGCAACGAGCCCGGCTCCAGGGCCAGCAGCCGTTGCAGGCGCACCAGCACCCGACGCATGGCCCCCAGCTCGGCGCGGTTGGTAGACAATCGCGAGGACAGCAATTGGTCTTCGATATGGTCGACGCTGATGCTGGTCTGGCGCACGATCTGCGTCAGCACTTCGCCCTGGTCTCGTAACAGGTGCACCAGCAACTCCAGGGGCGAGCGAAAACGTTCGCCGGCTTTGACCGACGAGCGCAGCTTGTCCACCGAATGCAGCGGTTGCAGGCGCGCGCTGATCAGCAGGCGGCTACGGGCGCAGACCCACAAAGTGGAGATGTCCGAAGACACCATGCTGCTGAAGTTGAACACCACGTCGTTGACCACCGCCAGCAAGGCCGAGTCCACGTGTTCGATGCGGGTGGAGCGCGAGCCTTCGTGCAAGGCTTCGAAGAACTCTGCAGGCAGCTCCAGGTGCGCCTGCATCCAGCGCTCGCAAGCGGCGTGGGCCAGGTTCAAGTGCAGCCAGAGAAACTCCTCGGGGTCACCGGGTTGCTGCAAGGCTGCGAGTGCAGTGGCTGAATCGATCTGCTCGCCTTTTTCACCCGGACGAAAACGAAAACCGTAAAGCAAGCCAAACAGATCGGAATCCTGATGGCTGTGGTCGATGCTGTGGTTCATGGAGGCTCGCAGGGAAAGCGCCTGTAGGGAATTTCACAGGTTCACTTGAGCGCATCATGGCAAGTGGATTTGACGGTTTTGTGACCGTTTGGAGATGCGCATAAAAACGCCGCGCGGCCCGAGGGCGGCGCGGCGTTTTCGAAAGGGTAAATCAGGTGTCTTGCTTGTTTTCCAGGACTTCGCCGGTCTTGGCGTCCAGCTTCACGTCCCACTTCTTACCGGTGGTGTCGGTCAGATCGACCTCGTAGACCAGGCGGCCGGCTTCGTGATCCAGCTCGGTGTCGTTGATGGTGGCACCCGCGTGCTTGGCCAGGGCGGCGCTATTGAGCTTCTCGAACGCCATGACCTCGCCGGATTTGAGCAGCGCCGGAATCTGGTCTGGACGAACGTCGGCTTGGGCGAAACCGGCGGTGAGGGTCAGGGCAGCAGCGGCGAACAGGGCAGTAAGGTTCTTCATGGTATGGATCCTTGGGGTGATTTGTTTAAGTGGCGCCAGATTAACCGGCGCAACTTAACTCATCCTTAATGGCACACCGACTCAGTAACCATTGTCCTGCAGCAGATCCGACACGCTCGAGGACGGCCAGCGCTTGTAGTACTTCAGCAGTTCGCCAGCGCGGTTGGTGAAGATGCCATCAACCCCCGCGTCCATCACCTTCTTGAAGTCCACCGGCTCATCGACGGTGTAGACGTGCACCAGCATGCCCTTGTCGTGGGTCATCTGGTTCATCCATGGCTGGACCAGGTCCGAATAACTCTGATCACCCTGGTCAGTCAGCAACGCCGATGGACCGGTGCCGATGGCGCCGAGGTTCTTGGCCTCGTCGACCCATTTTTCGAACTCGCCCTTGTCCTTCGGCTCTTGTTTGGCGTAGTAAGCGGCTTTGGTGGGTTCACCGGACTCGGCGAAGGTCACCTTGGACTTGGGTTCGATGCTGCCTTCACCGACCCACAACAGGAGGATTTTCGGGGTGTTGGGCATTTCTTCCTGGAGTTTTTTCAGGCTTTCCTTCTCGAAGGTCTGCAGCACCACGCGGCCTTTGCCTTGGCCCACACCGGTGTTGCTCTTGCCCAGCTTGGAGCCGGCGGAGCTCAGCCAGCCTTTGTCCAGCAGCTTGTTTTTCAGGTCGGCTTCGATTCCAGGAAACTGTTTTGGCTCCTTGGTTTCGATGTACAGGCCAGGCTTGTGTTGCGGGTTGCCTTCGGCGATTTTGATGATTTGGTCGAGGGACTGAATCTTCAATCCTACAAAACCTGGCCGCGCCCGATCCGGGTAAGCGGCGTTGAACCAACTGCCGGCGTCGAGGGTTTGCAGTTCTTCCCAGGTGAATTCGTTGGCCGGGCTGTCCTTGCGATCAGGGAACTTGGTGGCCACGTCGGTGGTGCGTTGCAGGTTGTTGTCGTGGAGGGCGAACAGTACGCCGTCCTTGCTGCGTTGCAGGTCCATTTCCAAGTAGTCGGCACCCAGGTCGCGTGCGACTTTGTAGGACGCGGCAGTGGATTCCGGTGCGTCAAAGGACGCGCCACGGTGGGCAATCACCGCTGGATGGGGGATACCCACATTGGTCGCCAATTCAACCGGGCTGATTGGGCTAGCCTGTGCGTGGCCAAGGCCCAGCATCAGGGCAAGCAGCAGGGCACTCTTGGTAAACGTGGCAGGCATAGGCGAGGTCCTTTCGTGGAGGTAGCGTCAGAAGGGCTCCTTTTTAACAATTGATTGCGAAAGGCGCTATCACCAAACCGACATTAACGTGCGCGTGGGCCATTTTTCTGCGCTTTTGTGTCGTGCTTTGCAGTACTCTTGGCTCGAGTTGCCCCATTAGAGGGCAATACCTTTCTTGCCACGCGTGTAAACCATCTTTCCAGTCCCCGTGGGACTTTTCAGTGAGGTTTACCATGCGCATCACCTCCGAGCTTATCTGCCAGGCCGCCGACCAACTCAACGGCTTCGTCGGGCTGAACCGCAAGACCGGTCACTATATCGTGCGATTCAGCGAAGATGCCTTCGGCATGGACGTCGCCGATGACGGCATCATTCCTACCGCCGAATTCGTCTGGCAACCCGTCGATCAGCAGACCATGACGTTGTCTCGCCAGCGTATCCGGTTGCTGCTGGATCAGAATATCGATGACCGTATCAACATCACTGATCCACTACGGGTGTATATGCGCCGGGTGGAGATTCCACAGATCAGTGCGGTACGCAGTCTGGTCAATTGAACGGACACAATCTTTGGCATGACGAAGATCAAAATGTGGGAGCTGGCTTGCCTGCGATAGCATCACTGTGGTCTGTCTGATAGACCGAGGTGTCTGCATCGCAGGCAAGCCAGCTCTTATCAAACTTAAAATAACTTACTGATTTTAAAGGGTTAAAATTTCACCCTAAAGTCTTGAGTCCTGCATAAACAATTTCAGGCGACCGCATTCTTGTGGCGAGCGGGCTTGTCCCGCGTTGGGCTGCGCAGCAGCCCCAAAACCAGGCGCAGAGGAGTGCCTGATACACCGCATTCGTCTTCATCAGGGGCGCTTCGCACCCCAACGCGGGACAAGCCCGCTCGCCACAGAAGTCCCAGTTTGCTGCGCGACAGCGCTACGTCGAAGATGTGGCGGGGACTCCCACATTCATCCAGTGGTGAATCATGCCGATACCTCCTGGCAGGCCTTGAGCAGCGCGATGGCCAGTGGTGGGAGGGTGCCTTTAAGGGCCGCCCGCTCCGGTTGGAACAAGGTGGCGACAAAAAACGGATGGCCTTCCAGCTCCAGTGCTCGCAGGTCGCCGGTGGCGTCATGGCCGGTGGCGCGCAAGGCGCCTGCCAGCAGCGCGCTTTCAAAGTCAGGGTTAACGCCGTAGCGGCAGCGGTAGCCTTCATGGATATCAAGGGTGCCGTAGGCCTTGGCGATACGCGAGCCTTCGCGCAGGTGGATGCTGTCGGTGGCTTCAACCAGAGCACAGCTCAGGGGTGTGAGGACGGCGCGCGGTGCGTTGGGCGCCAGTTCACCGTGTTCAGCATCGGACCAGCCCAGAACGTTGCGGGCATATTCCAGCACCGCATGTTGAAAACCGCCGCAGGTGCCGAGGAACGGACGTTGTTGTTCGCGGGCGTAACGGATGGCCAGAAGCGCGCCGTCCAGGTCGCGGTAGGGGCTGGCGGGGATGGCCCAGAAACCATCGAAGGCCTGTAATTGCTCGGTGGACTTGATGGTGTCGGTGGTCAACCAGTCAAACTGGACCGTCAAGCCCAACACTTCTCCAGCCTGTTGCAGCGCCACAGGAATGGCCTGATGGGCAGTGACTTTTGGGTCGTGATCGCCGATCAGGCCCAGGTGCAGAGAGGTCTTTTTCATCGCGTGTTCCCTATGGCTTGTTGAGTCCAGGTGCTCACTATAGATTGGCGTTCACGCAATCTATATTGGCGCTTATCCATATGCTCAATGCAGCCACGCACTATCGAATCGACTACCCTGACCTTTCGCTGGTCCTCGCCCTGGTACGCGGCGGTACCCTGGCGCGGGCAGCAGGGTTGTTGCGGGTCGATGTGTCCACTGTGTTTCGCGCGGTGCGGCGGCTGGAGGCGGCCTTGGGCCAGACCCTGTTTGAAAAAGGCCGCAGCGGTTACTTGCCCACGACGCTCGCCACCACCTTGGCCGAACAGGCAGAGCGTGCCGAACAGGCGCTGGATGCCGCACGTATCGGGGTGGAGCAGGGTGGCGAAGTGATCAGCGGCACCGTGCGCCTGACCTGCACCGACTCCGTGCTGCAAGGCCTGCTCCTACCGGCCTTGGGACAGTTCATGCCCAACTACCCGGCGCTGACCCTGGAACTGAGCACCTCTAACGATTTTGCCAACCTCAGTCGGCGTGATGCAGACGTCGCCTTGCGCCTGACTACGGCGCCGCCGGAGCATCTGGTGGGGCGGTGCCTGGGCACGGTGTCTTATCGGATCTGTGCCAGCGCCCGTTATGTGCAACAGCATGCAACCGATGATCTGACGGCCTTGGCGTGGATTGCCCCGGATGACTTTTTGCCGGATCACCCCACCGTCGCCTGGCGCCGTCAGCACTTGCCCGGGGTCGTGCTCAGTTATCGCTGTAACAGCATGCTGTCGGTTGCCGAGTTGGTGCGGGCGGGGCTGGGTGTGGCGGCGTTGCCGGATTACCTGCTGGGGGAAAGTCAGGGCCTGCTGCCGTTGGGGCCAGCGTTGGCAGGGCATGACACAGCCCTGTGGCTGCTGACGCGGCCCGATTGCCGGGCGCTGCGCTCGGTGGTGACGTTGTTTGATGAGCTGGGGCGGCATGTGCGGTTGCCGCCTCGCGGGAATTAGGGCTTGCGCACGAAGTGATCATGCATTTCCGAGGTCAGGCCTTCAATACGCTCAGTCAGCTGCTTGGTCATCTCGGTCAGCCGGGTGTTCTGCTCCAGCAGATCCATCAGTTGTCGCGTGGTCTGCGCCGCCTGGGCCTGGCGTTCGGTGTTAGCAATGGCCAGGGCCTCACGGTGCTGTGCATCGGCATCGGACTGGGCCTTGTCCCGGGCAGCCTGGCGGGTTTGGGCCAGTAGAATCAGCGGCGCGGCGTAGGCCGATTGCAAGCTGAACGCCAGATTGAGGAGGATGAATGGATAGACGTCGAAGTGAGTGATGCCGGTCATGTTGAGCACGACCCAAAGGATCACAATCGCCGTTTGCGCACCCAGGAAGGTCGGCGTACCAAAGAACCGGGCGAAGGCTTCTGCTTTCAAGGCAAAGGTGTCGTTGCCAAACGTCGGCCCAAGGTGGGCATGGGCGCGGTGAAACCGCAGGTGGTCGACTTTGCTGGCGGGGGCTGCTTCAGGTTTGTCTGGGGTCATGGCGGGCTCGAGTCATCGATCTAAGTAACACAGTGAAGCACTATAGACCGAGCCTGACACATGAAGATTCCTGTCGCCGGCACCGGCAACTGCGCCCTTCATCGACAGCGGTATCTACACAACTTTGAAAACTTGGCTTTCTGCCTCGGCAGCGGATACAGGGGCTGTGTCGATCCTGTAGCCGCTGGCGCAGCCTGCGATCGGCTGCGCAGCAGTCGCCAGTCTCTTGAAATTGCCGAAGGTCCTTCGGCCCTTATCGCAGCCTCGTGCCTCGGCAGCGGCTACAGGGCTTTCAGGGGATTGAATAAATGTGTCGATACCTATGCCTTCATCGGACGAGATGTCGTGAAACGGACTTCAGGCGGAATGGGCGATCATGTACTCGTCGACGTTGACCCGATTGCGGCCGGTGTCCTTGGCGGCATACAGCGCTTTGTCCGCAGCATTGAGCCACATCGCGGCGTCAGTGAAGGCCGGTCGGAAGGACGCCAGGCCGATACTCAGGCTGACCCGTAGTTCGGGGATTTCGGGATTGCGGTAGTTGCTGAACACTTCCCGCATACGGTTCATGATCAGAGCCGCCTGTTCCAGCGGTATATCCGGAAGAATCACACAGAACTCGTCCCCTCCGTAACGCCCGGCCAGGTCGTTTTTCCGCAGGTTGCTTCGTAACTCCAGGCTCAACTGGCGCAGTACCGCATCGCCGATGATATGTCCGTAGGTGTCATTGATCTGTTTGAAGTGGTCGATATCGATCAGGGCGATGGTGGCCTGTGTGTGTTGTTGCTGGCACTTGTGAAACTTCAAGTGCAGCAAGTCTTTCCAGGACCCGTGGTTGAGCAGGCCGGTCAGGCTGTCGGTGCGGCTCAGGGCGCTCAAGGCGCGCTTGTGTTCCGACAATTTGATCGCCAAGCGATAGCAGACCATACCCAGTACCATCGGGTAGAACATCAGCATCGGCAGGCAAGCGTAGACTTCGGTGCGGCTGACATCGCCGTTGAAGCTGACGCCGAATAATAGCCACGCCAGGCCGACGCCAACCACTTGAGCCATTGTGCCGCGGATAAACATGCGCTTACCGCCGGAGGCGAAGTTGTTCATGACCATCATCGACAAGATGGTCACGGCCGTCAGCGGTGTGAACTGCGTGGCCGCAGCCCAGAACCCGCCACACAGCGAGTCGTACAGTATGTTGCGTCGTTCAGCGTGGTAGGGGAATTCGGAGCGAGTCGAGAGCTGATACGCCAAGTGCGGCCAGACAAACCCGTTGAATATCAAAAAGCCCCAAACCCAGTCTGGCATCTGCAGCGGGTACAGGGCAGCAGCGACACTGAAGCAGCCGATGCCCAGGCCGATGATCCTTGGCCTGTAGATACGTCTGGCAAATGACAGCCCTTTGCCTCGTTGGTTTTCCATAGATTCCTGGGTCAGATGTTCTTTTGCGGATACGAAGGTGTGCGATATCGGGAATACCAGGGGGCGGATAGTGCCGGTGAATATTGTCAGTTATTCACGCCGGAATAATCAGTGTCCTTCCAGGCCATTTGCGTCGCAGACGGCCGTAATAGAGCAAAAACGACACGCCGATGTCGTACCGGCAACAGGATCTGTGGAGGAGGAGGCCGAGCGTATCAGCGCTGGTCGACGATCTCGTAGCCGGCCAGGAACAGGTCCATTGCCGATTCGATGACGCTGGCTTGGGTGGCGGCGTCAAGGATGGGCTGGCCAAGGGTGATCTGCGGCCAGAATGCGAAGGCCTTGAGCAGGCTTTGCACCTGGTGGGCAGCGAAGCAGGGGTCTATGGCCTTGAGCCGGCCATCCTCTTGGGCGGCGCGTACCCACAAGGTGAAACCTTCTTCCCGTTCGCTCAGGCGGTTGACGATGTCCTGGGCCCGTTCCGGGGAGTGGATGGTTGCGGCAATCGCCACGCGGGCCAGGTCGAGGAAGTTGGTGTCCGACATCATCTTCATTTTCGCCTCCAGCAGCACACGCAACTGGTCGCGCAAGGGATGCACGCTGTTGTAGCTGACGTCCAGTTGCGCCACGCTGCTGGCCCACAGCTTGTGCAAGATCTCGGTGAACAACTCTTCTTTGCTCGGGAAGTGGTTGTACACGGTGCGCTTGGACACGCCGGCGGTGGCGGCGATCTTGTCCATGCTGGTGACCTCGAAACCGTTGTCGCGAAACTCGGCGATGGCAGCCGCCACAATGGCTTCGCGTTTACGGTCGGTGAGGCGCAGGGGGGCGGTCATGGGTCGCGTTCGGCTCTTGAGAGAAAATTACACTCAGTAGTTTACTTGCTATAGATTTTGTTGCAATCTTGAAACTACACTGTGCAGTGTAGTTGTTGACCGACATGTCGGCAGGAGTCACTCCGTAATGGCCACAATCTCAACCCGTCTCGACCCTTCTTCAGCGTCCAAACGTTCGGAACCGCAGCCAGGTCACTTCAGCAATGGCACCCCGGTACCGCATGGGGGCTTTGGCAAGACCTTGCAGATCTTCTGGAAAATGCTCTTCCATAAGCCCCGCAGCACACGGCCTGTGGGCGAGATCCCGGTGCAGCCGCTGACCCGTGAGCAGTTATTTGCTGCCCCTGATCACAGCATATTTCGCCTTGGCCACTCCACGGTCTTGCTGAAAATGCGCGGCAAATTCTGGCTGACCGACCCGGTATTCGCCGAGCGCGCATCGCCCTTCAGTTGGGCCGGCCCCAAGCGTTTTCACCAGCCTCCTATCAGCCTCGAAGAGCTGCCGCCGATTGAAGCGGTGATTCTTTCCCACAACCATTACGACCACCTGGACCGCAAGGCCGTGGTGCAACTGGCCGAGAAGACCCACCATTTCCTGGCGCCGCTGGGGGTGGGTGACACGTTGATTAAGTGGGGTGTGGACGCCAGCAAAGTGCGGCAACTGGATTGGTGGCAGGGCACTGAAGTGGACGGCATCCGCTTTGTCGCCACCCCGGCCCAGCACTTCTCCGGGCGCGGCCTGTTTGATGGCAACCAGACCTTGTGGGCATCTTGGGTGATGATCGATGGTGCGCGACGGATCTTTTTCAGTGGTGATACCGGCTACTTCGATGGCTTCAAACGCATCGGCGAACAGTACGGGCCGTTTGATCTGACCTTGATGGAAACCGGTGCTTACAACGTCGACTGGCCCCACGTTCACATGCAGCCCGAGCAAACGTTGCAGGCCCATATCGACCTCAAGGGGCGCTGGTTGCTGCCGATCCACAATGGCACCTTCGACCTGGCGTTCCATGCCTGGCACGAACCCTTTGACCGCATCATGGCTCTGGCTTGGGAGCGCAATGTGTCGATTGCCACGCCGCCCATGGGGCAGGCGTTCATGCTCAATCAACCGGAACGCGGGCAAGCCTGGTGGTTGGAGGTGGAGCACGTCAGCGGTGAGGGACGTGTCAGCGGATGATGGCTATTCAGCTACTGGCGCTGCGATGAAGAAAAGGCAGTTGCAAGGTGTTTCCGGCCTGCGACAAGCGTGAGAAAAGGATGCAATCATTTCTTGAAAGGGTCATTTCGAGGAGTGAGCGTCTATGGACGAGAAGTGTAGGAAAGCCATATCAGTGGGTGCGCCGTGTGTGTTCAGGTCGTCGGTGCCTGGGACGGACGCTGTTCCCGGATCTTGCGACCCCGTAACGGGCAAGGTCGGTGAGGCTGGTTCGGCGCGACTGGTATTTGGTACCCAGGGCGGTGGTGCGATTGTCGATTCGAGTTCCCATCAACATGGCCTCGATTTTGGTGCTGATCACCGGGGGTATGGGCCCAGGTTCGACATCCCGGGACCTATGATGCGTACCGTGCGTGATCCCTCGCTTTCACTGATAGCGTCGAGCGAGGTCGACCCCGAAGGACCGGTGATGGTCGAGATCCCTCCGGTTACCGACGCCGGCTACTTGAAACATAATCTGTCGCTGGCGGGCAGCCGTATCGGTTTTGCCTGCGAGTACGTTTCAGGCGATGTTCGGGAGACGATCGAGCACAGCGCACATTTTGCCCTGGTACTGAATTCGCTGCGAATAGCAGGTGCGCAATTGGTGCCGGTGCATGCTCTTCTGGTGGATGACACGCGTCATTTCACACTTGATTTGAGCAATGAGATTAACGACCGAGTAACGGAAAATCGTCTGGACATGTTGGTCTCTGATGCAAAAAGCGCCGCTTTTCATCGGGCCGCCACTTCCGGTAATCCAAGCGTGTGTGTGCCCACCGGTACGGATTCCGATGGGGCTGCGACTTCTGTCTGGTTCTACGGGGCCCATTGGGCCGGTAACCGCTTGGCGGCGCTGGTGCAAGGCTGTCAACAGGTGTTGTTACAGACTTGAGTTCTCGACGGTTAACGTTCGGCGCGAAACCTGGAGGAGGGCGCGCATCACCCGGTCATTCGACTGGACTCTACGCCCCCTTCGGTTGAGGTATTGCTGGGTCCATTGACGCCGTTGTCGAGTCCATAAACCGGGCGATAATCCCTTTGAAGGCCGGCTCCGTGGTGGTCGCGCAAGCCCGCACACTCATGCCCCAGCCCGGCGCAAATCCCGGGAAAAACACCAGGCCTTCGGCCTCCAGGCGAAATGCCAGGGTGAGGTGGGTTTCGTCACTCACCTCGGCATGGCTTTCAAAGCGTTGAAGGGTGATGGTATCCACCCCGGACTCACGGGAGAAATCTTCCCGGCTCCAGCCCAGCATCGCGCGGGCCTGGACACTGTGCCGTGGGGTGAATTGATGAAGGACGATTTGCTGTTCTACGGGGCTGCTCATTGCCAGAGAGGACATGGGTTTTCTCCAGAGTTCGACGAGGAGGACAAACTATACTGTGTTTTTGTACAGTTGTTTTGACCGCTCATCAACTCGTTTTTTTTCGGCAGAGCTGCGGTTGATGCTGCTGAGCAGGTGGAACTGATGAAACCTAGGCTTCCAGGCCCGGCGCCTCGCGAATAATCAGGTGATCCAGGTTCTCGATATCGGCGCTGAATACGCCGAATGTCTGCTCGGGGTTCTTCTTGCTCGGCACATGTTTCAACTCCGGTGTCACTCCATAGAAGAAGCAATATAACGGCCGTTCACTGCCCACTGCGGCCTTGATCTGCTCCAGGAACGCCTTGCGCTTGCGGTAGTTCTCGATCAATTTTTTATTCAGGTAAACGTTGACCGAGTAGGGCTTCTTGTCGAGCCAGACTTTCTTTTCGAAGTCGATACGCAAGCTACTGGTGTAGTCCTTGATCTCCTTGATCCGGCCCCAGTAGATCAAACCCTTGTTGTCCTGCAAATACTCGATCTTCTTGAAAAAAGTCCAGTAGGTCGCAGTGGTCTCACCTATCTTCAACGGCATGCCCTTGAGCTTGTCCTTGTCGTCGATGTTGGACACGTAGCATTCCACCGGGTGGGCGAAGACACTGGTCTTGTCCGGAGTGGTGTCGCTGGAACTCCGGGATGTGTTAGTGCGGACTGAAGGTGTTTTCGGTAGATCCTGTAAGGCAACGGCCTCGGTGCCTGGCACAGGTGTTTTGCGTTCGTACTCACGCCGCGTCAGGACAAATTCCGACGGGAAGTTTTCCTCACGTTCGTCCTCGGTTTCAGCCGTGCCCGCCTTGTGACTGGCGTAGCGGCAGCCGTCGATATGGTGAGTGCTGGGGGTGTTCTTGAAGTGCGGCGTGCGCCGGTAATTGACGTTTTTCGCGTTGAAGGTGGTCAGCACATTGCTGGCCGCGAACGCCGCCCGGCATTCATCGTTGGGGCAGAGGAAACTGTCCTTGTCGGAGTCGAAGGCGGTGGTTTCGTCGAAATTCAGGTCTCGCACGTCGTAGATCGACAGCTTGTCGTCGAGATTCAGGCTGTAGGCCGTGTCGAATTTCATGGGGCTCGGGTCCGTGAGAGGTTTCGCTATTGTAGCCGCAGTCTCGCGTGCTCGGCAGCGGCTACGAAACACAACGTCCCACCCACCGCCGTCAGCCCGCTCAATACATAAAACATGCTCGCCGGTGCCGCGTTGATCAGCAGGTATCCGCAAATCACCGGGCTTAACGCCCCGCCAAATGCCGCCAGGTTCTGCGCACCGTAATAGCTGCCGCGCAGCGCGTCGGGAGCGATGGTGTCGATAAACAGGAACTCGGAGGGATAAATGATCATCTCCCCCAAAGTGAACACAAACATCGCGATGCACCACGACACCAGGCTGTCCGCCATGCTGAAGCCGATCAACCCGGCAATAAACAGCGAAGTGCCCAGCACGATCCAATACCGCAGCTGTTCACGCTTGAGAAAACGACCGATCTGATACTGCATCAAAATTACCGTGATGGCATTGCAAGCCAGCACGGCAGAGAGAATTTTCAGCGCGTTCTCCGGCTTGTAGGCCACCAGCAAAAACTGTGACAGATACAGGGTATAGCGCCCGTGGACAATGGTGCTCAACAGGCTGCCACCGGTAAACAGAATCAACGTGCGATCGTTGCGCAACGTCCGCAGGGTGCTGAGGAAGCTCAACGGTTTGTTGCTGTCGTCGCGTTGGGTCGGCGGGATGCCGATCATCAGGAACAGGCTGCCAAAGGCAATCGCACTGGCGATCAGAAAGGGCGCCAAGGGAAACTGGCCGGCAATCACCACGCCGAGCATGGGGCCGGTCGCATAGCCGACATTGGTCAGGGTATAGCGCAGGGAAAATACCTTGGCCCGCTGGCCCACCGGCAGGTTCTCGCTGATGATCGCCTTGGAGCCAATCAGGAACAGTGCCGAGGCCGCTTCGGTGATTACCAGGGTTAGGGTGGTCAGGTACAGGTTGCTGGCAAAAGTCAGCAACAGAAAACCGATGGAGCTGGAGAGCATTGCCAGGATCAGCAGCTTGCGCTTTTCCAGGCGGTCGATGATGTAGCCGCCGTAGAGCCCGAGCAGCGTAGCGATGAAGACCGCGATGCCCATCAGCAAGCCGATGTCTTGCTGGTTGAGGCCCAGGCGTGTGCTCAGTAAAAGGGCCAGCAAGGGGCTGGTCATGGCGCGGCTGACGACGATCGTCACCGAGCAGATCATCAGGCGGCGGATTACCAGGGAGTAGGTGGCCACGGTGGGGCGAGTGTCCTTATTCTTGGGGCTGACTACGATCTTTCATACACAACATGTATCCCAGTGGGCGCGAGCGAGCCGCGAAAACGGGTTGTAGCCGCTGCCGAGGCACGAGGCTGCGATGCGTGTCCGCAGGACCGCCCATAGGGGCCGCTGCGCAGCCCATCGCAGCCTCGTGCCTCGGCAGCGGCTACAACCCGCAATCGCGGGCAAGCCCGTCTCCCACAGGGTTATGCGTTGTTACTGGCCGGCATTGATGGTGATTTTTTCCACCGCACCCTGCTCAAGATCCCACTTCTTCAGAATCTTGCCGTACGTCCCATCATTAATCATGGCCTGCAACGCCTCACTGATCGCCGTCACCAGCTCGGTATTGCTCTTCTCAATCCCCAACCCCGTGAACTGCTTGGAAATCGCTAGGCCCACCGGCTTGTACTTACCTTTGTCCAGCGACATCAAGTAAGGAATGGTTTCGCTGCCCTGCATCGCTGCATCCAGACGATTCTGCTGCAATTGCGCACGGGCATCCGCCGAGCCTTCAGTACCGATCACCACAATGGCCGGCTTACCGGCGGCTTCACAGTTTGCCTTGCTCCATGCGGTAATTTCTGACGGCCAGGTAGTCCGTCGGCTGGTGCCAACTTTTTTGCCACACAGATCGGTCAGCTCCTTGAGGTCTTCACGCTTGGCCAACGTGTACAACTGCGGGCCGCTGGTGAAGTAGTCAATAAACGTCACCGACTTTTGCCGCTCGGCGGTGTCAGTCATGCCCGATAGCACGATGTCGACGCGCTTGGTGGTCAAGCCGCTGAGCATCTGTTCGAAACCAGTCTCCTGCCACTTGATCTTCACCCCCAGGCGTTCGGCCAGGGCGTTGCCCAGGTCAAAGTCCAGGCCGGTGAGTTTGTTGGTGGCGGTGTCCTTGAAATCCATCGGCGGGTAGTTCGGCACGATGGCCGCGCTGATCTCACCCTTGTCCTTGATCGCTGCCGGCAATGCCGCCAAAACCGAAGTGGAGGCCATCAGGCCTGCGAGCAACAATGGAAGTGTCAGATTTTTCATGGGGGCGTTCTCGTTAGTTTTTTAGTTAAGTGCGAACGGCAGAAATAAAGCTTTGGGTACGCGGGTTTTGTGGGCTTATTAGAATTTCTTCCGGGCTGCCGGCTTCCACAATCTGGCCGGCATCCATAAACACCATGCGGTTGGACACTTCGCGAGCGAAGCCCAACTCATGGGTGACCACAATCATGGTCATGCCGGTGGTGGCTAAGTCGCGCATCACCGACAGCACTTCTCCTACCAGCTCCGGGTCGAGGGCTGACGTGGGTTCGTCAAACAACATCAGCTTCGGCCGCATCGCCAGCGCACGGGCGATTGCCACGCGTTGCTGCTGCCCGCCGGACAACTCCACCGGATAGGCATTGCGCTTGTCCGCAAGACCGACGCGGGCCAGTAGCTCCAGTGCATCCTCAATGGCTTCCTTGGGCGAGCGCTTGAGTACCTGGCACGGGCCTTCGATGATGTTCTGTAACACAGTCATATGCGGGAACAGATTGAAGCGCTGAAACACCATGCCGGTGGCCAGTCGCTGACGAGCAATCTGCGATTCATTCAACTCGTGCAGCTTGTTGCCGACGACCCGGTAACCCACCAGTTCGCCGTCGACCCACAGGCCGCCCTTGTCGATTTTTTCCAGCTGATTGACGCAGCGCAGCAAGGTGCTTTTGCCGGATCCAGATGGGCCGATGACGCACAGTACTTCGCCTTGCTCGACTTCCAGGTTGATGTCCTGCAACGCGTGATACTGGTCGTAATACTTGTTCAGGTTGACAGCCTTGACGATGCTTCTCATAGGGCAAATCTCCTCAGTCAGGGCTTACGAACGCTTGCCGGCGCCGCGGGCAAAACGACGCTCAAGGCGGCTCTGACCGAATGAAAGAACCGTCACCACCGCCAGGTACCAGATGCCGGCAACCATCAGCAACTCCATGACCCTGGCGTTGGCGTAGTAGATGTTTTGTGCGTTGTGCAACAGCTCCGAGTACTGGATCACACTGGCCAGGCTGGTCATTTTCACCATGCTGATGAACTCGTTGCCTACAGGCAGAATGATCACCGGCATCGCCTGGGGCAGAATCACCCTACGCAACGCTTGCAAGCTCGGCATGCCGATCGACTTGGCGGCTTCATACTGGCCGGTGTCCACCGACAGCAGGCCGGCACGTACTACCTCGGCGGTGTAGGCCCCTTGGTTGATACTCAAGCCGAGGAGGGCGGCCACGAACGGCGTCATCAGGCTCACAGTATCGATGCTGAACAGGCCGGGAATCGCGATCACCGGAAAAATCAGCGCCAGGTTGAACCACAGCAGCAGTTGCAGAATCAGCGGCGTGCCACGAAACAGCCAGGTGTAGGTGATGGCCACGTAACGCAGGATCGGGTTGGCTGACATGCGCATGATCGCGGTGATTACCCCGATCACCACCCCCAACGCCATGGCCAGGATCGACATGATGATGGTATTGACCAAGCCCCAGATGATTGCCTCGGACGTGAGGAACTGGCCGATGTAGGACCATTCGATCTGACCGTTGGCGAAGGCCCGCAACAAGGCGGCTAGCGCAATCACGATCAACGTGGCAAAAAACATCCGCCCGTAATAGCGACGAGGCACGTGCTCATACTGCGTGATATCGAACTGGTTCTCGGACTGTTGGCGCTCGGCCAGCAAACGCTCTGCCGGGGTTTGGTTCATGGTGATTCTCCAAAACTAATAAATCTCTAACGGCTGTACTCGGTCCAAATGTGGGAGCGGGCTTGCTCGCGAAAGCGCCAGCCCGAACAACACCTGTCTTGCAGACCTAAATCCGAAACCCCTGATAACTCTCAGCCCACTTCTGCTGCCCAGCCAGCGCCACCTTCAACCGCCCAATCTGCTCTCTAACCCGCTCCGGCGCCGTGCCACCCCAACCACTGCGCGCCGCAATCGCCGCTTCCAGGGTCAGGCAATCACGCACCTGCGGCGTCAACCGCGTATCCACCTCTGCCAACAGCGCCGGCGAGGCTTCCCATAATTCAATCTCATGCTTCTCACAGGCCTGCACCAGTGCGCCTGTAATCTCATGCGCCTCCTTGAACGGCACACCGCGCATGGCCAACCAATCCGCCACCTCCGTCGCCAAGGTAAAACCCATCGGCGCCTGACGCCGCAGTTCTTCCACCTGCACCTTCATCGTTGCAACCATCCCGGCCATCGCCGGCAGCACCAACAGCAACGTATCCACGCTGTCCAACACGCTGTGTTTGTCTTCACTCAAATCGCGGTTGTACGACAGCGGCAGCGATTTGAGCGTCGACATCAACCCAGTCAAATTGCCAATCAACCGCCCAGCCTTGCCCCGCGCCAATTCGGCAATGTCCGGGTTCTTCTTCTGCGGCATGATCGAACTGCCCGTCGCGTAGGCATCATCCAACTGCACCCAGCGAAACTGTCGCGACGACCACAGGCAAAACTCCTCCGACAGTCGCGAAATATTCACCCCGAGCATGCCTGCCACAAACAGAAACTCCGCCACATGGTCACGACTGGCGACAGCGTCGATGGAGTTTTCGCACGGCCCGGTGTAACCCATCTCCTTGGCCGAGTATTCCGGCTGACGCGCAATCGCCGAGCCGGCCATTGCCGCTGCGCCTAATGGCGACAACGCCGTACGCGCATCCCAATCCACCAGACGCTGCACGTCTCGCAGCATCGATTGCGCGTGGGCCAGCAAGTGGTGGGCGAAGACGATAGGTTGCGCCTGCTGCAAATGGGTAAAACCGGGGCAGATGCTCTCAACATGCTGCTCGGCCTGCTCCACCAGCGCCTGCTGCAAACCCAGTACCTCAGTGGTGATGGTACGCGCGTGGTCCCGTAGGAACAGTCGCAGATCATTGGCAGTCTGGTCATTGCGCGAACGCCCGGCCCGCAACTTGCCGCCCAGGGCGCCCAAACGCTCGGTCAACACCCGCTCGATGAAGGTGTGCACGTCCTCGTCATCCAGTGTCGGATGCAAGCGGCCAGCGGCGAAGTCTTCACCGATCCGGTCCAATGCTTCCAGTGTGCGCAAGGTTTCCGACTCATCCAGCAACCCGGCCCGCTGCAACTCACGGGCATGGGCCCGGGAGCCGGCCAGGTCGTAAGGCGTCAGGCGGAAATAGCGCTCAGGACAACGGGACAACGCGGCCAGTGCGGCAGACGGGCCGGTCTTGAAGCGAGCGCCCCAAAGGCGATCGGTGGGCTGAGACATGGGTGTTCCTCACGCTTGTTTTTAGAAGAGTCGGAGGCAGTAGAAAAGTAAAAAGTCCTGATCGGAGTGTCAGGTTTTTTAGGGCGTTAAATCAGCCTCTGTGTGCTGTTCAACCCGCTATATTCAAGGTTGCCAAGGGCGGATGTTTATGTTCATTATCGCCGCCTGGCTATATTCAAGGACTGGGTTGAAGCCTGTTGAATATGGCACTTGAGGTCAACGCGTATTATGGAAACTCCACTTTCCACTTCTGGAAACATACCGCCAAAACCCGGCACAAGACCGCCGCTGCAACTGAGCGGCCTGGACTTCAAATTGCTCCGGGTATTTATGGCCGTGGTCGAAGCCGGTGGCTTCAGCGCCGCGCAAAACGAGCTCAACGTGGGCCTGGCCGCCATCAGCAAACAGATCTCCGACCTGGAAATCCGCATCGGCATGCGTCTGTGTACACGGGGTAGAGAAGGCTTTGGCCTCACCGAAGAAGGCAAGCTGGTGTATCAAGCGTGCATCGAGTTATTTACCTCGGTAGACAGCTTCAGAGACAAGCTTAGTTCGGCACAAAATGAACTCATCGGCGACCTGAGTGTGGGCGTTATTGATAACACTGTGTCCGACGTTAATTCCCCGCTAATTGCTGCCTTGGGAAAATTACATAGCGAATCGCCAAAAATAAGATTACGCCTACATGCCTCGCAATTGGACGAAGTTGAACGAGGCGTCGTGGAAGGGCGGCTAATCGTCGGCATCGTCCCGGTGTACCAGCGGCGTGAAGAATTCGACTACTTCCCTCTGTACGAAGAAAAGTCCCACGCCTATTGCGCCGTCGGACATCCGCTATTTGAAGCACGCGATATCAACGCCGACGTCCTGCGCCAACATGAAGTGGTGAATCACCGGTATGCGATCCATCGTGACAAGGCCAACTTCGTCAGCTACGACAGCCAATCAGCGTCTGCTTCACAGGTTGAAGCGGTCGCCATCCTCATCCTCACTGGCCGCTTCCTGGGCTTTCTGCCGGAACACTATGCCGCGCCGTTGGAGAGGGAAGGGCGCTTGCGCGTGTTATGCCCGGAACAGATACACCTGAGTACGCCGTTCAACCTGATCCTGCGCCACAACGCACCGAGAAGCCCGTTGGTCAAAGCGTTCGCGACGGCATTGGGTGTGAATTTGAAAGCGATTAGCTGATCTGCTTTTATGGGTTCATACAAACCTGACGGCAAACACAAAACCTGTGGCGAGCGGGCTTGCCCGCGCTGGGTCGCGAAGCGGCCCCAAATCCTGCCACTCGGTTCTAACTGGAGAAATGTGGCCACTCTCAATAGGGGCTGCTGCGCAGCCCAACGCGGGCAAGCCCGCTCGCCACATAGAGCTTGTTAGCAGCGCATCAACGCTGCAACTTACCCAGCTTCTTCTTCGAATGAAAATGCCGAAAATGCGCATCCTGCGCCGCCGCCAACAACTCCCGATCCCCGCGCGTATCGCCCCAGGCCCTGAGCCGATACTCCCCCAAGTCCCCATACACCGTCTCAAGCCGCAGCACCTTGTTCTCACACCGGCAATTATTCCCCGTGAGCTTCCCCGTCAACACACCGTCCACCACCTCAAGCTCAGTCCCGATCAACTTGATCCCAAGCCGATCCGCAAACGGCTGCAACACCAACGCCGGCGACGCCGAACACAGCGTCACCACCGCCCCGGACTTCACCTCATCGGCCACCGATTGCAAGCCGGCTGGCCGCATCAACTTGGGCCAATACGCCTGGCAATATTCCTCGGCTTTGCGCTGGACCCACGCCTTTTCCACGCCGGTCATAAAGGTGCGGATCAACTGCGCCTTGAGTTCATCGCGGCTCATCTGACGGATAAGAAACCTCGCGCCAGGTACTGTTAGTTTCAGCATCCTGCGGCTGAACTCCCCCCACCCAAAAGCAAACCTCAGGAAGGGCACAAAACTGTCGTGGTGGGTCAGGGTGCCGTCGAAGTCAAAGACGGAAAGTACTTTGGCATCCAAGGGGCCGGCTTCGAGCATGTCTGGATTCACGGGCTAGTCTCGGTCCTATCTACTATTTTTTAGAATGCATCAGATGTGACCGCAGGAGCTTACTCCGGTATCAATCTAGTGATTTTGGAGTAAAGCCCTTTGGTGAAAACATCCCGGTCACTCGACCGGTGACAACGCTGATGGCAATTGGGGCACAAGGCTACAGCATTGGTAACGCAATCCGAACCCTTCTGGGCGAGGTGCTTGACGTGATGTACTTCAAGAAATGGCTGGCCGTTGTCTAGATTAAACGGGGCCTTTACACCGCAACCCTCGCATCTGCCTTCCGCCTGCTGACGTACCCAGGCCCGGACTACCGGATCGCGTACGTAAGATGTGCTGGTGGTACTGACCTGTTGCGGAACGGCGATACCTTCAGGTTGGGCCTTGATAGGTTTGCTTTGAAGCTTTACTGCACGTCGCTCCAGTAACTCTTCATCAAACGTGGGGGCAACGTCTTGATTTTCAACGATGCCGCGCTGTGCCAGCATTCGACGGATGCGAGAGACAATTCCTGAACCGACATTTTTTGCTGCGGTATAACCGCCAATCGGCGTCTGATTTAGCGTCTCAAATACGGCAGAAATATTGCGCATGCGATAGTCGACCGACGCTGAGGAGCGAGAACTCAAAGCGCCAGCGCGCAAAAGCGCGTGTTCGGCTGACTTTTTAAACGGCTGGCCAGCATTCTCCAGCTTCAACATTTTCAGATAAGCGTCGACGGAAGCTTCAAGCTCCTCATCGGTCCATCCGGTATTACCTTTTTGTGTGTCCATACAGCCGCCGAGGGTAGAAAACCCTCGGACGATACTGAGTGGCCATTATTACGTCTACGAAATTTCCTACTCATCTATAGGACTTTGCGTTCAACGAATACAAAAAAGCCCTGAGCAAGTCAGGGCTTTTTAGGTCGGCCGAGCTATCAGCTCAACCCTGGAAAATGCTCATTGGCTGAAGGATCAATCCCAGCTAAGCGCACCACCGGTTTGATACTCGATCACACGAGTCTCAAAGAAGTTCTTCTCTTTCTTCAAGTCCATGATCTCGCTCATCCAAGGGAACGGATTCGTCGTCCCTGGATACTCTTCCTTCAACCCAATCTGCGACAGGCGACGGTTAGCGATGAACTTGAGGTAATCCTCCATCATCGCCGCATTCATGCCCAACACGCCGCGCGGCATGGTGTCACGCGCGTATTCGATCTCCAGCTGAGTCCCTTGCAGGATCATCTGGGTCGCTTCTTCTTTCATCTCGGCATCCCACAGGTGTGGGTTTTCAATTTTGATCTGGTTGATCACGTCGATACCGAAGTTCAGGTGCATCGACTCATCCCGCAGGATGTACTGGAACTGCTCGGCCACGCCGGTCATTTTGTTGCGGCGGCCCATGGAGAGGATCTGGGTGAAGCCGCAGTAGAAGAAGATGCCTTCCAGGACGCAGTAGTAGGCGACCAGGTTGCGCAGCAGTTCTTTATCCGTCTCGACGGTGCCAGTTTCGAACTTCGGATCGGAGATCGAACGGGTGTACTTCAAGCCCCAGGCTGCCTTTTTGGCGACCGATGGGATCTCGTGGTACATGTTGAAGATCTCGCCTTCATCCATGGCCAACGATTCGATGCAGTACTGGTAGGCGTGGGTGTGGATCGCTTCTTCGAAGGCCTGGCGCAGGATGTACTGGCGGCACTCCGGGTTGGTGATCAGGCGGTACACGGCCAGCACCAGGTTGTTTGCGACCAACGAATCGGCAGTGGAGAAGAAACCGAGGTTGCGCATGACGATGCGACGTTCGTCGTCGGTCAGGCCTTCGGGGGTTTTCCACAGGGCGATGTCGGCGGTCATGTTGACCTCTTGCGGCATCCAGTGGTTGGCGCAGCCGTCGAGGTATTTCTGCCAGGCCCAGTCGTACTTGAAGGGCACGAGTTGGTTGAGGTCGGCGCGGCAGTTGATCATGCGCTTTTCGTCAACGGCGACGCGGGCGGCGGAGCCTTCGAGTTCTGCGAGGCCTTCGGCGACGTCGAGTTTGTCGAGGGCGGCCTTGGCGCGCACGATGGCGGCGGAGTCACTGGCGGTGACGGCGCGGGCTTCGATGGCGGCGGCAGCGCCGGCACCGTCGAGGCGATCCATGTTGGCTTCGGTGGCGTGGCCGGCGTTGGCGCCTTTGGCAACTACTTCGCCGTCTTCTTCTTTGTCGAATTCGTCCCAGCTCAGCATGACGTGTCGTCTCCTGCGTGAGGGCTCAAGGGTGCCCGTGTGAAACCGGATGGTTGGGTGTTCACACGGCCCAAGGGCCGCGGTGGATCTTTAAGGAATCGTTTGTTGCAACAGCTGACGCAGGCATTAAACGGAATTTGGTCACGGGGTCCTGCGTGAGGCTTGAGGGGCGGAGCGTGTGTTGCTTGCTCCTGCGGGGCCTCAGGTCTGGCTCTTCGTCCCTGTAAGGGGATATTGCAGGCCCGATATACCCGCGCATTATAGGGAAAAAAACATCTTTGTGTTGCGGCGGATGGCCTCAGTCGCCGGCCAAAAAGCCACCTTTGCAGGCCAAGCCGCGGGTTTGTTGGGGTTTGCCGGGGTGGGATTTTTTTCGGGAAGCGAGGAGGGGAAAGGTGGGGCGTGTCAGGTGTCGGATTCTTGGCCGCAAGAACGATTTCTTGCGGCGGATAAGATCAGGTTTGGTTTCAACTAACGAAGTTACGAACCGTTAGAGCAGCCATTGCCCATGATCCTGTAATTAAGAATATGTCGTTGGCCTTGGTGATCTTCATATTCCATACGCGCTGGTACAACTTCACATACATCCGGGATATTGCTCATGGACACTACGCGGGCAATGTCCAGGTCAGTGTCGTACGTGTAATCCTCAACAGTAGCGGTGTTCTGGCTGGCTACCTCGGTCGGGATCTCGTCGGCCAGGGCGGCGGTAGCGCACAAGCTGCTGAGGGCCAATACTAATAAAGCTTTCATTTGACTATTTACCTTTTTTCGGTCGAAAGGGGTCACGGGGCCCTTGTGAGGCCACGTGTGTAACTGGATTGGAAAGTTCGGATTAACGTGCCTTCGTGGGGGCTGCAACTTGGTTAATCACGGTGCCTTGGTTGGCAGAAGTGATTTTAGGCCTGCGGGTTTAATTCATATACCCGTGCTTTTGATAAACACTATTGGCCGATCCTGTAACAATCCCGACACTCAGGTTTTTTTCAAACGCCGCAAACCAGCGTAGGCCGCGGGCCAGAGCGGCGTCGAGGTATAGCTGGGCAATTTGTAGGGGCTTGTTACTACCATCGTCGAATGGTTCTATAGGCCCGGCCCGGCTACAACAGGGCCATACAACAACAACTATGTCACCGAGGTAAGAAAGATGAGTGCGGCTTCTCTGTACCCCGTTCGCCCCGAAGTAGCAGCCAACACGCTGACCGACGAGGCGACCTACAAGGCCATGTACCAGCAGTCGGTGGTCAACCCCGACGGTTTCTGGCGCGAGCAGGCTCGTCGTCTTGACTGGATCAAGCCTTTCACCACGGTGAAGCAGACTTCCTTCGACGATCATCATGTCGACATCAAATGGTTTGCCGACGGCACTCTCAACGTTTCCTACAACTGCCTGGACCGTCACCTCGCCGAGCGTGGCGATAAGGCCGCAATTATCTGGGAAGGCGACGACCCTGCCGAAAGCCGCACCATCACCTACCGTGAACTGCACGAACAAGTCTGCAAGTTCGCCAACGCCTTGCGCGGCCAGGATGTACACCGCGGCGACGTGGTGACTATCTATATGCCGATGATTCCCGAAGCCGTGGTCGCCATGCTGGCCTGTACCCGGATCGGCGCGATTCACTCGGTGGTGTTTGGCGGTTTCTCGCCAGAGGCCCTGGCGGGTCGGATTATCGACTGCAAATCCAAGGTGGTGATCACCGCCGACGAAGGCTTGCGTGCCGGTAAGAAGATTCCGCTGAAGGCCAACGTCGATGACGCTCTGACCAACCCTGAAACCAGCAGCATCCAGAAAGTCATCGTGTGCAAGCGCACCGGTGGCGACATCAAGTGGAACCAGCATCGCGACATCTGGTACGAAGACCTGATGAAAGTGGCGGGCACCGTGTGTGCGCCGAAAGAGATGGGTGCTGAAGAAGCACTGTTCATCCTTTATACCTCCGGCTCCACCGGCAAGCCCAAGGGCGTGCAGCACACCACCGGCGGCTATCTGTTGTATGCGGCGCTGACCCACGAACGTGTGTTCGACTACCGCCCGGGCGAAATCTACTGGTGCACCGCCGACGTCGGCTGGGTCACTGGCCACACGTATATCGTCTACGGGCCGCTGGCCAATGGCGCGACCACGCTGCTGTTCGAAGGCGTGCCGAACTATCCGGATATCACTCGGGTGGCGAAGATTGTCGACAAGCACAAGGTCAATATCCTCTACACCGCGCCAACCGCGATCCGCGCGATGATGGCTTCGGGTACCGCTGCTTGCGAAGGCGCTGATGGTAGCAGCCTGCGCCTGTTGGGTTCGGTGGGTGAGCCGATTAACCCGGAAGCGTGGGACTGGTACTACAAGAACGTCGGCCAATCCCGTTGCCCGATCGTCGACACCTGGTGGCAGACCGAGACCGGCGCCACCCTCATGAGCCCGCTGCCGGGTGCGCATGCGCTCAAGCCTGGCTCGGCTGCACGGCCGTTCTTTGGCGTGGTGCCGGCGTTGGTGGACAACCTGGGCAACATCATCGAAGGCGCTGCCGAAGGCAACCTGGTGATTCTCGATTCGTGGCCAGGCCAGGCACGTACGCTTTACGGCGACCATGACCGTTTCGTCGATACCTACTTCAAGACTTTCCGTGGCATGTACTTCACCGGTGACGGCGCCCGTCGCGATGAAGACGGCTACTGGTGGATCACCGGCCGGGTGGATGACGTGCTTAACGTGTCCGGCCACCGTATGGGCACCGCCGAGATTGAAAGTGCCATGGTTGCCCACCCGAAAGTCGCGGAAGCGGCGGTGGTGGGGGTGCCGCACGACATCAAGGGCCAGGGCATTTATGTCTATGTGACCCTGAAAAATGGTGAAGAGCCGACTGAAGCCTTGCGCCTGGAATTGAAAAACTGGGTGCGCAAAGAGATCGGGCCGATTGCTTCGCCGGATGTGATCCAGTGGGCACCGGGCTTGCCGAAGACTCGTTCGGGGAAAATCATGCGGCGCATTCTGCGCAAGATTGCCACCGCTGAATATGACGGGTTGGGGGATATCTCCACCCTGGCGGATCCGGGTGTGGTGCAGCATTTGATTGAGACCCACAAGACCATGAACGTCGCGTAAGGCGGGTTCGTGGGATGAAGCCCCATTCGGTGTGAGCCGGGTGGGGCTTTTTTGTGGGGCTTATCCCGATATTGCTGGCGGAGCCGCCCTCTGTAGCCGCTGGCGTAGCCTGCGATCGGCTGCGCAGCAGTCGCCAGTCTCTTGAAGCGGCCGAAGGTCCTGCGGCCCTTATCGCAGCCTCGTGCCTCGGCAGCGGCTACAGGGGATGTGTCGATCATCTGTAGCCGCTGGCGCAGCCTGCGATCGGCTGCGTAGCAGTCGCCAGTCTTTTGAAACCGCTGAAGGTCCTTCGGCCCTTATCGCAGCCTCGTGCCTCGGCAGCGGCTACAGAGGATGTGCCGATCATCTGTAACCGCTGGCGCAGCCTGCGATCGGCTGCGCAGCAGTCGCCAGTCTCTTGAAGCGGCCGAAGGTCCTGCGGCCCTTATCGCAGCCTCGTGCCTCGGCAGCGGCTACAGGGGATGTGCCGATCATCTGTAACCGCTGGCGCAGCCTGCGATCGGCTGCGCAGCAGTCGCCAGTCTTTTGAAACCGCTGAAGGTCCTGCGGCCCTTGTCGCAGCCTCGTGCCTCGGCAGCGGCTACAGGGGATTCATGGGATTCATGGGATTGCATTTCAGGGCGGTTTCAGCGGTGGGATGACGGACCGGCATCACCACCAGGCCAATAAATATCGGTTTCTATCGTAGGAAGTTTCTGAATGTTACCTAGTCATCCAAATGTGTAACCCGCTACCCAAACATGAGGCAAAGGGCTACGCCCGCGCCGCCAAAACCCGCGTTTTAGACACCCGCTGAAATAAGATTAAACGCCAGACTTGCCGTGCTAGAAGGGTTTGCGAATAATAGGCCCGCAATTTGCAGCGTTAACAGGTTTAATATCTTTTGCCTCTGCATAAATTCTAGAGGCTGTCAATGGGTTTGGGCCGCTTTCTCGGTGCATCTGTAAATTGTTGTCGCATTGAGGAAATATCGGCTTCCGGCCTGTCGTTAGAATGCCGATCACTCGCTCGCCGTCGTTTACGTTCAATTGCGTAGGGCTAAGCGGCGCTATTCGGTTTTACTCAGTCGCATCGTGGGCCATGGCTCATACTGCTGTTTTTGCCCTATACCGATGGAGTCCCAAGATGAAGAAACTCGTGCTGTTGGGCGCCCTGGCGCTGTCTGTGTTGTCCATGCAGGCCTTCGCTGACGAAAAACCCCTGAAGATTGGTATCGAAGCGGCTTACCCTCCGTTTGCCTCGAAGGCGCCGGATGGCAGCATCGTGGGTTTCGACTACGACATCGGCAACGCCCTGTGCGAAGAGATGAAGGTCAAGTGCACGTGGGTCGAGCAAGAGTTCGATGGCCTGATCCCTGCGCTGAAGGTACGCAAGATCGACGCGATCCTGTCGTCCATGTCCATCACTGACGACCGCAAGAAGTCCGTGGACTTCACCACGCGCTACTACCTGACCCCGGCACGCCTGGTGATGAAGGACGGTACTGTGGTCAGCGACAGCCTGGATGAGCTCAAGGGCAAGAAAATCGGCGTGCAGCGTGGTTCGATCCACGACCGTTTCGCCAAGGAAGTTCTGGCCCCTAAAGGCGCCACCGTCGTTCCTTACAGCTCGCAGAACGAAATCTACCTGGACGTGGAAGCCGGTCGCCTTGATGGCACCGTGGCAGACGCCACCCTGTTGCAGGACGGTTTCCTGAAGACGCCCGCGGGTAAAGGCTACGCGTTTGTTGGCCCGCAGTTCACCGACGTCAAGTACTTCGGCGACGGCGTAGGCATCGCGGTGCGTAAAGGCGACAAAACCAATCTGGACAAGATCAACGCTGCCATCGCTGCGATCCGTGCCAACGGTAAGTACAAGCAAATCCAGGACAAGTACTTCGACTTCGATATTTACGGCGCTGATCCAAAAGCCGCCAACTAAGTCATCGCAACTGTCTGTCCGAAATGGCGCAAGCACCAGGGTCTCTGAAGTTTGCGCCATTTTTTCATCCCCCTTTTCGAGGACCTGAATCATGTTGAAAGGCTACGGGGCTGTCATCCTCGATGGCGCATGGTTGACGCTTCAGCTCGCCTTGTCGTCCATGGCCCTGGCCATTGTTCTGGGTCTGATCGGGGTCGCGTTACGCCTGTCGCCGGTGCGCTGGTTGGCATGGCTGGGCGACTTGTACTCCACGGTGATCCGCGGGATCCCCGACCTGGTGCTGATCCTGCTGATTTTCTATGGCGGTCAGGACCTGCTGAACCGCGTCGCGCCGATGCTCGGCTACGACGACTATATTGACTTGAACCCTTTGGCCGCCGGTATCGGCACCCTGGGTTTCATCTTTGGCGCCTACCTCTCGGAAACGTTTCGTGGTGCCTTCATGGCCATTCCCAAGGGCCAGGCTGAAGCCGGCCTTGCTTATGGCATGAGCAGCTTCCAGGTGTTTTTCCGGGTGATGGTGCCGCAGATGATTCGGCTGGCGATTCCCGGCTTCACCAACAATTGGCTGGTGTTGACCAAAGCCACCGCACTGATTTCCGTGGTGGGCCTGCAAGACATGATGTTCAAGGCCAAGCAGGCGGCCGATGCCACCCGCGAACCTTTTACCTTCTTCCTCGCAGTGGCGGCGATGTACCTGGTGATCACCAGCGTGTCGTTGCTGGCCTTGCGTCACCTTGAGAAGCGCTACTCGGTAGGCGTAAAGGCGGCTGATCTATGATCTTCGACTACAACGTCATCTGGGAGGCGATGCCGCTGTACCTCGGCGGCTTGCTGACCACCCTGAAATTGTTGGCCATCTCGCTGTTCTTCGGTTTGCTCGCAGCCTTGCCCCTGGGCCTGATGCGCGTATCCAAGCAGCCGGTCATCAACGGCGCTGCCTGGCTCTACACCTATGTGATCCGCGGCACGCCGATGCTGGTGCAACTGTTCTTGATCTACTACGGTTTGGCTCAGTTTGAGGCCGTGCGTGAAAGCTTTCTCTGGCCGTTGCTGTCCAGCGCGACGTTCTGTGCCTGCCTGGCTTTTGCCATCAACACCAGTGCCTACACCGCCGAGATCATTGCCGGTAGCCTCAAGGCCACGCCTCATGGCGAGATCGAGGCGGCCAAGGCCATGGGCATGTCGCGTTACAAGCTGTATCGCCGGATCCTGTTGCCGTCGGCCCTGCGCCGGGCACTGCCGCAGTACAGCAACGAAGTGATCATGATGCTGCAGACCACCAGCCTGGCCTCCATCGTCACGCTGATCGACATCACCGGCGCCGCGCGCACGGTGAACGCCCAGTACTACTTGCCGTTCGAAGCCTACATCACCGCCGGCGTGTTCTACCTGTGCCTGACGTTCATCCTGGTGCGCCTGTTCAAGTTGGCCGAGCGCCGCTGGCTGAGCTACCTGGCTCCACGGAAGCACTGATATGGAACGTATCGATCACGTATTGCCCTGGGGGCACCTGGGCTGCGAGCGCCAACTGACGGTGTTCCGTTTCGGCAGCGGCGAGCGCAAGGCTTATATCCAGGCCAGCCTGCACGCCGACGAATTGCCGGGCATGCGTACCGCCTGGGAGTTGAAAAAACGCCTGGTCGAACTGGAGCAGCAAGGCGCCCTCAACGGCGTGATCGAGCTGGTGCCGGTGGCCAACCCGATGGGCTTGGGGCAGTTGCTGCAAGGCGCTCATCAGGGGCGTTTCGAAGTCGGCAGCGGCAAGAATTTCAACCGTGATTTCGTCGAGTTGAGCGAGCCGGTTGCCGAGTTGCTCAAGGGTTGCCTTGGGGATGATCCCCACGCCAATGTGCGTCTGATCCGTCAGGCAATGAGCGATGCACTCAACGCTTTGCCGGCGCCGAGCAGTCAATTGCAAGGTATGCAGCGGGTGTTGCTGAGTCATGCGTGCACCGCCGACGTGGTGCTCGACCTGCACTGCGACGCCGAAGCCGCGCTGCATATGTACGCGCTGCCCCAGCATTGGCCGCAGTGGCGTTCGCTGTCGGCACACTTGAATGTGAAGGTCGGGCTGCTGGCGGAAGATTCCGGCGGCAGTTCCTTTGACGAGGCCTGCTCGCTGCCGTGGTTGCGTTTGTCGCGGGAATTCCCCGAGGCGCAGATTCCCCTGGCTTGCCTGGCGACGACGCTGGAATTGGGTGGTCAGGCTGACACAGGTCGAGATGAAGCGATTTTCCACGCTGAAGGCATCCTGGCCTTTCTCGCCGAGCAAGGCTTGATAAAAGGGGAGTGGCCACAAGCGGCCCATGACCCCTGCGAAGGCATGCCCTTCGAAGGCACCGAGTTGTTGTTCGCGCCCCATGCCGGGGTGATCAGTTACCTGCGCCGCGCCGGTGAGTGGGTGGAAGCGGGCGACCCTCTGTTTGAAGTGATTGATCCTTTGACCGACCGCGTCAGCATTGTCTGCGCCGGTACGTCGGGAGTGTTGTTTGCCGTTGAACGGCTACGTTATGCCCAAGCGGGTTTCTGGCTGGCCAAGGTGGCGGGGCGCGAAGCGCTGCGTCACGGGCGCTTGCTCAACGACTGACCAACTGTTTTTGTGAGAACCGACCGCATGTACAAACTTGAAGTCCAAGACCTGCATAAACGCTATGGCAGTCATGAAGTGCTCAAAGGTGTGTCCCTGGCCGCCGCGGCCGGTGATGTGATCAGCATCATCGGCTCCAGTGGTTCGGGCAAAAGTACCTTTTTGCGCTGCATCAACCTGCTGGAGCAACCCCACGCCGGCAAGATTCTGCTCAACAACGAAGAGCTGAAACTGGTGGCCAACAAGGACGGAGCCATGAAGGCGGCCGACCCCAAGCAGCTGCAACGCATGCGCTCGCGACTGTCCATGGTGTTCCAGCATTTCAACCTGTGGTCCCACATGACTGCGTTGGAAAACGTCATGGAGGCGCCGGTCCATGTCCTCGGCATGTCGAAAAAAGACGCGCGGGAAAAGGCCGAGCACTACCTGGCCAAGGTCGGCGTCGCTCATCGTAAGGATGCGTTCCCCGGCCATATGTCCGGCGGTGAGCAGCAGCGTGTGGCGATTGCCCGTGCCTTGGCGATGGAGCCTGAAGTGATGCTGTTCGACGAGCCTACCTCGGCCCTCGACCCGGAGCTGGTGGGCGAAGTGCTCAAGGTGATGCAGGACCTGGCCCAGGAAGGTCGGACCATGGTAGTGGTGACCCACGAAATGGGCTTTGCCCGTGAAGTCTCCAACCAGTTGGTATTCCTGCACAAAGGTATCGTCGAAGAGCGTGGTAACCCGCGTGAAGTACTGGTCAACCCACAATCCGAGCGTTTGCAGCAGTTCCTGTCCGGTAGCTTGAAGTAATCAAGGCTGCCGTTGTGCACTGATATAGGGCATGCTTCGCGCGGCTTACAGGCTAACCCCGGTCCAGTGTGGGAGCTGGCTTGCCTGCGATAGCGTAGTGTCAGGCGATAGGAATGTTGAATGTGCTGGCGCCATCGCAGGCAAGCCAGCTCCCACATTTGATCTTCATCGGTTTTAAGATTTGTGTTCACTTACGGGCTAGCATTAGCGATGCCTTTAACACTGTTTTTCGTTTCGGATAGCACTCCATGACCGCCCATCGAATTGGTTTCCTGATTTGGCCCAGCACTAAAGCCCTGACGCTTGCGCTGGCTGAGGAGGCCTTGCGCGTTGCTCAGCGGGTGCATCCGGACGTGGTGTATGAACTGTCGTTTCTCCAGGCGGAACCGCCGGTGGACGGTGCGTGGCAGTTGCCGGGTGAGCCTTGGGCCGGCAAGTTGGAAGGTTTTCAGAAGCTGTTCTTGCTCGCCGATGAGCCGCCTACCGTGTTGGCTTCGCCGTTGAGCAGCGCGCTCAAGCAGTTGGTTCGTTCCGGCTGTGTGATCGGTGGTTTGTCGGCAGGTGTCTATCCACTGGCACAGTTGGGCTTGCTCGACGGCTATCGCGCCGCCGTGCATTGGCGCTGGCAGGATGATTTTGCCGAGCGCTTTCCCAAGGTCATCGCCACCAGCCACCTGTTCGACTGGGACCGTGATCGCCTGACCGCCTGTGGTGGCATGTCGGTACTCGACCTGCTGCTGGCAGTACTGGCCCGCGACCATGGCGCCGAACTGGCCGGGGCGGTATCGGAAGAGTTGGTAGTAGAGCGCATTCGTGAAGGCGGCGAGCGTCAGCGCATTCCATTGCAAAATCGCCTGGGTTCCAGCCATCCGAAGCTGACCCAGGCCGTTTTGCTGATGGAAGCCAATATTGAAGAACCGCTGACCACCGACGAAATCGCCCAGCATGTTTGCGTCTCGCGACGACAACTGGAACGCATCTTCAAACAGTACCTCAATCGCGTCCCCAGCCAGTACTACCTGGAGCTGCGCTTGAACAAGGCCCGGCAGATGCTGATGCAAACCAGCAAGTCGATCATCCAGATCGGCCTGTCGTGCGGCTTCTCCTCGGGGCCGCACTTCTCCAGCGCTTACCGCAACTTCTTTGGCGCCACGCCGCGTGAAGACCGTAACCAGCGCCGCAGCAGCAGCCCGTTTGAATTGTCGTCGGTGCCTTCCGAGCGCGGTTGATCCCATATTCAGCGCGCAGCAGAATTCCAGTTGCGTGGCCGCAAACTCTCGTCATCAGTTTAAACTGCGCCATTGCGACGCTATTTGTCGCATTGGCGTAAACCCGCGTAAAACCGGGGTTAGCGCTATAAGAAGTTGTCGCTTGGCGACAAGGCCGGGCTGAAAACTGTCCTTACAATCCCTCCATCGCCCGCCAGTTTCAGGCAGGCGTTCCTCTTCAGGAGACTCCGATGTCCGTTGAGCAAGCCCCGGTGCAACGTGCCGATTTCGACCAGGTCATGGTTCCCAACTATGCACCTGCCGCGTTCATTCCTGTGCGTGGCGCAGGTTCGCGCGTGTGGGACCAGTCGGGTCGAGAGCTGATTGACTTTGCCGGCGGCATCGCGGTCAACGTATTGGGCCATGCCCACCCGGCGCTGGTCGGTGCACTGACCGAACAGGCCAATAAGCTGTGGCACGTATCCAACGTCTTCACCAATGAACCGGCCTTGCGCCTGGCTCACAAACTGATCGACGCCACCTTTGCCGAGCGTGTGTTCTTCTGCAACTCCGGCGCCGAAGCCAACGAGGCCGCCTTCAAGCTGGCCCGTCGCGTCGCGTTCGACCGGTTCGGCAGCGAGAAGTACGAAATCATCGCCGCGCTGAACAGCTTCCACGGCCGCACCCTTTTCACCGTGAACGTTGGTGGCCAGTCGAAGTATTCCGACGGCTTCGGTCCGAAAATCACCGGTATCACCCATGTGCCGTTCAATGATCTGGACGCGCTGAAAGCCGCTGTTTCGGACAAGACTTGTGCTGTGGTGCTGGAGCCGATCCAGGGCGAGGGCGGCGTGCTGCCGGCTGAGCTGGCTTACCTGCAAGGTGCCCGCGACCTGTGCGATGCCAATAACGCGCTGCTGGTATTCGACGAAGTACAAACGGGTATGGGCCGCAGCGGCGAGCTGTTCGCCTACCAACATTACGGCGTAGTGCCGGACATCCTCACCAGCGCCAAGAGCCTGGGCGGTGGTTTCCCGATTGCAGCGATGCTGACGCGTGAAGACCTGGCCAAGCACCTGGTGGTCGGCACCCACGGCACCACCTACGGTGGCAACCCGCTGGCGTGTGCGGTGGCGGAAGCGGTGATTGATGTGATCAACACCCCGCAAGTGCTGGCTGGCGTTAAAGCCAAGCATGACCTGTTCGTGGCTCGTCTGGAGCAGATCGGCCAGCAATACGGCATTTTCACCGAAGTGCGCGGCCTGGGCCTGCTGCTCGGTTGCGTGCTGAGCGATGCCTGGAAAGGCAAGGCCAAGGACATCTTCAATGCCGCCGAGCGTGAAGGCCTGATGATCCTGCAAGCCGGTCCTGATGTGGTGCGCTTCGCCCCGAGCCTGGTGGTGGAAGATGCTGACATTCAAGAAGGCCTGGATCGTTTCGAACGTGCCGTGCAAAAGCTGACGCAAGCCTGATAGACACACATTTATTTGCCGGACCGGATCAAATGTGGGAGCGGCGGTGCGACGATTCGACTTGCTCGCGAAAGCGGTGGTTCAGTCGCCAGAGGTATTGACTGATACTCCGCATTCGCGAGCAAGTCGAATCGTCGCACCGCCGCTCCCACATCGGGGTCTGTGTTGATTCAAATCTGTCCGGTATTTTTCCTATGAGTTTTTCGAGTTAAGGAGTGACACCATGCTGGTGATGCGCCCCGCGCAAATGGCTGATCTGGGCGAGGTACAGCGTCTGGCTGCGGACAGCCCGATTGGTGTCACCTCCTTGCCGGATGATGTCGAACGCCTGAGCGACAAGATCTGCGCAAGCGAAGCGTCCTTCGCTGCCGAAGTCAGTTTCAACGGTGAAGAAAGTTATTTCTTTGTCCTTGAAGACACCGAGACCGGCAAGTTGGTGGGCTGTTCGGCCATCGTCGCCTCGGCCGGTTATTCGGAGCCGTTCTACAGCTTCCGTAACGAAACCTTCGTGCATGCCTCCCGTGAGCTGAAGATTCACAACAAGATCCACGTTCTGTCCCAGTGCCATGACCTGACCGGTAACAGCTTGCTGACCAGCTTTTATGTGGTGCCGGAGCTAGTGGGATCGCCGTGGTCGGAGCTCAACTCCCGTGGCCGCTTGTTGTTCGTCGCCAGCCACCCCGAACGCTTCGCCGATTCGGTGGTGACCGAGATTGTCGGCTACAGCGACGAGAATGGTGATTCGCCGTTCTGGGACGCCATCGGGCGTAACTTCTTCGACCTCAACTATGCCGAGGCCGAGCGCCTGTGCGGGTTGAAGAGCCGTACCTTCCTCGCCGAGCTGATGCCGCATTACCCGATCTACGTGCCGCTGTTGCCGGACGAAGCTCAGGAGGCCATGGGCCAGGTGCATCCGCGGGCGCAGATCACCTTCGACATCCTGATGCGCGAAGGCTTCGAGACCGATCACTACATCGACATTTTCGACGGCGGCCCAACGCTGCACGCACGAATCTCGGGTATTCGCTCGATCGCCCAGAGCCGCGTGGTGCCGGTGAAGATCGGTGAGAGGGTCAAGGGTGTCGGTCGTCAGTACCTGGTCAGCAATGCGCAGTTGCAGGATTACCGCGCGGTGATGCTGGAGCTGGACTACGCGCCAGGCAAACCGGTGATCCTGGACCTGGAAGCCGCCGAAGCCCTGGGCGTCGGTGAAGGTGCCAGCGTGCGTCTGGTGGCGGTTTAACGCATTCGAGAGTTTCGCGGGTGGCTGGAGCCAGCGGCCCGTTTGAGGAGATAGCATGATCGTTCGTCCCGTACGCAGCAGCGATTTACCGGCCCTGATTGACCTGGCGCGCAGCACTGGCACCGGCCTCACCACCTTGCCGGCCAACGAAGAGCGCCTGACCCACCGCGTCGGCTGGGCTGAAAAGACCTTTCGCGGCGAAGCCGGGCGCGGTGATGCCGATTACCTGTTCGTGCTGGAAAACGACGACGGCCAGGTGGTGGGGATTTCCGCCATCGCCGGCGCTGTCGGCCTGCGTGAGCCCTGGTACAACTTCCGGGTTGGCCTGACGGTCAGCGCCTCCCAGGAGCTGAATATCTACCGCGAGATTCCGACGCTGTTCCTGGCCAACGACCTGACCGGCAATTCCGAACTGTGCTCGTTGTTCCTCCACGCCGATTACCGCACCGGCCTCAACGGCCGCATGCTGGCCAAGGCGCGGATGCTGTTCATTGCTGAGTTCCCGCAGCTGTTCGGCAACAAGATCATCGCCGAGATGCGCGGCATGTCCGACGAAGCCGGGCGTTCGCCATTCTGGGAAAGCCTGGGCCGGCACTTCTTCAAGATGGAGTTCAGCCAGGCCGACTACCTCACCGGTGTTGGCAACAAAGCCTTTATCGCCGAGCTGATGCCGAAGTTTCCGCTGTACACCTGCTTCCTCTCCGAGGATGCACGCAACGTGATCGGCAAGGTTCACACCGACACCGAGCCCGCCTTGAGCATGCTCAAGAGCGAAGGCTTCAGCTATCAAGGCTACGTCGATATCTTCGACGCGGGCCCGGCGGTGGAGTGTGAAACCAGCAAGATCCGCGCAGTGCGTGACAGTGAGGCGCTGGTGCTGGCCATTGGCACGCCGGGAGACGACGCCACGCCGTTCCTGATCCATAACCGCAAACGCGAAGATTGCCGCATCACCGCTGCTCCGGCGCGTCAGGCGGCTGGCACGTTGGTGGTCGATCCACTGACGGCCAAGCGCCTGAAACTGATCGCCGGTGATCAAGTGCGTGCCGTACCGTTGTCCGCTGCACGGGAGTCGAAATAATGAATTCGCTATACATCGCAGGTGAGTGGCTGGCAGGCCAGGGTGAGCGCTTTGAGTCGCTGAATCCGGTGACCCAGCAGGTGCTGTGGTCGGGTAACGGTGCCACCGTTGAGCAGGTTGAGTCCGCCGTGCAGGCGGCGCGTCAGGCATTTCCGGCCTGGGCCAAGCGTTCGTTGGAAGAGCGTTTGAGCGTGCTGGAAGCGTTTGCCGCCAACCTGAAAAGCCGTGCCGATGAACTGGCGCGTTGCATTGGTGAAGAGACCGGCAAACCGCTGTGGGAATCGGCGACGGAAGTCACCAGCATGGTCAACAAGATTGCGATCTCGGTGCAGAGCTACCGCGAGCGTACCGGCGAAAAGAGCGGCCCGTTGGGCGACGCCACTGCCGTGTTGCGTCACAAACCTCACGGTGTAGTGGCGGTGTTTGGTCCGTACAACTTCCCGGGTCACTTGCCCAATGGGCATATCGTTCCCGCGTTGCTGGCGGGTAACACCGTGTTGTTCAAGCCGAGCGAGCTGACCCCGAAAGTGGCCGAGCTGACCGTGCAGTGCTGGATCGACGCCGGCTTGCCGGCGGGCGTGCTGAACCTGCTGCAAGGCGCGCGGGAAACCGGGATCGCCCTGGCGGCCAATCCGGGTATCGACGGCCTGTTCTTCACCGGCTCCAGCCGTACCGGCAACCACCTGCACCAGCAGTTCTCCGGGCGTCCGGACAAGATCCTCGCCCTGGAAATGGGCGGCAACAACCCACTGGTGGTGGACGAAGTGGCCGACGTGGATGCGGCGGTCTACACCATCATCCAGTCGGCATTCATCTCTGCCGGCCAACGTTGTACCTGTGCCCGACGTTTGCTGGTGCCGGAAGGCGCCTGGGGCGATGCGCTGTTGGCGCGGCTGGTGGCGGTGAGCGCGACGATTGAAGTCGGTGCGTTCGACCGACAGCCAGCGCCGTTCATGGGTTCGGTGATTTCCCTGGGAGCGGCGAAAGCCTTGATGGATGCCCAGGAACTGATGCTCGCCAATGGCGCTGTAGCGTTGCTGGAAATGACCCAGCCACAGGCCCAGGCCGCGTTGCTGACGCCGGGCATTATTGATGTGACGGCGGTCACCGAGCGCGAGGACGAAGAACTGTTCGGCCCGCTGCTGCAAGTGATCCGCTACGCTGATTTCGAAGCGGCAATTGCCGAGGCCAACAACACCCAATACGGGTTGGCCGCAGGCTTGCTGTCGGACTCCGAGGCGCGTTACCAGCAGTTCTGGCTCGAAAGTCGTGCCGGGATCGTCAACTGGAACAAGCAACTGACCGGCGCTGCCAGCAGTGCGCCATTCGGTGGAGTCGGGGCCTCGGGCAACCATCGCGCCAGCGCCTATTATGCTGCGGATTATTGTGCGTACCCGGTGGCCTCGCTTGAGACCCCAAGCCTGGTGTTGCCGGCCGCGCTGACACCGGGTGTAACACTGATCTAAATGTAGGTGCGGGCTTGTGTGGGAGCGGGCTTGCTCGCGAAGGCGGTGTGTCAGTCGCTGGATGCATTAACTGATCCACCGTCTTCGCGAGCAAGCCCGCTCCCACACAAGCCCGCTCCCATATTTGATTTGTGGTGTTTTCAAGTAATTTGAAGCCAATAAAAAACAGATGTTCGTGGAGCCTCGCCGATGAAATCCTGTGAAGTCAATTTTGACGGTCTAGTGGGGCCGACCCATAACTACGGCGGTTTGTCCTACGGCAACGTCGCGTCCCAGAGCAACAGCCAGCAATCTTCCAACCCCAAGGAAGCAGCGCTGCAAGGTCTGGCGAAAATGAAGGCCCTGATGGAAATGGGCTTTGTGCAAGGCGTGCTGGCGCCGCAGGAACGTCCTGACGTAGCGGCTCTGCGCAACCTTGGCTTTGCCGGCACCGACGCACAAGTGATCCAGCAAGCAGCCAAGCACGCCATGCCGTTGCTGGTAGCAAGCTGCTCGGCGTCGAGCATGTGGGTGGCCAACGCCGCCACGGTCAGCCCGAGTGCCGACACTGCCGATGGCCGCGTGCACTTCACCGCTGCCAACCTCAACTGCAAATACCACCGCAGCATCGAACACCCGACCACCAGCCGCGTGCTGGGAGCCATGTTCGCCGACCAGAAACACTTCGCCCACCACGCTGCATTGCCGGCGGTGGCGCAGTTTGGTGATGAAGGCGCGGCCAACCACACGCGTTTCTGCCGTGACTATGGCGAGGCTGGCGTAGAGTTTTTCGTGTTCGGCCGCAGTGCGTTCGACACCCGCTACCCGGCGCCGCAAAAGTACCCGGCGCGCCAGACTCTCGAAGCGTCCCAGGCCGTCGCCCGCCTGCACGGCCTGCAGGATGACGGTGTGGTATTCGCCCAGCAGAACCCGGCGGTGATCGATGCCGGTGTGTTCCACAACGACGTGATCGCGGTAGGCAACGGCGAAGTACTGTTCTATCACGAGGATGCCTTCCTCAATACCGAGCAGATGCTCGGCGAATTGCAGGGCAAGCTCGGCAAGCGTGGCGGTAATTTCCAGTCGATCTGCGTGCCGCGTGCCCTGGTCAGCGTTGAAGATGCGGTGCGTTCCTACCTGTTCAACAGCCAGTTGCTGACCCGTGCTGACGGCTCGATGCTGCTGATCGTGCCAGAAGAGTGCCGCAGCAATGAACGTGTCTGGCAGTACCTGCAAAGCCTGACGTCCTCCGGTGGCCTGATCCGCGAAGTGAAGGTTTTCGACCTCAAGCAAAGCATGCAGAACGGCGGTGGCCCGGCATGCCTGCGCTTGCGGGTGGCCTTGAATGAAACCGAACTGGCGGCGGTCAACCCAGGGGTTATCATGACGGCACCGTTGTACGACACTCTGACCCACTGGGTCGACAAGCACTACCGCGACAGCCTGCGGGAAACCGACCTGGCTGACCCGCAATTGCTGCTTGAGTGCCGGACGGCACTGGATGAACTGACGCAAATCCTTAAACTGGGCTCGGTTTATCCTTTCCAGATCAATTAATGCCCCAGATGAGAGCTACTTTATGACCGACACCCTGCAACTGATCCTTGAAGACACCGATGGCACTCAGCTGGAAACCTCCTGCACCCGCGTCGCGGTGATCTGGCAGGGCAAGGAAATCTGGATCCAGCACGATGGCCGTGGCCAACTGCTGATCGGTGTCGATGTGGAAGAAGGTGACACCGAGTACGCCAACCTGCTGATGCGCCCATTGGCCACCAACCTGATGAGCCTGCAACTGGAAATGGAACCGGCTGACGTCGGTGATGATGAAGATCACGTCCACGGTCCAGACTGCAACCACTAAGGAAGCTGATCTATGCTCGCCCTCGGCAAACTGCTTGAACTGACCCTGGCCGGACGCGAACCGGCCGAGAAGACTCAAACGACTGTCGAAGGCGTGCGATTGCGCTGGCTCAGTGAGGGCGCGCTGGAAGTGCGCCCACCTGAGGCGCGGGACAACGGCAACGATGTGCTGCTATCGTCCGGCATCCACGGCAATGAAACCGCACCGATCGAATTACTCGACCGGTTGCTGCACGGCATCGCCCGCGGCGATCTCAAGCCGCGTGCACGTATTCTGTTCCTGTTCGGCAACCCCGAAGCCATGCGCCGAGGCGAGCGTTACCTCGAACAGGACGTCAACCGGCTGTTCAACGGCCGTCACGAACAAAGCAGTGGTCCGGAAGCCCTGCGCGCAGCTGAGCTTGAACAGTTGGCCCGCAGCTTCTTCAGTCTGCCTGATCGTTCGCGCCTGCATTACGACCTGCACACCGCCATTCGCGGCTCGAAGATCGAGCAGTTTGCCCTGTATCCGTGGAAGGAAGGACGTCAGCATTCACGCCGCGAGCTGGCGCGCCTGCGCGCTGCGGGCATGGAAGCTGTGCTGCTGCAGAACAAGACTTCGATCACCTTTACCGCGTTTACCTACGAACAATTGGGCGCCGAGGCGTTCACTCTGGAGCTGGGCAAGGCTCGGCCGTTCGGGCAGAACCAGGGGGTGAATGTGTCCCGTCTGGAAACCCGCCTCAAGCAGATCATCGAAGGCAACGAGCCTGAAACCGAAGCCCTGGACGGCCTGCAGCTGTTCAGCGTCTCCCGGGAAGTGATCAAGCACAGCGATGAGTTCATCCTGCACCTGCCGGCGGATGTGGAAAACTTCTCGGAGCTGAAAAAGGGTTATCTGCTGGCCGAGGATATTGCCAAAAGCCGCTGGGTGATCGAGGAGGAGGGTGCACGCATCATCTTTCCTAACCCGAAGGTGAGAAATGGTTTGCGAGCGGGGATCTTGATTGTGCCCACGACGGACAAAGGCCTCGCATAAACTTTAGGGTTGATCACAACCAAATGTGGGAGCGGGCTTGCTCGCGAAGGCGGAGTGTCAGTCAAAAATGTATCAACTGACCCACCGCCTTCGCGAGCAAGCCCGCTCCCACATTGGTTTTGCACTGTGGCTTAAACCGCGACAGCCCGTGGCTCATTGCGACGCAGTGCACGAATCTTGTGCAGCGTGTCGGCACAGGTCTTCGCCGCTTCCTGGCCCTTGTGCACGAAGTGCTCAAAGAAGAACGTCTGGTGTTCCATACCTGCGTGGAAGTGATGCGGGGTCAGCGACACCGAGAACACCGGCACTTCGGTTTCCAGCTGAACCTGCATCAGGCCGCTGACCACTGACTGGGCGACGAACTCGTGACGGTAGATCCCACCGTCCACTACCAGGGCTGCCGCGACGATGCCGGCATAGCGGCCGGTCTTGGCCAGCAACTTGGCGTGCAGGGGCATTTCAAAGGCGCCACCGACTTCGAAGAAATCGATATCCGACTCCTGATAGCCCTGGGCGATCATCTCGGCGAGGAAGCCTTTACGGCTCTGATCGACAATATCCTTGTGCCAGCAGGCCTGGATAAATGCGACGCGCTCGCCGTGGTGGTTTTTGGCTTTGCTGTCAATTGCGGTGGGTTGCATGTTCTGACTCCTGTTTATGAAAAAAACAGGGCGTTATGAATCGAATGGGATTTAAGGGTACGGCATCACCCACCATGCCAGGCATGATCGATTGCGCACGGCCCTTAGGCGCCAATCCCGTTCTCTCTTCATCCGGACTATGACCGTCGGCCCCGGGATCACACCGGGTCTGCTGACCTTGTCGCCGTCCTGCCTGAGCAGTTCGAGGCGCCAAGCGCTCGCGGGCTATGCACATTGCGCGCAATTACCGCCGGTGGGGAATTACACCCCGCCCTGAGAACGTTGCCACCAGAACCCTGGCGGCGGTCAGTTTTTACCACATATTTCTGAAAGCTGCATAGGCTGCTTTTCGATAATTGCTATTGATTATATTGGTTGGTCTGTTTGTGGCTCGCGTGCCTACAAGGGACTTGATATTCAACCGCTATGCCCGCAGTAATCGTTATCCAAAGGACATTACTCATCCGCCAGAGGTTTGCTTCATGACCGTGATTGACCTTCGCAGTGACACCGTGACCCAGCCGACCCCGGGGATGCTCGACGCCATGGCCAAGGCTGCCAGTGGTGATGACGTCTACGGCGAAGACCCCAGCGTCAATCGCCTGGAAGCTGAACTGGCCAGCCGCCTGGGATTTGCCGCGGCACTGTTCGTGCCCACCGGCACCATGAGCAACCTGCTGGCGTTGATGGCCCACTGTGAGCGTGGCGAGGAATACATCGTCGGCCAGCAGGCCCACACCTACAAATACGAAGGAGGCGGTGCGGCGGTGCTGGGCTCGATCCAGCCTCAGCCGCTGGAGGTCCAGGCGGATGGTTCCCTGGACCTGGATCAGGTGTTGGCGGCCATCAAACCGGATGACTTCCATTTCGCCCGTACTCGGCTGCTGGCGCTGGAAAACACCATGCAAGGTAAAGTCTTGCCGCTGGCCTACCTGGCGGCGGCACGGGCTTTGTGTCGTGAGCAAGGTCTGGCCCTGCACCTGGACGGCGCGCGGATCTACAACGCGGCGGTCAAGCTGGGGGTGGATGCCCGCGAGATAGCCCGGCATTTCGATTCGGTCTCGGTGTGCCTGTCCAAGGGGCTCGGGGCGCCGATCGGTTCGGTGTTGTGTGGCTCCACCGCGTTGATTACCAAGGCTCGCCGTTTACGCAAGATGGTCGGTGGCGGCATGCGTCAGGCAGGCTCGTTGGCGGCTGCGGGGTTGTATGCGCTGGATCATCAGGTAGAGCGCCTGGCCGAGGACCATGCCAATGCTCAATGGTTGGGTGATGAGTTGCGCAGCGCCGGCTACACGGTTGAGCCGGTGCAGACCAATATGGTCTACGTGCAGATGGGCGATCAGGCCGAGGCATTGAAGGCTTTTGCGGCTGAGCGCGGGATCAAATTAAGCGCTGCACCGCGGCTGCGCATGGTCACTCATCTGGACGTCAGTCGCGCGCAGTTGACGCAAGTGGTCGAGACATTTGTCGCGTTTTCCCGAAAATGACAGTGCTGGCCGTCTAATTGACTGTTTCTATCACATAAACACGCTGTACCACGGGCAAAGGGCCGATATAATGCGGCCCTTTGCCGTCGCTCCGTCTGATGACGTTTAGCACTGGCCTTTGGCCGCAGCCTCCGTGGAAGAACCTAATGAAAAGCGCAGAAATCCGTGAAGCCTTCCTTCGCTTCTTCGAAGAGCAAGGTCACACCCGTGTTGCCTCCAGCTCTTTGATCCCAGGCAATGACCCCACCCTGCTGTTCACTAACGCGGGGATGAACCAGTTCAAGGACTGCTTCCTGGGCCAGGAAAAGCGCGCCTACACCCGCGCCACCAGCAGCCAGAAGTGCGTACGCGCCGGCGGCAAGAACAGTGACCTGGAGAACGTTGGCTACACCGCTCGTCACCACACTTTTTTCGAGATGCTGGGCAACTTCAGCTTCGGCGACTATTTCAAGCGTGACGCCATTACCTTTGCCTGGACCTTCCTGACCGGCGTGCTGAACCTGCCGAAGGAAAAACTCTGGGTCACCGTCTACGCCACCGATGACGAAGCCTACGACATCTGGACCCAGCAGATCGGTGTGCCGGTCGAGCGCATGATCCGCATCGGCGACAACAAGGGCGCGCCTTACGCCTCCGACAACTTCTGGACCATGGGTGATACCGGCCCGTGCGGCCCGTGCACCGAGATTTTCTACGATCACGGCGCCGACATCTGGGGCGGCCCGCCGGGCTCGCCGGAAGAAGACGGTGACCGTTACATCGAGATCTGGAACAACGTGTTCATGCAGTTCAACCGCACCGCCGATGGCGTGTTGCATCCGTTGCCTGCTCCGTCGGTGGATACCGGCATGGGCCTGGAGCGGATCAGTGCGGTGATGCAGCACGTTCACTCCAACTACGAAATCGACCTGTTCAAGAACCTGCTGAGTGCGTCGGCCGCTGCCATTGGCTGCGCCAACGAAGACCAATCTTCGCTCAAGGTGGTGTCGGACCACATTCGTTCCTGTGGTTTCCTGATTGCCGACGGTGTGCTGCCGTCCAACGAAGGCCGCGGCTATGTGCTGCGCCGTATCATCCGTCGCGCCTGCCGTCACGGTAACAAGTTGGGCGCCACCGGTAGCTTCTTCTACAAAATCGTTGCCGCGCTGGTGGCCGAGATGGGCGAGGCCTTTCCGGAACTCAAGCAGCAGCAGGCCAACATCGAGCGCGTGCTCAAGGCTGAAGAAGAGCAGTTCTCCAAGACCCTGGAACACGGCTTGAAGATCCTGGAACAGGACCTGGCTGAGCTTAAAGGCACCGTGGTGCCGGGCGACGTGGTGTTCAAGCTGTACGACACTTATGGCTTCCCGATGGACCTGACGGCCGACATCGCCCGTGAGCGTGAACTGACTGTCGATGAAGTCGGTTTCGAGCGTGAGATGGAAGCCCAGCGTGTGCGCGCCCGTTCCGCCAGCTCCTTTGGCCTGGACTACAACACCCTGGTCAAGGTTGACGTGGCCACTGAGTTCACGGGCTATCACGCCACCGTTGGTTCGGCCAAGATCGTGGCTATCTATAAGGATGGCAAGTCGGTCGACGTCCTGAACGAAGGCGAAGAGGGCGTTGTGGTCCTCGATCAGACGCCGTTCTACGCCGAATCCGGCGGCCAGGTCGGTGACTGTGGCTTCTTGAGCTCGACATCCGGTCGTTTCGACGTGCGCGACACCACCAAGACCGGCGGTGCTTTCCTGCATCACGGTGTATTGGTGTTGGGCAACCTGACGGTCGGCGCGCCGGTAGACACTCAGGTTGATGCTGATGTGCGCCATGCAACTGCTTTGAACCATTCGGCGACTCACTTGCTGCACGCCGCGTTGCGTCAGGTGCTGGGTGAGCATGTGCAGCAGAAGGGTTCGTTGGTCGATAGCCAGCGCCTGCGTTTTGACTTCAGTCACTTCGAAGCGATCAAGCCTGAGCAGTTGAAGGCACTGGAAGACATCGTCAACGCCGAGATCCGCAAGAACACCCCGGTGGAAACCGAAGAAACCGATATTGAAACCGCCAAGAAAAAAGGCGCCATGGCGCTGTTTGGCGAGAAGTACGGCGACGAAGTGCGCGTGCTGAGCATGGGTGGCAGCTTCTCCGTGGAGCTGTGCGGCGGTATCCACGCCAACCGTACTGGCGACATCGGTCTGCTGAAAATCATCAGCGAAGGCGGTGTGGCTTCCGGTGTGCGTCGTATTGAAGCGGTCACCGGTGCTGCGGCCCTGGCTTACCTCAACGCCGGCGAAGAACAACTCAAGGAAGCGGCCGGCCTGGTCAAGGGCGGCCGTGACAACCTGATCGACAAGCTTTCTGCCGTATTGGAGCGCAACCGTCAGTTGGAGAAACAGCTGGAGCAGTTGCAGGCCAAGGCAGCCAGTGCGGCAGGCGATGATCTGTCGGCTTCTGCCCTGGACGTCAAGGGCGTGAAAGTCCTGGCGGTGCGCCTGGATGGTCAGGATGGCAAGGCGCTGTTGGCCTTGGTCGATCAGTTGAAGAACAAGCTCGGCCGCGCAGTGATCCTGCTCGGCAGTGTCCATGAGGAAAAGGTCGTTCTGGTTGCCGGTGTAACCAAAGACCTGACTGGCCAACTCAAGGCCGGTGATTTGATGAAACAAGCCGCTGCGGCAGTGGGCGGGAAGGGCGGTGGTCGTCCGGACATGGCGCAAGGCGGTGGTACTGACGCTGGCGCCCTGGACGCGGCCCTGGCCCTGACCGTGCCGTTTGTCGAGGCTGGTATTTAAGACGCTGTTCATGAGTCCGCGGTCTAGTCGCGGGCTCAGGCAGCGCTGGTTGATTGAATAATGGGCGCCCCTTTACGGGCTGAGGCGGCTTAGAAATGGCTTTGATCGTACAGAAATTCGGAGGCACCTCGGTCGGTTCTGTCGAAAGAATCGAGCAGGTCGCCGACAAGGTTAAGAAATTCCGCGATGCCGGCGATGACCTGGTGGTGGTGCTGTCGGCCATGAGCGGTGAGACCAATCGCCTGATCGATCTGGCCAAGGCCATCAGTGGCGATCAACAACCGCTTCCTCGTGAACTGGATGTGATTGTTTCCACGGGTGAGCAGGTGACCATTGCTTTGTTGGCCATGGCGCTGAACAAGCGTGGTGTGCCGGCGGTGTCCTACACTGGTAGTCAGGTCCGCATTCTGACGGACAGTGCGCACACTAAGGCGCGCATCCTGCAGATTGATGACCAGAAGATTCGCGCCGATCTGAAAGAAGGCCGTGTGGTGGTTGTCGCCGGTTTCCAGGGCGTTGACGAGCACGGCAATATCACCACCCTCGGGCGTGGCGGTTCGGACACCACGGGCGTGGCCCTGGCAGCGGCCTTGAAGGCTGACGAATGCCAGATCTACACCGACGTGGATGGCGTCTATACCACTGATCCACGCGTTGTATCCGTGGCTCAGCGCCTGGACAAGATCACCTTTGAAGAGATGCTGGAAATGGCCAGCCTCGGTTCCAAGGTGTTGCAGATTCGCGCGGTGGAGTTCGCCGGCAAGTACAACGTTCCGCTGCGCGTATTGCACAGCTTCAAAGAGGGTCCGGGCACCCTCATTACTATTGATGAAGAGGAATCCATGGAACAGCCGATCATTTCCGGCATCGCTTTTAACCGCGATGAAGCCAAGCTGACCATCCGTGGCGTGCCAGACACCCCGGGCGTGGCCTTCAAGATCCTCGGCCCGATCAGTGGCGCGAACATTGAAGTCGACATGATCGTGCAGAACGTTTCGCACGATAACACCACCGATTTCACCTTCACCGTGCACCGCAACGAGTACGATGCGGCCCATCGGATCCTGGAGAACACCGCGAGCGAAATTGGCGCCCGTGAAGTGGTCGGCGATATCAAGATTGCCAAGGTGTCGATCGTCGGTGTGGGCATGCGCTCTCACGCAGGTGTTGCCAGCCGCATGTTCGAAGCCCTGGCCAAGGAGAGCATCAACATCCAGATGATCTCTACTTCGGAAATCAAGGTGTCGGTGGTTATCGAAGAGAAGTACCTGGAGTTGGCTGTGCGCGCACTGCATACCGCTTTTGAGCTGGACGCTCCGGCCCGACAGGGCGAGTGATGGGGTACCAGGAAGGCGCGGTTTAACCGCGCCTTTCATTTTTCTGTCTGGTGCCTGTAGAGACCTGTTCTTTTACGTGTGCTCGACAATACTTAGGTGTGTAGGGCTGCGGCCGTCTGGTTGTAGGTCGAATGCCTTTTTTTTGCAGACTGTTGTCCCTGAACTGAAATGCGTGAGGAGAAAGGTATGCTGATTCTGACTCGTCGATGCGCGGAGAGCTTGATTATTGGTGATGGCGAAATCACCGTGACCGTGCTTGGCGTCAAAGGCAATCAAGTACGAATCGGGGTTAACGCTCCGAAAGAGGTGGCTGTCCACCGTGAGGAAATCTACCTGCGGATCAAGAAAGAGAAGGACGAAGAACCAAGCCATTAATTTTTATCGTTTTTTATGTTTGCAAACGGGGATGAAGCTGGTTAATATACGCCCCGTGTTGCGGAGAGCTGGCCGAGTGGCCGAAGGCGCTCCCCTGCTAAGGGAGTACACCTCAAAAGGGTGTCGGGGGTTCGAATCCCCCGTTCTCCGCCATTATTTGCGTAGTACGTTGCAATCTGGTTTTTTCGGTAAGTTGTTGAAATTACTCGAAAAAATAGCTTTACATAGAGATTGAACGGCCTATAATGCGCGGCAACAAATGCACTCGTAGCTCAGCTGGATAGAGTACTCGGCTACGAACCGAGCGGTCACAGGTTCGAATCCTGTCGAGTGCACCATTTAAGAGTTAGTTGCAGTAATGCAAGTAGCTTGGCTTCAACCAGTTGTGATCTGGTCTAAAAACACAACTTGCACTCGTAGCTCAGCTGGATAGAGTACTCGGCTACGAACCGAGCGGTCACAGGTTCGAATCCTGTCGAGTGCACCAAACAACAAAAAGCCCGCCTAGTGCGGGCTTTTTGCCGTCTGGGGGTTTTGTTTCCATTGCTGCGCCATCCGCGTGCGGCAAACGGCCCCGGTTCTTTTTCTGCCCGTCCATGTGTTTTCTTTTCTCCCGGTGTCGTCGCAACTCCATACGTGCGGCCAATACTCAGGTTTGCACCGCAAGCGCTTGTTCTTTCCAGTTTTTTGACGTTTAAAACGGCCGGGCAGTGTATCATTGCGCCCGTCAGCCCCGCCGGGGCTTGTGGAATACCTCCATGGACTTACCCAGTAGTTACTTAACACCCCGCTTTACCAATCATGAATTGACTGATTGATCCTTCCGGCGTGCCCCGCTGCTGGGAGTGGAGTTCGCCTATGACCGAAGTTGAAGTAAAGAAAACACAAGAAAGCCTGCAGGATCGCCTGGCTCAAGTGGTTGAGTTGCTGCATCGCCAGCGCGTGGTCGAAGACCTGACCCATCGCCAGGAAGGTCCGCATCACGATCGGGTCGAGAACCTGGTCCACCGCCAAAACCTCGTCGAGTTGCAACGCAAGCTCGATGATCTGCACTCCGCCGACGTCGCCTACATCCTTGAGGCCTTGCCCCTGGATGATCGCCTGACCCTCTGGCAGTTGGTCAAGGCTGACCGCGACGGCGACATCCTCCTCGAAGTATCCGACTCGGTTCGTGAAACCCTGATCGCCGACATGGACGATCACGAGCTCCTGGCTGCCGCCAAGGAGATGGATGCCGACGAACTGGCTGACCTGGCCCCTGAGTTACCTCGTGACGTTGTCCATGAGCTGATGGAGGCTCTCGACGGCCAGCAGCGTGAGCGTGTGCGCTCCGCGTTGTCCTATGATGAGGAGCAGGTCGGCGCACTGATGGACTTCGAGATGGTGACCATCCGCGAAGACGTCAGCCTGGAAGTGGTCCTGCGTTACCTGCGCCGCTTGAAGGAGTTGCCAGGCCACACCGACAAGCTGTTTGTGGTCGACTACGAAGGCATCCTCAAGGGGGTGCTGCCGATCAAGCGCCTGCTGGTCAATGACCCGGACAAGAAAGTCGCGGACGTCATGGCCAGCGATCCGGTGAGCTTTCATCCGGATGAAGATGCTTACGACGCTGCCCAGGCGTTCGAGCGTTACGACTTGATCTCGGCCCCGGTGGTCGACAAGAACGGCAAGTTGATCGGTCGTTTGACTATCGATGAAATGGTCGACCTGATCCGTGAGGAAAGCGAAAGCGAAGTCCTCAACATGGCGGGTCTGCGTGAAGAGGAAGATATTTTTGCGTCAGTCTGGAAGTCCCTGCGTAACCGCTGGGCCTGGCTGGCGATCAACCTGATTACTGCGTTTATTGCTTCTCGTGTGATCGGGCTATTCGAAGGCTCTATTGAGAAACTGGTGGCATTGGCGGCGTTGATGCCGATTGTGGCCGGGATTGGTGGTAACTCGGGCAACCAGACCATCACCATGATTGTACGAGCCATGGCGCTGGATCAGGTGAGTACGGGGCATGGTTCACGGCTGCTGCGCAAGGAGCTGGTAGTCGCTTTGATCAATGGCCTAGTGTGGGGTGGCGTGATTGGCATAGTGGCTTACCTGCTTTATGGCAGTTGGTCTCTGGGCGTGGTCATGACTGCTGCCATGACGCTTAACCTGTTATTGGCAGCCCTGATGGGGGTGCTGATCCCTATGACCCTGGTACGTCTGGGTCGCGACCCTGCCATGGGTGCCAGCGTGATGATCACCGCCATGACCGACAGCGGCGGCTTCTTCATCTTTCTTGGTCTGGCGACCATCTTCCTCCTCTGACACTTCGGGGCTGCTGGCAGCCCCAAGCGCCAAATCCGAGGCAAAAAAAAGCCAGCACATGGCTGGCTTCAGCTTTCAATTGAAAATCAGTTGGCTTCTGCAGCGGCCTCGACGTCGTGGGCGATAAGCGACACGAGGGCGTTTTGCTGGCGGTGGGAGAGCTGGCGAAAACGCTGCAGCAGTTCGCGTTCATGCAGTGACAGCTCCGGGCTGTCCAGGCGCATGCTCAACTCGTCGCCCAGTGCACCTTCCTGAATAAGGCTCTGCTCCAGGCGTGCAATGATTTCGGAGTTCATGCTGCGGTGATGATTGCGAGCCACCTCGGCAATGCGTTCCCGCATTCCGTCTGGCAGACGTACGACGAACTTGTCAGCCGTACGGCTGGAATAAATTGCCTGTTTCAATGGGCGCATATATTTAACCGGTTAGTTCAGGGGAGCGGTTTTTGGAATTGGCCGCAAGATGTCTGTTAGGACAAGGCTTACCACCAAATGTTCAACCTGAATTGCAAAGAGGCCGCATCATGCCTCAGATTTGCCAGTTCATTGGCGTCAAATCTGTGACAAATATTGAACCGGCTAAAGGCTTTATGCCAGCACTCATTTTCAAATTTGCGGACTGGTTTGAAAACTTTATCTGCAGGGTGTCCAAGGGAGTGGCAAGGCTGCAGACGCCGGGGGCAAACGGGTTTTCGGGGGTGCATGCTAAAGCAATATGGCCTTTTGCCCTTAGGTTTAAGACTAGTGGCAATTTGCCGATTTACGAGGCCTTGGCGACATAAGGTCGGGCATTTGGACGGGCTTGAACCGCGGTGGAGGAGGGGGGCAACTATTTTTTGACTGCGGCGTGCTCGCAGAAATTGCTCAGCGCAATAGCGGATCAAATTTGAAGCGTCGCCCGATAATGGTCGTCAGTAACCACAGGCTGCCACATACAGCGCTGGCGATAAAGGCGGTGGTTTGTATGTCCTGTGATGTGATGTTCAGGCCCGCAATGCCGGTAACCAGGGCCAGGGTCAGAAACAGCCAGGCGGATTTTGTCATGGGGCGTTCCGTGGGGAGTGTCAAAAAATCCAGTGCTCAGATGAAGCGGTGGCCTGGATGCCTTGGGTCAGTTGGACGGGTGATTGAGCCGTGGCGTTCATGACGGCCAATTGTGGGCGTTGTTGAATAGGGTGTGAGGCGGCCTGGCTGACGTATACCGGTTCATCACCGGTAGTAGATTGAAAGTGGAACATCACCAGTGCGGTCAAGGCCATCGCATTGAGGGCTAGCAGAAGTGCACTGTTCATGGGTGTGTTCTCCGCAGAATGGTGGTGTTGGCTGGATCTTCAGGGATAAGGATTGCAGGGGGCGTGCCAGTCTTTTATTTATAAAAAATACTTAAAAAACAATAAGTTATATTGATATTGAAATGATGCTTTATTGCATTTTGCAATGATGGCATTTTGAGTTGTTGCATTTTGCACGATCGTGATTATCGCCAGGCATTATTGGGTGGCGCCTGGCTCTTTGTTAGGAGGCGCGGCCTACACTCAAAAAGCCCACGGACGACATGACAAAACTCGACTCGGCCGTTAACATGCACGCCGTCCGTCGCAACGCCTTTGGCGCGGTGGCTGTCACTTGTCCCAGTAGCTCAATTGGATAGAGCATCCCCCTCCTAAGGGGAAGGTTGGCCGTTCGAACCGGCCCTGGGACACCATCATTGACGCTCCGCTCTTTTTAAAAAGGGCAGGGATTCGAGAAGGCCCCGTCAGAACATTCTGGCGGGGCTTTTTTGTGGGTGGGTGGGCAGCCCCAGGTTAAATAAAGCGCCTGGGTTTGCAGCTCTTTTTGATCGTGCCCCGAACCTTGTCGATGTTTGAGGCTCAATGGCATTGCGGCGCGAGTTTGTACCTTACAGGTCGCCATTGAGCGTCTGAGACGTAGCCTCTTGGCGATGCACCAGCTTTAACGAAAATATTCCCTGGAAACGGTGTGTTTTGGCTTCCCGGGCCTGACGACGTTGCGCCGTCGGACTATCATGCCGATAGCCTGACACTCACTGCAAGGAGCCGCTCGGAACGCCGATGCGCCAAATCTGGAAATCTTTTCGAGCCCTGTATTTCGCCTCCTTGATGATGCTGATCGGCTCCGGCCTGTTGAGTACGTACCTGGCCCTGCGCCTGGCGGCGGATCATGTCGACAGTTTGTGGGTCGGTGCGTTGATGGCCGCCAACTACTTCGGCCTGGTGCTGGGGGGCAAGATCGGTCACCGGCTAATCGCCCGGGTCGGACATATCCGGGCCTATGCCACCTGTGCCGGGATTGTCGGTGCGGCCGTGTTGGGTCACGGCCTGATCGATTGGTTGCCCGCCTGGATCGTACTGCGGATGGTGGTGGGCCTGGGCATGATGTGCCAGTACATGGTCATCGAGAGCTGGCTCAATGAGCAGGCGGAAGCCAAGCAGCGAGGTGTGGTCTTCAGCGGCTACATGATCGCTTCTTACCTGGGGCTGGTGCTGGGGCAACTGATTCTGGTCATGCACCCTCAGTTGGGTCTTGAGCTGCTGATGTTGGTGGCGCTGTGCTTTGCCCTGTGCCTAGTGCCGGTGGCCATGACCCGGCGTATCCACCCGGCGCCCTTGCACCCAGCGCCGATGGAGCCGCGCTTCTTTATCAAGCGGGTGCCGCAGTCCCTCAGCACGGTGTTGGGAGCGGGGCTGATTGTCGGTTCCTTCTATGGTCTGGCGCCGCTCTATGCCTCCCAGCAAGGGCTGAGCACCGAGCAGGTCGGTCTGTTCATGGGTAGCTGCATTTTTGCCGGGCTGCTGGTGCAGTGGCCGCTGGGTTGGTTGTCGGATCGGTATGATCGGGCGCTGTTGATTCGTTGTTTTGCCTTGTGCCTGGCAGTGGCGGCGTTGCCATTGGCGATCATGACCCAGGTGCCGCTGGAGGTGTTGTTTGTGGCGGGCTTCCTCTGTTCGTTGGTGCAGTTCTGTCTGTATCCGCTGGCGGTGGCGTTTTCCAATGATCACGTCGAGGGGGATCGTCGGGTTTCCCTGACGGCGATGCTGCTGGTGACCTACGGTATTGGTGCCAGTGTCGGGCCGCTGTTGGCGGGTGTGGTGATGAAGTTGTTCGGCAGCCATATGCTCTATGCGTTTTTCAGCCTGTGCGCCTTGATTCTGGTCTGGCGTATCCGGCCGAAGGCGGTGACTAACCTGCATCAGGTAGACGATGCCCCACTGCATCACGTGGCGATGCCCGACAGCATGTCCAGCTCGCCGCTGGTGGCTGCCCTCGACCCTCGGGTGGATGAGCAGGTGGTGCAGGACCAGATGCAGACGACAGTCCCGGATCCCGAGCCGGAGCCCGAAACCACTCCTGAGCCGGCGATAGATGAGCAGGCCTCACTCGTTGAGCCAGCAGAGCCGCCAGAGCATCCGGACCCGGATGATCATCCTCATGATCTGAGCAGGGCGCGCCCCTGAAACAAAAAAACGGGCAGTTCCCTGAAGGAACTGCCCGTTTTTTATCGCAACCTTTAAAGGTTAAAGGTCGTCATCCTTGTCAAACCGCCGCGCCTCACGCTGCAATTGGTAAACAAAACGTTCAACCTGGCGCTGCACCAGCCCGCTCATGTTGTGAAAGCGTACGCCGGCAAAGGTGGTGTCGATCTTTTCTTCGAAGTGCAAATAGCGCAGCTCTACGGCGGTGCTCATGCTGCCGAAGGGCAGGGCGGCGATGAAGCGGTCATAAACCTGGCCCAGTTGCAGGCGCTCGGAGATGTCGCCATCAAAGCGCAACTTGCAGCCGGTGGCGGAAATATCCAGCAGCTTTCCGTTGATGGAGGCCTTGAGTTTCTCGCCGCCCAGCTCGACATTCACCAGTTGCGCCAGCTTCAGGGCGGCACGGAAGGCACTGCGGCGCTGATGGTAAACCACCTCGACAGGCATGCTACCGTTGTAGCTGCGGTGACCGTCTGTTTCGCTGATGGTCAGGGTGCCGTTGCTTTCCCAGGCCACTCGCACGCCCTCGTGAAAACCTTCGATGCGGAAGGCTTCGCCATTCTCGAGGTAGCGTTCGCCGTCGCGGGGAATCATCTCGTCCAGGGCAAGGCTTTGGCTTTCCCGGTCCACATCCACCAAGTAGCTCTGGAAGCGCTGGTTGCGTTCGTGGAAGGTGATGATCAGAGGATCATGGCTTTCTTGCAGCAGCCGCAAGGTGGCGGCAATTTCCAGCGGCGTGGTGAGGACCTTGGGTGGCTGCGGAGCATCTTCCGCGTTAAGGGTGTTGAACACGGTTCTTCCATCTCCAGGCAAAATACGACTACACGCAAGAACCGGCATTTTGCCATCATGTTGCGCGCCTTGATAGGTCGCGCAATAAACCGGCGTCAGGCTTGGCTGAGGGTGCTGGGTTTGACCAGGCGTGAGGTGGAACCCTGGGCGTTGTACAGCGCCGCAGGTTCGCCGCCGTGAAGGATGCGCAACTGGTTGGCTGTCGTGGCTTGCTGAAGCTGGATCGATTGGCCATTGAGCGTATTCGCCTTCTGGCACTTGATCAGCAACTGGTTGAGCTCGTTGCTCTGGGCCAGCAACTGGTCGCCGACCGAGGAATGGCTGGCCAGTTGGGCAAGGCCGTCGTGGTCTGCTGGCAGCCCCAGGCTGACCAGAATCTGGCTGCGCTTCTTGCCATGCTGTTCCAGCAGGACGATCAGCGACTGCTTGCGCGCCAGGATATCCTCCAGCAGGAGCATGTCCCGGCCGTACAGAGCCAGCGATTCTTCTTGAAGCAGCTCGAGCAAATGTTGTGCTGGAGCCAGGTCTTCAGTGATCAGTTGGAGTAAATTTTCGTCGTGCATGGCTGGCCTTGGGTTTTAAGCGTCCAAAAGCCTGGCGCAGGCCTTTGCCTAGCGCTCGGCTTCGAAGTTAAGCAGTTTGCTGGCTACACGGCTGCTGTCGACTTTATAGCTGCCATCGGCAATCGCTTGCTTCAATTCGGCCACGCGGGCTTTATCGACAACCGGTTGATCGCGCAGCGAGTCAGTGACCTTCTGCAACTGTTGAGCCTCATTGCTCAGGTGTACGGATTCCCCACTCTGGCTCGCGCCGGCCTGTTCTGCCTTGGCGGGCAGAGGCTGGGGCTTGGCTTCAACGCTGTCTTTGGCAACGCCGGTGCGCGTATTGCCGGGAAGCGGCGGCGTGTTATTCAAACGACTGAAATCAATGACCATGTTAGAAAACCCCTGGGTATTTGGACGCTTGCCATGTTTTCGGCCATACCCGGACAAACTTTAGGCTCGATTGATAATAAACCTGTACGTGATGGCGTCTGTGCACAGTGTAGGAAAAGCCGGCGTCCCGCGCCAGCTATCTAGAGTGCCACCTCCACTTGGCCCGGGGCTGTCACCTGTGCCTTGATCACCCGGTTGGAGTTGAGGTTTTTGACCCGTATTTGCTCGCTCATGCCGCCATTGGACAACGCTTCACCGGGCATTTTTACGGTCAAGGTGCCACTGCTGGCGGAGATCACCACCTGATCACCCTTGCGCACGACTTCGGCCTGTTCGAGATGGACCAGGGTGATGACCTGGTCGGTGACCATTGGTCGGGTGAGTTTCTGTCCGACCGCCTGATCTACCGACGTCAGGTACCCCTGACTGATTTGGCTGATGTCGCGTTCACGCAGGGCGACGTCTTCGAAACCGATGATCCCTGTGCGTTTCAGTGGCCGGGTGACGACGACGACATCACGAAACAGTTTGACCTGGGCGGGCACAAATACCGTCCAGGGCGAGGCGCCGTCACAGCGTACCCGCACCGTGACGCGACCGATGGGTTGGGCCGGGCTTTCCAGGGTGGCAGTCAATTCCTTGTCGCACATGGGCATGCGCAGGCGCGGATCCAGTGGGCTGACCTGGATTTCGTAGCGCCCCGGGGTCTGCGTGGTGGCCAGATAATCTTCTACGGTGAACTCAAGAAAGCCTTGGGTGACGCCGATAAGTAGATCAGGCAAGGTGACATTATCGGCATGGGCCGGTTGACCGGCCATGAAAGCCAGTAACGCCAACGCGGCGCAGAGCCATCTGCGCAGCGGTGATTGGGGGCGTCGGGAAACTGTCGGTTTGATGTTCATGGCCAATAAAAAGCAAAGCTCGTGCCGTTTAATGTGGGGTACACGTCGTACCCATAAGTTTTAGCGTAGGAGTCAGGGCATGGCGGGTGTAATGGATGCAGTGAACCAGCGGACACAGCTGGTAGGGCAGAACCGCCTGGAGTTGCTGTTGTTTCGTCTGGATGGCAAGCAGCTTTACGGCATCAACGTCTTCAAGGTGCGGGAGGTGCTGCAGTGTCCCAAGTTGACGATATTGCCCAGGTCCAGCCCTGTAGTCTGTGGCGTGGCCAACATCCGTGGCGCGACGATTCCGATTCTTGACCTGGCGATGGCCACCGGTTCCCCTGGGTTACAGGATCGTGAGAACCCGTTTGTAATCATTACCGAGTACAACACCAAGACCCAGGGGTTCCTGGTGCGCTCGGTGGAACGCATCGTCAACATGAACTGGGAAGAGATTCATCCACCGCCCAAGGGTACCGGGCGTGATCACTACCTCACGGCAGTGACGCGGGTCGACAACCAATTGGTGGAAATCATCGACGTGGAGAAGGTACTCGCGGAAGTGGCTCCGACCTCGGAGGCAATTTCAGTGGGAGTGGTGGATGCAGACACCCAGCACAAGGCGATCTCCCTGCGAGTACTGACGGTCGATGACTCCTCGGTAGCGCGCAAGCAGGTATCCCGTTGCCTGCAGACCGTCGGTGTTGAGGTGGTGGCGCTCAATGATGGCCGCCAGGCCCTGGACTACCTGCGTAAGTTGGTGGATGAGGGCAAGAAACCGGAAGAAGAATTCCTGATGATGATTTCCGACATCGAGATGCCGGAAATGGACGGCTACACCCTCACGGCCGAGATACGCAACGATCCACGCATGCAAAATTTGCACATCATCCTGCATACTTCGTTGTCAGGTGTATTCAATCAGGCGATGGTCAAGAAGGTCGGTGCCGATGACTTTCTGGCCAAATTCCGCCCTGATGACCTGGCATCCCGGGTAGTCGACCGGATCAAGGCAGCAGATCACGGCTAAGGGTTTTTCCCCTGGCGGTCACACGATTTAAGAGGCGGTATCATTGTCTACGGGTAATTTGGATTTCGAACAGTTCCGGGTCTTCCTGGAAAAAGCCTGTGGCATATTGCTCGGTGAAAACAAGCAGTACCTGGTATCCAGCCGTCTTAACAAACTGATGGAGCAGCAGGGGATCAAGTCCCTGGGTGAGTTGGTCCAGCGGATCCAGGGCCAGCCGCGTAGCGGGCTCAAGGAAATGGTGGTGGATGCCATGACCACCAACGAGACCCTGTGGTTTCGCGATACCTATCCGTTTGAAGTGCTCAAGAACAAAGTCCTGCCGGAGTCGATCAAGGCCAGCCCGGGCCAGCGCCTGCGGATCTGGTCGGCGGCGTGCTCCTCGGGGCAGGAACCCTATTCGATTTCGATGTCCATTGATGAGTTCGAACGGACCAACATGGGCCAGTTGAAAGCGGGGGCGCAGATTGTGGCCACTGACTTGTCGGGCACCATGCTCACCAACTGCAAGACCGGCGAGTACGACAGCCTGGCCCTGGGGCGTGGTTTGTCGCCGGAGCGTTTGCAGCGTTACTTCGATCCCAAGGGCGCCGGGCGCTGGGCGATCAAGGCACCGATCAAGAGTCGGGTGGAGTTTCGTTCGTTCAACCTGTTGGACAGTTATGCCAGCCTGGGCAAGTTCGATATCGTGTTTTGCCGCAATGTGCTGATCTACTTTTCGGCTGAGGTGAAGAAGGACATTTTGTTGCGTATCCATGGCACGCTCAAGCGTGGTGGTTACCTGTTCCTTGGCGCGTCCGAGGCGTTGAATGGTTTGCCGGATCATTACCAGATGGTGCAGTGCAGCCCCGGGATTATTTACCAGGCCAAGTAATACACGGAACAAAATGTGGGAGCGGGCTTGCTCGCGAATGCGGTGTGACAGTCACCAGATGTATGACTGACCCACCGCATTCGCGAGCAAGCCCGCTCCCACTTTTTTTGTGCTCGTCTTTGATATCCCTCTTTGCAAGTCGCCGCAAAGCGGCAACCCCTCATTGCCGCTTTACTGGCGCCACGCGGAAACCCCTTGCCGCTTTTCTGGCATTGTCGATCGCAATTTCCCCGCAACCCCTTGATATAAGGGCGCCCGCAAGATTGGCATGCCCCTTGCTATAACCCTGTTACGAAAAGCAGGTCAGCCCCTAAAGGTTTCCACCATGAGCATCAGCTTCGATAAAGCGCTCGGCATCCACGAACAAGCCCTGGGGTTTCGCGCCCAGCGTGCCGAAGTCCTGGCTAACAACATCGCCAACGCCGACACCCCGAACTACAAGGCTCGGGACCTGGACTTCTCCGCCGTGCTCGCCGCACAGCAAGACAAGACCAGGAACGGCACCTTCGCCCTGAACATGACGAACACCCGTCATATCGAAGCGCAAGGGCTGGGCAATGGCGACGAGTCGCTGCTGTATCGCACGCCGATGCAGCCTTCGATCGACCAGAACACCGTCGACGCCCAGCTGGAGCAATCGGCCTACGCCGAAAACTCGGTGAACTTTCAGGCCAGCTTTACCCTGCTCAACAGCAAATTCAAAGGGCTGATGTCGGCCCTGCGTGGAGAGTAAGTCATGTCTCTAGCCAGTGTTTTCAATATTGCCGGTAGCGGCATGAGCGCCCAGACCACGCGCTTGAACACCGTCGCCAGTAACATCGCCAACGCCGAGACCGTGTCGTCGAGCATCGATCAGACCTACCGTGCCCGTCACCCGGTGTTCGCCACCATGTTCCAGGGTGGCCAGAGTGGTGGCAGCGATTCGCTGTTCCAGAACCAGGACGCTGCCGGCCAGGGCGTTCAGGTGCTGGGCGTGGTGGAAGATCAGAGCAACCTCGAAGCGCGTTATGAGCCCAACCATCCCGCCGCCGACGCCAAAGGGTACGTGTACTACCCCAACGTCAACGTGGTCGAGGAAATGGCAGACATGATTTCCGCCAGTCGCTCGTTCCAGACCAACGCGGAAATGATGAACACCGCCAAAACCATGATGCAGAAGGTCCTGACCCTGGGTCAGTGATAAGGGGCGCCAAATAATGGCCATTGTTGATACGTCATCAAACAACACGGCGATCCAGGACCTGTTCAACTCCAAGGTCAAGGACGCTTCGGCAAACAATGATGGGTTATCGGGCGCGGCCAAGGCCGCGACGGGCAATCAATCGTTGGGCAAGGATGCGTTCTTGCAGTTGCTGGTTACCCAGTTGAAAAATCAGAACCCGCTGTCGCCCCAGGATAACGGCGCGTTCGTGGCACAACTGGCGCAGTTCAGCAGTCTGGAAGGCATCAACACCCTGAACGACTCGGTCAACAACATCTCCAGCAACTTCAGCTCATCGCAGGCGCTGCAGGCCTCGTCGCTGGTGGGGCGTTCGGTGATCACCCAGACCGACAAGGCCATGGTGGACACGAGCAAGAGCCTCAACGGTTCCGTGGCGGTCACCTCGACAGTGGGCAACGTCACGGTCAAGGTCTCCGACAAGGACGGCAAGCTGATCAAGACGATCGACTTGGGTGCCCAGAGTGCCGGCAAGGCTGACTTTATCTGGGACGGTAAAAACGATGCCGGTGAGACGGTCGCTTCTGGCACCTACACCTTTAACGCCTCCACCAAGACAGACAAGGGCGACTCGGTAGCCCTGACGACCTCTCTGCCGGCGACGGTCACCAGCGTGACCCTTGGCCAGAATGGCGGCGAGATGATGCTCAATCTTGCGGGCGGCATGGGCAGTATCAAGCTGTCGCAAATTCAGATTATCGGTACATAGAGCCGGCTAAATACGGCAAGAGGAGAGAAACATGTCTTTTAATATCGGCCTTAGCGGCCTCTATGCGGCCAACAAACAGCTGGACGTGACCGGCAACAACATCGCCAACGTCGCGACCACCGGCTTCAAGTCGTCACGCGCGGAGTTTTCCGATATCTATGCGCAGTCCAAGCTGGGTACTGGCCAAAATAACGTTGGCAGCGGCGTGAACCTGGCGGCGGTATCCCAGCAGTTTACCCAGGGCGAGGTCAACAGCAGCGGCGGTCTGCTGGACATGGCGATCCAGGGTGGTGGTTTCTTCGTGCAGAAGGGCAGCGATGGTTCGCTGGAGTACACCCGTAACGGCTCCTTCAAGCCGGACAAGGATGGTTATATCACCAACAACACCGGGACTTCGCGACTGCAAGGTTATGCTGCGGACGCTGATGGCAACATCATCAAGGGCGCGCTGACCGACCTGCAGATCAACCTGTCCAACCTGCCGCCCAAGGCTTCCACCAAAGTGGACTCCACCAGTAACCTGAATTCGTCGTCGCCGGTTATCGATCAAACGGCAAATCCGTTCGACCCGACCAAGTCAGAAACCTTCAGCACCCAGTACACGACCACCTTGTATGATACCCAGGGCAACGCGCACCCGATGATTCAGTACATGGTGAAGACGGACTCCAACACCTGGAAGTCCTACACCTTGATCGATGGTCGTAACCCCAACGGTACGCCAATCAGTGGTGCGGGTGCCGTCGCGCCAGTGGCCTCGACCGTGACCTTCGATACCTCCGGGAAACTCACCGGGATCGTTACACCGCCCAGTACGGTGTCCAACACGACGCTGACCATCGCTGACTGGAAGCCGGGCGTGATGAACAACGGTACCTGGGTTGATAACGGCGCTGGGGCCAACCCGACGGGTATCGCTGTCAACATGGCGAGCATCACTCAGTACAACTCCGCCAGCTACCGCAATCCACCGATCACCGATGGCTATGCCACGGGTGAAATCACCAACCTCAAAGTTGACGGTAACGGTGTCTTGTTCGCGACCTTCAGCAACCAGCAAAGCAAGGCCATCGGCCAGCTGTCCCTGGCCAGCTTCAATAACGAACAGGGCCTGGCGCCAGCCGGTGGTACCACCTGGAAAGAAACCTTCGCATCGGGCCAGCCGGGTTACGACAACCCTCAGGCCGGTACCTTGGGTTCGATCGTCGCGGGCTCCCTGGAGAACTCCAACGTCAACCTGACCAATGAGCTGGTAGACCTGATCAAGGCCCAGAGCAACTATCAGGCGAACGCCAAGACCATCTCCACTCAAAGCACCATCATGCAGACCATCATTCAGATGACCTGATGCGGTAGCGTTCCACAAGAGGCCCCTCGTGAGAGGGGCTTTTTTGTGGGCGTAAGAAAACAACCTGCGGTGTATCGGGTTACGCACTGAAATGCTTGGGAAGGAACGCTCCATGTTCGCTTCACCACTGATCGGGTCAGAGCCCAGAGGCTCACCAGTCAAGGGGGGAGCGGGTATGTGGTGGAATTCGTCAGGGGCCGGCCAAGGGCCCACAGGTATACGAGGGCAGTATCTGGAGGGCGTAAGTCGTTCAGATGACAAGAGGGACGACGTAGGTGTCAACAATAAGGACAAGGAAGCGGTCAGCAAGCTTCTTAAAGAGCTTGAAGATGCCGAGAAAACGTCCAAGAGTCAGACTGTTCAGGATTTACGTGACAAGCTGAATGAAAAGCGAAAGGAGCTCGGGGAGGAAAAATTCAAGGAGATCCTCGAGCAGCTTAAGAAAGACGCGTCTGAGGATTGGCTCGCGTGGTTGAAGAGACTGTTTCCGGATTTATTTCCGGATGAGCCGTCTCCTTCTCCATCCCCTTCTCCAAAACCCTCGCCAGGTGGTGGTGGTGGTGGTGGTGGTGGTGGTGGTGGTGGTGGTGGCAGAGTTAATCCGAGAGATTTTGGCTCCGTAGAGTCCATGAGTAACAAGCCGTTTACCGAGGGGGCTCGTTACACTGACTATAAGCCTGACAAGAGCAATCCCGGGAAAAAACCCGGAATGGGCAGAGAGGCCGGCAATATCTGGTCTGGTTTCACACAGGGGCCAGACGGAAACTGCGTCACGGTTTCAGGAATAAAGGCCGCAATGATGAAGTTTGGCCAGAAACCCACTGATGTTTTCAAGGATGTGCAAGCGGCAGGCGATGGCTGGGACGTGGAGATGCGGGATGGGTTCAAGCTCCATCTGAGCAAGAATGAATTGACGCAGGCGGCACAGCAGGCTCGGTTCAGGGGGGATGACCCCGAAATGATGACCAATGCCAACTTTATGTACGCGGCCAGCGCCAAGCGGGCTCATATGGAAGGGAATCCCGGGGGAGGGGGAGAAAACGACCATAATGCCAAGAGAAGTTTTCTGGATGCAGCGATAAGCTTGAACGACGGTGAGCACGCTGATGAAGGGCTCAAGCGCTTGGGGCTGAAAGGTCTGTACAGGCAGACTACGAGTAATGCGCTTGCCGGTGGCGCGTTGGGCGTTGTGAATTACGGTGGCCATTCGATGGCTGTGATTGGAGGGCAAATAGAATTATGGGGTGGGCGAGGTGGTCGCCCTCAAAGGGAGGACCCGGGGCAGGCTTACACCTTTATATAGAGCGGCAGGTAAGCAGAAGTAAGCGCTGTCGTCGCACTAAAAAGCCCGTTAACCCTTCAAGGGTTAACGGGCTTTCAGTTACTCGCTCAGCTTATTGGCAAGCTTCGCAATCCGGCTCGTCGATCGCACAAGCCTTTGGCACTGGCGCCGGGCCGGCAGGAGCAGCCAGGACCGAATCATCACCATGGTTGCCGCCGCTGGAAACCGCGTTCAGCTTGCCGGTGTTGATGGTCGACTTCTCGGTGCTGGTCGCAGCCAGGGCACGGAGGTAGTAAGTGGTTTTCAGGCCACGGTACCAAGCCATGCGGTAGGTCACGTCCAGCTTCTTGCCCGAGGCGCCGGCGATGTACAGGTTCAGCGACTGAGCCTGGTCGATCCACTTCTGACGACGGCTGGCGGCGTCAACGATCCACTTGGTGTCCACTTCGAAAGCCGTCGCGTAGAGCTCTTTGAGTTCTTGCGGGATGCGCTCGATCTGTTGCACCGAACCGTCGTAGTACTTCAGGTCGTTGATCATGACCGAGTCCCACAGGCCGCGAGCTTTCAGGTCGCGAACCAGGTACGGGTTGATCACGGTGAATTCGCCCGACAGGTTCGATTTCACATACAGGTTCTGGTAGGTCGGTTCGATCGACTGCGACACGCCAGTGATGTTGGCGATGGTAGCGGTCGGCGCGATGGCCATGATGTTGGAGTTACGAATGCCTTTCTGCACACGGGCACGTACCGGCGCCCAGTCCAGGGATTCGTTCAGGTCAACGTCGATGTACTTCTGGCCACGTTGCTCGATCAGGATCTGTTGCGAATCCAGCGGCAGGATGCCTTTGGACCACAGGGAACCCTGGAACGTCTCGTAGGCACCGCGCTCGTCGGCCAGGTCGCAGGAAGCCTGGATCGCGTAGTAGCTGACCGCTTCCATGGACTTGTCGGCGAACTCGACCGCTGCATCCGAACCGTAAGGAATGTGCTGCAGGTACAGCGCATCCTGGAAGCCCATGATGCCCAGGCCAACCGGACGGTGCTTGAAGTTGGAGTTCTGCGCCTGTGGCACCGAGTAGTAGTTGATGTCGATAACGTTATCGAGCATGCGAACGGCGGTGTTCACGGTACGTTCCAGCTTGGCGGTGTCCAGCTTGCCGTTGACGATGTGGTTCGGCAGGTTGATCGAACCCAGGTTGCAAACAGCGATCTCGTCCTTGTTGGTGTTCAAGGTGATCTCGGTGCACAGGTTCGAGCTGTGGACCACACCCACGTGCTGCTGCGGGCTGCGCAGGTTGCACGGGTCCTTGAACGTCAGCCAAGGGTGGCCGGTTTCGAACAGCATGGACAGCATTTTGCGCCACAGGTCTTTGGCCTGGATGGTCTTGAACAGCTTGATCTTGCCTGGGTACTGGGACAGGGCTTCGTAATACTCGTAACGCTCTTCGAAGGCCTTGCCGGTCAGGTCGTGCAGGTCCGGCACTTCGGATGGCGAGAACAGGGTCCATGGGCCGTCATCGAAGACGCGCTTCATGAACAGGTCAGGGATCCAGTTGGCGGTGTTCATGTCGTGGGTACGACGACGGTCATCACCGGTGTTCTTGCGCAGCTCGATGAACTCTTCAATGTCCATGTGCCAGGTTTCCAGGTAGGCACACACAGCGCCTTTGCGCTTGCCGCCCTGGTTGACCGCTACGGCGGTGTCGTTCACGACTTTCAGGAACGGTACAACGCCCTGGGACTTGCCGTTGGTGCCCTTGATGTACGAACCCAGTGCACGAACCGGCGTCCAGTCATTGCCCAGGCCGCCCGCGAATTTGGACAACATGGCGTTGTCGTGGATCGCGTGGTAGATGCCCGACAGGTCATCCGGCACGGTGGTCAGGTAGCAGCTCGACAGCTGTGGACGCAGGGTGCCGGCGTTGAACAGCGTTGGGGTCGACGACATGTAGTCGAAGGACGACAACAGGTTATAGAACTCGATGGCACGGTCTTCTTTCTGCTTCTCTTCGATTGCCAGGCCCATGGCCACGCGCATGAAGAAGATCTGTGGCAGTTCGAAGCGGATACCGTCCTTGTGGATGAAGTAACGGTCGTACAGGGTTTGCAGGCCCAGGTAGGTGAACTGCTGGTCACGCTCGTGGTTGATCGCCTTGCCGAGTTTTTCCAGGTCGAAGGTGGCCAGGATCGGGTTCAGCAATTCGAACTCGATACCCTTGGCGATGTAGGCAGGCAGAGCCTTGGCGTACAGGTCGACCATCTCATGGTGGGTAGCGCTTTGGGCGACGTTCAGGAAGCCCAGGCCTTCGGCACGCAGGGTGTCCATCAGCAGGCGGGCGGTCACGAACGAGTAGTTCGGCTCACGCTCGACCAGGGTGCGGGCGGTCATTACCAGAGCGGTGTTGACGTCGGTCAGGGCCACGCCGTCGTACAGGTTCTTCAGGGTTTCGCGCTGGATCAGGTCGCCGTCGACTTCTTCCAGGCCTTCACAGGCTTCGGTAACGATGGTGTTCAGGCGGCCCATGTCCAGCGGCGCGAAAGAACCGTCGGCGAGGGTGATGCGGATCGATGGGTGAGCCTGCACGGTTTCTTCGGACGGGGCGCGTACGGCACGTTCCTTGGAGCGAGCGTCACGGTAGATCACGTAGTCGCGCGCCACTTTCTGCTCGCCGGCACGCATCAGGGCCAGTTCGACCTGGTCCTGGATTTCTTCGATGTGGATGGTGCCGCCCGATGGCATGCGACGCTTGAAGGTCGCGGTGACTTGTTCGGTCAGGCGAGCAACGGTGTCGTGGATGCGCGACGAAGCAGCTGCGGTGCCGCCTTCAACTGCAAGAAACGCTTTGGTGATGGCGACGGTGATTTTGTCATCGGTGTAAGGAACGACAGTGCCGTTACGCTTGATCACACGCAATTGGCCGGGCGCGGTAGCGGACAGATCCATATTCGAATCAGCGCCCTGCGGCACGGAGCCTTGCGGGTTCTCGCGAGTTGTGTCGGTTTGCATGGGGGGTTGTCTCCACATTCTCTGTATTTATTTGGGCACCATCACGGTGCCCACCGTTCCGTCCTGAAGCACTACAACCGGTGAAACCGGGCATAACCACTTCGGGACAGTAGGAAGGGAGCTGCTCGCGCCGCTTCCATGCCGAAGTCAAAGCATTGAAGCCAGGGCTTCAACGCCGTATTCCTGATGGGGTGACAGGCCTCTTTCTATTACGGCTCTGCAACACCCGTACCGTTTTCCCCGATATGGCCCGGAAAACAGCTGCCATCCGCGTGCGCGGTTTGGTCTACTGAAAAAGCCTTTAGTTCCACCAAACAGGAGCAAGAAAGCGCTTGAGTTTCTTGGCTGATGTGTGTTTGGTTTTTTCGCTCAAAACCCTACATGTAGGGTTTTTTTTGCGACAAGGTACAAGATAATGCGTTTTGGGGGGCTTAGCAACGGACTACCTGTGGATAACGCTGTGGGTAAAATGTGTATGAAACGTGGAACAGGCGTGTAGGCCGCAGTACTGCTGGACTGTGCCGTTTGTCACCGAATATTCCAGGCTGAAAACGCCTGGGTGGATTTTTGCGGGCGCGAACCCTACCACAAAAAAACGCGATCACCGAATGCATTTCCCGGCTTGTGTTTGAGGGTTGGACCGTTGCTACAATCGGGTCCGGTACACGCTGTGTTTATGCACGCTTCACATGACAAATGTAGGAGCGAGCTTGCTCGCGAAAAACGTGAGGGCACCGCGTTGAATCAGGATGCCAGCGTTATCGTTGACGTCCTTCGCGAGCAAGCTCGCTCCTACAAATATAAAAAGAGGTAGCGCATGGAGCATGAAGCCTGGCAGGTATTGATTGTCGAGGATGATCTGCGTCTGGCTGAGTTGACCCGTGATTACCTGGAGGGCAACGGCCTGCGGGTTTCGGTCGAAGGCAACGGCGCCCTGGCGGCGGCGCGGATCATCGCCGAACAACCAGACCTGGTGATCCTTGACCTGATGCTGCCGGGGGAAGACGGCCTGAGCATCTGCCGCAAAGTGCGTGAGCGCTACGACGGGGTGATCCTGATGTTGACCGCGCGCACCGATGACATGGACCAAGTGCTGGGCCTGGACATGGGCGCTGACGATTACGTCTGCAAACCTGTGCGCCCGCGCTTGCTGCTGGCCCGGATCCAGGCCCTGTTGCGGCGCAGCGAAAGTGTTGAGCCCGTGGCCCCCGAGAAACTGCGGCGCGTGCAATTCGGCCCGCTGGTAGTGGACAACGCCCTGCGCGAAGCCTGGCTGCACGACAGTGGCATTGAACTGACCAGCGCCGAGTTCGACCTGTTGTGGCTGCTGGTGGCCAATGCCGGGCGCATCTTGTCTCGGGAAGAGATCTTCACCGCGCTGCGCGGTATCGGCTATGACGGCCAGGACCGCTCCATCGATGTGCGCATCTCGCGGATCCGCCCGAAAATCGGCGATGACCCGATCCACCCGCGCCTGATCAAGACCATTCGCAGCAAAGGCTACCTGTTCGTCCCCGAAGCTGCCGCCGATATGCCGCTGTGAACTCGATCTTCCTGCGCATCTATGGCGGCATGTGCGCGGCGCTGATCCTGGTGGCCCTGCTCGGCGTGCTGGCCTTGCACTTGCTCAACGAAGTGCGCGGCGGCCAATACCGCGAACGCCTGGCCCACGGCACCTTTGCGCTGATGGGCGACAATCTGCAATCGATGAGTGCCATCGAACGACGCCGCGCTCTGGCGGTGTGGGAGCGCTTGCTGGGCATTCCCCTGGAATTGCAGGCAGTGGCCGATGCTCATCTTGACCTCACCCAGCGCAATCGCCTGCAACGCGGCCAGGTCCTGGTGGAGCAGACCGGTCCTCATGCCGCCAAGGTGTTGCGGCTGGTCAGTGAAACCGAGCAGTTATTGCTCACGGGGGAAGTGCAGCAGATCAGCGAGCAATTGGCCCGGGCGACTATTTACCTGCTCGCCGATGAACTGGTGCGCTTTCCGGTCGCCGAGCAGCCGCAACGGCTGGCGGATCTGAAAGAGGCCAAAGGCTTTGGCTTCGACATGCATCTGGTGAACCTCGACCAGGCCGACATGGACGACGACCAGCGCCGCCGCGTGGCGGAGGGCGACACCGTGATGGCCTTGGGCAAGGGCGGTGATTCGATCCGGGTGTTTGCCGGCATGGTCGGCACACCGTGGGTCCTGGAAATCGGGCCGTTGTACCAGATGAATCCTTATCCGGCGCAATGGCTGATCCTGATCGCGCTGATTGGCCTGTCCTTGATCGGCTTGATCGTCTACCTGCTGGTGCGGCAATTGGAGCGGCGCTTGAGTGGGCTGGAATCGGCCGCTACGCGCATTGCCAAAGGCAACCTGGAAGCCCGGGTGCCCACCCGCGGTGCCGATTCGGTGGGGCGCCTGGCGGCGGCCTTCAATGGCATGGCTGAACACCTGCAACGTTTGCTGGCGATCCAGCGCGAATTGGTACGAGCAGTGTCCCACGAACTGCGCACCCCCGTGGCTCGGCTGCGTTTTGGCCTGGAGATGATCGGTGATGCCGCCACCCCTGAGGCCCGGCGCAAGTATATGGAAGGCATGGACAGCGATATCCAGGACCTCGACGGCCTGGTGGACGAGATGCTGACGTATGCGCGCCTGGAGCAAGGTTCGCCGGCGTTGAATTACCAACGGGTTGACCTCAGTGCCTTGCTCGATCAGGTGATTGACGAGCTGGCGCCCCTGCGCCCGGAAATCAACGTGGCACGAGGTATTTGCCTGTCATCGGCTCATTGGGACGACGCCTGGGTCGACGCTGAACCACGCTATTTGCACCGAGCGCTGCAAAATCTGGTGAGCAATGCGATGCGCCATGCGAAAGGACACGTGTTGATCAGCTATCAGGTCGGGCAGGTGCGTTGTCGGATCGATGTGGAGGACGACGGCCCCGGCGTGCCGGAAAATGCCTGGGAACGCATCTTCACCCCGTTCCTGCGCCTGGACGACAGCCGTACCCGCGCTTCGGGCGGGCATGGGCTGGGGTTGTCGATTGTACGGCGAATCATCTATTGGCATGGCGGGCGGGCGTTGATCAGCAAGAGCAACAACCTGGGTGGGGCGTGTTTCAGTTTGAGCTGGCCGAGGGATCAGGAGAAAACTTGACACCACTCTCCCACTATCTTCTCGTTGCAGCTGTCGAGCTCCGGCGAGGCTGCGTAGCCCGCGACTCGGTCTGGCGTCTGGCTCAAAAAGAGTAGCGCTCCTCATGCAGCCTCGCCGGAGATGGGCAGCGGCTATGAGGATTGATCAGGCGCTGATGGCCACCAGGCTCAGCAACTGCCCCTCATGCACTGAAAACTGGGCTTGCAGCTCCTTGCCATGGCACCACTCATCCGACAGATCAGCCAGCAGCCGCAATCGCGCATGTCCTGTCTCGGACCACTCCACCACCTCGGCATGTTCAAAGTAGAAGCGCTTCTGCACGATGGGGTAGAGCGCCTTGAACAGGCTTTCCTTGGCCGAAAAAGTCAGGGTCACGCACTGCGCGATCTGCGCTCGCGGACCACTTGCCATGCGCTGCAACTCATCCGGCGTCAGGATCTCTGCGGCAAGCCGCTCAGCCCGTTCAAGCGTCAGTACATTTTCCAGATCCATCCCCAGCCCGCGCCACTGCACCTTATGCGCAACGATGGCCGCCGCGTGCCCGGTGCTGTGGGTGATCGAGCCGCTGATATGTCCAGGCCACACCGGCGCACGGTCCTCGCCAATGGCCGGGACGCAGTCCAACCCTTCAAGCTGTTGCAGTGCCGCGCGGGCACAGAGCCGTCCGGCGAGGAACTCGGCCTGACGCTTGGCCACCGAGCGCTGGATGCTGGCCGGTGGCGGCACAGCGCTGCGTTGGAAATCGCTGGCGACCAGCAAGGCCGGATCAAAGCGGGTGCTCAGGAGCACCGTGCCTGGCAAAGGATCGGGTAGCGGCCAATGGGCATCGAGTGGGGAGCAGCAGGCAGGTAGGGGATTCATGCTGGGTATTTTGCCGAGTTGAAGGGCAACTGGATAGCCTGGGGCGTTCGTAGCTTAAATAACTTGTTACGAAGTAGCCCGTTCGGTTCAGCCCAGGTTCAGAGAGCGTTCAGGGGGAGTTCAGGGGCACCTGCGTAGTCTGGGCCCGTACTCAAAGCCCGAAGCGTACGAGGTAACACTATGACGACGTTCAAGAAGCTGATGTTAGCGGTTACCATGCTCAGTGCCAGTGCCGCAGTCCAGGCCTCTGACGGTAACCTGATGATCCAGGACAATAACAGGATCAAGAAATCCAGCAGTGTGAGTGCAGGTCTTGATCACGTCAGCTTCAATGATGCCGGCGGCCAGGGCTCTACCTGGGGCCAGCCGCTGGGCCGGGCTACTCCGTCGTCGCCCTATTACGCAGGATACGAGAACCTATCCGGCCGTTTTAACGGCACTAAACTACGCCAGCAAGACCTGCAGGGCCGCTATGATGTACCCCTGCCGGAAAGTTGACTTGCCTTGGAGAGCTTTATGAAACTGCTGGTTGTGGAAGATGAGGCGCTGTTGCGTCATCACTTGCTGACCCGACTCACCGACAGCGGTCACGTGGTTGAAGCCGTGGCCAATGCCGAGGAGGCGTTGTACCAGACCGGGCAATTCAACCATGACCTGGCAGTCATCGACCTGGGCCTGCCGGGCATGAGCGGGCTGGACCTGATCCGCCAGTTGCGGGCCCAGGCCAAGACATTCCCGATTCTGATCCTGACGGCGCGCGGCAACTGGCAGGATAAGGTCGAAGGTTTGGCGGCGGGTGCCGACGACTACGTGGTCAAGCCGTTCCAGTTCGAAGAGCTGGAAGCGCGGATGAACGCGTTGCTGCGTCGCTCCAGCGGTTTCACCCAGTCGACCATCGTTGCCGGCCCCTTGCTGCTGGACCTCAATCGCAAGCAGGCATCCCTCGAGGAACAGCCGCTGGCGCTGACCGCCTATGAATACCGGATCCTTGAGTATCTGATGCGTCACCATCAACAGGTGGTGGCCAAGGACCGCCTGATGGAACAGCTCTATCCTGATGATGACGAGCGTGATCCGAATGTGATCGAAGTGCTGGTCGGCCGTCTGCGTCGCAAACTGGAAGGGCCATCGGGTTTCAAGCCGATCGACACCGTACGTGGCCTGGGTTACCTGTTTAACGAGCGCTGCCGTTGATTCGCTCGTTACGTGTGCGCCTGATGTTGGCGGCCACTATCCTGGCCGTGTTGTTCATGCTGGCGTTGCTGCCGGCCATGCAAGGCGCCTTCAGCCTGGCCTTGCAGGACTCCATTGAGCAGCGTTTGGCGTCGGACGTAACGACCCTGATTTCTGCGGCTCGTGTCGAAAACAATCGGCTGTTGATGCCAGCGCAATTGCCGGATGAGCGCTTCAACCTCACCGACAGCCGCCTGCTGGGCTACATCTATGACCGTGAGGGCCATCTGGTCTGGCGCTCGCGGGCGACCCAGGAAGAAAACATCAACTACAAACCGCGCTATGACGGGCGCGGTAATGAGTTTGCGCGGATTCGCGAGGCCAACGGCCAGGAGTTCTTCGTCTATGACGTCGAGGTCAAGCTGCTGGGGGGCAAAAGCGCAGCCTTCAGTATCGTCGCCCTGCAACCGGTGCGCGAATACCAACTGACCCTCGAAGGCCTGCGGGAGAACCTCTACCTGGGTTTTGGCGCGGCGTTGCTGGTGTTGCTGACATTACTCTGGATCGGTTTGACCTGGGGCTTGCAAGCATTGCGGCGGCTAAGCCAGGAGTTGGACCAGATCGAAGGCGGCACCCGCGAAAGCCTCAGTGAAGAACACCCTCGAGAGCTGTTGCGCCTGACCGGTTCCCTCAACCGCCTGCTGCATAGCGAACGCGAACAGCGCACCCGCTATCGCGATTCCCTGGATGACCTGGCTCACAGCCTGAAAACCCCGCTGGCGGTGTTGCAGGGCGTGAGTGAAGACATGGCCCAGCGCCCCGAAGACCGCGACCAGGCCTGGGTCCTGCAGTCGCAGATCGAGCGCATGAGCCAACAGATCAGCTATCAACTGCAACGCGCCAGCCTGCGCAAAAGCGGCCTGGTGCGTCACCAGGTGCGCTTGCAGCCGGTGCTGCAAAGCCTGTGCGACACACTGGACAAGGTCTACCGTGACAAGGCCGTTCACGTGGCCTTTGTGCTGTCGGACGAGTGTGATGTGCCCATCGAGAAGGGTGCCTTGCTGGAGTTGCTCGGCAACCTGCTGGAAAACGCCTATCGCCTGTGCCTCAGCGAAGTACGCGTCACCTTGCAAGAAAGCCTGGAAGGCATCGAACTGTGCATCGAAGACGACGGCCCCGGCGTGCCGCCGGACCAGCGTGCGCGGATCCTGGAAAGGGGTGAACGGCTGGATCGCCAGCATCCGGGGCAGGGGATTGGTTTGGCGGTGGTCAAGGACATCATAGAAAGCTATGGCGCACAGCTGACCCTTGGGGATTCGCCGCTGGGTGGCGCGGCGTTCAAGATTCACTTTCCGGCTGTTTGATCTTTGTTGGCTGTGCTGGCCTCTTCGCGAGCAAGCCCGCTCCCACATTTGACCGAGTTGTCATGCCGATCACCGATCAAATGTGGGAGCGGGCTTGCTCGCGAAAGCGTCAGTCCAGGCAACATACCTCTAACTTTCCTGCGCCCGGTACGCCCCCGGCGTCAGCCCGGTCCATTTCTTGAACGCCCGATGAAACGCCGACGGCTCGGAAAACCCCAACTGCTCGGCAATTTCCTGCAGCGACAGATCCGCCCGCCCCAGGTGGTAAATCGCGATATCCCGACGCAACTCATCCTTGAGCACCTGAAAGCTGGTGCCTTCCTCCCGCAAATGCCGGCGCAAGGTTTGTGGGCTGATATGCAGGTGTTGAGCCACGGCCTCCAGGTCAGGCCAAGGCGTACGGTCGCGGCTCAGTAAGCGCCGCAACTGGCTGCTCAAGCTATCGCCCTCATCAGGGCGCGACAGCAGGTCCGCGGGGGAGCGCTCAAGGAAAAGCTTGAGGGTGCGTTCGTCCTGCAACAGCGGCAGGCTCAAGTAACGGCTATGAAATACCAGGCTGCTGGCGGGGGCGCCGAACACCTGGGGGCAGGGGAACAGCAAATCGTACTCGCCACTGTGGGCGGGCATCGAGTAGCTGAACGTCGCCTGTTCCAAGCGAATGCGCTGGCCGATCAGCCAGCTGCCGAGGCGATGCCAGATCACCAGCAGGCATTCACTCAAGAAATGATCCGGGTCCCACAACTGGGAGCCGTCCAGGCTCAGGCGAGCCATATCGCCTTCACGCGTCAGGTGCCAGCGCGGACCTTGCGGGAACAGGCTATAAAATAATAAGCCGCGTTCCAGCGCTTTCTCCAGGGTGCGGCAATGGATCAGTGCGTGGCACATCATGGCGAAGGTGCCGCGCTTGCTCGGGCCTTCGGCAAACCCCAGGTACTCGTCATCCAGCCCCAGCCAGAGCATTTGCAGCAATCGGGTGAACTGCTCGGGTGCGATGCGGGCACGAGGCTCGCAGAGCAACTCGGGCGTGATGCCTACCTGTTGCAGCACGCCCGAGTAATCGTAGCCGGCCCTGCGTGCGCCACCGAGGGCAGCCCGGGCGTAATGACTGGCGATGGTACGTTCACGCATGAAGGGGCCTCGTCCATTGAGTGGCGGATGTTAGCCATCACTTTTGGGCACCACAAGGCGGATATCCGCCAAATTGTAGGACGAGACTGGCCGGCTAGGCGGAAATCCGCCACCAGGTCCACCCTTATGACGATGTTCAGGCAACCTCAATCCCTGATGTCTAAAGGCCTTCAGGGTTTTTCAGTAAAGTGGCACGGCGTTTGCGATACATGTGGGAGAACTGCCCTGCGCAGCTCGCACAACAAATCCCTCCAGTGCAGGAGGGTTCGCAATTCAAGTGTCGTGGGCAATGGCGGATATTTGCCACACGGGACGATTGAGGAACTTTGCAATGACGACTCGTCAGCCACTGTACAAATCCCTGTATTTTCAGGTGATCGTTGCCATCGTTATCGGTATCTTGCTCGGTCATTTCTACCCGCAGACCGGCGTGGCCCTCAAGCCTCTGGGTGACGGGTTCATCAAACTGATCAAAATGGTCATCGCCCCGATCATCTTCTGCACCGTAGTCAGCGGTATCGCTGGCATGCAGAGCATGAAGTCGGTTGGCAAAACCGGTGGCTACGCGCTGCTGTACTTCGAAATCGTCTCCACCATCGCCCTGTTGATCGGTCTGGTCGTGGTTAACGTTGTGCAACCGGGCGCCGGCATGCACATCGACGTGGCTACCCTGGATGCTTCGAAAGTCGCGGCCTATGTGACGGCCGGTGCCGACCAGAGCATCGTGGGTTTCCTGCTCAACGTCATCCCTAACACCATCGTCGGTGCATTCGCCAACGGCGACATCCTGCAAGTGCTGATGTTCTCGGTGATCTTCGGTTTCGCCCTGCATCGCCTGGGTGCTTACGGCAAGCCGGTGCTGGACTTCATCGATCGCTTCGCCCACGTGATGTTCAACATCATCAACATGATCATGAAGCTCGCGCCGATCGGTGCCCTGGGTGCCATGGCGTTCACCATCGGTGCCTACGGTGTGGGTTCGCTGGTGCAGCTCGGTCAGTTGATGATCTGCTTCTACATCACCTGCATCCTGTTCGTCCTGGTGGTCCTCGGTGGTATCTGCCGCGCCCACGGTTTCAGCGTACTGAAACTGATCCGCTACATCCGTGAAGAACTGCTGATCGTACTGGGTACTTCCTCGTCCGAATCCGCATTGCCCCGCATGCTGATCAAGATGGAGCGCCTGGGCGCGAAGAAGTCGGTAGTAGGTCTGGTGATTCCAACTGGCTACTCCTTCAACCTCGACGGTACTTCGATCTACCTGACCATGGCGGCCGTGTTCATCGCTCAGGCGACTGACACCCACATGGACATTACCCACCAGATCACCCTGTTGTTGGTGCTGCTGCTGTCCTCCAAGGGTGCTGCTGGCGTGACCGGTAGTGGTTTCATCGTACTGGCGGCCACCCTGTCGGCCGTTGGTCACCTGCCGGTTGCTGGCCTGGCGCTGATCCTGGGTATCGACCGCTTCATGTCCGAAGCCCGTGCCCTGACCAACCTGGTGGGCAACGCTGTTGCAACCCTGGTGGTGGCCAAGTGGGTCAAGGAGTTGGACGAAGACAAGCTGCAAGTCGAGCTGGCTTCCGGTGGTCGTGGTATCTCCGACACCCGTGAAGAAGATGACCTGGGCGTGGCCGAAGGCCCGGCTCCTGTCATCAAGTAAGCTGCACAGCGTATGAAAAAACCCATCTTCGGATGGGTTTTTTTATGCCTCGTCAATTCTATTGAACGTTTATGCAATTGCCGCTCACCGCCAACACTGCCTACTCTGTGTCCAATCGAATTGGAATCGGAGCTCCCATGTCAGGCCCGTTGGCGTCCCTCAAAGTGCTGGATTTCTCGACCCTGCTGCCGGGGCCGTTCGCCTCGTTGCTGCTGGCGGACATGGGTGCCGAGGTATTGCGTATCGAATCGCCCACCCGCATGGACCTGCTGCGGGTGCTGCCGCCCCATGACCACGGCGTCTCGGCGAGCCACGCTTACCTGAATCGCAACAAGCGCAGTCTGGCCCTGGATCTCAAGCAGGCCGAAGCCGTGGAGATTGTCCGGCAACTGGTGAAAGATCACGACATTGTCCTTGAGCAGTTTCGCCCCGGTGTGATGGAGCGGTTGGGCCTGGGGTACGAGGCCTTGAAGGCGATCAATCCTAAGTTGATCTACGTGTCGATCACCGGTTACGGCCAGACCGGTCCTTACAAGGACCGCGCCGGCCATGACATCAACTACCTGGCACTGGCCGGTGTGGCCAGCTACACCGGGCGCCAGGACAGTGGGCCGGTGCCTTTGGGGGTGCAGTTGGCAGACGTTGGCGGCGGCTCGCTGCATGCGGTAATCGGCCTGTTGGCGGCCGTGATCGCTCGGCAGCAGAGTGGTGTCGGCCAGTATCTGGACGTGAGCATGACCGACTGCGCCTTCAGTTTTAACGCCATGGCCGGTGCTGGTTACCTGGCCTGTGGCGTAGAGCCGGACTGGGAAAACCAGGTGCTCAATGGCGGCAGTTTCTATGACTACTACCGCTCGCGGGATGGTCGTTGGCTGTCGGTGGGGAGCCTGGAGCCGGCCTTCATGCAGCAGTTGTGTGCGGCCTTGGGGCGTCCGGAACTGGCCGCCCAGGGATTGTCGCCCAAGCCAGAGCAGCAAAAAGCCCTCAAACAGGCGCTGCAGATCGAGTTCGAGAAGCGCAGTTTTGCTGAGTTGTGCGCGTTGTTCGCCGCAACGGATGCGTGTGTCGAACCGGTGCTGAGCCTGAGCGAAGCCCTTGAACATCCCCAATTGAAAACCCGGGAACTGGTCAGCCAGGTGCCTCGAGGCGACGGCTCGACCCAGGCGCAAATGGCGTGCCCGCTGAAGTTCTCGGAAGGCTTGCCGACGCCCAGGCATATTGGCGTAGCGTTGGGGGCCCACAGCGACCAGGTGTTGGCGGAGTTGGGGTTCAGTGCACAGCGGATAGATGATTTGCGGCGTGCCAAGGTGATTAAGTAGCGCTTGGGCCGGCCCCTTCGCGAGCAAGTCGAATCGTCGCACCGCCGCTCCCACATTTGATCGCATTCCAATGTGGGAGCGGCGGTGCGACGATTCGACTTGCTCGCGAAGGGGCCCTTACAGCCACCACAAGCGCTACTCCACCCGGGTTTCCCCGGTAAACACCAGTGTCTCTCGGCACCGCCTGCACAAATACCGCCGCCCCTGGCTCACCAACCCATGGCGTTGGGCCGAAAACGGGAAATCGCTGTCGGCGCACGGGCAACGGTAGATATAGCGGGTCATCCGCCGCCGCTGGATTTCATAGGTATGGCAGCGGTCGGGCGGTAGTTCGTACACCCCACGCATGATCAGTTGCCATTCCTCGCCGTGGGGCTGGATGCGCTCGCCGAACAATTGGTGGGCAATCAGGTGCGCCACTTCGTGGGCGACGGTCTGTTTGAGGAAGTGCTGGCTGTTTTCACGGTACAACTGCGGGTTGAAGCGCAGCAGGTTCTCGTGCAAATGCGCGACACCGGCTTTCTGGCCTCGTAGCTTGAGGCTGACTTGAGGGCGTTTGAAACTTCGTTTGAAAAAGGATTCGGCTTGTTGGAAACAATCTTCGACGCGGGTATTGAGTTGCTCGGGCATGCTGTACATATCTCCAGAGATGTCCAGTATGCCGCAAACTAGGGTGGATCCGAATCTGTCAGGCGCCGAATGGTCATGCATAACGCACAAAGCCACCTTGTGGTGGCTTTTCCTGCGAGGTGAAGCGGCCTAATTGGTATAGATCGGCCCGACGCCCAGGCCCCAGACGATCACGGTAAACGCCATGATCGCGACCAGCACCACCAGGCCCACGGCCAATACCGAGCTGGAAAACAGGAAGCCTTCGTCCGGGTTGATGTTCATGAAGGTCGGTAGCCCCACGTACAGCAGGTACACCGTGTAACAGATGGCGGCGGTGCCGACGACCATGCCCAGCCACATATGCGGGTACAGCGCCGCCAACCCGCCGAGAAACAACGGTGTTGCGGTATAGGTGGCAAAGGCTACGCAGCGCGCCATGCTTGGGTTGGCATCGTAGGTGCGGGCCATCCAGTGAACGAAGGCGCCCATGACCGCCACGCCACCGAGCATCGCCAGGTACGACATGACCGTCATCCACAAGGCGCTTTCCACGGTCAGCATGACCGGGGCGCGGCTGCCGATGACCCAACCGACCTGTGTGGTACCGATAAAGGCTGACACGGCGGGGATCGCCGCGAGAATCAGCGTGTGAGTGAGGTACATGTGGCTGATGCTTTCTTCCTTGTCGCCACGAATCTGCCGCCATTCCTGATCGGGGTGGGTGAAAAGCCCCACAACGTGATGGATCATGCCAGTCACTCCTGTCGTTATTACCATCGCCCCCCAGTGGAGCGCCCACGGGCCAATTGGCCTGAAAGGTCTGGATATATGTGCGACCTTATGTCGCAGTATAGGAACGGATGACCGGAAAAACTGTGGGGCTTTAGAGCAAATTGCGCTGTAAACACTGGGGTTAATCGCGGTTGGGTCTGTCAGGAGTAGCGCAATCAAGTGTGCGAGCGGGCTTGTGTGGGAGCGGGCTTGCTCGCGAAGGCGGTGTATCAGTCAGCACATGTATTGACTGACCCAGCGTATTCGCGAGCAAGCCCGCTCCCACACAAACCCACTCCCACACAGGATCTGCGTCGCTCATCCCGATTTTTTTGCGTAAAATACCCGGCTTTTCGTCACATACCTTTCGCGGATCCAAGCGCCATGGGCACTCTTACGGTCAACCAGAACAAACTGCAAAAACGCCTGCGTCGCCTGGCCGGCGAAGCGGTCGCCGATTTCAACATGATCGAGGAAGGTGACAAGGTCATGGTCTGCCTGTCCGGCGGCAAAGACAGCTACACGATGCTCGATGTGCTGATGCACCTGCAAAAGGTCGCGCCCATCAAGTTCGACATCGTGGCCGTGAACATGGACCAGAAGCAGCCCGGGTTTCCCGAGGATGTGTTGCCGGCCTACCTTAAAGCACTGGGGGTCGAGTACCACATCGTCGAAAAAGACACCTATTCGGTGGTCAAGGAGCTGATCCCGGAGGGCAAGACCACCTGCTCGCTGTGCTCGCGCCTGCGCCGTGGCACGCTCTACACCTTTGCCGACGAGATTGGCGCGACCAAGATGGCTTTGGGTCATCACCGCGATGATATCGTCGAAACCTTCTTCCTCAATATGTTCTTCAACGGCTCCCTCAAGGCAATGCCGCCCAAGTTGCGGGCCGACGACGGGCGCAACGTGGTGATCCGTCCGCTGGCGTATTGCAACGAAAAGGACATCCAGGCGTACTCGGATTTCAAGCAATTCCCGATCATTCCGTGCAACCTCTGCGGCTCCCAGGAAAACCTGCAACGCCAGGTGGTCAAGGAGATGTTGCTGGAGTGGGAGCGCAAGACCCCGGGCCGTACCGAGAGTATCTTCCGCAGTTTGCAGAACGTGATCCCGTCGCAGTTGGCCGACCGCAATCTGTTCGACTTCAGCAGCCTGCGCATCGACGAAACGGCAGCTTCACGTTTCGTCAACGTAGTGAACCTCTGAGCCGTTCAATCGCTCTGACAGACGGCGCTCCTGAGCGCCGTTTTCATTTCATTCCATAGGAGAGGGCATGCGCGATTACAAGTGGCTGCACGAATATTGTCTGAACCATTTCGGTTCGGCGGCCGAGCTGGAAGCGCACCTGCCTGTGCCCAAGACCGCGGCGCAATTGCGCAAGATCAGTGATGATCGCTATCTGTCGACCTTGTCGCTGCGGGTGTTTCGTGCCGGGCTCAAGCACAGTGTGGTGGACGCCAAGTGGCCGGCGTTCGAGCAAGTATTCTTTGGCTTCGATCCAGAAAAAGTCGTGCTGATGGGCGCCGAACACCTGGAGCGACTGATGCAGGACACGCGGATCATTCGCCACTTGGGCAAGCTCAAGAGCGTGCCGCGCAACGCGCAGATGATTCTGGATATCGAGAAGGAAAAGGGCAGCTTTGGCGCATTGATTGCGGACTGGCCGGTGACCGATATCGTCGGCCTGTGGAAGTATTTGAGCAAGCACGGTCATCAGTTGGGCGGGTTGTCGGCGCCACGCTTTTTGCGCATGGTCGGCAAGGACACCTTCGTCCCCAGCTATGACGTGGTGGCGGCGCTGAATGCGCAGAAGATTGTCGACAAGGTACCCACCAGCTTGCGTGATCTGGCGACGGTGCAGGGCGCATTCAACCAGTGGCACACCGAGAGCGGGCGGCCGATGTGTCAGTTGTCGATGATGCTGGCCTACACCGTTAATCACTGACCTTGTGGCGAGGGGGCTTTTGTGGCGAGGGGGCTTGCCGGATCGCTCGCCACAATAGCTGCCTATCAGGCTACCTGACCTTCCCCCGCCAACCGCCGATCCAGCTGGAACCGCCAGCGCACATAAATCATCGCCGTGCAGAACACGGCCAAACTGGCCAGCATTTCCAGTACGCCAAACCACTGTCGGTTCGGGTCGTACGCTGCCAGTGCGCCCTTGATGAAGTACAGATTCACCATAAAACACATCCACGAATGCCCACGCGCGCTGCCGATCACCATGCCTGGCGCCAGCAACAGCAGCGGCACCAGCTCGATCAGCAAGATCACCCAGGGCCGTGCGCCATGCAGGTCGGCGAACATCAGGTAATAGGCGCACAGCAAACCCACCAGCCCGAGAAAACTCACCAGGCTCAGGACCCGTGCCACCTTGACCCGCGGCTCCAGCCAAGCCTGGGGCGGCAGGACTTTAGGCTTCTTGGCCACGGCCGCTCTCCAGTTTCATGGCGGTCTTCGCCAGGCGTAGGCCCAGGGCACGGCACAGGGTGATTTCATGTTGGTCCAATGCCCGTTTGCCATCGGCACCGGCATGGTGGCTGGCCCCGTAAGGCGTGCCGCCACCCTGGGTGTCGAGCAGCGCCTGTTCGCTGTAGGGCAGGCCGGTGATCAGCATGCCGTGGTGCAGCAGCGGCAGCAGCATCGACATCAAGGTGGTTTCCTGGCCGCCGTGCAGGCTGGCGGTGGAGGTGAAGACCCCGGCCGGTTTGCCGACGAGGGCGCCGGTCAGCCACAGGTTGATGGTGCCGTCGAGAAAGTACTTCAACGGAGCTGCCATGTTGCCAAAGCGGGTCGGGCTGCCCAGGGCCAGGCCCGAGCAGTTTTTCAGGTCATCAAGGCTGGCGTACAGCGCGCCTTCAGCCGGAATGCTGGGGGCCACCGCTTCGCATTCGGTGGAGATTGCCGGCACGGTGCGCAGTCGCGCTTCGAGCCCGGCTTGCTCGATGCCCCGACCAATCTGCCGGGCCATTTCGCTGACCGAGCCGTTGCGGCTGTAATACAGCACCAGCACATACGGCGCACTCACGGCAGAATCTCCAGGACTTTTTCTGGAGGACGGCCAATCACGGCCTTGGCGGCGGTTTCCAGGATCGGGCGTTCCATCAGTTTCGGATGAGCGGCGATGGCGGCGATCAGTTGCGCTTCGCTCAGGCTGGCATCGGCCAGGTTGAGGGTTTTGTACTCCTCTTCGCCGGTGCGCAGCAGTTGCCGGGCGCTGATCTGCAATTTTCCCAGCAAGGCCTGCAAGTGTGCGGCGTCGAGCGGGGTTTCCAGGTAGCGCACCACGGTGGGCGTCAGGCCTCGGGCTTCCAGGAGTTCGAGCGCACCGCGAGATTTCGAGCAGCGCGGGTTGTGATAAAGCGTCAGATCGGTCATGTGCGGGTCGCATCTTGCGTAAGGTGGCGGGTATTCTACCTGCGCTGCGTGAAGTCCTGAACCTTCAGAGGCGATAGGCCGCAGTTCATGTTCATTTTTGCTTGAAGGAATACCCCATGACGAGGCGACTGTTAGGCGCATTGTTTATCACCACGACGCTACTGCTCAGCGGTTGCGGCAATGACTATGGCGTTGATCAATACGGTCAGAAAGTGGCTGCCGAACGCCTGGACAAGCAATGGCTGGTGGTCAATTACTGGGCAGAATGGTGTGGTCCGTGCCGTACCGAGATTCCGGAGCTCAACGCGTTGGCCGAGCAACTCAAGGGCCAGTCGGTGGGTGTGTTTGGCGTCAACTTCGACAATGCACAGGGCGAGGAGCTCAAGAGCGCCAGTGACAAGCTGGGCATCAAGTTCACCGTGCTGGCGCAGAACCCCGACGGGATATTCGATATTCCCCGCAGCGAAGCCTTGCCGGTGACTTACATCATCGATGACAAGGGCAAGGTGCGTGAACAGTTGATGGGTGAGCAGACGGCAGAAGGGGTGTTGGCCAAGCTCAAGGCGCTGCGCGGTTAAAGTGTGGGAGCGGCGGTGCGACGAGCGAACACGGTTGTAGCCGCTGCCGAGGCACGAGGCTGCGATGCGTGTCCGCAGGACCGCCCTTGGGGCCGCTACGTCGGAATGCCGCACCAAACCCATCGCAGCCTCATTCTTCGGCAGCGGCTACAACCGTATTCGCGAGCCAGTCGAATCGTCGCACCGGCGCTCCCACATTTTGATCCGCAGTGCTTTATAAAGCGCGAATCAGCCCTCTTCCAGCCACAGCCGCAACGGCTTGCCTTCGGCCGGCCAGAAACGGGTTTGCTCGATAGGCGAGATGTCCCAGCGCTCCACGGTCTGCAAGGCCTCGAAGAAACGGTGCTCCTGCTCCATCAGCGCCTCGGCGCAGAATTTGCGGGTGCTGCCGATCTTGCCGAAGCTCAGCTTGTCGCCGTTGAGGGTGTATGGCGCAAACCAGTGGTTGCAGCCGCCATTGCCATAGGCCCGGCCGTCGGAGCCGAGGGTGACGGTCAAGTGGGCGTAGTCCATCAGTGGCCGTTCGCCGATCCACTCCAGTACGTAGCTGTGATCCTGCTGGAGCTTGACCGGTTCACCGGCGCAACCTGCCAGGCCTGCTCCCAGCGCAGCGAGCAGGAACAACGGCTTCATTGAGCCGCCTTCTGGCATTTCGGGCAGCGATGCTTGTCACCGACCGTGGCCCAGCCCAACTCGGCGATTCGCGCAGTGGCGGCCGGTTGCAGGGGCTCCTTGGTCAGCTTGGTCTCTACCGAGAACTCAAACTCAAGTTTCGCCTCACAGCTGTCGCAGTTGACGTTCCAGGTGTGAATTTCCAGCTCGCCGAACTTCGGTCCTTGAGCCATGGCGACCCATTGGCCAGCCGGCTTGAGGGAATAGCGAGCATCGCCTTCAACGGTCAGGCGCATTGACAGGGTCTTGCTGCCGCGCAGGGTAACGATCAGCACATCGCCGTTTTTAATCGAGCCACCGTTGCCGGTGACTTGATAACGGCCCGGCACCAAGGCGCGGCATTCGATCAGGGTGTGTTGCGGGCTCAGCAAGCTGAAGCGGAAATCGTGTTCGGTCATGGATCCTCCAAATAGGCGCGGCATCCTATCACGGGCCGCAGCCCATCATCGTTCCGGTATGTGACCATTGATCAGCCGTCGACCACGTTCTGCGGCAGCCCGTCGGCCCATGCCGCGATGTTCGCCAAAGTAGTGCCGGCAATCGCCGCCAGGGCCTCGCGGGTCAGGAACGCCTGGTGCGCCGTGATGATCACGTTGGGGAAGGTCAGCAGGCGCGCCAGCACGTCGTCTTGCAGCGGCAAGTCCGAGCGATCCTCGAAAAACAGCTGCGCCTCTTCTTCATAGACATCCAGCCCCAGATAGCCCAGTTGTCCCTCCTTGAGCGCCTCGATCAGCGCCGGTGTGTCCACCAGGCCGCCGCGCCCGGTATTGATCAGCATGGCACCGGGCTGCATGCGGGCCAGGGACCGGGCGTTGATCAAGTGTTTGCTGTCGGTGGTCAGTGGGCAATGCAGGCTGATGATCTGCGCCTGGGCCAGCAGCTCTGGCAGGGTTACATAGCGGGCGCCCAGCGCTTCGACCTGGGGATTGGGGTAGGGATCGTACGCCAGCAAGGTACAGCCAAACCCGGCCATGATTTTGGCGAAGGTGGCGCCGATCTGCCCGGTGCCGACCACCCCGACGGTCTTGCCCACCAGGTCGAAGCCGGTCAGGCCGTGGAGGCTGAAGTCGCCGTCGCGGGTGCGGTTGTAGGCGCGGTGCAGGCGGCGGTTGAGGGCCAGGATCAGCGCGACGGCATGTTCGGCCACCGCATGCGGCGAGTAGGCTGGCACGCGGACAATGGTCAGGCCCAGGCGCTTGGCGGCCGCCAGGTCGACATGGTTGTAGCCGGCCGAACGCAGGGCAATCAGCCGCGTGCCGCCATGGGCCAGGTGTTCCAGCACGGGCGCGCTGAGGTCGTCGTTGATAAAGGCACAAACCACCTCGTGATGTTCCGCCAGGGTCACGGTGTCGAGGTTCAGGCGGGCGGGCTGGAATTGCAGCTCCATGCCCGCAGGTAACGCTTCGCCCAGGAAACTGTCACGGTCGTAGGCCTGGCTGCTGAAGAGGATGATGCGCATCAAGTCGTTCCTTTGGACTGAGGCCAGCTAACGGATTCCCCGTAGACAAGCAGGCCACTACTGTGTGTATCGGTCAGGCGCTGACCCGCGCCTCACTGGCCAGTCGTGTAATCGCCAGGTCCAGTTCATCCAGGGCCGCCATGGCCCTGGCGTCATCCTGCTTGAGCAGGGTTTCGGCCCGTTGGCAGGCTGCGCGCAATTGCGGGACGCCGCAGTAACGGGTGGCACCGTGCAGGCGGTGCACTCGTTCGATCAAGGCGTTGTGGTCGCTGGCTTCCCGGGCGATACGAATGGCTTCGCGGTCGGCTTCCAGGGAGGCCAGCAACATGGCAAGCATGTCGGCGGCCAAGTCGGCTTTGCCGGCCGCCAGGTGCAAACCTTCCTCGTGGTCGAGGACCGGCAGTTGAACCGCATGGACAACGGCTTCCGTACCGCGCTCCTGGCCTTGGTTGCGCAAGGCTAACCCCGTCCACTTCAACACTACCTGGGCCAGTTGCCGTTCACTGATGGGTTTGGTCAGGTAGTCATCCATGCCGCTTTGCAGCAGGGCACGCTTTTCGTTGGCCATGGCGTGGGCGGTGAGGGCGACCACCGGCAACGGTGTGCCGTGGCGCTCGCTTTCCCACTGGCGAATCGCTTCGGTGCTCTGGCGGCCGTCCATGCCAGGCATTTGCACGTCCATCAGCACCAGGTCGAAGGTTTCCTTTTTCACCGCGTCGATCGCGGCGTACCCGCTTTCCACCGCGAGGACCTTGGCGCCCATGTCTTCCAGCAGCGTTTGCACCAGCAGCAGGTTGGCCGGGTTGTCGTCGACGCACAGCACCCGTGGCGCGCGACTGGACAAGGGTTCGCCCGGTTCGCTGCGCATCGGGCGCGGGCTGATCAGGTCGGCCAGGGCCCGTCGCAGTTTGCGGGTACAGGCCGGCTTGGCCTGCAACTGGCTGTTGGGGTTGGGGACCGACTCGTTGAACAGCATCTGTTCGGTGGTGGGGCACAGCACCAGGACCTTGCAGCCCAAGTGTTCGAGGTCCCAGAGATGCTGGTTAAGGCGTTCCGGCGGAATGTCATTGGCGGTGATGCCCAGTACGGCCAGGCCAATTTCCTGTTCGGTCTGATGGGCACTGGTGATGCCGTTGGTCAGACTCTCCAGGGTGTTGAACAGGGTCACTTCCAGGCCGCAGTCTTCCAATTGATGTTGCAGGGCCTGGCGCGCCAGTTCGTGGTTTTCCAGCACGGCCACGCGTCGACCCAGCAGCGGCGGGGAGGGCAGGTCTTCGGCATCGTCACGGGTTTTTGGCAGGTTGAGGCTGATCCAGAATTCCGAACCTTCTCCTGGTGTACTTTCGACGCCGATTTCGCCGCCCATCTGTTCGATCAGACGCTTGGAAATCACCAGGCCCAGACCGGTGCCGCCGGGTTGTCGGGACAGCGAATTATCGGCTTGGCTGAACGCCTGGAACAACGCCCGCACATCCTGATTGGACAGGCCGATGCCGGTGTCCTGGACACTGATGCGCAGTTGCACGCTGTCTTCCTGCTCGTCTTCGAGCATGGTGCGGGCGACGATGGTGCCTTCGCGGGTGAACTTGATCGCGTTGCTGACCAGGTTGGTCAGAATCTGCTTGAGCCGCAATGGGTCGCCCACCAGGGCCAACGGCGTGTCGCGGTAGACCAGGCTGACCAGTTCCAATTGCTTGGCATGGGCGGCCGGGGCGAGGATGGTCAAGGTGTCTTGCAACAGGTCACGCAGGTTGAACGGGATGCTGTCGAGCACCAGTTTGCCGGCTTCGATTTTCGAGAAATCGAGAATTTCGTTAATGATCCCCAACAGGTTGTCGGCGGATTTTTCGATGGTCCCCAGGTAATCCAACTGACGGGGCGACAGCTCGCTTTTCTGCAACAGGTGGGTGAACCCCAGGATGCCGTTCAGCGGCGTGCGGATTTCATGGCTCATGTTGGCCAGGAATTCCGATTTGATACGGCTGGCCTCCAGGGCCTCCTTGCGGGCCAGGTCCAGCTCGATGTTCTGGATCTCGATGGTTTCCAGGTTTTGCCGCACGTCTTCGGTGGCCTGGTCGATGCTGTGTTGCAATTCTTCCTGGGCGTTTTGCAGGGTCTCGGCCATGCGGTTGATGCCTGAGGCCAGTTGATCCAGTTCCTGGCTGCCCAGCGGTGGCAGGCGGGTTTCCAGGTTGCCGTCCTTGAGTTGGGCGACGGCTTGTTTGATCTGGCCTATGGGTGAGTTGATCGTGCGGCTGATGCGCAGGGCCAATGCGGCGGTGCAGATCAGGCCGATGGCGATCAACAGCAGGCTGGCAAACAGGCTGCGATAGCCGCGCAGCAACATGCCGTTGTGGGAAAGCTCCAGCTCGACCCAGCCCAGCAGGCGGTCGGCCTCATCGGGAATCAGTTCGCCGGCCAGGTTGCGATGGCGGCCAAAGACCGGCAGCAGATAGCGGGTTGCATCATTGCCGGTGCGCTGCAACAGGTGAGAGCTGTTGCCAATGGGCGGCTGATTGAGCATGGTCGGGCCGGCGTGGGCCAGGGGCGTGCGGTCCGGCCCAAGGAAGGACACGGCGCGTACGTCTGCTTGTTCCAGGGATTGGGTGGCAATGCGTTCCAGCAGGTCAGTGTTCTTGGTGCCCAGGGCGGGGGCCACCAGAGGTGCCAGTTGTTCGGCAATCATCTCGCCGCGATTGAGCAACTGCGTCTGCAGCTCCGACAGCTGCATCCAGGTGAAATAGCCACCCAGCAGCAACGCCATCAGGCTGGTAGGCAATAAGGTCAGCAACAGTACGCGGCCTTTTATCCCCATTCTTCTAAGCACGCCACTCTCCTGCTACCACGCTGTTGTCGAATTCTGCGCAGGCATCCAGCCCGCGCCACCTGCGCAGTGTAGCCATTTGCGCGGTGTGGAATCTTGCAAATTAATGACGTGAGGCAAACATCGGGCCATTGAACGCCCGGTGGCGGTTGCCTAGGGCCAGGCAATCTTGAATAATCAGTCATTGAGAATGACTTGCAGACGCTAATGAATCCTGTAGCAATTGGCCTTCCCAGCATCCTGACCATTGAAGATGATCCCGTACTGGGCGCTTATGTCCATGAGCAACTGGGGCGTTGTGGTTTCCAGGTGACCTGGTGCCAGAACGGCCAGGCAGGTCTGAAATTGGCCCGCGAGCAAGCCTTCGACGTGGTGTTGATGGATATTCTGCTGCCGGGCATGGACGGTCTGTCGGTCCTCACCCATTTGCGCCAGAGCCATTCGATCCCGGTGATCCTGATGTCGGCCCTGGGAGCGGAAGCCGACCGCATCAGCGGCTTTCGCCTGGGGGCGGATGATTATCTGCCCAAGCCGTTCAGCATGATCGAGCTGCGGGTGCGCATTGAGGCGATTCTGCGGCGGGTGGCTTTGGACCGGCGACCTCTACCGGCCCTCGCCGCAGTACGTAACGATGCCAGCAGCCTGCGTTTTGACGATGAACTGTGCGACGTCTTTCACCAGGAACAATGGGCCGGTTTGACCCGCAGTGAATACCGCCTGCTGGAGACCTTGCACCGCAATGGTGAAGAGGTGCTCAGCAAGGCATTCCTTTATCAGCATGTGTTGCAGCGTGGCTATGCGCCCCATGATCGTAGCCTGGACATGCACGTCAGTCAGATCCGCCGCAAGCTCAAGACCATCGGTTATACCGAGCGTGAAGTACGCACCGTGTGGGGCAAGGGCTACGTGTTGAGTGGTCTCGATGAAGGGGCTTGAATGTTCACTCAAGCGACTGCCGGGCAAGCACTCGTTATTCTGGAAGCTGGCCTGCCTGTTGATTGCCTTTTGTCTGCTGATGATCTGGCTCAGTTGGTCATGGGGCCGCTATATGGAGCAGCAGGGCGCCTTTCTGTCGGAGGAGGCGCGTGCCACTTTGAGCGGATATGCGGCCGGTGCGGAACGGGCCTGGAACACCGGGGGCAGTACCGGCGTGGATGCCTGGCTGCAAACGATGGGCACGCGTGAGTCCACCTGGCTGGGGGTGATCGGCAACGACCTGCAATCCTTGAGCAGCTCCCCCCTGTCCGACAAGGAAAGCCAACGCCTGACCTTTCTGCGGGGCCTGGACTGGCCCGTGAGCCGCCACGCCAAGGGTCTGCCGTGGCTGAAAATCCCGTTTCCTGTTGATCCCGGCGCTGGTGTGTTGGTCATCGAATTGCCGCAACGGTTTATGCCTGGGCGCTATCAGTTGTTCTGGCGCGTGGTCACCAATGGGGTGATCCCCGGGTTGTTCACTTTATTGCTGTGTGTGGGGCTCTATCGACTGCTGATCATGCCCCTCAACCACCTGCGCGAGCAGGCCAATGCCTGGCGTGCTGATCAACTGGCCACCCGTCTGTCCCATGACGCCACCAGCCGTCAGGATGAGCTGGGTGAACTGGGTCGTGCCTTCGATCACATGTCCGAGCGGCTGCAAAGTACGGTGGCCCTTCAGCAACAGTTGTTGCGCGACCTGTCCCATGAACTGCGCACGCCGTTGAGTCGCCTGCGGGTGGCTTGTGACAGCGAGCAGGATCTGCCGCAGTTGCGTGAACGTTTGGGGCGGGAAATCGACGGTATGCAGCGCCTGGTGGAGGACACCCTGCAACTGGCCTGGCTGGACACTGAGCGTGCGCCGCCGCCTCAGGAAGACATCCAGGTCCAGGCCTTGTGGGACATGCTCAGGGAAAACGCCTGCTTTGAAAGCGGCTGGCCTGTTTCACGCTTGCAGTGCGGGTTGGAAGCCGATTGCTGGGTGCGCGGCCACCTGAATTCCCTGGCCCAGGCTCTGGAAAATATCCTGCGTAATGCTATTCGGCACTCGCCGGAGGCGGGGATTGTGCGTCTGGATGGGCGTTGCGAAGGGAGCGAGTGGCACTTGTGGCTGCAAGATCAGGGTGGGGGCGTCGATGAGGAAGAACTGGAGCGGATCTTCGAACCGTTTACCCGGTTGGATGGCTCTCGCCCCGGAGATGGCGGCTTCGGCCTGGGCTTGAGCATTGCCCGCAACGCCGTACAGCGCCAGGGTGGTCGCTTGTGGGCAGAAAACACCGGGCAGGGCTTGCGGGTGCATATGCGTTTGTCGGCCCGATAGCGTCAGGGTTTGCGCAGTTTGCGCTTCTTCCATTGCCGCGCGACCCACCAGCGCCAATACAGCATGGTCAAGCAGTAACCCAGGGCGCCCAGTACCAACCCCATCACCACCGAACCCAGCAGGAAGGGCTGCCAGAGTGTCGACAACTGCCCGCTGATCCATTCCCAGGTCAGTTCGTCGGGAAGGCTGCGGGGCGGGAGGTTCATCAGCCATGCCCCAGTCATGTAGGTGCAGAGGAATATCGGCGGCATGGTGATCGGGTTGGTCAGCCACACCAGGCTCACCGCAATGGGCATATTGCCGCGCACCGCGATGGCCAGGACGGCGGCCAACAGCATTTGCAATGGCATGGGAATAAACGCCGCGAACAGACCGACCGCCATAGCGCGGGCAACCGAATGCCGATTGAGGTGCCAGAGGTTCGGGTCATGCAGCAACTTACCGAGAAAGCGTAAGGATTTGTGTTCCCTGATACTGGTTGGATCGGGCATGTACCGTTTGAATAAGCGCCGTGGCATAAGGGGTCCAGGTCAGTTCGAGGGGCAAGTATGACCGCATTTTACGTACAGGAAATTCAGACTTTGTGACAAAAGATCATAGTCTGCGCCGTGGGGGCAGCTAACACTGATGGGTCACTTTCAAGGAATGATCCATGAGAACAGGGATGTTCGCACTCGCAGTGGGGTTGCTTGTCCTGCGTTTTTTGCCGGCATTGCCGTCGACGGGCTGGCTGCTGGCCATGCCGATGTTGGCATTGATGCTGTTACCGTTTCGCACCTACCCATTGGCGTTTTTCCTGCTGGGGTTGAGCTGGGCTTGCCTTAGTGCGCAGTGGGCCCTGGATGACCGGCTGAGGCCCTCGTTGGACGGGCAGACCCGCTGGCTGGAGGGCCGGGTCACCGGGTTGCCGCAACAGGCCGACGGGGTGGTGCGCTTTGAACTGGCCGACAGCCGGTCACGCAAGGATTTGCTGCCCAAACGTATCCGCGTGACCTGGCATGGCGGGCCGCCGGTTCATAGCGGCGAGCGTTGGCGCCTGGCGGCCACGCTCAAGCGTCCTTCCGGGTTGCTCAATGGCCATGGCTTTGACTATGAGGCCTGGCTGTTGGCCCAGCGTATTGGTGCCACCGGTTCGGTCAAAGACGGCCAGCGTCTGGCACCTGCCCGGCATGCTGTGCGCGACTCGATCCGCCAGCGTCTGTTGACGGTGGATGCGCAGGGCCGCGAGGCAGGTCTGGTGGCGCTGGTGCTGGGGGATGGTTCGGGCTTGGCGTCGCAGGATTGGCGGACGTTACAGGACACGGGCACCGTCCACCTGCTGGTGATTTCCGGCCAGCATATCGGGTTGTTGGCGGGGTTGATCTACGGGCTGGTGGCCGGTCTGGCCCGTTATGGCTGCTGGCCCATGCGGTTGGCGTGGTTGCCCTGGGCGTGTGGCCTGGCGTTTGCCGCCGCGCTGGGGTATGGCTTGCTGGCGGGGTTTCAGGTACCGGTGCAGCGGGCCTGTGTCATGGTGGGGCTGGTATTGCTGTGGCGCCTGCGCTTTCGTCACCTGGGGATTTGGTGGCCGCTGTTGCTGGCACTCAATGGCGTGTTGATCCTGGAACCGCTGGCCAGCCTGCAGCCGGGGTTCTGGCTATCGTTTGCTGCCGTCGCTGTACTGATCCTGGCCTTCAGCGGCCGATTGGGCCCCTGGAGTCCCTGGCAAACCTGGACCCGGGCCCAATGGTTGATTGCCATCGGCCTGTTCCCGGTGCTGCTGATACTGGGGTTGCCCATTAGCCTCAGCGGGCCGTTGGCCAATCTGTTTGCCGTGCCGTGGATCAGCCTGGTGGTGTTGCCGTTGGCGCTGTTGGGGACCGTGTCATTGCCTTTGCCCCTTATAGGCGAGGGTTTGTTGTGGCTGGCGGGTGGTGCGCTCGATTGGCTGTTCCGGGGCCTGGACCTGTTGGCGCAACGCTTGCCGGCCTGGACGCCCGCCGAGGTGCCCATCGGCTATTGGCTGGTGAGCCTGTTGGGCGCGGTGTTGTTGTTGCTGCCCAAGGGCGTGCCGTTTCGCCTGTTGGGTTGGCCGATGTTGCTGTTGGCGGTGTTCCCCCCGCGTGAATCGGTGCCTCACGGCCAGGTTGATGTCGTGCAACTGGACGTCGGGCAAGGGCTGGCGATCATGCTCCGTACCCGCAACCACACGCTGCTGTACGACGCCGGGCCTCGGTTTGGCGAATTTGACCTTGGCGCGCGGGTGGTCCTGCCTGCATTACGCAAGTTCGGTGTCACAGCGCTGGACGTGATGCTGCTCAGTCACGCCGACGCCGACCATGCTGGTGGTGCGGCAGCTATTGCCCAAGGGCTGCCGATCAAGCGGGTGGTGGGCGGGGAAACCGATAGGCTGCCGGCCTTTCTGGGCGTTCAACCGTGTATCAGCGGGGAGCAGTGGGAGTGGGACGGCGTGAAGTTCGAGTTGTGGCAATGGCCGGACGCGGCCAGCGGTAACCAGAAGTCCTGTGTGTTGCAGGTGCAGGCCAAGGGGGAGCGACTGCTGTTGACCGGTGATATCGACCGCGATGCCGAACGGGCGCTGCTGGCCACTTCGCTGGCGGTGCGCACCGATTGGCTGCAAGCCCCCCACCATGGTAGCCAGAGTTCCTCTTCATGGCCGTTTCTCCAGCAGCTCGCGCCCACGGCGGTGCTGATTTCACGGGGGCGTGGTAACGCCTTCGGGCATCCTCATCCCCTGGTCGTGGCGCGTTATCAGGCGCTGGGCAGCGCGATTTATGACAGCGCCGAGCAGGGAGCGCTACGCTTGCAACTGGGCACCTTCCAGCCACCGGTCGCCGCTCGCAGTCAACGTCGCTTCTGGCGCGAACTCCCACCGCAATCCGGCGTTACCAAAGACCGGGTGCCTGCGACATGATGCACGTGGGCGGGCTAGCCCTTCCTGGGGAGCCTCTATGCTAAAGTGGCGCACTTTTTCGAGGGGGCATTCACTGTGTGGGAATTGGTCAAATCCGGCGGCTGGATGATGTTGCCGATCATTTTGAGTTCCATCGCCGCACTCGGCATCATCGCTGAACGTCTGTGGACCCTGCGGGCCAGTCGTGTGACCCCGGAGCATCTGCTGGGGCAGGTCTGGGGCTGGATCAGAGACAAGAAGCTGGACAAGGCCAAACTCAAGGAACTGCGAGCCGATTCACCCCTTGGGGAAATCCTTGCCGCAGGCCTGGCCAACTCCAAGCACGGTCGCGAGATCATGAAGGAGTGCATCGAAGAGGCCGCTGCGCGGGTCATCCATGAGCTGGAGCGCTATATCAACGCCCTGGGCACCATCGCGGCCATGGCGCCGCTGCTCGGGCTGCTGGGTACGGTGCTGGGCATGATCGATATCTTCTCCTCCTTCATGGGCTCGGGCATGACCACCAACGCCGCTGTATTGGCGGGGGGGATTTCCAAGGCCTTGATCACCACGGCGGCGGGCCTGATGGTGGGTATTCCTTCGGTGTTCTTCCACCGCTTCCTGCAACGCCGGATCGATGAACTGGTGGTGGGCATGGAGCAGGAAGCCATCAAGCTGGTGGAAGTGGTGCAGGGTGACCGTGACGTGGACCTGGTTGAGGGCAAAGCGTGAAATTTCGCCGCAAGCAACGGGAAAACGTCGATATCAACCTGGCGTCGTTGATCGACGTGGTGTTTATCCTGCTGCTGTTTTTTGTCGTCACCACCACGTTTACTCGGGAAACCCAACTGCGGGTCGACCTGCCGGAAGCGGTCACCGGCTCACCTGCCGAAGACCAGCAGGCCAAGCAGTTGGACATCGCCATCAGCGCCGATGGCATCTTCTCGGTAAATAACCAGTTGCTGGAGAAAAACGATTTGGCCGGCTTGATGGACGCGCTGCAGAAAGAGTCCGGCGGTGATACCAGCCAACCACTGTCCATCAGCGCCGACGGCAAGACCCAGCACCAGGCCGTGATCACCGCTATGGATGCCGCCGGCAAGCTCGGTTTCAGCCATTTGCGCATGACCACTGTCGAGGCGGCGAAGCAACCCTGATGGCCATGTCCGATCGTTTGCTCAATGCCTGGTACGCCGGCCATCCGGCCCTCACGCTCTTGCGGCCTTTGGAGTGGCTCTATCGCCGGGTGGTGCGGCGCAAGCGTGAGCGCTTCCTGGTGGGCGAGGGAGAGATCTACCAGTCACCGGTGCCGTTGATCGTGGTCGGTAATATCACCGTCGGCGGCACTGGCAAGACGCCATTGATTCTCTGGCTGATTGATCACTGCCAGCGCGCCGGTTTGCGCGTGGGTGTGGTCAGCCGTGGTTATGGCGCCAAGCCGCCGCAGTTGCCCTGGCGCGTGGAAGCCAGCCACAGCGCTGAAGTGGCGGGGGATGAACCCTTGCTGATCGTTCAGCGCAGCGGCGTGCCGCTGATGATCGATCCCGACCGTAGTCGTGCGGTGCAGGCGTTGCTGGCCAGCGAGACGCTGGATCTGATCCTGTCCGACGATGGCCTGCAACATTACCGTCTGGCCCGTGACCTGGAACTGGTGTTGATTGACGCCGCCCGAGGCCTGGGCAATGGCCGTTGCCTGCCTGCCGGCCCGTTGCGCGAGCCGATCGAGCGTTTGCAAAGTGTCGACGCGCTTCTTTATAACGGCGCGGGCTCGGACCGTGACGATGGTTTTGCCTTCCGTCTGCAGCCCAGTGCACTGGTCAACCTGCAAAGCGGTGAGCACAAGCCCGTCGACTATTTTCCGGTAGGGCAGCGCGTTCACGCCGTGGCGGGTATCGGTAACCCGCAACGTTTCTTCAATACCCTTGAAACGCTACACTGGCTGGCGCTACCCCATGCGTTTGCCGACCACGCGCCTTACAGCGCCGAGGTCCTGAATTTCACACCCGCATTGCCTCTGGTCATGACTGAAAAGGACGCGGTGAAGTGCCGCGCCTTTGCCCAGCCCGACTGGTGGTACCTTGCGGTGGATGCGGCACCGTCACCGGCGTTCATCGCCTGGTTCGACACGCAGCTGATGCGTTTACTGCCCGCCCGTCTTTTGCCTTAAAACGTTGCTCTCCAGGAAACATTCATGGACACCAAACTGCTCGACATCCTCGCTTGCCCGATCTGCAAAGGCCCACTCAAGCTCAGCGCCGACAAAACCGAGCTGATCAGCAAGGGCGCCGGCCTGGCTTACCCGATCCGCGATGGCATCCCGGTGATGCTGGAAAGCGAAGCCCGCACCCTGACCACCGACGAGCGCCTGGATAAATGACCACCGCCTTCACCGTTGTCATTCCGTCCCGCTACGCCTCCACCCGTCTGCCGGGCAAACCCCTGCAGATGATCGGCAACAAGCCGATGATTCAGTTGGTCTGGGAGCAGGCCTGCAAGAGCAGCGCCGAGCGTGTGGTCGTGGCCACCGATGACCTGCGCATCATCGAAGCCTGCAAGGGCTTTGGCGCCGAAGCGGTGTTGACGCGCGAAGATCACAATTCCGGCACCGACCGCCTGGCCGAAGTGGCCACGCAGCTTGGATTGGCACCCGACGCCATTGTGGTCAATGTGCAAGGTGACGAACCGCTGATCCCGCCAGGCGTCATCGACCAGGTGGCCGCCAACCTCGCGGCCCATGGCGAAGCACGCATGGCGACCCTGGCCGAGCCGATCGAAGACATTCAAACCCTGTTCAACCCGAACGTGGTGAAAGTGGTCAGCGACATCAATGGCCTGGCACTGACCTTCAGCCGCTCCACCCTGCCGTGGGCGCGGGATGACTTCGCCAGGAATCCTGATGTGTTGCCGGCTGGGGTGCCTTACCGCCGCCACATCGGCATCTATGCCTACCGCGCCGGTTTCCTCCATGACTTTGTCAGTTGGGGCCCGTGCTGGCTGGAAAACACCGAGTCCCTGGAGCAACTGCGTGCCTTGTGGCACGGCGTGCGGATCCATGTGGGCGACGCCCTGGAAGCGCCACCGGCCGGTGTCGACACGCTTGAAGACCTCGAGCGCGTGCGCCGCCTGCTGGGGGCTTGATGGAAGTTCTGTTCGTCTGCCTGGGCAACATTTGTCGCTCGCCTACCGCCGAAGGCGTATTGCGCCACAAGCTGCGTGAAGCGGGGTTGGCAGCTCAGGTCGAAGTGGCCTCCGCCGGCACCGGTGAGTGGCACATTGGCAAGGCACCGGACAAGCGCAGCCAGCGCGCAGCGTTGCAGCGGGGCTACGATTTGTCGGCCCAGCGTGCCCAGCAGGTGTCCCGTGCCGACTTTTCCCGGTACGACCTGATCCTGGCCATGGACCACAGCAACCTGCGTAACCTTAAGGCGATGCAACCAGCCCAAGGCAAAGCGCAGTTGGACCTGTTCTTGCGCCGCTACGACTCGGTGGTGGATGAAGTGCCAGACCCGTACTACGAGGGCGAGCAAGGGTTCGAACAGGTATTGGACCTGATCGAGCGCGCCTGTGATTTGTTGGTGATTGAATTGAAGGGACGGTTATGACCTTGCACGTGCAAGCGCAGGTTTCGCTCAAGCCGTTCAACAGCTTTGGCATTGATGTGCGCGCCAGGTTGTTTGCACAGGCCCACAGTGACGCGGATGTGCGTGAGGCCTTGGCCTATGCGGCCGGGCAACAACTGCCATTACTGGTGATTGGCGGCGGCAGCAACCTGCTGCTGACCCAGGACATCGATGCGGTGGTGTTGCGCATGGCCACCCAGGGTATTCGGGTGCTTCATGATGATGGCGTGCAGGTCGTGGTCGAAGCCGAAGCTGGCGAAGCCTGGCATCCGTTTGTGCTGTGGACCCTGGAACACGGCTTTTCCGGCCTGGAAAACCTCAGCCTGATTCCCGGCACGGTCGGGGCGGCACCGATGCAGAACATCGGCGCCTACGGTGTAGAGATCAAGGACGTGTTTTGCGGCCTGACCGCCCTGGATCGCCAGACCGGCGAACTGCGGGACTTCAGCCTGGCTGAATGTAACTTTGCTTACCGTGACAGCCTGTTCAAGCACGAAGTCGGGCGCTGGCTGATCCTGCGGGTGCGTTTTGCCCTGAGTCGCGCTGTGCACTTGAAGCTGGAATATGGTCCTGTGCAGCAGCGACTGACTGAACAGGGGGTTACCCTGGCGACGCCCAGCGATGTCAGTCGGGCGATTTGCAGCATTCGCAGCGAGAAACTGCCAGACCCCGCAGTGCTGGGCAACGCGGGCAGTTTCTTCAAGAACCCACTGGTTTCCCAGGCGCTGGCTGCCGAGTTGCAGGGCTTATACCCGGACCTGGTGGCTTACCCTCAGGCGGACGGGCAGATGAAACTGGCCGCCGGCTGGTTGATCGACAAGGCCGGCTGGAAAGGCTTTCGCGAGGGGGATGCCGGTGTGCATCGCTTGCAGGCCCTGGTATTGGTCAACTACGGTGGCGCCACGGGGTTGGAGATTTCCAACCTGGCGCAACGGATCCAGCAGGACATCGCCCAGCGCTTCAAGGTTGACTTGGAAATGGAGCCCAACCGCTATTGAGCTAAGCTTCTTTTTGGACTGATCGAGCCCTGCATTGCAGGGCTTTTTTGTTCTCTTCACACCGTAATGCCAGGTGAGTTAACTTAGCTGACTAACGATGCTTTTTTTACTTTAGAGATGCCGTTCACCAAAGGCCCAGTGAAGATCCGTCTTCACAAGAGAGCCCGATTAGCCTGAGCCATCTGCATGAACCGATTCCGCTTGCCTCAAGCGGCAGATTGCTCGACCCCATAACCCAATAAATATGCGGGCGTGCCCATGATTACCCTGAAGCTCAACGGTCAAGACCATCCACTGGACGTCACTGAAGATATGCCGCTGTTATGGGCGATCCGTGACGTGGCAGGTTACAACGGCACCAAATTCGGTTGCGGCATGGGCCTGTGCGGCGCGTGCACCATTCATGTCGACGGCTCCCCGGCCCGCAGTTGCATTACCCCGATTGGCTCGGTCAAAGGCCAGAATGTCAGCACCATCGACAACCTGCACAACGACCCGATCGGCCAGGTGGTCCAGCAAGCCTGGCTGGACACCGCCGTGGCCCAGTGCGGTTACTGCCAGGGCGGGCAGATCATGTCCGCCACTGCACTGCTGAAAACCAACCCAAACCCCAGCGACGAGCAAATTGAAGAGGCGATGGTCGGCAATATTTGCCGCTGCGGCACCTACAACCGCATCAAGACCGCGATCCGCCAGGCCGCTACTCATTTGCAGGAGGCCAAGGCATGAGCCGGTTACCCGCTGATTTCGTCCTGAACAACCTCAGTCGCCGCGGCTTTCTCAAAGGCGTTGGCGTCACCGGTGCCTTGGTTGTCGCTGCCAGTTGGGGCTTGCCGGATGCGTTTGCCGAAGAGGTGAAGCAATATGGCGGTGACGCCATGCCCCATGGCGTGATCGATGATCCCAAGGTTTACGTCAGTATTGCCACTGACGGTACCGTGACCGTGATCTGCAACCGTTCGGAAATGGGCCAGGGCGTGCGCACCAGCCTGACCATGGTGGTGGCCGATGAGCTGGAGGCTGATTGGGCACTGGTGAAAGTCCAGCAGGCGCCCGGTGATGAAGTGCGCTTCGGCAATCAGGACACCGATGGCTCACGCAGCATGCGTCACTGGTATGAGCCGATGCGCCGTTGCGGCGCGGCTGTGCGAACCATGCTGGAGTTGGCCGCTGCTGAACAGTGGAAGGTCCCGGTGGGCGAGTGCCATGCGCAGTTGCATAAAGTGATTCACCAACCCAGCGGTCGTGAATTGGGTTATGGCGCCCTGGCCGCTGCGGCTGGCGCACTGGCAGTCCCGGCGCGGGACAGCCTGCGTCTCAAGCAACCCTCGGAGTTTCGTTACATCGGTAAAGAAGGCACCAAGGCCATTGATGGTGCCGACATCGTCAACGGCCGGGCGGTCTACGGTGCCGATGTGCATTTTGACGGCATGCTCTATGCCACCATTGCGCGGCCGCAGGTCTATGGTGGCAAGGTCAAATCCTTCGATGCCAGCGCGGCGCTGAAAGTCCCGGGTGTGGTCAAGGTCCTGGAAATCGAAAGCCGGCCACTGCCGTCGGAGTTCCAACCCTTGGGCGGCGTGGCGGTGATCGCCAGCAATACCTGGGCGGCGATCAAGGGGCGTGAGGCCTTGAAGATCGTCTGGGATGACGGTGTCAACGCCGGCTACAACTCCATCGACTACCGCAAGGAACTGGAAGCCGCCGCTTTGAAACCCGGCAAAGTGGTGCGCAACACGGGCAGCATCGACCAGGCCCTGGGCGACGCCGACAGCACCCTGGAAGCTGCCTACTACTTGCCACACCTGTCTCAGTCGCCGATGGAACCGATGGTGGCCATTGCCCGTTATGACAAGGGGCAATGTGAAGCCTGGGCTCCCAGCCAGGCACCCCAAGTGACCCGCGAGCGGATTGCCGAGCGGTTGGGCCTTCCGTTCGATAACGTCACCTTCAATGTCACGCTGTTGGGCGGGGGCTTTGGGCGTAAATCGAAACCGGATTTCATCGTCGAGGCCGCCGTACTGGCCAAGGAGTTCCCGGGCAAGGCCGTGCGTGTGCAGTGGACCCGTGAAGACGATATCCATAACTCCTATTTCCATACCGTGTCCGCCGAGTACCTCAAGGCCGGCCTGAACAAGGACGGCATGCCGTCGGCCTGGCTGCACCGTACGGTGGCGCCGAGCATCACCGCATTGTTTGCCCCAGGCATGAACCATGAGGCGCCGTTCGAGTTGGGCATGGGCTTTACCAACATGGCCTACGCGATCCCCAATGTGCGTCTGGAAAACCCCGAGGCGGCGGCTCATACCCGGGTGGGTTGGTATCGCTCGGTGTCGAACATTCCTCACGGCTTTGCGATCCAGAGCTTTGTCGATGAGTTGGCCCATAAGGCCGGCCAGGATCCGCTGAAATACCAACTCAAACTCTTGGGCCCGGACCGTCAGATCGATCCCAGGACCCTGAGTGACGAATGGAACTATGGCGAATCCCCTGAGCGTTATCCCATCGATACCGCACGGTTGCGTGGTGTGCTGGAAACCGCCGCCAAGGCCGCCGGTTGGGGTCGCACTTTGCCCAAAGGGCGTGGCTTGGGCCTGGCGGTGCATTACAGCTTCGTCACTTATGTGGCAGCGGTGATCGAGGTCGAAGTCAAAGATGACGGCGCCCTGATCGTGCACAAGGCCGACATCGCCGTGGATTGCGGCCCGCAGATCAACCCGGAACGTATTCGCTCGCAGTTCGAAGGCGCCTGCGTCATGGGCCTGGGCAATGCGGTGTTGGGGGAAATCAGCTTCAAGGACGGCAAGGTCCAGCAGGACAACTTCCATATGTACGAAGTGGCGCGCATGTCCCTGGCGCCCAAGGAAGTGGCGGTGCACCTGGTGACCCCAAAAGGCGACGTGCCCCTGGGCGGTGTCGGTGAGCCGGGTGTGCCGCCCATTGCGCCGGCCCTGTGCAACGCGATCTTTGCCGCCACCGGCAAGCGCATCCGTAACCTGCCGGTGCGTTATCAGTTGCAGGGTTGGCAGGAGGTGAAGGCCTGATGGACAGTGTCGATCTGAATGTCCTGCGCAGCGTGCTGGAGTGGCGCCGCGCCGGACAACGGGTGGTGCTGTACAGCGTGGTTCAGACCTGGGGCAGCGCCCCCCGGCCACCGGGGGCCATGCTGGCCTTGCGCGGGGATGGGGTGGTTATCGGCTCGGTCTCCGGCGGTTGCATCGAGGATGACCTGATCGCCCGCTTGCAGGATGGTCGCTTACCTGAAGACGGGCCGCCGGTGCAATGGGTGACTTACGGCGTAACCCGCGATGAAGCGGCACGTTTTGGACTGCCCTGTGGCGGGACCTTGCGCCTGATCGAAGAGCGCGTCGGCGATCCGGCGTGGGTGGCTGAACTGCTGGCGCGTTGTGAGGCCCATGAGATTGTCGCCCGGGAGTTGGACCTGACCACTGGCGACGTGACCTTGAACGGCGCGAGCAAGACCGACACGCTGACGTTCGACGGTGAGCGCCTGCGAACCATTTATGGGCCGCGCTGGCGTTTGTTGTTGATCGGCGCCGGCCAGTTGTCGCGCTACGTGGCGGAAATGGCCCGGCTGCTGGATTTCGAAGTATTGATCTGCGACCCGCGCAAGGAGTTTGTCTACGGTTGGGAGGAGCAGCACGGACGCTTCGTGCCGGGCATGCCCGATGAGGCGGTGCTGAACATCCAGACGGACGAACGCACCGCAATTGTTGCGCTGACCCATGATCCGCGCCTGGACGATATGGCGCTGCTCACCGCGTTGAACTCCAGGGCGCTTTACATTGGCGCCCTGGGTTCGCGGGTCAATAGTCAAAAGCGTCGGGAAAACCTCGCGGCGTTGGGCCTGGCACCACAAGCGATTGAGCGCCTGCATGGGCCTATCGGTTTGCACATCGGCAGCCATACGCCAGCAGAGATTGCGCTGTCGTTGATGGCGCAGATTGTGGCCATCAAGAATGGCGTGGATCTGTTGCAGAAGAAGCCGTTGCAGGTGACGGTCAGTTGAGGGGGCCAATTACCGCGATTATCCTGGCGGCGGGGCAGGGCAGTCGTTTTCGGGCGCAGGTGGATCAGGACAAGCTGCTGGCACCTTGTGTGGGTCTTGATGGCGCTACGCGGCCGGTGATTGAGCAGGTGTTGGTCAATCTGCCGGCTAATGTTGCCAAACGCTGGGTGGTCACGTCGCCTGATCGATCCGAAGTCATTCGCCTGGCGCAGGCCCATGACTGTGAAGTGTTGCTTGTGTCCTCGACAGGCATGGGCGACAGCATCGCGGCGGCGGTAGCGGCCAGTGGTGCTTGCGAAGGGTGGTTGGTGGTACTGGGCGACATGCCGTTTGTCTTGTCTTCGAGTATCGAGCAAGTGGTGGATGGGGTTGAGCAGGACGGCATCAGCGTTCCAGTGCATGAGGGCCAGTATGGTCACCCCGTAGGGTTTGGCCGTTCGTTCGGACCTGCCCTGATGGCGCTGACTGGGGATAGAGGCGCAAAGCCCTTGTTTGCCCAGGCCTTGGTGCTGGAAGTGTCGGTCGATGATCCGGGCGTGCTGTGGGATGTGGATGTGCCAGAGGCATTGCATTATCAGTAATGGAGAGCAGACATAAAAAAGCCCCGCCTGATCACTCAGGCGGGGCTTTTTAGTAGCCGATGGAATCAGGCGAGGGGTTTAGGCTCGTGCTCTTCTTCCAGGGCTTTAGGGTTGTGCTCGACCACTTCCTCAACGGAACGCAGGTTCTCGTCGATGGCAGGGGCGGTGTGCTCAACCACGGCTTCAACTGCCGGGGCGGATGCCTCGACGACTTCAGCCACAACCGGTGCAACTTCGGCAACGACCGGAGCCGCAGCGGCAGCCAGTTCGGCTTCCTTCTGCAGACGTTCGGCTTCACGCTTGCGACGGCGTACTTCACGCGGGTCGTTCGGCGCACGACCGTTTTCGGTCAGGGCGCTGACAGGGGCGGCTTCTACCACTGGAGTGGCTTCGGCAACGACTGGCGCTTCTACGACTGGCGCTGGTTCGGCAACAACGGCGACTGGCTCGGCAGCAACCACTTCAGCGACAGGCGCTGGAGCTTCTTCCACGACCGGAGCAGGGGCTGGTGTTTCGACAACAGCGGCTGGCTCGGCAGTCCACTGGAATGCGGTCTGTTCTTCGCGAACTTCACGCACTTCAGGTGTCGACTCGGCTACTGGCGCTTCGACGGCAGCTTCAACCACTGGCTGTTGCTCGGCAACCACCACTGGTTCGGCAACCACTTCAACTTCCGGCAGGGCTTCGCGAACTTCACGAACCGGTGCAACTTCCACTTCCGGAACCGCTGGGGCTTCGACTGGAGTCGTTGCTTCAACCACTGGTGCTTCAACGACAGGCGTCTCTACAACAGTGTGTTCCTGGACAGCAGCGGTAGCGCGTTCGGCTTGCTCATTGGCCTGGGCTTCAGCCGGTGCGCTGATGACCGAGCTGGCAACCGCAGCGGTAACGGCCAGGCCGGCAGCCAGTTCGGCGCCAGTTGGTTCGCTGGTGTTGTCTTCAGTGGCTTCGCCGGTCTCTTCCGAGCCTTCGATCACGTTGCCGTTGGCATCACGTTGACGCTCGCGACGGTTGCTGCGACGACGCTGGCCACGGGAGCGGCGGCGTGGGCGATCGCCTTCGGCGTGCTCCTGACCGTCTTCCTGTTGCTGCTCGTCGTTGGACAGCAGTTCTTCTTCTTCGCTGGCGGCTGCGGCTTGCTCGGCGCGAGGTTGACGCTCTTCACGCGGTGGGCGTGGAGCACGTTCTTCACGAGGCTGACGAGCCGGGCGTTCTTCGGCAGTGGCGGCAGCGGCCACGGCTGGAGCTGCATCCAGAGGCTCGCGCAGTTCACGCACGCGTTCTTCACGCTCGCCACGTGGCTTGCGGTCTTCACGAGGTGCGCGTGGTGCACGCTCTTCGCGAGGGGCACGTGGTGCACGTTCCTCACGGGCTACGGCCGGGGTTTCTTCACGGGCTTCGCGAGGCTGACGCTCTTCACGTGGTGCGCGTTCTTCACGCGGAGCACGTTCTTCGCGAGGCTTGCGCTCTTCGTCACGGCGACCGTTGCGGTTACGGCTCTGCTGGCGACCGTTGCGACGCTCTTCGTTGCGGGCAGGGCGTTCGGTAGCAGGTTTTTCGGCCACAGCCGGAGCAACCGGCTCTTCCTTGGTTGCGAACAGGCTGACCAGCGACTTCACCAGACCTTTGAACAGGCTTGGCTCAGGCATGGCGGCTGGCGCGGCAACTGGCGCTGCGGCTTCAACCGGAACCGGTGCGTTGGCACGGGCCGGTGCGGTCTTGACGGCGGCTTCCTGGCGAACCAGGGTGCGGGTCGCAGCGGCTGGCTGGACTTCTTCCACTTCGGCAGCGGCAGCAGCGATTTCGTAGCTGGACTGATTGGTGTGGGCTTCCGGGCTGTCATCACGCAGGCGCTGCACTTCGAAGTGCGGCGTCTCGAGGTGATCGTTCGGCAGGATGACGATGCGGGCACGGGTGCGCAGTTCGATCTTGGTGATCGAGTTGCGTTTTTCGTTGAGCAGGAACGCGGCCACCGGGATCGGCACTTGTGCGCGAACTTCGGCAGTGCGGTCTTTCAGGGCTTCTTCTTCGATCAGGCGCAGGATCGCCAGGGACAGCGATTCAACGTCACGGATGATGCCGGTGCCGTTGCAACGCGGGCAGACGATACCGCTGCTTTCGCCCAGGGATGGACGCAGGCGTTGGCGGGACATCTCCAGCAGGCCGAAGCGCGAGATACGGCCGACTTGTACGCGGGCACGATCGGCTTCCAGGCATTCACGGACTTTTTCTTCCACGGCGCGCTGGTTCTTGGCCGGGGTCATGTCGATGAAGTCAATGACGATCAGGCCACCGATATCACGCAGGCGCAGTTGGCGGGCGATTTCTTCAGCCGCTTCCAGGTTGGTCTGCAGGGCGGTTTCTTCGATGTCGCTGCCTTTGGTGGCGCGCGCCGAGTTGATGTCGATGGACACCAGGGCTTCGGTCGGGTCGATAACGATGGAGCCGCCGGAAGGCAGTTCGACGACGCGCTGGAAGGCGGTCTCGATCTGGCTTTCGATCTGGAAACGGTTGAACAGCGGAACGCTGTCTTCGTACAGTTTGATCTTGCTGGCGTACTGCGGCATCACTTGGCGGATGAAGGTCAGGGCTTCGTCCTGGGCTTCAACGCTGTCGATCAGCACTTCGCCGATGTCCTGGCGCAGGTAATCGCGGATGGCACGGATGATCACGTTGCTTTCCTGATAGATCAGGAATGGCGCGGAACGGTCCAGGGACGCTTCTTTGATAGCGGTCCACAGTTGCAGCAGGTAGTCGAGGTCCCACTGCATTTCTTCGCTGCTGCGGCCAAGGCCGGCAGTGCGCACGATCAGGCCCATGTCGGCCGGAGCGATCAAACCGTTCAGTGCCTCACGCAGTTCGTTGCGCTCTTCACCTTCGATGCGGCGGGAAATACCACCGGCACGCGGGTTGTTCGGCATCAGAACGAGATAGCGGCCAGCCAGGCTGATGAAGGTGGTCAGGGCTGCGCCCTTGTTGCCACGTTCTTCTTTTTCCACCTGAACAATGACTTCCTGGCCTTCGCTCAGGACGTCCTTGATGTTCACGCGGCCTTCCGGGGCTTTCTTGAAGTATTCGCGGGAGATTTCTTTGAGGGGCAGGAAGCCGTGGCGCTCGGAGCCGAAATCGACAAAGGCAGCCTCAAGGCTTGGTTCGATGCGAGTAATCCGGCCTTTATAGATGTTGGCCTTCTTCTGCTCGCGTGCACCGGATTCGATGTCCAGGTCGTAGAGGCGTTGGCCATCTACCAGTGCAACACGCAACTCTTCGGGTTGAGTTGCGTTAATCAGCATTCTTTTCATGTTGTACCGTCGGTTTCCGGGCTGCCGGAAACGGCGTTCGGCACACACGACTTCTCACGGTCGGTGTCAGGTGCGTCAAGAGTGGTTGGCCACTCCAGTGTCCAGCAAAACCCGCCAATGTGGGCCGGTATCGCGACGGACGCGTCCTGCTTGTTAGCGGTGGTGACAAAGGCACCACTTCAACAAAAGCTAAGGTCAGGAGGAGGAATCAACCGGCGACTGTGGACGAGATGAAGCGTCTAAATATAAGCCTAGTGCTACACGGTCCGACGGTTGTGCATCTCCACCCTACACGTATCCCTGATAATTCGGGTGCTGCCGCGCGCAGAATCCGCAGCGGGTTGGCATTTACCGTGTTCTCCAATGGGGAGAACACGCTCATGGCTAAACAAGACCGGGTGTGGGCGACTGTGCTCTCACTCAGCTCGTAACAGGCGTTGTTTCCGAAGCATTCGCCGTGGTCTGGCTCAAGACTGACTGCACTTTGTGAACTGGCCGTAAATATCGGCGCAAAAGGCGAGTATCTACTCTGCTTTTTGCACTCGCTTCAGGCCTCATGTCACCTGCGCTTGTTACAATCTCGAGCCTTCCAGGGTGGCGAAAGCCCCGTAGGACGGCCTCGCGTCCTGATGAATTGCGATGGTCAGGGCCGGCAGTTTGCCGCTAGTCCTCTGTCCAGGCCGCTTTTGGCGGCGTTCGCGACTATAGCAGCAATGATTAAGTGCTTCAATTCCATAAAAAATTGTTATCATCGCCGCCATGACGACTACCGCCCCCCAGACCCCCAGCGTCCAGCTGCTTGAGGTCTCGCCGGAATATGCCGGCCAACGCATCGACAACTTTCTTCTTGCCAGGCTCAAAGGCGTGCCCAAGACCTTGATTTACCGCATTTTGCGTAAAGGCGAAGTGCGCGTGAACAAGGGCCGGATCAAGCCCGAGTACAAGCTGCAGGCGGGCGATATCGTCCGTGTGCCGCCGGTACGGGTGCCTGAGCGTGACGAGCCGGTCCCTCTGGCCCAAGGGCTGTTGCAGCGCCTTGAAGCGTCGATTGTCTTCGAAGACAAGGCGCTGATTGTGATCAACAAGCCTTGCGGTATCGCCGTTCACGGCGGCAGCGGCCTCAACTACGGGGTGATCGAAGCCTTTCGTCAGTTGCGCCCGGACGCCAAGGAGTTGGAGCTGGTGCATCGCCTGGATCGCGACACTTCCGGGCTGTTGATGATCGCCAAGAAGCGCAGCATGTTGCGCCATCTGCACGCCGCCCTGCGCGGAGATGGCGTGGACAAGCGCTACATGGCGCTGGTACGTGGCAATTGGGCAACCTCCATCAAGAGCGTCCGTGCGCCGCTGCAGAAGAGCAATCTGCGTTCCGGTGAGCGCATGGTCGAGGTGGACGAGGAGGGCAAGGAGGCGCTGACCCTGTTCAAGGTGCTGCGTCGCTTCGGTGACTTCGCCACGATGGTCGAAGCCAAGCCGGTTACCGGTCGTACCCATCAAATTCGCGTCCATACCCTGCATGCTGGCCACGCGATCGCCGGAGATACCAAATACGGCGACGAGGATTTCTCCAAGGAGATCCGAGATCTGGGTGGCAAACGCCTGTTCCTGCACGCCTACATGCTGACCGTGCCGCTGCCTGATGGTGGCGAGTTGAAGCTGCAAGCGCCTGTCGATGACATGTGGGCCAAGACCGTGGAGCGCCTGAGTGTCGCGCCTTGACTACAAGCTGCTGATCTTTGATTGGGATGGCACGCTGTGCGACTCCATTGGTCGGATTGTCGAGTCGATGCACATGGCGTCGGCGCGTTCGGGGTATGAGCTGCGGGACGACCTGGCGGTCAAGGGCATTATTGGTCTGGGGCTGCCAGAAGCGATTCGCACCCTGTACCCGGACATTGGCGACGATGAGCTGGTGGTGTTTCGTCAGCACTATGCCGATCATTACCTTGCCCTGGAAGCTGAGCCTTCGCCCTTGTTTGACGGGGTGGTGCAGTCTATGGAGGCCTTCCGTGCCGAGGGGTATCACCTGGCGGTAGCTACCGGCAAGGCGCGTCGCGGGCTGGATCGGGTGCTCAAGGCTCATGGCTGGGAAACGTATTTCGATGTCACCCGTGCGGCGGACGAAACCGCCAGCAAGCCCCATCCGCTGATGCTGGAGCAGATCCTCGCCCATTGTGGCGTATCTCCTCGGCAGGCGTTGATGGTGGGCGATGCGTCGTTCGACCTGATGATGGCGCGCAACGCCGGGATGGACTCCGTGGCGGTCAGCTACGGTGCCCAGTCTGCCCAGGCCTTGCAGGTGTACGAGCCCAGGCTGACGATTGACTGCTTTTCTGAATTGCAGGCCTGGCTCAGTCAGGCCAATTAAGTCTTTGTTGGGGTGGATGGCATGACCGATGAGTGGAAAGCGCCTGAAAAGGCCAATACCGATAGCAATGACGACAAAAGCTGGAAGCTGCTGGAAAAAACCTTGCTGGCCAGCGTCCAGGAGCAGCGTCGTTCGCGACGGTGGGGGATCTTTTTCAAGCTGCTGACCTTTGTTTATCTGCTGGGCATGCTGGCGCTGTTCAGTCCACTGATGGATATGGAAAAAAGCGCCACCCGTAGTGGCGGTTACACTGCGTTGATCGAGGTGCGCGGGGTGATTGCCGATAAGGAGTCCGCCAGCGCCGATAATATCGTTAGCAGCCTGCGGGCAGCCTTTGAGGATTCCAAGGTCAAGGGCGTGATCCTGCGCATCAACAGCCCGGGAGGCAGTCCGGTACAGTCAGGTTATGTGTATGACGAGATCCGTCGTCTGCGCAGCTTGCACCCGGACATCAAGTTGTACGCGGTGATTTCCGATCTGGGTGCTTCGGGTGCCTATTATATCGCCAGCGCCGCTGACCAGATTTACGCCGACAAGGCCAGCCTGGTGGGTTCCATTGGTGTGACGGCGGCCGGTTACGGCTTTGTCGGCACCATGGAGAAGCTGGGTGTTGAGCGTCGGACATACACCTCTGGCGAGCATAAGTCGTTCCTGGATCCGTTCCAGCCGCAAAAGGCTGATGAAACCCAGTTCTGGCAGGGCGTGCTGGATACCACTCATCGGCAATTCATCGCCAGCGTCAAGCAGGGGCGGGGTGATCGACTCAAGGATAAAGACCATCCTGAACTGTTCTCCGGGTTGGTCTGGTCTGGCGAGCAAGCACTGCCACTGGGTTTGATCGATGGTCTGGGCAGTGCCAGTTCAGTGGCGCGGGATGTGATTGGCGAGAAAGAGCTGGTGGATTTCACGGTTGAGGAATCGCCGTTTGACCGCTTCTCCAAGAAGCTCGGTGCCAGCGTGGCTGAGAAGCTGGCGCTGTATATGGGCTTCCAGGGGCCGACGCTGCGCTGAGATCTCAAGCCTGGTGTAGGTCAAAGTGTGGGAGGGGGCTTGCTCCCGATAGCAGTGGGTCAGTGACAGATAAATTGACTGATCCACCGCCATCGGGAGCAAGCCCCTCCCGCATTTGGTTTGCGATGTATTCAGGGGATTTGCACGCCTTCGGCCAACAGCATATCCACCAATCGAATCAGCGGCAGGCCCACCAGGCTGGTGGCGTCTGGCCCTTCGGTGCGTTGAAACAGGCTCACCCCCAGGCCTTCGGCCTTGAAGCTGCCAGCGCAGTCGTAGGGCTGTTCGGTTCGCAGGTAGCGCTCGATGCGCGCCACGTCCAGTGTGCGCATGTGCACGGTGAAGGGGACGCAGTCGACCTGGATGCGTCCGGTGTCGCTGTTCAACACTGCCAGGCCGGTCAGAAAGCTGACTTGCTGGCCACTGGCTGCCAGCAACTGCTCGCGTGCCTTCTCAAAGGTGTGAGGCTTGCCGATGATCTGCCCGTCGAACGTTGCCACCTGATCGGAGCCGATAATAAGATGAGCTGGATGACTGCCGGTAAGCGCCCGGGCTTTTTCCTCGGCCAAGCGCTTGACCAGCTCCACGGCCGTCTCGTTCGTGCGGTGGCTTTCGTCGATATCCGGTGAGCTGCAGGTGAACGGCAGGTGCAGGCGGTTCAACAATTCCCGGCGATAAACCGAGCTGGAAGCGAGTAATAAAGGCAGCATGGACGTCTCCTCAGGGCAGTCGCGAATTCTAGCGAGGTGGCCAGGTGACGGACAGGGCTGAATTTCCTTTGACATGGCCGGGTGCATCCCTATAATGCTGCGCCTATGTTGAATGACCCGATTCCACCTCACGTTGACCCGCGCAAATTGGCTGATCGTGGCACCACCCTTCAAGGTGAAGTGCTGCTGGCCGATTTGGAGAGACTCTGCGACCCGCTTTCCGACAATGTCGGTACGGTGCAGGCTAAATTCGTTTTTGAACGAGATGAACGTAAATCTGTGGTAATTCACAGCTTTATCGACACTGAAGTCAAAATGGTTTGCCAGCGTTGTCTTGAGCTGGTCACCCTGCCGATCCACAGCGAATGCAGTTATGCTGTGGTGAAAGAGGGTGCGAATACCCAGTCGTTGCCGAAAGGTTATGACGTGCTGGAACTGGGCGAAGATCCATTGGATCTGCATGCACTGATCGAGGAGGAGCTTCTGCTCGCCTTGCCCATTGTGCCTGCTCATCATCCGGAAGAATGCCAGCAGCCGGAGGGTCTCGATGACGAGGCCGAGCCGAGCGAGGACGAGGTAACGCGGTCCAACCCGTTCAGTGTATTGGCGCAGTTAAAGCGTGACCCAAACGTTTAGGAGTTAATCAATTATGGCTGTTCAGCAGAACAAAAAATCCCGCTCTGCCCGTGACATGCGTCGTTCCCACGATGCACTCGAGGCTAGCACCCTGTCCGTAGAAAAGACCACCGGTGAAGTTCACCTGCGTCACCACGTATCGCCAGAAGGCGTATACCGTGGTCGTAAAGTGATCGACAAGGGCGCTGACGAGTAATCACTTGTCTGCTCAAGTCATCGCGATTGACGCAATGGGCGGGGACTTCGGTCCCCGCAGCATTGTTCAGGCCAGTATTGCTTGCCTGTCTGCTACACCCTCGCTGCACCTGACCCTTGTCGGTCAACCCTCCCTACTTGAAGAACTGATTGCCAGCCATCCGGCGGTGGATCGCGTGCGCCTGACGATTACGGCTGCCAGCGAAACCATTGGCATGGATGAAAAGCCTGCGCAGGCACTGCGTGGCAAGCCGGATTCTTCGATGCGTGTGGCTCTTGAGTTGTTACGTGATGGCAAGGTTCAGGCCTGTGTCAGCGCCGGCAATACCGGGGCCTTGATGGCGTTGTCCCGTCATGTGTTGAAAACCCTTCCGGGCATTGACCGGCCGGCGATGGTGGCGGCAATTCCCACCCAGCGTGGCTATTGCCAGTTGCTGGATCTGGGGGCGAATGTCGACTGCAGTGCCGAGCACTTGTTGCAATTTGCCGTGATGGGCTCGGTGGCCGCGCAAGCGTTGGGTGTGGTGCGGCCTCGGGTGGCCCTGCTCAACATCGGCACCGAAGACATCAAGGGTAATCAACAGGTCAAGCTGGCTGCCAGTTTGTTGCAAGGCGCGCGGGGTTTGAATTACATCGGTTTTGTCGAGGGTGACGGGTTGTACCGGGGCGAAGCGGATGTGGTGGTGTGCGACGGTTTTGTCGGCAATATCCTGCTCAAGTCCAGCGAAGGCTTGGCGACGATGATTGCGGCGCGCATCGAGGCCTTGTTCAAGCGCAACCTTGCTTCACGCGTGGTGGGCGCCCTGGCGCTGCCGTTGATGCGGCGCTTGCAGGCCGATCTGGCACCGGCGCGGCATAACGGTGCGAGCTTCCTGGGTTTGCAGGGTATTGTGGTCAAAAGCCATGGCTCGGCGGGGGTACAGGGTTTTCAAAGTGCCATCCAGCGTGCCTTGATCGAGATCCAGGAAAACCTGCCGCAACGCTTGCGCGGCCGCCTTGAGGATCTGTTGCCTTAGGCGAATGGGGCCGGAAATGCTTAAATGTGACCGGCCAGTTCAATTGACCATCCAATCTGTCAGTTTCTTGCGCTCCCACCTGTGGGGCGCCAATTTCCGACGACCAGATCATTAGGGGCTTGTTACATGTCTACATCCCTCGCATTCGTCTTTCCAGGGCAGGGTTCGCAGTCCCTCGGCATGTTGGCCGAGCTGGGCGCGGAACATCCGCTGGTCCTGGACACTTTCAAGGAAGCTTCCGATGCCCTGGGTTACGACCTGTGGGCGCTGACCCAGCAAGGGCCGGAAGAGCAGCTCAACCAAACCGACAAAACCCAACCGGCCATTCTTACTGCCTCGATCGCTTTGTGGCGCTTGTGGCTGGCCGAAGGTGGTGCGCGTCCGGCTTATGTCGCCGGCCATAGCCTGGGCGAATACAGTGCCCTGGTAGCCGCTGGCAGCCTGACCCTCGGTGAAGCGGTCAAGCTGGTGGAGCGTCGTGGTCAATTGATGCAAGAAGCCGTTCCTGCCGGGCAGGGTGGCATGGCCGCGATTCTCGGTCTGGAAGATGCTGACGTGATTGCCGCCTGCGCCGAAGCGGCCCAGGGCGAAGTGGTCAGCGCCGTGAACTTCAACTCCCCTGGCCAGGTGGTGATCGCCGGCGCCAAGGCGGCGGTAGAGCGCGCCATCGAAGGCTGCAAGGCCCGTGGCGCCAAGCGTGCGTTGCCGTTGCCGGTCAGCGTGCCGTCCCACTGCGAACTGATGCGCCCGGCTGCCGAGCGTTTCGCCGAGTCGATCGCTGCGATCAACTGGCAGGCGCCGCAGATTCCGTTGGTGCAGAACGTCAGTGCCGCCGTGGCCTCTGACCTGGAAACCCTCAAGCGCGATCTGCTGGAACAGCTGTACAAGCCGGTTCGCTGGGTTGAGTCGGTGCAGACCCTGGCCGCCAACGGCGCCACCCAATTGGTAGAGTGCGGCCCGGGCAAAGTCCTCGCCGGCCTGAACAAGCGTTGCGCCGAAGGCGTGTCGACTTCCAACCTCAATACCCCGGATGCCTTCGCTGCCGCTCGCGCAGCCCTGGCCTGACGTTAATTTCCGAACCTAGGAGAAGCCTGCATGAGTCTGCAAGGTAAAGTTGCACTGGTCACCGGCGCAAGCCGTGGCATTGGCCAGGCGATCGCCCTGGAGCTGGGCCGTCTGGGCGCTGTGGTCATCGGTACCGCAACCTCCGCCGCCGGCGCTGAGCGTATTGCTGCGACGTTGAAGGAAAATGGCGTTCAGGGCACCGGTCTTGAGCTTAACGTGACCAGCGATGAGTCAGTGGCTGGCGTGCTGGCCGAAATCACGGCGCAATTTGGCGCCCCGGCTATTCTGGTGAACAATGCCGGTATCACCCGCGATAACCTGATGATGCGCATGAAAGACGACGAGTGGCATGATGTCGTCGACACCAACTTGAACAGTCTGTTTCGCCTGTCCAAGGGGGTTCTGCGCGGCATGACCAAGGCTCGTTGGGGTCGAATTATCAATATTGGCTCCGTAGTGGGTGCCATGGGCAACGCAGGCCAAGTAAACTACGCCGCCGCCAAGGCAGGTCTGGAAGGTTTCAGCCGTGCACTGGCGCGTGAAGTCGGCTCGCGGTCGATTACGGTCAACTCGGTGGCCCCAGGGTTCATCGATACCGATATGACCCGCGAATTGCCTGAGACGCAGCGTGAAGCCTTGCTGACGCAGATTCCGCTGGGCCGTCTGGGCCAGGCTCAAGAGATCGCGAATGTGGTCGCTTTTCTGGCATCCGACGGTGCGGCATACGTGACTGGGGCTACAATCCCGGTGAACGGCGGGATGTACATGAGTTAAATTGTGACGGATCGCTTCAAAAAAATGTCATACGAGCTGTCTAAAATCCGTTATAAAGCTGCAATCTATTTATAGACAGATGGCCAATAGGGTACGAGGGTGAAGCTTTCAGTTGAAAAGCTGAAAAGTCTTTCTATACACTTACCCACTGGCCAGCTGCCTGAATTTGTCCATTAGGAGTGAAAACAAGGTATGAGCACCATCGAAGAGCGCGTCAAGAAAATCGTTGCCGAGCAACTGGGCGTTAAAGAAGAAGAAGTGACCAACACTGCTTCCTTCGTTGAAGACCTGGGTGCCGACTCCCTTGACACCGTTGAGCTGGTGATGGCTCTGGAAGAGGAATTCGAGACCGAAATCCCGGACGAAGAAGCTGAAAAAATCACTACTGTTCAAGCTGCTATCGACTACGTAACTAGCCATCAGGCGTAATAGTTTGTAATCGTCGCTTGCTGTGATGGAAAAACCGCACTGCCCTATGGCGTGCGGTTTTTTCCTTTAGGCCTGATGCAAAGTGTCGTCATTAGAAAAAGGAGAGTGCTGTGTCGCGTAGACGCGTCGTAGTCACCGGTATGGGTATGTTGTCGCCACTGGGTACGGATGTGCCGAGCAGTTGGCAGGGCATTCTGGCTGGCCACAGTGGTATTGGTCTGATTGAGCATACGGACCTTTCTGCCTATTCCACCCGTTTTGGCGGCTCGGTAAAGGGTTTCAATGTCGAGGATTACCTCTCGGTCAAGGAATCCCGCAAACTCGACCTGTTCATTCAATACGGCCTGGCAGCCGGTTTTCAGGCGGTGCGTAATGCCGGCCTGGAAGTCACCGACGCCAACCGTGAGCGCATCGGCGTGGCCATGGGTTCGGGTATTGGCGGTCTGACCAATATCGAAGAAACCAGCCGCACCTTGCACGACTCCGGTCCTCGTCGAATCTCACCGTTCTTCGTGCCCGGTTCGATCATCAATATGATTTCCGGCTTCCTGTCCATCCATCTGGGTGCCCAGGGGCCTAACTACGCCATTTCCACGGCGTGCACCACGGGTACTCACTGCATCGGCATGGCGGCGCGTAATATCGCTTATGACGAGGCCGACGTGATGATCGCCGGTGGCGCCGAGATGGCGGCCTGCGGTCTGGGCATGGGCGGCTTTGGTGCTTCCCGTGCGCTGTCGACCCGCAACGACGAGCCGACCCGCGCCAGCCGTCCGTGGGACAAGGGCCGTGATGGCTTCGTGCTTTCCGATGGTGCCGGTGCGCTGGTCCTCGAAGAGCTGGAGCACGCCAAGGCGCGTGGCGCGACCATCTACGCCGAACTGATCGGTTTTGGCATGAGCGGTGATGCTTACCACATGACGTCGCCGCCGGCCGATGGTGCAGGTGCTGCACGTTGCATCACCAACGCGCTGCGCGATGCCAAGATCAACGTCGATCAGGTGCAGTACATCAACGCACACGGCACTTCGACCCCGACCGGCGACTTGGCGGAAGCCGAGGCCATCAAGTCGGTATTTGGCGAGCACGCCTACAAGCTGGCGGTCAGCTCCACCAAGTCCATGACCGGCCACTTGTTAGGTGCGGCGGGCGCGGTCGAGGCGATCTTCAGTGTGCTGGCGATCCAGGACCAGGTCGCACCGCCGACCATCAACCTGGATGAGCCGGATGAGGGCTGCGACCTGAACTTCGTGCCTCACGAGCCGCAGAAGATGCCGATCGACGTGGTGCTGTCCAACTCGTTCGGCTTTGGCGGCACCAACGGTTCCCTGGTGTTCCGTCGGTTCGCCGAGTAATGCACAGCTGGGTCGACGGTCAGCCGGAGGACGCAGTGTCCCTGAAAGATCGCGGCCTGGCATACGGCGATGGCTTGTTTGAGACCATCGCTGTCAAGGCCGGGCGGCCGGTGCTGCTCGACCGCCACCTGCAGCGCCTGGACGAAGGCTGCAGGCGGTTGGCGATTGTTGCGGATCAGCCGTTGATCCGCAGCGAGTTGCAGGCCTATGCCGCCGCCTTGGGCGACGGTGTCCTCAAGTTGATCCTCACGCGTGGTGATAGCCTGCGCGGTTATGGCATCAATGCGGGCGCCCCGGCGCGTCGCATTCTGCAAGGCAGTCCACCTGCCACTTATCCCGAAACTCATGGCTCGTCAGGCATACGCCTGTTTCCGTGCGTTACCCGTTTGTCCGAGCAACCCTTGCTTGCCGGTCTCAAACACCTCAATCGCCTGGAACAGGTGATCGCCCGTTCCGAGTGGCAGGATGCCGATCATGCCGAAGGTTTGATGCTGGATATGTCCGGTCGAGTCATCGAAGGCGTGTTCAGCAACCTGTTCCTGGTGCGTGACGGCATGTTGCTGACCGCTGATCTGAATCGTTGCGGTGTCGCCGGCGTCATGCGGGCTGAGTTGTTGGCCCAGGCGCAGGCGTTGGGCATCCCAGTCATCGTGGCCGATGTAAGTGTTGACCAATTGCAACAGGCCGACGAAGTCTTCGTTTGCAACAGCGTATATGGCATTTGGCCGGTGCGTGGATGTGGGGCAATGAGCTGGTCGGTTGGGCCGCTCACCCGTAAACTGCAAGGCATTGTTCGCGCGCTATTGGATATTTGATTTGAGACGTAAATTTGTACTGTTGCTGGAGATCGGTCTGGTCCTGGCGGGTTTGCTGCTGGGCGCTTCTGCCTGGAAGATGAACTCGGCCCTGGAGCAGTCTTTAAACCTGACCCAGGAGCAGTTGCTGGATGTGCCGGCCGGTGCGACACCCACCGGTACCTTTAATCGTCTGGAAAATGACGGCGTACTCAAGGATGCCTTCTGGTTGCGTCTCTACTGGCGTTTCAACCTCAACGGCCAGCCGCTGCACAGCGGTGAATACCGCATGAACCCCGGCCTCACCGCGCAGGGCCTGATCGGCCTGTGGCAGCGTGGCGAAGTGGTGCAGTACAGCATCACGCTGGTGGAAGGCTGGAACTTCCGTCAGGTGCGTACCGCCCTGGCCAAGCATGAAAAAATCGAGCAAACCCTGTCGGGCTTGAGCGACAGCGAGGTGATGGACAAGCTCGGTCACCCAGGCATTTTCCCGGAAGGGCGGTTCTTCCCGGATACCTATCGTTTCGTGCGCGGCATGACCGACCTTGAGTTGCTGAAAAAGTCCTACAACCGACTGGACGATGTCCTCGCTCAGGAATGGAACAAGCGCGCTCCCGACGCGCCCTACACCGAGCCCTATCAAGCGCTGATCATGGCTTCCCTGGTGGAGAAAGAAACCGGCGTGCCAGAAGAGCGTGGGCAGATTGCCGGGGTGTTTGTACGGCGCATGCAGATCGGCATGTTGCTGCAAACCGACCCGACAGTGATCTATGGCCTGGGTGAACGCTACAACGGCAAGTTGACCCGCGCCCACCTCAAGGAAGCCACGCCCTACAACACTTATGTGATTAGCGGCCTGCCGCCGACACCGATTGCCATGGTGGGTCGCGAGGCCATTCACGCGGCGCTGAACCCGGTGCCGGGCAGCAGCCTGTACTTTGTTGCCCGTGGCGACGGCAGCCATATTTTCTCTGACAGCCTGGATGCGCATAATTCAGCCGTGCGTGAATTCCAGATGAAGCGTCGCGCCGATTATCGTTCCAGCCCTGCGCCCGTGGCGAAGCCGACGGATGCCGCCCCCGAGGCGCCAGCCGAACAAGCGCCCGAACCTGCTTCAACGCCGGATACCGACGCGCTGCAAAGCCCGCAATGACTCTGACTAAGGACTGCCTGTGACTGGCTTGTTTATTACCCTGGAAGGCCCTGAAGGTGCCGGCAAAAGCACCAACCGTGAATACCTGGCTGAGCGTTTGCGCGCCGAGGGTATCGAGGTGTTGTTGACCCGCGAACCGGGCGGTACACCTCTGGCCGAGCGGATTCGCGAAGTCTTGCTGACCCCGGGCGACGAGCCGATGAACCCGGATACCGAACTGCTGCTGGTGTTTGCTGCCCGCGCCCAGCACCTGGCTGAAGTGATTCGCCCGGCCCTGGCCCGTGGTGCCGTGGTGATTTGTGATCGCTTTACCGATTCGACTTACGCCTATCAGGGCGGTGGTCGTGGCCTGTCCCTGGAGCGCATCGCGACCCTGGAGACCTTCGTCCAGGGCGACTTGCGTCCGCACCTGACTTTGGTGTTCGACCTGCCGGTGGAGGTCGGCCTGGCCCGCGCCAGTGCCCGCGGTCGTCTGGATCGTTTCGAGCTGGAAGGCCGGGTGTTTTTCGATGCGGTGCGCAGTGCCTACCTCAAGCGCGCTGAAGCAAACCCGGCACGTTACTGCCTGGTGGACGCGGCGCAGCCCCTGGCTCAGGTTCAGCAATCACTGGATACCCTGTTGCCGAAACTGCTGGAGCTTTACCGTGGCTGAAGCCTACCCCTGGCAGGACAGTCTCTGGCAGCAACTGGCCGGCCGTGCCCAGCACGCCCATGCCTATTTGCTTCATGGCCCCGTAGGCATCGGCAAGCGCGCGCTGGCCGAGCGGTTGATGGCCAGGCTGTTGTGCCAGCGGCCGGACGGTCTGGAGGCGTGCGGGCAGTGCAAATCCTGTCTGTTGCTTAAAGCCGGCAGCCATCCGGACAACTACCTGCTGGAGCCGGAGGAGGCGGACAAGGCGATCAAGGTCGATCAGGTTCGCGATCTGGTCAGTTTCGTGGTGCAGACTGCGCAGATGGGCGGGCGCAAGGTGGTGTTGATCGAGCCGGTGGAGGCGATGAACATCAACGCCGCCAACGCTTTGCTCAAGAGCCTGGAAGAGCCGTCCGGCGATACCGTCCTGTTGCTGGTCAGTCATCAGTCCAGCCGTTTGCTGGCGACCATCCGCAGCCGCTGCGTGCAACAGGCTTGCCCGTTGCCCAGCGAAGCCATGAGTCTGCAGTGGCTGGGCCAGGCCTTGCCGGCGTGCTCCGAAGAGGAGCGGGTTGAGCTGCTGACCCTGGCGGCCGGCTCACCTCTGGCGGCGGTCAAGTTGCAGGCCCAGGGCGTGCGCGAGCAGCGAGCGCTGGTGGTGGACGGCGTGAAGAAGCTGCTCAAGCAAGAGCAATCCGCTACGCAACTGGCTGAAACCGCCTGGAAAGACATTCCATTGCTGCTGCTATTTGACTGGTTCTGCGACTGGTCGAGCCTGATCCTGCGCTACCAACTGACTCAGGACGAAAACGGCCTGGGGCTGGCAGACATGCGCAAGGTTGTGCAGTACCTGGCGCAGAAGAGTGCCCAGGACAAGGTCCTGAACATTCAGGACTGGATCCTCGCCCAACGCCAGAAGGTCCTGGGCAAGGCCAACCTCAACCGCGTGCTGCTGCTTGAGGCCTTGTTGGTGCAATGGGTCGGTCTGCTCGGCCGCCGTTAATTTCAGTGGCCGACAGGTGTATCGTTGGCCAGACACTTCCCGCGACTCAAGTTGTAATTTCCTATGCTCGTAGATTCCCATTGCCACCTCGATCGCCTCGACCTCGCCGAACACGGCGGCTCCCTGGATGCCGCCCTTGAGGCTGCGCGCCAACGCGGGGTAGGGCACTTTCTGTGTATTGGCGTCAGCGCGGAAAACGCCGCCGACGTCAAAGCCCTGGCGGATCGTTACGCCGATGTCGATTGTTCGGTGGGCATTCATCCCCTGGACCTCAAGCCCGGTGAAGCGCCGGCCCTGGATTGGTTGCTGGGCGAACTCAATCATCCGCGAGTGGTAGCCATCGGCGAGACCGGCCTGGATTATCACTACGAACCGGAAGCCGCCGAACTCCAGCAGGCATCGTTTCGCCTGCACCTGCAAGCCGCCCGGCAAACCGGCAAGCCGGTGATCGTCCATACCCGCGGTGCCCGTGCCGATACCTTGGCCCTGCTGCGCGAAGCGGCGCTGCCCCAAGCGGGCGTGTTGCACTGCTTTACCGAGGATTGGGACATGGCCAAGGCCGCCCTGGACCTGGGCTTTTACATCTCGCTGTCGGGCATCGTGACCTTCCGTAATGCGGATGCGTTGCGTGATGTGGCTCGCCAGGTCCCGGCGGACCGCCTGCTGGTGGAGACCGATTCGCCGTACCTGGCACCCATCCCTCATCGTGGCAAGCCGAACCTGCCGCAATATGTGCGTGATGTGGCGGATTACCTGGCGATGCTGCGGGGCGAGTCTTACGAGCGGTTTGCCGAACAGACCACTGAAAATTTCAAGCGCCTGTTCCCCCTCGCGCACGTCGCTTAAATTCAGGGCAAAAAAAACCCGGGTTCTGGGGGGTGAATCCGGGCTAAGACCATTAGGAGTAAAACAAAGGTACACAGTCCGTCGGTACCCAGGTCGACGCATCACTTGGGGGAGATGTCGCGCCGACATTTCAAGTATTGATCAGTATCCCATTCAGTCCAGCCACATCTGATCGTTTTTTAAACAGATTTGGAATACGCCCGCTTCAGTTGAGTTCTCATTGATGCGATAGACGCCGGCATAGGTCGTGTCTTATTTCTGACTCATACCGCTCTATTCGTTGGCGGACTGTAAGTTAAGTGCATGGGTTGTTCACATAGACGTTGCCCAACGACCGTTCAGTCGGGATAATCCCACGCACCGGGTAAAACGTTCCGCCAAGCGTAGCTTGGGGCGCACAACCCTCCCCATATAGACCTCTGCAGACCTTTTCTTATGCACAAAGAACCCCGTAAGGTCCGTGAGTTTCGCCGCCGCGAGCAGGAAATTCTCGACACCGCACTCAAGCTGTTCCTCGAACAAGGTGAAGACAGCGTCACCGTCGAGATGATTGCGGATGCCGTGGGTATCGGCAAAGGCACCATCTACAAGCACTTCAAGTCCAAGGCCGAGATCTACCTGCGCCTGATGCTCGACTACGAGCGGGATTTGAACGAGTTGTTGCATTCGGCGGATGTCGACAAGGACAAGGAAGCCCTGTCCCGGGCCTACTTCGAATTCCGCATGCGTGATCCACAGCGTTATCGCTTGTTTGATCGCCTGGAAGAGAAGGTGGTCAAGGGTAACCAAGTGCCGGAAATGGTCGAGGAGTTGCACAAGATCCGCGCCTCCAACTTCGAACGCTTGACCTTGCTGATCAAGGGTCGCATCAGCGAAGGCAAGCTGGAAGATGTACCGCCGTACTTCCACTACTGCGCTGCCTGGGCGTTGGTGCATGGCGCCGTCGCGCTGTATCACTCGCCGTTCTGGAGCAATGTGCTGGAAGATCAGGAAGGCTTCTTCCAGTTCTTGATGGATATCGGCGTGCGCATGGGCAACAAGCGCAAGCACAGCACCGATCTGCCGAACGCCGAGACACCCGCTACCTGAGTCATTCGCTTAAGTGATGGCGATATGATTTTCTGTCGGGTGCAGTAGCCCAGGAATATACTCAGGCAAGGACCTTGCTAAAATCTGATTTATGAGTCAGGTTTTAGCGCGCCCGAATTATCCTCTGCCGGAGTGATCCATGATCGTTGATCGACAAGGCAGGCGATTCCGCAATTTGCGGATCAGCCTGACCTCAGCCTGTAACTACGCGTGTACCTACTGCGTGCCCAATGGCAAGCGGCTGGTGGCTGCGCAGGATGAGCTGTCGGCCGAGGCGATGGCACGGGGCGTGGCCTATTTGATCGAGGCCGCCGGTATCGAGCGTCTGCGGATTACCGGGGGTGAGCCTCTGGTCAGTCCCAAGCTGGAAGCCTTCATGGGCGCAGTGGGGCAGATGGGCTTGAGTGACATCAGTCTGACCACCAACGGCCAGTTGCTGGCACGCAAGCTGCCGCTGCTGGTGGACGCCGGGATCCGGCGGATCAACGTTTCCCTTGATACCCTGGATGCCGACGCCTTCCGCAGCATTGCCCGCGGCGGCGATCTGGCCACCGTGCTCGATGGCATGGACCAGGCGAGCGCGGTCGGGATCAAGATCAAGGTCAATATGGTGCCGTTGCGCGGTCAGAACCTCGACCAGGTGATGCCGCTGCTCGACTATTGCCTGGCGCGCGGCTATGAATTGCGCTTTATCGAACTGATGCGCATGGGCCACTTGGCCAATGACGCCAATGCCTTCCTCCAGCAATTCGTCAGTCTCCAGCAACTGCTGAGCCTGATTGGCGACCACCATGAATACCTGCAAGCCGATGCCCCGGTGGACGCCACCGCCGTGCGTTACGAAATTCCCGGCAAAGGCTTCTTCGGTGTGATTGCCAACGAAAGCGTGCCGTTCTGCCGTACCTGCTCGCGGTTGCGTCTGTCGTCCACGGGCTGGCTGCATGGCTGCCTGTCGTCGAGTAACCGCCACTACGTTGGCGACTTGCTGGACAAGCCCCGCCACCAGGCGCTGCCGGCCTTGCAACGGTTATTGGTCAAGGCGTTGGGCGACAAGCAGGAAGTAGCGTTCTCGGGCGGGGCAACAGTGATGAAGATCATCGGCGGCTAATCTCCCAAGCTGGCGCAAAATCTGCATCTTGTGCCCATTCGCCGGTTTTCCGTCACCGGCTTCTGGAGGATAGGATGCGTAGTCTGGTGTTGTTGCTGGCGTCACTGGCGTTGGGTGGCTGCATGACCGTCAGTGATATGGCCGAAGGCACTCGCTATCAGATGAGCGATGCCGGGCTCCTGGATCACAGTGATACCCGTCGCGCCAACTCGATCCGCGTGCAACCCGATTCCTTTATCTTTATTGCCCAGGGTGCGTTTACGCCGCCGGGCAGCGCCTACCCGCGTCCCAACGTGGTGGCCGAAGAAGCCTTCAACGGCTTTGTCGAGTATTTTCCCATGGTTCGCCGCGCGCGCGCGCCGGAGGGTCTGGAACAGGCGATGGCCGAGGCCCGTAGCGTTGGCGCCCATTACTTGCTGTACACCCGCTTCGCCAAGGCCGATGACCGCATCGGTAACGCTGATCAATGGGCCGACCAGCAGGCCGTGGATCGCCTGGGGATCGACAGCGGGGTGATTCAGATCATGTTGATCGAGACCAGCACCCAGTACTTGATTGATACTGCACGGATTCGCAGTCGTGGCGGTTTACTGACGTTCCACGACACCCAGCCGGAAGACCTGATTGCCAAACCCCTGGCGCAATACGCCCGTAGCTTGTTGGGCATGAGTGATCAGTAAGACCTGAGGAGAACCCCATGACCGATTCCGCCAAGACCAATGATTTGTTGGCGCAATTGCCCAAGGGCAAAGGCCCGGCGCCGGTGCATCTGTGGAATCCGGACTTTTGCGGCGACATCGACATGCGTATCGCCCGCGACGGCACCTGGTTTTACCTCGGTACGCCTATCGGTCGCAAACCCATGGTCAAGTTGTTCTCCAACATCATCCGCCGCGACGGCGATGATTACTTCCTGATCACACCGGTGGAAAAGGTCGGGATCAAGGTCGAGGATGCGCCGTTTGTCGCAGTGACCCTGGAAGTCGAAGGGCAGGGCGAAAGCCAGGTTCTGCGCTTTACCACCAACGTTGAAGAGCAGGTCGAAGCCGGTACCGATCACCCGCTGCGGGTGGTGATCGACCCGCAGACTCAAGAACCTGCGCCGTACCTGCTGGTACGCAACAACCTCGAAGCCCTGGTGCATCGCAACGCTTTCTACCAGTTAGTGGAGTTGGCGGTGAGTCGTCCGATCAACGGTCAGCACTGGCTTGGTGTCTGGAGCGGCGGCGTGTTTTTCCCTATCGGCCTGGAGCCTTGAGGCCGACTTTTCCCTTTCTCTGAAATAATTTCCTTGCTGTAGCAGGGCGGTTTCGGTTATCAATTTGTACATGATTAGACATGTTCGATTTGATAAGAAAAAACGCGTCGTCGACGAGCTGATCCGCCGTATCGAGGGCGGGATGATGGCCGACGGTTTCCTGTTGCCGGGCGAGCATCAACTGGCTGAAGAGTTTGCGGTCAGCCGCGGCACCCTGCGCGAAGCCCTCGCCGAACTCAAGCGCCGTAACTACATTGCTACCCAGAGCGGCGTCGGCTCCATCGTCACCTTTGACGGCATGGCGCTTGATCAACGCAGTGGTTGGGCACAGGCGCTGGCGGATACCGGCGCTTTAGTGATCGCCGATGTCTTGCGTCTTGAAGCGGTCACGCGGCCGGACCTGCTCAGCCGCTTTGGCAGCGATCAGTTCATTGCCCTCGATCGTCGCCGACGCACCACGGATGGCACCTTCGTGTCCCTGGAGCGCTCGCTGATGCCGGCCTCGGGTAGCCTGGAAAGCTTGCCGCGTGTCGGCCTTATCGATAACTCCCTGACCATCACCCTGGCAGCTTACGGCTACATCGGCGCCGGCGGTGACCAGTGGATCGGCGCCGAGCCACTGAACGAGGTCGATACCGAGTTGCTGGGACGTCCGGCCGGCACCGTATTTCTCAAGGCATTGCGCACCACCTACGACCGTCGCGAGCGGTTCATGGAATACGTCGAAAGCTTGCTCGACCCGTTGCACTTTCGCCTGCACCTTCAATTTGGAACGCCGAAATGACCCCGCACACTCGCGCCCTCGGCGCGTTCTACGGCCTGGCCTTGGGCGACGCCCTGGGGATGCCTACCCAATCCTTGAGCCGCGAGCAGGTCAAGGCACGCTTCGGTGAAATCACCACCCTGGAAGACGCCGGCCCCGACCAGCCCATTGCGCCCAACATGCCCAAAGGCTCCATCACCGATGACACCGAACAGGCGATTCTGGTGGGTCAGTTGCTGGTGGATGGTCAAGGCAAAATCGAGCCGACTTTACTTGCCCAGCGCCTGATTGATTGGGAAGCGGTGATGCGTGCCAAAGGCTCCCAAGACCTGCTGGGCCCGTCGACCAAACGTGCGATCGACATGATCCTGGCCGGCCACACCCCGGAAGAATCCGGGCGCTACGGCACCACCAATGGCGCAGCCATGCGCATTACGCCCGTGGGCATCGCGGCAAACGTCGCCGATCCAGAGCCGTTCATCCAATCGGTGATCCAGGCGTGCCAGGTGACTCACAACACCACGCTGGGCATTGCCAGCGCGGCAGCGGTCGCGGCGGTGGTTTCGGCCGGTATCAATGGCGAGGACCTGGGAGAAGCGCTGAACATTGGCACCCGGATCGCGCAACAGGCTGAAAGCCGTGGGCACTGGGTCGCCGGTGGGCGTATCGGCACCCGCATCAGTTGGGCGCGGACCCTGAGTGTCGGCAGCAGCGACAAAGCGCTGTTTACCGACCTGCTCTACGAATTGATCGGTACTTCCGTCGCCTCCCAGGAGTCGGTGGTGGTGTCGTTTGCCCTCGCGCAGCAAGTGGCCGTAGGTGAGATGGACGCTTTCGAAGCCCTGTGCATGGCCGCCAGCCTTGGCGGCGACACCGACACCATCGCCGCGATTCTCGGTGCGATGCTCGGCGCGTGCCTGGGGATGGCGTGCTGGCCTGAGGCGCTGATCGAGCAGGTCAAGGCCGTCAATGGCCTGGATTTGCAGCCGTTGGTCCAAGGGCTGCTCCAATTGCGTTGAACTCCACAGATCAAATGTGGGAGCGGGCTTGCTCGCGAATGCGGTGTATCAGCTAGCAAATTGGGTGCTGAACCACCGCATTCGCGAGCAAGCCCGCTCCCACATTTGATCGCGTGGAGTCAGGAAGACCGGAATATAGATCCAATCTGCCACAACCACAAAAACAGGCATCAGGAGCACCCCATCATGAGTTCGACCTCTTCCGGCCAAGGTGCTGGGCAATTGGAAACGCGTGGCATCGAGCCCGTCCCGGAAAGCGAGTGCAACGGGCATCCGCTGCAGCTGTTCTGGGTCTGGTTCGCCGCCAACATCAGCATCCTCGGCTTACCATTGGGGGCGACGTTGGTGGCCTTTCGCGGGCTGGCGATCTGGCAATCCATCATCGTCGCGGTCCTGGGTGCCGCCGGTTCGTTCGCGGTGGTGGGGATCATTTCCATCGCCGGCCGTCGTGGTCGTGCGCCGAGTCTGACCTTGTCCCGAGCGATCTTCGGTGTACGCGGCAACATTGGCCCGACCCTGGTTTCGCTGATGTCGCGCCTGGGCTGGGAAACCGTCAACACCACCACCGCGGCCTTTGTGCTGCTGTCGTTGTGCTCGATCCTGTTCAACTCGCCCGTGGCCGCCAAAAGCGCACCGCTGCTGACCTTGCTGTTTATCGGCATTTTCGTGCTGCTGACCCTGGCCGTTTCCGGTCTGGGCCACGCCACCTTGCTGGTGATCCAGAAGTGGGCAACCTACGTCTTCGGCGCGCTGAACATCCTGGTGGGCGGCTTCCTCTGTGCCACTATCGACTGGAGCGCGGTATTCAACGCCACCCCGGCACCGCTCAGCGCGATGATAATCGGCGTGGGTACCATGGCCGCCGGTACCGGCATCGGTTGGGCCAACGCGGGGGCCGACATGTCCCGTTATCAGCATCGCAGCGTGAAGGCCGTGCGCCTGGTGGCATCAGCCGCCTTCGGTGCGGGGATTCCGCTGGTACTGCTGATCACCTTGGGCGGCTTGCTGTCCGTGGGCAATAACGACCTGGCCTCGGCCACTGACCCGATCATCGCGATCCGCGACATGCTGCCCACCTGGATGGCCGTGCCGTACTTGATCACCGCGTTTGGCGGGCTGCTGCTCTCCAATAACCTGTCGGTATATTCGGCGGGCCTGACCACCTTGACCCTCGGCTTGAAGGTCAAGCGCGTCCACGCGGTGATTGTCGACATCGTCGCGATCTTCGCCGGCTCCATCTACTTCATGCTGATTGCCGACAGCTTCTACGGCCCATTCATCACCTTTATATCGCTGCTGGCCGTGCCGATCACTGCTTGGGTGGGGATCTTCGTGGTCGACCTGATTCACCGTCACTACTACAGCGCCAAAGACTTACTGGACGTCACGCCGAGCAGCGCCTACTGGTATCGCGGCGGGATTGAATGGCGCGCGTTCGGTGCCTGGGTGGTCGCCATCGTGTTGGGTTTCAGCTTCACCACCATCGGCACCACCGCCGAGAACATCTGGTTCGCCGGGCCGCTGTCGGACTCCTGGCTGGGTCATAACGGCCTGGGCTGGATCGTCACCTTCCTGGTGGCCGGCGGGATTTATGCGGTATTGGGCGGTGCTGCTGATCGTCGTCCGGCCTTAGTAGAGAGCCACAATGTCTAGATTGATTCACAGCGGCCAGGTCATCGTCGACCTGGTCATGTCCCTCGACACCTTGCCGGCAACCGGCGGCGACGTATTGGCCAAGTCCGCCAGCTTCGAAGCCGGCGGTGGCTTCAACGTGATGGCCGCTGCCCGACGCAACGGCTTGCCGGTGGTTTATTTGGGGCGGCACGGCAAGGGGCGCTTTGGCGACCTGGCGCGTGCAGCAATGCAGGCCGAGGGCATTGAAATAGCCCTGGCTGCCAGTGACAACAAGGACACCGGCCTGTGCGTGTCGCTGACCGAGGCCACCACCGAACGCACCTTCATCTCCCATATCGGCGCTGAAGGTGAACTGAGTACGGAAGACTTGGCCAACGCCGTGCCCCATGCCGACGATTATGTGTACGTCAGCGGCTATAGCTTGCTGCTGGAGGGCAAGTGCCAGGCCTTGATCGATTGGTTGCTGGCGTTGCCGCGCGAGATCACAGTGGTATTCGATCCGGGGCCGCTGGTCAAGGCGCCCGACTCGGGCTTGATGGCTGCGTTGTTGCCGCGTATCGATATCTGGACCAGCAACGGCCCTGAAGCCCTGGCCTTTACCGGCGCGGCGGATATCGCTACGGCGTTGCTCAGTCTCACCGATCATCTGCCTGCCGAGACGTTGCTGGTGGTGCGGGACGGGCCGAACGGTTGCTGGATCAGCCGTAACGGTCAGGCTGAGCATGTACCGGGGTTCAAGGTGCAGGCAGTGGACAGCAACGGGGCAGGTGATGCCCACGCCGGGGTGTTTATGGCAGGGCTGGCTAATGGGTTGGCACCGGCGGCGGCTGCACGTCGGGCGAATGCGGCGGCTGCATTGGCGGTAACGCGCTGGGGCCCGGCCACTTCTCCAGGTACCGTCGAAGTGGACGCACTCCTGGCTGAATAAACACGAACAAAATGTGGAAGCGGGGAAGCCCACTCCCACATTGGATAGACGGTGGCTCAGCGCCCTGGTCTAGCCGGTCGCCTTCAGCGCTTCGGCAGTGGCTACGGCGCGTTTTCCAGCTTGCGAGCCGCTTCCACGCCGGACGCCGTAAGCTTGATCGGCAGGCTCAGCGCATGCTCACCGGTTTCGTTGCAGGTCACGTGACCTTCCTTGATCCAGCCCCGCTCCTGAAGTGTCGCCAAGGCGCTGGCGACCACTTTCTCACCTCGGTAGTTATCCAGCACTTCCTTGCCCAAGCCACTGGGATGGGCATGCAGCAAGCGAGTGAGGACTTCTTTTTCAAGGTTCTTATCGACGTTCATGCATACCTCTTCACTGGGAAATGGTTAGGTGTTCGTCTGGCTGTTACTCAGGGTTTTGGTTGTTGGGGGGCGCCAGGGACATTGGAATCGTCGCCACCTGGCGTGGCGTTCTTGCCGGGGCCCATTTTGCCGTTCTCCACATCGGAACCAAGGCCCTGACGGTTGCCGTCATTGCCTTTGGTCCGTGGATCTGCGCCGTCCTGAATGATGGCGCCGCCGTTGGTGTCCATGCCGGTGCCCATGGAGCCCTTGGACTCCTCGGTTGCCGGGCTGGGCGGGCTGCCGATGGGGTCGGTCGGGCCGGTGGAGTTATTCGAGGCGGCAACGCTGCTCAGTGAAACGGCAGACAGTAATCCGGTGAGGGCGAGGGCAGTCAGTCTGGAAGTCGTCATGAGGGTGTCTCCTTATGATTTAAGTCCTTACCTCATATTGGTCCGCCCCTGTTTGCCATTGGTGCCTCACTGGCGACGAACGGTCCTACGCGGCTTGTAAGATTTTATGTGGCGAGACACGACGCCAGATCAGTCGCCCCACGGTGATCAGCCAGTTGAGCGAAGCCACGGCCAGCACGCTCATCAACAGGGTCTGCAGGCCGTATTCGACGATGACCTTGCCGGCCAACAATGGAAAGCCAAACACCCCGATAAAGTACGACAAGCTGAACAGCAACAGAGCCTGGGACGTGGTGCCGGCCGGTGCCTCGTTGGCGGCCAGGCCATTGATCACTGAATAGGTCAGGCCATAACCCACTCCCAGGGTGATGGCCGCCAACAGGTAACTGACGCTGTCGTTGACCAGGAAGCCGAACATCAGGATCGACACCAGCATCACCCCAGACAACACACACGCCGCCCAATAAGGATCACGCTTGACCACGATGCTGGCGATCAACAGGCGACTGGTGATGGCTGCGCTCATGAACCCCAGGAAGAACAACGAATAGTCCAGCGAATGAGCCGCCGCATAGCTGGTTTGAAATGACGACAGGCCACCAAACACGCAACCGCCCAGGCCGACCATGATGATGGCGAACACCGCTTTGGAGGACAGCACCTGGCGTGTGGCGGACCAGGATATTTTCGACACGGCGGCGACGCCCAGCAGGTTGGGGCGCTGCGTAAGCTGTGCACCCAATCGCCAGAACATCACCACACCTGCCAGGCTCGCGAGTGCGGCGAGGTAGAACGCTGCGGTCAGTGGCAGATCCAGGGCATTCGCCGCGCGCCCCAGCAGCGGCCCCGAGCCGATGCCGGTCATCATGCTGCCCGACAGCAGGGCAAAGTACTTGGCGCGCTGCGTCGGTTCCACCAGCATCGCCACGATGATCGGGCCCAAGGTGTAAAACACGCCCCAGCCCAGTCCCAGGGATAAACCGAAGAGCATCAAGCCTTCACCAAAACCGGGTGTCAGGGCAAAGCCCAGGCAGGCCACCACCAGTAAGACACCCAGGCAGGCGATGGAACGGGCCGCGCCCAAGGCGTCCGACAAATGCCCGGACACCATGACCGCGACGAATGTACTGAGCATTGCCATGGAGATCACGCTCCCGGCGTCATGCTCATTGCCCCCTCGGGCGTGAATCAGCAGCGACAGCAGAAAGGTCGAGCCGTACGACAACGACAGCAGGTAGCTGGCAAGACAGAACAGGGCAAACAGTTTGCCGCCAACCGGTGGAGTGGAGCGCATGGGCAAGCCTGTAGTTCGTTGGATTTATGCCAGGTTTTTTACCATGCGCGGCAAGACGGTTTGTTCAGTGGTTAGCGGTTTTTGCATTAGCGCTGGGCGGAGTAACGACGCATTTATTGGGCGCCGATCTCTTCAATGAAAGTCTCCATGAATCCCTTGAGCCGTTGATGGCGGACCTGCGCCAAATGTTGTCCCGTCGCGGTTTGGAAACCATCGGCCAGGTGCAGCAGTTTGGTCTGGAAGTGATCAAGGCAAAAGCGCTTGTCGTCATAGTCCCGATTCAAGGCGGTCGGATCAGCCGGGTCATACAGCGCGCTGCCCATGCGCCCGGCGGTATAGAACGTGCGGGCCACGCCGATCATGCCCAGGGAGTCGAGGCGGTCGGCGTCCTGGACGATCCTGGCTTCCAGGGAGTTGGGCGTAAGCCCCGCAGAAAAGCTATGCGTCTCGATGGCATGGGTGACGGCGGCGATACGGGCAGGCTGCCAATTCAGGGCCTGCAACACCTTCTCGGCCTTGGTCGCCGCCAGCGCTGAAGCTTTCGAGCGCAGGGGGGAGTTCTTTTCCACCGCCACACAGTCATGCAGCAGCACCGCCGCCAGCAGCACCTCAAGGTCACCCCCTTCTTCGGCTTGAATTGATCGTGCGTTGTGCCATACCCGCTGCAAATGGGACAGGTCGTGGGCGCCATCCTCTGAAGGTTCCAGGGCGTGAGGCAGTAAGGTATCGGCAAGGGCAGACAATGGAGAGAAGGGCATGAGGATTCTCAAAGGGTGAATACCTTACAGGGTAGTCGCGAATGAAATTGCACTGCAATCAGTCATCAAACCCCCTTAGTATGTGTCCTTTCCTTTGACCTCAAGGCCCGTCCATGACCATCGAGATTCGCCCCGCCGTGCCCAGCGATGCTGCGCAGATCCTGACCTTCATCACGGAGTTGGCCGACTACGAGAAAGCCCGCCACGAAGTGATCGCCAGCGTGGTGGACATCGAGCGCAGCCTGTTCAGCGAAGGCGCCACCGCCCACGGCCTGATCTGTCTGCGGGACGGCTTGCCGATTGGTTTTGCGGTGTTCTTTTTCAGCTATTCCACCTGGCTGGGCAGCAATTGCCTGTACCTGGAAGACCTCTACATCAACCCGGAACAGCGGGGCGGCGGGGCGGGCAAGAAGTTGCTGCGGCACCTGGCGAAAATCGCCTTCGACAACGGCTGCGGGCGCTTCGAGTGGAGCGTGCTGGACTGGAACGAACCGGCCATTGCGTTCTACAAATCCATTGGCGCCCAGCCTCAGGAAGAATGGGTGCGCTACCGCATGGAAGGCGACGCACTGCGCGAATTTGCCCAAGGCTGAGTGTGGGAACGATCTAACCGGCGAAGTGAAACCTAGGTGGGAGTTGTCGAGCCCCAGCGAGGCTGCGATAGCGTCGGCTCTGCCAGCATTGATGTTGGCGGACCCACCGCAATCGCAGTCTCGCTGGGGCTCGACAACTCCCACATTTGTTTTTCGTTGCCTTGTAGGACTGTGTTCACCTAACTGACTGCTGTCAGTTTTTTTGTGATGTTTCTCATTATGTGGGATGAGTAATTATATATTGAGATGTTTCAGGTTCTGGGTTTATAGTCTTCTGCATCAGCACTCACTACCAAAAATAAAACAGGTGAAGCGATGCAGGCTCAACCGTTGTCGTTACCCGCCGTGCCCGAGCCGACTTACGGCGAGCGGCTGAAACACAAAGTGGTGATCATCACCGGCGCCGCCCAAGGCATCGGCGAGGCCATCGTTGCTTGTTTCCAAGCGCAACAGGCGCGTCTGGTGATCGGTGATATCCAGGGCGAGAAGGTCGAGGCAGTCGCCGTCCATTGGCGTGAGCGCGGTGCCCAGATCTACGCGCAACAAGTCGACATCACCTCCAAGGACCAATGGCGGGCTCTGGTGGACGTTGCCATCGAGCGTTTTGGTCGCGTCGATGTGCTGATCAACTGCGCCGGCGTCAACGTGTTCCGCGACCCGCTTGAGATGACCGACGAAGACTGGCGTCGTTGCTTCGCCATCGACCTGGACGGTGCCTGGTTCGGCTGCCGTACCGTATTGCCGCACATGATCGAGCAGGGTATCGGCAACATCATCAACATCGCCTCGACTCACTCCAGCCACATTATTCCCGGCTGCTTTCCCTATCCGGTGGCCAAACACGGCCTGCTCGGCCTGACCCGCGCCTTGGGCATCGAATACGCACCCAAGGGCATCCGCGTGAATGCCATTGCGCCGGGCTATATCGAAACCCAGCTCAACGTCGACTACTGGAACGGCTTCCCCGATCCCCATGCCGAGCGCCAGCGCGCCTTCGACCTGCACCCGCCCAAGCGCATCGGCCAGCCCGTTGAAGTGGCGATGACGGCGTTGTTTCTAGCCACCGATGAAGCGCCCTTTATCAATGCCACCTGCCTGATGATCGATGGCGGGCGGTCGGTGATGTACCACGACTAAACCCTATAACTCTCCAATAACAAGAGGTGGTTTATGTTCAAGAAGACAGTGCGCACCCTGGCAGTCGCCGTTGCACTCAGCAGCCTCAGCGCCCTTGCATCTGCCGAAGAAGTGAAGATCGGCTTCCTGGTCAAGCAAGCCGAAGAGCCCTGGTTCCAGACTGAATGGGCCTTCGCCGAAAAAGCCGGCAAGGATCAGGGCTTCACCGTGATCAAGATCGCCGTGCCCGACGGCGAGAAAACCCTCTCAGCCATCGACACCCTCGCCGCCAACGGTGCCAAAGGCTTCGTGATCTGCCCGCCGGACGTATCCCTGGGCCCTGCAATCATGGCCAAGGCCAAGCTCAACAATCTCAAGGTATTGGCGGTGGATGACCGCTTTGTCGACGCCCGGGGCAAGCCCATGGAAGACGTGCCTTACGTTGGCCTCGACGCCTACAAGATCGGCCAGAAACAAGGCGAAGCCATGGCGACTGAAGCCAAGCATCGTAACTGGGACTGGAAAGAAACTTACGCCGTCATCAACACCTTCGACGAGTTGGAAACCGGCAAGAAACGCACCGACGGTTCGGTAGAGGGCCTCAAGGCCGCCGGCCTGCCGGCTGACCATATTCTGTTCAGCGCGCAGAAAACCCTCGACGTTCCAGGCGCCATGGATTCCACCAACTCAGCCCTGGTGAAACTGCCCAGTGGTGCGAAAAACCTGATCATCGGCGGCATGAACGACAGCACCGTGCTGGGCGGCGTGCGCGCCACCGAGAGTGCCGGCTTCAAGGCCGCCAACGTGATTGGCGTGGGCATCAATGGCACCGACGCTATCGAAGAGCTTAAAAAATCCGACACCGGCTTCTACGGCTCGATGCTCCTGAGCCCCGACGCGTCTGGTTATAAAACCGCCACCGCAATGTTCGAGTGGGTCACCAAAGGCACCGAGCCGGCCAAGTTCACCGCGCTGGATAACGTGACCCTGATCACCCGTGCCAACTTCAAGGAAGAGTTGAGCAAGATCGGTCTGTGGAAATGAACGCCGCCGCCTTCGATACCTTGCGCTTCAACGGCATCGGCAAGGAGTTCCCCGGGGTGAAAGCCTTGGCGCAGATCAGCTTTGAAGCGCGGCCCCATTCGGTGCATGCGCTGATGGGCGAGAACGGCGCGGGCAAGTCGACCTTGCTGAAAATCCTCGGCGGTTTCTATCCGCCCAACAGCGGCAGTTTGCAGTTGGGCGAGCGCAGCGTCAGTTTCAAATCGGCGGCCGACAGCATCGCCCATGGCATCGCAGTGATCCACCAGGAACTGCAACTGGTGCCGGAAATGACCGTCGCCGAAAACCTGCTGCTGGGGCATATGCCGTCGCGCTGGGGCGTGGTCAATCGCGGGGCGATGGTGCGCAAGGCCCGGGAGCTGCTCAAGGGCCTTGCGGATGAAATCGACCCGAACGTGCGTCTCGGCAGCTTGTCCCTCGGGCAGCGGCAACTGGTGGAGATCGCCAAGGCCATGTCGCGCAATGCTCATGTGATTGCTTTCGACGAACCCACCAGCAGCCTCTCGGCCCGAGAGATCGAGCGGCTGATGGTGATCATCGCTCGGCTGCGGGACGAAGGCCGGGTGATCCTTTATGTGTCCCACCGCATGGAAGAGGTGTTCCGGATTTGCGATGCAGTGACGGTGTTCAAGGACGGGCGCTTTGTGCGCACATTTGAGGACATGAAGCAGTTGAACGTCGATCAATTGGTCAACTGCATGGTCGGGCGCGATATCCAGGACATCTACAACTACCGGCCTCGCGAGCATTTTGGCGAGGCGCTGCGGGTCGAGGGTTTACTCGGGCCGGGGCTGCAGGAACCGGTGAGCTTGAAGGTCGACAAGGGCGAGATTCTTGGGCTGTTCGGCCTGGTCGGGGCAGGGCGCACGGAGCTGTTGCGCCTGTTGGCCGGCCTGTCTCGCAGCGAGCAGGGCGCGCTGGTACTGCATGGCCAGGCGCAGACGTTCAAGTCGCCTCGGGATGCGATTGCGGCGGGTGTGTTGCTGTGTCCGGAAGACCGCAAGAAGGAAGGCATCGTGCCTCGCGCCAGTGTTGCCGAGAACATCAACATCAGCGCCCGCCGCGACCATGCACGCTTCGGCTGGCTGATCCAGGGCGGCTGGGAGCGGGACAACGCCCAGCGGCAAATCAGCGCGATGAATGTGCGCACACCGTCGGCGGATCAACCGATTTTGTACCTCTCCGGCGGTAACCAGCAGAAGGCAATTTTAGGCCGCTGGCTGTCGATGCCGATGAAGGTCCTGTTGCTGGATGAGCCGACTCGGGGGATCGATATCGGCGCCAAATCCGAGATCTACCAGATCATCCACAACCTGGCGGCCAGCGGCATTGCGGTGATCGTGGTGTCCAGCGACCTGATGGAAGTGATGGGGATCTCCGACCGCATCCTGGTGATGAGTGAAGGTGCCCTGACAGGCGAATTGACCCGCGATCAAGCGGACGAAGCACGGCTGCTGCAATTGGCGCTTCCGCGTACGCGGGACTGAAGAATACGAGGTGGGTATGTCACAGATAAAAACCGCGAGAAGTTTCTGGCCGGGTTTCAACCAGCGTAAGTTTCTCGACGATTGGGTCATGCTGTTGGCGGCCTTGGGCATTTTTGTGCTCAGCGCCGTGTTCATCGACAATTTCCTGTCGCCGCTGAATATGCGCGGCCTGGGCCTGGCGATTTCCACCGTCGGGATTGCCGCCTGCACCATGTTGTTTTGTCTGGCGTCGGGGCACTTCGACTTGTCGGTGGGCTCGGTGATCGCCTGCTCGGGGGTGGTGGCGGGCATCGTGATCCGCGACACCGACAGTGTTGTCCTGGGCGTGTCGGCGGCCTTGGCCATGGGCCTGGTGGTGGGGCTGATCAACGGCATCGTCATTGCCAAGCTACGGATCAACGCGTTGATTGCGACTTTGGCGACGATGCAGATCGTCCGGGGGCTGGCGTACATCTTTTCCAACGGCAAGGCGGTTGGGGTGATGGATGAAGGCTTCTTCGTGTTCGGTAACGGCCAACTGTTTGGCGTGCCGGTGCCGATTGTCATCACCGTGCTGTGCTTTGTGTTTTTCGGCTGGCTGCTGAACTACACCACCTATGGGCGCAACACCATGGCCATCGGTGGTAATCAGGAGGCGGCGTTGTTGGCCGGGGTGAACGTTGATCGGACCAAGATCATTATTTTTGCCGTACACGGTGTGATCGGGGCGTTGGCCGGAGTGATCCTGGCATCGCGGATGACCTCGGGCCAGCCGATGATTGGCCAGGGCTTCGAGCTGACAGTGATCTCTGCATGCGTATTGGGCGGGGTGTCGCTGAGCGGTGGCATTGGCATGATTCGGCATGTGATTGCCGGGGTGCTGATCCTGGCGATCATCGAGAATGCGATGAACCTGAAGAACATCGATACCTTCTACCAATACGTGATTCGCGGCTCGATTCTGTTGTTGGCCGTGATTATCGACAGGATGAAACAACGCTGAGGGTGAACGGGCTTTTTGTGGCGAGGGGGCTTGTCCCCCGTTGGGCTGCGAAGCAGCCCCAGAACCAGCCAACCCCGATCTGTCTGAAAAAAGTGATGACGCTATTGGGGCTGCTGCGCAGCCCAACGGGGGACAAGCCCCCTCGCCACAGTGATCATCAGCGCCCATAATGGCCGCCGTTTTCGTACCACCACATAGGCCCGACATGCAGGAAAACGCCCACATTCCCGTCAAAGACACCGCCCCCACCGGCACCCAGACCCTGCTGCGTGGCCTGGGCGTGGTGCAAGCGGTGGCGGCCGGCGCGCGGGATCTCAAGGAGATTGCCAAGCGCATCGGCACCACCCGCAGCACCACTCACCGCCTGGCCAGTTGCCTGGTGGAAGAGCGTTACCTGCGCGTGGTACCACAGGTCGGCTACCTGCTGGGCCCGAAGCTGATCGAGCTGGGTTTCCAGGCCCGTGAAGAGCTGCCCCTGGTGACGTTGGCTGTACCGTATCTGGACGAGCTGTCGGCATTGACCGGCGACACCATCCACCTGGCCATTCGCGAATTCGATGACGTGCTCTATTTGCACAAGAACCCCGGTCGTAACGGCCCGGAAATGCGCTCGCGGGTTGGTCATCGCATGCCGCTGGCGCGCACCGGGATCGGCAAGGCCTTGCTGCTGGATGACACGGTAGAGGAGTGGCAGCGCCTGTATCAGGTCAGCTTGCCGGCTGGCGGGAAAAACCTGCAGTGGCCGCAGCACCCGGAACAATCCTGGGCTCAGTTCGAGCAGCGCATGCAGGAGTATGTGGTGGGCGGTTATGCGTTCGATCTGGAAGACAACGAACCGTCGATCCGCTGCGTGGCGGCACCGGTGCGCGATGCCAGCCGGCGAATAGTCGCCGGCATCAGCATCGCCAGTACCGTGCCTTACATGCCGCTGGAAAAAATGGCCGAGCTGATTCCTGTGGTCAAACAGGTCGCAGCCAGGCTGTCAGCGGAGTTGGGGGCGAAGGCCTGATCCAGCCCGTAGATACCGGACAAGATCCCGTAGCAGCTGTCGAG
>NZ_JAGGOG010000017.1 GCF_018614655.1 Pseudomonas fluorescens | reverse complement strand
AGCCAATAAATAGTTGCCCTAGCGTGGCCATCATCAGCTCCCGATGATGGCGTTCACTTTACCGTTCGATTGGCAGCCTTAGAGGAACTGCCTCTCGGTATCCCCCACATATTTCAGACTTGCATGACTGAACGCCATCCGCCAGGAGTCATTTATGATACCGCCGCGCCAGTTGCCTTCCAGTACGACGTTTGCGTCCTCGATTCTCTCTTTATCGACACCCCAGGCAACGTCTCCCCTAGCACGCAGCTATGAAAAGTGTCGTGAGTTGAGTGAGGGTACAAGGGCAATGGCGCGTCTTGCGAAGTCATTGGTGGCGTTGATCAGGCAACAACCTCTTAGCGCTCAGTCAAACAGCGCCGAAGCTAAGGTGCTGAACGCTCACACAGAGACGTTTATGCCCTTGGCGGCGCTGGCCACTTCCACCGAGCAGTCCGGTGTGGCTCTGACACGAGAGGTAGCCTCTCTCCTAAAACGTCAAGGCCTGGGAGGACCGCCTGTTACGCCACATGAAGAAAAGTCCAGCATAGACAAGTTGGACGCTTGGAATAAATCGGCATCGAGCACGTTCAAGGTCTTGTACACATACGCGTCCACCAGCCTCGACACCCTGCAAAAACAAGCGGGCATGTCTGCTCCTGGGTTGGCTGAGGCTTTTATTACAGGTACACGCGAAACGGTCGGTCCGGACTCTCATCGCACAGGCAATAATCCCGCAGCACAAAATATGTTGCGTTCCGCGATGGCTCAGGTATGGAATCAGTCAGTTCATCGCGCGACCAATGTGCGCGCTGACAGTGGTCTGAATGCTAATAGTCAGGTTCATTCCCTGATGCAAACACCGGTACACAAGCTGGCTCAGGCGCTGATGCTGCTGATCACCCCCTCTGCAGACACGGCAGGCCACTCTGATGTTCAAGCTCAAGGCGTCCGTCAGTCCCGGGCTGTCTCTTCAGTCTCTCGTTTTGTCACCAACCAACTGGACAATCTGCCCAGCACCGTAACGCCTGGCGCACCGGGTGTTTCTACAGGAGGCATGCCTGAGGGCCTCGCCCCTAAAGCGGAGACTGCACAAGCACAAAAACTGCTAACGCGCTTGTACGCTGAACAGAAACATATGGTTTCGCTGCAGAGCCGTATTCCTTCAGCCTCTGAGGTGATGCAGGAAGGCTTCACGGCGTGGTTGACTAAAACATTTCCCACCGCGGACAAATCGCTCCCGTCGGGGTGGCAGTCACGGCTCTCGGTACACACCTGGGAGGAGAAGGATGGTGTGCTGATAAACGAAAAAACCGTACCCTTGACTGACCTGTTCAAGCGCGCTGTTGTTGGGGAACCCGTAACTCCTTTTTCGCGCATTGAAAGTCAAGGTGAGATTGTGCACATGGGCGAAGATGGCAATTTGTCAGTTCCATCGGCATTAAACCGTAGCGGGGCCAAAGCAACGATTGAAAGCTTGTTTGACCACGCACCGGGAACGCTCAGTGGTTGGTTCGCGACTAGCCAAGATGCGTTTTGGAATAAACCTCTGGGCCTTAAACGCAGCCCGGACCTGACGCCGGCCGGCAGGCTTAAGTGGCAGTCAGTCGCGCAACTACGCGATGAGGCCGCCTTGCGCAAAGACGATGGCACGCTGAGTGCCGAGGGACTTAAGACGGTCCAGGCGGTGCTGACCTCACCGAATCCACGAGAGCGAGCGCAGGGCACAACCGGGCCGGGTATTTACATGCTGCGGGAATGGGGATCGGCGAACGGAAAATTGCTGCACGGAGCTTTCGTGCTGACAGACAAGAACTGGGAAGACTCGGACACTGTAGTGCTGTGGCGACCGGGAGCACCGCTGGCGGAGTTTAAGAGCGTGCAGGCAATGAGGGACTGGCTACAGCTACGCGATCAAAATCTGCCTCGTTACAACCCGGTGACCCCAGAGCCGGTGACAGAAAATCTGTTTGAACTGCGCGTCAAAGACCTGCGGGTGCAACAGAAGGAGTCGCTGCGCAAGGGGCTAGGTGAAACACCGGCTACCGGAAAAACGATTGAGGAGCACCTGAACAAGAGTGCCGATGCGGGACGCCAACTTGACCTCTACCCGGTGATTCAGGGGCGTCAGAAGCTGAAAGACGCCGAGCTCTATCGGCAATGGCTGGTGAGTCAGCCGCATCCCGAGGCGAAGCAGGCCTGGCACGCGGTGCGCAAAGACTATGTCGACTTGAAAGCAAAACTGACCGCGCAGACCAAAGAAGCGCCGGGAAGCATGGAGCTTCAGCCGGAAAAATACGGCAACTCTGAGGAGGTTCGCAAATTTGCTCGCGAGCAGATGATGAAGGCGCTGGGCGGGCAGGACCCGGATAAAATTTATCTGTCGTTCACCGTAAAGAAGCCAGATGGTTACATGCTGATCCCTGGGTTCAACGAGTCAGAAATCGGCAGGGGGTCGCCCGCACTGACACCGTTGCATAAGCCGGAGGCGGAACGCATGTCGCTGACCGACTGGTCGCTGCGCAATGCTGACTACACGCAGAAAGTCGGTTTTTTCCGTAACTTCAGTTACAACGATGCCAAGCTGGTCGATGAAAAAGGTCAGCCCGTTACTGGCCTGAGCGTGAAGGACGTCGTAAAGAAAATTCGCGAAACTGACGTTGGTGGTCGTTACGCTGAGCACCTCAAGAAGACACTGCTGGACTCCCCGGCGGGCCAGGTATCGGCGGATAATTACGCCCAACTGCGGCAATCCGGGCTGAAGATGGCGCTGCAGAGCACCATCATCAACGACGGAGGGATTAAAGCCTCGCTGCCGCAGCAAAAGTGGGTGGAGGAAATCATAAAAAATCCCACCTCCGAGAAGCGGCAGCTCGTGGACGGCCAAGAAATTGCGGTCAGGCCACTGAGGGTGGGGTCGAGTATAGGACTCCCAGAAGGGATCGCATCGGTGCGAGGCGTCTGGCTGGTACAGCCAGCCACTGGCGCGACGTCGAATAAGGTTGTGGTCATCACTCCGGATGCACCTGACGGCCTTTCGTTCCGGGTTTACAACAACGTTACGGAAATGAAAAGCAAGCTTGCGCAGACCCCGCAGATGCAGGCATACCTGGCCGGACGCGTGGCCAGTGCGGCACAGGCAGAGACGATTCAAAACAATAAAGCGCAGTGGGTGACATGGGCACCAGAGGAGAAAGGGAACTTTCTGAAGACGGAGTATGCAGACGGCGTTCAGTTCTCAACTGAGCAAATCTGGAAACATGCAACAAGCCGGATGGGTGCAGACAGCAAAGTGACCACCGGAATTGTTTACAACGCGGCAGACATGGTGTTGAGCAACCTTCCTGTGGTGTCCGTGCCTTACAGCCTGGCACAGATGGGCGTGAGCGTATTCAGGGGGCACCAAAGTCTGCAGGCAGGCGACTCGGCGGCGGCGCAGCAGCATTTCGATGAGGCTTTTGAGCGTCTTTGGGACGTGTTGCCGTCACCGAAAGCGAAGGTGAGCGACGCCAGCGTTCTGGCGAAACCGCTGACACACCTGCCCGACCGGTTTATCCCTGGAGGTACAAGTACGACGCTGGGTTCGCCAGGCGTCTCAACGCAGCCGAACACACCGGTGTTGGCACGTATGCCGGAAAGTGGTGTGAAAATAAAGGCAGTCAATTCCCAGGATGAAATCGGAATTTACCGGGGACCGGAGATACCACAGGGATCAGACGGGGTCCCGGCTGAGGTGACAGCCTGGAAGGCACATGAGGAGATTGTGGCCCGACTCAAGGACGGGGAAGGCAGCATGGGCCCGGGCGGGCGCACCAAGTCGCGAGATCCGGTGACGGGTAAAGACTACCTGAAATTGAATGGTGACTACTATCTCAGCGATAACCAATACGGTACCCACGTGATCTATAAGGCAGGGGATATTACGCATCCGCGTGTGGTGGAGGTCGTGGATGGGAAGCTGGTAGTCAGGCCTGAGGGGAATCAAGGGGCTGGGGGAATGTTGAACTGGTTTCGCGGAGTTACGGAAACACCCGCACAAAAAAGAAACACAGCGTTGCAGCTCGCTTATTTAATAGAAGAGGGAACTCTGGGTCAAAATCGTAGATTATCCCCTTATGGGAAGTCCACTCTGGAGTCACTACCAGATGAATTAGCTTCACAAATTCTCGATAAAGCCAGGGCTAAGGTGAACGCAAGCAGCGTTGACGACTTCAATAGAATTCTCACGGACGTGCAACAGGGGGAATTGAATTTTAGCACTTACAAAGAGGCACTGCTTGAATTGAAGTACGCCATAAATCTTTGGCCGCATATTGAAAATATGACTGACAAAGCTGGCGCAAAATTTAAAATAAGCTTTGATCCGGAAAGCAAATTAAAACTACACGAAACGCTTTTCGAACACAAAAAAAATCTTGTCGACGCGAGCGGCAATCCCGACATACTTGTCAAATATGAAACCGATAAATCCACCGGACTGCAACTCATACTGATGGCGAGTGACAACAGCAGAAACAAAACTGTAGTGGAAAGAATACTCACAAAAAAATATGAGTTAGACCGACTCGTAGAGAATCAAGCTAGAAAGGAAATCATGGACAAGCTGCTCAAAGAAAATCCGGGGCAAGAAAACAACATGGATGCCTTAATAAAGAAACATAACAGTCTGCCGGAGAGCAGGGCTGAGTTCTCTAATCTTAAGCGAAGCATATATAAAAGAGAGAAAGAGCGCCAGAACATCGACGAGCTCACCACCATACTGACACGCAACAAAATCCTCTATGTCATAGTCAGGCAGGACAAGTCCAATGGCAGGATGCACCTTTCTACCGAAGATAACTTCAATAACTTCAATAATGCCATTGGTAAAAATACCCTTTCACAAGAAGTGGTGCCAGTGACAAAAGCCCAGACTAATAAAACGAGTAAAATCCCAGGGTCTGCCGCAGACACAAATGCATCTGCCATTCCTGGTCGGTCAAAAACAGTTAAAACCTTTCAAGTAACCATTGGTGATTTAGCTGCCACGCAGATGTCATATACTAATTTTCCAGACGCGGCGAAGGCCAGAGTCAAATCAATCATGGATGACGTTTCTGGTGGTAGGGAGCTTACCAAACGCATAGGACAACATTACTGGGAAGATGTGCCGCAGCTTAGTCCCAGTGATGGCAGAGGTGCATGGCGTGCCGCCTTTAGCCGAGATGGCACCACTTGGACGCTTCAAGGCTTTTATGATTACCATCAGAATCGCCCCCCCATTGCCTGGGGACAATAAGGATCTTCGGCGCTACCCACACTGAGTTTTATTGTCTATCAGAGGGAACCGTACGTGCGATTTTCACCGCATACGGCTCAAGCCGTTAGTCAGCCTTCCGAGGAAGACCGGCGTATCGGCCTTTCTGCGTCCCTGGAGCCAATACACCTTGGCAATCAGTTCCGGGTCGACTACGCCTCCCTCCGATGGTGGTGATAGGGGGGCAGGGCGCAGACACGCGCTTTCGCCGTGCTCTATCATGCTGGCCTGCTCTCGCTACGCCTGAGACAGTCCCGTCAGACTTTATGCAATCAACGCCCGCGCAGAAGTCTGCCCGGTTTCCCGTGGGGTGATGTTCCAACCCATCCTGCACATGCCCCGGGACACCGATGGCCGACGTACTACAGCACGCAGCAAGGGCAAGGTAGAACGTCCATTCAGGACAGTCAAAGAGGCCCATGAGACGCTTTACCATTTTCACAAACCAATGACCGAGGCTGAAGCCAATCGTTGGCTGACGAACTACGTCACGAAATATAACGCCAAGGACCACCGTCACGAACCTCACAGTCGGATAGAGGATTGGCAGACCCATTCACCGACGGATGGTTTACGCTCCATGTGTTCTTGGGAGCGTTTTTGTACATTGGCTCGGGAGCCTGAATGTCGCACCGTCGGCCTCGATTGCCGACTGACAGTGATCGGTGTGGCTTATGAACTTGACCCGGAGTTGGCCGAAGAAACAGTGGTTGTGTGGTGGGGGCTCTTTGACCCCGAACTGTTCGCCGAGTTGGAAAACGAACAGCTCGGTCCCTTCTTGCCCATTGGTGGCCCGATCCCACTCCATCGCTATCGCAAACACCGCAAGAGCCGCCGTGAATACTGCGTTGACCAAGTAGATAAGCAGGCCGACAAAATCAGCATCCCACTTGCTGCTGTCAGCGGTGAAGCAGACATCGTCGTGCAGCGCTCTAAAAACCAGGATTTGTCTGTGACGTTAGCTGCGCGTCCATTTGTTGGGCCGGATCCCTTTCACCAACTGGCGTACCCAACCAAACTCGCAGCCCGGTTGGCTATTGCCGACGAATTGCGTCTACCGCTGGCCAAGCTCAGTGCTGAAGACCAGGCATTTATTGGACAACTATTTAGACGAGACACTTTCCAGACCGGCCATCAGGGCGGCAGTGCGCGAACGCTTTCCAGTGGGGCGAAAAGGAGGGATTGGCTGATGCTTACCGAAGTTGTACGCCACTAGGGTTTACGTTGCCCGCCGGTTGATGTGGGATTTTTTGAAATCGATCATCACGAGCCAATCAACCGCGACCTGAAGATGGCCCTTCAGAGCGTTCACCTGATTGCGCTCACCGCAGTGATCGGTTCGGGGAAAACCCTGCTGATGCGACGGCTACGTGAAACATTGGAAAAAAAGGGAAAATAAGGAAAGGTCATCGTTGCCCGATCACTCCGCCTGGATAAGGAAAAACTCACGGCGCCGCTGCTTGATTCAGTGCTGCTCTACGACCTTTCAAACGAGAAAACGCTGAAGATACCCAGCGACTCAGAGAAGCGAGCCCGTGAGCTGCAAGCGTTGTTTCGCAAGGCTAAAAATCAGTGGTGCTGTTCATCGATGATGCCCACGGATTTGCATCCGAAAACCCTGACTTCACTCAAGCGCCTTTTTGAGCGAGCCACGGATGGGAAGGGGAAATAGCCATCGTGCTGATGGGTCACCCCAACTCAAGAATGATTGGCGTCGTCCCAACATGGAAGAGGTAGGGGCCGCATGGCAGTGTTCGAGTTTGGTGGGCTGCGGAATCGACAGCGCGATTATATCGATTGGGTGATACGCGAATCGCTCGAGGAGGGAGTGGAGCCCAATGCAGTCATCACTGATGAGGCTACAACAGTCTTGGCGACACGATTGAAGACGCCACTTCAATAGGCCGCTATCTTTGTCCGGGCCTTCGAGGCGGGCTTTGAAATGGGCGTGAAGCCTATTAACGCGACCACCGAAGAAGCAGTCCTGTCACAACGCGTTGACGATCTTGAGCCGCAGCTGACCCGGCACGGCTACGATATACGCTCGATCAGTACACAGTTTGACGCCAAGCCCCCTGAGATACGCCAGTTAATGCGTGGGACCTTGAACCCTCAACGCTCGCAGAGTTGGTCGAAGAAATGCGTACAGCTGGTCCACCGTTGTGATCCGTCTCACGCAAGCTGCCCAAGACGGGTATGTCGGCCGCATTGATAATAGTTATTAAATCGTTCATTCTTACCACTGATTTAACTAGGTGGAATCCGAAAATATGATCAGTGTAGAGTTAGGAAAGCAACTTGAGGGTTATGTCACTCAGCTAATCACTTCAGGGCGCTACGGTTCGAAAAGTGAAGTGCTGCGCGAGGGTGTGCGATTGATTCAGGATCGAGAAACCCGTCTTGCGGCGCTCGATGCTTCAATTGCTCGTGGCCTAACCGACGCTGACGCAGGGCGTACAACTTTAGCAGCGGATGCGTTCGACCGACTGGCTACAAAGTACGGCACGATGGCTGAAAACCTCGCGTGATCGCTCGATTGACCGCCGAAGCTGAAACTGACCTTGAGTGCATAGCTGATCACATAGCCCTGGACAACCCTCGCCGCGCCTTATCCTTTGTGCTTGAGCTGCGCGACAAGTGTATGATGTATGAGCTTAGCGACCATACACCACGCATTTCCGCTGGTGCAGCGCTACGAACGTCATGGCATTCGGCGTCGAGTAGATGGAGACTATCTGATTCTCTATCGGGTTGACGCCGACCAAGTACTCATCGTTCATGTGCTGCATGGCGCTATGGGTTATGCAGCGATTTTGCCCGTTACCAAGTAGCCCTTCGCCATTTATTTCTGCAATGGGTTTTCTTGTGGTTAAACCTTGGGAACAAACCTACTAGAGTCGTACGCTCAAACCCCAGATTTTTTTGTCGAAGACTGAAGACTTGAACCATCAGCTAGTTGCTTGATGGGAGGGCAAGCCTCAACCGCGAAACCTACAGGCCGATCGGAGCGGTGGTTTCAGGGCTAGATTTAATTGCGACTTGTTGTGCATATTTGACTGCTCTGCGGATTGTACTTCGGCTACAGCCACTCTCGTAGTACCTGCGACCAGGAACTACCGCTCGCCAGTAGCTTGTTGATCGTCCCAGGCTGAGCTTGATCGACTTGTCGTCCTCGATGAAATCGCTCGCCAGCGTCTGCCGATGTTGGCCTTTATCTTCGCGCTTAAGCACACCGGAATGACATCCCACACACCACATCAAGATTCCCTGCTACGGTTGAAGACGCCGTATTAACAGATGGTTGTTGATAACCCCGCAGGGAAAAAAGGTTCACGCGATGTCACAAAAAAAACCAGATCCCGTTTGCATTGGCTACTGATCACCGCGGTGGTGATTCTGATCACTGGGTACGCGGTCTATTCCTTCAAAAAAGAAAAAACTCCCGATTTGCTGACCGCCCCCGTCACCCGCAACACCCTCCAGGAAACGGTTCGAGCCATTGGTACTTTGCAGCCGATCCGCCGGGTGGACGTCGGCTCACAAGCGTCCGGTCAGCTTAAAAAACTGTTGGTCAAGGCCGGGGCCAAGGTCCAAGAAGGACAACTGCTGGCCGAGTTAGACCCGACGCTGTCGCAGAACGTCCTGCTCGATGCCCAGGTCGCCCTCGGGGCCCTCTTGGCCCAAAAAAAAGCCACCGAAGCCCAAGTCAGGAAATCACGCCTGTCCCTACAACGCCAGCGGGATATGTTTCAACAGAAAGCCGCTGCACGCCAAGATCTCGAAGCGGCTGAAGCTGAAATGCAACTGCAGCAATCGCAACTGGTAGTGATTATCGCCCAGATCCGCCAGCAGCAACTGCGCGTCGACAACGCCAAGACCAACCTCGGTTACACACGAATTGTTGCTCCGGTCAGTGGCACGGTGCTCCAGGTGCTGACCGAGGAAGGACAAACCGTGGTGGCGTCCTATCAGATCCCGATCATCCTGAAAATCGCCGACCTTACCACCATGACCGTCAGGGCACAGATCCCGGAAGCCGACATCGCTCGCTTGAGCCTCGGCATGAAGGCCTGTTTCACCTCGTTGGGTTATAACAGCCAAAGTTTCTGCAGTACGCTCAAGACCCTTGAGCCGGCACCGGAAAAGATCAACAATGCCCTGTTCTTCAATGCCCTGTTCGATGTAGACAATCAGAGCGGCAAGCTGCGCCCCGAGATGACGGCTCAGGTGATTGTGGTGCTCAGCGAAGCAGAAAAGGCCCTAAGTATTCCGCTGACCGCCTTGGGGGAAAACCTTGCCCAAGACCGTTATCAGGTAAGCGTTGTCGGGGCAGATGGTCGGCCGGTTGCACGGGAAGTCCACACTGGCATAGATAACAGCCAGCGTGTCGAAATCAAAGACGGGCTGCGCGAAGGAGAGAATGTTGTTATGGGACATTACTTGACACCGGGGGGCAAGTAATGCGGGAAGTGTTGCCTCTCTTGTTGCTCAAGGGCGTGAGTCGCCATTTCTTTGTGGACAGTTCAGCCACTATGGTGCTCGACAATATCGACCTGACGATCCAGGCGGGTGAGATGGTGGCGATCATGGGCGCTTCGGGGTCGGGCAAATCGACGCTGATGAATATCATTGGCTGCCTTGACCGGCCTACTTCCGGGCAATACCTCGTGGCAGGCGAGGATGTGGCCCATATGAGCAGTGACGAACTGGCCCGGCTGCGCCGTGAACGGTTCGGTTTTGTGTTCCAGCGTTATCACTTGATCAGCTCGCTGTCAGTGCTCCACAACGTTGAGGTGCCCGCAGGCTATGCTCACCGCCCCCGATCAGAGCGGCGAGGTAGGGCAGAGCACCTACTGACCCTCCTGCGCATGGAGGCGTTCGGGCAGCGCCGGGTCAATCACCTGTCCGGTGGTCAGCAACAGCGCGTCAGTATCGCCAGGGCGCTGATGAACGGCGGTGAAATCATCCTGGCTGATGAGCCCACTGGCGCTCTAGACAGTCATAACGGCCAGGAAGTGATGAAATTACTCCAGTCCCTGCACCGACAGGGCCACACGGTGATTCTCATTACCCACGATGCCATGGTGGCGAGCTATGCACCAAGGGTTATTTATCTGCGCGATGGGAGGATCAAAGACCGCCAGGGTGAAGCTATTTCGCAGGTGAATGTGCCCTCCGACGAAGCGCTGGGTGAACAGCCGCGGTGCTTCGCCTCGGCCTCCTCATCGAGCTCCAGCGTTCAGTCTAGGTGGTGGCAGATCCGCGACGTACTGCTGAGCGCATGCCGGACCATGGGTGCGCACCGCCTACGAACCGGCCTGACCTTGCTAGGCATCGTAATCGGTATCCTCTCGGTGGTCTTGCTCAATGCTGCGGGTCAGGGGGCGAGGCAATACGTGCTAGAAAATTTCAACGTGCTGGGTGGCAACCTGATTACGCTCTATCCTGGCAAGTCGCGGGGAGATGACCATGCGGCGGGTATCCGTTCGCTGTTACCACGGGATCTTGATGCACTGGCAGCATTGCCCTGGGTCAAACACGTTTCACCGGGTATTACCGGTACCACGCGAGTACGTTGGCAGCAGACCGACAGCAACGTCACAGTTAACGGTGCCAGCAGCGGCGTACTGGAGATTAAGTCATTGAAGCTGCTGGAAGGTCGTGGTTTTCTGTCACGAGATATCGAGCGTGAAACCCAGGTAGTGCTGATCGATGAAAACCTGAAGAAGAAGCTCTTCTCGGCCTCGGCCAATGTCCTTGGGCAAGTCATCCTGGTCGGCACACTGCCATGCGAGGTGATCGGCGTGGTCAAGAGCCAGGCAGTGTTTGTCGGTTCGGGCCTCAATCTATGGATTCCCTGGAGCACCACCAACAGCCGTCTGCTGGGGCAGAACTGGTTCAACTCTCTCTCGCTCATCATTGATAACCGCATTCCCAGCGCCGATGCAGAGCGGATCATCACCAATTTGCTCACGCGAATCCACGGGCAACAGGACTTCTTCCTGCAAAACAGCGAGAACTTCGTCAGCTCGATTGAACGCGTCAGTTCTGGACTTACCCTGTTCCTGTCGTTGGTTGCATCGGTGGCGCTACTGGTGGGCGGTGTGGGGGTGATGAACATCATGTTGGTGTCGGTGACCGAGCGCACCCAAGAAACGGGTATTCGCATGGCAGTGGGTGCTCGCCAGCGCGATATCCAGTGGCAGTTTTTGACTGAAGCGGTGCTGATCTGCGTGTTAGGCGCGGTGATTGGCGTCCTGCTGTCCTTTGTCATCGGACAGGCGCTCGGCTTGTTCAGCCTGCCGTGGAGGCTGGTGTTCTCTGGGCAAACACTGTGGCTGGCGATAGGCTGTGCTGTGGTGGTGGGCTGTCTTTCGGGCTGGTTTCCTGCCCGTCAGGCATCCCGGCTTGACCCTGCGCAGGCCTTGACCCGAGATTGAATGTGATGATCATAGATAGATATCACCATCTCCTCCTATCCAGCTTCGCCATTGCCGTCGTGCTCCTGCTGCCCGGTTGTAGCTGGCTGCGCTCTACTGAACCCGCGCGACCTCTGGTACCAGAGCGTTGGCAGTATGCACAGCCTGGGCAGCTTCGCCTGGCATCTGATGTGCAGGACTTCTGGTCATCATTGGGGGATCCAGTGTTGCCTTTGTTGCTGGACCGTGCAATGCAGAACAATGATGATCTGAAACTCAGTGCCCTGCAGCTCAAACTGGCCCAGTTGCAGTCGGAATTGGCCAACACCTCTCTATGGCCAGATGTTTTGTTGGAGTCCACTGCCGGCATAACTCGCCCTTTCAGTACGCAATACGGCGTATCTCCCAGGACCATCCGTAGTGCTGGAGTAACTGGGTCGCTGAGTTATTCGCTGGATATATGGGGGGCGGAGGCGGCACAACGTGATGCAGCTGATATCAATGCCCAGGCCAGTGAGGACGACTGGCACGCCGCGAGATTAAATTTGGAGGTCTCAGTGACCCAAGGCCGATGGCAGTTGGGCTACCTGAATCGTGTAATCGCCAACGCTGATGCAGACCTGGAGGTTGCTCGTAATACCAGGCAACTGGCCGAGGCGCGTTACAGCGCGGGAGCCACCACGTTTCGTGACGTGATACTAACCCGGCAGAACCTTGCAACCCAGGAGGCGGCACAGACACAGAACCGGTCAGCAACTGGTCACGTTACGCAATGCTTTTGTGCTGACCGTAGGAGTTATGTCCGGTATCGAGTTGCCGGAGCTTCAGGACGTGCCGGATACGCCGCTACCTACACTAGCAGCTGGGCTGCCTATCGAGATTCTCGGCAATCGCCCGGATGTGCATGCCGCCGAGCTTCGGGTACGCAGTGCCTTGGCATTAGCGGATGCCACACGCTTAGGTTTTTACCCGACCCTGGCTCTAACCAGTTCTGTGGGCACCACCAGCTCCTCGCTAAGCAGTTTCATGACCCACCCTGTGGGCTCCTTGTCGGCAACCTTGGCGCTGCCCTTTTTGGAATTCAATACAGCCCGATTGGCCAGTCAAAGTGCGCGAATCAATGCCGAAACAGCATTGGTGGCCTTTCGTAAGACGCTGTATGCAGCACTGCAGGATGTTGAGAACAACCTATCGGCCCGGCAGCAGCTGACTGAGCAAAATGCTTTTTTACGTGAGGCATTGGCATTGGCGAGGGAATCGGAACGATTAGCTAAAGTGCGCTGGCTGGCGGGCAGTACTGATATTCAGCCTTGGCTCGACGCACAACAATCGAGTCGCTTCACCGAGTTGAACCTGCTGCAGAACGTACTTGCACGACGCACCAATGCGGTGCAGTTGTATGTGGCGCTCGGTGGGCATTATAGGGGCGCCTACAAAACTGGAAAAAATCGTACTTACTAAGGAGACGCTGAAGGATTAACCCGTTCGCGCCACCCTCCATTTTCAAGCCGCTTTTACAACCCTTCGGCCTTGTTCAGCGTTTCCGGGGCTGATTTCTACCCTCATTACGCTGATTTGCGGGCCAGCCTCGCCTTTTGGGCGGATTTATCCCGCCTCCCGTTGCAAATACCGCTTGGCCAGCAACAGATTGGCCAACCCAAACAGCCAAACAGACTGAACAACTGCGCGTATTCTTTTCCAGTCCATGGTAGCGAACCTTGCGATGCGTTGAAACGCCCCTTAATCACCTGGAGGGGATGCTCGACTTGGCACGCAGTTCGCCTTGGCGTATTCGATCTTGCGCTTGACCCGCAACAGCAAGCTGCCTTTGCCGTGGTGCTTGTAACTGGGGGGCTAGAAAATTCGGAAAAAATCGCTAAGGTTTTCCGAGCTGTCGTAGCGGCCTGAATTTACCGTCTTCGAGCTTATGGCTCTGCCGCCAGACGTAAGCGCCGGTCAGGTTGATGTGCTCCCAGCCCATCGGCGACAGGTACTGATACAGGTCGCTGTTCACTGGCTTTCCGGTATCAGTCAGCCATTGGGTTGCCCGCTCCAGGTAGGCCGTGTTCCACACCACGTCGGCGGCGGTCACCAGGTTCAATCCGCTGGCCCGATAGCGCTGTGGCTCGAAGCTCCGATTCCTTATTTCACCGAGGCGATTGAAGAAAACCGCTCTGGCCAAGGTGTTGCGCGCCTCCGGGGGATCGGTGTGATGGCGAATAAAAACTACCCAATTGCCGAGCGAATAAAAACCGCCCGCACGATCATCACCGAATTGGACCACTAATCTGGCGCGTCAACATGATGACTGCCCGACGATAAGCCACGTGCCTAGCCGGGCAGTGTGTTTCCTTATCTTCATAGATGAAGTCATTAATCCTATAAGAAGCGCATCGCCAAAACGTCCAACATTTTTTCGAGTAAATTATTAGGCTACTACTGCACGGACGGTTCTATTCAGGAATTTTTTCACTTGGGAATGCTTCCACTATAACACCACCTGCTGCCAATTTTGCTTCTGCAAGGGACGAGGGGTATCCGGTGCCAGACATTGGACCTGTGGGTATTATACTGATATCAAGCCATGCCTTTCCGCCATCGCCATTAAGCTCTCCTAACGTGACTTGTCCTACTGGACCTAGATCAAGCGTCAATGCAAAAGCAGGCTGGACGACCAATAGAGCATTAGCCATGGCAGTGATACATAGTACTTTTTGGAAAGTAGGCTTCAAATTCATGATGACGACTCCAGAAGTGTATGTAATTGGAATATGAAGGCGGGTGCTGGACGTTCGCTTCATATTTTTACGAGTGTAGGCTGTCTGCAGCCTTTAGCAAGTGCAATTGTAGTGGTCTAATGTAAGGGATCCATTTATTTCTGCAATGGGGTGTCTTGTGGTTAAACCTCGGGAAACGGACCTGATGGACCACCATCAGGAAACCGTCCGTTTTTTGCGCGGTTTGGTCCGTCTCAGGCAGCCTGCGTGAGCGTCTCAATAATGTGGCTGCATCTTACGCAAAGTGGCTGGTGTCTCAGCTAATGTGCGTCTGGCAGAGTTATCCGTCTTCCGTAATGTGGTTTGGAAAGGGGTATTTATTGTGCGTGGGGCCAATCATCATGGTGCGTCACTCCACATAGGAGGTGTAAGCGAGGCAGTAGCTTAGAAAAGTCTTCTGCTGGATTTGCCCGTGCCATAAACGATTTTGGTCGAGGCATCCGTTCATTAACGTGGACTGCATGAGACACGCTTTTTCCTGATTTCCCAAGGCTAAGGTGGTGTGCATTTCCAGGCAGGACACCGTTTCCCCCTTCCGATAAGGGATCGGCAAACGGTTATGTTTATGACTAACCGCAACGATAAGAGTGGGGAGCTTTTGGGCCGGGAGCGGCGGCGCCGCTGGAGCCAAGAGCAAA
>NZ_JAGGOG010000016.1:363784-421669 GCF_018614655.1 Pseudomonas fluorescens | reverse complement strand
GTGCTCTTGATCTGCTTTTGACGTTGATCTTAGGCGCCCCGTTAAACCACGCTGGCTGAACGTAGGCATTGATCCGTGGGTAAACCGGCAGGACGCCGGTTTAGCCGCACTGGGCCAGGGATGGCCCATTGCGGCGGCCCACGGAGCAATGCCGGAGTGAGGGCATGCCGAGCCTAGGCGAGGCACCGAGTGGTGGGGCAAGAGCGTTTTGCTTACTTTGCCGCTTTTGCAAAGTGAGTCGCTGTAAAAGCGAAACCAATAGCAGCCGTAACCGCAGCAACAGATATGCACTCATCCTTGCCAGCTAAAAAACCGCCCCCCACCCCACCAAATCCCAAGCAAAAAAAGGGCGACCGAAGTCGCCCAAAATGCCTTGCGTGCTCATGTAACCCGGAAAGACCTAAGGCTTCTTACGCTTGTTAGCGTCCTTCCAGATAAAAATTCCAAATCCTACAAAAAACATCACCATGAGGCCGACAGTCAGCACTCCGGCAAATACGACATTATCGAAAAACATGACCGGCCTCCTGCACTTGCCCTGTTGCGATAGAGCTAAGTTAACCAAGAAGACGAGAGGAGAAATTGACAAGGATCAATGTCGCCCGCGACGGGGCGTAAAGAAGGGAAATAACTGACCTGCATCAATAGATGCAGGTCAGCTCAACGCTTTTTCGGTTTGCTTTTCGACTTTTTCTTGGCTTTTCCCAACGGCATCGCCTGTTCAAACGCCTGGCGTACTTCATTAAGGCGTTTGTCATTGAGGTCATGCACACGTTTGGCCCGTTCGGCATTCAGGTCAATCAGCTTGTCATCGTCACTCATGGCTTGGCTTACGCAGTGGCTGGAATGCCTCAATAATGCGGCCTGACCCGCCGTGCCGCAAACAGACCGTCAACAAAATCCATGTCATCGGCCCGACTTGCCTGCAAAACCGGACTTTCCCACTGACCCAACGAACCCATAACGTGTTACTGCACAAGGATTTTCCGCCCTTGCTGGCCCCTGCGCACCTTTGAAGCCCTCAGGGTCTGCCAGCAGCCCATCGCAGCCTCGTACGCGGCTACCTTAGACCTCGACATCCACCCACAACCCTTGCCGGGGCGCATCCTCGATCAGCGGTATCACCGGCACGGTATTGTCGGCGTTGAGTTCATCGCCAGGAATAGCCAGGTGCTGTTCAGCATCTTCGTTGGCTTCACGCCGACGCTTCTGCTGTTCCTGCTGACGTCGCTGTTCCTCGCGCAGCAGCAAAGTCGACTGTTCGGCATCGCCTTTTTTCAAGTCGATGGTGCTTTGGTTGGAGCCCGGTTGAACCGGCGCCACGGGAGGGATATCGGGTTTCTGGCGTGCCGGATCGAGTTGCGACGTCACGGGCACAACACTCAAGGGCAGCATGGGTGGCAGCATAATTATCGGTCTCCTGTCAGCAAGCTGTCGGCTGGTGAGGTAACGACTTGAGCCTGCGCTCGCCAACTTGTGAACCAATCGTCATCTATCTGACGAACGCACTGCCCTTTTTCTTGCCGCTTACAGCTTAAAGCTTGAAGCTGCACCTATTCCTTTTGGTCTGGAAGCCGTGTTCCGTTAGAATAGTCGGCTTTTTCACGGCGGGAGTCAGGCAGCATGGCGCAGCAGTATCAACCGGGGCAACGCTGGATTAGTGACAGCGAAGCAGAGCTGGGGTTAGGCACCGTTCTCGCACAGGACGGCCGCTTGTTAACCGTGCTCTATCCGGCCACTGGCGACACCCGCCAGTATGCGCTACGGAATGCGCCCCTCACTCGTGTGAGGTTCTCGCCGGGTGACACCATCACCCATTTCGAAGGCTGGAAAATGACCGTGCGCGAAGTCGACGATGTCGACGGCCTGCTGGTCTACCACGGCCTCAATGGGCAGAACGAGCAGGTCACCCTGCCAGAAACCCAACTGTCGAACTTCATCCAGTTCCGTCTGGCCAGCGACCGTCTGTTCGCCGGGCAGATCGATCCGCTGGCCTGGTTCTCCCTGCGCTACCACACCCTGGAACACACCAGCCGCCAGTTGCAGTCCTCGCTCTGGGGCCTGGGCGGCGTGCGTGCGCAACCTATCGCGCACCAACTGCACATTGCCCGTGAAGTCGCCGACCGTATCGCACCACGGGTTTTGCTCGCAGATGAGGTGGGCCTGGGCAAGACCATCGAAGCCGGCCTGGTAATCCATCGCCAGTTGCTGTCGGGTCGTGCCAGCCGCGTGCTGATCCTGGTCCCGGAAAACCTGCAACACCAATGGCTGGTGGAAATGCGCCGCCGCTTCAACCTGCAGGTTGCGCTGTTCGACGAAGAACGCTTTATCGAAAGCGATGCCGCCAACCCCTTCGAAGACACTCAGCTCGCGCTGGTGGCCCTGGAATGGCTGGTGGACGACGAGAAAGCCCAGGACGCGCTGTTCGCAGCCGGCTGGGACTTGCTGGTGGTCGACGAAGCCCACCATCTGGTGTGGCATGAAGAGAAAGCCAGCCCTGAATACTCGCTGGTCGAACAACTGGCCGAAGTGATTCCAGGCGTACTGCTGCTCACCGCGACCCCGGAGCAACTGGGCCAGGACAGTCACTTTGCGCGTCTGCGCCTGCTGGACCCGAACCGTTTCCACGACCTGCACGCCTTCCGTGCCGAGAGCGAAAACTATCGCCCGGTGGCCGAGGCCGTCCAGGAGTTGCTGGACAAGGGCCGTCTGTCCCCGGCCGCCCACAAGACCATTCAGGGTTTCCTCGGCAACGAAGGCGAAGCCCTGCTGGCCGCCGTCAACGATGGCGATGCGCAAGCCAGTGCCCGCCTGGTCCGCGAACTGCTGGACCGCCATGGCACTGGCCGCGTGCTGTTCCGCAACACCCGCGCCGCCGTGCAAGGTTTCCCGGAGCGCAAGCTGCACGCCTACCCGCTGCCGTGCCCGGACGAGTACCTCGAACTGCCGCTGGGTGAACACGCCGAGCTGTACCCGGAAGTCAGCTTCCAGTCGCAGCCCGACGTCGACGAAGAACAACGCTGGTGGCGCTTCGACCCTCGGGTCGAGTGGCTGATCGACCAGCTGAAAATGCTCAAGCGCACCAAGGTCCTGGTGATCTGCGCCCACGCCGAAACCGCGATGGACCTGGAAGACGCCCTGCGCGTGCGCTCCGGTATCCCGGCCACAGTGTTCCACGAAGGCATGAACATCCTCGAGCGGGACCGCGCTGCTGCGTACTTCGCCGATGAAGAGTTCGGCGCCCAAGTGCTGATCTGCTCTGAAATCGGCAGTGAAGGTCGCAACTTCCAGTTCTCCCATCACCTGGTGCTGTTCGACCTGCCGTCCCACCCGGACCTGCTGGAACAGCGGATCGGCCGTCTGGACCGGATCGGCCAGAAACATGTGATCGAACTGCACGTGCCCTACCTGGAAACCAGCCCTCAAGAGCGGCTGTTCCAGTGGTACCACGAAGCGCTGAACGCCTTCCTCAACACCTGCCCGACCGGCAACGCCCTGCAGCATCAGTTCGGTCCACGCCTGCTGCCGCTGCTGGAAAACGCCGATGACGGCGAGTGGCAAGCGCTGATCGATGAAGCCCGCGCCGAGCGCGAGCGTCTGGAAGCCGAACTGCACACCGGTCGCGATCGTCTGCTGGAGCTCAACTCCGGCGGCGCTGGCGAAGGTGACGCGCTGGTCGAGGACATCCTTGAGCAAGACGATCAGTTCGCCCTGCCGATCTACATGGAAACCCTGTTCGACGCCTTCGGCATCGACAGCGAAGACCATTCGGAAAACGCGCTGATCCTCAAGCCCAGCGAAAAAATGCTCGATGCCAGCTTCCCGCTCGGCGACGACGAAGGCGTGACCATCACCTACGACCGCAACCAGGCGCTGTCTCGCGAAGACATGCAGTTCATCACCTGGGAACACCCGATGGTTCAGGGCGGCATGGATTTGGTGCTGTCCGGCTCCATGGGCAACACCGCCGTGGCGCTGATCAAGAACAAGGCGCTCAAGCCCGGTACCGTGTTGCTGGAACTGCTCTACGTCAGCGAAGTGGTTGCCCCGCGCTCGCTGCAACTGGGCCGCTACTTGCCACCGGCCGCGCTGCGCTGCCTGCTGGATGCCAACGGTAATGACTTGTCCGGTCGAGTGTCGTTCGAAACTTTGAACGACCAACTGGAAAGCGTGCCACGGGCCAGCGCCAACAAGTTTGTCCAGGCACAGCGCGACCAGCTGACGCCACGGATCAACGCCGGTGAAGAGAAAATCTTCCCGCGCCACGCTGAACGTGTGGCCGAGGCACAGCGTCGTTTGGCCGCTGATACCGACGAAGAACTGGCGCGACTGACTGCCCTGCAAGCGGTCAACCCGACCGTACGTGACAGCGAACTGGTTGCCCTGCGCCAGCAACGCGAGCAAGGCCTGGCCATGCTCGACAAAGCGGCGTTGCGACTGGAAGCGATTCGGGTACTCGTGGCGGGTTGATTACCGCTCTGCCCTGCTGAATAAAAAGGCCCGCACAATGCGGGCCTTTTTTATTCCTGTAGCCGCTGGCGCAGCCTGCGATCGGCTGCGCAGCAGTCGCCAGGATCTTGAAACCACTGAAGGTCCTGCGGCCCTTATTGCAGCCTCGTGCCTCGGCAGCGGCTACAACGGGCCAAATGTATGACCTGACAGGGCTCTTGCCTGGTGACGCGCAAGAAGGTATCTACAGTTCAGGCGGTGACTGCGGTCGCCGGCACCTCTTCCGCCACCAACCCGTCCTTCATCCGCTTGGCATCCTTCACAAAACACCGCGACGCCTGGAACAGAAACAGCATGGTCAAAAACAACGCCACCGGGATCAAGTACATGGCGTCATGCAGCCCCACGGCTTTAAACGCCTCAGTCATCTGTTCAACGCCCGCCGCGTACATCGCCGAATGAGCAAAATGATCGGACAAAGCACCCACTACCACCGGCCCCAAACCGCCGCCCAACAAATACAACCCGGCAAAATACAGCGCCATGGCTGTGGCTCGAAGGCGCGGCTCCACCACATCCTGAATCGCGGTGTAAACGCAGGTATAGAAGTTGTAGGCAAACAACCATCCAACACTGAACAGCGCCACAAACACACCGATATCGATCCGCCCGGCATGCAACGCCCACGCAGTGGTAACAGTCGAAATGATCAGGCTGAACGCAGCGAACAACAGCCGACCATTGGCAATTCGTTGATGGATCTTGTCAGCAATCCATCCCCCCAGCGTCAGGCCTACCAGCCCCGTCACGCCGACAATGACCCCGGTCGCGACAGCCGCGTCCTGCAACGGCATCAGAAAGTAGCGCTGTAGCATCGGCACCAGAAATGAATTGCAGGCGTACGTCGCAAAGTTGAAGCACAGCCCGGCCAGCACCAGCCAGAGAAAAGTTGGAATGGCCAACACGCGGCGAACCGGACGGTCCACACGCTCCTGGGAAACCTGCACGGTTTCCGCCGCTCCGCGCTTGGGTTCTTTGATAAAAAACATGAACACCGCAAGGATCAACCCCGGCACGGCGGCAATAAAGAACGGCGCGCGCCAGCTGTCGAACGCCTTGACCATCGCGCCGATGGTGAAGAACGCCAGCAACAGGCCCAAGGGCAGGCCCAGCATGAAAATGCCCATGGCCCTGGCCCTGCGGTGAGCCGGGAACAGGTCACCAATCAACGAATTGGCCGCTGGCGCATAGCTGGCTTCACCGATACCGATGCCCATGCGTACCAGCAGGAAGGTCCAGAAACTGCCCACCAAACCATTGACCGCCGTCAGCCCGCTCCATGCCGCCAGGCCCCAGCCCATCAGCTTGCTGCGCGAACCGGTATCGGCCATGCGCCCCAGGGGCAGGCCGGCAATGGCATAGACGATGGTAAAGGCGGTACCGATGATGCCCAGTTGGAAGTCGCTGAGGTGCCACTCCATACGGATCGGTTCGATAATGATCGCGGGGATGGTGCGATCGAAAAAATTGAACAGGTTGGCCAGGAACAACAGGAACAGAATGCGCCAGGCATTCGCCGCTTGGGTCGAGTTCTGCATGGGTCCGTCTCTTTTATTGTTATAGAGCTGCGATGCCCGACGCATCCTGCCCGGAACCTGCAATCTAGTCAGCCACGACCCGGTTGTCTGTAATGATTCGTAAAGCTGATAGGGCGTAATTTCATTCCCGCAGACAAGGCTTCGGCCCACAGAAATATAAGCGCTTGCCCCCCTTCCCAAGGCGCGCAACACGATTAGAATGGCGAGCCTTCCGTTCCCCCCTCCCTTGCCTTTCTTATTGAAGACGCCCATGTCCGAAGCCAGCCCGTGTCTGAGTTGCGGTGCCTGCTGTTCACACTTTCGCGTGTCTTTCTTTTGGGGCGAATGCGCCTCATCGGGTGGAACGGTGCCCGATGACCTGGTGGTACAGATCAACCCCAGCCGGGTGGCAATGATCGGTACCGACAGCAAACCCGCGCGTTGCTGCAGCCTCGAGGGAGAAGTGGGGAAAAGCACGAGTTGCTCGATCTATCAGCAGCGCTCCAGTGTCTGCCGGGAGTTCGAGTCGTCCTGGAGCCAGGGCGAAGCGAATGTCGATTGTGATGCGGCTCGAGCAGCGTTCGGATTGCCACCGCTTCTGGAGCCAATCTACGCGTTCGAGCTGCCCATCAGCGCTTAGCATCAAACGTTATCGTCGGCATGCCAAAATAATTGCAATCAAAATGCCATTACGCCTTGCGATTCGCCTGACGCTTCTATACTGGACGTCATAGGTCATAGCCGCTGGCAGTGACACAAGATGACTCTGTAACGGGACATGCTATGGAATGGCTTGGTTTGCATTTTTTTACCGACCTTCCAGAGAACGGGCATTTATTACTCAACTGCAGTCATAACCCCTTTCTGGTGCTACTGGCGTATCTGGTCGCCTGTGCGGCGAGTTTTGGCACCCTCAACATGGCCGAACGGGTCGGGCATGTCGACAACCCCACAGCACAGCGCCGTTGGCGCTGGCTCGGTGCGGCTTGTCTGGCAGGCGGCATCTGGTCCACCCATTTCATCAGCATGCTGGCCTTCCAGACGCCCGTTGCCATTCACTACGAATTGACCATGACGTTCGCCTCGTTGCTGATCGCCCTGATCGCGTCGTTGTTCGCCATGCAAACCCTCAGTCATGCGCAACTGCATTGGCACCAATACCTGCTGGCCTCGATATGGATGGGACTGGGCATAGCGCTGATGCACTACGTCGGTATGGGCGCCATGCGTTCCGAGGCGGTGCCGTACTTCGAGACTGGGTTGCTCGTGCTGTCCATTGTGATTGCGATGGGCGCCAGCCTGGCGGCGCTCTTGCTATCGCGCTATTTGCGCAACGGCAGTGGCATGTTCCATCAGTTACTCAAATACGCCGCCTGCCTGGTGCTCGGTGCTGGCATTCTCACCATGCACTTTACCGGCATGGCGGCGATGAAGCTGATGCTCCCCAGCGGTGTGGCCCCCTCGGTGCCTCTGGACAACAACCCCATGCAACTGGGGCTGATGATGGCAGTGATCACCCTGCTGGTGATCGGCAGCAGCATCAGCGCCGCCTTGGCGGACAAAAAGCTGCAACACAAAGAAACTGACCTGCGGCGGGTCAACGCGTTGCTCAGCGAGCTGGACCAGGCCCGGGCTTCCCTGCAACAAGTGGCTCATTACGACGCCTTGACCACCCTGCTCAATCGTCGTGGTTTCAATCAGATCTTCGCCGAGAAACTCGCTGAAAAGACGCAGAGCAAAGGCATGCTCGCGGTGATCTTCCTCGACATCGATCACTTCAAACGCATCAACGACAGCCTCGGCCATGACGCAGGCGACCAACTGCTCACCGTCCTCGCCAACCAAATCAAAGGTTCAGTGCGCAGCCACGATGACGTGGTCGCCCGTTTTGGTGGTGACGAGTTCTGCATCCTGATCAGCATTCACCATCGCGACGAAGCACGGCATCTGGCTCAGCGCATCATGCAGAAAATGAAAGACCCCATCGAACTGGCGGGCCGGCGCATGGTGATGACCACCAGCATCGGTATCAGCCTGTTCCCCGAGGATGGCAGTACCAGCGAGGAACTGCTGAAAACCGCTGACCTTGCGCTCTACCAGTCCAAGGGTGCCGGTCGAAACAGCCTGAATTTCTTCAGTTCCAACCTGAAAACCCGGGCCTTTCTTGAACTGCAACTGGAAGAAGAACTGCGCAGTGCCCTGCGGGACAGGAACGAGTTAGTGCTGTACTACCAGCCCATTCTTGATCTGCAAAAAGGCAAGATCACCCGGCTCGAAGCCCTGGTGCGCTGGCAACATCCGCAACACGGGCTGCTGACGCCTGATCGGTTTATCAGCATTGCCGAGCACAACGGGTTGATTGGTGAACTGGACAACTGGGTACTCCGCCAGGCTTGTGCCGACTTGAGCCTGCTGTCCGAGCGAGGCTACCCCGAACTGACCATGGCCGTGAACTGCTCGGCGCTCAACCTGGCCCGGGATGAACTGGCCGATGAAATCGAAAGCGCCCTGCGCAGTAGCGGGATCGCCGCGCACCGCCTGGAGCTGGAGGTAACCGAGAACGCATTGATGGGCAATATCAGCAGTACTCTGGTGCTGCTGCGGCAAATCCGTGCCTTGGGCGTCTCGCTGTCCATCGACGACTTTGGTACCGGTTATTCATCCCTTGCCTATTTAAAGCGCCTGCCGCTGAACACCCTGAAAATCGATCGTTCGTTCATCCAGGACATTCCCAAATCCACCGCCGACATCGAGATTGTCCAGGCGATCATCGGCATGGCTCACACGCTGCACCTGCAGGTGATCACCGAAGGTGTCGAAACCGTGCAACAACTGGAGATATTACAGAAACATGGCTGCGACTTCGTCCAGGGTTACCTGCTCAGCGCTGCAGTGCCGGTCAGCGACATCACTGCGGTTATCGCGGGCCTGGATCAGCGCAACCTGCTCAACCCGTTAAGCCTGGCGGGAGGTAAAGATGTAACGCTGGCGAAAGACCCGGCGCTCGGACGGACAGATCCGACCTCAGTGGTAAGGCCAATACGCTGATCGCCGACGATTTGCTCAACGAGTTCGAAAACCCGGCGAAGATCCTCGACGGTGCGGCGATTCGACTGGCTCGCGAAAGCGGTCCGTCAGCCACCCGATATCCAGATCCTTGCCACACCCGGAAACAATTCCCACAGCCCTCGGCCACGGCGGGAACTGTTCCCATGACGCGCACGTCACCCTGGGCTGTGACCTTTCTTCACGGGCAAGATGCCATCACGGTGAAAGCGGTTACTCCGCTACACACTTGCAGCCGGAAAATTCACGCACTATTTTCGTGCAGGCTTTTCTTGCGCTGCCCTTTCCTGGATCAGAATCCACGGCGAAACCACCACCGCCCACAATGGAGGATCACGCTCAACCAGGTCCAGCGCCCGCGTTGCAGACACCTCGCCAAAGATCTCTGAAGCCAGCCAGCCCGCGACTTTCTCCCGATTATCTTCAGCCATCGCCTCGGCGGCCTCGATCAAATCCAGGCTGGCGTCGACCCACAATAGGGCACCCTTGGCAAAGAACGGCTCAAGCTCCTTCCAGGAGATTTCGGCGGTCTCGCCGAGCAGCTTGGCATAGAGGGTGCTAGGTTCTTGCGTCATGGGAGTTCACCTGAGGAAAAAAATCGGCGCAATCATACCGTCGAGCCTCTAGTAGAAAAACCCAGTTGCAAATGAGGTCCCGAGAGAAAGTGCCAGGAAAGCCAAGGATTGCCCGAAACTCTGGTATGACCCGCCGCAATTCTGTCTTTTTCTTTCATTTAAGCGACACGCCCGGGTTTTGCCCCCAGCAGCTAGCTTTTCAAGCGATCAACCGGCGCTCTACACTGTACCGGTACAGTTGCCAGGCCGCTGCCGGGGGATATCCGAGATATCTGATCCGGTTCTGTAGCCCACAAGGCCGCTAGAACTATAAAAAATACAACAGTAAGAGTGGAGCACTATGAATAAGGCTACTAAGCAGATTTCCAAACTGTTTGCCGCTATGGTTCTGGCCGGGGTTGCCAGCCATTCGTTCGCAGCTGACACCATCAAGATCGGCATCGCCGGCCCTAAAACCGGCCCGGTAACCCAGTACGGCGACATGCAGTTCATGGGGGCCAAGCAGGCCATCGCCGACATCAACGCCAAGGGCGGCGTCGATGGAAAAATGCTCGAAGCCAAGGAGTACGACGACGCTTGCGATCCTAAACAAGCAGTAGCCGTAGCCAACAAAGTGGTGAACGACGGCGTCAAGTTCGTGGTCGGTCACCTCTGCTCCAGCTCCACTCAGCCAGCGTCCGACATTTACGAAGACGAAGGCGTCATCATGATTACCCCCGCGGCCACCAGCCCGGAAATCACCTCCCGTGGCTACAAGCTGATCTTCCGCACCATCGGCCTGGACAGCGCCCAGGGCCCGGCAGCCGGCAACTACATTGCCGACCACGTGAAGCCTAAAATCGTCGCCGTACTGCACGACAAACAGCAATACGGTGAGGGCATCGCCACCGCCGTGAAGCAGACCCTGGAGAAGAAAGGCGTGAAAGTCGCGGTCTTCGAAGGCCTGAACGCCGGCGACAAAGACTTCTCCTCGATCATCCAGAAGCTCAAGCAAGCCAATGTCGACTTCGTCTACTACGGCGGCTATCACCCAGAGCTGGGCCTGATCCTGCGCCAATCCAAGGAAAAAGGCCTGAACGCCAAGTTCATGGGTCCGGAAGGCGTCGGCAACGACTCCATCTCGCAAATCGCCCAGGGTGCTTCCGAAGGCCTGCTGGTGACTCTGCCGAAATCCTTCGACACCGACCCTGCCAACAAGGCAATCGTGGAAGAGTTCGCCAAGAAAAAGCAGGACCCAACCGGTCCGTTCGTGTTTCCGGCCTACTCGGCTATTGAAGTGATCGCCGGTGGCATCGCTGCCGCGAAAAGCGAAGACACCGCCAAGGTGGCTGCTGCCATCCACGCCGGTACCTTCAAGACCCCAACCGGCGACCTGAGCTTCGACGCCAAGGGCGACCTGAAGGACTTCAAATTCGTCGTCTACGAATGGCACTTCGGCAAACCAAAAACCGAAGTTTCTCCTCAGTAAGCCAGGCATTACTGGCCAGAAAGCCCACTGTGCAAACAGTGGGCTTTGTTTTACGAGGTTTATGGGCCATGCACCCGCGATCCGGGCGCTGGCTCACCTGAAAATCTTAAAACCGTCACCAGCGGTTCGCTGGCAAACGCTTTGTGCAACCTGATCACAGAACAGGGCACCGAGCCGGAAATTGACTCCACCAGTGAAATGCGTATCGGGTTTTTAGGAGCGCTGTAATGCCTGAGATCTATCATTTTTTCCAACAGCTGGTTAATGGGCTGACCATTGGCAGCACCTATGCCTTGATAGCCATTGGCTACACAATGGTTTACGGCATCATTGGAATGATTAACTTCGCCCATGGCGAGGTATACATGATTGGTTCCTACGTGGCCTTCATCGCCCTTGCCGGGCTGGCCATGATGGGTATCCACTCTCTGCCGCTGTTGATGACCGCCGCGTTCATCGCGTCGATCGTCGTGACCAGTGCCTATGGCTACAGTATCGAACGCGTCGCTTACCGACCCTTGCGCGGCAGCAACCGTTTGATCCCGCTGATCTCTGCGATCGGCATGTCGATTTTCCTGCAGAACACTGTATTGCTGTCCCAGGACTCCAAGGACAAATCCATTCCCAACCTGATCCCGGGGAGCATCTCCTTTGGTCCGGGCGGCGCGGAAGAAGTCCTGATTTCCTACATGCAGATCCTGGTCTTCGTCGTCACCCTGGTGGCCATGCTGGGCCTGACCCTGTTCATCTCCCGCTCTCGTCTGGGGCGTGCCTGTCGCGCCTGCGCCGAAGACATCAAGATGGCCAACCTGCTGGGGATCAACACCAACAACATCATCGCCCTGACCTTCGTCATCGGTGCCGCACTGGCGGCCGTCGCTGCCGTGTTGCTGAGCATGCAGTATGGCGTGATCAACCCCAACGCCGGTTTCCTGGTGGGCCTGAAGGCCTTTACCGCGGCGGTATTGGGCGGCATCGGCAGCATTCCGGGCGCCATGCTCGGTGGGCTGGTGCTGGGGGTGGCCGAAGCCTTTGGCGCCGATGTGTTCGGTGACCAGTACAAGGACGTGGTGGCATTCGGTCTTTTGGTTCTGGTGCTGTTGTTCCGGCCGACCGGCATTCTGGGCCGTCCGGAGGTTGAGAAAGTATGAGTAAATATCTTAAACAGGCGCTGTTCAGCGCCTTGCTGGTGTGGGCCGTGGCCTTCCCGGTACTCGGGCTGAAGTTGAGCATTGTCGGGATCAACCTTGAAGTGCATGGCACCGGCCCCCTGACCTTGTCCGTTATTGGCCTGTGCTCGGTGCTGATGTTCCTGCGGGTGTTGTTCAGCCAGCAGGTCGGTACCTTGTTCAAGTCCAACCGTGGCCCGCTGGTCTCGCCCAAGGTCGGCCAGTTCCTGACCCTGCCGCGCACCCAGCGCTGGATCATCATCGGCCTGATCGTGGCCGCGCTGGTCTGGCCGTTCTTTGGCTCCCGAGGCGCCGTCGACATCGCGACCCTGATCCTGATCTACGTGCTGCTCGGCCTGGGCCTGAACATCGTGGTCGGTCTCGCAGGGTTGTTGGACCTGGGTTATGTGGGCTTCTACGCCGTGGGTGCCTACACCTACGCGTTGCTGTCGCATTACTTCGGCTGGAGCTTCTGGATCTGCCTGCCACTCGCCGGCCTGATGGCGGCCACCTTCGGCTTCCTGCTGGGTTTCCCGGTGTTGCGCTTGCGGGGGGATTACCTGGCGATCGTGACCCTGGGCTTCGGTGAAATCATCCGCCTGTTCCTGCGTAACCTCACGGATCTCACGGGCGGCCCTAACGGCATCAGCAGCATTCCCAAGCCGACGTTTTTCGGGCTGTCGTTTGACCGCACCGCAGCCGAGGGGATGCAGACGTTCCATGAGTACTTCGGGATGGATTACAACCCGGTGAGCAAGGTGGTGTTCCTGTACCTGGTGGCCCTGTTGCTGGCCCTGGCGGCACTGTTCGTGATCAACCGTTTGTTGCGCATGCCTATCGGGCGTGCCTGGGAAGCGCTGCGTGAAGACGAAATCGCCTGCCGCGCCTTGGGTCTGAACCCTACCATCATCAAACTCTCGGCCTTCACCCTCGGCGCCGCGTTCGCCGGTTTTGCCGGCAGCTTCTTTGCCGCGCGCCAGGGCTTGGTGACACCGGAGTCATTCACCTTCATCGAATCGGCGATCATCCTCGCCATCGTGGTACTGGGTGGCATGGGCTCGCAGCTGGGCGTGATCCTGGCGGCGATCGTGATGATCCTGCTGCCGGAAATGATGCGTGAGTTCAGTGAATACCGCATGTTGATGTTCGGCGCCATGATGGTGCTGATGATGATCTGGCGTCCTCAAGGCCTGCTGCCCATGCAACGTCCACACATGGAGCTGCGCAAATGAGCCGCGAGATCCTGAAAGTCGAAAACTTGAGCATGCGCTTCGGCGGCTTGCTGGCGGTCAACGGCGTGGCCCTGACCGTAAAAGAAAAACAGGTTGTAGCCCTTATCGGCCCCAACGGCGCCGGCAAGACCACGGTGTTCAACTGCCTGACCGGCTTCTACAAACCCAGCGGTGGCAGCATCCTGTTGGACGGCCAGCCGATCCAGGGCCTGGCCGGCCATCAAATCGCCCGCAAGGGTGTGGTGCGTACCTTCCAGAACGTGCGGTTGTTCAAGGACATGACAGCGGTCGAGAACCTGTTGATCGCCCAGCATCGTCACCTGAACACCAACTTCTTTGCAGGCCTGTTCAAGACGCCTTCGTTTCGCAAAAGCGAGCGCGAGGCTATGGAATATGCCGAGTACTGGCTGGACAAGGTCAACCTCACCGAGTTTGCCAACCGCCCTGCCGGGACCCTGGCCTACGGTCAGCAACGTCGGCTGGAAATCGCCCGCTGCATGATGACCCGCCCACGGATCCTCATGCTCGACGAACCAGCCGCCGGGCTGAACCCTCGCGAAACCGAGGACCTCAAGGCGCTGATCGGTGTGCTGCGCGAAGAAAACAACGCCACCGTGTTGCTGATCGAGCACGACATGAAACTGGTCATGAGCATTTCCGACCATATCGTGGTGATCAACCAGGGCACGCCACTGGCCGACGGGACACCGGAACAGATCCGCGACAATCCGGAAGTGATCAAAGCCTATTTGGGGGAAGCGTAAATGCTGCAATTCGAAAACGTTTCCACCTTCTACGGCAAGATCCAGGCGTTGCACGACGTTAACGTCGAAGTGCGCCAGGGCGAGATCGTTACGCTGATCGGCGCCAACGGTGCCGGCAAGTCCACCCTGCTGATGACCCTATGCGGTTCGCCCCAGGCTTACAGCGGCAGCATCCGTTACCTGGGTGAAGAACTGGTGGGCCAACACTCCTCGGACATCATGCGCAAGAGCATCGCGGTGGTGCCGGAAGGCCGTCGCGTGTTTGCTCGCCTGACCGTGGAAGAAAACCTCGCCATGGGCGGTTTCTTCACCGATAAGGGTGACTATCAGGAACAGATGGATAAGGTGTTGCACCTGTTCCCGCGACTCAAGGAGCGCTTCAACCAACGTGGCGGCACCATGTCCGGAGGGGAGCAGCAAATGCTCGCCATCGGTCGGGCATTGATGAGCAAGCCCAAGCTGCTGCTGTTGGACGAGCCGTCCCTGGGGCTGGCGCCGATCATCATCCAGCAGATCTTCGACATCATCGAGCAACTGCGCAAGGACGGGGTCACGGTGTTCCTGGTGGAACAGAACGCCAACCAGGCGTTGAAAATCGCCGACCGGGCTTACGTGCTGGAAAACGGTCGGGTGGTGATGCAGGGCAGCGGCGAACAACTCCTGACCGATCCAAAGGTGCGTGAGGCCTACCTGGGCGGCTAAGCGTTCTGGAATAATAAGTGAGATTGTGTGGGAGCGGGCTTGCTCGCTCCCACATTTGTTTTGCGTGCCCCCTTCAGTTTTGCAATATCTGAGTTTTTTCTTGATGGGCCTGTAACGGTTCCCCTCCCCCTTTCTCTAGTGGTGTAAGCAAGCACAAACGCTTCCTTACTCAACCTCACTGCTGGAGAAACATCATGACCACCACCACTCGCTCCCTGTCCGCTGCCACCCTCGCCCTGGCCCTGGGTACCGCCCTGAGCTTGTCTGCCCTGACCACCACCGCCCACGCTGCCGATGACATGCAGAAATGCTTCGGCATTGCCGAAGCCGGCAAGAACGATTGCGCTGCGGGCGCCGGTACTTCCTGCGCGGGCACCTCGAAAACCAAGGATCAGGCCAATGCCTGGAAACTGGTCCCGGCCGGCACCTGCCTCAAGACTCCAAGCACCACCTCGCCGACGGGTTTCGGCCAGGAAGCTACCTTCACCGCCAAGTCCTGAAACAGCCCTTCGCCTGAGTACTGATGATGACGCTTTCATCCCCGCACTTCGCCTCCCAGACTCAGGCGCCCGGCCTTCCCCGCCGGGCAGGGTTGGGGCTCAAGAACGAGCACTTCAACGAAGTGCTCGAAACCCTGCCCGATGTTGGTTTCTTTGAAGTCCATGCCGAAAACTACATGGTGGCCGGTGGTCCTTTTCATCACTACCTGAGCTTGATTCGCGAGCAGTACCCGCTGTCGCTACACGGTGTCGGCCTGTCCATCGGCGGCGAAGGTCCGCTGAACCGCGAACACCTGGCACGCCTGACGATGCTGATCGAACGTTATCAACCCCACTCTTTTTCCGAACACCTGGCCTGGTCAAGCCATGGCCCGGTGTTTCTCAACGACTTGCTACCCCTGGCCTATGACCACGAAACCCTGAACCGTGTGTGCGAGCACATCGACCAAGTGCAAACCACCCTCAAGCGGCCAATGCTGCTGGAAAACCCGTCGACTTATCTGCAATTCCAATCCTCGACCCTGGACGAAACGCTCTTCATCAGCGAAGTCATCCGGCGCACCGGCTGCGGTATGTTGCTGGACGTCAACAACGTGTACGTCTCCTGCATCAACCACCAGCGTGATCCCATAAGCTACATCGACGCCTTGCCACTTCACGCGGTGGGTGAGATTCATCTGGCAGGTTTTGCCGAAGACACCGACAGCCTTGGTGAACGCCTGTTGATCGATGACCATGGCGCGCCCATCGACAACGCCGTATGGCACCTGTACCAGCACGTGCTGGAGCGAACCGGACCTGTGGCCACACTGATCGAGCGGGATAATCGGGTGCCTGCTTTCAGCGTGCTGCATGCCGAAGCACGCCAGGCCGATCGGTATCTGATGGAGGTGCTCTCATGAACCGTCAGGATGAGTTTGCCAATGCGCTGCTGACACTCGACGGGCCCTGTCCCCAAGGCCTGTTCAGCAGCAACGGCGCTGACCCGGCCAGTCGTTTTGCGGTCTATCGCAACAACGTTCACAGCTCATTGATCAATGCCCTGGCCACCGGTTATCCGGTGACCTTGCAACTGGTGGGCGAAGCGTTTTTCCGGGCCATGGCGGGGCTCTACGTCCAGGCGTTCCCGCCAGACAGCCCGCTGATCAATGAGTACGGCAATGATTTCGCCGACTTTATCCAGGGCTTTGCCCCCGCCAACAGCGTGCCGTATCTGGCCGATGTAGCGCGACTGGAACGTCTGCGGGTGAAGGCTTATCACGCGACTGACGCGTTCTCCCTGGATCAGCAGGCCGTTATCACTGCCTTGCAACAACAATCCACCCTGGGCGAGTTGCGCCTGCAACTGCATCCCAGCGTCGCGACCCTGAACTCGGTCTATGCCGTGGTGGGGTTGTGGGCGGCGCACCAGACGGGAGAGTCCCTGGCCACGCTCAATCCCCTGCACGCCCAAAGCGCCCTGGTTCTGCGCGCCGGCCTTGAGGTCAAGGTGTTCGCCATCGACAGCGGTTCAGTGGCCTTTATCAACAGCCTCAACAACGACTGGCCAATGGAAATGTCATTGGCCTACGCCCTGGACGCGGCCGCCGAATTCGACCTGCACCAATGCCTGGCTCTGCTGATCGGCCACGGCGCCATCACTCATTTACACACCGAACAAAAGGTATCGCCATGAACACTGCCCCGCCGTGCCTGATCCAACGGGTCATCCAGCTTTTCGAAAAAATCCCCTACAGCCTGATCGCCTTCGTCGCACGCTTTTCGATTGCGGCCGTGTTCTGGAAGTCTGGCCAAACCAAGGTTGAGGGTTTTGCCGTGGACCTGATCAACGGCACCTTTGAACTGGGAGTGCCACGCCTGGCCAACTCCACCCTGCCCCTGTTTCGCAGCGAATATCACGTACCGTTGCTATCGCCGGAAGTGGCGGCCCATCTGGCCGCCTTCGCCGAGCACTTTTTCCCGATCCTGATCCTGGTGGGCTTCGCCACCCGTTTCTCGGCATTGGCATTGCTGGGCATGGCACTGACCATTCAACTGTTCGTCTACCCGGACGCCTACCCCACCCACGGCACCTGGATTGCCCTGCTACTGCTATTGATGGCCAAGGGGCCGGGTCGCCTGTCCATTGATCACTTGATTGCCCGGCGCAACCGTTAAAGCCGATCCAGCGCTTCACCGCTGCGCTTGAACCAGTGCACCAGATAATCCGCCAGCACTTGGGTCCGGCGCGGCAGCCCTCCTTGATAAGAGTGGACCAGGTACATCGGCATACTCCGGGTCTGATAGTCACGCAGGAGCCAGCGTAAACGGCCATCAGCCAATTCCGCCTGCAAGACGTAGGACGGCAGACGCGCGATACCGGCGCCCACCAAGGCAGCCTTTTTCAGCAGGTTGTAGTGATTCGAGGCAAACGTCCCGGAAACCCGAACCCGCAACAGTTCGTGCTGCTGGTGATACAGCCACTCTTCGCGACCGCTGTAATGGCTGTTGAGCAAGCAGCGATGCCCCGCCAACTCCGCGGGCGTCGCTGGCTCACCGTACTGCTCCAGGTAGGCCGGACTCGCACATGTCATCTCGTGCCAGGCCAACAGAGGCTTGGCCACCAACCGCTCGTCATCCGCAGCCCCTGCGCGCACCGCCAGATCAAAGCCATCCCGAGCCAGGTCTCGATAACCATTGTTGAGCTCCAGCTCAATCTGCACCTGCGGGTACTGTCTTGAAAACTCCAGTAACAGGCCATCGAAGAAGGTTTCACCCAAGGAAACCGGAACGGTCATACGCACCGGCCCAGCCAGGTCATCCTTGAGTCGGGCCAATGCCTGACGGGCCAGCTCGACCTGGACTACCAACGCCTGGGCCTGAGGCAACAAGGCCGCTCCTGCCGCAGTCAGGCTGAGCCTGCGGGTGGTGCGGTGCAGTAACACTACGGAAAACTGGGCCTCCAACTGGCTGATGCGCTTGGACAGTTGCCCCTTGCTGCACCCCAGTTGCTCGGCCGCCAGGGTAAAGCTACCCGCTTCGATCAACACGGCAAAGGCCGCGAGGTCATCCATTTCGCTCATGGATTGTTTCCATTTGAAAACCAAAGTTTGCCTATTAGCACGTTTATCCAGCGAAAAAACCACTCTAGACTGAAATCTCACCTACCTCTCTGGAGAAACCGCACGATGAAAATCCTATTGATTGGCGCCAGCGGCACCGTGGGTTCTGCGGTCAAGGCCGAACTGTCCCAGCGCCACGAGGTCATCGCCATCGGGCGCAAGAGCGGCGACTTCCAGGTCGACATCAGCGACAGCGCTTCGATTCGCCGCTTGTTCGAGCAAACCGGCAAGTTCGACGCCCTGATCTGCGCGGCCGGCAGCGTTAACTTCGTGCCCTTGGCCGACATGCGCGAAACCGACTTCGACCTGAGCCTGCAAGACAAGCTGATGGGCCAGGTCAACTTGCTGCTGATCGGCCGCGAATTCGCCAACGATGGCGCATCATTCACATTCACCAGCGGCATCCTCAACCGTGACCCGATTCGCACCGGTGCCTCGGCCGCGCTGGTCAACGGTGCCATCGACGCCTTCGTGAAAGCGGCGGCGATTGAGCTGCCACGGGGCCTGCGCATCAACTCGGTGAGCCCGACCGTACTGCTGGAGGCCATGGGCAGCTACGCGCCCTACTTCCGTGGTTTCAAGCCGGTTCCGGGAGCGGAGGTGGGACTGGCCTACGCGAAAAGCGTGGAAGGCCTGCAAACCGGGCAAACCTATATCGTTGGGTAACGGGCTTGTGATGCACCACCAGCCTGCGTAACGTGGCGGCACTTATCAGGAGACCCGATAATGCGTGCCGCCCGTTCCCTAGTGCTGATTGCCCTGCTCCCCCTGTTCTCCGCCTGCCAGATGTTCGAAAGCGAGCCAGCCAAGCCGTCCCTCGCAAGCCTGACCCGTATGCAGGGTGAGCTGACAGCCGTCGGCGAAAAACTGCTGTTCCAACCCTGCCATGACCAGCGCAACTATGTGGTCAACGACACCGGCGGTACCAGCATCCTGCAGGAAGCCGCCTCCCTCGCGGGCCAGCAAGGCGCTCTGTTTGCCGACTTGCGCGGCAAATTTTCCGGTGTCGCCAGCGGGACCCAAGGCCAAGTCGACCTGCAACAGCTCTACCGTGTCGAACGTTCGACCTCAGCCTGCGATGACCCCGACTTCAAGCGCATGATCCTGCGGGCCAACGGCCACAAGCCGGCCTGGGCATTGAATGTCACCGCCAAGGGCATGGTCCTGGAACGTGAAGGCCAACAACCACTGGCAGTGCCTTATGTGGAAGAGCAGTCAGGCGATGGCCGCTTCAACCTCATGACCGAAGCCAACAACCAGCACATCGAACTGTGGGTTGCCCCGCAACGGTGTGTCGACAGCGTCAGCGGCAGCCTGCAACACATGAGCGCAGAGCTTCGGGTCAATGGTCAGGTACAGCGTGGTTGCGCGGCGTTCGGCGGTTCCCGGGACGATTGATTCAGTCCGGGGCTGTTTTAACATGACCGCAAACCGCTATTGGGGCTTATAATCGCCGGTTTGCAAAACCGCCGGCCGCAACCAACGCCGCATACCGGATCCTGTCATGTTACGAATCACCGAACTCAAGCTGCCCATCGACCATCCCGAAGAAGACCTGCGGCCTGCCATCGTGCAACGCCTGGGCATCGCCAGTGATGACCTGCTCGATTTCACCCTGTTCAAACGCAGCTACGACGCCCGCAAGAAATCGTCGGAGCTGTGCTTCATCTACACCGTCGACCTGAACGTCAAAGGCGAAGCGGCCCTGCTGCTCAAGTTCGCCGATGATCGCAACATCAACCCGGCACCGGACGTCAGCTACAAAGTGGTCGGCCACGCGCCGGAAGGCCTGACTGAGCGTCCAATCGTGGTCGGATTTGGTCCTTGCGGGATTTTCGCAGGGCTTCTGCTGGCACAGATGGGCTTCAAGCCGATCATCCTCGAACGTGGCAAGGAAGTGCGCCAGCGCACCAAGGACACCTGGGGCCTGTGGCGCAAAAGCGTGCTTAACCCGGAATCCAACGTGCAGTTCGGTGAAGGTGGCGCCGGGACCTTCTCCGACGGCAAGCTGTACAGCCAGATCAAGGATCCGAAGTTTCACGGGCGTAAAGTCCTGCACGAGTTCGTCAACGCCGGAGCCCCGGAAGAGATCCTTTACGTCAGCAAGCCGCACATCGGTACGTTCCGGCTGACGGGCGTGGTGGAAACCATGCGTCAGCAGATCATCGCCCTCGGTGGTGAAGTGCGCTTTGAACAACGTGTGACTGACGTGCTGATCGAAGACGGCCAACTGAATGGCGTGGTGGTCGATGGCGGCGAGCAGATTCTGTCCAAGCACGTGATCCTGGCCCTCGGCCACAGCGCTCGCGACACCTTCCGTATGCTGCATGGCCGTGGTGTGTACATGGAAGCCAAGCCGTTCTCGGTGGGTTTCCGGATCGAGCACCCGCAGTCGCTGATCGACGCCGCACGCCTGGGCAAATACGCCGGGCACCCCAAACTCGGCGCCGCCGATTACAAACTGGTGCACCACGCCAAGAACGGACGTTCGGTCTACAGCTTCTGCATGTGCCCGGGCGGTACGGTGGTAGCGGCGACTTCCGAGCCAAACCGTGTCGTGACCAACGGCATGAGCCAATACTCGCGCAACGAACGCAACGCCAACTCCGGGATCGTGGTAGGCATCACCCCGGAAGTGGACTATCCGGGTGGCCCGCTGGCCGGGATCGAGTTACAGGAGCGCCTGGAGTCCCACGCGTTCATCCTCGGTGGCAGCAACTACGAGGCCCCGGCGCAGTTGGTGGGTGACTTCATCGCCGGCAAGCCCTCCACCGCCATCGGGACTGTCGAACCGTCCTACAAGCCTGGGGTCGCCTTGGGTGACCTGGCCCTGGCCTTGCCGGACTTCGCCATCGAAGCCATCCGCGAAGCCTTGCCCGCGTTCGAGAAGCAGATCAAAGGTTACTCGTTGCACGACGCGGTATTGACCGGGATCGAGACCCGCACTTCATCGCCGCTGCGGATTACGCGCAACGAAACGATGCAGAGTTTGAATGTGAAGGGCCTGTTTCCAGCCGGTGAAGGGGCTGGTTATGCCGGTGGGATTCTGTCAGCGGGCGTCGATGGGATTCGGATTGCCGAGGCTGTGGCACGGGACATGTTGGGCATCGAGGCCTGATACCGCGTTTGCAGGAGCTGGCTTGCCAGCTCCTGCAAAGGTTCAGATATTCGCGCGCAACACGCTGTCCGGCAGCGCTTCTCCTCGCTCCACACTGGCCGCAACAGCCGCCATCAAGCCGTCCAGTTCATACCCCTGCGCCGCCAGCCATACCGGATCGTAATAGGTAGTGGCATAGCGCTCACCGCCATCGCACAAGATCGCCACGATCGACCCACTCTCCCCCGCCAACTTCATCTGCTGCGCCGCCATCAAGGCACCCACCAGGTTGGTCCCGCTGGAACCGCCCACTCGCCGCCCCAGGCGTTGAGCCAGGTAATGCATGGCTGCCAGCGATAACGCGTCCGGCACCTTGACCATGGCATCAATCACCTTGGGCAGGAACGACGCCTCAACCCGTGGCCGGCCAATGCCTTCGATCCGCGAACCGCAGTCCAGGCGCAGCGTGGCGTCCCCGGTCAAGTAATAGTCAAAGAACACCGAGCGCTCGGCATCCGCACACAGCACACGGGTGCAATGCTGGCGATAACGCACATACCGCCCCAGGGTTGCCGTTGTGCCCCCGGTACCCGGGCTGGAAATCAGCCAGCTCGGCTCCGGATACCGTTCAAAGCGCAGCTGCTGGAAGATCGACTCGGCAATATTGTTGTTTGCCCGCCAGTCGGTGGCGCGTTCGGCGTAGGTGAACTGGTCCATGAAGTGACCACCGCTTTCCCGGGCCAGGCGTTCGGACTCGGCGTAAATCTGCGTCGGATCCTGTACCAGATGGCTCTTGCCACCGTAAAAGGCGATCTGGGCAATCTTTTCCTGGGACGTGGTTGCCGGCATCACCGCAATAAACGGCAGGCCCAGCAGACGCGCGAAGTACGCCTCGGAAATCGCCGTGGAACCGCTGGATGCCTCGATCACCGGCGCGCCGGGTTTGAGCCAACCATTACACAACGCATAGAGAAATAACGAACGGGCCAACCGATGTTTGAGGCTGCCAGTGGGGTGACTCGACTCATCCTTGAAGTACAATTCGATACCCGGTAAACCCGGCAACGGCAAGGGGATCAGGTGAGTGTCGGCGCTGCGCTGGAAGTCCGCTTCAATAATGCGAATGGCTTCGCGGGCCCAAGGTCGGTTGTCGCTCATGGTTGGCTTCTCTAAGGTTTTCAATCTCGATCTTAGGATGTTTCCTACACTTCACACAGATACAGTCCAGACTCAATTGGACACACAATTGCTGGACTCTGGCGCAATACCCACTCTACCCTCTTCTTATAACAAAAAAGAATATAACTTTTGTTTTAACAACTAACGGTACGGGTTAGGGTACCCACCTATTGAACCTTGATTGGAGAGCATCCCTTGCCTCTGCGTAGCACTGTCACCCGTTTCTTCCAGCTGGAAGCCGCCAGCGGTCTGTTATTGATCGCCGCCGCCGCGCTGGCCCTGATCATCAATAATTCGCCGTTGTCGCACCTCTATGCCGGTTTCCTTGATGTGCCAGTAGTAGCACAGATTGGCGCACTGAAAATCGCCAAGCCAGCGCTGTTGTGGATCAACGATGGCCTGATGGCCCTGTTTTTCCTGCTGATCGGCCTGGAGGTCAAGCGCGAGTTGCTCGACGGCCACCTGTCCAAGCCTTCGCAGATTGTACTGCCGGGCGCAGCCGCTATCGGTGGCATGGTCGTTCCGGCGCTGATCTACTGGGCGCTGAACAAGGACAACCCGGCGGCGCTCGGTGGCTGGGCGATCCCCATGGCCACCGATATCGCCTTCGCCCTGGGCGTTCTTGCCCTGCTGGGCAAGCGGGTACCGGTGTCGCTGAAACTGTTTCTGATGACCCTGGCCATCATTGACGACCTCGGTGCAATTATCGTCATCGCGATTTTCTATTCCAGTGACCTGTCCGGGGCCTCCTTGGCTGGCGCGGGGGCCTGCCTGATCGCCTTGATTGCGATGAATCGGCTGGGGGTAGTCAAACTCGGCCCCTATATGATCATCGGCCTGATCCTGTGGGTGTGTGTACTCAAGAGCGGCGTTCACGCCACGCTGGCGGGTGTCACCCTGGCGTTCTGCATTCCGTTGCGCACCAAAAATGCTGAACCCTCGCCGCTGCTGAACCTGGAGCACGCCCTGCACCCCTGGGTAGCCTATGGCATCCTGCCGTTGTTCGCCTTCGCCAACGCCGGTGTGTCGCTGGCCGGGGTCAACCTGGAAAGCTTCACCCACCATGTGCCGATGGGCATTGCTGCCGGCTTGCTGGTGGGCAAGACCGTCGGTGTCTTCGGCCTGACCTGGCTCGCCGTGAAAGCCGGCCTCGCGGCCCTGCCCAGCGGCGCCAACTGGGGCCAGGTGCTGGGGGTCGCGATCCTGTGTGGCATCGGCTTCACCATGAGCCTGTTTGTCGGCTCTCTGGCGTTCATACCGGGCAGCAGTGAATACGCCGGCATGGACCGCATGGGGATTCTTACCGGTTCCATCCTGGCGGCGCTGATTGGTTATGCGGTGACCGCAATGGCGAGTCGCAAGCAAGCAGTGGTTCAGCCTTAACCTCTGCCGCGGTTCCGGTGTGGGCGCACTTGCGTTCACACCGGAGTACTTACCCTTTTCAGCCAGTTCACCACCTCCTCGCAGAACCCTCCTACATCCCTCTCCCTGCGCTTCCAATAACGTCGTGCTCCCGGCATTGAGCCGGGCTTCGTTATGACGCCAGGAGGGCGCGATGGCAAACAACAAGGATGTACCCCAAGTCTGGCGATCCTACGGAACCGGAGCCGGAGGCTATCGACGCCTTGAGCACATGAACGCGCGCGAACTGGCGGACAGTGAGGCCCGGCAAAACGCATATGACGCCATGCTTGCCCGCCAGGAGGCTTACGAGACTCGCACCAAGGTTGAACGACAACCCACCCTGCCACCCATTGTGGGTTGCGTATTCGCCAAGTCCTGCAACTTGCCGAGCGCGATCATCAACTACAGCAACCCCTCTGGTTTCATACCCTCAGACCGTTTGGCGGACTACGGCGAGCATGTCCTGCTTGGCGGCCGCGAGACGGATGACGCAGGGCTACTGCACCTCAAGAAAATAAGTGGCAGCGCACTGCCAGTCGGTCTGGGAACACTCGCCCTGAGCGGTTCCAGCATCACCTCCGCTGCCGGAGCTGCCGCAGGTGCTGTCGCGACCGGGTTGATGGTGGGCCTGGCAGCGCTGATCTGGCCTTCAAACCTCGGTGACGGTGCTCTTTATAGCGATGAACAACTTCGCGCCCTGCCCCGGGCCCGCACACGGGTTCGCCTGCATATCGAGCAACAGGCCAGCGGCAGCCTCAAAGGCTACGCGTTCTACACCGGGAAAAACCCCGACTGGGAAATGGTCGATGTCGTGCAGTTTGGCCTGCGTGGCTCGCAATACGTGGCCGACCTGGGCGACGGGGTCGAACTGATCTGGACACCCGCGCTTGATCCTGCTGACACCCTCGGCATACCGGCGCTGGAGTCTGCGCCGCAGTCTCCCCATATCTGGGTGTATCCGCCGACTGAGGCTGCCGCCAACATCATCGTCGACCCAATCTACCCGCCGGAGTACCGGGATTTCATTCTGGTGTTTCCGGCGGACTCCGGGGTTAGACCGCTGTACGTGGTGGTAAGTGTTCGACCGGGAGATCATAAGTACTACGGCGCCCCCGCAACACTCCCAGTCTTCCCTGATGCATTACCCGTCAAATCTAAAACCTCTGTTCGGGGTGGAGGCAAAAGAAGGGCAAGGTGGGTTGATAAAAAAGGGAGAATTTACGAATGGGACTACGAAAGTAACGCAGTAGAAAAGTTCGACAGGTTTGCGGTTCACCTTGGCGAGTTCAACCATATAACCGGTGAACAAACCAAAGAAGCAAAGCCGGGAAGAACCACCACACGTCAATAATGAGAGCAACCCCCATGGTGTACCTATCAATTACTGGTTTTTACCCTGACGAGAAAAAAGACGATTCGCTGCAATTCAAATTTGATATTGAAGGGGACCAGCTTAACCAAGCCGCAGCACAACTCACAGAATCAAAACCCCTTGAGGAACTGGAGCCAGGAGAGTTGGAGCTTACAAAACATCAGGTCTCACAGTTAGCGACTCTGCTCAATATCAGCCTTCGCGGCGATCTGGAATACTTCATCGGAACACGCGCACGAGAATGAAAAACCGCACCAACAAAAAACCCCAACCCGTCACCCGGTTGGGGTTTTCTTTTCCCGCTGCATTGACCCTTAACGAGTAACGCGGCTGGTCCCATCAACGGTCATGATGCGAACACGATCACCGATGCGGAAGATTTCATTTTCCTGAACGGCTTGAACGTAGGCGCGCATGCTGCCGTCGTCTTCGCGAACAGTGATTTCAACGCCTTGGGTGCGGGTCAGGCCTTCTTCGGTGGCCGAACCCAGCAGGCCGCCGGCTACGGCGCCGATGACTGCGGTGACGATGCTGCCACGACCGCCGCCGATGGCGCTGCCGCCAACACCACCGATGACCGCGCCAGCAGCGCCGCCAATTGGGGTCTTGGTGCCTTCGATTTTCACCGGACGCAGGGATTCGATGGTGCCCATGCGCACGGTCTGTACACGACGCGCTTCGTCACGGGAATAGGAGTCGCCCGTCAGACTCGAGGCGCAGCCACCCAGCAGCAACGACATGGTGGTAAAGCAGGCAACCAGTAAAACAGACTTACGCATAGCATCAACTCCAAAGGACAAGTATTCATTAAACTCCGCAGCTTGACGCCTGTCACGGCATGCCCGGCATAAAATTGCTTTCATTCAGCCCTAGTACAGACTAGCAGTACCACAAAACTCGACGAACGGTAGCACGTTGCACCGCCCGAAGGGTGAGGAAGGTCAAGTTGGGGGATTTACCACGAGGGCTGCAGGACGCAGCGCATGATTACGAAGTCCCGTAGCCATTGCGGCCACGGGCGATCAACAAGTATTACGGTGCCAACCGCTCACGGGTCCAGTCGGCACCCTGCAAGCGGTAGTTCAGCCGGTCATGCAGACGGCTTGCACGGCCCTGCCAAAACTCGATGCGCTCCGGCAGCAGGCGATAACCGCCCCAATGTTCGGGACAGTCAGGCTGGGTGTCACTGAAACGCTGCTCGGTGGCCTTGAGCAAGTCTTGCAACTCCTCGCGGTCCTTGATTATCCGGCTCTGGGGGGAAGCCCAAGCGCCCAGGCGGCTGCCCAGAGGGCGGACCTGATAGTAAGCGTCCGATTCCTGCGGCGTAACCTTGACTACCCGCCCCTCGATCCGCACTTGGCGCTCCAGGGTTGGCCAGAAGAAGGTCATGGCAGCAAAGGGCCGAGCGGCGAGTTGTTCGCCCTTGGCACTCTGATAATTGGTGAAGAAGGTAAAGCCCTGTGCATCCAGCCCCTTGAGCAGCAGGATCCGGCAGTGCGGGCGACCGTCCTGGTCGACCGTGGCCAGGGTCATGGCATTGGCCTCCACCGGTGGCTGCTCGGTTTTCACCGCATCGCTGAACCACTGGTGGAACAAGGCAAACGGTTCGTCCGGGGCCTGCGCCTCGCTCAAACCGTCCCGTGTGTAGTCACGGCGCATATCGGCCAGTGCCTGGGTCATGCGGCTTTATCCTTCTTGCTCAGCGGATCAGTTTTTTGCCTGGTCGTTCGACGCCGCTGGCGCAGCAGCTTTGGCCGGTGCTGGCTTTTTCGCGGCTGCTTTGGCTGGGGCTTTTTTAGCCGCAGTCTTGGCGGCAGGCTTGGCAGCAGCTTTCTTGGCCGGGGCCTTTTTCGCAGAGGTAGCTTTTTTCGCCGCTGGAGCAACAGGTGCCGGAACGTCCTGCACAGCCACCATTTCAGCCTTCGGCGGGTTCGCCGAGTTGTACTTGCTGAGCAAGGCCAACATGGTGGTGCGCTGGGTGAACATGATCTCCATACGACGGTTCAAGGCGCGGCCCTGGGTGCTGTCGTTGGCGGCACGTGGCATCAGGTCACCCATGCCACGCAGCATCAGACGATCCTGTTTCAAGCCGCTGAGGCTGAAAATCGAAGCAATGGATTGCGCACGCTCTTTGGTCAGGGCCTGGCTCTGAGGGCCGGTACCCGTGCCATCAACGTGGCCCAGAACCAAAACAGCGGTCTTCGGATCGCTTTCAACCGCCTTGGCTACGCGGGTGAAAGGACCGAGGGTTACCGGCAGCAACATGGCTGGACGCTTCGGGTTGTAGGAACCATCAACCGGGGCAATCACCACCAGCACGTTGTCGCGACGTTCAAGTACCAGGTTGGTGCCCTTGATGGCCGTGCGCAAACGCGGCTCATAGTCGTCCAGCCAGGCCTGGGTGATTTTCGGGTCCGGCATCGGGACGTTGGTCACGTCTACCTTGGACAACGGCTTTGGCTTGCTTTCGAACGGCCACCACCAGTGAGGCTCGGCATCGGTCTTGGCAACCGGTGCAGCAGTCGATGCAGGCGTTGCAGCAGCGAGATCGGCTTTCAGGTCAGCTTTGGCATCGGCAGCCTTTTCATCGGCGCTTTTGGCGGAGAAAGGCCACCAGCTATAGCCGGTATCTGCCTTGGCAACCGACGCAGCGTCGGGTTTTACAGGCGCATCAGCCTTGGCTGTAACGCTGGGTTTGGCATCCGGCTTAGCACCGGCTACGGCTGAGTCGTCCTTGGAAGCTGTCTTGTCGGAACCGAATGACCACCAAGGCCCACCTTCCGCATCATTCTGCGGAGTTTGTGCGCAACCGGTAATAGTGAGGCAGAGCGCCAATGCCAAGGACTTGTTCGATAACATGAGATTTCCACAAAATGAGAAAAAACCAAGGGTCTAGATGACCCGTTAAACAGACGCTTCTAGAACATTAAAGTTACAGCATTTCGTCCGGCGTCTTTTTGAGCAACGCTTTATAGACGCCTTTGTAACAAAAAATCACGCAACAGCAAGCTATTTACAGACAACCGGCCAATATTCTTACTAACTTTTGCGCTCTCGGGTCCATCAATACATAAGGTCCCAGGGTATTAGTCACAAAACCGAAGGCTACATCATATTCCGGATCCGCAAAGCCCACTGAGCCGCCCGCCCCCGGATGCCCGAAAGCCCGCGGGCCAAGGCCGAAAGTTGCATTCGGCACCTGGGATTGATCCAACATGCAGCCCAGGCCAAATCGTGTTTGAGTCAATAAGGTTTTATCCGGGCCAATACTGTGTTCGCGGGTCAACTCTTCGAGCATATCCGCCTCCAGCAAACTACCGTCCAGTAACCCGCTATAAAAGCCCGCCAGGCTACGGGCATTACCGTGACCATTTGCCGCCGGCTGCTGCATGCGCCGCCATTCAGGTTTATTAGTGCTGGTGAGAATAGACGGTGGATTGGTAAATGCACGCGTAGTCATGGCCATGGGTTCGCGCATTGTTACTTGCAATAAACGCTGCGCCGCCTCATCACCCATATTGCCCTTGCCCCGGGCAATATGCGCGACTCTGTAAAATTCTTCATCGGCCAACCCGACATGAAAGTCCAGGCCCAGTGGCCGTGCAACCCTGGCCACGATGGACTCTCCCGGCCCGCGACCATCGGCCCGGCGCAACAGCTCTCCCACCAGCCAGCCGTAGGTAATCGCGGCATAACCATGGCCTTCGCCCAACTTCCACCACGGGGCTTCAGCAGCCAGTGCATCAACCATCATTTGCCAGTCGTACAGGGCTTCGGCAGGGAGCGTCTCACGCAGCGCCGGCAACCCGGCCTGATGGCAGAGCAGATGGCGCAGGGTGATGGATTCCTTGCCCGCCGCGGCGAATTCCGGCCAATACCTGGCCACTGGCGCGTCGAGTTGCAACTTGCCCTCGGCCACCAGTTGCAGGGCGGTGACGGCGGTAAAGGTCTTGGTGCAGGAGAACAGGTTGGCAATGGTGTCGCTGTGCCAGGCCTCACTGCCATCCTTGTCCGCAGTACCCGCCCAAAGATCAACGACAGTCTCACCGCCGATCTGGATACACAACGCGGCGCCACGCTCCTGAGGGTCATCGAACAGCGCGGCAAAGGCTTCACGCACCGCTTCGAACTTAAGCTCGTAATGACCCTGAATCTGCACCGAAGCCCCCTGGAAAAAGTACCGCATAAAGTGGTCGACATTGTTCCAGCGATTGGGGGATTTGGAAACCCGTTACCGATGAATCAATGACCATTTCCCGAATGCCCGCCAGCATGACCAGCCCCCTGCCCGGCGCCTTTACCTTCATGGCCGGGCTTGCCGCCGTCACCGGCGTGGGCTGCATTGGCCGCCTTGGCTTTTTGGGCTTCCTTGCCCAACTGATCGACCGCTGCCAGGTTGCTTTTGCGCACGCTGTCGACAAAGCCCTGGAACGGCACATCGGTGATGCCCACCAAACCAAAGTGACCGTTTTCACCGTCCAACAGCCGGCCGGTGACAGGCTGGTCAAGGTACTGAAACCAGTGCACGCCAACAATCGACGGCTCGGCCATCGCCTGCTTGAGGAAATTGGCATACGCCGGGCCACGGTCTTCTTCCCGGGCCAGTTGGGTCACGCCGCCCCAGAACGGGCCACGATCGTTCGAGCCGAAGTTGACTTCGGTGATCAGCACGGGTTTGTCCAGCGCGCGCAAGGCTGCAAAGTCATAACCGTCCTGGGGTTTGAGGGTGTACATATTGAAGCTCAGCACATCGCAATACTGCGCACAGGACGCTACGGCTTCCGGTGTGCTCACGGCATAGCGGCCACCCAGCAACAGCTGATTGGGTGCATGCCATTTCAGCGCGTCGGAGATGGTCTTGAAATAAGCATCGGCGAAGGTCTTCTGGAAGTATTTGAAGTCCGCTTCGATTTCCGGGTGTTCAGGACTTGGCATCGGCGGCACAAAACCCGGGTCTTCCATCAGTTCCCAGGCCGGCAGGTCAATGCCCCAGGCCCGCGACAAGCCTGCCTGGTTGCGATACTTGTCCCGCAGTTGCTTGAGAAAGGCCCGCTTGGCCGGTACGTCGGTGGTCATGCGCAAGGTGCCATAGGCCAGGGCGTAACGAGATTTCGCGTCGTCTCCCGGACCGGCCCAGGCCAGTTCGTTATCGGCAAAAAAGCCGATCAACCACGGATCATCACGATGGTCACGGGCAGCAATCGCCACCGCACGCTCGGTAGCCATCGCAAAGCGCGGATCGAAGGGATCAGGCATTCCGCCCCACCAATCGGTACCGGTGCTGATGCTGGCGTAATCGCCGACGATCGACAACGGCAAGGTGTACGGCACACGGTCAGCGGTTGCCAGCTCAGGAGCACTCCAGTTGCCGACGGTGTTGAATCCCCAGGCTTGCAGGCGGTCCAGAGTGTGGCTGACCCAACGTTTCTGGTCGAAACTTTCTGACGTGCAAGGCACAGCCGGCTCGGCTTTCGCGTCATCAGCCTTGTGTACATCGGGCACGCAGGGCTGGCCGTAGGTGCGCTGCAGGTTGGCGCCATAGAAGTCGTACCAACGGCCGGTGTTGAAGCCACGCCCTTGATCGGCGCCGTTGCCGCTACGGTTGTCGCCACTGCCGTAATACTTGTCGAACGGCTCACCAGCCTTGGGCAGTGCGGCAAACATCCATTCGCGCCCTGCCACATACGTCTGGTTGTTATCCGGGGCGACGGTGTTGACCCCCAGGGAATAGAACGGATGACCTTGCGGAGTCACCAGGTACCAGCGACCTTCGCGCTTCTCAGTGCGAAAAAAGCCGCTGGCGTCGAAGGCCGGGCCTTTGTTCCAACCGCCAAACTTGTCCAGGGACGAACGGTCACGCTCAGCGAGCCAGCCCTTGAGTTGTTGCTGTTCCTTGGTCGCAGCGGCTTTCAACTGCTCATCGCTGCTGACTTTCTCAGGCCACTTGCCACGATTGGACTGCCCGTAGGCATCGACCAAGTCGCTGTAGACGGCCTTGAGCACCGGCTCGCTGTCCTGCACCCCGAAGCGTTCCAACAGAATGCTTTGGGCCACGTTGGGCTGGATCATCGATAGCGTCACCGACACTATCTGGCTGCGGTCGACTTCCCCTGCACTGCTGGCCAACAACACACGCTGGCCCTCCACCGTCATCGGCATCAGCGGACCCGCCTTCATACCCTGACTCAGGGGAGAGTTGGCTTGCAGCGGGATCAGCAGGGTCTGCGCCGGGCCGGCCGGTAAGTCGATGCGGCTGACCAGGGTCTTGCCGTCATTGCTCTGGACCTTGACGTACAGGGTCAGCGCCCAATCCATCGCACTCTGGATACGCAAGCTCATCGCGCTGGACTGGGACCAATCCCAGGCGCCCGTCTGCGGGCTGAGTACCAGGCTCGGCTCTGCCGCCGGGTTGAACGTGATACGGCGCAACACTTCACCTTCCGGGGTTTGTTCGGCGTTGTATTGCGGCAGGCTGGCGTCCTGGGTCGCCACTTTGACCACGTCGGCGGGCCGGACAAAGTTGAACAGCGTTTGCTGTCCGGCAGGCGCCGCCAGCAACGGCGCGGCGAACAATAAGGCAAAAAGAGCGGGCAGCGTGCGAATCATACGAACAAGGTTCTCCCAAACGGCCGATGAATGGCCTGATGACATAAATCAATAACGGTGAGATAGACCACGAAGTGGGCGATTTCGCCCACGATGGCTCAAGATATTTCGCGGCGGAACGGCGGCAACGCGTTAAGGATAGCTTTGCCGTAACGTTGGGTGACCAAGCGGCGGTCAAGCAAGGTGATGGTGCCGCGATCCTGTTCGGTACGCAGCAGGCGACCACAGGCCTGGACCAGTTTCAAGGACGCGTCCGGCACCGAGATTTCCATGAACGGGTTACCGCCCCGGGCTTCGATCCACTCGGCCAATGCCGCTTCAACGGGATCATCCGGCACCGAGAACGGGATCTTGGCGATCACCACGTGTTCGCAGTAGGCACCGGGCAAGTCCACGCCCTCGGCGAAACTCGCCAGGCCGAACAATACGCTGGAGTCACCGCCATCAACCCGCGCCTTGTGCTTGTTCAGGGTTTCCTGTTTCGACAGGTTACCCTGGATAAACACCTGTTTACGCCAGTCGCGGTCCAGGCCGTCGAATACGTCCTGCATCTGCTTGCGGGACGAGAACAGCACCAGGGTACCTTTGGAACCTTCCACCAAAGACGGCAGGTCACGGATGATCGCCGCCGTGTGGGCCGGCGCATCCCGTGGGTCGGCCTTGAGGTCGGGTACCCGCAGCACGCCGGCATCGGCGTGATGGAACGGACTCGGCACCACTGCAGTGACGGCCGTTTTTGGCAGGCCGGCGCGCATACGAAATCGATCGAAGGTGCCCAGGGCCGTCAGCGTTGCCGAGGTAACCAAGGCACCATAGGCCACGTTCCACAGGTTGCGCCGCAGCATTTCCGCCGCGAGGATCGGGCTGGCGTTGACCTCGATATCGAACAGCGCACCGCTTTCCGACAGCGTCAGCCAGCGGGCCATGGGCGGGTTGTCTTCCGGGTCTTCGGCGGTGAACGCTGTCCACAGCTCCCAGTTGCCCTGGGAGCGGGACAACAGGCTGCCAAACAGCGGGTACCACTCTTCGGCCTGGTTGCTGGCGATGCCGATGTTAACCTCGCCATCCATGCCTTCCTTGAGCAGATCAGTCAGGCGGGTGAACAGGTCGGTCAGGCGGGAGAAGCCCTTCTTCAACTCAATGCCCATTTCCCGCATATGCTCGGGAATCATCCCGCCGACAAAACGGTGGCGCGGGCGCTCGCGGCCTTCCACATCTTCGCCGGGCTTGAAGTCCGCTACCTGCTCACAGGCGCTGAACATGAACTGTTGTTGGGTCTTGATCTCTCGCGCCAGCTCCGGAACCTGCTCGATGAACTTACCGAGATCGCCGGGCAATGGGTGCTGGGCCAGCAACTTGGTGAGGTTCTTGGCGGTGGTTTCCAGCCAGTCGGCAGTGGAACGCAGCCGAGTGTAGTGGGCGAAGTGGCCGATGGCCTTGTCCGGCAGGTGGTGACCTTCGTCGAACACGTAGAGCGTGTCACGCGGGTCCGGCAGCACGGCGCCGCCGCCCAGGGCCAGGTCGGCGAGGACCATGTCATGGTTGGTGACGATAACGTCGACCTTGCCCATGCCTTCCCGGGCCTTGTAGAAGGCGCACTGGCCGAAATTGGGGCAGTGGCGGTTGGTGCATTGGCTATGGTCGGTGGTCAGGCGAGCCCAGTCGGAATCTTCCAGCGCATTGGGCCAGCTGTCGCGGTCGCCGTCCCACTTATTACCGGCCAGCTTCTCGATCATGCTGGTAAACAGCTTCTGACTGGCCTCATCGACCTCGATCTTGAAGCCTTCTTCTTCGAACAACGACGCAGTGGCAGTTTGCGCATGGCCTTCCTGCAACAGCACGTCGAGCTTGGACAGGCACATATACCGGCCACGGCCCTTGGCCAGGGCGAAGGTAAAGTTCAGGCCGCTGTTGCGCATCAAGTCCGGCAGGTCTTTGTAGACGATCTGTTCCTGCAGGGCCACGGTAGCCGTGGCAATCACCAGGCGCTTGCCTGCGGCCTTGGCGGTGGGGATCGCGGCCAGGCTGTAGGCCACGGTTTTCCCGGTACCGGTGCCGGCTTCGACAGCCACCACCGCAGGGTCGCCACTGCGCCGGCCTTCGTCGTCGGTGTCGATATCTCCGAGGACCTTGGCGACTTCAGCGATCATCAGGCGCTGGCCGTACCGCGGTTTCAAGCTCTTGGCTTCGAGAAAACGCGTGTAGGCGCCCTGGATCGTGGTTTTGAGTTCAGTGCTGATCATGGATAGTCGGGCGCAAAAAACGCTGGATAAATTTTCAGTGGTTCGGATCGGCCGCTATCATACCCCGCTAATTAATCCCGCGCAGAACGGAGTACCCCAATGACCGTCTTTAGCCTCGCTTACACCCTGCATGTACTGGCCGCCCTGATCTGGGTCGGCGGTATGTTTTTCGCCTGGATGATCCTGCGCCCGGCCGCCATGGCCGCGCTTGAGGGCCCTGCACGGCTGAAACTGTGGGTGAATGTGTTTCAACGTTTTTTCGTGTGGGTCTGGGTGGCGGTGCTGGTATTGCCGATCAGCGGTGTCGGCCTGCTGCAATTGCGCTTCAACGGGTTTGAGACCGCGCCGCGTTATGTGCAGATCATGATGGGCTTGTATGTGGTGATGACGGCGCTGTTTATCCGCATCCAGGCGCTGAAGCTGCCGGAACTGCGCACGGCGGTGGCGGCTGAGGATTGGCCGGCAGGTGCTGCTGCCCTGGGGCAAATTCGCAAGTTGGTGGGGATCAATCTGATTGTCGGGTTGGTGCTGGTGGCCGTGGCGTCGGCACGGCCGATGTTCTGAAGCGCCCCATACACCGCCTTCGCGAGCAAGCCCGCTCCCACATTTCGACCGCATTCCTTCAGGATGTACACGGTCAAGTGTGGGAGCGGGCCTGCTCGCGAAGGCGTCAGATCATTCGATTCAGAGGCGCTGAACGGTCACAGAACCCGCAGGCCCCGCCACACCCGGCTGCCCTTCAAGCCCCGGCCGGCCTTTCTCGCCGCCATCGGCGCGATACACCAGGCAACCCTTGGACTGCCCACCCTTTCCAGGCTTGCCCGCGGTACCCGCCAAACCACCGGCGCCACCATCCACCCAAACCTTGATCTGCTCGCTCGGATAATCCTGAGGCAATTCGACCCGTACCTGCGCGCCCGCAGCACCTGCCAACCCGTCACCTCCGTTGTCACCATTGGCACCGCGCCCGGCCGAGCCCCAGGTACAACCCGGGTCTTCACCATTGGCACCGTCAAGGCCGGAATAACCTTGGGCTCCGGCGCCACCCCGGGCGTCCACCGACAGTTCATCGGCGCTCAAGGATTGGATACGCAAGGTCAGGTCACGTCCCGGCTTGGCCGGTTTCTCATGGGTCCCGGGGGCGCCGCGAGAGGTGATCTGGCTGCCATGCTCCAGTTGCGCGTGGCGCACCTGCAGTTGCAGGCCGGTGCTGCTGGGCACGATGGCGATCCGGGCTTCGCGGCCCAGGTGCAATTCGTCGACATTGACCTGGGTGACCGTGGAAGGAATCAGCAAAGTGCCGTAATCAGCCACGTCCAGCCGCTCCAGCTGCAACACACTGCTGCTGTTGGGCAGGCGCATCAACGAGTTGGTCTCGACGCTGACGCTCTGGGCAATGGCTACAGGGCTAACCAGCAGGGCCAATAGAAAAACCTTACGCATGATTGGCCTCCTCATTTACATCAGCAACGGGTACGGGCGCCGGAAGGCTCTGCAAATGGAACATACCCACCAGCAAAATCTGCAAACGGTCACGCCAGGGATGGGCACGGTTTTTCACGCTGCCGTTGAATAACAGCAACTCCAACAGATGGGTCACAAGCAAAAGACTGCCGGCCAGGTTGACCAACAGATGAAACGGATTGATCAACGGTTTGAACAAGTTGATCACCACTACAACCCAGAACAACAACGTCAGGAACTTCCCCAACCCCCAAAACACCTTCATCCCGCACGCTCCCCTTGCACATTATTCTTTGGGCGCACAGTAACGACTTCTACAGGCGATTTGCCAGTGAAGGATAAAAAAACTTGAGGGCGAGTGGACCAGCAAAGCCCCTGTGGAGCCCACAGGGGCGATGGATCTGTCAGCGGTTGATCTGAACCTCAACCCGACGATTGAGGGCGCGGCCTTCTGCAGTTTTGTTGTCTGCCACCGGATGGCTTTCACCCGCCCCGGTTACCGAGACGAAGCTGCTGTGGGGTACGCCGGAACTGACCAGATAATCGGTCACCGAATGGGCGCGTTTTTCCGAGAGTTTTTGGTTGTAGGCGTCTTTGCCGACGCTGTCGGTATGGCCGCTGACGCGCAGTTGCGCGCTCGGGGCTTCTTTTTTCAGACGAGTGGCGATGATGTCGAGTTTGGTTTTATCCGCCGCCGTGAGCTTGGCCGAGTCGAACTGGAAGTGAACATCGCGAATCACGATGGTTTCTTCCGTGACCACCACCACTTCCTCGACCACCGCTACAGGTGCCGGTGGGCAGCCATTGGCATCAACCTGCACGCCTTTGGGGGTGCCCGGGCACTTGTCGCGGCTGTCTGGCACGCCATCGCCGTCTTCGTCACCGTCGCCATGGACCCAGCACCAGGCGCCGGCCATACCGCCAATCAACAGCGCGCCACCGCCCGCCCATGACGAACTTTCGGTCGCGCCGAGGGCGGCGCCGGTCACCCCGCCAAGGGCAGCGCAGGTGGGCCAGTCGGTTTTCTGCAAGCCTGCGCAACCTGTCAATACTCCGGTTAGCAGAACCAAGGGTAGAGCTGTCCGCATGATGCTCATTTGATTTCTCCTGAGGGGATCGGCCGGGAGCCGATGGCTGGAGTAAAGACCGCTCTTTTCATCTGCGCCAGCGTGTCACACCCCAGTATTCATTGGCCGAGAACGCTGTTCGCAGACTTTATCCAGCGCCCCGCTCTAGGCCCGCACGCTCAGGCAGGCTAGTCTCTACGGTCCAGATGTGAGGATTTTCGATGACCGCCGGTATTTCTTCCCGTACACCTCAGCAAGCGCTCGCTGCCTTGCTCGATCTGCATGCCCCAAAACGCCTGCTGCTATTGGGTGCGAGTCAGTTCGGGGCCCTTGATGCGTTCAAAGAGGCACATCCCGATACCGTCGTGTCGTTCGCCAAGCCAGGACCTTTGCCTGAAACATTGGCCGCCCAGCGCTTTGATCTGGCGCTGGTGGTCGATTGCCTGGAACACCTGTCAAAACCTGCGGGTCTGACGCTGTTGGGTGGCATTCGTAACCTCAATGCCAGCCGCATCGCGGTACTGGTGGACCTCGGCGCGTGCGACTGGAAGGAAACCGACTTTTTCTCCCTGGCCCTGCAAGCCAGCGAGCGTTTTCAGCGTGATGATCAAGTATTGACGCTGTTTACCTACGATCTGCTTGACTATAAACAGGTGCCGGACTGGCTGAACGCCCGCTTCTGGGCCAACCCGGAAAACTTCGGAAAGTATTGGTGGTAACCCGATGAGTACATCCATTTGCCCATGCGGCAGTGGCAACCTGCTGGATGCCTGCTGCGGCCATTATCACGCCGGCCACCCCGCACCTTGCGCCAGCGCGCTGATGCGTTCGCGCTACAGCGCTTACGTGCTGGGCTTGGTGGACTATCTGGTGGCCACGACACTGCCGGCGCAACAGTCCGGCCTGGACCGCGAAGCCATCAGCGCCTGGAGCGCCCAAAGCACCTGGCTGGGTCTTGAGGTGGAAAGCTCGGAGGTGTTCGGTGGGCAACCCGAGCACGCCTTCGTCACCTTTACCGCCCGCTGGCATGACAGCACCGGCGAACACAGCCACAGGGAACAGTCATCCTTCGTACAGAATGATGGGCGTTGGTACTTCATCGATCCGACGGTAGAAGCAAAGGCTGGGCGTAACGATGCTTGCCTGTGCGGCAGTGGGCAAAAATTCAAGAAGTGCTGCTCAAGCTACCTGTAGAGCACTTGTTTCGGCGGGTGTTTCTATGAACCGCCTGAAAGCACCGATGTGTGTCAGTCTATCCATGTCACCGTTAACGACCATCGCGAGCAAGAATCAGGCACCCTCGCTCCCAGAAGGAGTAATGGCATGGTTTATCAGGCACCGATATTCAGGACGTTCAGCCTTCTGCTGGCGATCACCTTCGGGCTTGGCGGCTGCGCGTCCTGGTTCGCCGATGACGCGCCCGAGCCTCAGGTGCAGTTGGTCAAGGTCGAGTTGGTCCGGGCCAAATTACTCGAGCAGAAGTTCAAGCTGTACTTTCGCGTCGATAACCGCGATGACTCCGACCTGACGGTTCGCGGCCTGATCTACAAAATCACTCTGGACGACCTGTTGCTGACCGAAGGCGAGTCCAACGAATGGCTCACCGTACCGCCCCGCGGCCACAAGTTTTTCAAGGTATCGGTAAGGACCAACCTGTGGCCGCAAGTCCGCGAACTGGTTGTCATGCTGAAAAATCCGAGCCAGCCCATCCCCTATCGCCTTGAAGGCGAGTTGAAAACCGGATTATTCATCGGTAACGACGTGCACGTGCTGCGTAATGGCGAGATAATCCCCGGTGATTTTATTCCGGAGCGACATCGATGACTCAGCAACCCCATGTCCATGGTCCTGACTGCAACCACGATCACGATCACGATCACCATGATCACGACCACGGCCATGTCCACGGCCCAAACTGCGGCCACGCTCACCAGGAGCCGGTGCGCAACACATTGAAGGACGTGGGCCGCAACGATCCATGCCCGTGCGGCAGTGCGAAAAAATTCAAGAAGTGCCACGGGGCGTGATGCTTCGCCGGCGAGGGAATGTACTCCCTCGCCACCCCACTGCGGGGCTTGTGTTCAAAGCAAGAAATTGCACTAAGCCAATAGTTGCCCGGAAGAGATAACCGTCGCGTACTCGCCGTGCAGGTTCCCCAGGGACATGGCATGCACCGCTTCAGCGGAGCGCAGTTCGCCAAAGAAATCCGCCTTGTCAAAGGTGTAGCAAGCGTCCTCAATCACCCAGGCCTCAAATCCCAGGTTGCCGGCAGTTCGGGCAGTGGACTCCACCGAGTTGTTAGTCGCCACCCCCACCAACACCAGTTGCCCGATATTGGCATCGCGTAAACCCGTCTCCAGCGTCGTACCACAAAACGCATCCGGTACCCGCTTCTGAATCAACCACTCCCCCGCCTGTGGAAAAAACGCCTCCTGAAACTCCACACCTGACTGCTCAGGCCAGAACACCGACTCCGGTGAATGGGACAAATGCTGCACATGGATCACCGGCCAATCATTGCGTCGCCAATGGGCCAACAGCGCGAGCATCCGCTCCTCGGCGTGCGGGTTATTACGCCGCCCAAGCTTGGGATGATGAATACCTTTTTGCTGGTCAATCAGAATCAGCGCTGCACCGGGTCGGATTTCCATATCGATAGATCCAAATGTTTCATTGAATTTTCGATACTTGAACATCACCTATTCCTACAGGCAAGTCATCGGGAGTAAAACAGCCCACACCTCTGTTTGCTATCCGCTCAAGCGTTACCACTCTTGGAGAGCTTCATGATCGACCTGTACTACTGGACCACCCCCAACGGCCACAAGATTTCGTTGTTTCTGGAAGAAGCCGGTCTGCCTTACGAGGTGCATCCCATCAACATTGGCCAGGGCGATCAGTTCAAACCTGACTTCCTGAAAATCGCGCCTAACAATCGTATCCCGGCCATCGTCGATCAGAACCCGACCGACGGCGGCGCTCCGATTTCGCTCTTTGAATCCGGCGCGATCCTGCTGTACCTGGCGGAAAAAACCGGCCAGTTCCTGCCCAAAGACCTGCGTACTCGCCAGGAAGTCCTGCAATGGCTGTTCTGGCAAATGGGTGGACTGGGACCAATGGCAGGGCAGAATCACCACTTCAGCCAGTTCGCTCCGGAAAAAATCCCCTACGCGATCAAGCGGTACATCGATGAAACCGCCCGCTTATATGGCGTGCTGGATCGGCGCCTGGCAGACCGCACGTTTGTAGCAGGTGAGGACTACAGCATCGCTGACATGGCGATTTACCCGTGGATTGTTTCCCACAAGTGGCAGAGTCAAAAGCTGGAAGACTTCCCACATCTGCAGCGTTGGTTCAACCACATCAAAGAACGGCCGGCGACGGTACGGGCTTATGAACTGGTGGCAAAAGTGAATCCGCCGAAGTCCTGATGCTTTGTAGCCGCTGCCGAGGTACGAGGCTGCGATGCGTGTCCGCAGGACCGCCCTCGAGGGTCGCTTCGCTACCCATCGCAGCCTCGTACCTCGGCAGCGGCTACAAGATCAAACTACAAATAAGCACCGCCTCCCGCTTGCGTCGTTTCGCCGCGCTCACTAACGTAGCGCCTTTACTGACGCTACCCCCGCAGGAGCTTTGCCATGGCCTCGCCAGCCCTCTCACATTTTCTTCCCCGGTTCGGCGTTACCGCGGCAGTGGTCAGCGCCTTGGGCCTGGCCGGTTGTCAGTCACTGAACACCCAGGACACCCTGCCCCCGGTATCCGGCGTGCAGCCGCTCAAGGGTCTGGCACAAAACGTGTCCGTGCGTCGCAACAGCCAAGGCATGCCGCTGATCGAAAGCAGTACCTTCCATGACGCGCTGTTCACCCTCGGTTACGTGCACGCCAGCGACCGCATCAACCAGATGGTCACCCTGCGGCTACTGGCCCAGGGCCGCATGGCGGAGATGTCCGGACCGGAGGCGCTGGATGTCGACCGCTTCATGCGGGCGGTCAACCTGAAAAAAAGCGCCGGCGAGCTCTACAACGCCTCGTCGCCGCGCCTCAAGCGCTTCTTTGAAGTCTATGCACGTGGGGTCAACGCTTACCTGTTCCGCTACCGCGACAAGCTGCCGCCGGACCTGGCCCAGACGGGTTACAAACCGGAATACTGGAAGCCGGAAGATTCGGCGCTGTTGTTCTGCCTGCTGAGTTTCAGCGAGTCGACCAACCTGCAGGAAGAACTGTCATCGCTGGTACTGGCGCAAAAAGTCGGCGCCGACAAACTCGCCTGGCTGATCCCAAGCACCCCGGACGAGCCACTGCCCCAGGGCGAGACCGAGAAACTCAAGGGTGTAAACCTGAGCCAGATTGCCGGCATGGCCGCGCTGGACACGGTCGCCCAGCAAGTGAGTGCCCTCAACAGCCTGGGAGTGACTACGTCCAGTAACTGGGCCATCTCTCCACAACGCAGCCGCGTCGGCAAAAGCCTGCTGGCCAATGACCTGTCAGCCAAACCTCAAGCCCCATCGCCGTGGAACTACGTGCAGATTCGCGCCCCGAAATATCAGGCCGCGGGTGTCTCGATTGCCGGCCTGCCGATGTTGTTTTCCGGTTTCAACGGCAAAGTGGCCTGGAGCATGAGCGCCGTCAAAGGCGACACCCAGGACCTGTTCCTGGAAAAGGTCAAACGCCAGGGCAGCGCGCTGTACTACGAGAACAACGGAAAATGGCTGCCGGCGGTGGTACGTAACGAAACCTTTATCGCCAAAGGTCAGCGGCCAATTCGTGAGGTGGTGTACGAAACCCGCCATGGCGCCCTGCTCAACAGCAGCCAATCCCTGAACACTGGCTACGGGGTGGCCCTGCAAACGGCAGACTTCAAGGACGACAAGAGCCTGGATGCGTTCTTCGACCTGTCCCGAGCGCAAAACGCCGGCAAGGCCTCGGACGCGACCCGAGAGATCCGCGCCATTGCCCTGAACATGATCTTCGCCGACGCCAGCAATATTGGTTGGCAAGTCACCGGCCGCTTCCCTAACCGCCGCGAGGGTGAGGGCCTGCTGCCATCGCCAGGATGGGATGCGCGCTTTGATTGGGACGGTTATGCCGACGCGATGCTGCACCCTTATGATCAGGACCCGGCCCAGGGCTGGCTAGGCACCGCCAACCAACGCACCGCCCCACGTGGCTACGGCATGCAGTTGTCCAACTCCTGGGACGCCCCGGAGCGCAGCGAGCGCCTGGCGCAACTGGCCGGTGCCGGCAAGCACGACACCCGCAGCATGATCGCCATGCAGTACGACCAGACCACCACGTTTGCTGCCAAGCTTAAGGTGATGTTCAAGGCTCCAGGCATGGCCCAGCCGCTGAAACAGGCCATCGACGCCCTGCCCGCCGCCGAACGGGCCAAGGCTCAGGAAGCCTTCAATCGCCTGATGGCGTTCGATGGACGTCTGGTACCTACCTCCAGCGATGCGGCGATTTACGAACTGTTCCTGCAGGAAAGTACCAAGCAGATTTTCCTCGACGAGTTGGGCCCGGAAAACAGCGCCACCTGGAACGCCTTTGTCGCCAACGCCAGCCTGTCGTACGCGGCTCAGGCCGATCACTTGCTGGGGCGCGAAGACAGCCCGTTCTGGGATGACGCACGCACGCCGCAAAAAGAAGACAAACCGGCAATCCTCGCCCCCAGCCTCGCCGCCGCGATGACCGCAGGCGACAGTCAATTGGGCGCAGATCACAAGGCCTGGCAGTGGGGCAAGCTCCACAGCACCAACTGGAAAAACGCCAACGGCCAGACCGTGCGCGGACCACTGGCAGCGGGTGGCGATCACAACACGCTCAACAGCTCCCCGTACAACTGGGGCCAAAGTTTCGACACTGTCCAAGTGCCGGCCCTGCGGATGATTGTCGATTTCGGCCAGGTGGAACCGATGATGGGTCAAAACGGCATTGGCCAATCCGGCAACCCCGCCAGCCCGAACTATGCGAACGGCATCGACCCGTGGCTCAAGGCGCAATACCTGAGCTTCCCGATGCAGCCGCAGAACTTTGACAAGGTATATGGGAAGACACGGTTGACCCTGGTACCCGGAAAGTAGAACGGTTGTAGCCGCTGCCGAGGTACAAGGCTGCGATAAGGGCCGCAGGACCTTCGGCAGTTTCAAGAGACTGGCGACTGCTGCGCAGCCGATCGCAGGCTGCGCCAGCGGCTACAGAGGGCGGTGTTTATCTCGCGGTATTTATCTGTAGCCGCTGCCGAGGCACGAGGCTGCGATAAGGGCCGCAGGACCTTCGGCGGTTTCAAGAGGCTGACGACTGCTGCGCAGCCGATCGCAGGCTGCGCCAGCGGCTACAGAGGGCGGTGTTTATCTCGCGGTATTTATCTGTAGCCGCTGCCGAGGCACGAGGCTGCGATAAGGGCCGCAGGACCTTCGGCAGTTTCAAGAGGCTGACGACTGCTGCGCAGCCGATCGCAGGCTGCGCCAGCGGCTACAGAGGGCGGTGTTTATCTGAGCCGCCGAGGCAGAAAGCCAAGTCTTCGACGTTGTGTAGGCGCATCGCGGGCAAGCCCGCTTCCCACATTTTTATCTCCACTCGCCCCAAGAGGGCGCAATCAACAATCGATGCCCGATTCCGGGCATTTCTTACGCACTTCCCTCCCAGATCCCACCTTTTAAAACGACCATTCGGAACTATGGTGCAGAAATTGCTACTTGGGTTACATCTGACACCGTTCAGTAACAGTCCTAAACGCGCCACAAGCGCTTATCTTGGTTTCCAGGGAATACATAATGAAAAAAGCATTGCTGACCCTTTCTGCACTGGCTCTGTGCATGGCCGCAGGTTCTGCGTTGGCCAAGGAATACAAGGAATTGCGTTTTGGTGTCGATCCGTCCTACGCGCCGTTTGAATCCAAAGCCGCTGACGGCAGCCTGGTGGGCTTCGATATTGACCTGGGCAATGCCATCTGCGCCGAGCTGAAAGTCAAATGCAAATGGGTCGAAAGTGACTTCGACGGCATGATTCCAGGCCTCAACGCCAACAAGTTCGATGGCGTGATTTCCTCCATGACCGTCACCGCAGCCCGTGAAAAGGCGATCGATTTCTCCAACGAGCTGTTCTCCGGTCCGACCTCCCTAGTGTTCAAGAAAGGTGCTGGCTACTCGACACCTGAATCCCTCAAGGGCAAATCCGTCGGCTACGAACAAGGCACCATCCAGGAAGCCTACGCCAAGGCCGTATTGGACAAAGCCGGTGTAACCACCAAAGCCTACGCCAACCAGGACCAGGTTTATGCCGACCTGACGTCGGGTCGTCTGGACGCTTCGGTGCAGGACATGCTGCAAGCCGAACTGGGTTTTTTGAAGTCGCCAGCGGGTGTTGGCTATGAAGTCAGCGCGGCCATCGACGATCCTCTGCTGCCGTCGAAAACTGCGGTCGGTATCAAAAAAGGTAACAAAGACCTGAAGGCTTTGTTAGATAAAGGTATCAAAGCGTTACACGATGATGGCACCTACGCCACCATTCAGAAGAAACACTTCGGTGACCTGAACCTGTACAGCGGTAAATAACACCCTGGCGCCCATCTTCCGGATGGGCGCTTTTTTATCGCCATAGGTCCTGATTTATGTTCGAAGATCTTTTGCAAACCCTGGGACTGAGCGCCTTCAGTCTGAAGGGATTCGGCCCTCTGTTGCTGCAAGGCACCTGGATGACCGTCAAGCTGTCAGTCGCTTCCCTGGCCGTCAGCGTGTTACTGGGCCTGCTCGGCGCCACCGCCAAATTGTCGCCCCTGCCATTCCTGCGCATTCCCGCCCAGCTCTACACCACGCTGATCCGTGGCGTACCGGACCTGGTGCTGATGCTGCTGATTTTCTACAGCCTGCAAATCTGGCTGACCGGCTTTACCGACTTCATGGAATGGGACTACATCGAGATCGACCCATTCAGCGCCGGAGTCATCACCTTGGGTTTTATCTACGGCGCCTACTTCACCGAAACCTTTCGTGGCGCAATCCTCGCCGTGCCCCGTGGCCAACTGGAGGCCGCTACCGCCTATGGCCTTAAGCGCGGGCAGCGTTTTCGCTACGTGACCTTTCCGCAAATGATGCGCTTCGCCCTGCCGGGCATCGGCAATAACTGGATGGTGATGCTCAAGGCCACTGCGCTGGTGTCAATCATCGGCCTGGCGGACTTGGTGAAGGCTGCCCAGGACGCCGGCAAGAGCACCTATCAACTGTTCTATTTCCTGGTGCTAGCCGCCTTGATCTACCTGCTGATCACCAGTGCTTCCAACTTCGTTTTACGCAGGCTTGAACGCCGCTACTCCACGGGCGTACGGGAGGCCGTACGATGATCGAACTTCTCCAGCAATACTGGCGCCCCTTCCTCTATAGCGACGGCCAGCACATCACCGGCCTGGCCATGACCATGTGGTTGCTCAGCGCCTCGATCTTCATCGGGTTTCTGGTGTCGATTCCCTTGTCTATCGCCAGGGTTTCGCGCAATCGCTGGGTGCGCTGGCCAGTACAGTTCTATACCTACCTGTTTCGCGGCACGCCGCTGTATATCCAACTGCTGATTTGTTACACCGGGATCTACAGCATTGCGGCGGTTCGGGCACAACCGGTGCTGGATGCGTTTTTTCGCGATGCGATGAACTGCACCATCCTGGCCTTCGCCCTCAACACGTGCGCCTACACGACCGAGATATTTGCCGGGGCGATCCGCAGCATGGCCCACGGTGAAGTCGAAGCGGCCAAGGCCTACGGCCTGAGCGGCTGGAAGTTGTATGCCTATGTGATCATGCCGTCGGCGCTGCGTCGTTCATTGCCGTACTACAGTAATGAAGTGATCCTGATGCTGCACTCGACCACGGTGGCCTTTACCGCAACGATCCCGGATATTCTGAAAGTCGCCCGGGACGCCAACTCGGCCACCTATATGACCTTTCAATCATTCGGTATCGCTGCGCTGATCTACTTGACCGTGACCTTTGCCCTGGTCGGTCTGTTTCGTCTGGCGGAGCGCCGCTGGCTGGCCTTTCTCGGGCCCAGCCACTAAGGAGCTTCCATGCGTCATCAGCTTCATCCATTACTGGCACCGGTGCCAGGCACCGAGCGGCAGATTCACAGTTTTCACTTTGGTCCCGAGCAGGCCGAAGGCAAGGTCTACATCCAGTCCTCGCTGCACGCCGACGAACTGCCCGGCATGCTGGTGGCCTGGCACCTGAAAGCTCGCCTGGCCGAACTGGCCACCGCCGGACGCCTGCGCAGTGAGATCGTGCTGGTGCCGATCGCCAACCCGGCGGGCCTGGAACAGGTATTGATGGATATCCCGCTGGGCCGCTACGAACTGGAAAGCGGGCAGAACTTCAATCGGCTGTTTATCGACCTCAGTGAAGAGGTCGGCAATCAGGTCGAAGACTTGCTGGGGGACGATCCGCAGCACAACGTTGAGCTGATCCGCGACGCGCTGGCCCTGGCGCTGGCTGCGCAAACACCCGCCACCCAGCTGCAATCCCAGCGCCTGGTCCTACAACGCCTGGCGTGTGATGCCGACATGGTGCTGGACCTGCATTGCGACTTCGAAGCCGTGGCCCACTTGTACACCACACCTGAAGCGTGGCCGCAGGTCGAGCCATTGGCCCGCTATATCGGCGCCGAAGCCAGTCTGCTGGCCACCGATTCCGGTGGCCAGTCCTTCGATGAGTGTTTCACGCTGGTGTGGTGGCAATTGCAGCAGCGTTTCGGCGATCGTTTCGCCATTCCCATGGGCAGCTTTTCCGTGACCGTCGAGCTGCGTGGCCAGGGCGACGTCAACCATGGCCTGGCGAGCCTCGATTGCCAGGCGATCATCGATTACCTGATGCTCTTCGGGGCGATTACCGGTGAGCCTGCGCCTCTGCCGGAATTGTCCTACCCCGCCACACCGCTGGCGGGCGTCGAACCGGTCGCCACGCCCGTAGGCGGCTTGCTGGTGTTCAGCGCGCTGCCGGGGGAGTACGTGGAAGCCGGACAGTTGATCGCCGAAATCATTGACCCCATTCATGACCGCGTAACGCCGGTGCATTGCCGCAATGCCGGCCTGCTTTACGCCCGCTCACTGCGTCGCATGGCTACTGCGGGGATGGTCATCGCCCATGTCGCAGGCCCTGAGGCCTATCGCAGCGGTTATCTACTTTCGCCTTGAGGATGCACGCCCCATGTACAAATTGACCGTTGAAGGCCTGCATAAATGCTATGGCGACAATGAAGTGCTCAAAGGTGTTTCGCTCAAGGCCAAGACGGGGGACGTGATCAGTCTGATCGGCGCCAGCGGCTCAGGCAAAAGCACCTTTTTGCGCTGCATCAACTTTCTCGAACAACCCGATGACGGCGCCATGACCCTGGACGGTCAGCAAATCCGCATGGTCAGCGACCGCCACGGCATGCGTGTGGCTGATGAGGCTGAGCTACAGCGCATCCGCACACGGTTGGCGATGGTGTTCCAGCACTTCAACCTGTGGAGCCACATGAGCGTGCTGGAAAACATCACCATGGCGCCACGCCGGGTGCTGGGCTGCAGCAAGAAAGACGCCGAGGACCGCGCCCGTCGCTATCTGGACAAGGTGGGGTTACCAGCAAGGGTGGCGGATCAGTACCCGGCATTCCTTTCGGGCGGCCAGCAACAGCGGGTGGCGATTGCCCGGGCGCTGGCGATGGAGCCGGAGGTGATGCTGTTCGATGAGCCCACCTCGGCCCTTGACCCGGAATTGGTAGGCGAAGTGCTGAAAGTGATTCAGGGCCTGGCGGAGGAAGGCCGGACCATGATCATGGTCACCCACGAAATGAGCTTCGCCCGCAAAGTGTCGAGCCAGGTGCTGTTCTTGCACAAGGGGCTGGTGGAAGAGCAAGGCACGCCGGAGGACGTACTGGGAAATCCCAGGAGCGAGCGCCTCCAGCAGTTCCTCAGCGGCAATTTGAAGTAATGCTCACTTCCTGACGTCCCACCGCTCATCAGGCTCCCAGAAGCGTTCTGAGTGACTCAGGCGACAGGGGCCGGTGGCGGCTCGTCTGGCAGGGTTGGCTCGCCGGGTTCGTTGGGCTGGGGATAATCTTCGTCAGGCTGGCCGGGAATGCCGCCGTCGCTGACGGACGGGTGCGCCATTAAGGACCACGCCATGACGCCAATCTGGTTGGGTTCAAGGCGGGCGAGTTCGGCGCTGATTCGCGGATCGAGCTTCATAGGGGGACTCCTCAAGCGTGGTCCGGAGCGTTTTGCACGATCCGGAGCAGTACACTCAATAGAGTGCCTGCCCGCTGACAAATTCCCTTAGCGTGTAAGACGTTTCGATCAGGTGCGTGGCAGGGTGACGCCGCGCTGCCCCTGATACTTGCCGCCGCGGTCCTTATAGGACACTTCACACTCTTCGTCGGATTCGAAGAACAACATCTGTGCCACGCCTTCGTTGGCGTAGATCTTCGCCGGCAAGGTGGTGGTGTTGGAGAATTCCAGGGTCACGTGGCCTTCCCACTCGGGTTCCAGAGGCGTCACGTTGACGATAATACCGCAGCGCGCGTAGGTACTTTTACCCAGGCAGATGGTCAGGACATTACGCGGAATACGGAAGAACTCGACGGTACGTGCCAGCGCGAAGGAGTTCGGCGGAATGATGCACACGTCACTCTTGACGTCGACGAAGCTTTTTTCGTCGAAGTTTTTCGGATCAACAGTGGCCGAGTTGATGTTGGTGAAAACCTTGAATTCATCGGCGCAACGTACGTCGTAACCGTAGCTGGAAACCCCGAACGAAATCAGCCGCTCGGTGCCTTCGCCGCGCATCTGGCGCTCTACGAAGGGCTCGATCATGCCGTGCTCTTGCGCCATGCGGCGAATCCACTTGTCCGATTTGATGCTCATGGCGGGTGTCCTGAATAGCGAGGTGGAAAAATTCTGTTGGCCATCTTACCGGGGCCGGCCCTGCGGTTCAAAGGGCCGCCGGTTTTTCTTGCCGGCTGTCAGGCCACAGCCCGCGGGCCGAGGCTTGAATTGAAGCGGCCAAAACCCTCACAGACCACCGCCAGTCACGAAAATAGAGAAACCTTCGGAAATATCATTGGCACGTCCCTGAAAAAGGGTTAAGGTGGCGCCACTGTGCTGCTTGTGTCACTGAGAATCTCTACACGATGTTGAATTTCGATCCAACCATCTCCAAGAATTTTTCCTGCTCTTTGCACTCAGTCTCGGCCAGGGCTTTTCCTGAGTCGCAGTTAACTTTGTCCAAGGAGATACACCATGTCTAATCGCCAAACTGGTACCGTTAAGTGGTTCAACGATGAAAAAGGCTTCGGCTTCATCACTCCACAATCCGGTGACGACCTGTTCGTTCACTTCAAAGCTATCCAATCCGACGGCTTCAAAAGCCTGAAAGAAGGCCAACAGGTTTCTTTCATCGCTACCCGCGGTCAGAAAGGCATGCAAGCTGAAGAAGTTCAAGTTATCTAACTTGTACTGATCCAGTCAAAAAGCCCCGCCCTTAAAAGCGGGGCTTTTTTACGCCTGGCGTTTGGGGACATCCAAATCCCAGGCATAAAAAATGTGGGACTTGCTTATGTGGGAGCCGGACTTGCCCGCGATACTGGCACCTCGGTCTGTCAGTTACACCGAGGTGATGCTATCGCGGGCAAGCCCGGCTCCCACACAAGCCCGCTCCCACATTTTGTCTTGCGTCTTTATTGAAACAACGACTCACTCGACAAGCCATTCTTCTCCAGGATCTCCCGCAAGCGCTTGAGACCCTCCACCTGGATCTGCCGCACCCGCTCACGGGTCAGGCCAATCTCCAGGCCTACATCCTCCAGAGTGCTGCTTTCATGGCCACGCAGCCCGAAGCGGCGTATCACCACCTCACGTTGCTTGTCTGTCAGCTCTGACAACCACTGGTCGATACTTTGTGACAGGTCATCGTCCTGCAACAGCTCACAAGGGTCTGTAGGACGATCATCGGTCAGGGTGTCCAGCAGGGTTTTATCCGAATCCGGGCCCAGCGAGACGTCGACCGAAGAGACCCGCTCATTCAGGCCGAGCATGCGCTTGACCTCCCCTACCGGTTTTTCCAGCAGGTTGGCGATTTCTTCAGGCGAAGGTTCATGATCGAGTTTTTGTGTCAGCTCACGCGCCGCCCGCAGGTAGACGTTGAGCTCCTTGACCACATGGATTGGCAACCGGATGGTGCGGGTCTGATTCATGATCGCCCGCTCGATGGTCTGACGAATCCACCAGGTGGCGTAGGTCGAAAAGCGGAACCCCCGCTCCGGGTCGAACTTCTCCACAGCTCGGATCAAGCCGAGGTTACCCTCCTCGATCAAGTCGAGCAGGGACAGCCCACGATTGACATAGCGTCGGGCAATTTTCACCACCAATCGCAGGTTGCTTTCAATCATGCGCTTACGCCCAGCCGGATCGCCCTTTTGCGACAAGCGTGCAAAATGGACTTCTTCTTCGGGGGTAAGTAACGGGGAAAAGCCGATTTCATTGAGATACAACTGAGTCGCATCAAGCGCCCGCGTGTAATCAATGTATTTGTGCTGTTTTAACGCGGTGGAGTTCTTGGATTTGGTGCGAACTGAAGGTGTAGCAGATCCCTCATCATTCGACATCGAATCCGTAGCGATACCGGTCTCCATAAGGAGAACCTCATCGTCGATGTCAAACTCCGGCGCTTCTTTACTGAGAGCCATTGTTATAGTCCTTTGGTGAGTTCGACCTCAAGCTCAAGCGGCGCCTTTATCCTTGGCAACGCTGGAGCCTGTTCCTTCTACGTGAGGGAACAGGCTGGCAACACATCAACGCCGGGGAAGGAATTGCAGTGGATCAACAGGTTTACCTTGGCGGCGAATCTCAAAGTGAAGTTTCACCCGGTCTGTACCAGTTGACCCCATTTCGGCAATTGTCTGTCCGACTTTGACCTGCTGCCCCTCCCGAACCAACAGCCTACGGTTATGACCGTAAGCACTGACGTAGGTATCGCTGTGTTTGATGATGACCAGTTCACCGTAGCCCCGTAAACCACTCCCGGCGTATACCACTGTCCCATCAGACGCAGCTAAAACAGGCTGTCCCAAATCCCCGGCGATATCAATGCCTTTATTCAAACTACCGTTTGAAGAGAATTTTCCAATAAGAATGCCATTTGAAGGCCATCCCCAACCGGTTGGTGCAGGCCCGGCAGGAGGCAGTGGTGCAGGTGCCGGTTTACTCGCAACCGTAGGCGCAGCGCTGCCTGCAGGCCGAGTGATGATGGTGGTTCTGCTCGAAGATGACGCTGAAGAACCGGAATATTTGACGACGGCCGTCGGTGTTGAGCCGGTGCGCCCATCAAAACGAATAGTCTGACCCGGATGTATCGTATAGGGCACAGGAATGTTGTTACGCGCGGCCAATGCCTTGTAATCCCAACCATAACGGAAGGCAATCGAGAACATCGTATCGCCCTTGCGCACTACATATTGCCCGGTGGTGACCGTCGGCTTTTGTGGCACCGCATTATTGCGATCAACAACCCGCGCACCGCCACTTGGGGTGCTGGAACAAGCCGTCAACAAGGAACCCAAGACAAGGCCAATCACCAGTCGCTGAATGCTTGTTTTACTCATACGCTGCGCAATGACCGTGAGACTCACCCGCCGCTCCCTTTTTGGTGGCTGAAACTGAATGCCTGTATCAGGCTTGAAATATGTCGCAAGTATAACGGGCAGTAGAGCTTTTACCGAAAACACAGCCTTAAAGAAAAATTCATCATGTTTAACACCCGCTACCCATCATGTTTACTTAATAGACTTCGCTGTAAGACACATACCCAGCAATAGAATTCAGTGCCCTACACACAAATCATCAGGCCAGTGGGCCATTAAGTAGTGGGACAAAGCGTACGGCACCCAATACATGCCGAGAAAAACCTTCTTCCTCGCGAATGATCAACATCAATTGTTGCACTTCGCCTGACCCGACAGGAATCACCAGACGCCCACCTGGTGCCAGTTGATCCAGCAGTGCCTGGGGGACATCCGTGGCAACGGCCGTCACGATGATGCCGTTGTATGGCGCCAATGCCGGCCAACCCTCCCAGCCATCGCCCCAGCGGAACACCACGTTACGCAGGTTCAACTCCACCAGACGCTCCTTGGCCCGGTCCTGCAATACCTTGATTCGCTCGACGGAAAACACCCGCTCCACCAACTGCGAGAGCACGGCAGTCTGGTAGCCGGAACCCGTGCCGATCTCCAGCACCTTGTCCAGAGGCCCCGCCGCCAGCAGTAACTCGCTCATCCGCGCCACCATGTAAGGCTGGGAGATGGTCTGGTTGTGGCCAATCGGCAATGCCGTGTCTTCATAGGCGCGATGCGCCAGGGCTTCATCGACAAACAGGTGCCGTGGAGTACGCCGAATGACTTCCAGCACCTGGGCGTTGGACAAGCCTTCTTCGTAAAGCCGCTGAATCAAACGCTCGCGGGTACGTTGGGAGGTCATCCCGATGCCCCGGCGCAGCAGGTCGTCTTGTTCACGAGCCATCAGCGCAGCCCCTCCAGCCAGCCATCGAGACTACTGAAGGCATCACTGAAGGTGCGATCAAGTTGCAACGGAGTAATCGAAACATAACCTTGCATCACCGCATGAAAGTCAGTGCCCGGCCCGCCGTCTTCGGCATCGCCTGCTGCAGCAATCCAATACCCTTCCTTGCCACGGGGATCGACCACCTTCAGCGGCGCTGCCGCACGGGCACGGTGGCCCAGGCGCGTCAGCTGAATCCCACGAATGTGATCCAGGGGCAAGTTGGGAATATTGACGTTGAGCACCGTACGCGGTGGCAAGTCCAGGGATTCATGGGCCTCCACCAGCTTGCGGGCGAAATAGGCCGCCGTCGGCAGGTTGTCCAACTGACGGGAGGCAAACGAAAAGGCAAACGAAGTTCGGCCCAGGAATCGCCCCTCAAGGGCTGCTGCGACCGTACCGGAGTACAACACGTCATCCCCCAGGTTGGCGCCCAGGTTGATACCGGACACCACGAGATCCGGCTCCTGGTCCAGCAGGCTGTTAATGGCCAGGTGCACGCAGTCGGTGGGGGTGCCGTTCAGGCTGATAAAGCCGTTGGCCAAAGTCTGCGGGTGCAACGGACGGTCGAGCGTCAGCGAACTGCTGGCGCCACTTTTGTCCTGGTCAGGGGCAACCACCACGCACTCGGCGTAATCCGCCAGCGCAGCATGAAGCGCGGCGAGGCCGGGGGCGGTGACCCCGTCGTCGTTAGATATCAGAATACGCATGGGCTGTCCGTCTGCCCCACCGGCACCAGATCTACAAGCTCGCGCACCAATACAGTGGCGAAGCATCCGGCCGGCAGGACGAATTCCAATTGCAGAGTGTCCAGCGAGGGATAATGCCACGTCAGCCCGCCGATGGGCAGTCGCAGAATGCGACGTTCCTGGCTCATGCCGGCATTGACCAGCCAATCCCGCAGATCCGCCTCGCTGGCCGCGACCGCCTGTTCCAGAGCCTGGGTGGCGCCTGAGGCAGGAGAATCGCCCTCGCCCCACTGCGGGCCTGTAGGGTGTAAATCCAGAATAGCCAGGCGTGGGTCGCTGCATTCAGCCTCCCCCGCCGGGAAAAAACTGCGGCTGTCGGTGAATGCCAGCAAATCGCCGACCTGGGCGCGTTGCCATGAACCGTCAGCGACTCGCGCCGCCAGCACTTTGTTGAACAGGAAACTACGGGCGGTGGACAGCAGGCGCGAACGCACATTGCGCTGCTCCGGCAAGGCCTTGCGGGCCGCCCACTCCCGAGCATCGACGACGTTGCCGCCGTTATGGCCGAAACGCTGGGCGCCAAAATAATTGGGAATGCCCTGCTTGGCGATCAGTTGCAGGCGGGCATCGATGGCCGCGCTGTCGCCCGCAAACTGAGTCAGTCGCAGGGTGAAACCGTTGGCCGAATGCGCACCGCGCTGCAGCTTGCGCTTGTGGCGGGCGATCTTGAGGATCTTCAAAGTGTCGTTTTCTGCGGCGCTCAGGTCAGGATCGGCCTTGCCCGGTAGCTGCACGCTGAACCACTGGCGGGTCAGCGCTTGACGATCCTTGAGCCCGGCATAGCTGACCGTGCGTAACGGTACGCCGGCGGCCTTGGCGATACGCCGCGCCGCTTCTTCAGTGTTCAGGCCACGCTTTTCCACCCACAGCCACAGGTGTTCACCCTCGCCGGTCAGCGGGATATCCAGCACTTCATCCACCTGGAAATCTTCGGCAGTGGCTTTCAGTACTGCGCTGCCCAAGGCATCACCATAGGCACGCGGGCCCAGCAGTTGCAGATCATTCATGCGCGCAGCAACAAGGCAACGGAGTGCACGGCAATGCCCTCTTCGCGACCGGTAAACCCGAGCTTTTCGGTGGTGGTAGCTTTTACGTTCACTTGATCCAACTCAACTTGAAGATCCGCGGCAATCAGCGTGCGCATCGATTCGATATGCGGGGCCATTTTCGGCGCCTGGGCCACGATGGTGCTGTCAACATTACCGACCTTCCAGCCCTTGGCATGGATCAGCCCGACCACGTGGCGCAGCAGGACACGACTGTCCACCCCCTTGAAGGTCGGGTCGGTGTCCGGAAAGTGCTTGCCGATATCCCCCAACGCCGCTGCGCCGAGCAAGGCATCGCTCAAGGCATGCAAGACAACGTCGCCGTCGGAATGAGCCAGCAACCCGTGGTGGTGGGCGATTTGCACGCCGCCCAAGGTAATGAAGTCGCCTTCGGCGAAACGGTGAACATCATAGCCGTGGCCAATACGCATAAAAAAACGCCCCGATTTAATTCAGGGCGTGATTCTACCTACTTTTGCCGGACATTAACCGAGCAAAGCGCGTCCATGATGTCGCAAATGGTCTTCGATGAAGCTGGCGATAAAGAAGTAGCTATGGTCATAGCCCGGTTGCAGCCGCAGCTCCAGCGGATGATTGGCCGCCTTCGCCGCCTGCATCAGGGCCTCAGGCTTAAGCTGTACGGCGAGAAAATCGTCACGATCGCCCTGGTCCACCAACAACGGCAGCTTTTGCGTCGCTTCGCTGATCAACACGCACGCGTCCCACTCGCGCCATTTCGAGCGCTCATCGCCCAGGTAACGGGAAAACGCTTTCTGCCCCCACGGGCAATCCATCGGGTTGTTGATCGGCGAGAACGCCGACACCGACAAATAACGCCCGGGGTTGCGCAAGGCGCAGACCAATGCGCCGTGCCCACCCATGGAGTGGCCGCTGATACCGCGCTTGTCTGACGCGGGGAAATGCGCTTCGACCAATGCCGGCAATTCCTGCACAACGTAGTCATGCATCCGATAATGCTTGGCCCAGGGTTCCTGGGTGGCATTCAGATAAAACCCGGCGCCAAGACCGAAATCCCACGCACCGTCAGGGTCACCCGGCACACCCGGCCCGCGCGGGCTGGTGTCCGGCGCAACAATAATCAACCCCAGCTCGGCCGCCATACGCTGGGCACCGGCCTTTTGCATGAAGTTCTCATCGGTGCAGGTCAGCCCCGACAGCCAGTACAACACCGGCAGCTTGCCGCCCTGCTCCGCTTGCGGTGGCAGGTACACGGCGAACGTCATGTCGCAGCCCAGCACATCGGAATGGTGCTTGTAGCGTTTGTGCCAGCCGCCGAAGCTTTTCTGGCAGGACAGGTTTTCCAGACTCATGGCCGACCTCAGAAGTGAATGACCGTACGAATGCTCTTCCCTTCATGCATCAGGTCAAACGCCTTGTTGATATCTTCCAGGCCCATGGTGTGGGTGATGAAGGTATCCAACGGGATTTCGCCGGTCTGGGCCATTTCGACATAGCTTGGCAGTTCGCTGCGACCGCGCACGCCACCGAAGGCCGAACCGCGCCAGACGCGACCGGTCACCAACTGGAACGGACGGGTGGCAATTTCCTGGCCCGCACCGGCAACACCAATGATCACCGACTCACCCCAGCCCTTGTGGCAGCACTCGAGCGCTGCACGCATCAGTTGGACATTGCCGATGCACTCGAAGGAAAAGTCCACGCCACCGTCGGTCAGATCAACAATCACGTCCTGGATCGGGCGGTCGTAGTCTTTCGGGTTGATGCAATCCGTGGCACCCAGTTGCTTGGCTATTTCGAACTTGGCCGGGTTGATGTCGATGGCAATGATGCGGCCAGCCTTGGCCTTCACCGCTCCGATTACCGCTGACAAGCCGATACCGCCCAGGCCGAAGATGGCCACGGTGTCTCCTGGCTTGACCTTGGCGGTATTGATCACCGCACCGATCCCGGTGGTAACGCCACAGCCCAGCAGGCAGACTTTTTCCAGCGGCGCATCTTTAGGAATCTTGGCCACGGAGATTTCCGGCAGTACGGTGTACTCGGAAAAGGTCGAGGTACCCATGTAGTGGAAAATCGGCTGGCCTTTGTAGGAGAGACGCGTAGTGCCGTCCGGCATCAGGCCCTTACCCTGTGTGGCGCGAATGGCCTGGCACAGGTTGGTCTTGCCCGACAGGCAGAATTTGCACTTGCCGCATTCCGGGGTGTACAGCGGGATCACATGGTCGCCAACGGCTACCGAGGTCACGCCTTCACCAATGGCCTCAACAACCGCACCGCCTTCATGGCCGAGGATCGACGGGAAGATGCCTTCCGGATCCGCGCCCGACAGGGTGTAGGCATCGGTATGACACACGCCGGAGGCAACGACCCGCAACAGCACTTCGCCGGCCTTCGGCATAGCGACATCCACTTCAACGATCTCAAGGGGTTTCTTGGCTTCGAAGGCTACGGCAGCGCGGGACTTGATCATCCGGTTTCTCCATGGAGTAAAAAACTGAGGACGGCAGTGTAAAACATGCCTGATTGATTAATAATCCAGCCAAAAGCAAAACTTTATTGCTGTATAGGGATAATCACCATGCAGGAGAACCGCTGGGAAGGCATCGACGAGTTCGTCGCCGTGGCCGAATGCAGTCAATTTACGGCCGCCGCCGAGCGCCTCGGCGTTTCCTCATCCCATATCAGCCGCCAAGTGGCGCGACTGGAAGACCGCCTGCAAACCCGCCTGCTCTATCGCAGCACCCGCCGTGTGACCCTGACCGAGGCAGGCCAGACCTTCCTTCAGCACTGCCAGCGCTTGCAGGATGGTCGTGAGGAGGCCTTGCGAGCAGTGGGCGATCTCACCAGCGAACCCAAAGGGATGCTGCGCATGACGTGTGCGGTGGCCTACGGCGAACGCTTTATCGTACCGCTGGTGACGCGGTTCATGGGGCTGTATCCGCAACTGCGGGTAGACATCGAACTGACCAATCGCCAACTGGATCTGGTCCACGAAGGCCTGGACCTGGCGATTCGCCTGGGACGCCTGCAAGACTCACGGATGGTTGCCAGCCGTCTGGCCCCACGACGCATGTACCTGTGTGCGTCGCCTTCCTACCTTGAGCGTTATGGTCGGCCACATAGCTTGTCGGAATTGAGTCGGCATAACTGCCTGATTGGCAGCTCTGACATTTGGCAACTGGCCCAGGACGGGCGAGAGTTTTCCCAGCGAGTGCAGGGAAATTGGCGCTGCAACAGTGGGCAAGCCGTGCTGGATGCGGCGCTGCAAGGAGTGGGCCTGTGTCAGTTACCGGATTATTACGTGTTGGAACATTTTCACAGTGGGGCGCTGGTGTCGCTGCTGGAAGCGCATCAACCGCCGAATACTGCGGTGTGGGCGCTTTATCCGCAGCAGCGGCATTTGTCGCCCAAGGTTCGCAAGCTGGTGGAGTTTTTGAAGGAAGGTCTGGCCGAACGGCCGGAGTACAGCAGGTGATTGAATCTTTTGTAGCCGCTGCCGA
>NZ_JAGGOG010000016.1:0-363757 GCF_018614655.1 Pseudomonas fluorescens | reverse complement strand
GCCATTCGAGATCTTCAGGCCGAGTCACCTTGATATTGTCCGAACGCCCCTCAATCAGGCGCGGCGCCTGGCCGGACCACTCCATGGCGGACGCTTCATCAGTGATCACGGCATCGGCCACCAGGCTGTCGGCCAAAGCCCGATGCAAGGCACCCAAACGGAACATCTGGGGCGTGTAAGCCTGCCAGATCAGGCTGCGATCAACGGTTTCCACCACGCGCCCATGCCTGTCGACCCGCTTGAGGGTGTCGCGGGCCGGCACCGCCAGCAAACCACCTACCGGATCATCCGCCAGCGCTGCCAACAACTTGTCCAAATCATCGCGACTCAGATTGGGACGCGCCGCATCATGCACCAGCACCCAGTCATCATCGTTGGCCCCTTGCTCATGCAAGTGCAGCAGTGCATTGAGCACAGAGCCGGAACGCTCCGCGCCGCCGTCCACCCGCTGAATACGCGGGTCGCCAGCACATGCCAGGCCAGGCCAATACGGATCATCGATAGCAAGACTGACCACCAACCCCTTGAGGTCAGGATGGTCGAGAAAACAGCCAAGGCTGTGTTCGAGAATAGTGCGCCCGCCCAGTTGCAAATATTGCTTGGGACGGTCCGCAGCCATACGGGCACCGACGCCCGCGGCAGGAATCACGGCCCAGAAGGCCGGCAAGCTGCTGATCATTGGGCCAACTGGTAGAGGGTCTCGCCCTCCTTGACCATGCCCAGTTCATGACGAGCCCGTTCTTCAACGGTCTCCGTACCTTTTTTCAACTCAAGCACTTCCGCATCGAGCACGCGGTTGCGCTCCAGCAGACGCTCGTTTTCGGCGTGCTGGTCAGCAATTTGCTGGGTCAGGTCCTTTACCTGCGCCAAGCTGCCATTTCCCACCCATAGGCGGTATTGCAGGCCAGCCAGCAGCAAGAGCAAGACGAGGAACAACCAATTGGGACTGCGCATCGAATATCGGGTATCCAGTGAAAAAAGACAGCCATGCAAACACTTTTGGCGTAACTGATAGCACGAAGCCTGGAAAATCCAGGCTTGTGCTTGATAGGCATCAGATTAGTGGGAAAATTCACCTTTCAGTAAATTTTCCGACACAACCTGCTGTCTTTTTACCATCAACTACTCAGCCGCGAAACTCGCTACGACCGTTGTACTTGGCTTTACCGCCCAGTTGCTCTTCGATACGCAGCAATTGGTTGTACTTGGATACACGGTCGGAGCGGCACAGGGAGCCCGTCTTGATCTGGCCAGCCGAAGTGCCCACGGCCAGGTCGGCAATGGTCGAATCTTCGGTTTCGCCGGAGCGGTGGGAGATCACGGCAGTGTAACCCGCAGCCTTGGCCATCTGGATCGCTTCCAGGGTTTCGGTCAGGGTACCGATCTGGTTGAACTTGATCAGGATCGAGTTGGCGATCTTTTTGTCGATGCCTTCTTTCAGGATCTTGGTGTTGGTCACGAACAGGTCGTCGCCTACCAATTGGATTTTCTCGCCGATCTTGTCGGTAAGGACTTTCCAGCCGGCCCAGTCGGACTCGTCCAGGCCATCTTCAACGGAGATGATCGGGTAGCGTTCGCACAAGCCTTTCAGGTAGTCGGCAAAACCTTCGGAGGTGAATACGTGGCCTTCACCGGACAGGTTGTACTTGCCGTCTTCGTAGAATTCGCTGGCCGCGCAGTCCAGGGCCAGGGTCACGTCGGTGCCCAGTTTGTAGCCAGCGTTGGCCACGGCTTCGGAGATCACTTTCAGTGCATCTTCGTTGGACGCCAGGTTCGGTGCGAAACCACCTTCGTCGCCCACCGCAGTGCTCAGGCCACGGGCCTTCAGCACAGCCTTGAGGTGATGGAAAATCTCGGTGCCCATGCGCAGGCCTTCGGAGAAGGTCTTGGCGCCAACCGGCTGTACCATGAATTCCTGGATGTCGACGTTGTTATCGGCGTGCTCGCCACCGTTGATGATGTTCATCATCGGAACCGGCATCGAGTAGACACCCGGGGTACCGTTCAGGTTGGCGATGTGCGCGTACAGCGGCAGGTCCTGGTCCTGTGCGGCAGCCTTGGCGGCAGCCAGGGACACGGCGAGGATGGCGTTGGCACCCAGGGTCGCTTTGTTTTCAGTACCGTCGAGCTTGATCATCGCGTGATCAAGGGCTTTCTGGTCCAGGGGATCCTTGCCCAGCAGCAGGTCACGGATCGGCCCGTTGATGTTGGCTACAGCCTTGAGCACGCCCTTGCCCAGGTAACGGCTCTTGTCGCCATCACGCAGCTCCAGTGCTTCACGGGAACCGGTGGAAGCACCGGACGGCGCGCAAGCGCTGCCGATGATGCCGTTATCGAGAAGCACGTCGGCTTCGACGGTGGGGTTGCCACGGGAGTCGAGAACTTCACGACCTTTGATGTCGACGATTTTTGCCATTGTTGTAAACACTCCAAAGTTGACGAAAACGACGCAGCTGTAGGAAATCTTTTGACCGACCGCAAGGGTGGAACAACGAGGCAGGCTTGCAGGCGACAAGGCTCAGGCCCGGGGGCCTGAGCGATAAGCGTGGGGAAGTTTACCGGAGAAATCGGTGTTACGCGGTCTCTACTGTCGGAAAACTCTTGACCAAGTCGTCCAACTGCTTGAGCTGGGCCAAAAATGGTTCCAGCTTGTCCAGGCGCAAGGCACATGGACCATCGCATTTGGCATTATCCGGGTCTGGATGAGCCTCCAGGAACAGGCCTGCCAGTGACTGGCTCATGCCAGCCTTGGCAAGATCCAATACCTGGGCACGACGGCCACCGGCGGAATCGGCGCGACCGCCGGGCATTTGCAGCGCATGGGTCACGTCGAAGAATACCGGGTATTCGAACTGTTTCATGATGCCAAAACCGAGCATGTCCACCACGAGGTTGTTGTAGCCGAAGCTCGAACCACGCTCGCAGAGGATCAACTGGTCGTTACCTGCTTCCACGCACTTGCTCAGGATGTGTTTCATTTCCTGGGGCGCGAGGAACTGGGCTTTCTTGATGTTGATCACCGCCCCCGTCTTGGCCATCGCGACAACCAGATCGGTCTGGCGCGACAGGAAGGCCGGCAACTGGATGATGTCGCACACCTCGGCGACCACGGCAGCCTGTTCTGGCTCGTGGACGTCGGTGATGATTGGCACGCCGAAGGCTTGCTTGATGTCCTGGAAGATCCGCATGCCTTCTTCAAGGCCCGGGCCGCGATAGGAGGTCACGGACGAGCGGTTAGCCTTGTCGAAGCTGGCCTTGAACACGTAAGGGATCCCGAGTTTCTCGGTCACCTTGACGTACTCTTCACAGACCTGCATCGCCATGTCGCGGCTTTCCAGCACGTTCATGCCGCCGAACAGCACCATGGGCTTGTCGTTGGCAATCTCGATATCGCCTACGCGAATGATCTTCTGGGCCATCAGGTTTACGCCTTCTTCTGATGTTGCGTCAGTGCAGCTTTGACGAAGCCGCTGAACAACGGGTGACCGTCGCGCGGGGTCGAGGTGAACTCAGGGTGGAACTGGCAAGCGACGAACCATGGATGATCCGGGGCTTCAACCACTTCAACCAATGCACCATCACCGGAACGACCGGAGATTTTCAGGCCGGCCTCCATGATTTTCGGCAGCAAGTTGTTGTTCACTTCGTAGCGATGACGGTGACGTTCGACGATCACGTCCTTGCCGTAGCAATCATGAACCAGGGAGCCCGGCGTCAGCAGGCAATCCTGCGCGCCAAGGCGCATGGTGCCGCCCAGGTCGGAGGTTTCGGTACGGGTCTCGACCGCGCCGGTGGCGTCTTCCCACTCGGTGATCAGGCCCACGACCGGGTGAGCACTGGTGTGGTCGAATTCGGTGGAGTTGGCGTCTTTCCAGCCCATCACGTTACGGGCGAACTCGATGACCGCCACTTGCATGCCCAGACAGATGCCCAAGTACGGCACCTTGTTTTCACGAGCGTACTGAACAGCAGTGATCTTGCCTTCCACGCCACGCAGACCGAAGCCGCCTGGCACCAGGATCGCGTCCACACCTTCGAGCAGCGCAGTGCCCTGATTCTCGATGTCTTCGGAATCGATATAGCGCAGGTTGACCTTGGTGCGGTTGCTGATGCCGGCGTGACTCATCGCTTCGATCAGCGACTTGTAGGCGTCCAGCAGCTCCATGTACTTGCCGACCATGGCGATGGTGACTTCATGCTCAGGGTTGAGCTTGGCGTCGACCACGGCTTCCCACTCGGACAGATCGGCACCGCCGCACTGCAGGCCGAAACGCTCGACGACAAAATCATCCAGGCCCTGGGAATGCAGGATGCCCGGGATCTTGTAGATGGTGTCGGCGTCTTCCAGGGCGATCACCGCACGCTCTTCAACGTTGGTGAACTGGGCGATCTTGCGACGCGAGGAAATATCGATCGGGTGATCCGAGCGGCACACCAGTACATCCGGCTGCAGGCCGATGGAACGCAGTTCCTTGACCGAGTGCTGGGTAGGCTTGGTTTTGGTTTCGCCGGCGGTGGCGATGTACGGCACCAGGGTCAGGTGCATCAACATCGCGCGCTTGGCGCCGACTTCGAAGCGCAACTGACGGATGGCTTCAAGGAACGGCTGGGATTCGATGTCACCCACGGTGCCACCGATCTCGACCATGGCCACGTCGGCATCGCCGGCGCCCTTGATGATCCGGCGCTTGATTTCGTCGGTGATATGCGGGATCACCTGGATGGTTGCACCCAGGTAGTCACCACGGCGCTCCTTGCGCAGCACGTGCTCGTAGACACGGCCGGTGGTGAAGTTGTTGTTCTGGGTCATGGTCGTGCGGATAAACCGCTCGTAGTGGCCCAGGTCCAGGTCAGTTTCGGCGCCGTCGTGGGTGACGAACACTTCACCGTGCTGGAACGGGCTCATGGTGCCCGGGTCAACGTTGATGTACGGGTCCAGCTTGAGCATGGTGACTTTAAGTCCCCGCGCCTCCAGGATGGCCGCCAATGAAGCGGAGGCAATGCCTTTCCCCAATGAAGAAACAACACCGCCCGTGACGAATATGTAGCGCGTCATGAAAAACCCTAGAAGTCTGCGTTAAAGCGGTCCGAGCCGCCGGGGAAAGCGAAGGAAGGCCGAAGCCCCCGATCACCTGCATTAATCACAGTGCACCTTTCGAAAAAACCGCCGCGTTGTGACAGACCAGCAATGAAACACTGGTACGTTGATCGCTACACATTTTTTGGAATCGCCCAGCAAAGACTGCTTGGTAATCGGCAACTGCTGCGATTCAGGCGAATCCACAGAAGTTGTATCAAGAAGGGAGCGTAGTCTACCGGAAAGGCGCTATCAGCTCAAACCTTGATCGCAGGTTGCTGGCATCCAATGTAATTGCCAGTCACCACGGGCATCTGCCGCCAGCCCCGGCAGGTTGGGCACTGCCAGCAATTGCTGGCCCTGATACACCAGCGGCAATCTGCCACGGACAAAGCCCGGCAAACCGCTTTCGTTAAGCAAACGCTTAAGATCGCGCCGGCCTCGGCCTGGCACGTCCATGATTTCGCCGCCCTGACGGTAGCGGATGCTCAGTAAACCCGCGGGCGGGCTGCCGCCGAAATACAGATGACCGTTGCCGGGTAACTGTAGTGGGTTTTCGGGCTGGGACCAGCTCAAGGGAGCGCCGGAAAATTCCGACCAACTGGCAGGCAACCACCAGATATATCCGCCGCAACGGTGCAATTGGCCGTCGGCCAGGCACCACAGCGGCTGCGCATCGCTCTTGGCATCGCGCAATGTGTTCCAACCCGCCCAGTGGTCGCTGTCGGGCAGACGCGTCAGCGGTGCCAGCCAGTGCCGCAAAGCGTTGCGCTGACGGGCTTCAGAGAGCGCACAGAGCGCTGCAAGGGATAAGGACGGCAGAGGCAACCAGGGAAACGCCGAAGGCTGGCTGGCGACCAGCAGGTCCATTTGCGCCAACTCATCGAGCAAGCCCTGGGCTTCACTCAGGTGCTCGGCGCTGCGGGCCAGGGTACCGACGGCCTGGGGCCAGCGATCGGTCAGCAGCGGGAGCACATGATGGCGCAGGTAATTGCGCGAGAAGCGCCCGTCAGCGTTGGAAGGATCTTCAATCCAGGTCAACTGCTGCTCGCGGGCGTAGGTTTCCAGTTCGGCCCGCGAGATATCCAGCAATGGCCGTAGCAGGCAACCATCGCCCAACGGGCGCTGCCTGGGCATGGCGGCCAGTCCGCGCACCCCTGCTCCACGCAACAAGCGAAACAGCATGGTTTCAGCCTGGTCGTCACGGTGCTGGCCGGTGAGCAGCAGCTCCCCTGCCCCAGTGAGCTGGGCCAACGCCTGATATCGCGCTTCACGGGCCGCGCGCTCAATGCTGGCGCCAGGCTGAACCTGCACACGCACGATCTTCAGCGGAACATCCAAGCGGTCACAGACGACCTGACAATGGGCCGGCCACGCATCAGCCGCAGACTGAAGACCATGATGAACGTGGATAGCGCTGAGTGGCGGGAGCGATTCGGTTTTGGCCAGAGTGGCCAGAAGATGCAACAGGACGGTGGAGTCAAGGCCACCGGAGAATGCGATATGCCAGGCCGGGGCGTTGCGCCAGGGAGCCAGGGTTTGCAGGATTTTGGCGGTTAAGGTGGGCTTCATAGCAAAGTACGCCATCAATCTGGAATGCGATAACCCAGCATACACAAAGCAAATGTGGGAGCGGGCTTGCTCGCGAAAGCGTGGTGTCAGTCACTGAAATATTGACTGATATACCGCTCTCGCGAGCAAGCCCGCTCCCACATTTTAGTACTGCGTCGACTTAGAGACCGTAGCTCATCAAGCGCTCATAACGACGGGCCAGCAGCGCCTCGTTGTCGAACTTCTTGAGCATTGCCAGTTGCGAGCTGAGTTCTGCTCGAATGGTCGCTGCAGCGGCAGCCGGGTCACGGTGGGCGCCACCCAATGGCTCGGCGATCACTTTGTCCACGATGCCCAGGCCTTTCAGACGATCAGCGGTGATGCCCATGGCTTCAGCGGCATCCGGGGCCTTCTCGGCGGTTTTCCACAGGATCGAGGCGCAACCTTCCGGCGAAATCACCGCGTAGGTCGAATATTGCAGCATGTTCAGTTGGTCGCAAACGCCGATGGCCAATGCACCGCCGGAACCACCCTCACCGATCACAGTAGCAATGATCGGGGTTTTCAGGCGCGACATGACCCGCAGGTTCCAGGCAATCGCTTCGCTCTGGTTACGCTCTTCAGCGTCGATACCTGGGTATGCACCCGGAGTGTCGATGAAGGTCAGGATCGGCATCTTGAAGCGCTCGGCCATTTCCATCAGGCGGCAGGCCTTGCGGTAGCCTTCCGGACGAGGCATGCCGAAGTTGCGGCGAACCTTCTCGCGTACTTCACGGCCTTTCTGGTGACCGATGATCATCACTGGCTGGTCATCCAGACGAGCAATACCACCCACAATGGCAGCGTCATCGGAGAAGTGACGGTCGCCGTGCAACTCGTCGAACTCGGTGAAGATGTGCTGGATGTAGTCCAGGGTGTACGGACGGCGCGGGTGGCGGGCCAGACGCGCGATCTGCCAACTGGTCAGCTTGCCGAAGATGTCCTCGGTCAGCGTCTTGCTCTTGTCTTGCAGGCGGGAGATTTCATCGCCGATGTTCAGCGAATTGTCATTGCCGACCAGGCGCAGCTCTTCGATCTTGGCTTGCAGGTCAGCAATCGGCTGTTCGAAATCAAGAAAATTCGGGTTCATAAGCGTCCGTCTTGGGTCGACGGCCAAGGGGTGCCTGGCCAGCCGGTTGTCTATTCGCGCCCACCTTAAGGGAGAGGCGCGTCAAGGTCGAGATTAAATGTTTAGTCGAGATCAGGGCATTGTCCATGCCCCTGACCGTCAACGGTATTGGAGGAAGACGTTGTCACGCCCGAACTGGTCACGCAATGCTTGAATCAAGCCATCCGCCGGGTCAATGCGCCAGGTCTCGCCGAACTGCAGCATGGCCTTGGCATCGTTGCCGGTGTACTCCATGGTCACCGGGCACGCACCACGATGGCGCTTGAGCAGATCCCCCAACCAGCGTAGCTGATCGCCTTTAAGCGCTTCAGTGCGCACTTTCAAGCGCAGGCTTTCCGCCAGGTTGGTGCGTGCATCCTCCATGCTCATCACCCGCTTGATCCGCAGACGCAAGCCACCGGAAAAGTCATCATTGCTGACCTCCCCTTCCACCACCACCATGGCATCGGTCTGCAACAGCGACTGAGCGGAATGAAAGGCGTCGGCAAACAGCGACGCCTCAATGCGGCCGGAGCGATCGTCAAGGGTGATAAAGCCCATCTTATCGCCCTTTTTGTTCTTCATGACGCGTAGGGCGATGATCATGCCCGCAACGGTCTGGGTATCCCGCGCCGGCTTCAGGTCGATGATGCGTTGACGGGCAAAACGACGGATTTCCCCTTCATATTCGTCAATCGGGTGACCGGTGAGGTATAGGCCCAGGGTGTCCTTTTCGCCTTTGAGGCGTTCCTTGAGGGTCAGCTCCTTGGCCTTGCGGTGATTGGCGTAGACATCAGCGTCTTCTTCGACGAACAAACCACCAAACAGGTCAGCGTGGCCACTGTCATGGGTGCGAGCGGTTTGCTCCGCCGCCTTGATCGCTTCTTCCATGGCCGTCAGCAGCACCGCACGGTTACGGTCAATATTGGCTTGATAAGCCTTTGGCTCATCATGGAAGTACGGACCCAGTCGATCCAGGGCGCCACTGCGGATCAAGCCATCGAGGGTACGTTTGTTGATGCGTTTGAGGTCAACCCGGGCGCAAAAGTCGAACAGGTCCTGGAACGGTCCGTCCTGACGCGCTTCGGTAATCGCCTCCACCGGGCCTTCGCCCACGCCCTTGATCGCACCAAGACCATAGATAATGCGACCTTCGTCGTTCACCGTGAACTTGAACTCGGAAGTGTTCACGTCCGGCGCGTCGAGGCGCAGTTTCATGGTCCGCACTTCTTCGATCAAGGTCACGACCTTGTCGGTGTTGTGCATATCCGCCGACAGTACCGCGGCCATGAATGGCGCCGGGTAGTGGGCTTTCAACCAAGCGGTCTGGTATGACACCAGGCCGTAGGCGGCGGAGTGGGATTTATTGAACCCGTAACCGGCGAATTTCTCCACCAGGTCGAAGATGTTACCCGCCAGGTCGGCGTCGATATTGTTCGTGGCGCAACCTTCAATGAAACCGCCGCGTTGCTTGGCCATTTCCTCGGGTTTTTTCTTACCCATGGCCCGACGCAGCATGTCCGCACCACCCAGGGTGTAACCGGCCATGACCTGGGCAATCTGCATCACTTGTTCCTGATACAGAATGATGCCGTAGGTCGGCGCCAGTACTGGCTTGAGGCCTTCGTACTGGTAATCGGAGTGCGGGTACGCCAGTTCGGCGCGACCGTGCTTACGGTTGATGAAGTCATCCACCATGCCCGATTGCAGCGGGCCCGGACGGAACAGGGCCACCAGTGCGATCAAGTCTTCCAGGCAGTCGGGCTTGAGCTTTTTGATCAGCTCTTTCATACCGCGCGACTCAAGCTGGAATACAGCCGTGGTTTCGGCCTTTTGCAGCAACTGGTACGTCGGTTTGTCGTCCAGCGGGATAAAGGCAATGTCCAGCGGCGCCTCATCCACCTTGGCGCGCTCGCGGTTGATGGTCTTCAGCGCCCAGTCGATGATCGTCAGGGTTCGCAGGCCGAGGAAGTCGAACTTCACCAGACCGGCCGCCTCCACGTCGTCCTTGTCGAACTGGGTTACCAGACCGTCACCTTCCTCGTCGCAATAGATCGGCGAAAAGTCGGTCAGCTTGGTCGGCGCGATCACCACGCCACCGGCGTGTTTACCAACGTTACGCACCACACCTTCAAGCTTGCGGGCCATGTCCCAGATTTCGGCCGCCTCTTCATCAACCTTGATGAAGTCCCGCAGGATCTCTTCCTGCTCGTAGGCTTTTTCCAGGGTCATGCCGACTTCGAAGGGAATCATCTTCGACAAACGGTCAGCCAGGCCATAGGACTTGCCCTGAACCCGGGCCACGTCGCGGATTACCGCTTTCGCCGCCATGGAACCAAAAGTGATGATCTGACTTACGGCGTTGCGGCCGTACTTCTCAGCCACGTACTCAATGACTCGGTCGCGACCGTCCATGCAGAAGTCGACGTCGAAGTCGGGCATCGATACCCGCTCCGGATTCAGGAACCGTTCGAACAGCAGGTCATATTCCAACGGGTCGAGGTCGGTGATCTTCTGCACATAGGCCACCAGCGACCCAGCGCCCGACCCCCGGCCCGGGCCCACCGGCACGCCGTTGCTTTTGGCCCACTGGATAAAGTCCATTACGATCAGGAAGTAACCGGGGAATCCCATCTGGATAATGATATCCAGCTCGAAATTCAGCCGATCGACATAGACCTGGCGCTTGGCCTCGTAATCGTCAGTGGTGTCCTTGGGTAGCAGAACGGTCAGACGCTCTTCCAGACCATCGAAAGAAACTTTGCGGAAATACTCATCGATGGTCATGCCATCGGGAATCGGGAAGTTGGGCAGGAAGTGTTTGCCCAGCTTCACTTCAATATTGCAGCGCTTGGCAATTTCAACGGTGTTTTCCAACGCTTCGGGCAAGTCACTGAACAGCTCGGCCATTTCCTCGGCCGTCTTGAGGTATTGCTCTTCGCTGTAGTTCTTCGAGCGACGCGGATCATCAAGGGCCCGACCTTCACCAATGCACACACGGGTTTCGTGGGCCTCGAAGTCTTCCCGCTTGATAAAGCGTACGTCGTTGGTCGCCACCAACGGCGCGCCCAGTTTTTCAGCCAAGGCCACTGCTGCGTGCAACTGCTCTTCGTCATTGGGACGATTGGTGCGCTGGATTTCCAGGTAGAAACGGTCAGGGAAGACGCTCATCCATTCACGGGCGAGCACTTCAGCCTCGTGAGGATTGCCGCCCAACAGTGCAATACCGATTTCACCTTCCTTGGCGGCCGAGAGCATGATCAGCCCTTCGCTGGCCTCGGCCACCCACTCGCGCTCGATGATGACCGAGCCGTTGCGCTGACCATCAATAAAGCCACGGGAAATCAGTTCAGTGAGGTTGCGATAACCGACCCCGTTCATCGCCAGCAGGCTGATGCGACTCAGAGGGTTATCCGGGTCCTTGTTCGACAACCACAGATCGGCACCGCAGATCGGCTTGATACCGGCCCCCATGGCGGCCTTGTAGAACTTGACCAGGGAACACATGTTGTTCTGATCGGTGACCGCCACGGCCGGCATATTCATGCCCACCAGGGTTTTGACCAGCGGTTTGATCCGTACCAGGCCGTCGACCAGGGAGTATTCAGTGTGCAGGCGCAGGTGAACGAATGAAGCCGGCATAGTGATCCTGTCTAATACGTGGAAACAACAAGGCCCGGATTGTACCGGGCCTTGAACAAAACATCAGCCTCGCGACTAAACCTCGCTGAGACTCTCCCGCACCTCGTAAGCCAGGCGCACCGGGGCAAACGAGCGGCGATGAATCGGGGTCGGGCCCAGTCGAGCCAAGGCTTCCAGATGAACGGGTGTCGGATAACCTTTATGCCCGCCGATGCCATAGCCGGGGTAGATCAATTCAAAGGCGGCCATTTCACGATCGCGGCTGACCTTGGCCAGGATTGATGCAGCAGCAATGGCGGGTACCTTGCTATCGCCCTTGACCACGGCTTCGGACGGCATTGCCAGTTTCGGGCAACGGTTGCCGTCGATCATCGCCATTTTGGGGGTGATGTGCAGACCCTCTACGGCACGCTGCATCGCCAGCATGGTGGCATGGAGAATGTTCAACTCGTCGATTTCTTCGACTTCAGCCCGAGCGATGTGCCAGCTCAGGGCTTTCTCGCAGATCTCGTCATAGAGCTTTTCGCGACGGGCCTCGGTGAGTTTCTTCGAATCGTTGAGGCCGAGAATCGGGCGGCTCGGGTCGAGAATCACCGCAGCCGTGACGACAGCCCCACAAAGCGGACCGCGGCCGACTTCGTCAACGCCGGCAACCAGTTCATGAGCTTCGGCGACCAAGCTGAAATCCAGGCCCATTTGCGTCTTCATAGGGCTTCCTGTTTTTGGCCAATCAGGCTCAGAACCGCGTCGGCGGCCTGGTTTGACGCATCGCGGCGCAAGGTCCGGTGAATTTCGTCAAAACCCTGTGTTTGCTCTTCGCCGCCGTCAATCAAGGGGAGCAAGGTCTGCGCCAAGGCATCAGGCGTCGCATCATCCTGCAGTAACTCGGGCACCAGCAGACGCTGGGCCAACAAATTGGGCAAGGAGATGTAAGGGCTTTTGACCATACGTTTGAGAATCCAGTAGGTCAGTGGTGCCAGGCGATAAGCCACGACCATCGGGCGCTTGTAGAGCAAGGCCTCGAGGGTCGCCGTACCGGAGGCAATCAACACCGCATCGCAAGCCGCCAAGGCCAGGTGTGAACCGCCGTCGAGCAGGGTCAATGGCAGGTTACGCCCCACCAGCAACGCCTCGATTTGTGCACGACGCTGAGGACTGGCACATGGCAGCACGAAACGCACACCGGGTTTCAAGACTTGCAGACGCTCAGCCGCATCGAAGAACAACGCACCGAGACGACCGACTTCGCCACCACGACTGCCCGGCATCAGCGCCACCAGCGGACCGTCAGGCAACCCCAACTCGGCACGAGCGGCGGCACGATCAGCTTGCAGTGGGATGGTGTCAGCCAGGGTATGACCGACAAACCGCACCGGCACGCCCTTCTCTTCGTAGAACCTGGCCTCGAATGGCAGCAGGGTCAACATCAGGTCGCAGCCCTCGCGAATCTTCAGCACACGCTTCTGCCGCCACGCCCACACGGAGGGGCTGACGTAATGCACCGTCTTGATACCAGCCTGGCGCAGCTTTAGTTCGATATTAAGCGTGAAGTCCGGAGCGTCGATTCCGATAAAGACGTCGGGCTTTTCTTCGATCAGGGTCTGGATCAATTTTTTGCGGCGAGCCAGCAGTTCGCGCAAACGCCCCAGCACCTCCACCAACCCCATGACTGACAGGCGCTCCATAGGGAAGTAGGACGTCAGGCCTTCGGCCTGCATCAGCGGCCCGCCAACTCCGATAAACTCGACAGCCGGATGCTGAACCTTGAGTGCTCGCATCAGACCCGCACCCAGGATATCGCCAGAAGCCTCTCCGGCCACCAACGCAATACGTAACCTGGCCATGATTAACGGGTGATGCCGCGAGTCGAAGACTGGATGGAGTCACGAAATACCGCAACTTCCGGATACAGCGACGCCGGTTCAGCCAACTCGGCCAGGGCCTGGTCGACTGTCAGTCCCTGGCGATAAACCACCTTGTAGGCACGGCGCAGGGCGTGAATCGCGTCCTCGCTGAAGCCACGACGGCGCATACCCTCAAAGTTCATGCTGCGGGCTTCCGCAGGATTGCCGAATACCGTAACGAATGCCGGAACGTCCTTACCAATAGCGGTACCCATACCAGAAAAGCTGTGGGCGCCAATATGGCAGTACTGGTGAACCAGGGTAAAGCCGGACAGAATCGCCCAATCATCAACATGCACATGCCCGGCCAACGCCGTGTTGTTGACCAGGATGCAATGGTTGCCGATCACGCTGTCATGCCCGATATGGGCGTAGGCCATCACCAGGTTGTGGTCACCCAGTGTGGTTTCTGCGCGATCCTGGACTGTACCGCGGTGAATAGTCACGCCTTCACGGATGATGTTGTGATCACCGATTACCAGACGTGTCTCTTCGCCTTTGTACTTCATGTCAGGCGTGTCTTCGCCTATCGAGGAAAACTGGTAGATGCGATTGTGTTTACCAATCCGCGTCGGGCCTTTGAGGATCACGTGTGGCCCGATGACTGTTCCCTCGCCGATTTCCACACCTGCACCGATGATCGACCATGGGCCAACCTCGACGTCGGCGGCCAGAATGGCCGTCGGATCGATGATTGCTCGAGGGTCAATCAAACTCATAGTTTGCGTTCCGCGCAGATGATTTCAGCGGAGCACACAGGTTTGCCATCGACCGAAGCCTGGCATTCGAATTTCCAGATCTGGCGCTTGCAACTCACGAACCTGGCTTCCAGGATCAACTGGTCACCCGGGGTAACCGGGTTGCGGAAACGCAGCTTGTCGGAGCCCACGAAATAGTAAAGCGTGCCATCGGCAGGCTTCAGGTCGAGCATTTTGAAACCAAGGATACCGGCAGCCTGGGCCATTGCCTCGATGATCAACACGCCCGGCATGATTGGATGCGCGGGGAAGTGACCATTAAAGAACGGTTCGTTGATGCTGACATTCTTGTAGGCACGAATGCGCTTTTCCTCAACATTCAGTTCCACTACACGGTCCACCAGCAGGAACGGGTAACGGTGAGGCAGGTATTCGCGAATCTCGTTGATGTCCATCATTTCGGGGGGAAGCCTGTAATAAAGATTGGGGGCGCGCGGACTAAGGCACGCTCCTCTAGCAAATCAAGGAGGCAGTCTAGCGGCTGTGCACACTTGATATGGAAATGGTATCAGCCATCTGATGAAGCATTACCGCCAGGGGTCACGTCCCCAACACGCTTTTCCAGATGTTTCAGGCGTCGAGCGATATCGTCGAGTTGCCTCAGACGAGCCGCGCTCTTGCGCCATTCGGCCGCAGGTTGCATGGCCGTACCGGAAGAATAAGACCCAGGCTCGGTAATCGAATGGGTCACCATGGTCATTCCGGTGATGAATACGTTGTCGCAAATTTCGATATGACCTACCAGTCCAACACCACCTGCAAGCATGCAGTGCTTGCCGATCTTGGTGCTGCCGGAGATTCCCACGCAGGCAGCCATGGCGGTGTGATCACCAATCTGCACGTTGTGGGCGATCTGAATCTGGTTATCCAGCTTCACACCATTGCCGATAACAGTATCGGCCAAGGCACCGCGATCAACAGCAGTGTTGACGCCAATTTCCACATCATTACCAATCAGCACGCCGCCAACCTGGGCAATCTTGTGCCAAATACCCTTCTCGGTGGCGAAGCCGAAGCCTTCACCGCCAATCACGGCACCGGACTGAATCACCACACGCTCGCCAATACGCACATCGTGGTACAGGGTCACGCGAGGCGCGAGCCAACCGCCTGCACCGATTTCGCTGCGAGCACCAATAAAGCAGTGTGCACCTATCGTCACGCCGGCAGCGACACGCGCGCCACTCTCGATCACCACAAAAGCGCCAATGCTCGCGGCGGGATCAACCTGCGCGTCATCAGCGATCACCGCCGAGGGATGAATCCCGGCCGGCGCCTTGGGTTTTGGATCAAACAGGTGCGATACCCGCGCATAAGACAGGTACGGGTTGGCTACGATCAACGCATCCCCTGCAAACCCTTCAGCATCAGCGGCCTTCAGCAATATAGCTGCGGCCTGGCTGTCGCCCAGGAACTTACGGTATTGGGGATTTGCCAGAAAGCTCAACTGAGCTGGGCCAGCCTCCTGCAAGGTGGCTAGCCCAGTGATTTCTTTCTCCGGAGAACCACGCAAGGTGGCTCCCAGGAACTCGGCCAATTGGCCGAGTTTGATGGTCGCGGTCATGGTTTACTTCAGCTGATTCATGCGCTCGATCACCTGACGGGTGATGTCGTACTGAGGTTTGACGTCAATCACAGCACCACGCTCGAAGACCAGGTCAAAGGCACCTTTCTTGATGACTTCTTCCACAGCGCTGTCGAGTTTCGGCTTGAGCTGCTTGAGCATTTCGCGGTCAGCAACAGCCTTGGCTTCGTTCAGTTCCTTGGACTGGAACTGGTAATCGCGGGCCTTTTGCTTGAATTCAAGCTCCAGACGCTCGCGCTCGCCCGTCTGCATCTTGTCGCCACCGGCAACCAGACGATCCTGGATGCCCTTGGCACTGCTTTCCAGCGTCTTGAGCTTGGTCAGTTGCGGACCGAATTTCTTCTCGGCATCCACGGCGTACTTCTTGGCCGCATCGGATTCCAACAAGGCCATCTGATAGTTCAGGACGGCGATTTTCATTTCGGCAAAAGCCGGGGTTGCTACCAGGACAGTTGCCAGGAGAACCAATTGAGTCAACTTACGCACGATGCACTCCTACAGAATCCGTTGTCGTTATCTTGGGTCAGACGCTTAGAAAGTCTGGCCGAGGGAGAATTGGAAGATCTGGGTTTCAGCGTTATCCGGTTTCTTGATCGGCATGGCCAGAGCAAAGCTCAATGGGCCCAGTGCCGTCACCCAGGTCACACCCACACCCACAGAACTTGCCAGATTGCTGAGACTGACGTCGTTGCACTGGGTATTGGACTTCACTCCACTTGGGTTGGTGACCTGGTCGCACTTGGAGTCGAACACGTTACCCACATCCCAGAATACCGAGGTGCGCAGGGAACGTTGATCCTTGACGAATGGCAGCGGGAACAGTATCTCCGCACCACCTTGAATCAGCACGTTACCACCGAATGGCAGCGGGTCATCGTCCGAGTCCAGCTGTGTGCCCTGGTTACCGGTCACTCCCACGCCACGGCTCGGCGTACCACGCGGCCCGAGGGTACTATCCTTGAAGCCACGAACCGAGTTGAAACCACCAGCATAGTAGTTTTCATAGAACGGCAAGCCACTGGTCGAGCCATAACCGTCGCCATAGCCCAGTTCGGTGTGCAGGCGCATGGTGTAGTTGTCGCTCAACGGCGTGAACAGCTGGCCACGGTAATCGAGTTTGAAGAATGACAGGTCGCTGCCAGGAGTGGTGGCTTCCAGGGTCAAGCTTTGGGAGTGACCACGGGTCGCCAGGACACCTTTATTCAAGGTCGATTCCGACCAGCCGGCCGAGGCCTTGAAGTTCAGGAACTTGTCGCCTTCATTGCGCGTAAAGTTGAAGATCTCGTCCACGGTGTAAACACCCGTCTTGATCTCATCCTGTTGCGCGGTCAGGCCGAAGGTCAGACGCGAGGTCTCACTGATCGGGTAACCGATGTTGACGCCCGCACCCAGGCTGTCGATTGCATAGCTTGCTACGTCGACATCGAGGTCTTTATAGTCAGTGGTGCGATAGAAGGCGTTGTAGCCCAGGCTCACACCGTCAGCTGTCCAGTAGGGGTCGACATAACCGAAGTTATAGCGACTCTGGTATTCGCTTCGGGTCAAGCCAATGCTGACCTTGTTACCGGTACCCAGGAAGTTGTTCTGGGTGATCGAACCACCGAGGATCAGGCCGGCACTCTGTGCGAAACCGACACTGGCGGTGATCGAACCGGAAGCTTGCTCTTCCACGGCATAGTTCACGTCGACCTGGTCATCAACGCCCGGTACGGCTGGGGTTTCGACGTTGACTTCCTTGAAGAAGCCCAGGCGCTCAAGGCGGGTCTTGGACTGGTCGATCAGGTAAGTCGAGGCCCAACCACCTTCCATCTGACGCATCTCACGACGCAGCACTTCGTCCGCAGACTTGGTGTTGCCACGGAAGTTGATGCGGTTCACGTAGGCTCGCTTGCCAGGGTCAACAACGAAGGTGACGTCCACGGTGTGGTCATCATCGTGCGGGGTAGGCACGCCGTTGACGTTGGCGAAGGTGTAACCCTCGTTACCCAGGCGGCGGGTGATCAGTTCGGACGTGGTGGTCATCAGCTTGCGCGAGAACACTTGGTCTTTCTGCACCAGCAACAGGGACTTGACCTGGTCTTCAGGCACTTTCAAGTCGCCGCTGAGCTTGACGTCACGAACGCGGTACTTCTCGCCTTCGTTGACGTTGACCGTGATATAGACGTGCTTCTTGTCCGGGGTAATGGATACCTGGGTCGAAGCGATATCCATGTTGATATAGCCACGGTCCAGATAGTAGGAGCGCAGACGCTCCAGGTCACCGGAGAGTTTTTCACGGGCGTACTTGTCGTCGTTCTTGAAGAACGACAGCCAGTTGGTGGTCTTGAGCTCGAACAGGCCGATCAGGTCTTCGTCAGCAAACTTGGTGTTACCCACCACGTTGATGTGCTGGATGGCCGCCACGGTCCCTTCGTTGATCTTGACCTTCAAGCCGACACGGTTGCGCGGCTGCGCCACCACTTCGGTTTCCACGGAAGCAGAGTAACGACCCTGGGCAACGTACTGGCGTTGCAGTTCGTTACGCACGCCTTCAAGGGTGGCACGCTGGAAGATCTCGCCTTCGGCAAGGCCGGATTGCTTGAGGCCTTTCATCAAGTCTTCAGTGGAGATCGCCTTGTTGCCTTCGATCTCGATACTGGCGACGGAAGGTCGCTCGACCACGGTGATGACGAGGACGTTACCTTCGCGACCCAGTTGGATGTCTTGAAAGAACCCGGTTTTGAACAGCGCACGAGTGGATTCCACCAGGCGACGGTCATCAGCCTGTTCCCCGACGTTCAACGGCAAGGCACCAAAGACGCTACCCGCGGAAACCCGCTGGAGGCCGTTGACGCGAATATCGGAGATGGTGAAGGACTCGGCGTGAACTTCGGCGATCATCAATACGGTGAGAACCGCAGTTAGCAGCAGACGTTTCATGAAGTCCTTTCTTATTCCAACTGGCAATAAACAAACTGCCGCAAAATGCGGCAGATTCGCAATTCAGCGAAGCGTTACAGTCGTCCCAGATCGTTGACCAGAGCTAACAACATCACTCCGACCACCAAACTGATACCGATCTGTATCCCCCAACCCTGCACCCGATCCGACAAGGGGCGACCACGCACCCACTCGACCAGATAAAACAACAGATGCCCCCCATCCAATACTGGAATGGGCAACAAATTCAGAACCCCCAGGCTAATACTCAGATAAGCCAGGAAATTCAGGAAATCAGCCATGCCTGACTGGGCAGAAGCGCCCGCCACTTTAGCAATGGTTATCGGTCCACTCAAGTTTTTTACCGAGAGCTCACCGAACAACATTTTCTTGAGGGAATCGAGGGTCAGCACACTCATGGTCCAGGTGCGTCGAGCACCCTCGCCAATTGCGGCCAATGGCCCGAAGCTGACCTCTCGCACCATCGACGGTGGCCATTCGACACCTTTCACCCCGGCCCCCAGGTAACCCCCGGCCGCCTTGGCTTCTCCACGAACCGCAAGGGTCACGGGGACGTCGATTTGAGCACCGTCGCGCTCAACTTTCAGCACAATTTTGGTATCAGGACGTACACGAACCTGATCGACCACTTGCTGCCAGTCGTCCAGCGCCTGACCATCAAGGGCCAACAAGCGATCGCCGGTTTTCAGACCTGCGGCCTGGGCCGGCCCCTTGGGATCCAGCTCTGCCAGCACCGGCGGCAAGGCCGGGCGCCACGGACGAATGCCCAGAGATTTGATCGGATCAGGCTCATCGGCCCCCTTGAGCCAATGGTCCAGGGTCAACTCGCGCGGGGTCTCGGCGGTGGAATCCTGCTCGCGCACCACCAGTTTCACAATGCCGCTTTCACCCAGTCGACGTACCAACTGCAGATTGACAGCCCCCCAACCGGTGGTTGGCTCACCGTCTATAGCTACAATTTCCTGGCCCGCGCTGAGGCCGGCCTTGGCTGCAATGCTGCCCGCCTCGACCGCACCGATGACCGGACGCACCTGCTGACTGCCCAACATCGCCAGCACCCAAAAGAACACCAGGGCCAGCAGGAAATTGGCGATGGGGCCAGCGGCAACAATCGCGATACGCTGACGAACGGTCTTGCGGTTAAAGGATTGGTCCAGTTGATCAGCCGGCACTTCACCTTCGCGCTCGTCAAGCATCTTGACGTAGCCGCCCAAGGGAATGGCCGCGATCACAAACTCGGTGCCACGACGGTCGTGCCAGCGCAGCAACGGCATGCCGAAGCCGACGGAAAAGCGCAATACCTTGACGCCGCAACGACGCGCCACCCAGAAGTGACCGAATTCGTGGAAAGTGACCAGCACACCCAGAGCAACCAGGGTGCCGACAATCATGTAGAGCGCACTCATCTAATTTCTCCGCATTCCAATCCAGTGCCTTGCAGGCCCAAACACATTCCAGGGCTAGCGCGCGTTGCGGTTCAACCATTGCTCGGTCAGGGCCCGGGCCTTTGTATCAGCCTCGAACACCGCACCCAGCTCATTCACGGCAACCACCGGCTCGCGACTCAGGACGTCTTCGATGATACTCGCGATCTCCGGAAAGCGGATGCGCCGTTCGAGAAACGCAGCTACCGCCACTTCATTGGCCGCATTCAGCATCGCCGGCGCGCTGTTACCCGCCTCGGCCGCCTCACGCGCCAAACGCAAACAGGGAAAGCGCTGCTCATCAGGCGCTTCGAAGTCCAGACGGGCAATGGCGAACAAATCCAGGGGCGCCACGCCAGAATCAATGCGCTCCGGCCAAGCCAAGGCATTGGCAATCGGCGTACGCATGTCGGGGTTACCCAACTGGGCCAATACCGAACCATCCACATAGTCGACCAGAGAATGAATCACACTTTGCGGGTGGATCACCACTTCGACCTGATCAGGTCGAGCATCGAACAACCAACACGCCTCGATCAGCTCCAGGCCTTTGTTCATCATGCTTGCCGAATCCACTGAAATCTTGCGCCCCATGGACCAATTGGGATGGGCACACGCCTGATCAGGAGATACGTGCTCCAGTTCAGCCAATGGCGTCTGCCGGAATGGACCACCGGAAGCGGTCAGCAGGATCCGGCGCACACCCACCTGGCTCAGGCCACGGGCAAAATCCCCGGGCATGCACTGAAAAATCGCGTTGTGCTCACTGTCCAGCGGCAACAACACCGCGCCACTCTTGCGTACAGCCTGCATAAAGAGCGCGCCAGACATGACCAGCGCCTCCTTGTTGGCCAGCAGGATCTTCTTGCCCGCATCGACCGCAGCGAGGGTGGGACGCAAGCCGGCAGCGCCGACAATCGCCGCCACGACCGTGTCGACCCCAGGATCGGCAGAGACCTGACACAGCCCCTCCTCCCCCACCAACACCTGAGTCGACAGGCCCGCCGCCCGCAGATCATCCTGCAAGCCTCGCGCGACCGTGGCCTCCGGCACTACGGCATAACGCGGCACATGACGGACACACAGCGCGAGCAACTCGCTCAAACGGCTGAAGCCGGTCAAGGCGAATACTTGATATCGCTCGGGATGACGCGCAATCACATCCAGGGTGCTCAACCCCACCGAGCCGGTCGCGCCCAGTACGGTCACTTGTTGCAGACGGCTCACGAGGCCGCCATCCACAACAGCACAGCAAAGATCGGGATAGCAGCGGTCAGGCTGTCAATGCGGTCCAGAACACCACCGTGACCCGGCAACAGGTTACTGCTGTCCTTGATCCCGGCCTGGCGCTTGAACATGCTTTCGGTCAAGTCACCGACCACGGAGATCAGCACGACCACCGCCGCACCAATCAAGGCCAGGAGCATTTCCTTGACGGCCCAACCACGCACAATCCCCACAACGATGGTAATCACCAGGGTCAGCGCCAAGCCGCCATACACGCCTTCCCAACTCTTGCCCGGACTGACCGCCGGCGCCAGCTTGCGCTTGCCGAAGGCACGACCGGAAAAGTAGGCGCCGATATCAGCCCCCCAGACCAGCACCATCACCGCCATGATCAACCAGTTACCCATAGGGGAGTTCTTGATCTGCACCAAGCCTTGCCACGCTGGCAGCAGGATCAACAGGCCGATCACCAACTTGCAGGCAACACTGGACCAATGACCGCTGGTCTGCGGATACGTCAGCACCAGAAATGTCGCCAACCCCCACCACAGAACCGCTGCGCCCAGCACCCAAGGTGCCACGTCCGGCAGGATGTACATGAGGAACAGCAACAAGGCCACGACAGCGGCATACACCACACGTGGCAGTTGTTCGGCAAAACCCGCCAGGCGTGCCCATTCCCAGGCGCCCAAGGTGACGACCAGGCCGATGAACAGCGCAAAACCGGAACCTTCCAGCAGGAAAAACCCGCACAAGGCGATCGGTAGCAGGATCAGTGCGGTGATGATTCGTTGTTTAAGCATTAAACCCGGGCTCCAGCTTCAATCTGCTCGCTCGTTTTTCCGAAGCGACGCTGACGGGAAGCGAAATCGGCCAGCGCATTGCGCATGGCATCGTGTTTGAAGTCCGGCCAGAACAGGTCGGAGAAGTACAGCTCGGTATAGGCCAACTGCCACAACAGGAAGTTGCTGATGCGGTGTTCGCCACCGGTACGGATGCACAAGTCAGGCAACGGCAGATCACCCGTTACCAGGCAGGTTTGCAGCAGTTCGGGCGTGATGTCTTCCGGCCGCAGGTGACCGGCCTGTACTTCGCGAGCCAGACGCTGGGCAGCCTGGGCGATATCCCATTGGCCACCGTAGTTGGCCGCGACCTGCAGCACAAAACGGTTACTGCCGGCGGTGATCGTCTCGGCTTCACGCATCGCCGTTTGCAGCTCCGGATGAAACCGCGAACGGTCACCGATGATGCGCAGGCTGATGTTGTTCTCGTTCAGGCGCTTGGCCTCACGACGCAAGGCCTTGAAGAACAAGTCCATCAAGGCACTGACTTCTTCCGCCGGGCGTTGCCAGTTTTCACTGGAGAACGCGAACAGCGTCAGTACCTCAACCTTGGCCTCGGCGCACACCTCGATCACGGCACGTACCGCATCGACACCCGCTTTATGCCCGGCGACACCCGGCATAAAGCGTTTTTTCGCCCAGCGATTATTCCCATCCATGATGATCGCGACATGGCGCGGCACCACGGAGGGCACAGTCTGCTTGGTCTTTTCCATGAAAACGTCCTGACCCCTTATACGGCCATCAGGTCCTTTTCTTTGTCTTCCGTGGCCTTGGTGATCTGGGCCTCGGCGTCCTTGGTCAACTTATCGATATCAGCGACAGCACGACGCTCTTCGTCTTCGCTGATTTCCTTGTCCTTGACCAGCTTCTTCAGGTCGCCCAAGGCATCGCGACGAATGTTGCGCACGGCAACACGAGCATCTTCGGCTGCGCTGCGCGCCTGCTTGGTGAAGCCCTTACGGGTCTCTTCGGTCAGGGCAGGCATGGAAATCAGCAGCAACTCGCCCAGGTTGGTCGGGTTGAGGTTCAGGCCGGCACTCTGGATCGCCTTGTCGACGGCGCCGAGCATGTTGCGCTCAAAAGCTACGACCTGAAGGGTGCGGGAGTCTTTTACAGTGATGTTGGCCACTTGGGTAATAGAGGTATCCGCACCGTAGTACGGCACCATCACGCTGCCCAGAATGCTTGGGTGAGCCTTGCCGGTACGAATCTGGCCAAATGCATGGTTCAGAGAGTCCAGGGATTTCTGCATGCGCTCTTGAGCGTCTTTCTTGATTTCGTTGATCATTGTTCGACTTCCTCGATCAGAGTCCCTTCCGCGCCGCCGTGTACGATATTCAGCAGAGCGCCGGGCTTGTTCATGTTAAATACGCGCAGCGGCATCTTGTGGTCGCGGCACAGGCAAATTGCCGTCAGGTCCATCACACCCAGCTTGCGATCCAGCACTTCATCGTAGGTCAGATGATCGAACTTCTCGGCATTCGGGTCTTTGAACGGGTCAGCAGTGTAAACGCCATCAACCTTGGTTGCTTTAAGCACCACGTCCGCATTGATTTCAATGCCACGCAGGCAGGCTGCCGAATCAGTGGTGAAGAACGGGTTGCCGGTACCGGCAGCAAAAATCACCACTTCCTTGGCGTCCAGGTGACGCATGGCTTTGCGGCGATCATAGTGATCGGTTACACCCACCATGGAAATAGCCGACATCACGATCGCCGTGATATTGGCCCGCTCCAGAGCGTCGCGCATGGCCAGAGCATTCATCACAGTGGCCAGCATGCCCATGTGGTCGCCAGTGACCCGATCCATGCCCGCCGCACTGAGCGCCGCACCGCGGAACAGGTTGCCGCCGCCGATCACCAGACCGACCTGAACACCGATGCCAACCAGTTGGCCGACTTCCAGCGCCATGCGGTCGAGCACCTTGGGATCGATCCCGAACTCTTCCGAGCCCATCAGGGCCTCGCCGCTAAGTTTGAGTAGAATGCGTTTATAGCGAGCCTGATAACCACTGCCCTGCTGAGCCATTGCGAATCTCTCCTGCGGCGTATTTTTTAAAAATTCTTGGCAAACCGTTTACGGCCTGCGTTCACTCTAGCTCGACGCTACCACAGCGCCATCGGAACACGGCTTTGTAAGCCAGTTCCGAAGGGAGACCAAATAAATTGATCACCCCATTTGAAAAGAGGCTGCGCGCGTGAGCGGGCAGCCTCTTTTGGGCGACAGTTGAAAACTGTCTTATTGCTTGGCGGCAGCCAGCTGGGCAGCAACTTCTTCAGCGAAGTTGTCGACCGGCTTCTCGATACCGTCGCCTACTTTGAAGTAGGTGAAGGAAACGATTTCAGCACCGGCTTTCTTGGCCAGTTCGCCAACCTTGATTTCAGGGTTCTTGACGAACGCCTGCTCAACCAGGCTCGCTTCAGCCAGGAACTTGCTGATACGGCCTTTGATCATGTTTTCAACGATGTTTTCCGGCTTGCCGGCGATCTTGTCAGCGTTGAGGCTCAGGAACACAGCCTTCTCGCGCTCGACCGCTTCAGCGGACACTTCCGATGGCAGCAGGAATTCAGGGTTGCTGGCCGCTACGTGCATAGCGATGTCTTTGGCCAGCTCAACGTTGCCGCCTTTAAGGGCAACCACAACGCCGATCTTGTTACCGTGCAGGTAACCACCAACAACATCACCTTCAACGCGAGCCAGGCGACGGATGTTGACGTTTTCGCCAACCTTGCCGACCAATACCAGGCGAGCAGCTTCTTGAGCTTCGATCAGCGGAGCGACGTCAGTCAGCTTGTCGGCGAACGCTTTTTCAACGCTTGCAGCAACAAATGCCTTGAAGTCGTCCTGCAGAGCCAGGAAGTCGGTCTGCGAGTTCACTTCCAGCAGAACGGCGGTTTTACCGTCTTCCTTCAGGGCGATGGCGCCTTCAGCAGCTACGTTGCCTGCTTTCTTGGCAGCCTTGATGGCGCCCGAAGCACGCATGTCATCAATGGCTTTTTCGATGTCGCCGCCGGCCTTGGTCAAGGCCTTTTTGCAATCCATCATGCCTTCGCCAGTACGCTCACGCAGTTCTTTGACCAACGCTGCAGTAATCTCTGCCATTTCAAAATCCTCTTGGATAGGTTTTCAACCATTCCACCCGATCAAACGGGCGATCAATTCTTCCCGAGTCACCCTTGTAAGCCGCCGCACGTTACAGTCGCAATGTTGCGCTGCCACAACTGGGCGCCGACAAATGGTTTTCGAGGTGGCAAAAAGGGGGCCAAGCCCCCTTTTTGCTTACTGAGTCAACGCCAAGGCGTCAATTACTCAGCTGCTGCTACCGGAGCTTCTTCAACGAACTGCTCGGTGCCGCCAGCAACGTGGTTGCGGCCACGGATTACAGCGTCAGCCATCGAACCCATGTACAGCTGGATAGCGCGGATTGCGTCATCGTTGCCTGGGATGATGTAGTCAACGCCTTCCGGGCTGCTGTTGGTATCGACTACGCCGATAACCGGGATGCCCAGCTTGTTGGCTTCGGTGATCGCGATGCGCTCGTGATCAACGTCGATAACGAACAGTGCGTCAGGCAGACCGCCCATGTCCTTGATACCACCCAGGGAACGATCCAGCTTTTCCAGGTCGCGAGTGCGCATCAGCGCCTCTTTCTTGGTCAGCTTGGTGAAAGTACCGTCTTCGGCTTGCACTTCAAGGTCACGCAGACGCTTGATGGAAGCACGGATGGTTTTGAAGTTGGTCAGCATGCCGCCCAACCAGCGGTGATCGACGTACGGCGAACCGCAACGTGCTGCTTCTTCAGCAACGATCTTGCCAGCGGAACGCTTGGTGCCGACGAACAGAATCTTGTTTTTGCCCTGGGCCAGACGCTCTACGAAAGTCAGAGCTTCGTTGAACATTGGCAGGGTTTTTTCAAGGTTGATGATGTGGATCTTGTTACGCGCGCCGAAAATGTATTTACCCATTTTCGGGTTCCAGTAACGGGTTTGGTGACCGAAGTGCACACCGGCCTTCAGCATATCGCGCATGTTGACTTGGGACATGATAGTTCCTTAATAAGTCGGGTTTGGCCTCCACGTATCCCAATGACCAACCAGCGGCATCAAGCCTCCGGCACCCAGGTCATCGTGTCGACACGTGTGTGGATTTAAGCTTTGCGGGGTATCCCCGGAAAGCGGCGCATTTTATACCATACGAAGGGCAAAAACGAAACCCGCAATCGCATTTGCCGGCAACCGCTTTTGCGCAGGCCTTTGAATAGAGCCAGAACGCCCTCATCTTAATAGATAGAAGCGATAGCCAGACGCTCATGGTTTACCCCCTGCGTCTGTTAGAATCGCGTTTTTTGGGTTTGTGCGAATTCAGCAACCTTTTGTCGCACCCCCGTAAACCGTATTGATTTCAGCGCGTCGCGCTAGAGAGAGCCTGTATGACCGTCACCCTCAAAACCGCCGAAGACATCGCTGGCATGCGCGTTGCCGGCAAACTGGCTGCCGACGTGCTGGAAATGATTGCCGAACACGTCAAGCCCGGCATCACCACCGAAGAACTGGACCGCATCTGCCACGACTACATAGTTGATGTGCAAAAGGCTATCCCCGCGCCACTGAACTACAAGGGCTTCCCCAAGTCGATCTGCACCTCGATCAACCATGTGGTCTGCCACGGGATTCCCGGCGACAAACCACTGAAAGACGGCGACACCCTGAACATCGACGTCACCGTGATCAAGGACGGCTACCACGGCGACACCAGCCGCATGTTCCACGTCGGCACCGTGCCCGTATGGGCCGAGCGTCTGTCGCAGATCACCCAGGAATGCATGTACAAAGCCATCGAGATCGTCAAACCCGGCTGCCGCCTGGGTGACATCGGTGAAGTGATCCAGAAGCACGCCGAAAAGAACGGTTTCTCGGTGGTTCGCGAATTCTGCGGCCACGGCATCGGCAAGGTGTTCCACGAAGAGCCGCAGATCCTGCACTACGGCCGCGCCGGCACCGGTATGGAGCTCAAGGCGGGCATGACCTTCACCATCGAACCGATGATCAACCAGGGCAAGGCCGACACCAAGGTGCTGGGCGACGGCTGGACCGCCATCACCAAGGACCGCAAGCTCTCGGCCCAGTGGGAACATACCCTGCTGGTGACCGATACCGGCTACGAGATCTTCACCTTGCGCGCTGACGACACGATCCCTCGCGTTTCGGCCTGATTGTTGCGTCGGTTTTCACCCAAAGCGTGTGACCTATAGATAGAAAGGAAAGCCGATCGATGCCCCAGGTGGATCCCGAACTCTTCGACCGTGGCCAGTTCCAGGCGGAGCTGGCGCTGAAGGCAAGCCCTATCGCCGCCTTCAAGAAGGCCATCCGCCAGGCCCGGGAAGTGCTTGATGAGCGCTTTCGCAGTGGCCGGGACATCCGTCGGCTGATTGAGGATCGCGCCTGGTTCGTCGACAACATTCTGCAAAAGGCCTGGGAACAGTTCAGCTGGAGTGAAGACGCCGACATCGCCCTGGTGGCGGTCGGCGGCTACGGTCGCGGCGAACTGCATCCCTACTCCGACATCGACCTGCTGATCCTGCTGGACAGCGCCGATCATGAGATTTTTCGCGATTCCATTGAGCGGTTTCTGACGTTGTTGTGGGACATCGGCCTGGAAGTCGGCCAAAGCGTACGTTCAGTGGATGAATGCGCCGAAGAGGCTCGCGCCGACCTGACCGTGGTCACCAACCTGATGGAAAGCCGTACCATCTGCGGCCCCGAGCGTCTGCGCCAGCGCATGCTGGACGTCACCAGCACCGCCCACATGTGGCCGAGCAAGGATTTCTTCCTGGCCAAGCGCGCCGAACAGAAGGCCCGGCACCATAAGTACAACGACACCGAGTACAACCTGGAACCCAATGTCAAAGGCTCCCCTGGCGGACTGCGGGACATTCAGACGATTTTGTGGGTCGCGCGGCGTCAATACGGCACCCTGAACCTGCGAGCCCTGGCCGGCGAAGGCTTCCTGGTGGAGAGTGAAAACACCCTGCTGGCTTCATCCCAGGAATTCCTCTGGAAGGTGCGCTACGCCCTGCACATGCTCGCCGGACGCTCCGAAGACCGTCTGCTGTTCGACCATCAGCGCTCTATCGCAACGCTTCTTGGGTTCGAAGGTGAAGACGCCAAGACCAGTATCGAAAGCTTCATGCAGCAGTACTACCGGGTGGTCATGAGCATTGCCCAGCTCAGCGACCTGATTATCCAACACTTCGAAGAAGTGATCCTGGCCCCGGAAGACGAAACACCGCCACTGCCGATCAACTCGCGCTTCCAGCTACATGACGGCTACATCGAAGCACGCAACGACAACGTTTTCAGCCGCACGCCGTTTGCCATGCTGGAAATCTTCGTGCTGATGGCCCAGCAGCCGGAGATCAAGGGCGTACGTGCCGACACCATTCGTCTGTTGCGGGAAAACCGGCACCTGATCGATGACGATTTTCGCAACGATATCCGCAACACCAGCCTGTTTATCGAGCTGTTCAAGTGCAAGATCGGCATCCATCGCAACCTGCGACGGATGAACCGTTACGGCATTCTCGGGCGTTATTTGCCGGAATTCGGCTTTATCGTCGGGCAAATGCAGCACGACCTGTTTCACATCTACACCGTGGACGCCCACACCCTGAACCTGATCAAACATCTGCGTAAGTTGCAGTACACCCAGGTGTCAGAGAAATTCCCGCTGGCCAGCAAGCTCATGGCGCGTCTGCCCAAGCCCGAACTGATCTACCTCGCCGGCCTGTACCACGACATCGGCAAGGGCCGTCACGGCGATCACTCGGAAATTGGTGCCGTAGACGCCGAAGCGTTCTGCCAACGTCATCAGTTGCCCGTGTGGGACAGCCGCCTGATTGTCTGGCTGGTGCAAAACCATCTGGTCATGTCCACCACCGCCCAGCGCAAGGACTTGTCCGACCCGCAGGTGATCCACGATTTCGCGCAGATCGTCGGCGACGAGACCCGTCTCGATTACCTGTACGTGCTGACCGTCTCCGACATCAACGCCACCAACCCGACGCTGTGGAACTCCTGGCGCGCCAGCCTGTTACGCCAGCTCTACACCGAGACCAAGCGTGCCTTGCGTCGCGGCCTGGAGAATCCAGTGGACCGCGAAGAACAGATCCGTCGCACCCAAAGCGCGGCCCTGGACATCCTGGTACGCGGCGGCAACGACCCGGACGACGTCGAGCAGCTCTGGTCGCAACTGGGAGATGACTACTTCCTGCGCCACACCGCCGGCGACGTGGCCTGGCACAGCGACGCGATTCTGCAGCAGCCCGCCGACGGCGGACCACTGGTGCTGATCAAGGAAACCACCCAGCGTGAGTTCGAGGGCGGCACGCAGATCTTCATCTATGCGCCGGACCAACACGACTTCTTCGCCGTGACTGTGGCGGCCATGGACCAGCTCAACCTGAACATTCACGACGCCAGGGTTATCACGTCCAGCAGTCAGTTCACCCTCGACACCTATATCGTGCTCGACACGGAAGGCGAGTCCATTGGCGACAACCCGGCCCGAGTGAAGAAGATCCGCGAAGGCCTGGCCGAGGCCCTGCGTAACCCCGACGACTACCCGACCATTATCCAGCGCCGCGTACCTCGCCAGCTCAAGCACTTTGCCTTTGCGCCCCAAGTGACCATTCACAACGACGCACAGCGCCCAGTGACCGTGCTGGAGCTCAGCGCGCCGGACCGACCTGGCCTGCTGGCGCGGATCGGCGGGATCTTCCTGGAGTTCGACCTGTCGCTGCAGAACGCCAAGATTGCGACCTTGGGCGAACGAGTAGAAGACGTGTTCTTTATCACCGACGCTGACAACCAGCCGCTTTCCGACCCTGAACTGTGCCGCCGCTTGCAGGATGCAATCGTCCAGCAGTTGAGCGTCAGCCATGAGCCCGGGGTTGAATTGTCGCGACTGAGTATTTGACGGACGGGCGGGCGGTCCTCCCGCCCTCCTCCCAAGTTTTTAATGCCTTGCACGAGATCCACCGATGAACAACGCCCTGAACCAGCTGCAGCCTTACCCGTTCGAGAAATTGCGCGCCCTGCTGGGCAGTGTCACGCCGACCCCGGATAAACGCCCGATCGCGCTGTCCATCGGCGAGCCCAAGCACAAATCCCCGGATTTCGTCGCCCAGGCCCTGGCCAACAATCTTGATCAGATGGCGGTATACCCGACTACCCTGGGCATTCCCGCTTTGCGCGAAGCGATCGGCACCTGGTGCGAGCGGCGTTTCGACGTGCCCAAGGGCTGGCTGGATCCGGCGCGCAATATCTTGCCGGTCAATGGCACCCGTGAAGCGCTGTTTGCCTTCACCCAGACCGTGGTCAATCGTGGCGAAGATGCACTGGTGGTCAGCCCGAACCCGTTCTATCAAATCTACGAAGGCGCTGCGTTTCTCGCCGGGGCCAAGCCGCATTACCTGCCATGCCTGGATGAAAACGGCTTCAACCCGGATTTCGAGGCGGTCTCGGCAGACATCTGGAAACGTTGCCAGATCCTGTTCCTGTGCTCCCCGGGCAACCCGACCGGCGCACTGATCCCCGTCGACACCCTGAAAAAACTGATCGTCCTGGCCGACCAGTACGACTTCGTGATAGCCGCCGACGAGTGCTACAGCGAGTTGTACTTTGACGAGCAGACTCCACCACCAGGCTTGCTCAGCGCCTGCGTTGAACTGGGTCGCCAGGACTTCAAGCGCTGCGTGGTGTTCCACAGCCTGTCCAAGCGCTCCAACCTGCCGGGACTGCGCTCCGGCTTTGTGGCCGGTGACGCCGAGATCCTCAAGGCCTTCCTGCTGTACCGCACCTACCATGGCTGCGCAATGCCGGTTCAAACCCAGCTCGCGAGCATTGCCGCGTGGCAGGACGAGGCCCATGTACAGGCCAACCGTGACCTGTACCGGGAGAAATTCGACGCGGTGCTGGCGATTCTCAAGCCGGTGCTGGACGTGCAAAACCCGGACGGTGGCTTTTACCTGTGGCCGAATGTACAAGGCGATGACGCCGCATTCTGCCGGGATCTGTTCGTGGAAGAGCATGTGACCGTGGTGCCAGGCTCCTACCTGTCGCGGGAAGTGGACGGTTTCAATCCCGGCGCCGGGCGTGTACGCATGGCACTGGTTGCGCCGCTGGCCGAGTGCGTAGAAGCCGCTGAGCGGATTCGCGACTTTATCCTGCGCCGCCGCTAAGCTGATCGCGGGTCACTTCATGTGACCCAGGTTTGCCTCACTCATATCCAGATCCGCCAACACCTCCCGCAGCACGTCATCGCCAATCTGGTGATGGCGGCTCAGGCTATACAGTTCCAGGCGCTGCGCCCGCAGGGCCTTAAGCCGTAACTTGCGCTCCAGTTGATCCATCTGGAACGCCAATGCCTGGGCCTCGGCCGAGTCGTTGAACACCTCCAACTGATGACGATACTCCGACATGATCCGCGCCTTGAGCTCTGTCGACAAAGCAGCCTGGGCGGCATCCTGGGGCGCGGCATCGGCAGGCTCTTCAACCTCTAGCGCATGAATCGCCGCTTCGGCAGTTTTCTTCCAGGCGTCTCGCACCTCTCCACGACGCTTGTTGTCCGGGCTCTTTTCAATACCCCGCAGCAACAGCGGCAAGGCGATACAGGCGACAACCAGCGACAGCAGGATCACCCCGGCGGCAATGAAGATCAGCAAGTCACGCTCCGGAAAGTCCACGCCAGGGCTCAACAGCAGCGGCACCGACATCACGCCCGCCAGGGTCACCGCCCCGCGCACGCCGCCCACGGTCAACAACCAGCAGGAACGGGCCGTCGGCACTAGCGTCAATGCGCCTTTGCCTCGCAGGCGCCGCAGCAAGCCTGAGAGGCGCCAGATGCTTTGCACCCAGATAAACCGCAGCACCACCAGCACCAGGAAGATCGCAACCACCTCCAGGCAGCGATACATCAACGTCGGCCACAGCGTAGCCTCGTGACTGGTCACCGCCTTGATGATGTCCGGCAACTGCAAACCCAGTAGCAGGAAGATCAGGCCGTTGAAAGCAAACTCCAGCAGCGACCAGACGCTTCGGTTGAGCAGGCGAGTGCTGGTCTGGCGCGGCAGCAGATCCAGCCAGCTTTGCATCATCCCCGCCGCAACCGCCGACAGGATGCCCGAGGCACCAAGACGCTCAGCCAGCACGTAAGCAGCAAATGGCAGCAATAACATGAACACTACGTGTGTGGCCGGATCGTCCCAGCCTCGGGCGATCATCCAGGCCCGCAGGCGGCCCACCAGCCAACTCAAGGCCACACCAATGGCCAGGCCGCCGACCGCCACCAACACGAAGGTCAGGCTGGCATTCGCCAGGGAGAACACCCCCGTCACTGCCGCCACCAGGGCAAACTTGAACGTCACCAGACCCGACGCATCGTTCATCAGGGCCTCGCCCTGAAGCATGTGCATCAAGGGCGTCGGCAGGCGGTTCTGGGAAATGGCTGACACCGCCACGGCATCCGTCGGCGACAACACCGCCGCCAGGGCGAAGGCCACGGGCAGTGGAATAGACGGCAACAACCAATGAATGAAGTAACCGGCGCCCACTACGGTGAACAACACCAGCCCCACGGCGAGCGTCAGAATCGGTCCGCGCAGGCGCCACAATTCACGCTTTGGCATACGCCAACCATCGGAGAACAGCAGCGGGGGCAGAAACAGGAAAAGAAACAATTCCGGGTCCAACGCCACATGCAGCCCCAGGGTCGGCCAGGCCAGCAAGGCCCCGGCGGCGATCTGCACCAGTGGCAGCGGCAAAGGAATGACACGCCCCACAAGGCGCGAAACGCTGACCAACATCAGCAGGATTAGAACGGTGTAGGCGGTTTGCATAACACGGGATTCCCAGACAATCGACTTGCAATAACACACATCAGGCAACAACTCGCCGTTGAAGTGCCATATTAGCCGCCTATGCTGCCCGCTGACCGTTGCACAAAAGTCGCACCTGTTAACGCCAATGGGTGACGAGCGGCACCGAACCCTTCCGGTCGTGGCATAATCCGTGGTCTTTCATTTTCAGCTACCCAAAGGGGGCAATTCCTTGACCGCTTCAAGCAAAACGTTGCACCTTTTCGGCATCAAAGCCTGCGACACCATGAAAAAGGCGCGCACCTGGCTCGATGAACACGCTGTCAGCTATGAGTTTCATGACTACAAAACGGTCGGCATCGACCGCGAACACTTGACCCAATGGTGCAATGAGCACGGTTGGCAGGTGGTTTTGAACCGTGCGGGCACCACCTTTCGCAAACTCGAAGACGAACGCAAAGCCGATCTCGACCAGGCGAAAGCCATTGAATTGATGCTCGCACAACCCTCGATGATCAAGCGCCCGGCGCTTGATCTCGGTGACAGAACCCTGATTGGCTTCAAGCCAGATAGTTATTCGGCGGCCCTCAAGTAGGCCAGCCCACTCCATTTTTGTAGAGGTAACAGCATGTCCAACTCCCTGTTCAGCCTGGGCTTCGGCGTCGGCACTCAGAACCGCCAAGGTGCTTGGCTGGAAGTGTTTTACGCACAACCCCTGCTCAATCCATCGGCTGAAGTCGTCGCGGCCATCGCGCCAATCCTCGGCTACAGCGAAGGCAACCAGGCGATCACCTTCACCGTCGCCCAGGCTTCGCAACTGGCTGACGCCCTCAAAGGCGTCGATGCAACTCAAGCCGCCCTGCTCACCCGCCTGGCTGAAAGCCACAAGCCGCTGGTTGCCACGCTGCTGGCCGAAGACGCCGCGCTGACGTCCACCCCAGAGGCCTACCTCAAGCTGCATTTGCTGTCCCATCGCCTGGTCAAGCCGCATGGCCTGAGCCTGGCCGGTGTGTTCCCGCAATTGCCGAACGTGGCCTGGACCAGCCAGGGCGCCATCGACATCGCCGAACTGGCCGAACGCCAACTGGAAGCCCGCCTGCGTGGCGAGTTGCTGGAAGTGTTCTCGGTGGACAAGTTCCCGAAAATGACCGACTACGTCGTGCCAAGCGGCGTGCGTATCGCTGACGCTGCACGTATCCGCCTTGGCGCCTACGTCGGCGAAGGCACTACCGTGATGCACGAAGGTTTCGTCAACTTCAACGCCGGCACCGAAGGCCCGGGCATGATCGAAGGCCGTGTATCGGCTGGCGTGTTCGTCGGCAAGGGCTCGGACCTGGGCGGCGGTTGCTCCACCATGGGCACCCTGTCGGGCGGCGGCAACATCGTGATCAAGGTCGGCGAAGGCTGCCTGATCGGCGCCAACGCCGGTATCGGTATCCCATTGGGCGACCGCAACACCGTGGAATCGGGCCTGTACGTGACCGCCGGGACCAAGGTAAAGCTGCTCGACGAGCAGAACCAACTGGTCAAGGTGGTCAAGGCTCGCGAACTGGCCGGTCAACCTGACCTGTTGTTCCGTCGCAATTCCGAGACCGGTGCCGTGGAGTGCAAAACCCACAAATCGGCCATCGAACTGAACGCAGCGCTGCACGCTCACAACTAAGCAGCGACTCGATGCCACTGGCGGGCTGCACCTTTGCGGTGTAGCTCGCTTATACGAGTCTTGATCACCATGCTTGTGCCCTCTCCCTGGCGCGCCGATTTTCCGGCCATCGCCACCCTGCAACGGCAAGACCAGACCTATCTGGACAACGCCGCCACCACGCAAAAACCTCAAGCCTTGCTGGACGCGATCAGTCATTACTACGCCAATGGCGCAGCCAATGTGCACCGTGCTCAACATCTGCCGGGCGCCCATGCGACCCAGGCCTTCGAGGACAGCCGCAACAAAGTGGCGCAGTGGCTGAATGTCGGCGACGACGGGCAGATCATCTTCACCCACGGCGCGACGTCTGCGCTGAACCTCCTGGCTTACGGCCTGGAGCACCTTTTCAACCCGGGTGATGAGATTGTCATCAGCGCCCTGGAACACCACGCCAACCTGCTGCCCTGGCAGCAACTGGCCAAACGTCGGGAGCTTGAGCTGGTGGTGTTGCCGCTCGACGCCGACGGCCTGATCGACCTGGAAGCCGCTGCCCGCTTGATTGGCCCGCGTACTCGACTGCTGGCAGTGAGCCAACTGTCCAATGTGCTCGGCGCCTGGCAACCGTTGCCGCGGTTATTGGCGCTGGCCAAGGCGCACGACGCCATGACAGTGATCGACGGCGCCCAAGGCATTGTCCACGGACGCCATGACGTACAGGCCCTGGGCTGCGACTTCTATGTGTTTTCCAGCCACAAACTCTACGGCCCGGACGGCGTCGGCGTGCTTTACGGGCGCACCGAAGCGTTGCATCACCTGCGTCATTGGCAGTTTGGCGGCGAGATGGTGCAACAGGCCGACTACCACAGCGCCAGCTTCCGTCCGGCGCCTCTGGGTTTCGAAGCGGGAACACCGCCGATTGCCGCAGTGATCGGCCTGGGAGCAACCCTGGACTACCTGACCTCACTGGATCAGCACGCGGTGATGGCTCACGAAGCCGCGCTGCATGACTATCTGCTGCGTGGCTTGAAAGCGCGCAATGGCGTGCAACTGCTGGGCTCACCACAAGTAGCCTTGGCCAGTTTTGTGGTGGAAGGCGTGCACAACGCTGACCTCGCCCACCTGTTGACCGAACAAGGGATTGCCGTACGCGCAGGCCATCATTGCGCGATGCCGCTGCTCAAGCACATGGGGTTGTCGGGTGCGATTCGGGTATCCCTGGCGCTGTACAACGACTCCGACGACCTGGAGCGCTTCTTTGAAGCGCTGGATCAGGCCTTGGACATGCTGCGATGAGCTTGCCCACGGAGGCGGTGGCTGCGCTGGAAGCCTTTCAGGCAGTCACCAGTTGGGAGCAACGTGCACGCATGCTGATGCAATGGGGCGAGCGGCTACCGGCCTTGGCGGACGAAGATAAGGTCGACGCCAACCTGGTGCAGGGCTGTGAGAGCCTGGTGTGGCTGGTGGGGCGTTTGCAGCAAGGGCATTGGCAGTTTGCCGCCAGCAGCGATGCACGCCTGATTCGCGGGCTGGTGGCGTTGCTGCTGTTACGGGTTAACGGTTTGTCTGCCGACGAGTTGCAGGCCGTTGATTTGCCTGATTGGTTCAATCAACTGGGGCTTGCCCGCCAATTGTCACCGTCACGCAGCAATGGCCTCAATGCGGTGCTTCAGCGGATGCGGGACCTGAGTCGTACACAACACTAAATGTGGGTGCGGGCTTGTGTGGGAGCGGGCTTGCTCGCGAAGGCGGTGGGTCAGCCAAACATCTGGTGACTGACACTACGTATTCGCGAGCAAGCCCGCTCCCACATTTTGATCTTCGCTCAGAGCTGAGCGTTATGTTGCCTTGACCCGCTCCGAAGGCCGCCGCACCCCCGCCACAATCTTGTCCACCGCCTTGGTGGCCGCCACCATGCCAAACGTCGCCGTCACCATCATCACCGCGCCAAACCCACCGGCGCAGTCCAGCTTCACGCCATCACCGACAAAACTTTTCTGCAAACAGATGCTGCCATCCGGCTTCGGGTAACGCAGTTGCTCGGTGGAAAACACGCAAGGCACGCTGTAATGGCGGGTCACGGTGCGGGAGAACCCGTAATCACGACGCAGGGTCGAACGCACTTTCGACGCCAGCGGATCATTAAACGTACGGTTCAAGTCACACACCTGAATCAACGTCGGATCAATCTGCCCGCCCGCACCGCCAGTGGTGATGATCTGGATCTTGCGCCGCTTGCACCAGGCAATCAGCGCCGCCTTGGCGTTGACGCTGTCGATGCAGTCGATCACGCAATCAATGTTGGGGGTGATGTATTCGGCCATGGTGTCGCGGGTAACGAAGTCCGCCACGGCATGCACGGTGCCGTCCGGGTTGATGCCTTTCAGGCGCTCAGCCATGACGTCGACCTTGGCCTTACCCACAGTGCTGTCCAGCGCGTGCAACTGCCGATTGCTGTTGCTGACGCAGACATCGTCCAGGTCAAACAGCGAAATCTCGCCCACGCCACAGCGGGCAATGGCTTCCGCCGCCCAGGAGCCGACACCGCCGACGCCGACGATCGCCACATGGGCCGCCTTCAAGCGTTCCAGGCCTTCAATGCCATACAAGCGGGCGACGCCTGCAAACCGCGGATCTTCTGTACTCATGACCATTACCCCAAAAACCGGCGCGCATTATAGGGCTACGCAGCGACAAGTTTTAAACTACAAGCTACAAGTAAGAGAACTTACGACGAGTTGCACTGCCCAATGTCCGGTTTTTCTCGGCTTGCTGTACGGTCAGTGAAAGGCCGGTGTAGGATGCGCGCCGTTCGGCGCAGGCCGACACCTCTTTTCGTTCCACACCCTTTGGAACCCGAAATAGCCATGTCATCGCGTAAATTTGGACTCAACCTGGTGGTAGTGCTGGCGATTGCCGCGCTGTTCACCGGCTTCTGGGCGCTGATCAACCGCCCGGTCACTGCCCCTAACTGGCCCGAGCAGATCTCCGGCTTTTCCTACTCGCCATTCCAGCAAGGCCAGTACCCACAGAAAGACCAGTACCCCACCGACGATCAGATGCGTCAGGACCTTGCGATCATGAGCAAGCTGACGGACAACATCCGTACCTACTCGGTCGACGGCACCCTGGGGGATATCCCCAAGCTGGCGGAAGAGTTCGGCCTGCGGGTAACCCTGGGGATCTGGATCAGCCCGGACCTTGAGCGCAACGAGCGCGAGATCCAGCGTGCCATCGAGATTGCCAACAGTTCCCGCAGCGTCGTGCGGGTGGTGGTGGGTAACGAAGCCCTGTTCCGCGAAGAAATCACCCCTGAAGCGCTGATCGTGCTGCTGGATCGCGTGCGCGCCGCCGTCAAGGTGCCGGTGACCACCTCCGAGCAATGGCACATCTGGGAACACAACCCGCAACTGGCCAAACACGTCGACCTGATTGCCGCGCACATCCTGCCGTACTGGGAACACATCCCGGTGGACAAGGCCGGGCAGTTCGTTCTCGACCGTGCCCGGGATCTGAAGAAGACCTTCCCGAAAAAACCGCTGCTGCTGTCGGAGGTTGGCTGGCCGAGCAATGGCCGGATGCGTGGCGGTGCTGACGCATCCCCTGCCGACCAGGCGATTTACCTGCGCACGCTGGTGAACAAGCTGAACCGTCAGGGCTACAACTACTTCGTGATCGAAGCGTTCGATCAGCCGTGGAAAGCCAGTGATGAAGGTTCTGTGGGCGCTTACTGGGGCGTGTTCAACGCCGCGCGCCAGCAGAAGTTCAACTTCGATGGGCCAGTCGTCGCCATTCCACAATGGCGAGTGTTGGCGATCGGCTCGGTGGTATTGGCGCTGCTGTCCCTGACTCTGCTGATGATCGACGGCTCGGCCTTGCGCCAGCGTGGCCGGACTTTCCTGACCTTTATCGCGTTCCTCTGCGGATCGGTACTGGTGTGGATCGGCTACGACTACAGCCAGCAATACAGCACCTGGTTCAGCCTGACGGTAGGTTTCCTGCTGGCACTCGGTGCCCTCGGGGTGTTTATCGTGCTGCTGACCGAGGCCCACGAACTGGCGGAAGCGGTCTGGACTCACAAGCGCCGGCGTGAATTCCTGCCGGTTGAAGGTGATTCGAACTACCGCCCGAAAGTCTCGATCCATGTGCCCTGCTACAACGAGCCGCCGGAGATGGTCAAACAGACCCTCGACGCCCTGGCCGCCCTCGATTACCCGGACTATGAAGTCCTGATCATCGACAACAACACCAAGGACCCGGCCGTCTGGGAACCCGTGCGCGACTACTGCGAAACCCTGGGCCCGCGCTTCAAGTTCTTCCACGTCTCGCCCCTGGCTGGTTTCAAGGGCGGCGCATTGAACTACTTGATCCCGCATACCGCCAAGGATGCCGAAGTGATCGCGGTGATCGACTCCGATTACTGTGTTTCACCGAACTGGCTCAAGCACATGGTGCCGCACTTCGCCGACCCGAAAATCGCCGTGGTGCAATCGCCACAGGATTATCGCGACCAGAACGAAAGCACCTTCAAGAAGCTCTGCTACGCCGAATACAAAGGCTTCTTCCATATCGGCATGGTCACCCGTAACGACCGCGACGCGATCATCCAGCACGGCACCATGACCATGACCCGTCGCTCGGTGCTCGAAGAGCTGGGCTGGGCCGACTGGTGTATCTGCGAAGATGCCGAGCTGGGCCTGCGGGTCTTCGAGAAAGGCCTGTCGGCAGCGTATTACCACGACAGCTACGGCAAGGGCCTGATGCCCGATACCTTTATCGACTTCAAGAAACAGCGTTTCCGCTGGGCCTACGGGGCGATTCAGATCATCAAGCGGCACACTGCCAGCCTGCTGCGCGGCAAGGGCACCGAGCTGACCCGTGGCCAGCGCTACCACTTCCTAGCGGGCTGGTTGCCGTGGGTGGCGGACGGCATGAACATCTTCTTCACCGTCGGCGCCCTGTTGTGGTCGGCGGCGATGATTATCGTGCCGACGCGGGTTGATCCGCCGCTGCTGATTTTCGCGATCCCGCCATTGGCACTGTTCGTGTTCAAGGTCGGCAAGATCATCTTCCTCTACCGTCGTGCGGTGGGTGTGAACCTCAAAGATGCGTTCTGCGCGGCGCTGGCCGGGCTGGCGTTGTCCCACACCATTGCCAAAGCGGTGCTGTATGGTTTCTTCACCACCAGTATTCCGTTCTTTCGTACCCCGAAAAACGCGGATAACCACGGTTTCTGGGTAGCCATTTCCGAAGCCCGGGAAGAAATGTTCATCATGCTGCTGTTGTGGGGCGCGGCGCTGGGGATTTACCTGGTGCAAGGCCTGCCGAGCAATGACATGCGCTTCTGGGTGGTGATGTTGCTGGTTCAATCACTGCCGTACGTCGCGGCATTGATCATGGCGTTCCTGTCGTCGCTGCCGAAACCTTCGGCACCGGAGCCGGAACCCGCGCCAGTGGGCTAAAAAACCTGCGCAATGCACTAAACGGCGGCCTCTGGTCGCCGTTTTGCTATAAGATAACGGCCTTTTGTGAGATCAGGCAGGCACTGATTGCCCTTTGTGGGAGCGGGCTTGCTCGCGAATGCAGTATGCCAGTCAACACATCCGGCGACTGATGCGCCGCTTTCGCGAGCAAGCCCGCTCCCACATTGGAAGTTCGCTGCTTCCCACTCTGCGTTCCTATTCAAAACTTGCGCCCTGACACGCTTCCGGAGTTTTCCCATGACGGCCCACGCCGACCTTTCGCCGACCCTCCAACTCGCTATCGATCTGATCCGTCGCCCATCGGTGACGCCGATCGACGCCGATTGCCAGAAGCTGATGATGCAGCGCCTGGGCGACGCCGGTTTTGCGCTTGAGCCGATGCGCATCGAGGATGTGGATAACTTCTGGGCCACCCACGGCAAACACGAAGGCCCGGTGCTGTGCTTCGCCGGCCACACCGACGTGGTGCCGACCGGCCCGCTGCAAGCCTGGCAGAACGATCCGTTCGACGCATTGATTGACGAAAACGGCATGCTCTGTGGCCGTGGCGCCGCGGACATGAAAGGCAGCCTGGCCGCGATGCTGGTCGCTTCGGAGCGCTTCGTGACCGACTACCCGGACCACAAGGGTTCGGTGGCTTTCCTGATCACCAGCGACGAAGAAGGCCCGGCGCATCACGGTACCAAGGCCGTGATCGAACGCCTGGCGGCCCGTAAGGAGCGCCTGGACTGGTGCATCGTCGGCGAGCCGTCGAGCACCACCCTGGTGGGTGATGTGGTCAAGAACGGCCGTCGTGGCTCCCTCGGTGCCACGTTGACCGTACGCGGTGTGCAAGGCCACGTCGCCTACCCGCACCTGGCGAAGAACCCGATCCACCTCGCGGCCCCAGCCCTGGCAGAACTTGCCGCCGAGCATTGGGACAACGGCAACACCTTCTTCCCGCCGACCAGCTTCCAGATCTCCAATCTCAATTCCGGCACCGGCGCCACCAACGTGATCCCGGGTGACCTGACGGCGGTGTTCAACTTCCGCTTCTCCACCGAGTCCACCGTCGAAGGCCTGCAACAGCGGGTCGCGGCGATTCTCGACAAGCATGGCCTGGACTGGCATGTGGAGTGGGCACTGTCGGGCCTGCCGTTCCTCACCGAGCCAGGCGCACTGCTGGATGCGGTGTCCGCGAGCATCAAGGCCATCACCGGTCGCGAGACCAAGGCCTCCACCAGCGGCGGCACGTCCGACGGACGCTTCATTGCGACCCTCGGTACTCAGGTGGTGGAACTGGGTCCGGTCAACGCGACCATTCATCAGGTCAACGAGCGCATCCTCGCCAGCGACCTCGATGTGTTGACCGAAATTTATTACCAGACCCTGATCAAGTTGCTCGCCTGATGCTTGCTTGCCCCATTTGCAGTGCGCCGCTGAACGAAGTGGACAGTGGTGTGGCCTGCCCCGCCGGACACCGTTTCGACCGGGCCCGCCAGGGTTACCTGAACCTGTTGCCGGTGCAACACAAGAACAGCCGCGACCCGGGCGACAACCTGGCCATGGTTGAAGCCCGCCGCGACTTTCTCAACGCCGGGCATTACGCCCCGGTGGCCAAGCGGCTGGCGCAACTGGCCGCTGAGCGCAAGCCCCAGCGCTGGCTGGACATCGGCTGTGGCGAGGGTTACTACACTGCGCAAATCGCCGATGCCCTGCTGCGCGCCGACGGTTACGCCCTGGATATTTCCAAGGAAGCGGTCAAGCGCGCCTGCAAGCGCAACCCGACGCTGACCTGGTTGATCGCCAGCATGGCCCGGGTGCCGCTGGCCGATGCCAGCTGCCAGTTCCTCGCCAGCGTGTTCAGCCCGTTGGACTGGCAAGAGGCCAAGCGCCTGCTCAGCCCCGGCGGCGGTCTGATGAAGGTCGGCCCGACCAGCGGCCATCTGATGGAGTTGCGCGAGCGGCTCTATGACGAAGTGCGCGAATACACCGACGATAAGCACCTGGCCCTGGTGCCGGAAGGCATGAGCCTGCAACACAGCGAAACCCTGGAGTTCCAGCTCAACCTGGCCGACCCCAAGGACCGCGCCAACCTGCTGGCCATGACACCCCACGGCTGGCGCGCCAGTGCCGAGCGCCGGGCGCAGGTAATTGAGGACCCGGAGCCGCTGTTGGTTACCGTTTCAATGCGCTACGACTATTTCGTGCTTCAATAACCCCCTATTTTTTGGCCTCTCGGGCCTACCCTGAATCCGCGAATGGATTTTCGAAATCCCGCAACGAGGAACATCCATGCGCCAACCTGATATCGAGATTTACCTCAAGGACGCTGACGTCGACTACAAGGGCATTGCCGCCTGGCTGGGTGCCGCGTTGGGGCCTTGCACCGACTGGGTGCAGAAAGGCCAGACCTACAAGTGCAAAGCCGGTAGCGTCCCCGTGACCTGGCTACCCAAAGCTGTCGGTAAATGGAACAGCTTGTTCCTGGACAGCGACCAGACCCCATGGGAAGACGACATCGCCTGCGCCCGCGCCGCTTTTGCCGCGCTGAACGTCGAAGTGCGCTGCGCGCCGGGTAGCTGGGTCGAGGAAGAAGGTGAAGAAAGCGCCGATACCTGGATTCGTATCAGCGAAGACGGCGAAGAACAGATCACCTGGAAAACGACCTGATCCAAAGCTGCGAACCCGTTTAGAAATGTGGGAGCGGGCTTGCTCGCGAAAGCGGTGTATCAGTCAGCAAATAGACTGAATGGCACACCGCTTTTACGAGCAAGTCGAATCGTCGCACCGCCGCTCCCACATGGGTTCAGCGGTGTAGTTGAGAGTGTTTACAACCCCACCACATCCTCAGCCTGCAAGCCCTTCTCACCGCTCACCACGGCGTATTCAACTTGCTGGCCCTCGGCCAGGGAACGGTGCCCTTCACCGCGAATGGCGCGGTAGTGCACAAACACATCCTTGCCATCTTCACGCTGGATGAAGCCATAACCCTTGGCGTCGTTGAACCACTTCACATTGCCGGTCTCGCGCGTTGTCATCTGTTTACCCCCACTTGATTTTATTGTTGAGTCAGTAAGCATTGAACTGCCGAGTATAAGACAGGCTCAAAAACTCTCAACTCAAGATTACTTCGCTGCTTTTTTGCCGATTTTCGGTGAATACGGCACACTAGTCGCCCGAGCAACTGCTCGGTTTTCCTCACTCAAAGCAGAAGCCGTATGACCCGCTCTCCATTTCGCCGTCTGGTATTTGGCACCTTGCGCCGACTGTTGTACCTCTGGGTTCGCTCGGAGACGATCAACCAGTCGTCCCTTACCCTGAATCTCGACCGCAGCCGACCGGTGTTTTACGTCCTGCAATCCCCCTCTCTGACCGAATTGGCCGTGGTTGATACCGAGTGCACCAAGGCCGGCCTGCCGCGCCCGGTGCTGCCGGTGTCGGTCGGTGCACTGCTGGAGCCCGCCGCGTTCTTCTACCTGACGCCAGATCCGGATTGGCTCGGCCGCCAGGACAAGCGCGGCGTACCGCCGACCCTGACCCGGCTGGTCAACGCCCTGACCGAGCATCCCGAAGAGAATGCACAAATCATTCCGGTCAGCGTGTTCTGGGGCCAGTCGCCGGACAGCGAATCCAGCCCGTGGAAACTGCTGTTCGCCGACAGCTGGGCCGTCACTGGTCGCCTGCGCCGATTGCTGAGCATCCTGATCCTCGGCCGTAAGACCCGGGTGCAATTCTCCGCCCCCATCAACTTGCGCGAATTGATCGAGCACAATAAAGGCCACGAACGCACCGTGCGGATGGCCCAGCGGATCCTGCGGGTGCATTTCCGTAACCTGAAGACCGCCGTGATCGGCCCCGACCTTTCCCACCGCCGCAACCTGGTGAAGGGCCTGGTGAATATGCCGCTGGTGCGCCAGGCAATCCTCGATGAAGCCGAACGGGAGAAGATCACTCCGGAAAAAGCCAAGGCCCAGGCCCTGCGCTATGGCAACGAGATCGCCTCGGACTACACCTACACCGCGATCCGCTTCCTGGAAGTGGTACTGAGCTGGTTCTGGAACAAGATCTACGACGGCATCAAGGTCAACAATATCGAAGGTGTGCAAAACGTCGCCCAAGGTTATGAAGTCATCTATGTGCCGTGCCATCGCAGCCATATCGACTACCTGCTGCTCTCCTATTTGCTGTTCAAGAACGGCCTGACCCCGCCGCACATCGCCGCCGGGATCAACCTGAACATGCCAGTGATCGGCAGCCTGCTGCGTCGTGGCGGGGCGTTCTTCATGCGCCGCACCTTCAAGGGCAACCCGCTGTATACCTCGGTGTTCAACGAATACCTGCACACCTTGTTCACCAAGGGCTTCCCGGTGGAGTACTTCGTCGAAGGCGGGCGCTCCCGTACCGGGCGCATGCTGCAACCGAAAACCGGGATGCTGGCGATTACCCTGCGCAGCTTCTTGCGCTCCTCACGCATGCCCATCGTGTTTGTGCCGGTGTATATCGGCTACGAACGGGTACTGGAAGGCCGCACCTACCTGGGTGAACTACGCGGTGCCAGCAAGAAGAAAGAGTCGATTTTCGATATCTTCAAGGTCATCGGTGCGTTGAAACAGCGCTTTGGCCAAGTCGCAGTGAACTTTGGCGAACCGATCAAGCTCGCCGAATTCCTCGATCAGGAACAACCCGACTGGCGTGCCCAGGAACTGGGACCGAACTACAAGCCGGCGTGGCTCAACGAAACCACCAACCGCCTCGGCGAACAGGTGGCGCGACACTTGAATGAAGCGGCGGCGATCAACCCGGTCAATCTGGTGGCGCTGGCGCTGCTGTCCACCAGCCGCCTGGCCCTGGATGACCAGGCCATGGCGCGCGTGCTGGACTTGTACCTGGCGCTACTGCGCAAGGTGCCCTACTCGCCGCACACCACGTTGCCCGAAGGTGATGGCCAGGCGCTGATCAAGCACGTCAAGGACATGCAACTGCTGTCGGAACAGAGCGATGCCCTGGGCAAGATTCTGTACCTGGACGAGCAAAACGCCGTCCTGATGACCTATTACCGCAACAACGTGCTGCACATCTTCGCCCTGCCGGCATTGCTGGCCAGTTTCTTCCAGAGCAGCTCGCGCATGAGCCGCGAACAGATCCTGCGCTACACGCGTGCGCTCTACCCGTACCTGCAATCGGAGCTGTTTATCCGCTGGACCCTGGACGAACTGGATGCGGTGGTCGACCAGTGGCTCGAAGCCTTTGTCGAACAGGGCTTGCTGCGCTTTGAAAATGCGGTCTATCTGCGTCCGGCACCCAGCTCGCGGCACTTCGTGCTGTTGACGCTGTTGTCCAGGACCATCGCCCAGACCCTCCAGCGCTTCTATATGGCCATCTCGCTGCTGCTCAACAGTGGCCAGAACAGTATCAGCGCCGAAGAACTGGAAGACCTGTGTACGGTCATGGCCCAGCGCCTGTCGATCCTGCATGGCTTGAACGCACCCGAGTTCTTCGACAAGAGCCTTTTCCGACACTTCATCCAGACCCTATTGGAGCAAGATGTGCTACGCCGTGATGAAGCCGGCAAGCTGAGTTATCACCCATTGCTGGGCGAGCTGGCCGAAGGCGCAGCCAAGCGCGTATTGCCGGCTGAGATTCGCCTGTCGATTCGCCAGGTGGCGTTGCATCGCAGTGAAGAGCTGGCCGACAAACCGGCCGTACCTGAAGAAACCCGCTAGATTTACCGAGGCGCCAGGCGGTTTCTGGCGCCGTTGACAAGGAGCTGTACCATGAAAAAAATCATCCTTCTGGGCCTGACCGCATTGCTGGGAGCCTGCCACACCATGACCCCCACTCCCAAGGCCAGCCTCGACGGCGAAGTGTTCTATCTGCAACGTATCGCCCTGCCACCGGCCGCGACCTTAAGTGTCAGCCTGCAGGATGTATCGCTGATGGACGCACCCGCCGTGACCCTGGCCGAGCAGAAAGGCCCAGTCAAAGGCCAAGTGCCGCTGCCGTTTCACTTGAGCTATGACCCGGCCCAGGTCAAACCCGGCCACAGTTATTCGGTCAGCGCTCGCATCGAACTGGATGGCAAGCTACTGTTTATCACCACCGAGCGACATTCGGTGCAGTTGAATGGCCAGGATGCCCAACCGTTGCGCCTGCGCGTCGATGCGGTCACCCACTGATTCCCTCAGACAAAAGGAAGCGCCCATGCTCCGCAACTCTCTTCGCTTGACCGCCCTGTGTGCCGGCCTGCTGCTCGGTGCCAATGCCATGGCCCTGTCACTGGGCGACCTGTCCCAGGGCGACGCCACTGGCGGTCTCAAGGATGCATTGACCCAAGGCGCGCAGATTGCCGTCAAACAACTGGGTGTGCCCGGTGGTTTCAGCAATAACCCCGAGGTAAAAATCGGCTTGCCTGGCAAGTTGGACAAAGCCGCCGGCGCGCTGAAAATGCTCGGTATGGGCGACCAACTCACGCAACTTGAAACCAGCATGAACACGGCGGCCGAGTCTGCCGTGACCCAGGCCCAGCCAATTCTGGTAAATGCCGTGAAAAACATGAGTGTGAGCGATGCCAAAGGCATCCTCAGCGGCGGCCAGGACTCAGCAACCCAGTACCTGGACAAGAGCAGCCGCGAGCAGATCCGCGCCAAGTTCCTGCCGATCGTCAAGCAGTCCACTGACAAGGTCGGCGTGGCCCAGCAGTACAACGCCCTGGCTAAAAAAGCTCCCGCGAACCTGCTCGGAGACAAGAACGCCAGTATCGAAAACTACGTGACCGAACAAGCGCTGGACGGGCTGTTCAAGATGATTGCCCAGCAGGAAGAGACCATTCGCAAGAACCCGGCAGCGGCAGCTACCAGTCTGGCGAAGAAGGTGTTTGGGACGCTGTAAAGGCCCTTAAAATCCCCGATTTGTGGGCGATATTGCAAACACTTCCAGCGCCTCTCAACTCCTGGAAGCATGAACCCTGCCCCTTTAAGAACACAAGCCCCCGAATACTCGGGAGCTTGTGTTCTAGCTTGGACAGGTATTACCCAGCGCTCAGGAGCTACGCTGATATCACGTCAGTTAGTGCTGGCTTATGTTTAGTGTTCCCGAGATCTCAATCGATCTTGGCCCAGTATGAGAATGACAATCGCCACCAGGCTTGCCGCCTCCGTGATCATGTTTTTTGCAATCATTGCCAGGCTTTTGATGATATTTGTCATGGGCATCCTCCACCATTTTCTCAATACCCTTCTGGGACAGAGGGCCAAGGAACATTTGTGGAGAAATAAGGCCCATTATTGGGGCCATAAGAGCCTGTATCATATGAACACTCCTTAAGTCTTCTTTAAGTTTTCTCTGCCAGGACGCACAAGAAAAACACCTGCATATCAGGTAGACCTTGTGTGGCAAGATTTGAAGGAAAGGTTCCGATGCACTGTCATAGCTTTCCACTGCCATAAATTTTCCCATCCATAAGGAAGGCGTCCTTTCCCCCCTTACCCTGGCCACTGCATCTGTACCTTCCTACGCTGAGTGACATCAAATGCAGGGCGTCGGGCTCGACGAACCTGCGTCATCAAATGCAACCCTGCAGCCACATAGGAAAAACCTTCAGTTGATAACTGAATCAGCCAACCGTCCAATCATGATGCAGGCAAAACAACAGATGGCGATGGACGCTGCGCGGTTGATCTTCAGGGGTGCCAACCACGTTTGCTGCAGGCTTTTGAATCGCGCACCCAGCAGTATCCAGGTAAAGCCAACGGGAATGATCACCACAGCGAGAGTGGCCATAAAGGCCAAGTAGCCTTCAAGCTCGGTGAACGCATTGACCGGCGCTATAAACGAAACAATCAACAAACCCTTGGGATTCATGACGGTAAGCAAAAAGAAATACATCCCACCGAAACGGTCCCCCGTCGAGTCGGCGACGCTGTTTTTGCGCTGCCACAACTGATAGGAAAGAGAGAGCAGGTAACAAGCAGCGCCCAACTGCACGGCCCTCATGGCCCACGGTGAATAGGCCGAAATATAGAGCAACGCTGCCCCCCACAGCGATACCTGAATCAGATAAGCCAGGCATTCGATAAAGGTAAGCCGCCACGAAGCCCCTCCACCAAATAACACACCTGCGCGAAACAGCAGGGTATTGGTAGGCCCAGGCACTACCAGTAAGAATAAAAGAGCAGAAACGGTCCCAAACATGAAGACGATCCTTGGTAGGAAATGGTCTGTTTTCTTTCCATCGATAGCGCTATTGCGTGAGCGTGAATGACCAGGCTACCGTCGCTATCATCAAAACCGCGAAGCTTACGTTAAGTATTCGGCTCCAGGTCGGGTGAATGAATAACTTGCGCAACTTGCTACCTGCAAAAAGCCACAGAAAGTCGAACACCACGCAAACCCAAAGACAGATCAACGCCTTGGCTCCCTGCTCCCATGCCGGTGTTATTCCCAGCGTGAAACTGCCCAGTAGCGCAGCAAAGGCGGCATACGCCTTGATGTTTGCGACACCCAACACAAAACCTGCCCACCACCCCGGTGTGACAACCGCCTGCTCATCTTTGATAGGTAGCGCCGTGGCGATGCTGTAGGCCAGGGAAAGAATATAAAGAACGCAAACAACCGTAAGCACCGTCCCCACCAAGGGAAAGCTATGTATGACCACATACAAGCCCGTGGCAACCAATGCCATGGCGATCACCAGTCCCACCGTAATCCCGGCAAAAAACCGAATCGAGCGCTTCATGCCATAAGCCGCCCCACTCGCCGCCAGAGCCAAGGTGGCTGGGCCGGGGCTGGCGAGTAACGCAATGGCTGCAATGGCGAATGTCAGTGTTGCTTGATAAACGGGCAGTAACGTTTCGGACACTTTCACCTCCTGAGCGGAATGGGAAGACCGGTTACCCATTATTTTATTGTCTGTGCAACCGCTAACAATCCAACACTTAGTTAGTTTCAGCTTTATCTGACCAAGAACTCCATTCCTTTTTTCAGGATCCATGGTATGTAAGAACATCAGGATATTTAACGACCCTTCGTAAGGTCTAACCCATGAAAAAGCTTACAAAGAGCGATCAAAAATTAGACCCGGTTGACCGCGCCCTGATCATGGCCCTGCACCAAAACGCACGGGCCTCCATCCGGGCGCTGAGCCGCCAGGTGGGGTTGTCTGCCCCCAGTTGCAGCGAGCGCTTGAAGCGGTTGGAGGTCGCGGGTGTCATTTGCGGTTTCCGTGTGGAGCTGGACGCTCAGGCCCTGGGCTTTGCGCTACAGGCATTGGTCCGGGTGAAACCGTTTACGGGGAAGTTCCAAGAAGTTGAACAGTTAATCAAGGCGCTGACGGAGTGTGTCACCTGCTACAAGATTACTGGAGAAGACAGTTTTGTCTGTCACCTTTATACCGACTCAGTCAGTCACCTGGATCAGGTCCTACAGAGGATCACACCACTGGCCGACACCAACACCTCGATAATAAAAACGGTCGAAAAGAAACTACCTGCGCTCTAAGTAAATCAGTGGGTGATATTCAGGCTTTAACGGCTGCTATCGGATTTCAGGCATTTCCCACTTCATGGGTCCCACGCAGAAAAGTCCCCTCTTTTTAAAAAGAAAGCAGCAAAAGGGGCCTCTTCATCAATAGGTCTATAGAGCGTCCTTCTTGACCCTGAACCACGCCGCATACAACGCTGGCAGGAACAACAGCGTCAACGCCGTCGCCACAATCAACCCGCCCATGATCGCCACCGCCATCGGCCCGAAGAACACGCTGCGGGACAGGGGAATCATTGCCAATACGGCCGCCAGCGCGGTTAGCACGATGGGACGGAAGCGCCGCACTGTCGCTTCGATAATCGCCTGCCACGGCGCCAACCCAGCCTTGATGTCCTGCTCGATCTGGTCCACCAGGATGACCGAGTTGCGCATGATCATCCCCGACAGCGCGATGGTCCCCAACATCGCCACGAAGCCAAAGGGCTGACGGAATACCAGCAGGAACAAGGTCACCCCGATCAAGCCCAACGGCGCGGTAAGAAAGACCATGGCCATGCGTGAGAAGCTACGCAGTTGCAGCATCAGCAAGGTCAGTACCACCACGATAAACAGCGGCACACCGGCCTTGACCGAGTTCTGCCCACGGGCGGAGTCTTCCACCGTACCGCCGACCTCCAACAAGTAGCCATCTGGCAATTCAGCACGTACACCTTCCAGCGTTGGCAAGATTTGCTGGACCAGAGTCGCCGGTTGCTCCTTACCGTAGATATCAGCGCGAATGGTCACCGTCGGCAACCGGTTACGGTGCCAGATGATGCCTTCTTCAAAACCGTATTCCAGGGTCGCAATCTGCGACAGCGCCACACTTTTACCGTTGTCGGTCGGAACCGCCAGGCTCGGCAGCAATGACAGCTCGGTGCGCTCATGCACGGTGCCGCGCAGGAGGATTTCGATCAACTCGTTGTCCTCCCGGTATTGGCTGACGCTGGAGCCGGTGAGGGAACTCTGGAGAAATTTCGACAGATTCGCGGTGCTGACGCCCAAGGCGCGCGCGCGATCCTGATCGACATTGAGATAAACGATCTTGCTCGGCTCCTCCCAGTCCAGGTGTACGTTGACCACACGAGTATTTTCGCGAACCTTGGCCGCTACTTTGCGCGCCAATGCGCGTACTTCCTCGATGTGTTCGCCTGTGACGCGGAACTGCACTGGGTAACCAACGGGTGGACCGTTCTCAAGACGCGTGACACGTGAACGCAGGTCCGGGAATTGTTCATTCAGGGTTTCGATCAGCCAGGTGCGCAGGCTTTCACGCTCCTCGATGGTCCTGGCCAGAACCACAAACTGAGCAAAACTCGCGGCCGGCAATTGCTGGTCCAGAGGCAGGTAGAAACGAGGCGAGCCGGTGCCAACGTAAGCCACATAGTTTTCGACCCCGGCGTGTTCTTTAAGCAGGCCTTCCAGGCGTTTGACCTGGTCAGCGGTGTTGCTCAAGGAGGCGCCTTCCGCCAGTTTCAGGTCGACCATCAGCTCCAGTCGCCCGGAGGCCGGGAAGAACTGCTGGGGCACAAAACGAAACAGTGCCACCGAGCCGATAAACAGCAACAAGGTCAGCACGATCACCGTTTTGCGGCGCCGCACACACCACTCCACCAAGCGTCTTACACGCTGATAGAACGGTGTGCCGTAGGGATCCGGGCCATCGGCCCCATGTTTGGCCGCATGAATCTTCGCCAGATCCGGCAGGAGTTTTTCCCCCAGGTAAGGCACGAACACCACGGCGGCGACCCAGGAGGCCAACAGCGCGATGGTCACCACCTGGAAGATCGAACGGGTGTATTCGCCGGTGCTCGACTGCGCAGTGGCAATCGGCAGGAAGCCGGCGGCGGTAATCAAGGTACCCGTGAGCATCGGAAAGGCGGTACTGGTCCAGGCGAAACTGGCGGCCTTGAGCCGGTCGTAACCTTGCTCCATTTTGATCGCCATCATTTCCACGGCGATGATCGCGTCATCCACCAGCAAACCAAGGGCCAGTACCAGCGCACCGAGAGAAATCTTGTGCAGGCCGATCCCCAAGTAATACATCGTGGCAAAGGTCATCGCCAACACCAACGGAATCGCCAGTGCGACCACCATGCCGGTACGCACACCCAGCGAGAAGAAACTCACCAGCAGCACAATGGCCAGGGCCTCGGCCAGAACCTGGACGAATTCACCGACGCTGGTTTTCACCGCCGCTGGTTGGTCGGACACCTTGCGCAGTTCCATGCCGCCCGGAAGGTTCTTCTGCAGGCGTGCGAATTCGCTTTCCAGGGCCTTGCCCAGCACCAGGATGTCACCGCCCTCGCGCATGGCCACTGCCAGGCCGATCGCATCGTCACCCATGTAACGCATACGCGGCGCCGGTGGATCGTTGAAACCACGGTGGATCTCGGCCACATCGCCGATACGGAAAGTGCGGTCTGCGACACGAATCGGGAAGTTGCGGATTTCTTCCACCGTCTTGAAATTACCGGACACCCGCAGTTGCACACGCTCGCTCGGGGTTTCGAAGAAGCCCGCAGTGGACACCGCGTTCTGCTCTTGCAGCGCCTGTTGCACCGCTGCCAATGGCAAGCCGAGGGTCGCCAGCTTGAGGTTCGACAACTCGATCCAGATCTTCTCGTCTTGCAGCCCCAGCAATTCAACCTTGCCCACATCCGGCACTCGTTGCAGCTGAATCTGGATGCGATCGGCGTAGTCCTTGAGCACCGCGTAGTCGAAACCGTCACCGGTCAGCGCGTAGATATTGCCGAAGGTGGTGCCAAATTCATCGTTGAAGAACGGGCCCTGGATGTCCGGCGGCAAGGTCTGGCGAATGTCGCTGATCTTCTTGCGCACCTGGTACCACAGGTCAGGAATTTGCGCCGAATGCATGGAGTCCCGGGCGATGAAGGTGACCTGAGATTCACCCGGTCGCGAGAAGGAAACGATGCGCTCGTACTCGCCCGTCTCCATCAGTTTCTTTTCAATGCGCTCGGTGACCTGGCGCGAGACTTCCTGGGCTGTAGCGCCCGGCCAATTGGTCTTGATGACCATGGCCTTGAAGGTAAACGGCGGGTCTTCGCTTTGCCCCAACTTGGTGTAGGACAAAGCGCCTACTACGGCCAGCAGGATCATCAGGAACAATACGATCTGGCGATTACGCAACGCCCACTCGGAAAGATTGAAACCCATCGGGGACTACTCCTTGACCGCCAGATTCACTACCCGATTGGAGCGGTCCACCGGGCGCACTTGCTGGCCCTCATGGAGCACATGGACACCGGCAGCAATCACCCAGTCGGTGGGGTCCAGGCCTTCCAGCACCGGTACGTTTTTCTCACCGAAGGCGCCGATCCGCACCGGTACCCGCTTGAGGGTGTTGTCGGGCTGTACCCGCCAGACGTAGGACGCACCGTTCTCAGCAGTCAAGGCAGACAGCGGTACCGACAGCGCAATAACGCCGTCGGCTTGTATGAATACTCGAGCACTCTGCCCCAGTTCCGCGGGGACTTTTCCACCGGTAAAGGCCACGCGGGCGGCGAAAGTCCGCGACTTGGGATCTGCCGCTGGTGACAGCTCGCGAATCCGTCCGTTGAAACGTTGGTCCGACTGGCTCCACAACTCCACGGACACTGGCTGGCCAATCTTGAAGCGGCCAAAATTTTGTTCAGGCAGGCTGATCAGCACTTCCCGCTCACCGTCGGTGGCCAGGGTGAACACCGTCTGGCCGGCCGACACCACCTGACCCACTTCCACCGCACGCTTGGCGACGACCCCGTCCTGGGGCGCCCGCAGCACGGCGTAACCGGCTTGATTGTTGGCCACGTCGAATTCAGCCTTGATCTGCTTGAGACGTGCAACGCCTGCGCGGTACATATTCTCAGAGTTGTCGTACTGGGAGCGGCTGACCATCTGACGGTCCACCAGGGTCTTGTAGCGATCACGTTCGGCGCGCACCAGGTTCAGGTTGGCCTCGGCGGCGGCGACCTGGGCGCGGGTGGCTTCCAATTGCAGGCGCACATCCTGGGGGTCGAGTTCTGCCAGGGGCTGGTTGGCCTTGACCCGCTCGCCCTCCTCCACCAGTCGTCGGCTGACTTTGCCGCCAATGCGAAAGGCCAGGTCCGGCTCATAACGGGCGCGAACTTCACCCGGGTAGCTGTCCATCGCCAGGGCTGAAGGCTGTGGCTGAACCACCATGGCCGGGCGGACGGTGGCTTGGGTCGCTTCTTCATGGCCGCAGCCAGCCAATAGAAATGCCAGGCTGACGGGCAACGCGAGGGGCAGGACAAAGCTGCGCATGCTGAAGGACCTTTCGCTAATGGTGCTAGGAATAATTATACTGGCCGGTATGTTATTAATACCAAACTCACCAGTCCAGTATTAAAGTGAAAATGTCCGACAATCTCGTAAACACCAATAGCCCCGGGCGTCCCAAGGACATGGCAAAGCGCCAGGCGATCCTTGAGGCAGCGAAAATCCTGTTCTTGAGCAATGGCTACGCCAGCACCAGCATGGATGCCGTAGCCGTGGAAGCCGGCGTGTCGAAACTGACCGTCTACAGCCACTTCACCGACAAGGAAACGCTGTTTTCTGCGGCCGTGATCGCGAAGTGCGAAGAACAACTGCCTGTGATGTATTTCGAGCTGCCGGACGGCGTGCCCGTGGAAAAGGTGCTGCTAAACATCGCTCGCGGCTTTCATGTACTGATCAACAGCGATGAGTCGGTGAACCTGCATCGCTTGATGATGGCCTCCGGCAGCCAGGACCCGAAGCTGTCACAGATCTTTTTCGAGGCGGGGCCCCTGCGGATGTTGCAGGGCATGGAGCGCTTGCTGGCCAGGATTGACCAGAGCGGCGCCCTGAGCATCGACAAACCGCTGACCGCCGCCGAGCATTTTTTCTGCCTGCTCAAGGGCACGGCGAACTTTCGGTTGCTGTATGGCTGCGGTGAACGGCTGAGCGAGTCAGCCGCTGAAGAGCACGTGCAGGACGTGGTGGGGCTGTTTATGCGGGCGTATCGAGCTTAGAGCCATGCCTTTCAAGGTCTTTAAAAAACAGCTTTGGGGCTAATACCGCTCAACTAGGGGCGAACACCGCCCCTGTGGCGAGGGGGCTTGTCCCCCGTTGGGCTGCGAAGCGGCCCCCAAAAGACTGCTGAGTTTTTTCAGATAGACCGAGATCTCAGGTTTTGGGGCTGCTGCGCAGCCCAACGCGGGCAAGCCCGCTCGCCACAATTAGCCAGGGGCCTCAGGGCTTCAGCGCTTTTTTAGGATAAATGTCATACCGACTGGACTTGCCATCCAGCGCATGGCTCGGCTTGGGGCCGTCGATGCACGGCGCCTTTCGCGGGCGCTTGACCACCACCCGGTGGCTGGCCAGGGCCAACGCGGCGGCCAGCAACGCCGGTGCGTCGGGATCGTCCCCCACCAACGGCCGGAACAGGCGCATTTCCTTCTTCACCAGAGCGGTTTTCTCACGATGGGGAAACATCGGGTCCAGATAAATCACCTGTGGCGGCTCACCTTCCCAGTTGCGCATGACATCAATGGAATTGCCCTTGAGCAAGGTCATCCGCGCGACAATCGGTGCCACTTCAAAATCGTCTGCGCCACGGGCCAGGCCATCTTCCAGCAAAGCGCCGATCAACGGCTGACGCTCGACCAGGCTCATCTCACAGCCCAGGCTGGCCAGCACGAACGCATCCTTGCCCAGGCCAGCCGTAGCGTCCAGAACACGTGGGCGCACGCCCTGGGCGATTCCTACGGCCTTGGCAATCATCTGCCCACTGCCACCGCCGTATAAACGCCGGTGGGCCGCGCCACCTTCGACAAAATCCACCCGCACTGGTCCTGGCGCGTCAGGCCCAAGCTGTTGCAGTTGCAAGCCGTGCTCACCGACTTGCAGGGCAAAATCCGCCTCCTCCCGTTGCAAAGGCAGGCCAAGCTGCTCGGCCCACTGCTGGGCCCGGGCTTGAAAGCCTTCGGCCAGGGCCTCGACCCGAATGCGGCTGGCCGCTGGTTGTTCGCTCATCAGTCGCTACGCTCAAAAATATTAAGGATCGGCAAAAAGCGGCCGATAAAAAATGATCAGGCATTTTGCCAGAGCTGAGCGTCGACCGAGAGAAATGTCAGACATTCATTCCCTACCCATCGGTGTACTGCCGACCCACAACCACTACGGCCTGCGCAATACCCAAGCGCTGGCCGGGGTCAGTCATGTGTGGCAGGACTTCTTCGCCCGGGCGCTGGCCGAGCAGCTGGGTGGAGATTCGGGGGCGCTCGCCAACAAAACACCGGTACCGGTAGATGCCTCGGTAGAGCCTCGGGAAGGCAGCGACCTGCTGAGCCAGATCGTCACCCAGCGCCAATGCGAGGTGCAGGACACCGAGATCGCCCCACCTGAACCGCTGTTCCTGCCGATTGCCGAATTCGAACTGGAACTGCTGCCACCCGCCGCCGTTCCATTCCCGCCGGATGAAATCGTGGTCCAACAGCGCCAACAGAACTTCGAAAGTGGCTGGGTTCGCCCTCTCGTGCTGACCGCAGGCCAACCGCTGCCAGAACCCGGCCCGGCACCGCAGCCACGGCCGCTGCACTTGCCGATTGCCGAGTTCGAACTGGACCTGCTGCCACCGGCCGCCGAGCCGTTCCCGCCACACGAGTTGGTCGAGCAGCAGAAGCAACTGGACTATGACTGCCAATGGGCGCGTCCATTGATCCTCAATAACCTGCGCCTGGCCGCCTGATCCGCGTTACTTGACCAACTGGCTGGCCTGTTTATACGACATCGAACGCTCGGTGAAGGTAAACGTGCCGAGGTCGTGAATCTCCCGGGCAGCCCTGAAAAACTCACCGTAGGCCGCCAGCGCCATGGCCGAGCCGACGCTGATACGCTTGACACCCATCTCACTCAACTGCGCCACCGTGAGCTTGAGCCCGCCCGACATCAACACGTTCACAGGTTTAGGCGCCACCGCCCGCACCACCGCCAAGACTTCCTCGGCACTGCGTAACCCTGGCGCATACAACACATCGGCACCGGCCTCGGCGTACGCTTGCAGGCGGCGAATGGTGTCAGGCAGATCCAGCTTTCCATGCAGGAGATTTTCCGCACGGGCCGTCAGCATGAACGGGAATGGCAGACTGCGAGCGGCGGAAACGGCGGCTTCAATACGCTCGACGGACAAATCAAAGGGATAGATCGGATCGGCGGCAATACCGGTGGCATCTTCGATGGAACCACCGACGATGCCCGTAGCGGCTGCCCGAAGAATGGTGTGGGCGCAGCCGTCGGGGGTATCACTGAAACCATTTTCCAGGTCGGCGGCCACCGGCAGCACCGTGGCCTGGGTGATCATTGCGGTGTTGTGCAGCGTGTCCTCCAGGGACAACGCGCCTTCAGCATCCGGGCGCCCGAGACTGAAGGCATAACCGGCACTGGTGGTGGCCAAGGCTTCGAAGCCGAGGCTGGTGAGCATTTTCGCGGAACCGGCATCCCAGGGGTTGGGCATGACGAACGCACGGTCGCGCTCATGCAGGGCCTTGAAGGTTTCGGCACGCAGAGTTTGTGGGTCCATTGCTCGCTCCTTGTAAGAAAGGCACTCAGAGCAACCCCAGTTGCTCCACAGCAGGTTCCCTGTATAGCTCAGGCAAGGCTGGCAAGCCAGGCAAACGTGCCATCAGCTTTTCGTGGAAACGCAGGGCCAATTGCGCCGCCAGGCGATTGTCCGAGGTGTGCAGGAACACATAAGGCGTGCGGCCTTCTTCGATCCAGACAGCGACCTTTTCGATCCATGGCACCAGGAATGGGTCGTTGGCTTCCAGCTCGGGATGACCGATAAATCGCACCTGGGGAAACTGGGTCAACGCGGCCGGACGAGGCGGCACCTTGGGCTTTTTCGATTGGGCATGAAGCACCGCCGCCGAGGTGGACGTGCAACTGAACAAGGCGCGGGGGTCCAGGCAAATGCGCTCGACGCCACGGTCGCGCAGCAGACGGTTGAGCATCCGCTCGGCATCGCCCCTGGCAAAGAACTCCGGGTGACGTACCTCTACCGCCAACGGTTGCTCCAGCCCATCAATAAACCCGGCCAGTTCCGCCAGCCGTTGTGGCGCAAAACTGGCAGGTAATTGCAGCCATAACGGTGAAACTCGCTGCCCCAAAGGGCTCATCAGCCCGAGAAAGCTCTCCGCTGCCGGCAGTTGCTCGCGCAAATCACCGCCATGGCTGATATCGCCGGGGAACTTGGCGGTAAAACGAAAGTGCTCCGGCATGATCTCGGCCCAGCGCTGCACGGTGACCACCGAAGGACGGGCGTAAAACGTGGTGTTGCCTTCAACTGCGTTGAAGACCTGGGAATAGAGGGCGAGGTAATCGTTGGGGCGGGCGTCCTGGGGGTACAGGTATTCGCGCCAGGCGTTTTCACTCCAGGACGGGCAACCCAGGTAGTAAGGCAGCAGCATCAGATGTGGATATCGAGACCCAGCACTTCCATATCCCATTCGACAAAGCCGGCGGTGGTCAGGTAGCTGGCCAGGGCGTTGGCAACGTTTTTGCTCATCGAGCGCGGGAAAATCATGTCTTGCTGGCGGGCAGGAACAGCACCGATGCGGGTACCGGAAGAGCTTTGGGAGCGCGTGGAAACAGTTGAACCGGAGGGCATTTCGGACTGGACGTCAACGAAATCCGGCGAGTCCTCGACGGACTCGTCGACCGTCACGTTAGCCTTGCGTGGCTTACGCTTGAGGGGGTAGGACTGAGAGGAGAAGCCGTCTATACGCATGCATGCAAATCCGGTATCAATGATGGCAATTTAGCGGCGCTTTCCTTGGCGCGCAAATGCTCTGGTGATAACTAGAACACATAAATAGACAAAGGTTTAAAAGCGCGGGGGAGTTTCTGACGATTGGCGGCATTGGGAGCAGGTTTGCTCCCCAATTCGTGGGCTCTATCAGAGCTGGCGTTCGGCCTTGGTCTGCGCCACTTTATCGCGCAGATACACCGGTTGTGCCTGATCCGCCGGAATCGCTTCGCCTCGCTCCCAGGCAAATCGCGCCAGGGTCAGCAAGTCTTTAGCGTGAGGCAACATGCCCGCATCCTGGCCACCGAGCTTCACGCCGATGCGCTCGGCATAACCCCAGCCAGTCCCGGCGCCGAACCATTCTCCGCTGGCATCCTCTGGCAAGGCCGCGACTTCAGGCGGTTGCACGGCTTCAACACCCACCAGGCGCATCTCGCCAGCAGTTTCCCGGTAGCAGCCCCAGTACACCTCATCCATGCGCGCATCGATGGCCGCCGCGACCTGATGCACACCGTGCTCACGAAACGCTCGTTGCGCCAGTACCGCCAGGTTGGACACCGGCAACACCGGGCGCTCCAAGGCAAACGCCAGCCCCTGGACCACGCCGATGGCAATCCGCACGCCGGTGAACGCACCCGGGCCGCGACCGAAGGCAATGGCATCGACCGCCGACAAGGTGGTACCGGCCTCCTCCAGCAATTGCTTGATCATCGGCAACAGCTTTTGCGCATGCAGGCGCGGGATCACCTCGTAGTGGCTCGTTACCTTGCCATCGTGCAGCAAGGCAACGGAGCAAGCTTCAGTCGCGGTGTCCAGGGCCAGCAAGGTGCTCATTGGTGTTTGTGTCCAAGTTGAAAAAAGTGCGCCAGTATAAACAACAACAGCCCGCAAGCGGGCCGTTGTGTAGGTGCGAGCTTGCTCGCGAAAAGTCTATCAGCTCAACGCGTTCAGTACTTTGCCCGTAATGGCTTCAACCGAACCCACACCTTCGATGTGGCTGTACTTCGGCTTGCCCTGGGCAGCCGAGAGTTTCTGGTAGAAATCCACCAGTGGCTTGGTCTGGGAGTGGTAGACGGACAGGCGATGACGCACGGTTTCTTCAGTGTCGTCCTTGCGCTGCACCAGCTCTTCACCGGTGGCGTCGTCCTTGCCTGCCACTTTTGGCGGGTTGTAGACGATATGGTAGACGCGGCCCGACGCTTCGTGAACACGACGACCGGCGATACGCTGGACGATCTCTTCGTCTTCAACGGCGATTTCTACCACGTGGTCCAGCTCAACGCCGGCCTTCACCAGGGCTTCAGCCTGAGGAATGGTGCGTGGGAAACCGTCGAACAGGAAACCGTTCTTGCAGTCGTCCTGGCTGATGCGTTCCTTGACCAGGTTGATGATCAGGTCATCGGATACCAGGCCACCGCTGTCCATCACGCTCTTGGCGATCAGGCCCAGCTCGGTGCCGGCCTTGACCGCCGCACGCAGCATGTCGCCGGTGGAGATTTGTGGAATGCCGAATTTTTCAGTGATGAACTTTGCCTGAGTACCTTTACCGGCCCCGGGAGCTCCCAGCAGAATGACGCGCATCGATGTGCTCCTCAATTTTTTTATAGAGATAACGCTCGGATTCGCCGCATGGGGCCAATCTCGGAAAAAAGGGTCATGGCCGCCCAAACGGCCAAAGGCTGATCAAGATACACAGCAGGCCTTAACCACACAAGCCGCCAAAAGTAGGAGGAACCCGCGCCGCGCAGGCCTCATAGCGCGGGTATCGCTAGGCGCAACCCGGTGATAAAACCCCGCGCCGCCCCTTTCGAGGCAACGCTCGGCTTTATCTGCAAGCCCTTGAGAACCCTTCGGAATTGTCAGCCCGTGTTACGCAAACCGGCGGCAATCCCCGCCACGGACACCAGCAACGCCTGTTCCAGAGGGCTATCCTGCGCCGCGTCCTGCTGTCGGGAACGTGCCAACAGTTCCGCCTGCAAAAGGTGCAGTGGGTCGAGGTAAGTGTTGCGCAGGCGTATGAACTCCAGAGTGTCCGGACTATGCGCCAGCAGTTGCGACTGGCCGGTCAGGCCGAGCACCACACTGCATGCCTGCGACAATAGGTCGCGTAAGTGCACACCCAGTGGCAGCAGATCAGGTTGCACCAGCCGTTCGTCATAGAGCCGGGCAATATCGGCGTCGGCCTTGGCCAGGACCATTTCCAGCATATCGATGCGGGTACGGAAGAACGGCCACTGCTCACGCATCTGCTCCAGCAACTCGCCTTCACCACGCTCCAGAGCTTTGCTCAAGGCCGCTTCCCAGCCGAGCCAGGCTGGCAGCATCAGGCGGGTCTGGGTCCAACCGAAAATCCACGGGATCGCCCGCAAGCTTTCGATCCCGCCGGCGCGGCGCTTGGCTGGCCGGCTGCCCAAAGGCAAGCGGCCCAGTTCCTGTTCGGGGGTGGACTGGCGGAAATACTCGACGAACTGCGGATTTTCCCGCACCACCGCGCGATAGGCACTGACACCATCGGCCGCCAATTCATCCATCAAGTCACGCCATGCGGGTTCAGGCGGCGGCGGTGGCAACAAGGTCGCCTCCAGAACCGCCGCCAGGTACAGGTTGAGGTTCTGCTCGGCGATGTCCGGCAGGCCAAATTTGAAACGGATCATTTCACCTTGTTCAGTGGTGCGGAAACGCCCGGCAACCGAACCCGGCGGCTGCGACAGAATCGCCGCGTGGGCTGGGCCGCCGCCGCGTCCAACGGTGCCGCCGCGGCCATGGAACAACAACAGTTCCACCTGCTGTTCACGGCAGATGTCCACCAGCCGCTCCTGGGCTCGGTATTGTGCCCAGGCCGCCGCCGTAGTGCCTGCGTCCTTGGCCGAGTCGGAGTAGCCGATCATCACTTCCTGTGGCCCTTGCAACCGCGAGCGATAGCCCGGCAGCAGCAACAGACGCTCGATCACCGGGCCAGCGTTGTCCAGGTCAGCGAGGGTTTCGAACAATGGCACCACACGCATCGGCCGCTGCACACCGGACTCCTTGAGCAGCAATTGCACCGCCAATACATCGGAGGCGGCACCGGCCATGGAGATCACATAAGACCCCAGCGACGCTGCCGGCGCGGCGGCTATTTCCTTGCAGGTGTTGAGTACTTCAGCGGTGTCGGCGGACGGTTTGAAATAGGCCGGCAACAGCGGCCGTCGATTGGCCAGTTCGCGCATCAGAAAGCTGATGCGTGCCTCCTCATCCCAATCCTCGTAGCGGCCCAGGCCCAGGTAGTCAGTGATTTCAGTCATGGCCGCACAATGGCGGCTGGAGTCCTGACGCACATCCAGGCGCACCAGAAACAGGCCAAAGGTCACCGCACGCCGTAAGCAATCAAGCAGTGGGCCGTCAGCAATCACCCCCATGCCGCAGGCATGCAGGGACTGGTAACACAGCTCCAGCGGCTCCAGCAGGTCGCGGTTGTTTTGCAGGACCTCGGCGGGCGGAGGGGTGCTGCCGGCCAACGAAGTGTGAGCCCATTGACGGGTGGCACGCAGGCGCTCGCGCAGTTGTTTGAGCAGCGCCCGGTAAGGTTCAACGCTGTCGCCGACCCTGGCCTGCAACTCAGGGCTGGCCTGTTGCATCGACAGTTCAGAGGCTAGGTGATCGATATCGCGCAAGTACAGGTCGGCGGCCATCCAGCGGGCCAGCAGCAGCACTTCACGGGTAACCGGCGCAGTCACATTCGGATTGCCATCACGGTCGCCGCCCATCCATGAAGCGAAGCGAATTGGCGCTGCTTCCAGGGGCAAATGCAGGCCTGTGGCAGCGTGCAAGGCGAGGTCAGCCTTGCGCAGATAATTGGGGATGGCGTGCCACAGGGAATGCTCGATCACCGCAAAGCCCCATTTGGCTTCATCTACGGGTGTCGGCCGCGTGCGGCGGATTTCTTCGGTGTGCCAGGCTTCGGCGATCAAGCGTTGCAGGCGTTGGCGGATCTGTTCGCGCTCGGCGGTAGTCAGGTCGCGGTGATCCTGCAAGGCCAATTGCGCGGCAATGGCATCGTATTTCTGGATCAGGGTGCGGCGGGCGACTTCAGTCGGGTGGGCAGTCAGGACCAGCTCGATTTCCAGACGGCCCAACTGGCGAGCCAGGGATTCGCTGCTGTGACCCTCACTCTGCAAACGCGCCAGCAGTTCGGGCAATACCCGTGACTCGAAGGGTGCAGGCGTCGACTCGTCGCGACGGTGGATCAACTGGTATTGCTCGGCGATGTTGGCCAGGTTGAGGAACTGGTTGAAAGCCCGCGCCACTGGCAGCAGTTCGTCTTCCTTGAGCTGATTGAGGCTGGCACTCAGCTCTTCGCCGGCGGCCTGTTCCGATGCTGCACCCCGTCGATCGGCCTTGGCACCTTTACGAATCTGCTCGATCTTGTCGAGAAACTCATCGCCATACTGTTCTCGAATCGTGTTGCCCAGCAGTTCACCCAGCAGGTGAACATCTTCACGCAAACGTGCATCGATATCGCTCATCAGCCAATCTCCAGCCAGAAATCCGGGACGCTTTGATCCTCAAGAGTGCCGCCCGCGCCGGCTTCTTACAAGGACCAGGAGAATTGACTTTAAACCTTGTGGCTTGCAGCTAGTCTCAACTGTAGCCGCTGCCGAGGCACGAGGCTGCGATGCGGTCCGCAGGACTGCCCGCTTACCTGAGCTTATCGAGGTTGCCATGAAAATCCGAGAACTGGCCCAGCATTGGGAAGAAAACGCCAAGGGTCGCCTGACCAAAACCGAATACGCCATCCATCTGAATGTGGAAGCCGCCGCCAGGCTCGCAGCGCTCTGCGAGATGTACCCCAAACGCCACACCGAAGCGCTGCTCGGAGAACTGATTGGCGCCGCCCTCGAAGAGTTGGAAACCAGCTTCCCTTACATCAAGGGCCAGCATGTGATTGCCACGGATGAAGAAGGCGATCCGCTGTACGAAGACGTCGGTCCTACACCGCGCTTTCTCACTTTGTCACGACGTTACTTACACGATTTGTCAGCTCAACCTGATAATCAGAAACACTGATAAACAACCGCTAAAAACCCACCACCCTATGTATTACGGGCCTCTCAGAGGTCCGCAATACCTCTGTGCCTGACGAAAGTTCAAACTTTTAAACACTGACTATTCAGTCAAAAAAATATTTAGGCAAAGCGCCATCTTCTCTGAACTATTCAAAAAAGCCTCGGGTCACAGCCAGTAAGCCATCACTTGGAACAGCCGTTTGAAAGGCGTCCCGGAACTTACCGCCAGACCCTGTACACACAGCAAACCAGCGATGGATTTTGATGTTTTTGAGGAGTTACCCAATGGAGTTGATGACCATGAAGACCAGCACTGCCAAATCCTCGTTTAACCACCTGCGCGGGCTCAAATTGGCCGCGTTGGCAATCGGTACCAGCTTCATTTTGGCCGGTTGCGCCGGTAACCCGCCGACCGAGCAATACGCCGTGACCCAGTCAGCGGTGAACAGCGCGGTCAGCGCCGGCGGTACCGAGTTTGCAGCCGTGGAAATGAAATCGGCCCAGGACAAGCTCAAGCAAGCCGAAATCGCCATGCACGACAAGAAGTATGACGACGCCCGTCGCCTGGCCGAACAAGCCGAGTGGGATGCTCGCGTCGCCGAGCGTAAAGCTCAGGCTGCCAAGGCTGAGCACGCCGTGAAGGATTCCCAGAAAGCTGTTCAGGAGCTGCGTCACGAAGGTATGCGTCCGGCTGCTATCTCGCAGTAAGTCACTGACCTCTGATTGCATTGCACCCGAAATCGAATTGAAAGGACGACACCATTATGCGCAAACAATTGATGATCCCTGCCCTGCTGGCGATGAGCGTTGCCCTGGCGGCCTGCTCCACCCCGCCGAACGCGAACCTGGAAAACGCACGGACCAACTTCTCGGCCCTGCAAGCCAACCCGCAAGCCACCAAAGTCGCAGCCCTGGAAACCAAGGACGCCAGCGAATGGCTGGACAAGGCTGACAAAGCCTACCGCGACAACGATGACGAGAAGAAAGTCGACCAACTGGCCTACCTGACCAACCAGCGTGTTGAAGTCGCCAAGGACACCATCGCCCTGCGTACCTCCGAAGCCCAGCTGAAAAACGCCGGCGACGAACGTGCTCGTGCCTTGCTCGAAGCCCGTGACGCGCAGATCAAGCAACTGCAAAACAGCTTGAACGCCAAGCAGACTGATCGCGGTACGCTGGTGACGTTCGGTGACGTGCTGTTTGCCACCAACAAGTCCGACCTGAAATCCAGTGGCCTGGTGAACATCACCAAACTGGGGCAGTTTCTGCGTGACAACCCGGACCGTAAAGTGATTGTCGAAGGCTACACCGACAGCACCGGTTCCGACTCCTACAACCAGAGCCTGTCGGAACGCCGTGCGGCCTCCGTACAGCGCGCACTGGCCCAACAAGGTGTGGATATTTCGCGCATCGTGACCCAGGGCTATGGCAAGGAATATCCGGTTGCCGATAACGGCAGCGTTTCCGGCCGAGCCATGAACCGTCGCGTTGAAGTGACCATTTCCAACGACAACCAGCCGGTCAAGCCACGTTCGTCAGTGGCTAACTGATTGATGTGAAATAAAAGAACCCCGCCAATTGGCGGGGTTCTTTGCTTAAAGCCGGCACCAGATCAAGGAAGATCCGCCTGAATTCGAGGGTGACTCAATTAAAAGTTCACCGGCGCACTATTGTTCTCCTGCACCGCCTGAATTTGGCCACCGCTGCCTTGGTCGCCCTCTCCTCCTTGTTGGCCCCCCTGAGACCCTTGTGCCTCTTGCTGAGCGAGTAACTCCTTGAGTTTCTTGAGCAACTCGTCAAGGCCTTCGCCTCCGCCAGCCCCCTGAGCGCCACCGCCGCCCTCGGATCCGCCAGACTCTTGACCGCCTTGTTTTTGTTGAATTTGCTTCTGAAGCTGATCAATTTCCTGCTGAAGTCCCTGAGAACCACCAGACTGTTGATTTCCAGCGTTGCCAACGAAAGGCGAAGAATTAACAGGACCTATGCTCATATGACTGACTCCAAATTAAGTAACAGATTGAACCGAACCAGCGCTGCTGATCAGTCCGAAATCTGTGGTAATCAACTCAAAATGGTTCCGCTGATTCTACGCTCCGACATACCTTGAACTATAAGCCGACCTGATGCTGCGTCAGCATCCTCATGGCGCCCGTGATCTTTCGTACGCACCAAGTGGCTATTGCTCAAGCTGCGGCGTTTCCTGCCCCATGCACCGCACAGCCTGCCTCTTGTTATTCACCAGCACACCGGTCAGGCCTTTCTGTTCGGTATCAAACAGCACCAGAACACCATCGACGCATTGCGCCACCTGGGCCGCCGGCGCCAGGGAGATTTTGTAATCCTCCCCTGGCACGGTCTTGAGCATGGTGAAGTCACTGAGCAATAACGCATCCTCGGGCTTGGCAAAGTGCAGGTAGCCGTAGTACCACAGGCAGCCCACGGTGCCGATGATGGTGCCAATACCTGTGAGGATGAGGGGGATCATGTTGCGTTCTTCACTCATTGCGGGCTCTCTGATGATTCAACTTTGGAATTCGGGGCGACCGGGTAATTGGGGATTTCCCCCAGACGGCGCAGGCCATTGAAATGCTGCGGGTCGTCGAGGTAGCGCAGCATCACGGTTTGCCAGGTCTTGTCGGCAAATGTTTGCACGTGCTCACCCCTCGTCAATTGCAACACTCTCGGCGGCGGCGCCGCCTGATACAGCCGGATGCCGTTGGAAAGCGGCACGATCGGGTCATCCAGACTGTGGAACAGCAGTTTCGGCACGCCTGTCAGCTGCGGCATGGCGTTGATCGCGCTGTCGGCGTCCGGCACCAGCCATGACAACGGCACCTGGAACGGCCAGGTTAACCAGGAAGTACTCAGGGCGAATTGTCCTACATCACGATAACTGGCCGGCACGCCATCCAGGACGATGGCCTTGAGTTGTCGTTGGCGTTCGGGATGTTCTACCAGGTAATGCACCGCTAGCGCACCACCCAGGCTTTGGCCGAGGACGATCAGCGGTTGGCCCTGGGTTTCAGGGGCCTTGTCGATCCAGTTGAAAGCAGCGTCCAGGTCCTGATAGATCGCGGGCAACGAAGGTTTGCCTTCGGACAGGCCGTAGCCACGATAGTCCAGCAGCAACACTTGATAGCCCTGCTCCGGCAACCACCAGCTACCGCCCAGGTGCCAGGCCAGGTTACCGCCGTTGCCATGCAGGTGCAGCACCGTGCCTTTGATCGGCACACCGGCCTTGGCTGGCAGCCACCACGCATGAAGTTTGAGGCCGTCGGCGGTGGTCAGGGTGACGTCGCGGTATTGCAGCCGGGCTTGTTCCGGCGTGAACGGCAGGCCCGGTTCGGGGTAGAACAACAAGGAGCTGCAGCCGCTCAAGATCAGTAGCAGGCAAAGAATGCCGAGGATTCTCATCCGTTGAAGCCTCGTGAATGGTTTGCAAATCAACCTGTAGCCTGCGAACGCCTCGAAGAGGCGCAAGTTATCGACATCGCTGAAGGCCTTCGGCCTTATCGCAGGCTGCGCCAGCGGCTACAGGAACAGGGTGCAGCTAAAGGATATTGGAGTAATCCGCCTCGATCCGATCCAGGCTCAGATGATTGAGGAAGTTCGAGAAACACATCCACGCCGCCAGGGCATTCATATCGCGAAACTGTTCCGGCAAGTATTTGGGCGGCACCACCAGACCTTCGTCCACCAACTGGCGCAACGTACGCATGTCCTCCAGGGTGGTCTTGCCACAGAACAGCAATGGCACCTGCTCCAGTTTGCCTTTGCGCACGGCCAACTGAATGTAGTTGTAAACCATGATAAAGCCCTTGAGGTAGGACAAATCCTTGGTAAACGGCAGGCCATTGGGCACTGAGCCACGAAACACCCGGCTGGCGTTGCCGTAGCTTTCAGCCATTTCAAAGCCCTGCTCGCGGAAGAATTCGTAGACCTGCAGGAAGTCAGCACCCTCCTCCACCATGTGAATAGCACGGGTACGGTTGGTTAATTTACGCAGCCGGCTGGGGTAGGAGGCGAAGGTGATGATCTCCATCAGGATCGCCAGGCCTTCCTGGGTGACGGTGGACGACGGCGGCCCTTTCGACAAAAAGGTGCAGATTGGCTGGTTCTGGCCATTGAGGGTAGTGCCCACATGCACCAGACCTTCGTGAACTTCCAGGGCCCGCACGTCGCGGTCGTTGAACATCGCGTCGGCGCGAATCTTGATGTAGTCGGCCCCCGCCGCCGCGTCGGCAACAATGCCGTCGGACTCGAACACCCGGATGGTTTCTTCCGCTTCGCCAAACACCTTGTTCAGTCGGCTTTGCAGCAGGTTGACGGCATCCTTGGCGGTCAAGGTCTTGGCTTCGTCCTTGAGATCACCACGGCCATCAATGTTGTTCAGGTAATCGGAGAGCATCAGGCCCAAGTCGGCCAGGGTTGGATCACCGGCGTGGAACGCGTCGGAGGCGGCGCCATACAGTTCCTGGGAAATCAGGCCGAAATCCGCCGTGCCGCGGGCTTCGAGCATGCGCACCACCATGCGGTATTCCCTGCACATGCGCCGCATGATCTGCCCCACGGGGCTGAACTGGCCGAGGGTACGGGTGATGTCCCGCTCGATGTTCTGAAACTCCAGTTTCACCGCACTGGAATCGAACGACAGGGGGCGATTGAGGTAATAGTCGCGGTCCACCGCCGGCATTTCCTTGCCCTTGGCCTTGAGGAAGCCTTTGCGAATATTTTCGTCCCACTTCACCGCATCAAGGACACGAATCGGTGTTTGCGCCAGCACAATGCGATCAGACAAGGTGCGTATCGTCTGCTGGTAATCGTCCACCCGTGCTCCCTCTTTAAACGTTATGTAGCCACGCGCCGGTGGCGCATGGTCTCAACGGTAGTACCTTTTGCGCGATCATTACACCGAAGCCAGCACCAGATGCATGTGACGCTTGAGAATCTCAAGCATCTCTTCGCCCGTCAGAGGCTCTGGCCCGCCAAGTAGGCCCTGATATTCCATCCGACCGATAATCGCCGTCAACACCCTGGCATCCTGTTGCGGCTCGCAAGACCCCAACACCTGGAAAAACTGGCAAGTGCCCTGCAACAGGATTTGCTCATGGGAACGTACCAGATCCGCCAGCCGCGGGTTCAACAGGGCTTCCTGGCGAAAGGCCTGCTCGGCCATCAGATACTCACGACGATTGAGCAATTGCCGCTGCACGTAATCAGCGGTCAGCCGCGCAATGTCATCGGCCAACTGCGAACGTGACTGCGCACTGCCATCACCATAGGCCACCATTTCCCGCAACAGGCCTTCGTTGCGCACCCACAGCTTGCCCATGAAGGCCGCGCTACGCTCCACATACTGGGCAAAGGTGTCGGTGAGCAGGTCATCGATGTCCTTGAAGTAATAGGTGGTGGCCGATAACGGCACTCCCGCCTCTGCCGCCACCGCCCGATGCCGAACGGCGCGCACCCCCTCACGTACGACAATCCGCATAGCGGCATCGAGGATGTCTTGTCGGCGCTGCTCACTGCCCTGCCGACTGGCCTTGCGGCCCTGATATTGAACACTTTCAACCACGGCAGCGGCGATGCCGGCGGCGCCTTCTTTAGCCAATACGCGGTTCACAACACACATCCTTGGGAAGAGGTTAAAGCCCTGCGCTGCAAGCTTGACGCTTGTTCAGGCCACACAAAAAAGCCGCCTTATAAAAGGCGGCTTTTGATTCGCTACGGTTACGCTTGTGGCCGCATGTGCGGGAACAAGATTACGTCACGGATCGACGGTGAGTTGGTCAACAGCATCACCAGACGGTCGATGCCGATACCTTCACCGGCGGTTGGCGGCATGCCGTATTCCAGGGCGCGGACGAAGTCGGCATCGTAGTGCATGGCTTCGTCGTCGCCGGCGTCCTTGTCGGCCACCTGGGCCATGAAGCGCTCGGCCTGGTCTTCCGCGTCGTTAAGCTCGGAGTAAGCGTTGGCGATTTCACGGCCACCGATGAACAGCTCGAAGCGGTCGGTGACGTTCGGGTTGTCATCGTTGCGACGGGCCAGCGGCGAGACTTCGAACGGGTACTGGGTAATGAAGTGCGGCTGTTCCAGCTTGTGCTCCACCAGCTCTTCGAAAATCATCACCTGCAATTTGCCCAGGCCTTCGAAGCCCAGCACCTTGGCGCCGGCTTTCTTGGCAATGGCGCGGGCCTTGTCGATGTCGTTCAGATCATCGGCAGTCAGCTCAGGGTTGTACTTGAGGATCGAATCGAACACCGACAGGCGCACGAACGGCTCGCCGAAGTGGAACACCTTGTCGCCGTACGGCACGTCGGTAGTCCCCAGAACCAGCTCTGCCAGTTCGCGGAACAGCTCCTCGGTCAGGTCCATGTTGTCTTCGTAGTCGGCGTAGGCCTGGTAGAACTCCAACATGGTGAATTCTGGGTTGTGACGAGTCGAAACGCCTTCGTTACGGAAGTTGCGGTTGATCTCGAACACTTTCTCGAAGCCGCCCACCACGAGGCGCTTGAGGTACAACTCAGGCGCGATACGCAGGAACATTTCCATGTCCAGCGCATTGTGGTGAGTCTCGAACGGTTTGGCTGCGGCACCACCCGGGATGGTTTGCAGCATCGGCGTTTCCACTTCCAGGAAGTCACGCTTCATCAGGAAGGCGCGGGTGTGGGCAATCACTTGCGAACGCACGCGAAAGGTGTGGCGCACGTCTTCGTTGACGATCAGGTCAACGTAACGCTGGCGATAGCGCTGCTCGGTGTCGGACAGACCGTGGTGCTTGTCCGGCAGCGGGCGCAGGGATTTGGTCAGCAGGCGCACGCTGGTCATTTCAACGTACAGGTCACCCTTGCCGGAGCGGGCCAGGGTGCCTTCGGCTGCGATGATGTCGCCCAGGTCCCAGGTTTTAACCGCGGCCAGGGTTTCTTCGGACAAGGTCTTACGGTTGACGTAGACCTGGATGCGGCCGGACATGTCCTGGATCACCAGGAACGAGCCACGGTTGAGCATGATGCGACCTGCCACCTTGACCGGGATCGCCGCTTCTGCCAGCTCTTCCTTGGTCTTGTCGGCGTACTGTTTCTGCAAGTCTTCGCAGTAGGCGTCGCGACGGAAGTCGTTGGGGAAGGCATTACCCTTGGCGCGCTCGGCAGCAAGCTTTTCCTTGCGCAGGGCGATCAGGGAGTTTTCTTCCTGTTGCAGGGCTTGCGGGTCGAGTTGTTGGTCGCTCATGTCTTTTGAAATTCCATCACAGGTTCGTTGCCCCCACCGGAGGCAGGGGACTTCAGGTCTTGGCTGACGGTTACAGGCCTTGTTTCAGGCTGGCCACCAGGTACTCGTCGATATCGCCGTCGAGGACTTTATCGCAATCGCTGCGTTCGATGTTGGTGCGCAGGTCTTTGATTCGCGACGCGTCGAGCACGTAGGAGCGAATCTGATGACCCCAGCCGATATCGGACTTGGTGTCTTCCAGGGCCTGGGACGCAGCATTGCGCTTCTGCACTTCCTGCTCATACAAACGGGCCCGCAACATTTTCATCGCGGTGTCTTTGTTCGCATGCTGGGAACGTTCGTTCTGGCAGCTGACCACCGTGTTGGACGGCACGTGAGTAATACGTACGGCCGAGTCGGTGGTGTTTACGTGCTGGCCACCGGCGCCCGAGGAGCGGTAGGTATCGATGCGCAGGTCCGACGGGTTGATGTCGATTTCGATGTTGTCATCGATTTCCGGCGACACGAACACAGCCGAGAACGAGGTGTGGCGACGGTTGCCGGAGTCGAACGGACTCTTGCGCACCAGGCGGTGTACACCGATCTCGGTACGCAGCCAACCAAAAGCGTATTCACCCTTGATGTGCACGGTCGCGCCTTTGATCCCGGCGACTTCACCGGCGGACAGTTCCATGATGGTCGCGTCGAAACCGCGCTTGTCAGCCCAGCGCAGGTACATGCGCAGCAGGATGTTGGCCCAGTCCTGGGCCTCGGTGCCACCGGAACCGGCCTGGATATCCAGGTAGGCGTTGTTGGCATCCATCTCTCCGCTGAACATACGGCGGAATTCGAGTTTTTCCAGGGCCTCGCGCAGGCGCTCGACTTCAGCGGCCACGTCATCGACGGCGCCCTGGTCTTCTTCCTCGGCAGACATCAGTAGCAGGTCCTTGGCATCGGCCAGGCCTGAGTGCATCTCATCGAGGGTTTCTACGATCTGCGCCAGCAGGGAGCGCTCGCGCCCCAGTTCCTGGGCGTAGGCAGGGTTGTTCCAGACACTCGGATCTTCAAGCTCGCGATTGACTTCGGTCAGACGCTCATGCTTTTGATCGTAGTCAAAGATACCCCCGAATAGTTTCGGAGCGCTCGGACAGGTCCTTGATACTGTTAAGGATCGGGTTGATTTCCATGGCGGGCAGCACTCGTTGGCGAACTTTTGAAAGCCGGCGAGTATAACGGCAAACGGCTGGAAACGGCAGTCCGCTTGGCTGAAAAGGCAGGTTTGAGTGCGATCCGTGCGGTTGTAGCCGCTGCCGAGGTACGAGGCTGCGATGCGTGTCCGCAGGACCGCCCCCGGGGGCCGCTTCGTCGGAGTGCCGCACCAAACCCATCGCAGCCTCGTACCTCGGCAGCGGCTACTACAACTATCGCGAGCACGCCTTACAAAGGTTTTGTAGTGTTTCGGCTATTCGATACCCACCTGATTACGCCCATTATGCTTGGCCAGGTACAACCCCTTGTCCGCCGCCGAAATCAGCTGCCGGCAATCGGTCCCCAATTGCGGCGTCATGGTCGACAGGCCAATGCTGATGGTCAGGCTCGCACCTTCGGCCGGGGTGATATGGGGGATTTTCAGGGCCGCTACAGCCTGACGCAGCTTCTCGGCCACCAACCGCGCACCACCCGGTGAGGTGTTGGGCAGTACCAGGGCAAATTCTTCGCCACCGTAACGGGCCGGCAAGTCCGATGGACGACTGCTGGCATCGCGAATGGTCGCGGCCACTTTGCGCAAGGCCTCGTCGCCTTCCAGGTGGCCGAAACTGTCGTTGTAGGCCTTGAAGAAGTCCACGTCGATCATCAGCAACGACAACTGGGTCTGGTCACGCATGGCGCGGCGCCATTCCAGTTCCAGATACTCGTCAAAGTGCCGACGGTTGGACAGCCCGGTCAGGCCGTCGGAATTCATCAGCCGCTGCAATACCAGGTTGGTATCGAGCAACTGCTGCTGACTGACCCGCAATGCGCGATACGCCGCATCCCGCTGCAACAGCGTCATGTAGGAACGGGAGTGGTAGCGAATCCGCGCCACCAACTCGATGTTATCCGGCAGTTTGACCAGGTAATCGTTGGCCCCGGCAGCAAACGCCGCGCTCTTGATCAGCGGGTCTTCCTTGGTCGAGAGCACGATGATCGGAATATTCTGCGTGGCCGGGTGGTTACGGTATTCGCGTACCAGGGTCAGCCCGTCCAGGCCCGGCATCACCAGGTCCTGCAGGATCACCGTCGGCTTGATGCGGATCGCCTGGGCAATGGCCTGATGCGGGTCGGCACAAAAGTGGAAGTCGATATTGTCTTCTTGGGCCAGGCCTCGCCGCACGGCTTCGCCGATCATCGCCTGATCGTCGACCAGCAACACCATGGCGGCGTTCTCGTCGGTCTTGAAGTCATCGAGTTGTAAATCATTCATTTGCGGTCACCTGAATTACTGCTTTGCCGGCCAGGACGCGAGTTATATCGGTCATTTTGCGAATATCTCCAGCAATCGTGGTGCAATTCTGTCCAATGGGCGAACTTCAACAGCGGCGTCGATCGAGGCTGCCGCTTTGGGCATGCCATACACCGCGCTGCTTTGCTGGTCCTGGGCGATGGTCAGGTAGCCTTGCTGACGCATCAGTTTGAGCCCCTGAGCCCCGTCGCGCCCCATGCCGGTCAGCAATACGCCGACGGCATCGCCGCTCCAGTAACTGGCGACACTCTCGAAAAACACGTCGATGGACGGCCGGTAGATCTCGTTTACCGGCTCGGCGGTGTAAGCCAGCGTGCCGTTCTTCAACAGACGAATATGATGATTGGTGCCCGCCAGCAACACCACGCCACTTTGCGGTGGCTCTCCTTCCCGAGCCAGGCGTACCGGCAGGCCCGAAGCACTACTCAGCCACTCTGCCATGCCTGCGGCGAAAACCTGATCCACATGCTGCACCAGCACAATGGCCGCCGAAAAATCTCGCGGCAAGCCCTTGAGCAGCACTTCCAGGGCGGCCGGACCACCGGCTGAAGAGCCAATGGCTACCAGCCTCTGGCGCTTACCCATGACCCGCTGCGGCGCGGGTTCAGCTCGTACACGAGCGCCCCGCTGGCCAATCAGCCAACCGATATTGAGGATTTTGCGCAACAACGGCGCCGCCGCTTCCTTGGCATCACCCACACCCAGGGCCGGGGTATCCACCACGTCCAGAGCGCCGTGGCCCATGGCTTCGAAGACACGGCTGACATTGGCTTGACGGTCCACGGTGACAATAACAATCGCACACGGTGTCTCAGCCATGATTTGCCGGGTAGCCTCCACGCCATCCATCACCGGCATGATCAGGTCCATCAGGATCAGGTCCGGCGTCAACTCGGCACAACGCTGCACCGCTTCCAGGCCGTTGCTGGCCACCCACACCACTTCATGGGCCGGCTCCAGGCTCAAGGCCCGGCGCAATGCCTCAACGGCCAGGGGCAGGTCATTGACAATAGCGATCCTCATGCCCTGGCACCTCCAATCAGCTCCACCACCGCATCCAGCAGTGCATCGTCATGGAAACTAGCCTTGGCTAGATAATAGTCGGCTCCCGCGTCCAGTCCACGACGCCGGTCTTCTTCTCGATCTTTGTAGGAGACCACCATCACCGGCAACGACTGCAGACGGGTATCACGGCGCAAGAGTGTGACCAATTCGATACCGTCCATACGAGGCATATCAATGTCAGTGATGAGCAAGTCAAAGTCTTCGGAACGCAAAGCATTCCAGCCATCCATGCCATCCACTGCAACCGCCACGTCATAACCACGATTGAGCAACAGCTTGCGCTGCAACTCGCGCACGGTAAGCGAATCATCCACCACCAGAATACGCTTGCGCACTACTTCGACGACATGCTGATTGCGCCGGGCAATGCGCTCCAGACGACCGGTATTCAGCAATTTGTCCACCGAACGCAGCATGTCCTCGACATCGACGATCAACACCACCGAGCCATCATCGAGCAAGGCGCCGGCGGAGATGTCCTGGACCTTGCCCAAGCGATCATCCAGCGGCAACACCACCAACGTGCGCTCACCGACAAAGCGCTCCACGGCGATGCCATAGACCGCCTCGCGCTCGCGGATCACCACGACCTTGAGGGTCTCTTCATTGCTTTGCCCTGGTGGCCGATGCAGTAACTGACTGGCAGCCACCAGGCCAACATGCCGGCCTTCGTGCCAGAAATGCTGGCGGCCTTCCACTTGCACGATGTCATCGGGCTCCAGGTCGCACATGCGCTCGATATGGGCCAGGGGGAACGCGTAGGCCTCCTCCCCGACTTCCACCACCAGGCTGCGCACCACCGACAGGGTCAGTGGCACTTCCAGATGGAAACGACTGCCCTGCCCCGCCGTCTGTTCCAACACCACCGCACCGCGCAACTGGCGGACCATATGCTGGACCGCATCCAGGCCGACGCCACGCCCGGAGACTTCGGTGACCTTGTCCCGCAGGCTGAAGCCCGGCAAGAACAGGAACGTCAGCAGTTCTTCTTCACTCAGGCGCAGGGCGGTTTCCAGCGGCGACAGATTGCGCTCGACAATGGTAGCCCGCAGACGCTCAAGGTCGACACCGTTGCCGTCATCACTCAGCTCCAGTACCAGCAGACCCGCCTGATGGGAGGCCCGCAGGCGAATCAGGCCTTCTGCCGGCTTGCCGGCCAGCAGACGCTGCTCGGGCGTTTCGATGCCGTGGTCAACGGCATTGCGTAATAGATGGGTCAGTGGCGCTTCGAGTTTTTCCAGCACATCGCGGTCGACCTGAGTCTTTTCGCCTTCAATCTCCAGACGCACTTGCTTACCCAGGCTACGGCCCAGGTCGCGGACCATGCGCACCTGCCCCGCCAGCACATCAGCAAAGGGCCGCATGCGGCAGGCCAACGCGGTGTCGTAGAGCACTTGGGCACGCTGCCCCGCCTGCCAGCCAAACTCATCCAGCTCGGCGGTTTTTTCCGCCAGCAGCGCCTGCGCTTCACTTAACAGGCGGCGAGTATCGGCCAGGGCTTCCTGGGCTTCCAGGCTCAGCTCCACGAGCTTGAGCTGCCCATCGAGGTTGTCCAGCGCACGAGCACTGTTGCTCTGGATGCGTTTGAGGCGTTGCAGGCTGGCAAGATAAGGTTTGAGCCGCTGGGTTTCCACCAAGGATTTGCTGGACAGGTCCAGCAGGCTGTTCAAGCGTTCAGCGGTGACCCGCAATACTCGTTCGCCGCCTTCGGTCATCCGCTTGCTCTGCCGCGGTACATCGCTGCTGACCGGCGGTGCGGGCTCCGGCTCCGGCGGCAGGTCTTCGACGAGCGGCGGGGGTGCTGGTTCTGGTTGCGCTGCAGGTGGTGCGACTTTGGCATTCAATTGCGACGGATCGAGCAAACGCTCCATCAACGCCACATACGCCTCGATATCCGCCGGACCCACCGTGTTGTCGGGGGTGGCAATGCGCATCAGCAAGTCAGTGCCCTGCAGCAACGCATCAATATGTTCGGGTTGCAAATAAAGCCGGCCTTCCTGGGCGCTGACCAGGCAATCCTCCATGACATGGGACACGCTGACCCCAGCATCCACGCCAACTATCCGGGCTGCGCCCTTGAGGGAATGGGCGGCACGCATGCAGGCTTCAAGCTGATCGGCCTGAGTCGGGTTGCGTTCAAGGGCCAACAGACCGGCGCTGAGGACCTGAGTCTGGGCGTCGGCTTCCAGGCTGAACAGTTCCAGCAGCGACGCATCGCGCATCTGGTCGGGGGTCATGTGAGACTCCGGGTCACGGCGGACAACAATTGCTCTTCGTCCAGCCAACGCAGGCTGCGGCCTTTGAACTGCAATACACCCTGGGTAAAGCGGGCGCTGGCTTGCGTACCGGACGCAGACGCAGCCTTCAGGATGCGTTCATCAATGGCATGGATGCCGTCCACCTCATCCACCGGCACCACCACTGGGCCGTCTTGCGCCGCGATGATCAACATGCGCGGCATGATCCGACCACCGTTCGGGCCGCCGCCGGAGCCGTCCAGGCCCAGCAACTCCACCAGCGACAGGCAAGCCACCAAGGCTCCACGCACATTGGCTACCCCCAGCAGCGCCCGCGAGCGCTGGTGAGGCAAGGAATGAATCGGCTGCAACGGCGCCACTTCCACCAGGCAGCGGGTGGCGATGCCCAACCATTCTTCGCCGAGACGAAACATCAGCAACGAGCGCGTGACGATATCGCCATCAGCCTCTACCGTAGCCAACGGACGACGGTCGTCCTGCTGCAAGGCATAACGGTCGAGCAGACGGGTAGCGGCAGCGGAATACACCGAGCAATTACGGCAATGAATGTGTTCAGCCAGCAAAGGGCAGGACTTGTCACCGTGGATACCGATGCGGTTCCAACAGTCGTCGATGGCCTGAGTGTCGGCCAGGGTCAGGTCCATACCGAGGTCCAGGGATGCAGGATCAATCATCGTTTACGCTCACTGTCTGCTCGCTCGCTACGGGCGGCACGGGCCTGCAAGCGGCGTGCTCCCGCCACATCACCCTGAGACTCAAGCAACGCGGCCAAATGCATCAAGGCCTGCGGGTGCTGGGGTTCCAGATACAAGGCTTTTCGATAATAACCCTGGGCTTCCAGGGCGCTGCCGGCCACATCACTGAGCAGGCCCAGCCAATAAAACACCTGGGCCGCCGGCGGATGGCTCTGTAGGTAACTCTCGCAGGCGGCACGGGCTTCGAGGCTTTTGCCTTCATTGGCCAGGATTGCGATCTGACTGAGTAAATCGGCAGCGTCCGAATGCGCAGGCGCAGCCTTGATCGGCACCACCTGTGCACTGAATGAACTGAAAGGCCGAGGCTTCACCGGAATCGGTGCCGCACTGCGCTGAGGTATCGGCGCCGGCATTGGTACAAAAACCGGCTCAGGTACCGGCTCGACATGCCGACTGAACGCAAAAGACTGCGGCACACCAATCGAGCGCATACCCAGACGCCCCAGCAAGCTGCCCTCGGCAGGGCCGATAAACAGCACACCGTCGACATGGGTCAGGGTTTTGAGTACTTCAAATACTTGCTTCTGCGTCGGCTGATCAAAGTAGATCAACAGGTTGCGGCAAAACACGAAGTCATAGGTCGGCTCATTGGCCAGCAATGCCGGGTCCAGCAAGTTGCCCACTTGCAAGCGCACTTGTTCACGAACCCGGTCTGAAATGCGGTGGCCATCGCTTTGCTCGACGAAGTGACGCTCGCGAAAGTCGATGTCCTGGCCACGAAAGGAATTCTTGCCATACACCCCACGCCGGGCACGCTCCACCGACAAAGGGCTGACGTCCATGCCCTGGACCTTGAACTGATGGGGGGCAAGCCCCGCATCGAGCAAGGCCATGGCAATCGAATAAGGTTCCTCGCCGGTAGAACACGGCAAGCTGAGAATGCGCAACGCGCGCATCTGCTTGATCTCGGCCAGCCGTGACAGCGCCAGCCGGCCCAGGGTGGCGAAAGATTCGGGGTATCGGAAAAACCAAGTTTCAGGGACGATTACCGCTTCGATCAGCGCTTGCTGTTCGTTATGGGAGCCCTGCAAATGCAGCCAGTACTGATCCGCGGTCAGCGCCTGCAAGGCCTGACTACGCTGGCGCACGGCGCGCTCAATGATGGCTTCGCCCACCGAGGCAACATCCAGGCCGATGCGTTCTTTAAGGAAGTCGAAGAAGCGTTGGTCACTGCTCATCACCCCTCCTCAGGCGTCAGGTCGGCAGAAAACAGCACGGCCCGCACCTCGGCCGTCAGCAGGTCGGCCACCCCAATCCACTGCATCAAACCCCGCTCGTCTTCACGTACCGGACCCAGGTACGGCGCCTGGCGATTATCCAGGCCATAGGGCTGAAAGTCCGCCGGATCACAACGCAGGGTATCGGTGGCCTGCTCAAGGATCAGTCCCAGCCAACGCGCATCAACCCAAGGCTCGGGTCGATAGTTGACCAGCACCAACCGTGTACTGGTTCGGGCCTGGGCCGGTGAACCAAAGGTCAGGGCATTGAGGTCGATGACCGGCACCATCACCCCACGATGGGCAAATATCCCGGCCACCCAGACGGGCGCATGGGCAATGGGCTTCAATGGCAAACGCGGCAGCACCTCGGCCACTTCGGTGGCCTTGAGGGCATAACGGTCGCTGGCAATGTGAAACACCAGGAACAACGCTTTTTTCGCTGCCGTAACGGCTCCGCGTTTAGCCGCGAGGTCGCTCATCAGACTTTGAAACGCGACACGCCACTGCGCAGACCAACCGCGACCTGGCTCAGTTCATCAATGGCAAAACTGGCTTGGCGCAGAGACTCCACCGTCTGGCTGCTGGCATCGCCCAATTGCACGAGAGCGTGGTTGATCTGTTCGGCGCCGGTGGCCTGGGCCTGCATGCCTTCGTTGACCATCAATACACGAGGCGCCAGGGCCTGGACTTGATGAATGATCTGCGACAGTTGCTCGCCCACTTGCTGCACTTCAGACATGCCGCGGCGCACTTCTTCAGAGAATTTATCCATGCCCATCACGCCGGCGGACACCGCCGACTGGATCTCACGAACCATCTGCTCGATGTCGTAGGTGGCCACGGCTGTCTGGTCCGCCAGGCGCCGTACTTCAGTCGCGACCACGGCAAAACCACGACCGTATTCACCGGCCTTCTCGGCCTCGATCGCGGCGTTGAGGGACAGCAGGTTGGTCTGGTCGGCGACCTTGACGATGGTCACCACCACTTGGTTGATGTTGCCGGCCTTCTCATTGAGGATCGCCAGCTTGGCATTCACCAGGTCGGCGGCCCCCATCACCGAGTTCATGGTTTCTTCCATGCGGGCCAGGCCTTGCTGGCCGGAACCGGCGGCGACCGATGCCTGATCAGCAGCAGTGGACACTTCGGTCATGGTGCGCACCAGGTCCTTGGACGTCGCAGCAATTTCCCGGGACGTGGCACCGATCTCGGTGGTGGTGGCGGCGGTTTCGGTGGCGGTGGCCTGTTGCTGCTTGGAAGTCGCGGCAATCTCGGTGACCGAGGTGGTGACCTGCACTGATGAACGCTGCGCCTGAGACACCAGGGAGGTCAGCTCGGTCATCATGTCGTTGAAGCCGGTTTCCACGGCACCGAATTCGTCCTTGCGTTCCAGGTTCAAGCGCTTGCTCAGATCGCCGGTGCGCATGGTGTCGAGGATATCGACGATGCGTTTCATCGGCGCCATGATTGCGCGCATCAGCAGCAGGCCACACAGGCCGGCGGCAAGTATCGCCAGGATCAACGAGACGCCCATGCTGATTTTCGCGGCGTTCACGGCATCGTCAATGGCTGCGGTGGCGTTGTCCGCCACTTGTTTGTTCTCCTGGATGATGTCGTTGAGCTTCATGCGGCCTGCGGTCCAGGCCGGTGTCAGTTGTTCGTCGAACAGCTTCATCGCATCGACGTTGTTGTTGGCCAGATGCAAGTCCAGGACCCGGGTGAGGATCTGATTGTAGTTCTCGTGCAGCTTTTCGAAGGCGTCGAACTCGCTCCGGTCCTGCGCCATATTGATCGTCGCCGTGTAACTGGCCATGTGCCGTTCAAGATCGGCTTCAAACGTCTTGTAGTCCTGTTTGTCCGCGTCTGAAATGCCCTGATTTTTATGCAGGCCGATCAGTTCCTGGGTTTGCAGGTAACTGTCGACCCAGGCGCTGCGGATCATCGAGCTGAAAAACACCCCCGGTACGGCGTCGTCGCGCACGGATGTTTCGCCGGCTTCGATCTTCAGCAGGCGTGAATACGAGACCACTACCATCAGCAGCATGATGGCGATGATTACCGCAAAGCTCGCCAAAATCCTTTGGCGCAAGGTCCAGTTCTTCACAGTAATTCCTCGGAGGGCCGATCAAATGGAGGGGAGTATAGCTGAGCAAATGCCATCATCTATCAATGGGTTGTGGGGTGGGACTCAGGGAACGCAAAAAGATTGTGGTGCAGGGGGATTGACTTGTGGCGGGGCGGTTTGGGAGGCGGGTTGTTGGGTGTGTATATCCGTTGCTGCGGTAACGGCTGCTTAGGGTTTCGCCCTTACGGCGACTCACTTTGCAAAAGCGGCAAAGTAAGCAAAACGCTCTTGCCCCACCACTCGGCACCTCGCCCAGGCTCGGTGTTCCCGTAATCCAACATTGATTTGAGGGGCCGCCGCCATCGGCCATCCATGGCCGAGGGCGGCTAAACCGGCGTCCTGCCGGTTTACCCCCCAAATCAATGTAGGATTACGGCCAGCGTGGTTTAACGGGGCGCCTCAGATCAAGATCAAAAACAGATCAACAGCAAGATCAAGAGCACGCAGCCTCGCTGGGGGCTCGACAGCTGCTACGCGAGGGTGTGAGGAGGAAACGCATACGCTTCAGATACTAGGTCGGCTACTAGGCCGCCTCGCTTTGTTTTTGATCTTAGGCGCCCCGTTAAACCACGCTGGCTGAGCGTAGGCATTGGTCCGTGGGTAAACCGGCAGGACGCCGGTTTAGCCGCACTGGGCCAGGGACGGCCCATTGCGGCGACCCACGGAGCAATGCCTACGCTCAGGCACACCGAGCACTAGCGAGGTGCCAAGTGGTGGGGCAAGAGCCCTTTGGTTACTTTGGGGCTGTTCCAAAGTGACCCGCCGTCAGGGCGGAACCATAAGTGGCCGTTACCAAAAAATGGATATGTACACCAAACCTCAAACCACCACCGCCCTCACCTGTCGCTCCAACTCAACCTTCAACCCCGGCTCCAACTTAAGCTGACGAGCCAGTTCATCCAGATAGGCCTTCTCCATGAAGTTCTCCTCATCCACCAGCATCACACTGGCGATATACATCTCAGCCGCCATCTCCGGCGTGCTCGCCGCCCGCGCCACATCAGTCGGATCCAAGGGCTTGTTGAGTTCAGCATGCAGCCACTGCTGCAACTCCTGATCGCTATCCAGTTTGGTAAACTCGCCTTCGATCAACGCCCGCTCCCGCTCATCTACATGCCCATCAGCCTTGGCCGCCGCCACCAACGCTTTGAGAATCGCCTGGCTATGCTGCTCAACCTGAGCCGCCGGCAAACGATCAATGGTTTGCGGCTCCCCTTGTGGCGCACTGGCCTGCTGCGCCTGCCAGTTGCCATAGGCCTTGTAGGCAATCACCCCCAACGCCGCCAGTCCTCCGTAAGTCAGCGCCTTGCCGCCAAACTTGCGGGCCTTTTTGTTGCCCAGCAACAGGCCCATGGCCCCGGCTGCCAAGGCGCCACCGCCAGCACCACCGAGCAAGCTTCCCAGTCCGCCGCCGCCAAGCAAACCGCCCAGGGCGCCTTTGTCCTCGCCTTTACGCTGACCACCAGCCTTGTTTTGCAACATGTCCTGGCCGGACTTGAGCAACTGATCAAGCAATCCACGGGTATTCATCACAGCCTCCAGAAACTTGGGTGTACAGGACTAATAAGGCCACCAGCGTAAAACCAAGTGCCAAAAACTCGTGGCCTAGAGTACTTCCAGATGTAACACCACTCTTGTAGCGTCAGGTTTGAGCCGACACGTCTTGTTTCACATACGAGGCCATCACCCCGCCATCAATCATTTTTCCTTCAGCACCGAACGGCTTAAGCTATTTGGTATCTGTTTAATGTCCGTTGCGTTTGGCCGAAGGCATGTCCGAACCGTTATCTCTGATCCAGCACGTGCCAGGAACGGCGCGGGATTGCTCACGATAGGTTGTATCTATGCACCGCAGGAATTTGCTCAAAGCGTCCATGGCCATCGCGGCTTATACCGGTCTGTCGGCCAGTGGCCTGCTGGCCGCCCAGGCTTGGGCGGGGAATCGTGCCGCGGATGGCGACGCCCTGGCCTTCGATTTCGAAGCGCTGAAGGCCCAGGCCAAGCAACTGGCCAACAAGCAATATCAGGACACCAAACAGGTGCTGCCTCCCACCCTGGCCAACATGACCCCGCAGAATTTCAATGCTATCGGCTACGACGGCAACCATTCGCTGTGGAAGGAATTGAACGGCCAGTTGGACGTGCAGTTCTTCCACGTCGGCATGGGTTTCAAGACACCGGTGCGCATGCACAGTGTCGACCCGAAGACCCGCATCTCCCGCGAGGTGCATTTCCGGCCGTCACTGTTCAACTACGCAAAAACCACGGTCGACACCCAACAGCTCAAGGGTGACCTGGGCTTTTCCGGATTCAAGCTGTTCAAGGCACCGGAACTGGATCGTCATGACGTGCTGTCCTTCCTCGGCGCCAGCTATTTCCGTGCGGTGGACTCCACCGGCCAGTACGGGCTTTCCGCCCGCGGCCTGGCGATCGACACCTATGCGAAAAAGCGTGAGGAGTTCCCCGACTTCACCCAGTTCTGGTTTGAGACCCCGGACAAGGACAGCACCCGTTTCGTGGTCTACGCCCTGCTGGACTCGCCAAGTGCCACCGGTGCCTACCGTTTCGATATCGACTGCCAAGCCAACCAAGTGGTCATGGGGATCGACGCTTACATCAATGCCCGCACCGCGATCGAACAACTGGGCATCGCGCCGATGACCAGCATGTTCAGTTGTGGCACCCATGAGCGGCGGATGTGCGACACCCTCCACCCGCAGATCCACGATTCGGATCGCCTGGCGATGTGGCGTGGCAATGGCGAGTGGATCTGCCGCCCGCTGAACAACCCGGCCACCCTGCAGTTCAACGCCTTCGCCGACAAAGACCCGAAAGGTTTCGGCCTGGTGCAAACCGACCATGAGTTCGCCAGCTACCAGGACACCGTTGACTGGTACAGCAAACGCCCAAGCCTGTGGGTAGAGCCGACAACTGCGTGGGGCGAAGGCTCTATCGACCTGCTGGAAATTCCTACCACCGGCGAAACCCTGGACAACATCGTGGCCTTCTGGACCCCGAAAACACCCGTGGCCGCCGGCGACTCCCTGAACTATGGCTATAAGCTTTACTGGAGTGCCCTGCCTCCGGTCAGCACACCGCTTGCACAGGTCAACGCCACCCGTTCAGGCATGGGCGGCTTCACTGAGGGTTGGGCGCCGGGGGAGCATTACCCCAAGGTCTGGGCGCGGCGTTTTGCTGTGGACTTCAACGGTGGCGGCCTGGACCGCTTGCCCGAAGGCACAGGAATCGAGCCGGTAGTCACCTGCTCCCATGGCGAAGTGAAGGATTTCAGCGTGCTGGTACTTGATGCCATCAAAGGTTATCGAATCCTCTTCGACTGGTACCCGACCAGTGACAGCGTGGAGCCCGTGGAACTGCGACTCTTCATCCGTACCCAGGACAGGACCCTGAGTGAAACCTGGCTGTACCAGTACTTCCCACCAGCACCGGACAAGCGTACATACACCTGACAGGCACGTTGATCGTTCCCACCGTGTGGGAACGATCAACGCCTTTTCAGAACCGCGAAATACTCTTCATCGCCCCAATCAGATACCGCATCGCCACCTGATCGTTTTCGGTAAGAGCACGGTACTGCTCCAGTAATTGCGCCTCATCCGAACTTAACCAACGACCGTGCAACGACAGCTTGCGGGTCAGAAAAAGCGTCAGAACACCCACTACACCATAGGTTTTGGCCATGGACTCTTTCTCCGTGTAATAAACATCGACTCCTTGCGCCCATAACTTCCTCCCCGTGAAGCGCAATGCTTCCGTGGATAAACAGACGGACTCTCTGGGCCAGAAATCCGTCTTACTTCAAGCGTAGAAACTTTCCTAAGCACGTGTGAGATTTTTTTAGAGTATTCACTTAAAAAAACACTTAAGCAGCAGCGACCTACAACCTTTTCCCGCAAACATCATGAGAGCACCTGGCACAGATGAACATCCTCGGGTTCCTGGCGATACAGCTCCGGATCGGCCCGCTTGAACAAGCGGCAGCCGCAGGATGGCCAAGGATCATGATTTCGCTGACAACGAGTAAGAAAAACCCACCGTTGTCAGCGGTGGGTTCTGATGGAGCAAACAGCCTTTCAGTCCCGCAAATCCGACTCATGAATCGGCTGATCCCGGTGTGTCGCCCGTTGATACTGCGCCGGCCAGATCGCCTTGCGTCCACCGAGGTCGTCGTCGGCGTGTAGCGGCCAGTAGGGATCGCGCAACAGCTCACGGGCGAGGAAAATGATGTCTGCCTGGCAGGTGCGCAGGATGTGCTCGGCTTGAGCCGGCTCGGTAATCATTCCCACAGTACCGGTGGCTATCCCGGACTCTTTGCGCACACGCTCGGCGAAGCGCGTTTGATAGCCGGGGCCTATGGGGATTTCTGCATTGGCGGCGGTGCCTCCGGACGATACGTCGATCAGGTCAACACCCAACCCTTTCAACCGGCGCGCCAGCTCGACGGTTTCATCCGGGTTCCAGCCGTCTTCCACCCAGTCGGTGGCCGAGAGTCGCACAAACAACGGCAGTTCTTGCGGCCAAACCGCGCGTACCGCTTCGGTCACTTGCAGCACCAGGCGGATGCGGTTTTCGAACGAGCCACCATATTGGTCCTGGCGCTGATTGCTCAGGGGCGAGAGAAATTGATGCAACAGGTAGCCATGGGCTGCGTGAATTTCCACGACTTTGAAACCAGCGACCAACGCACGCTTGGCCGACGCGACAAAAGCCTCGACCACAGCCTGGATTTGGCCTTCGTCCAATTGTTTCGGTGACGTGTGCTGCGGGTCGAAGGCAATCGGAGACGGGCCGACCGGCACCCAGCCACCGTCGCCTGGCTTGACGCTGCCGTGCTCGCCGATCCACGGCCGGTGGGTGCTGGCCTTGCGCCCGGCATGGGCCAATTGAATCCCCGCTACGGCGCCCTGAGCGCTGATAAAACGGGTGATGCGTTGCAAGGGTTCGATCTGTTCATCGTTCCACAATCCCAGGTCTTGGGCGGTGATACGACCATCGGCGGTGACCGCGGTGGCTTCGGTAAAAATCAGCCCGGCGCCGCCTACGGCACGACTGCCGAGGTGCACCAGGTGCCAGTCATTGGCCAGGCCGTCTGCGCTGGAGTACTGGCACATCGGCGACACGGCAATGCGGTTGAGCAGGGTCAATTGGCGCAGGGTATAGGGTTCAAGCAGCAGACTCATGGGGCACCTCTTCTCGTATCCGGTGGGCTGGCTCCAGGGTTCTGTTTGAAAGGTCGACGTAAATACCACCCCCCGGTGGGCTGAAACAGGACAAGGTCACAAGACCAATCACACAGTGCTTAGAGACTAGTCGACAACGGGGGATCTTGGAGGGTTCAGCGCGGTTCGATATGCGCGATCATCAACTGCACGGTTTCCTGCCCACGGAACTCATTCACATCAAGTTTGTAGGCCAGTTCCACCCAGCGGATAGTCGGGTTTGGCCAGATATCTCGATCAATGCCAAAAGCAATGCCGTCGAGTTTCACCGAACCACACTCGCTCTTGAGCACGACTTTGAGATGCCGCTCGCCCACCACCCGTTGCTCCACCAACTGGAACACCCCGTGAAACAACGGCTCGGGGAAGTGTTGACCCCAAGGACCGGCGTTGCGCAGGGCGCGCGCCAGTTCCAGGTGAAACTCCTCGACCGCCAGAGTGCCATCGGACAGCAACCGCCCGGTGAGGTCTTCTTCACGCAGTTGCCGACGCACTTCGGCATCAAAGGCTTCGGCGAACAGCGGGAAATTCGCCTCAGGCAGGGTCAGCCCCGCCGCCATGGCATGGCCACCGTACTTGGCAATCAAGGTCGGGTGCTGACTGGCCACTACCGCCAGCGCATCGCGAATATGAAAGCCCGGCACCGAACGTCCCGACCCCTTGAGCAAACCGTCGCCGGCATCGGCAAAGGCGATAGTCGGACGGAAATACCGCTCCTTCATGCGCGAGGCCAGAATTCCGATGACGCCTTGGTGCCATTCTGGATCAAACAGGCACAAGCCATAAGGCATCGACTCCACCGGCAAGTCCTTGAGCTGGGCCAGGGCCTCGCGCTGCATACCTTGCTCGATGGATTTGCGGTCCTGGTTCATGCCATCCAGTTGCGCAGCCATTTCCCGGGCGGCGGCAACATCACTGGTAAGCAAGCATTCGATACCCAGGCTCATATCGTCCAGGCGACCAGCGGCGTTCAGCCGTGGCCCGATGATAAAGCCCAGGTCGGTGGACGTGATGCGGGCGTGGTCGCGCTTGGCCACTTCAAGGATCGCCTTGATCCCCGGTCGGGCGCGACCGGCACGAATGCGTTCCAGGCCCTGGTGGACCAGGATGCGGTTGTTGGCGTCCAGGGGTACCACGTCGGCGACGCTGCCCAGGGCGACCAAATCCAGCAGTTCGCCGATGTTCGGCTGCGGTTTGCTGTCGTACCAGCCGAGGCTACGCAAACGGGCACGCAAGGCCATTAGCACGTAAAAAATCACACCGACGCCGGCCAGCGCCTTGCTGGGAAATTCACAGCCCGGCTGGTTCGGGTTGACGATCGCATCGGCCGCCGGCAGTTCGTCGCCCGGCAAGTGGTGATCGGTCACCAGCACCTTGAGCCCCGCCGCTTTTGCCGCCGCGACGCCTTCGACGCTGGAGATGCCGTTGTCCACGGTAATCAGCAACTGCGGCTGGCGTTGCAGGGCCACGGCGACGATTTCCGGGGTCAGGCCGTAGCCGTATTCGAAGCGGTTAGGCACCAAGTAATCAACATGGGCCGCCCCGAGCAAGCGCAAACCGAGGGTGCCCACCGTGCTGGCGGTGGCGCCGTCCGCATCGAAATCGCCGACGATAAGGATCCGCTGGCGTTGCTCCAGCGCCGTCACCAGCAGGTCCACAGCGGCATCGATGCCCTTGAGCTGTTGATACGGAATCAACCGCGCCAGGCTTTTATCCAGCTCGGCTTCCGATTGCACCCCGCGCGCAGCGTAGAGACGGGTCAACAACGGTGGCAGTTCACCGAGAAACGGCAGGACGGCGGGCAACGGACGGGGATCGATACGCATGGGATGACGGGGGCTTCTCTTTGATACAACGTTGAAAATGAAGGCTGAAAACAGCGACGATCCCGTGTGGGAACTGTCGAACTTTAGCGAGGCTGCGATGCAGGCGCTGCGGTCTGGCAGATACACCCGGGTGATCCCATCGCAGCCTCGCTGACGCTCGACAGCGCCTACATCGACCTCCTTGCCTGACCAGGTATCGAAATGTCAGTCGCGCTCGCCAACCAACCATTCCAGCTGGACTTCATGCTGGCCACGGTCATCGGTCACGAAGACTGTACCTTCGCTGATCATCACGTCCCACTTGATCACCCGTGGCATATCCTTGGCCAGGGTTTCCAGGATTTCCTGGGGCACGGCAGCGATGTGCACGTTTTTCAGGTTCTTCGCCACCGGAACCACTTTGCCTTCCCAGACACGCAGGCTGCCATACGCCAACAAAGTGGTGCGTTCGGTACGGCGCGAACACCAAGTCAGGCGATCGGCATCGGGCTGGCCGACTTCAATCCAGTGCAGAACACGATCATCCAGACTTTTTTCCCACAGGGCTGGCTCGTCTACATCTGACAAACCACGACCAAAAGCCAACTGCTCGTTGTAGAAAAGGGCATAGGCCAGCAAACGCACGGTCATGCGCTCTTCGGTTTCCGAAGGGTGGCGGGCGATGGTCTGTTTGACGCTCTCGTACACCGAACGATCAAGGTCGGTGAGGTTGAGTTCAAATTTGTAGGTCGTGGACGGCTGGGCCATGAACGGGCTTCTAAAGACAGGGAAAGGCGGCAAGTCTAACCGATGGTGGGGTCATTCAACGAATCCTGCGCTGCATCATCCTTATCCCTGTGCCATTGGCCTATGTTAAAAGGCATCACACACCTGCCCTGCTCCTGAAAGGATCCCCATGTCGTTTACCGCCAAACCGCTTGCCGGCCTGAAAGTCATCGAACTCGGCACCCTGATCGCCGGCCCGTTCGCTTCGCGCATCTGTGCCGAGTTCGGCGCCGAGGTGATCAAGGTCGAGTCCCCGGACGGCGGCGACCCGCTGCGCAAGTGGCGCAAGCTCTATGAAGGCACGTCGCTGTGGTGGTTCGTCCAGGCGCGCAACAAGAAGTCCCTGACCCTGAACCTCAAACACCCGGACGGTTTGGCGATCCTCAAACAATTGCTGGCCGACGCGGACATCCTGATCGAGAACTTCCGCCCCGGCGTGTTGGAAAAGCTCGGCCTGAGCTGGGAAACCCTGCATGCCCTGAACCCGAAACTGGTGATGGTGCGGCTCTCGGGCTTTGGCCAGACCGGACCGATGAAGGATCAACCGGGCTTTGGCGCGGTGGGCGAATCCATGGGCGGCCTGCGCTATATCACCGGGTTCGAGGACCGTCCGCCGGTGCGCACCGGGATTTCCATCGGCGACTCCATTGCCGCGTTGTGGGCGGTGATTGGGGCGCTGATGGCCTTGCGTCATCGCGAAGTCAATGGCGGCCTGGGCCAAGTGGTGGATGTGGCGCTGTATGAAGCCATCTTCGCCATGATGGAAAGCATGATCCCGGAGTTCGATGTGTTCGGTTTTATCCGTGAGCGCACCGGCAACATCATGCCGGGGATTACCCCGTCATCGATCCATACCAGCCTGGATGGCAAGCATGTGCAGATTGGCGCCAATGGCGATGCGATCTTCAAGCGCTTCATGTCAGCCATTGGCCGTGAGGACTTGGCCAGCGACCCTGAACTGGCGAGCAACGACGGTCGGGACAACCGCCGTGACGAGCTGTATGGGGTGATCGACCGCTGGGTCAATTCCCTGCCACTGGAACAGGTGGTCGAGCAGTTGAACAAGGCAGAAGTGCCCGCCAGCCGGATCTACAGCGCGGAAGACATGCTGGGCGACCCGCAGTTTCTTGCCCGGGAGATGTTCCTCAAGGCACAACTGCCCGGCGGCAAAGACTTCAAGATGCCGGGCATTGTGCCCAAGCTCTCGGACACTCCTGGCAGCTGCGAGTGGGTGGGGCCGCAATTGGGGGAACATAACAACGTGGTGCTCAACGAGTTGGGCTACGACACCGCCGCTATCACCCGACTGCGCACAGATGGCGCGATCTGAAGAAAGGTTTCAGGAGAACACTCAAGACAATGACCTGTTGCTTCAATCGCCGACTCATTCGGCTGTGTTTCATGACCTCGCTGCTCGGCGCCCTGCCGCTCTCAGGCCAGGCCGAAGAAACCTTGACCTGGCTGGTCCGTGACCTGCCGCCGATGACGATTCTCGAAGGCCCGCAAAAGGGCCGGGGTGCCGTGGATCAACTGTTGCCGATACTCATCGAGCGCCTGCCGGAATACCGGCACCAGATCCTTCACGTCAATCGCGCCCGCGGCCTGCAAATGCTCCAGGCGCCCTCCTTCACCTGCGACCCGTCCCTGCTATGGACGCCGACACGGGCGAAGTCGATTGTGTTTTCCACGCCCGCATTCGCAGTGGTGGCCAATGGGGTGACGATCCGCCAAAGCCAACAGGCGGCGCTGGCACCGTTCATCGTCGATGGCCAGTTTGATCTGGAAGCATTTCTGGAGACTCCGCAGGCGCGGCTCGGGATCATCGCCGAACGCAGCTACGGTCCCGTCGTTGATGAGCGGCTGCGACAGGCCAACCCTCACAAGGTGACAGCACACTACGGCAGTGACGCCATCGGCAGCCTGTTGCAAATGCAGCAACGGGGACGACTGGAGGTGGTCCTGGGGTATTGGCCGGAAGTCCGCTACCTGGCCCAGCAGCAGAATATCGATCCCCAGGACCTGATCTTCTATCCGATCACCGGGAGCCTGCCTTACCAGCGCATCCATATCGGCTGCTCTGACACGCCCCATGGTCGCAATGCCATGGCCCGTATCAACCAGGTGCTGCGCCGTATCCCTCAGGACAACCTGTTGCAGTCCTACGCGTCATGGCTCGACCCGGTACTGCGGGCGCACTACTTGAATGACAACCCGCAGTTTTTTCAGGACGCCCCGGATCAATGACAAATCGCGGACAAAAAGAAACCCCGAGCAGTGGGGAAACAACTCGGGGTTAAACATGGCCTACAAAGACCAGTAACAACAGGCCACAAGCACCGGAGCACAATGCTTGATCCCGTTGTTACAAAATCTGACTCGCCTTGGTGCAGGAAGGTTCCAAACAAAAATAAATCTTCATGTACAGGCCAGGGAACGGGTCAGGGCCGCATTGCGTAGCGCCGCAATCACCGAAGGTTCCAGTCGACCTTCGGCAATCATCAGGTCGCGGTGCAGACAATCCACCACATCCACCAAGGTGCGTTTATCGGTCAGTTGAGCCTGATCGACTTCACGCTCGACAACGATGGCACCACTTGGGCTCTTCACCGTCACCAGGCATTCGCCCTGCGCGTCCGAGGAGGTCAGCGTAACCTGATAAGGGCTCAGTGCTTCACCGAGCATTAGGCTGATACTTTCCATCTCGATCACCTTCAATAGTTCGAAAACAGTCGTGTAAACGGCAGATGTATCTAACTCAAGTGACTACTTTTTGCGTAGGAAAGTTCGCCTTTTCGTCTTTTGGGTCTGTCGGGGAGTGACTTCGACCAGCATGCACTTGCAACATGACAACGAAAAAACGACTGCACATAACTGCTTACTCATTGGCCTGGAATCTGGTGATGCAGCAGCCAATGACGTTACTGGCCAGACCTATACTCGGTAAGCGCGCTTCACCCCACCAGACAGGTAGAAGCGCATGTCACAAGGCCCAACCCGAAGGATGAACCCCATGCTGGAACACACTAAAGAGCAGGCTGAACTGGAGAAGGTTCACGTAGAAATAAAAAAGCTGGTAGCGGAGCAACGTAAATACAACGCAGAAGTAAGCAAGATAACCTGTGAAACTTTCTGGTACCCCATGGGCATCGCATTAGCCGTAGTGGCCACGATTTCCACCGCCACCGCGCTGCTGATCAAATTGCTTACATAATCGAAGACCCGGGTGCCCCCCAAACACCGGTCAAGGCCTTCAGAAAGAAAAAACGCCGCAGCCCCAGGAAGGGAATGCGGCGTTTTTTTGAGCTTCGTGGGGGCATACCTTCAGGCCATCTTCTCCATTAACAGGCTAGAATCCCGGAATTGTCCTGGGAGCCCGCTTTGAAAACCGCGCCTGAAAAGCCATTGCGCATCGTCCTCGCCGACGACCACCCGATTTTCCTGATCGGCTTGCGGGCGGTGCTGGAGCGCGACAAACGGCTGAGCGTCGTCGGCGAAGCCAGTTCGCCACAGGCCCTCACCGAGCTGTTGCAACACTGTGCCTGCGACGTACTGGTCACCGATTTCATGATGCCCGCCGAGCCCCAGGCCGATGGCCTGCGCCTGATTGAACAACTGCGTAGGCATTACCCGGCCTTGCCCATCGTGGTGGTGACGATGCTCAATAATGCCGGGTTGTTTCATTCCATTCTGGAGTTGGGGGTCATGGGCCTGCTGAGCAAGGCCAGCCTGGCCGACGAACTGCCCGAAGCCATCCGTCAGGTGCGGCTACAGCGCTGTTACGTGGCCTACACCATTCGTCAGGCGCTAAGCCTGGCGGGCGAAGTAGGTCCCGATCGCTTGCACTCCCAAGAGCAACTGTCACCTCGCGAACTGGAAGTGATCCGCCTGCTGGCCAACGGGCTGACGGTGGGGGAAATCGCGGCGAACCTCAATCGCAGCAAACAGACGGTCAGCACGCAGAAAGTCAGCGCCATGCGCAAGCTCGGTCTTTCCAGTGATGCCGCGCTGTTCATCTATGGACAGGAACACGGCTTGTCCTAAGCCGCAAACTCCGGGCATTGAGCCAGCCATTGTCGCAGCGCCTGGGCACTCATGGGGCGGGCGATGAAACAACCTTGCAGCCAGGCAGGGCCCAGCGCGCAAACCGCTTCACGGTCAGCCGCGTTTTCAATGCCGGTCACCACGATGCCCACGCCCAAGTGCCCCGCCATGCTCATGGCTCCGGCAACGACCGCCGCCTTGCGCTCGTCGCCGGCCATCCCGCAGGCAAAGGCCGGTGGGATTTTCAACTCGGTGAACGGCAACTCCAGCAAACGCTGCAAGCTGGTACCCCCGAGACCAAAGTCGCCGATAGACAATTTGCAGCCGATCATCCGCAGGCGCAGCAACCCGGTGACATGGGTGCTGTCGGTCTTCAAGCGGGAGGTTTCGACCAGTTCCAGAGTGAGGCTATGGGCCGGGATGGCGAAGCGTTGCAACAAGTCTTGCAGCGTCTGGGGAAAGTGCCCGTGCTCAAGCATCCGCCCGGGAATGTTGACTGCCACCGGCAGCACCTTGCCTGAATCCTGCAACACTTGGGCGGCGATGCGCAGAGCGTCTTCCAGCACGTGCCAGGTGAAGGCCTCTTCCAAACCGCCAAACTCCAGCACGGGTAAAAACTCACCGGGCAACAGCAAGCCTCGTTCTGGATGCTGCCAGCGGGCGAGCGTCTCAACGCCCTGCAGTTCTCCCGATTGGCTGACAATGGGCTGGAACCAGGCACTGGCACAGCGTGCAATGATGGCCTGGCTGGCCTCCAACGATATGGGCTGCGCCTGGACCTCGCTCGTTCCCAGCAATTGACGCACCTGCTCCCAGGACATCACCGGCGGGCCTGGACGCAAGCGTTGCTGGCAGGCCGTCAGCAGTTGCCCGATCAGTGTCGCCGAGGCCGGTTTGGGCAGGCACCCCAACACATTGAGCCCGGCCTGACGTGCCATGTTCGCCACGCCCTCCAGTACGTCGGGCTCGGCATTGCTCAACAGAATCAGCACTTGGGCCTGGCGGTGTTCGGCCAGTTCCCGGATCAACTCCAGGCCGTCACCCTGCTCCAGGTACAGATCGCAGATAGCGATATCCACCGGCCCCTTGCTGGCCAGTGATTGGCGGGCCGCTTCGACACTTTCCGCCGTGAGCACATTGAACACGCCGTTGGCATTGAGCATCTGGTGCAAGGCCATCAGCTGGAACGGGTTATCTTCGAGGATCAGGACTTTGAGTGAACGCATGGGAAACTCTATGGGCACGAGCAAGGTCGCCCACACTAGTCAAACACAGCTCAATACCCCATAGGACGCGTCCTATTCTGCCCGCAGCCACTGCGATGGGGTGCGCAGCGATTCCGAGGGCGGTCCTGCGGACACGCATCGCAGCCTCCTACCTCGGCAGCGGCTACAGGATTACAGGTAGGGCACGATATCCTTTTGCAAGGCCACCAACGCCTGCGACAGGGTCAACCACTGCGCCGGCAACTCATCGCTGCGCCGCTCACGCACACTGACATCAAGCGCCACGCAGGCCTTGGCCAGCGGCAGCGCATCCACCAGGCAACAAATGCCCTTGAGACGATGCAAGGAGGCGGTGAGCCGCGCCAGGTCTTGATCGGCCATGGCGCCGGACAGTGCGTTGTGTTCATGCTCAAGGCTCTTCGCCAACTCCTGCAACATCCGCTGCAGGACCGGCCCGTCGGCCTGGGTCATGGTACGCAGGGTATGGATATCAAAGGAGCGCGGGGGCACCACCCGGGCCAGCACCTGGGCCCATTGCTCCAGGGTCACGGGCTTGACCAGCAGTTCGTCCATTCCGGCCTCCCGGCAGCGCAGGCGTTCGTCAGCAAAAGCATTGGCCGTGCAACCCACTAGCGCACAGCGCGGGCGTTGTTCCTGGGCCTCGATCTCGCGAATGGCCTGGCTCAGGGCATAACCCGACATCCCCGGCATCTGGCAGTCGGTCACCAGCAGGTCGAATGCCTCGACACGCCAACGCTGCAGGGCTGCCTCGGCAGTATTGAGAGATACCACCTGATGACCGAGGAATTGTAATTGCTGCGCCAACACCAAGCGGTTGGCTGGCAGATCATCGACAATCAACACTGACAGCGCTCGGCCGACAGGTTGCGGCGCGACGGCGCTGGGCACGTCGTCACTGCTGACCCGGTCCAGGTGCAGATCAATGCACACCGTCGTGCCTTCGCCCAGAAGGCTGTGCAAGGTAATTTGCCCGCCCATCAGTTCCACCAATTGCTGGCAGATGCTCAAGCCCAGGCCCGTCCCACCGTGTTCGGCAGCCGTCAGCGGGCTGACCTGGATAAACGGCTTGAACACTCGGGCCTGTTGTTCGACACCGATCCCCGGGCCGCTGTCCTCAACGCACAGGTGCAAGTATTCGGAACCTGCCTCATCCATCTTGGACGCGACGCTGATACGAACCTCTCCTTGCTCCGTGAACTTGAGTGCATTGCCCAAAAGGTTATGCATGACCTGGCGCAAGCGCAGCGGATCGAACCAATAATGCCCTTGCGCCTGCGGATCAAAAGCCAGGGTCAGGTGCAGGCCTTTTTTCTGTGCCGTCGCTTCAAACAGGCGCTGAATGCCTTCGAAAAAACCTTTCAGGTCGGTGGTCTGCGGCGCCAGTTGCAAATGGCCCGCTTCGATCTTGGCCAGGTCCAGGCTGTCGCCCATCAACGCGATCAGCTCCCGCGCCGAGCGATGAGCCACTCGCAGCGCTTCGGACACCGGCTTGCCTGAGGCCGTCGCGCGCTCCTGTTCCAACTCCAGCAAGCCAATGATGGCGGTCATGGGCGTGCGAATTTCATGACTGAGGGTCGAAAGAAAGGCGCTTTTGGCAAAGTTCGCCTCATCGGCGGCTTGGCGTGCGTCCATCAACTGAGTTTCAAGGACCTTACGCTCGTTGATATCGATCCAGCCGCCGAGTAAACCTTGCAGTTGGCCTTGGGCGTCGAAAAACGGCACCGTCCACTGATAGACATGGAAGGTCCCGCTGTTGAACTCCAGCTCACGGTCAACAAACAGCGAGTGTTGCGTGACCAGTTGCTCCATGTGGCCCGTGTGCAGGCGTACCGCGGTAGCTTCGGGTAACAGGCCGCTTTCCATCAGGGTCAGGCCCTGGATCAGCTCAAGTCGGGTGACCAATTGTTGCTCATAGCTTTTGTTGCACGTCACCAGCCGGCCGGCCAAGTCGCGAACAAACACCGGATTGGGCATGCCATCGAGTAAGGCGCGCTTGAACGCCAACTGATCGTTGAGCCGCTGCTCGGCCGCCAGGCGCTGGCGGATCTGGCGCTTGAGCCGGCTGTTCCAGGCCAGGGACACCACGACGAACAGGATGGCCGTGGCGACCATCCAGTAGGCCCAAGACGGCACTTGCTGCCAGACCGGCATCGGAATGGCCACCGCCCCCAACCACCGCAACCGCAAGGCGCTCAACTCGGCCACCGGCAAGGTTTCCAGGGCCTTGTTCAGAATACTCAGCAGCTCGGGCTGGCCCTTGCGCACCGACAGACTGTTGGCCGACCACTTGCCGTCGACGCTACGACCGATGCGCAACTCATCGGTCGGGTAGCTCTGCACTTCTACTTCACTTTGTATGGTCGCGGCCGCATCACCGCGCATCACCAGCTCACGCGCCTGGGCGTAATTGTCCACCAGCCGCAGCTTGATGGTGGGATGCTCACGGCGGATATAACTTTCCAGGACATGCCGTGCCGGCAACGCCAGCACCTTATCGGAGAGCTCGCTCAAGCTCGTCACCGGCGGCGCATCCACACGCTCGACAAACAACCAACTGGACCCGCCAAAACCATGGCTGAAATTGAGGAATCCCTTGCGCTCCTGATTCTCGACCAATGTGGTGTTCATATCCGCCCTGCCCGTCTCCAACAGCTCCAGAGTCTGTGCAGTGGAAAACACCTCCTCAAAGACAAACTGCAAGCCGGTCATCCGCGAAATGCGATTGAGCACGTCGACATTCAAGCCGACCCATACACCGTCCTTGTCCTTGAATATGTAAGGCGACAGTTGCTGGGTCGACACCACCACATGGGGATGGCGCAGGAGCCAGGCTTGCTCCGAAGCCGATAACTCAATGTGCTCACCGGCAAGACCGACGCCCAGGCCGGTGGTCCAGCGGGCGAGGATTTCCCGCTGCACCGACTCATCGATAGTCGACAGCGCGCGATCCATCATCGTGCCCAATAGCGGATCGGCCTGACGCGTGGCAAAGGCAAAACCAATCGGCGCCAACCTGCTCTCCACCCGGATCTGTAACCCCAGGTAAGGGCGCAGGGATTTGTAGGCCCGCACAATCACTTCATTGCCGATAAAGGCATCGGCATCGCCCTGCTTCAGGGCTTCCAGGCCGCTGTAGAGGTTGGGGGCCAGCATGATGTGGCTGTCGGGGTAGGCCGCGTGCACGTTGTTGACGTTGGCATACCCCTCCAGCAACACCACTTTCTTATCCCTGAGGTCCTCGTTTTGCGTGTCGTCATCTCGACGCACGACCACCACCGAACGGTCCGGCATGTAGTCCCGGGTAAACGCCAGCCCAGGCACATCGCGCTCGTAGCCATTGGCACTGGTGAGAATATCGATGGCCCCGACACGCAGGGCTTCCACCGCTTGCGCCCGCTCGGCGAAGCCCAGTACCTGCATCGGCACGCCCAGGCGCGCACCCACCAGGCTCAGGTAGTCGGCGCTGATGCCTTGGTAGCGATTACGGTCGCGGGTGATATCAATCGGCTGATAGTCATCAATGGAGATCCCCACTTTCAGCGGTTGGTGGCCCGCCAACCACTGCTGTTCGGCGGGCGCCAGGGGCATGGATGCCAGCGGGATAAACGCCGGTACCAACTTGAAGGGCAGGCTGACGGCAGCCAGGCTTGAGGGCACGTAGCAGAGCCAGAGCACGTACATCAGCCACAAGCGCCATCGGGTTGATAACCACACCGTGTCGGTTTCCTTGGTCGTTATTTTTGCCAACTGCGCCCTCGCAAAAAGGGCCTTAGCGAGTATGGCTCGCTAAAAAGAAAAAGCCCGTCACGAAGACGGGCTTGTACAACGCTGTAAAGCCTTGAGGTCAGAGCGGCTTGCCGCGATTGCCGTGCTGACTGACGAAGGCCTGTACGGCTTTCAGGTCATTGGCCAGGACCGTGCAACGCTCTTCGCGCTCGAACAGGTCCGCCAGGTGCGGCGGCAGCTCCAGGGCTTTGCCGACACCGGCCTTTTCCACCGCTTCGGGGAATTTGACCGGGTGGGCGGTGCCGAGGATCACCATCGGGATGTCCAGGCTGCGGCGGCATTCACGTGCGGCCTTGACGCCAATGGCGGTGTGCGGGTCCAGCAACTCGCCGGTCTGGGCGTAGACTTCGGCGATGGTTTCGCAGGTTTGCGCGTCATCCACGGCCAGGGAGTCGAACAGCTTGCGGGTTTCGGTCCAGCGCTCTTGCTCGACGCTGAAACCGCCACCTTGCTTGAAGCTCTCCATCAGGTCGGCGAGTGCCGCGCCGTTGCGACCGTGCATGTCGAACAACAGGCGTTCGAAGTTCGAGGAGACCATGATGTCCATGGACGGCGACAGCGTCGCGTGCAGGGTTTCCTTGACGTACTGGTTGCCGCTCATGAAGCGGTGCAGGATGTCGTTGCGGTTGGTGGCGACGATCAACTGGTTGATCGGCAGGCCCATGTTGCGCGCCAGGTAACCGGCGAAGATGTCGCCGAAGTTGCCGGTCGGCACCGAGAACGACACCGAACGCGCCGGGCCGCCCAACTGCAGGGAGGCGTGGAAGTAGTAGACGATCTGGGCCATGATCCGCGCCCAGTTGATCGAGTTCACCGCTACCAGGCGGGTGCCTTTGAGGAAGCTTTGGTCAGCGAAGCTGGCCTTGACCATTTCCTGGCAGTCATCGAAGTTGCCTTCGACGGCGATGTTATGGATGTTTTCACCGAAGAGGGTGGTCATCTGCCGACGCTGCACTTCCGACACGCGGTTGTGCGGGTGCAGGATGAAGATGTCGACGTTTTCGCAATGCTTGCAGCCTTCGATGGCCGCCGAGCCGGTATCACCGGAGGTGGCGCCGATGATCACCACACGCTCGCCGCGCTTCTCCAGCACGTAGTCCAGCAAGCGACCCAGCAGTTGCAGGGCGAAATCCTTGAACGCCAGGGTCGGGCCGTGGAACAGTTCCAGGACCCATTCGTTACCGTTCAACTGACGCAACGGTGCGATGGCGTTGTGGGAAAACACGCCGTAGGTCTCTTCGAGGATTTTCTTGAAATCCGCGTCCGGAATGCTGCCGGTGACAAACGGGCGCATGACCCGGAACGCTAACTCGTGATACGGCAGGCCAGCCCAGGAGGCGATTTCTTCCTGGGTGAAACGTGGCAGGTTTTCCGGCACGTACAGGCCGCCGTCAGTGGCGAGGCCTGCCAACAGGACGTCTTCGAAATTCAGGGCCGGTGCCTGGCCGCGGGTGCTGATGTAACGCATGACTGGCTCCTCTAAAACATTCTCGAACAGAGGCCGCCGAACACACGGGGCCCCTGGAAAAATCGGTTAGTTCAGGTGTTCGACGCGAATCCGTACCACCGGCCCAACCACGCCCTGCAGAGCTTCCAGCGCGGTAATGGCATCGTTCATGTGCTGCTCCAGCACACGGTGGGTCAGCAGGATCATGGGCACCAGGCCGTCGTGTTCTTCGACTTCCTTCTGCATGATCGATTCAATATTGATGCCGCGCTCCGACAGGATGCTGGCCACCTGGGCCAACACGCCCGGATGATCCTTGGCCTGGATCCGCAGATAGTAGGAGCTTTCGCAGGCTTCGATCGGCAGGATCGGGTGGGCCGACAGCGAATCCGGCTGGAACGCCAGGTGCGGTACGCGGTTTTCCGGGGCGCTGGTCATGGCGCGAACCACGTCCACCAGGTCGGCGATCACGGACGAAGCGGTCGGCTCCATGCCGGCGCCAGCGCCGTAGAACAGGGTCGAACCGGCGGCGTCGCCGTTGACCATCACCGCGTTCATCACGCCATTCACATTGGCGATCAGGCGGTCGGCCGGGATCAGTGTCGGGTGTACACGCAACTCGATACCCGCTGGGGTGCTGCGTGCCACGCCCAGGTGCTTGATGCGATAGCCCAGCGCTTCGGCGTAGTTCACATCAGCGGTGGTCAGCTTGGTGATGCCTTCGGTGTAGGCCTTGTCGAACTGCAGCGGAATACCAAAGGCGATGGATGCCAGGATGGTCAGTTTGTGGGCCGCGTCGATGCCTTCGACGTCGAAGGTCGGATCGGCTTCGGCGTAACCCAGGGCCTGGGCTTCGGCCAGCACGTCTTCGAAGGTGCGGCCCTTCTCGCGCATTTCGGTGAGGATGAAGTTACCGGTACCGTTGATGATGCCGGCCACCCAGTTGATACGGTTGGCGGACAAGCCTTCACGAATCGCCTTGATCACCGGAATACCACCGGCCACAGCCGCTTCGAAAGCGACGATCACGCCCTTCTCGCGGGCCTTGGCAAAGATTTCGTTGCCGTGTACGGCAATCAGCGCCTTGTTGGCGGTGACTACGTGCTTGCCGTTTTCGATGGCCTTGAGCACCAGTTCGCGGGCCACGGTGTAGCCGCCCACCAACTCGATGACGATATCGATTTCAGGGTTGGTGGCAACGTCGAAGACATCGTTGGTAATCGCAATACCGGTCGTTTGGAACTGAGGCTTTGGCGTACGCGTGGCAATTTGAGCCACTTCAATCCCACGCCCTGCACGGCGGGAAATTTCCTCGGCGTTACGCTGAAGTACGTTGAAGGTGCCGCCACCGACGGTCCCTAACCCACAGATGCCTACTTTGACCGGTTTCACTGAAGAACTCCCCATGAAACGGCCGACTCAAGGTCGGCCGTGGAAAACAGCCGCACAACTGCGGCTCTCTATTAATGACGCATCGACCCTTGTCGTCGCGACATGATCGTCAAAGGCTCGACGATACTGCTTATTTGGCACCCAACGCCAGTTTGGCAACTTGGGGCGCAGGCTGATAGCCCGGGATGACCTGACCATCGGCCAAGACGATGGCTGGTGTGCCATTCACACCGATGGACTGGCCCAGGGCGAACTGCTTGGAAACCGGGTTGGCACACTTGGCAGCCTTGATTTCCTTACCGTCGACCATCTTGTCCATGGCTGCTTTCTTGTCAGTCGAGCACCAGACCGCTTGCAACTGCTCGTCACCCGGCGAACCCAGGCCTTGGCGCGGGAATGCCACATAGCGCACTTCAACGCCCATCTTGTTCAGCTCAGGCACTTCGGCGTGCAGCTTGTGGCAGTACGGGCAGGTGGTGTCGGTGAACACGGTGATGTGGGTCTTGGTTTCACCAATCGCCGGGTACACCACGGTTTCGGCCACCGGGATACCGTTGATCAGTTTGGACACGCCCAAGCGTTCGGCTTTCTCGGTCAGGTTGACCGGCTTGCCGTCTTTGAGTTGGAACAGGTAGCCCTGAACGATGTACTGACCATCGGCACTGGCGTACAGCACGCGGCTGCCCTTGAGCTTGACTTCGTACAGGCCGGCCATCGGGCTGGCGCTGATGCTTTCCACCGGGGTATCAAGCTTGAGGTTTTGCAGGCTCTGGCGAATAGCCTTCTCGGCGGCATCATCGGCAACGGCAAAGGTTGAGACCAACGCAATAGCTGCGGCGGTAAAAATCCGGGTCAAACGCATGGGAACTCCTGAAGGCAGATGCAGGGACGGGGGCAAGAACACCGGTCTGAAAACACGGGTTGGGGCCGTCCCCTTTGCGAACCGGCAAAGCCTACCACAGTTGGGCGGGAGGGCCGACTGTGGCGGGTAAATTGGCGCTTTTCAACCGCGCGGATGGTGCTTGGCATGCATGTCCTGCAAGCGTGCCCGTGCCACATGGGTGTAGATCTGGGTGGTGGACAGATCGCTGTGGCCCAACAGCATTTGCACCACCCGTAAATCCGCACCGTGGTTGAGCAGATGGGTGGCAAAGGCATGACGCAGCGTATGGGGCGACAGCGACTTGCCAATCCCGGCGACCTTGGCCTGGTGCTTGATGCGATGCCAGAAGGTCTGGCGGGTCATTTGCTCACCCCGCAGGCTGGGGAACAGCACGTCGCTGGGACGCCCGCCCAGCAGTTCGCTGCGGGCATCGCGCATGTAGCGCTCGACCCAGACAATCGCCTCCTCGCCCATCGGTACCAGCCGCTCCTTGCTGCCCTTGCCCATCACCCGCAACACGCCCTGGCGCAGGTTGACCTGCTCCAGGGTCAGGCTGATCAGCTCCGTGACTCGCAGGCCGCAGGCATACAGGACTTCGAGCATGGCGCGGTCACGCTGGCCGATGGCTTCACTCAGGTCGGGCGCCGCCAGCAAGGCTTCAACGTCGGCTTCTGACAGGGATTTGGGCAATGGCCTACCTAGTTGCGGCATGTCGACTTGCAGGGTCGGGTCGACGGTGATCAATTTTTCCCGCAGCAAGTAGCGATAGAAACCACGGACACCGGAGAGAAAACGTGCCGTGGAACGCGGCTTGTAGTTTTGCTCCAGACGCCAGGACAGATGGTCGAGGATCAGCTCACGACCGGCGTTGATCAGCTCCAGGTTTTTCTCCTGCAACCAGCCATTGAACAGGGCCAAATCACTGCGGTAGGCCTGGCGGGTGTTGTCCGACAGGCCCTTTTCCAGCCAGAGGGCGTCGAGGAAGCGGTCTATCAGTGGGTGGTCGATGGCGGGCATGGGCACTCGGGCAGCGCTGGCACGGGGCTTTGCGCAAATTAATAGTGAACTGTGACGAAGGTCACTAGTCTTTCATAGCCAGCTATTTCAAGGAACAGGGAGCTTCAATGAACGAACAACAGATTCTGTTGGCTTTTGGCGGCATCGGCGTGGCCGCCCTGGGGTGCCAATGGTTGGCCTGGCGCCTGAAACTGCCGGCAATCCTGTTTCTACTGCTGACCGGGATTCTGGTGGGGCCGGTGCTGGGCTGGCTCAACCCGCAAGAGATGTTCGGCCCGTTACTGATGCCCTTGGTGTCCCTCGCGGTGGCGCTGATTCTGTTTGAGGGCAGCCTGACCCTGCACCTGTCGGAGTGGCGGGAAATCGGCAGCGTGGTACACCGGTTGGTGACGATCGGCGCCCTGTCGACCTGGGCTGTGATCACCCTCGCGACCCATTGGCTGCTGGGCTTCGACTGGATGCTGGCCTTGCTGTTCGGCACCCTGACCCTAGTGACAGGGCCGACGGTGATTGTGCCCATGCTGCGCGTCGTACGCCCCAAAGCCTCTATCGCCAACATCCTGCGCTGGGAAGGCATTGTCATCGACCCGATCGGCGCGTTGCTGGCGGTGGTGGTCTACAGCTTTATCATCGCCCGCGCCTCCGGCGACGGCTTGAGCCACAGCCTGCTGACCTTTGGCGGGGTGATTGTGTGCGGCAGCCTGTTCGGTATCGCCGGTGGCTGGGTACTGGGCCAGATCATGCGCCGGCAATGGCTGCCGGAGTACTTGCACAACCTGGCGACCCTGGCGGGCGTGCTGGGGGTCTTTATCGCTTCCAACCAGGTGATGCACGAATCCGGCCTGCTGGCGGTGACGCTGATGGGCATGTGGATGGCCAATATGAAGGGCGTCGATGTGCGGCACATCCTGCACTTCAAGGAGAACCTCAGTGTCCTGCTGATCTCCGGGCTGTTCATTCTGCTGGCGGCGCGGCTGGACCTGAACGCACTGATCGCCCTGGGGCCGTTTGTGCTGATCCTGTTGTTGATCATTCAGTTTATTGCGCGGCCATTGAATGTCGCCCTGTCGACCTTTGGCTCGAACCTGAATTGGCGGGAACGGGCGCTGCTGGCGTGGATTGCGCCACGAGGGATTGTGGCGGCGGCGGTGTCAGCGATTTTCGCCATTCGCCTGGATGAAGCGGGTCATGAAGGTGCGTTGCTGCTGGTGCCCCTGACCTTCGCGGTGATTATCGGCACGGTGGTGTTGCAAAGTGCCACGGCACGTCCACTGGCTCGCCTGTTGAAAGTGGCAGAGCCGGCGCCCAGCGGTTTTCTGATCGTCGGTGCCAACGGCCCGGCACGTATATTGGGTAAAGCCTTGCAACAGTTGGGCTGCCGGGTGCTGCTGACCGATTCAAGCTGGGAGAATATCCGTGCCAGCCGGATGGAGGGTTTGCCGACCTATTTTGGTAACCCGGCATCGCAGCATGCCGAATCGCATCTGGACCTGGTGGGCTTGGGGCACTTGCTGGCCCTGTCGCCATCAGGCGAATTGAACACCTTGGCCGCCATGCGTTTTCGCCATGAGTTTGGCCAACGGCTGTTTGCCCTCGCCAGCAGTCAGGAAAGCCGACGAACCGACAAGCACCGGGCAAGCCATGAGCATCGCGGGCATTTGCTGGGGAGCCAGCCGCTGAGCTACACCAAACTGGCCAGCCTGTTGGGGCAAGGCGCTGAGCTCTACAGCACCAACCTGACGGATGGGTTTAGCTGGGACGACTATCAAGTGCTGCACGGCGAGCGCGCTATCTTGCTGTTTGCCCGAGACACCAGCGGCTGGGTGCATGTAGTGACACCGGAAAGCGGCTTGAAGCCGGTGGCGGGATGGACGTTGCTGGCGGTGATCCAGCCGGAGCAATAGACAAATCCCGGGCACAAAAAAGCAGCCCGAAGGCTGCTTTTTTCTGCATCGGGAAGCTGGACTTAAGCCAGTTTTTCCTTGATGCGAGCTGCTTTACCGGACAGGTCACGCAGGTAGTACAGCTTGGCTTTACGTACGTCACCGCGACGTTTAACTGCCATGCTGTCGATTTGCGGGCTGTAGGTCTGGAAAGTACGCTCTACGCCGACACCGTTGGAGATTTTACGAACAGTGAAAGCACTGTTCACACCACGGTTACGCTTGGCAATTACCACGCCTTCGAACGCTTGCAGACGCGAACGGTCGCCTTCCTTCACTTTCACCTGAACGACAATGGTGTCGCCCGGGGCAAAGGTAGGGATCTCTTTGGTCATCTGCTCTGCTTCGAGTGCAAGGATGATTTTGTTAGTCATGCTGTGCTCCTAAGGTAAGTCGTCGGACCTACCATCGATACGTTGTTAACTATCGTCCCGCGCGAGGATGTATTCCTCGAGCAGCTTCTTCTCTTCTCCAGAAAGCGAGCGGCTTTCCAGAAGATCGGCGCGTCGTTCATAGGTCCGCCCGAGGGACTGCTGTAAACGCCAACGCCGGATGTGTGCGTGATTGCCACTTAGCAATACGTCGGGAACACGCTGATCCGCATACACCTCCGGTCGGGTGTAGTGCGGGCAATCCAGCAAACCATCCGTGAAGGAATCTTCCTCCGCGGAGTCCGCATGCCCTAAAGCTCCAGGCAGCAGTCGTGTAACCGCATCTATCAGGACCATCGCCGGCAGCTCGCCGCCAGACAGGACATAGTCCCCAATCGACCACTCTTCATCGACATGAGCTTCAATAAAACGCTCGTCAATGCCTTCGTAGCGACCGGCAATCAGGATTAATGCTTCCAGATTCGCCAACTCGCGTACCGCCGACTGATTCAGCTGACGGCCTTGAGGGGACAGGTAAATTACCTTCGCCTTCTCCCCGGCTGCTGCCTTGGCCTGAACCAGAGCATCTTCCAGGGGCTTGATCTTCATCACCATGCCCGGGCCACCGCCAAATGGGCGATCGTCCACAGTGTGATGTCGATCCGTCGTGTAGTCTCGCGGATTCCAACAGGTGAGCTGCAAGAGCCCCTGTTTCACCGCACGACTGGTGATGCCGTACTCGCTGATGGCGGAAAACATCTCGGGAAACAAACTGATCACTTCTACGCGCAGATTAGCCACGTTTAGAAGTCCGCGTCCCATTCCACCTTCATCTCGCCCGCTGCCAGGTCGACGGCCAACACACATTGCTCGGTATACGGCAACAGGCGTTCGCGATCATCCAGGCTGCCAGCGCAAGGCTTGACCACCATTACATCATTGGCGCCGGTTTCCAGAAGATGATCGATTTTCCCGAACAATTGCCCGAGTTGATCAATGACCTTCAGACCTTCGAGCTGGTACCAGTAGTACTCGCCGTCGGTCAATTCAGGGAACAGATTGCGTGGCACGCAGATCTCGTAACCGGCCAGAAGACGGGCTTCTTCACGATCATCAAGACCCTTGAGCTTTGCGACCAGGAACTTGTCGTTCCCACGTCCGCTGACCAGCTCAACCTGTTTAACGCTGCCTTCACGCTTGAGCGTCCAGGTTTTGTATTGCAACAGGTTTTCAGTAGGATCAGTAAAGGAGTACACCTTCACTTCGCCGCGAACGCCGTGAACAGAATAAATCTTGCCGATAACGATCAAATCATCAGCAACAGCAGGCGTCGCGTTCATATTGCTCAGGCCGCAGCCTTAGCAGCGTCCTTCAGCAACTGAGCAACACGCTCAGAAGGTTGTGCACCAACGCTCAGCCAGTAGGCTACGCGCTCTTGGTTCACGGACAGACGAACTTCTTGACCACGAGCAACAGGGTTGAAGAAACCAACCTGTTCCTTGTGCGAACCGTCGCGCGGGTTGCGGCTGTCGGTTACGGTCAAGTGGTAAAACGGGCGCTTTTTGGAGCCGCCAAGGGCAAGACGGATTGTTAGCATGTGAACATCGTTCCTGTAGTCGGTGCTGCAAATCTAAATGCACAGCGGGCATGGGTGCCCGAAAGGCCGCATATTCTAAGGAATATCCGGACTTTTGCAAATGTCTTTTTCCGGCACCTACCTGTGTGCCATTCAGATCTGCTATAGAGCCGTCGGTTAAAACGGCCAGTCAGCTCCCGCCAAGTGCGGGTTTGCTGGAGATCCCACATCCCTGTGGGTCGGAGCAGGAGCGAGCCCCTGCTCGAATTCTTTGTGGCCTGTTTCGTGGATAGCGCTCGATTTTGGCGAGTGGCTGTTGTTCTCAGGCAAGGCGCCGCGACGATCCATAGCTGACTATGGGGAGGAGCGGCAACGCAGCATAAGAACAACAGACGCCGCCATAATTGAGCAGCTACCCTCGAAACAGGTCACTACATCTTGGGCATGCCGCCGCCGGGCAACATACCGCCCATGCCGCGCATCATTTTGGCCATTCCGCCTTTGGCGGAGAACTTCTTCATCATCTTCTGCATCTGCTTGTGCTGCTTGATCAAGCGACCGATGTCCTGCACCTGAGTGCCGGAACCCATGGCGATCCGGCGTTTGCGCGAACCGCTGATCATCTCAGGGTCGCGGCGCTCGGCCGGGGTCATGGAGTTGATGATGGCTTCCATCTGCTTGAATTGCTTCTCTGCCGCACCCTGGGCGTTGCCCATTTGCGCCAGGTTCACACCGCCCATGTTAGGCAGTTTGTCCATGAGGCCGCCGAGGCCGCCCATGTTTTTCATCTGTTGCAACTGATCACGGAAGTCTTCGAGGTCGAAGCCCTTGCCCTTCTTCAGCTTCTTGGCCAGTTTATCGGCCTTGTCCTTGTCGAGCGTCGCTTCGGCCTGTTCGATCAGGCTGAGCACGTCGCCCATGCCGAGAATCCGCGAGGCGATCCGCTCAGGGTGGAACGGTTCGAGCGCTTCGCTCTTCTCGCCCATACCGATGAACTTGATCGGCTTGCCGGTGATGGCACGCACCGATAGCGCGGCACCACCACGGGCATCGCCGTCGACCTTGGTCAAGATCACGCCGGTCAGCGGCAGCGCATCACCAAAGGCCTTGGCGGTGTTGGCCGCATCCTGGCCGGTCATGGCGTCGACCACGAACAGCGTCTCGACCGGGTTGATCGCGGCATGCAGCGCCTTGATCTCCCCCATCATCTCTTCGTCGATGTGCAGGCGACCGGCGGTATCGACGATGACCACGTCGATGAATTTCAGCCTGGCTTCTTTAATAGCCGCCTGGGCGATATCGACGGGCTTCTGGCTCAGGTCGGACGGGAAGAAGGTCACGCCCACTTCACCCGCCAGCATTTCCAGTTGCTTGATGGCCGCCGGACGGTAAACGTCGGCAGAAACCACCATCACGGACTTTTTCTTGCGCTCTTTAAGGAAACGCGCGAGCTTGCCGGCGGTGGTGGTTTTACCCGCACCTTGCAAGCCAGCCATCAGCACTACGGCCGGAGGCACGGCACTGAGGTTCAAATCTTCGTTGGCCGCGCCCATCAGGCTTTCGAGTTCGGCCTGGACAATCTTCACAAAGGCCTGGCCCGGGGTCAGGCTGCGGGACACTTCGGTGCCGACCGCACGTTCCTTGACCGAGTTGACGAAGTCCTTGACCACAGGCAAGGCAACGTCGGCTTCCAGCAACGCCATGCGTACTTCACGCAGGGTGTCTTTAATATTGTCCTCGGTCAGCTTGGCCTTGCCGGTGACATGGCGCAGCGTCTGCGAGAGACGGTCAGTCAGGTTTTCAAACATGCGCGATCCTTTCAGGCCCTATTCATCGAAGTGCATTGGTAGACCGAGGTAATGGCGGCCCAGGCTGTGGTAAATCGCTATTAAAAACAGCGCTCGGCGAGCCTGCGCCGTGGGCAGGTCGCGGATTATAGCGAAGACTGTCGACATGCACACCCGCTGTCTGGCTCGGTGGTCTTTCGTGGAACGCAGGTGTATGCCAAACTCATCGGCTTTCGGGCTTGCTTAACAGGATTTATGCTCCCTTTGTCACCCAGTTTGCTCACCAGTCTCGCCGCCGCCATCTTGTATGCCGCTGCGACTATCTACCAAGGCACACGTCTGGCCCAATGCGCCAAGGCGGATAAGCGCCTGCTGGTCAGTCTCGGCGTACTCGCCCTGCTGGCCCATGCTGCCAGCCTGTTTACTCATCTGATGACGCCGGTCGGCCTGGGCCTGGATTTTTTCAGCGCTGCCAGCCTGATTGCCGCCGCAGTAATCGCCCTGACCCTGCTGGCCTGTTCGCGGATTCCGGTGGAAAACCTGCTGGTGCTGCTGTTCCCGCTGGGGATGCTGACCGTGCTGCTGGCGCAATTCGCGCCGTCGGGCACGGTGCAGGTGATCGATGAAGAACCGGGCATCCTGGCCCACATCCTGCTGTCGATCCTCGCCTATGGCATGTTCACCATTGCGGTGTTCCAGGCCTTATTGCTGCTCCTGCAGGACCACCAGCTCAAACACAAGCACCCCTCCGGGCTGATCAAGAACTTCCCGCCGCTGCAAACCATGGAAAGCCTGCTGTTCGGTTTCCTCTGGGCCGGCTGGACTTTGCTGTCGCTGTCGCTGATCTCCGGCTGGCTGTTCGTCGAGAACCTGTTCGCCCAGCACCTGGTGCACAAAACCCTGCTGGCGTGCCTGGCCTGGGTGGTGTTCAGCGTGCTGCTGTGGGGCCGCAACCGCCTGGGCTGGCGCGGGCACAAGGCGATCCGCTGGACCCTGGCCGGTTTCTGCCTGCTGATGTTGGCGTATTTCGGCAGCAAGCTGGTTCGCGAATTCATCCTGCATATCTGACGGGCAGTAATAATGGACAACTTGCCCCTGGGGCCGATGCTCGCGGTAATCGCCTTGCTGGTTTTGTGGTCGGCGCTGTTTACCGCCATCGAAGCCGCCCAGCACCATTTGCTGGCCCTGCGCCCCGGCACTCGTCAAAGCGATAAGGCCGCCGCCCGCCTGAGTTTCCCGCGCAACAGCCTGATCCTCTGCAACACCTTGTGTCGCGCCGTGGTGGTGATCCTTTGCACCTTGCTGGCGATCTATGCCTGGGCGGAAAACGGCCCATGGCTTGGCTGGGTGATTTCCTGCACCGCGCTGCTGGTGCTGGCCGACTACCTGCCCCGAACGCTGGCCACCCGCCACCCCCATGCAGTGCTGGGGTTTGGTAATACGCTGCTGGGCGTGCCGCTGAAAATTCTTTATCCGCTGGCCTGGTTACTTAACGGTATCAGCCTGTTACTGCTGCGTCCGTTTGCCCGCAAGGCCGGCATCGTCAAGAAAAGCGACGAACCACAACCGGACCACGACGATGAACCGGAAGCCGAAGCCCCCAATGGCCGGGAAGCGGGCATGCCGGGCATCCACGCCCTGGACAACATCACCGTCAATGACATCCTGGTACCCCGCAGCGAAGTGGACGGCATCAACCTGGATGACCCCATCGAAGAGATCATCGAGCAGTTGCGCACGTCCCAGCGCACCCGGCTGCCGGTGTTCCACAGCGACATCAACCAGGTCGAGGCGGTGCTCAACACCCGCCAGGTCCAGCACCTGTTGCCAGACGCCAGCCTGACCAAAGACGCGTTGCTGGCGGCCTGCCATGAACCCTACTTCGTCCCGGAAAGCACCCCCCTGCAACTGCAACTGTTGAACTTCCATAAACAGCAACGACGCCTGGGCATGGTGGTGGACGAATACGGAGAAGTGCTGGGCATCGTGACGCTGGAAGACATTCTCGAGGAAATCGTCGGTGAATTCGAAAGCGAGCAAAGCGTGGATAACCCGCACATTGAGCCGCAGTTGGACGGCCGATACGTGATCGACGGCGCAGCCTCCATCCGCGAACTGAACAAGAGCCTGGGCTGGCACCTGCCCAGCGACGGGCCGAAAACCCTTAACGGCCTGGTGACCGAAGCACTGGAGACCATTCCCGATTGTGCGGTATGCCTGAAGATTGGCCGCTATCGCCTGGAAATCGTCGAGACCGAAGACAACCGCGTGAGCAAGGTGCTGATCTGGCACACCAGCACGGTGCCGGTGGCCGCCTGACCTTCTGACGAAACACGGTCAATGTGGGGGCCTGCTCCCACACAAGCCCCCTTCCCACATTAGCTTCTGCGCTTGTACCTCTTGTTGTATCCACACCCCCCTTCCTATAATCCCCACGGCTTACCCAAGCCCCGCCCGACCGCGTGCTACCCGCACTCAGTGCGTCCAGGCATCGCGTTACCATGTCTGACCGGCGCTCGCTCCCATCCCGAGCCGCTCCGCGCAAAACCCTGATCCATGGGTGCAAGACCAATAATAATCCGCGCTCAAGCGCGCAATGACTTCAGGGATACGTCAATGAGCACCACCTATAACGAGGCCGCGGCCGCCCCGACCAACTCGACCGCCCGGGTCGCCACGGCGAGCATCGTCGGTACCGCCATCGAGTTCTACGACTTCTATATCTACGCCACCGCCGCCGCATTGGTGATCGGCCCTGTGTTCTTCCCACAGACATCCGGCACGGCGCAGATGCTCGCGTCATTCCTGACCTTCGGCATCGCTTTTATCGCCCGCCCTCTGGGTTCAGCGTTATTCGGCCATTTCGGTGACCGCATTGGCCGAAAATCGACACTGGTGGCGTCCCTGCTGCTGATGGGGGTCTGTACCACGCTGATCGGCTTGCTGCCCGGTTATGACAGCATCGGCGCCTGGGCACCGATCCTGCTCTGCGTGCTGCGCTTCGGGCAGGGCTTGGGCCTTGGTGGGGAATGGGGCGGCGCAGCATTGCTGGCCACGGAGAACGCACCGAAGGGTAAGCGCGCCTGGTTCGGCATGTTCCCGCAGTTGGGACCCTCCATTGGTTTCCTGGCCGCCAACGGACTGTTCCTGATCCTGGCCATGAACCTGAGCGATGAACAGTTCCGTAGCTGGGGCTGGCGTATCCCATTCATCCTCAGCGCAGCGCTGGTGATGGTTGGCCTGTATGCACGACTGAAGCTGCATGAAACCCCGGTCTTCGCCAATGCCGTCGCCAAGGAAGCACCGGTGAAAGTGCCATTGGTAGAGCTGTTCAGCCAGCATTGGCTGCCAGTGCTGCTGGGCGCGGCCTCGATGGTGGTGTGTTATGCACTGTTCTATATCACCACGGCGTTTTCCCTGAGTTACGGCGTATCCACATTGGGCTACAGCCGCGAAACCTTCCTCGGGCTGCTGTGCTTTGCGGTGCTGTTCATGGGATTGGCCACGCCACTGGCGGCCTTGGCCAGTGATCGATACGGGCGCAAGCCGGTGCTGATCGTCGGCGCGATCCTGGCCATCCTGTCGGGCTTTACCATGGAACCGTTACTGACCCATGGCTCGACCTGGGCCGTGGCGTTGTTTCTGGCCCTGGAGCTGTTCCTGATGGGCATCACGTTCGCTCCAATGGGCGCGATGTTGCCGGAACTGTTCCCGACCCGCGTGCGTTATACCGGCGCTTCGGCGGCGTATAACCTGGGTGGAATCGTAGGTGCGTCAGCCGCGCCCTTCTTCGCAACCAAGCTGGTGGCGATGGGTGGTCTGAGTTATGTCGGTGGATATGTGTCGGCGGCAGCGTTGCTCAGCTTGATTGCTGTGCTGTGCCTGAAAGAGACGCGGGATAACGATTTGAACAAGGTCGACTGATAGACCGCTATCGCGGGCAAGCCCGCTCCCACATTTTGATCACTACCAGCCTTGGCAATGCGGTCGAATGTGGGAGCCGGGCTTGCCCGCGATAGGCGCGCCGCGGTTACAGCTCGATTACAACAGCCTGGGAAGCACGGGTCGCTTTGGCCCGAGCAGCCTCGATCGACTCATCCCGCGCCAATGCCACGCCCATGCGGCGCTGGCCATTCACTTCCGGTTTGCCAAACAGACGCAATGCCGTATCCGGCTCGCTCAGCGCAGCACCAAGGTTGGCGAATGCCGTCTGAGTCGACTGCCCTTCCACCAGAATCACCGCCGAAGCCGATGGCCCGAACTGACGGATCAATGGAATCGGCAAGCCCAGAATCGCCCGCGCGTGCAGGGCAAACTGCGACAAGTCCTGTGAAATCAGGGTCACCAGGCCGGTGTCGTGTGGGCGCGGCGACACTTCGCTGAACCACACCTGATCGCCCTTGATGAACAGCTCGACGCCAAACAGGCCGCGACCGCCCAAGGCTTCAGTGACTGCTTTGGCGACGCGCTCGGACTCCGCCAAGGCAATCGGGCTCATCGCCTGAGGCTGCCAGGACTCCTGATAATCGCCCTTCTCCTGACGGTGTCCCACTGGCGCGCAGAACGTTGTACCACCCACGTGGCGCACGGTCAGCAGGGTGATTTCGTAGTCGAAATCGATAAAACCTTCGATGATCACCCGACCCTTGCCAGCACGGCCGCCCTCTTGAGCGTAGTCCCAGGCTTTCTGCACGTCATCGGCACTGCGCAGCAGGCTCTGGCCCTTGCCCGACGAGCTCATCACCGGTTTCACAACACATGGGAAACCGAGGTCTTCGACGGCCTTGCGGTAGTCTTCCACAGTGTCAGCGAAGTGATATGGCGAGGTCGGCAGGTCCAGCTCTTCAGCGGCCAGGCGACGAATGCCTTCGCGGTTCATGGTCAGCAGCGCGGCGCGAGCGGTAGGAATCACGGTGAAGCCTTCGGATTCCAGCTCCACCAGAGTGGAGGTGGCGATGGCTTCGATTTCCGGGACGATGTAGTGCGGCTTCTCCGCCTCGATCACCGCACGCAGGGCGGCGCCATCGAGCATGTTGATCACATGGCTGCGATGGGCAACCTGCATGGCCGGTGCGTTGGCGTAGCGATCCACGGCGATCACTTCAACGCCCAGGCGTTGCAGCTCGATTACCACTTCCTTGCCCAGCTCACCGCAGCCACACAGCAAAACGCGGGTCGCGGTTGGCGACAATGGAGTTCCAATTCGGGTCATCTCAGGTCCTCAGGGGAGCGGATCATGGGGAGAAAGGCCGGCATTTTACATGAACTGTAAAGATTGGCTTCAGTTGGCGACACGCTGTCGGCGTATACGCCAGGCCATCGCCAGCCAGACCACGGTCACCCCGGCGAATTTCGAGACCAGGGCAGTCCCTGCCACGGCGGGCGTCAGGGCGCCGATCAGGCCAAAAAAGATAAAGGTATCGAGGGGAATGCTCAGTGCCGAGCTTATCCACAGTCGATCGTGCAATGGGCGCTTGGTGATACTGAATACCAGCCAGTCAATGCACTCGGAGACCGCGAAGGCCGTGGCGCTGGCCAGCGCAATGGCGGGGTCGGACGTGACATAGGACAGCACCAGCGCCGCCAGCATGGCAATGATCGCGCCATGACCGAAGCGCGTTTGCACCATGTCCCGCAGGATAAATACCAGGCCGCCCCAGGCGGACCAGATGACGTCCAGGTGTGGAGCGGTGGAAAAGGCGAAGTTGATCAGCACGACGCTGCTGATATAGGCGATCAGGAAAAACATGGGACGAGGGACCTGTGGGCAAGGGGCACAGGGTACTCTGTGGCAAGGGGGCTTGTCCCCCCGTTGGGCTGCGAAGCGGCCCTAAAACCTACAACACAGATTTACCTGCCTGGCTGCGGTGACTTAACTGGGGACAAGCCCCCTCGCCACAGGGTTAGGCGCCAGATTTCCCGGGGATCATCCACATCATTCCGCTCGCCTTGGCCCGTTCATGGCACAACCCCAACACCACCCGCCGCTCTGCATTGTCCATGCGACTCCAGCGGGTGATTTCATCTACGTTGCGCTGGCAGCCAGTGCAGATGTCATCGTCATCCAGCGCACAAATACTCACGCAAGGCGAAGCCACTGGGCGTTCTGGCGTGTTCATTCTTCCTGCTCAACCAGATCACGGGCATAACGCTGTGAGTTATGCACATAGTGCGCGGCGCTGGCCTCCAGCATCTTCTTCTGCGCTTCGGTCAACTCCCGCACCACTTTACCCGGCGATCCCATCACCAGCGAGCCATCGGGAATCTCCTTGCCCTCGCCGATCAGCGAGTTGGCGCCAATGATGCAGTGCTTGCCGATCTTCGCGCCGTTGAGGATCACCGCGTTGATACCGATCAGGCTGTAATCGTCGACGGTACAGCCATGCAACATGGCGTTATGGCCAATGGTCACGCCGGTACCCAGGGTCAATGGGTAGCCCATGTCGGTGTGCATCACGCTGCCGTCTTGCACGTTGCTGTTCTTGCCGATCAGGATCAGTTCGTTATCGCCGCGCAATACCGCGTTGAACCAGACGTTGGCGCCCTCTTCCAGCTTGACCTTGCCCACCAGCGTGGCATTGGGCGCTACCCAACTGTCGGGATGGGTCTCGACTCGGGCGTCGCCCAGGCGGTATTTCATAGTGTGACCCTCATGGCGTGCCATACGAAACGATGGCTTATCAGGTGTTGATAAAACTTTTTGGCGGACGGTGCAGGCTGATATCAGCGTCGTCATAGAGCAGATTGATCAGCTCGACAATCATGATCGCCGTCAGCCCCCAAATCTTGTACTCGCCAAACCGATAGCTGGGCACGTACCAACTGCGGCCCTGGTAATCGATACGGTGAGTGTGTTCGCGTGGGTCCTGGCGGAAAAACTCCAGGGGCACGCTGAAGACGGCGGCGATTTCGGCGTCGTTCGCCAGGTATTCCACGTAATCGGGGATGATACCGACATAGGGTGTGACGCGAATGCCATGCAGGGAAATCAAGGGACTGAGCGGGCCGACTACTTCCACCAGGCCCGGTGGCAGGCCGATTTCTTCTTCAGCCTCGCGCAAGGCGGTGAATATCAGGTCCGGGTCTTCGGGATCGCGCCGCCCGCCGGGAAACGCTACTTCGCCACCATGGGTCGACAAACCGCTGGCCCGCAGCGTCAGGATCAGCTCCGGCTCGTCGCTACGGGTGATCGGTACGAGCACGGCAGCCTCCGGGAAACGGCCGTCAGCCTCCAGTGTGTGTGGCGTATGATTGCTTACCCGGCGAAGTAGCTCGTCCAGCATGAGTCATCTCGATCTGTTGGCTACTTTGTATCATGCACCAAAGCGTGCAGGCGCCCAACCCCAAAACCCGAGCGGTGTCGCTAAACGACAACTTGCAGGCCAAACCCTGCCACGCCAAGATAGGCGCACTCGTCAGGAACCCCAGCATGAACTTCTGTAGCCAGTGCGGTAAACCGGTCATCCAACGCATTCCCGAAGGCGACGCACGCCTGCGTTTTGTCTGCGATCACTGTCAGACCATTCACTACCAAAACCCCAATATCGTCGCCGGTACCGTGCCGGTCTGGGGCGACCAGGTGCTGCTGTGCCGCCGGGCCATCGAGCCGCGCCTGGGCTTCTGGACACTGCCCGCAGGCTTCATGGAAAACGGCGAGACCGTGGAACAGGCCGCCATGCGTGAAACCATGGAAGAAGCCTGCGCCCGAGTGCGCAACCTGAGCATCTATACCCTGATCGACGTACCGCACATCAGCCAGGTGCATATTTTCTATCGCGCCGAGCTGATCGACCTGGACTTTTGCGCCGGGCCCGAGAGCCTGGAAGTACGGCTATTTGATGAAGCCGACATCCCTTGGTCCGAGCTGGCTTTCCGCACGGTCGGGCGTACCTTAGAATGCTTTTTCGCTGACCGTCGGCAACAGTCCTATCCCGTGCACAGCGAGTCAGTACCGCCATTGACTGCGTTCGCCAAATAACAATCCAGACAGTACGTAGTCTTCTAAGGAATATCGCTTGATGCGTTGGTTGCTTGCTCTGATTTGTCTGTCGTTCGCCACGCTGTCGCCAGCCTCCACCCTGGAGACGCTGAACGGTAAACCTGTCGAAAAGATCCTGGTTCTCAAATCCGCCCGTCAGTTGCAACTGATCAATGACGGCAAGCCTCTCAAGACCTACCGCATTTCCCTGGGCAGAAACCCCAAGGGCACCAAGCTGATGGAAGGCGACCGCAGAACCCCGGAAGGCCTCTATTGGATCGACTGGCGCAAGACCAGCGACCGCTTCAATCTGTCCATGCACATCTCCTATCCCAACATTACCGACGCCGCCCGTGCGCGCCGCGAAGGCGTACTCCCGGGCGGCATGATCATGGTCCACGGCACCCCCGACGCCGAAGATTATCCAGAAGAATGGTTCCACACCCTGGACTGGACCGACGGCTGTATCGGTATGCGCAATGTCGACATGCGTGAGGTCTGGAACCTGGTCAAGGACGGCACGCTGATCGAAATTCGGCCGTAACTTTCTACCACTGGTAAAAATCAGCTAAAAAAAACTCAAAAAAAATCCCAACCTCAAGCGATGCCTGCCGGTGAATACCAGTTCACCTGCCAGGCACGGCCGGAGGCTGCGCGCCTCTGCTGCCAAGAAAGACCTCTCTAATACCACTCGATTCGACGCACTATAAAGGCGCCCGCAAATGCTCGCCTGCACCATTTTCATGGCATTGACATGGTATTTAAGTGGTATTAGTTTCTGACCACTACCGGGCGACAACACTCCAATAACCGCATCGGAAACCCTACAGATGAACCCGATCCTGGCCTTGCGCCCTGACGACAAACAATCCACGCCGCTGTACCTGCAACTGGCCCGTAACCTGGAAGCCGCGATTCATGCTGGCCAGTGGAAATCCGAGCAGGCATTGCCGTCGGAACGCGCCCTCAGCGAGCAGTTGAGTATTTCCCGGGTGACCGCCCGCAAGGCGTTGGAAGTGCTGTTCACTCAAGGCCTGATTCGTCGCAGCCAGGGTTCCGGGACATTCATCACGCCGCGCCTGGAGCAGCCGCTGTCACGCCTCTCGGGTTTCAGCGAAATGCTGCGGCTCAAGGGCTTTGTCCCCACCTCCCAATGGCTGGAGCGGGACATCACCCCACCGACCCACGAAGAACTGATCCGCTTGTGCCTCTCGCCCACCGACAAAGTGGCGCGGCTCAAACGCCTGCGTAAGGCCGACGACACGGTCATGGCGATCGAAATGACCGCCATGCCGGCCTCGGTACTCCCGCAACCGCAAGCCATCGGCAACTCGCTCTACGAATACCTGGAAAGCATCGGCAAACCCATCGTGCGCGCCCTGCAGCACATCCAGGCGATCAACGCCTCGGACGAGTTCGCCGCCCTGGTGGGCATCGCCCCCGGCGCCGCCATGTTGCTGATGACTCGCGTGGGCTACACCGCCGACAACACGCCCATCGAAATCACCGACACCTACTGCCGCAACGATTACTACGACTTTGTCGCAGAGCTCCGACGTTAGAAAGCCGCGTCGATATGACTTTGCCGCCAATTGCGAGACTTAGAGAACTGCCATGTCCGAAGACAACATCCTCACGCCTCAAGGCTGGATTCGCGGCCGTCTGGTGCACCACAACGGTAAAGTCATTGCCGTTGAAGGCGTGCCCTGCGACCCGACCAAAAATGACCTGCCCTACCTGCTGCCGGGCTTTATCGACCTGCACGTTCATGGCGGCGGCGGCAAAGACATCATGGAAGGCACCGAAGCCTTCGAGACCATCACCCGTACGCATGTGCGGTTTGGCACCACTTCGCTGCTCGCCACCACCATGACCGCGCCGGTGGACGAAATCTCCAGCGTGCTGGGCGCCCTCGGCCATTTCTGTGAAAACCGCCCGGCCGGCAGCGCCCGCGTCCTTGGCGTGCACCTGGAAGGCCCTTACATCAACCCCGGCAAACTCGGCGCACAACCGAACTTCGCCCACACCGCGTTGATGGCCGAAGTGGAAGCATATTTGCGCTTGGCGCCGATCCGGGTGATCACCATTGCCCCGGAAATCGCCGGCCACGATGCGCTGATCCGTACCCTCAGCGCTCGGGGCGTGCGTATGCAAATCGGTCACACCCTGGGCAGCTATGAAGAAGGCGTCGCCGCCCTCGCCGCCGGCGCCACCAGCTTCACCCACTTGTACAACGCCATGAGCCCGCTGCATCACCGCGAGCCAGGCATCGTCGGCGCGGCCCTGGCCCATGCCCAATATGCCGAACTGATCCCCGACCTGCTGCACGTCCACCCGGGCGCCATGCGCGTGGCCCTGCGCTCGATTCCGTGCCTGTACTGCGTCACCGATTCCACCGCCGCCGCCGGTATGCCCGACGGCGAATACAAGCTGGGCAGCCACACCGTGACCAAATGCCTGGGCGGCGTACGCCTGGCCGACGGCACCCTGGCCGGCAGCACCCTGACCATGGATCAGGCGCTGCGCAATCTGGTGAAGATCGGCCTGCCCATCAGCGAAGCCTCACAACGCCTGTCGCAATTTCCTGCGGACTACCTGGGCCTGGAAGATCGCGGCCGCTTGCAACCCGGCAGCTTTGCCGACTGCGTGCGCCTGGACCGCTCCCTGAACCTCACCGACGTAATGGTCGAAGGAGAAACCATTGACTTCAAAAATGCTTGAAGAGGCCCTGTCCTCCTGTGAGGCCGTCGAGGCCCAACTGCAATGCCTGGATCCGTTGCTGGAGGAAGTCGCCGGCCGCCTGCGCCGTCAGCCGCCGCAAGTGGCGATGACCATCGCTCGGGGCAGTTCGGACCACGCCGCCAGTTACTTCGCCTACCTGACCATGCAGCACCTGGGGATTCCGGTGGCGTCGCTGCCAATGTCGGTGGTGACCATGTTGCAATCGCCGCTCAAAGTCAGCGGCCAGGTGGCCTTCGGTTTCTCTCAGTCGGGGCAAAGCCCGGACCTGGTCAACAGCCTGCGCCTGTTGCGCAAGCGTGGCGCCCTGAGCATTTCCATGGTCAACGCTGAAGACTCACCCCTGGAAGCCGCGTGTGAGTTCCACGTACCGCTGTGCGCCGGGCCGGAAAACAGCGTCGCGGCCACCAAAAGTTTTATCGCCACCCTGAGCGCCAGCGCCCAATTGATCGGCCACTGGAACCAGGAAGACGGTCTGCTGGAAGCCTGCCATGCCTTGCCGGATGGCTTGCGCGAGGCCGCCAAGCAGGATTGGCGCCTGGCCATCGACGCCCTGCGCGACTGTCAGCGTCTGATGGTGATCGGCCGTGGCGCCGGGTTTGCCATCGCCCAGGAAGCCGCGCTCAAACTCAAGGAAACCTCGGCGATCCAGGCCGAAGCCTTCAGCAGCGCCGAAGTGCGCCACGGGCCGATGGCCCTGATCGACGAGAACTATCCACTGCTGGTCTTCGCCCCACGCGGTGCCGAACAAGCGGGATTGCTGACACTGGCCGCCGACATGCGCCAGCGCGGCGCCCGTGTGCTGCTGGCAGCGCCCGACGATATCGCCGAGCGAGACCTGACCCTGACCCGCGCCGAACACCCGGCCCTGGACCCGATCCTGGCGATCCAGAGCTTCTACGTGATGGCCGCAGGCCTGGCTGAAGCCCGGGGCATGGACCCGGACCAGCCGCGTCACCTGAGCAAAGTGACCCGTACCCACTGAGTTGATTTCCGCCGTTTCCTGATGAGTACCGTGCCCATGTCCCACAATAATAATGACCTCACCCTCAGCGCCCCCCTCAGTGGGCCGGTGCTGACCCTGGGCAACGTTCCTGATGAGGTGTTCGCCAGCGGTGCCATGGGCGACGGCATTGCCATCGACCCGCTCAACGACTGCCTGTATGCGCCGTGCGACGGCGTGGTGATCCACGTCGCCCGTACTGGCCACGCCCTGACGATTCGTGCCGACAACGGCGCCGAAGTGCTGCTGCACATAGGCATCGACACCGTCGAATTGAAAGGCGAAGGTTTTGCCCTACTGGTCAAGGAAGGCGCACGGGTCAGTAGTGGACAGGCGCTGGTGCGCTTTGATGTGGACCGTGTCGCCCGTCAGTGCAAAAGCCTGATCAGCCTGATCATCGTCACCAATGGCGATCAGTTTGAGCTACAACCGATTGCCTCACAGACGATCAAGGTTGGCGAGCCGATGCTGCGAGTGGTTTCCCGCCAGGCAGCAACTGCACGATCCTCGGCCACCGACGACGCCCACACCGAAGCCAGCGCCAGCATTCGCATCACTCACCGCGGTGGTCTGCATGCGCGCCCTGCCGCCTTGATCCGCAAGACGGCCCAGGGTTTCAGCAGCCAGTCACAACTGCATTTCGCCGGCAAATCGGCGTCGTGCGACAGCCTGATTGGCCTGATGGGACTGGGCATCGGTGAGCAGGATGAGGTGCAGGTCACTTGCCGTGGCAAAGATTGCGACGCGGCGTTACAGGCGCTGATCGCCGCGCTGTCTATCGCGGTCAGCGAAGAGTCTCATGCACCGGTGGCCGTCGCCCCACGCCTGGCCAACACCGAAGCCGGTGTACTGCAAGGCGTATGCGCCGCACCCGGCCTGGTCTGCGGGCCGCTGTTCCGGCTGAACGGGATTGAGTTGCCGCAAGACTTGGGCAACCACTCGGCCGACGAGCAATTGCAGCACCTGGACGGCGCCCTGGAACAGGTGCGCGGCGAAATCCGCAATACCCTGGACCACGCCCGTCAGCGCAAGGCCGTCGAGGAAGAAGAAATCTTCGCCGCCCACCTCGCGCTGCTGGAAGACCCGACCCTGCTGGAAGCCGCCACTGGCGCCATCGAACAAGGCAGCGCTGCCACTCACGCCTGGCGTGATGCGATCCAGGCCCAATGCGCGGTGTTGCTGGCCTTGGGCAAACCCTTGTTCGCCGAACGCGCCAACGACCTGCGGGACCTGCAACAACGCGTACTGCGCGCGCTACTGGGTGAAGCCTGGCATTTCGAACTGCCCGCCGGCGCCATTGTCGCCGCCCATGAATTGACGCCGTCGGATTTGCTGCAACTGAGCGCACAAAACGCCGCAGGTATCTGCATGGCCGAAGGCGGGGCGACCTCTCATGTGGCGATTCTCGCCCGGGGCAAAGGTTTGCCGTGTGTGGTCGCATTGGGCTCGGAGGTACTCGACGTACCGCCCGGCCAACGTGTGGTGCTGGACGCCGTCAATGGTCGCCTGGAACTCACGCCGGACGATGCACGTCATGCCCAGGTCCACCAGATTCGTGATGTGCAAAAACTGCGGCATCAGCAGCAGCAGGCCTTGGCTCAAGCACCGGCCAGTACCCTGGATGGTGTGGGCATTGAAGTGGCAGCCAACGTCGCCTCCAGCGCCGAAGCACAGATTGCCCATGAAAACGGCGCCGATGGTGTCGGCCTGCTGCGTACTGAATTTCTGTTCGTCGACCGCCGCACAGCACCCGATGAACAGGAGCAGCGCCAGGCTTATCAAGCGGTACTGGATGCCATGGGCGACAAATCCGTGATCATCCGCACCATCGACGTCGGCGGCGACAAGCAACTCGATTACCTGCCGCTGCCCGCCGAAGCCAACCCGGTGCTCGGTCTGCGTGGTATTCGCATGGCCCAGGTACGCCCGGAACTGCTGGATCAGCAACTGCGCGCCCTGCTTCAGGTCAGCCCGTTGCAACGCTGCCGGATCCTGCTGCCGATGGTCAGCGAAGTCGACGAGTTGCTGCACATCCGCCAGCGCCTGGATGAACTGTGCACCGAACTGGAGCTGAGCCAACGCCCGGAACTGGGGGTGATGATCGAAGTGCCGGCCGCCGCGCTGATGGCCGAGCAACTGGCCGAGCACGCTGACTTCTTGTCCATCGGCACCAACGACCTGTCCCAGTACACCCTCGCCATGGACCGCGACCACGCCGGCCTCGCCGCCCGTGTCGATGCAATGCACCCGGCGCTGCTGCGGCTGATCGCCCAGACCTGCATCGGCGCCGCCAAGCATGGCCGCTGGGTCGGTGTATGCGGCGCTCTGGCATCTGACCCGCTGGCCACGCCTGTGCTGATCGGCCTGGGCGTCAGCGAGCTGTCCGTCAGCCCGCCGCAAATCGCAGAAATCAAGGACCGCGTCCGCCACATGGACGCGGCTCAATGCCGGCAACTGAGCCTTGGCCTGCTTAACCTGAGCAGCGCCAAGGCCGTTCGCCAAGCCTGTCAACACCACTGGCCGCTGAGCTGACAACAACAAGAAAAAAGGAGACACGCCATGTACCAACTATTCATCAAAGGGCTGCAACGCCTGGGCCGCGCGCTGATGCTACCCATCGCCATCTTGCCGATTGCCGGCCTGCTGCTGCGACTGGGTGACACCGACCTTTTGAACATCGCGGTGATGCACGACGCAGGGCAAGCGATCTTCGCCAACCTGGCGCTGATCTTCGCGATCGGCATCGCCGTGGGCTTTGCCCGGGACAACAACGGTACGGCAGGGCTGGCCGGTGCCATTGGCTACCTGGTGATGATCTCCACACTCAAGGTGATGGATGCCAGCATCAACATGGGCATGCTCGCCGGGATCGCCAGCGGCCTGATGGCCGGGGCGCTGTATAACCGCTTCAAGGACATCAAGCTGCCGGAGTACCTGGCGTTTTTTGGCGGGCGACGGTTTGTACCGATTGTCACCGGGTTTTCGGCAGTGGGATTGGGGGTGATCTTCGGGCTGATATGGCCGCCGATCCAACACGGCATCAACAGCTTCGGCGTGTTGCTGATGGAAAGCGGTAGCCTCGGCGCCTTTGTCTTCGGCGTGTTCAACCGACTGCTGATCGTCACCGGTCTGCACCACATCCTCAACAACATGGCCTGGTTTGTGTTCGGCAGCTTCACCGATCCTGCGACCGGCGCGGTAGTGACCGGCGACCTGACCCGCTACTTTGCCGGCGACCCGAAAGGCGGCCAGTTCATGACCGGCATGTTCCCGGTAATGCTGTTCGGCCTGCCTGCCGCCTGCTTGGCGATGTACCGCAATGCCCTGCCGGAACGACGCAAGATCATGGGCGGGATTTTCCTGTCGATGGCGCTGACCTCGTTCCTGACCGGGGTGACCGAACCGATTGAGTTCGCGTTCATGTTCCTCGCGCCATTCCTGTATCTGCTACATGCGTTGCTGACCGGCTTGTCGATGGCGGTCACCAACATGCTCAACATTCACCTGGGCTTTACCTTCTCCGGCGGGTTTATCGACATGGTGCTGGGTTGGGGTAAATCCACCAACGGCTGGCTGGTGTTCCCGGTTGGGCTGGCGTATGCGGTGATCTACTACAGCGTGTTCAACTACTGCATCCGTCGCTTCAATTTGAAGACTCCGGGGCGTGAGGATATTCAGGTCGTACAAGCTGAGGCCATGACCGATAACCAACGGGCCGGGGCTTACATTCGGGCGCTGGGTGGTGCGGAGAATCTGCTGAGTGTGGGTGCTTGCACGACGCGCCTACGCCTGGACATGGTGGATCGCAACAAGGCAGTAGATGCAGAGCTGAAAGCGCTGGGCGCGATGGCTGTGGTTCGGCCGGGGAACGGTGGGAGTTTGCAGATAGTGGTCGGGCCGATGGCGGACAGCATTGCCGATGAGATTCGGTTGGCGATGCCTTCGTATGTTGCGCCGCCGGCGGCGGTGGTAGCGCCTGCTGAGAAGAGCACATCGGTGAATGTGCATGAGGCCGAGAAATGGCTGAGCGCCCTGGGCGGTCGGGCCAATGTGCTGCAACTGGATGCGGTGGCGATGACGCGGCTGCGGGTGGAGTTGGGGGATGGTTCGGTGTTGTCGGAATCCCAACTGACTGCGCTGGGTTGCCAGGGTGTTAGCCAGCTTGAGAGTGGTGTTTGGCACTTGCTGATTGGTGACAAGGCTTCGGGGTTGGGTGAGGCGTTGGAGCGGTTGGTCAGCGGCCGTGAGGTTGGGGTTAAAGCCTGAATCTTTACTGACCATTAGGGCCTCTTCGACTTGCCCGCGATGAGGCCCTAACAGGCAACAAAAAACCCGCTAGCCATCCAGGCCCAGCGGGTTTCTCGCTTTCACAACCAGCGAATCAAAAATCCGCCAACTGCCACACCTCATACGCCGGTGTCTCATACGGATGGCTAAGCTTCAACGCAGCCACGACAGCCACGATCAACTCATCCGCCACCACCAGCTCAACCTTCCATTCCTCGACCACTTCAACCTGTCCGACCTGACCAATAAACGGCTGGCTGCCGTCCATTGGCCGGAACTGACCGCGGCCCAGCACTTGCCAGGCGCAGCTGTCGTAGGTGCCGATGCGCCCGCCGCCGGCTGCGAAGACGGCGGTTTTCACCGTCTCCACATGGCTGTCGGGCACAAAGAAGCTGAGCTTGTACACCGCCTTAGTTCACCCACACGCGAGCGTTACGGAACATGCGCATCCACGCGCCATCTTCGTTCCACTCTTCCGGGCGCCACGAGTTCTGCACGGCACGGAACACGCGCTCCGGGTGCGGCATCATGATGGTCACGCGACCGTCGCGGCTGGTCAGCCCGGTGATCCCGCGCGGCGAACCGTTCGGGTTGGCCGGGTAGCTCTCGGTGACCTTGCCGTGGTTGTCGACGAAACGCATGGCCACGCAGCCGGACAGGTCGGCTTCGAGCAAGGCTTCTTCGCTGGAGAATTCCGCATGGCCTTCACCGTGGGCGATGGCGATCGGCATGCGCGAACCGGCCATGCCTTGCAGGAAGATCGAGTTGGATTCCTGTACCTGAACCATGGCCACACGGGCTTCGAACTGCTCGGAACGGTTACGCACAAAGTGCGGCCAGAACTCGCTGCCCGGGATAAGTTCGCTGAGGTTGGACATCATCTGGCAACCGTTGCACACGCCCAGGGTGAAGCTGTCGTTACGCTCGAAGAAACCCTGGAACGCATCGCGGGCACGGCTATTGAACAGGGCCGACTTGGCCCAGCCTTCACCGGCACCCAGCACGTCGCCGTAGGAGAAACCGCCGCAGGCCACCAGGCCTTTGAACTCATTGAGGTCAACACGACCGGCGAGGATGTCGCTCATGTGCACATCGATCGCATTGAAGCCGGCACGGTCGAACGCAGCCGCCATTTCCACCTGACCGTTGACGCCCTGCTCACGCAGTACGGCCACTTGTGGACGGATGCCTTTCTTGATGTACGGCGCGGCGATGTCCTGGTTGACGTCGAAGCTGAGCTTGGTGCTCAGGCCCGGGTTGTCTTCTTCCAGGATCACGTCGAATTCCTGCTCGGCGCAGTCAACGTTGTCCCGCAGACGCTGGATCTGGTAGCTGGTTTCGGCCCACTGGCGTTGCAGCAGACGACGCTGACCTTCAAACACGGTTTCGCCGTTGAAGACGATGTTGATTTCACCGTTGTTGATCGGCTGGCCGACCACTGCCACGCAGTCGCCCAGGCCTGCGGCGCTGAACTGTGCAAGTACGTCTGGAGTGGCATCCTGGCGAACCTGGATCACCGCACCCAATTCTTCGTTGAACAGGATTGCAGCGATGTCGGCGGAGGTTTCCGCCAGACCGTCGAGGTTCAAACTCAGGCCGCAGTGACCGGCGAAGGCCATCTCGACAACGCTGGTCAGCAAACCACCGTCGGAACGGTCGTGGTAAGCCAGCAGATGACCGTCGGCATTCAGGCCCTGAATCACGGCGAAGAAGGCTTTCAGGTCTTCGGCGTCGTCGACGTCCGGAGCGTGCTGGCCGAGCTTGCCATGCACCTGGGCGAGGATAGAGGCACCCATGCGGTTCTGCCCGCGACCGAGGTCGATCAGGATCAGGTCGGTGGTGCCCTTGTCCATGCGCAGTTGCGGGGTCAGGGTCTGGCGGATGTCGGTGACCGGCGCAAAGCCGGTGACGATCAGCGACAGCGGCGAGGTGACGCTCTTGTCCACGCCTTCATCGTTCCAGCGCGTGGCCATGGACATGGAGTCCTTGCCCACTGGAATGGTAATGCCCAGCTCCGGGCACAGCTCCATCCCGACCGCTTTGACGGTGTCGTACAGACGCGCATCTTCACCTGGGTGACCGGCAGCGGACATCCAGTTGGCCGACAGCTTAATGTCGGAGATCTTGCCAATGCGCGAAGCGGCAATGTTGGTCAGCACTTCGCCGATGGCCATGCGGCCCGACGCCGGAGCGTCCAGCAGCGCCAGCGGAGTCCGCTCGCCCATGGCCATGGCTTCACCGGTGTAGACGTCGAAGCTGGTAGCGGTGACGGCAACGTCGGCCACCGGAACCTGCCACGGGCCGACCATTTGATCGCGGGCAACCAGACCGGTAATGGTGCGGTCGCCGATGGTGATCAGAAAGCTTTTGCTGGCAACGGCCGGGTGGTGCAGGACGCGCTCCACGCAATCGGCGATGGCCAGGGTGGACGGATCAAAATCGTCGCCCAGTTCGTTTTCACGCACGGCCGAACGGTGCATGCGCGGGGCTTTGCCCAGCAGCACTTCCAGCGGCATGTCCACCGGGCTGTTGCCGAAGTGGCTGTCGGTGACCGTCAGTTGCGGCTCGGCAGTGGCTTCACCGACGACGGCAAACGGGCAGCGCTCGCGTTCGCAGATCGCCTGGAAGCGTTCGAAGTCGGCAGGGCCGACCGCCAACACGTAGCGTTCCTGGGATTCATTACTCCAGATTTCGTGCGGGGCCATGCCCGGCTCGTCGTTTGGAATGTTGCGCAGTTCGAAGCGGCCGCCACGGTCGCCATCGTTGACCAGTTCCGGGAAGGCGTTGGACAAACCACCCGCGCCGACGTCGTGGATGAAGCTGATCGGGTTCTTGTCACCCAACTGCCAGCAACGGTCGATGACTTCCTGGCAACGGCGTTCCATTTCAGGGTTTTCACGCTGTACGGAAGCGAAGTCCAGGTCTGCCGAGCTGGTGCCGGTGGCCATGGAGGAAGCCGCGCCGCCGCCCAGGCCGATCAGCATTGCCGGGCCGCCAAGGACGATCAGCTTGGAACCGACGAGGATTTCGCCTTTCTGGACGTGATCTTCACGGATGTTGCCCATACCGCCGGCCAACATGATCGGCTTGTGGTAACCGCGCACTTCATCGCCACGCGGGGTGGTGATGGACTGCTCGAAAGTACGGAAGTAGCCGGTCAGGGCCGGACGGCCGAATTCGTTGTTGAACGCGGCGCCGCCCAGCGGGCCTTCGATCATGATGTCCAGCGCGGTGACGATGCGCTCAGGCTTGCCGTACGGCACTTCCCACGGCTGTTCGAAGCCCGGGATCTGCAAGTTGGAGACGGTGAAACCGGTGAGGCCGGCCTTTGGCTTGGCGCCACGGCCGGTTGCACCTTCGTCGCGGATCTCGCCGCCGGAACCGGTGGCTGCGCCCGGGAACGGGGCAATCGCGGTCGGGTGGTTGTGGGTCTCGACTTTCATCAGGATGTGCACCGGCTCCTGCACCGCGCCGTACTGGCGGGTTTCAGGGTCCGGGAAGAAACGGCCGGCAACGCTGCCGACAATCACCGAGGCGTTGTCTTTATAAGCCGACAGAACGCCTTCGCTGTGCATCACGTAGGTGTTCTTGATCATGCCGAACAGGCTTTTTTCCTGGCTCTGGCCGTCGATGTCCCAACTGGCGTTGAAGATCTTGTGACGGCAGTGCTCGGAGTTGGCCTGAGCGAACATCATCAGTTCGATGTCGTGCGGGTTGCGCTTGAGACCGATGAAGGCGTTGACCAGGTAGTCAATCTCGTCTTCGGCCAAGGCCAGGCCCAGTTCAGTATTGGCTTTTTCCAGGGCCGCGCGGCCGCCGCCGAGCACGTCAATCGCGGTCAGCTGTTTGGGCTCGGCGTGGCTGAACAGACCGGCGGCCTGTTCCAGCTGGCCAACGATGATCTGGGTCATGCGATCGTGCAGGCTGCTGGCAATCAGCTCGGCCTCGGCATCGCTGAACTGGCCCGCGACGTAGAAGGCAATCCCGCGCTCCAGGCGCTGGATTTTTTCCAGGCCGCAGTTGCGGGCGATGTCGCTGGCCTTGCTCGACCAGGGCGAGATGGTGCCAAACCGTGGCAGAACCAGGAACAAGCGGCCGCTAGGCTCTTGGACTGGGACGCTGGGACCGTACTTCAGAAGGCGCGCCAGCACTTGCTGTTCGTCGGAAGTCAAAACGCCGGTAACGTCGGCGAAGTGAGCAAATTCGGCATATAAGCCACTGACAGCCGGGACTTTCTGGCTCAGTTGCTCAAGGAGTTTGCTGTGGCGAAAGGCAGAAAGGGCAGGAGCGCCGCGCAGGATCAACATCTTCGGGACAGCCTCGGGAAGGGGTGTGCTTTGAGGCCGTGCATTCTAGCGTAAACCGCCGCCAACGGCACCCGAAACGGCACCGGTGGCCGCTGCCGGACGTCAGTTGGCATAAATCGCACCGTATCAGGGCGTTATCCGGGTCATTCCGAGCAGTTATTTTAGCCCTCATAATCGCTCGCCAGGCCCCGTTTCTGCGGCCTTCAGCCCGGCTTGCGGGGTGCTATCAGACAAGTCTCATGCTGTCGAGATATGGCGCCGAGGGTCCTTTGCGTATACTGCGCAGATGTTTTCCCCAACTGCTTTGCGCCCGCGATGCGCCAAATGGCTCATCGCCACCGGACTCTTCCTGATGCTCAGCGCCTGTGTTGATAAACCCAGCACGCTCGAGCGAATCAAGGAGGATGGCGTATTGCGGGTGGTCACCCGAAACAGCCCGGCCACCTATTTCCAGGACCGCAACGGCGAAACCGGTTTCGAATACGAACTGGTCAAGCGCTTTGCCGATGACCTGGGGGTGAAGCTGGAGATCGAGACCGCCGACAACCTTGACGACCTGTTCGGCCAGTTGGGTAAACCCAACGGTCCGGTACTGGCCGCCGCCGGTCTGGTCAGCAGCGAGCAGCGCCGCCAGCAAGTGCGCTTCTCCCATCCTTATCTGGAAGTCACCCCACAGATCATCTACCGCAACGGCCAGTCCCGCCCCACCACGGCGGCAAATCTGGCAGGCAAGAAGATCATGGTGCTCAAGGGCAGCACCCACGCCGAACAATTGGCCGCACTGAAAAAGCAATTTCCCGCGATTGAATACGAAGAGTCCGACGCCGTTGAGGTGGTCGACCTGTTGCGCATGGTCGACGAAGGGCAAATCGACCTGACGTTGGTGGACTCCAACGAAGTGGCAATGAACCAGGTGTACTTCCCCAACGTGCGAGTTGCCTTTGACCTTGGAGACGCCAGCCACCAGAGCTGGGCTGTGGCGCTGGGTGAAGACAACAGCCTGCTCAATGAGGTCAACAGTTACCTCGACAAGGTTGAGAAGAACGGCACCTTGCAGCGTCTGAAAGATCGCTATTACGGGCATGTCGATGTACTCGGCTATGTCGGTGCCTATACCTTCGCCCAGCACTTGCAGCAACGCCTGCCCAAGTACGAGAAACACTTCAAGGCTTACGCCAAGGAAGAAAAGGTCGATTGGCGGCTGTTGGCGGCCATTGGATATCAGGAGTCCCTGTGGCAGCCGACGGTCACCTCCAAGACCGGCGTGCGTGGCCTGATGATGCTGACCCAGAACACCGCGCAAGCCATGGGTGTGTCCAACCGCCTGGATGCCAAGCAGAGCATCATGGGCGGCGCCAAGTACCTGGCCAGGATCAAAGATGAACTGGACGACAAGATTGCCGAGCCGGATCGCACCTGGTTCGCCCTCGCCGCCTACAACGTCGGCACCGGTCACCTGGACGACGCCCGCAAGCTGGCTGTAAAAGAAGGCCTGAACCCGAACAAGTGGCTGGACGTAAAGAAAATGCTGCCGCGCCTGTCGCAGAAGCAGTGGTACAGCAAGACTCGTTACGGCTATGCCCGAGGCGGTGAACCGGTGCATTTTGTGGCGAACATCCGACGCTACTACGACATCCTGACCTGGGTAACGCAGCCGCAGCTCGAAGGCAACCAGGTGGTGGAAGGTAACCTGCATGTACCGGGCGTGGACAAGACCAAGCCCGCCGAAGAAAGCCCGCAGTTGTAACTCACGCCCTGCCCACGATAGCGGTTGTAGCCGCTGGCGCAGCCTGCGATCGGCTGCGCAGCAGTCGCCAGGATCTTGAATTGTCGAAGGTCCTGCGACCCTTATCGCAGCCTCGTACCTCGGCAGCGGCTACAGGGGATTCAGGGGATTCAAGAAATGTGTAGTGCCTATGGCCATCGCGGCGGTGCGACAAGCCCGGCCCACATTTGATCTCCTTTGTTTTATAGACCGGTGATCAGGTGCACCACCCCACCCGTCAGCACCATCACTCCCGGCACACCCGCCGCCCGTAGTGCTACCGCATCCAATCGCCCCGGCTCGTGCAATTGCACCCGCACCCGAGTCAGTGCCACCCGTTGTTGCGACTTGAGGTTGCCCGCACCTCCCAGCGCACTCAACACCCCCGGCGCCAGTGGTGTTTCACCCGTCGGCACAGTCACCGTCTCGGCAATCAAGTCCGGCGTCAGGGCCTTCCAGAACGCCCGTTGCAATTTCTCGAACATGCTCAGTTCTCCACAACCAAAGAGGTTTCGACGGTAGCCACGCGGTACAGCCGCAAGGCCTCGCGCACCTGAGAGGCTTCTTCCAAGTCCAGCACCTGGCGGGCGATCAACTGGCAGTCCGCCAGGTCCAGCTCACGCACCGTGGCCTTGATGGTTGGGATCAGCGGCACGCTGACCGACAACTCATCCACCCCCAGCCCGAGCAACATCGGTACAGCCAGCGCCTCCGAAGCCAGTGCACCGCAGACACCGACCCACTTACCATGGGCATGGGCCGCCTTGACCGTGCTGGCGATCAGGCGCAGCACTGCCGGGTGAAAGCTGTCGGCCTGGCTGGCCAGACGCGGGTGATCACGGTCCATGGCCAAGGTGTATTGGGTCAGGTCGTTGGTGCCGATGGAGAAGAAATCCACTTCCGGCGCAAACAGGTCAGCCATTAAGGCCGCCGAGGGCACCTCGATCATGATTCCCAGTTTCGGCAGTTCCGTAAGCCCCAGGGCCTGCGCTTCCTCTTGCAGAATCTTGCGTGCCAGGCGCAGCTCCGACAGCAGGCTGACCATCGGCAGCATGATATGCAGGCGGGTCAGGCCCGCGCTGGCGAGAATCGCCCTGAACTGCTCGCGCAACAGTTCCGGACGCTCCAGACACAGGCGAATCCCGCGCAGCCCCAGGAATGGGTTGGTTTCACTGTCCATCGGCACATAAGCCAACGGCTTGTCGCCACCGACGTCCAGGGTGCGTACAACCAAATTACGATCCGGCCCCAACGCCCGGGCGATGGCGTTGTACGTGCCCGCCTGTTCCTCGGGGCTCGGCGCGCGGTTGCGATCCAGGTAGAGAAACTCCGAACGCAGCAGACCGACGCCTTCACCGCCCAGGACCAGCGATTGCTCGACCTCTTGCAGCGAGGCAACGTTAGCCGTCACTTCCACGTGATGACCGTCACGCGTGGTGGCGGCCAGCGAGGCCTGCTCCACTTCCTGCTGGCGGCGCAGTACTTGCTGTTGGCGAGCAGCCTGCAATTGCTCGATTTCGGCCAAGTCCGGGTCCAGGTGCAATTCACCCTTGTCGGCATCCAGTAGCACCTGGCTGCCATTGGCCAACGCCAGCACTTGCATCGGTACGCCGCAGATAGCGGGCAGGCCAAGAGCGCGGGCGAGAATCGCCACATGGCTGGTGGCGCCACCGCCAACCGTGACAAAACCCAACACCTTGCGGGTATCGAGACTGGCGGTTTGCGAAGGGGTCAGTTGTTCGGCGATAAGGATCGCTTGCTCCGGCAAATCCCAGGCACTGTCCTTGACCCCAAGAATCAGCTTCAGCACCCGCTGGCCGACGTCTGCCAAGTCAGCGGCGCGCTCGGCAAGCAGTGCACTGCCCAAGCCCTGGAACAGTATGACAGTGGCCGCCGTGGCACTGTTCCAGGCGAACGCGGCGCTCTTGCCCTGGGTCAACAGAGCATGGGCCTGCTCCAGCAATGTCGGGTCTTCCAGCAATTCTTGATGAGCACGGAAAATCTCCGCCTGGGCGCTGCCGACAGCCCTGGACTGCAAGGCTTGCAGGGCCTCGCTGGCCTGCTGCAGACCGCTCGCCAGTGCCGCACGTTCGACGGCTTCGCCGCTGCCCGCTTCAGTGATGTTCAATTCCGGTTCGGCCACCTGCACCACCTGGCCAAACGCCGAACCCGGCGACGCACACACGCCCCGCAGCAGGCTCGGGGATGAAGCCGGCGCGACCGGTTCGACGGGCTCGGCATGTGCAGCCAGCACCGTCTCGCCGCAGCCTTCAGCCAGCAACGCCACCAACGCCTTGATTGCCGCTTCAGCCTCATCCCCCACCGCGCTCACTTGCAAGGAATCACCCTGCACCGTCTGCAACGCCATGATCGCCACCAACGACTTGGCGTTGGCGCTCCGGGTTTGTTTGTGCAGATAAATACTCGCCTTGAAGCCTTTCGCCGCCTGGGCAAATACCGCCGCCGGCCGGGCATGCAAGCCATTGGCATTGGGCAGCGTCAGGGGTTTGGAAAACAGCGCATCGCCCTCCTCTTCCGCCACATCGTCAGCACTGGCCTCAGGCGTCACCCGAAGCAGCGCTTGCCTCACCTCCACCACCCCGGTGCGCGGCGTCAGCAGCACAAACGGTTCGCCGCTGACGACCAGCATCAGCGTCAGCAAACTGCGAGCGTTGAGCGCGATAAAGTCGGCATCGAATTCGATCAGCGGCTGACCGGCCTCCACCCGCTGGCCTTCCTCGACCAACCGGGTAAAGCCCTTGCCAGCCAGGTTCACGGTGTCCAGGCCGACGTGCATCAATACCTGGACGCCGTTGTCACCGGTGACACTCACCGCATGGCCACTGTCCTGGATATTACTGATCACACCCGCCAGAGGCGCGCAGAGGGTTTGTGATGTCGGGTCGATGCACAGGCCATCGCCAATCAGCCGACTGGAGAACACCGGATCGGGCACCTGGTCCAGGGGCAGCAGCACACCGGACAAGGGCGCCAGCAGTTCCAGGGGTTGGGTTGTGGTCATGACTTCACCTGCTGTTCTGTTCTGTAAAAATTCCCTGCAGGAGCGAGCTTGCTCGCGAAGGTCGTCAACAATAACGCGTGCATTCTGGATAAACGCGTTGCCCTTGAGTTCTTCGCGAGCAAGCTCGCTCCTACAGATAAGTGATTACTTCCACCAGTATTCGACCTGCACACCAAAATTCGATCCATGCCGCGCCGTGCCGTAGGCGCCGGTGTCGGACAACGCCGAACCCGCCGCCAGTTCATTGGCCGCACGTTTGGCTGCTTCATTCCAGGTAGCGTAGGTGTAATACAAACGCACTTCCGGCCTCGCCCAGAAATCCGGACCTTTAGGCGACCAGGTCGGGGCGAAGGTAAATTTGCTCAGCTTGCGGGTACCGCCGGTGGCCTCGACCTGATCGTGGCCCAGCTCGGTCACCAGCTTGAACTGCTCGCTGATCGCATAGGCCGGGCGCACCCCGATGGACATCCAGGTCTGATCCTGGCTGCCCGGGCGAATGTCTTTCTGGTACACCGCCTCGACCTGGCCGCCAAAACGCGGCGTCACCTGCCAGTCGAAAAACTCCACCGCGCGGTAGCTTTTACTGCTGTTATCCAGGGCGGTATTGCCGGTGTAGCCAAGGCCTGTGCCCGGACCTTCGCCGTATTGCAGCGCGAACTTGTTCCGCCCGCCCAGGAAGGGTTTCTGCACATGCTGGGCGGTGATGGCCCAGCCGCTGTTGGCCTCGCGACCACCGGCCTTTTCGATGTAGCTCAAGCCCAGCTCCAGCTCACCGCTCGGGTTGGTCTTGAAGCCGGCCACGTTGAAGTCGTGACGGGTGGCGTATTCCTTCTGGTACAGGTTGTCCTTGCGCGAAATCGCGTAACTGTATTTCAGATCACCGATTTTCACGTCCTCAATACCGCCGCCCGTGGCGCTCTGGTTCCAGTAGTAGAAGTCGGAAATATGGATGTCGTTACGTTTGTAATAGCGCCGACCGGCCCACAGCGAACCGCCGTTGAGACTGGGCAGATTCGACCACTGCGCATACATCTGCGGCATGCGCGCCGAGCCGTTGTTTTCGCCCTGGAACTTCAGCTCACGATCGTACTGGTTGTACAGAGAGGCCATGGCATCGACGCTGAACACCGAAGCGTCGTCGAGGGTCAGCAGGTCCTGGCGCAACTCCAGCTCGGCGTACTGTTCGCATTCGTTACCCAGACGGTATTTCGATTGCGCACCGGGAAGTTGGAAACACTGCTGCTTACCGCTGCCCGTCGAGGTCCCCGCACCGCTGCGCAAGTAACCGGCAAACTCCAGGGCCTGGGCGGCAAACGGTAAAGACAGACAAGAGGCAACGAGGCCCAGTTTTATTGTTGTTTTCATGAAGCGCTCCGATGTTTTTATTATGTTTTGTGAAGCAAGCCCTGCGGTTTCACGTAGCAGCTGTCGAGCCTTGGCGAGGCTGCGAAGGCCACGCCGCTACCAATGAGCCGGGCGCTGAAACCGAGTGGCTCCCGTACGCAGCCTCGCCAAGGCTCGACAGCTACTACGGGATCTTGTCCCGTGAGGTTCAAGACGGTATCTACGTCGGGTTTTGGGTCAGTCCTTGAGGTGCAGCACAAAGGACTCATAAGGGCGCAACGACACCTGACCCGTACGCACCGGGCAGTCGGCGTAGTTGCTGATCAGCAGGCGTTGCTCGGTCGCCTGATTGAAAATCGCTTGGGGCAATTGGACCTGGCACGGCGTGCCGTAGAAGTTGTTCACCACCAGCAAGCGCTCGCCATGACCTTCGCGCAGATAGGCCCAAACCTGCCGGTGCTCTGGCAGCAATTGGCGGTAAACACCTTCCTGGATCAACGGCTCATGACGACGCAAGGCGATCAACGCGCGGTAGTGATGCAGCACCGACTCCGGGTCATCGAGCTGGCTCTCGACGTTGATTTGCGCGGCGTTGGCAGGAATACCGATCCACGGTTCACCACTGCCAAAACCGGCGTTGGCCCCTTCACTCCATTGCATCGGTGTGCGGCCGTTGTCCCGGGACTTCTGCATGATCGCGGCCATGCTTTCAGCTTCGGACTCTCCCGCATCGCGCTTGAGCCGATAGATGTTCAAGGTCTCGACATCGCGGTACTGCTCGATCTTGTCGAAGCCCGGATTGGTCATGCCCAGCTCTTCACCTTGGTAGATGAAGGGCGTGCCTTGCAGGAAGTGCAGCGCGGTGGCAAGCATCTTCGCCGAGACCACGCGGTGCTCGCCGTCGTCGCCAAAACGCGAGACCACCCGCGGCTGATCGTGGTTACACCAGAACAGTGCGTTCCAACCACCACCGGCCTGCATGCCCAGTTGCCAGTCGGAAAGAATCTGTTTGAGCTGCAAGAAATCGAAGTCGGCCCGCACCCATTTTTTCAGGTTCGGGTAATCCACTTTCAGGTGATGAAAGTTGAAGGTCATCGACAGTTCTTTGGACTCGGGACGCGAGTAGCGAATGCAGTGCTCAAGGCTGGTGGAGGACATTTCGCCGACGTTGATCAGGTCATGACCTTCGAAGACTTCACGGTGCATTTCCTGCAGGTATTCGTGCACATTCGGGCCGTCAGTGTAGAAACGGCGGCCGTCGCTGTTGTCTTCCGGGAAGTCCTTTGGCTTGGAGATCAGGTTGATCACATCCAGGCGAAAACCTCCCACTCCCTTGTCACGCCAGAAGCGCATCAGCTTGAAGACTTCGGCACGGACTTTCGGGTTATCCCAATTGAGGTCGGCCTGAGTGTGGTCGAACAGGTGCAGGAAGTACTGGCCGGTTTGCGCCTCGTATTCCCAGGCCGAACCGCCGAACTTGGACTCCCAGTTGTTCGGCTGATCACGCCAGATGTAGAAATCGCGGTACGGGTTGTCCAGGCTGCTGCGGGCCTGCTGGAACCACTCGTGTTCGATGGAGGTGTGGTTGACCACGATGTCCAGCATCAGCTTGATGCCACGCTTCGCCGCTTCATTGATCAGCAGGTCACAGTCGGCCATGGTCCCGTAGCTCGGGTCGATGGCGTAGTAGTCACTGATGTCATAGCCGTTATCACGCTGGGGCGAGCGCAGAAACGGCGTGATCCACAGGCAATCGACGCCGAGCCACTTCAGGTAATCGAGTTTGTCCACGACACCCAGCAAGTCACCGGTGGCGTTACCCGCGTGGCTGTGGAAGCTTTTGGGGTAGATCTGGTAGATCACCGAGTGTTGCCAGTCTTGCATGGTGGACTCCTTCAATTGAGTTTTGTGCTGGTCTTGAGACCCCTTCGCGAGCAAGTCGAAAGCGGTAGATCAGGCGACCCGATAACCAGGCCGAACAATCTTCATGCTCAACCCGCAAGTCAGAACAAACGGCACCACCATTGCGATGACCATGCCGATGACAAAACTCGGGATGTATTGCGGAATGATCGAGATAAAACCGGGCAAGCCACCGACCCCGATGGCCGAGGCCTGGACCTTGTTCAGCGAGAGGAAAATGCTGCCCAGCGCCGACCCGGTGAGGGCCGCATAGAACGGAAACTTGAAGCGCAGGTTGACCCCAAACATCGCCGGCTCGGTGATCCCGAAATAAGCGGAAATCGCCGAGGTCGAAGCCATGCTTTTATCCCGCGCATTGCGGCTCATGTAGAACACACCAAGCGCTGCGCTGCCCTGGGCCAGGTTGGACATGACGATCATCGGCCAGATAAACGTGCCGCCCTGAGTTGAAATAAGCTGCAGGTCCACGGCGAGGAACATGTGGTGCATGCCGGTGATCACCAACGGCGCATACAACAGGCCAAAGATCGCTCCGCCGACCATCGGCGCCAGGTCAAACAGAGTGACTACACCTTCGGTGATCAGGATGCCCAGGTGACGGGTCACCGGGCCAATGATCGCCAGCGCCAGCACGCCAGTGACGACAATGGTGGTAATCGGCACCACCAACAATTGAATGGCGTTCGGTACTCGCGCCCGCAGCCATTTCTCAATCACGCTCATGACGTAGGCCGCCATCAGGATCGGCAGAATTTGCCCCTGATAACCGACCTTCTCGATCTTGAACCAACCGAAAATATCGAAGTACGGCAGGCTCTGGCCGTCGAGCCCGGCCACCGCCTTGCCGTAGTTCCAGGCATTGAGCAGGTCCGGGTGTACCAGCATCAGGCCAAGGACGATGCCGAGGATTTCACTGCCGCCAAACCGCTTGGCCGCCGACCAGCCCACCAGCGCCGGCAGGAACACGAACGAGGTGTTGGCCATCAGGTTGATCAGGCTCCACAGGCCATCCAGGTTCGGATAAGCCTCAAGCAAGGTCTTGTCCGCAATGAACATGCCCTTGGCGCCCATCAGGTTGTTCACGCCCATCAACAGGCCGGCAATGATCAGCGCCGGCAGGATGGGCATGAACACATCGGAGAACACCCGTACCAGGCGCTGCATCGGGTTGGTTTTTTCGACGCCCTTCTGCTTCACGTCGGCGATGGTCGAGGCGGCAAGGCCGGTCTGTTCACGCAAGGCGGCGTAGACCTTCTCCACTTCGCCGGGGCCGATCACGATCTGGAACAAGCCGCCGGTAAAAAAAGAGCCCTTGACCAGATCAATCTGGTTCAGCTCCCCGTTCTTGACCAGGCTTGGGTCTTTGAGGGCCAGACGCAGGCGGGTCACGCAGTGGGCCGCTTGCTCAAGGTTGTCGCTGCCCCCCAGGCTCTGGAGAATCTCGCGGGCAATAGTCGGATAGTCGTGGCTCATGCTTGTTCTTCCACTTTAGATTCTTGTTATTGGCAGCACGCCGAGGGCAAAAGTACTCGTACAGACGAGTTAAAGCAACAACTCGTCTGTACGAGTTTAAAAAAATAATGGTTTTCGGTTTTCTGCAGGAGCGAGCTTGCTCGCGAAGAAACTGAGAGCGCTGCGGGGTATCAGGCTCTTCGCGTTATCGTTAACGATCTTCGCGAGCAAGCTCACTCCTACACAGGCCACAGTTTTCCAATGGTTCAATGGACAAACCCCACCTCTGGCTCTAAGGTTCCTGCCTTGAATACAAACGCGGCACAGAGCCCTCCCCCATGAGCAAATACAACCAGATCTATACCGATCTGCTTGCCAGCATCACCACTGAACGCCTGCAACGCGGCACTCGCCTGCCCTCCGAAACCGAACTGATGGACGCCTATCAGGCCAGCCGCGGCACCGTGCGCCGGGCTATCGAGCAGTTGCAGGAACGCGGATTCGCGCAAAAGATTCATGGCAAGGGCACGTTTGTACTGTCGCCCAACCCCATCGAGTTCCAGTTGGGCGGGATTGTCAGCTTCCGCGAAACCCATGCCGACCTTGGGGATGACGTGCGCACCGACGTCGTCGAGTTCTCTCAGTTCCCGCTGGAAGGCGCACTGCTGGAACATATCGAGGCCGAAGCCGGCAGCCTGATCACCCGGATCAAGCGAGTACGGCGCATCGGTGGCAAGCGGGTGATCCTCGACATCAACCACTTCGTCGCTGACCTGATTCCGGGGCTTGATCGGGAGATTGCCGAACAGTCGATCTACGCGTTTATCGAGCAGACACTGCAGCTACAGATCAGCTACGCCCAACGCACCATCGAAGCACTACCGCGCGGCAAGGATGATCAGTTGCACCTGGACCTGGATGGCCAGAGCCATGTGATTGTGGTGAGTAACCAGACGTTTTTGCAGGATGGGCGGCAGTTCGAATACACCGAGTCGCGACATACGTTGGACAAGTTTTACTTTTCGGATATTGCGCGGCGCTGAGCAAAGAAAGCGCCTGGCGAATCACCCAAAGCCCGGCAAAAAAAGCCGGGTTCCTTACTACGCAGCAATACTTCTCACTAGTCCTGTCGTCCAGGCAGCGATCATCTTTTCCCCCACCGCGTCGAACGCTGGATGGGTACTTCGATACTCGGAAAGCTCCTCCATCGCGCGACTCATGCCTTGGTGCACTCTAGCTAGCAATTCGTTGCAGCGAGCCTCTGTCAAACCACAGGAACTACGCCCGAACTGAACCAGCATCTTGCGCTTTGGCCAGGCTTTCGAGCCACCGAGCAACAGTCCCATGATGTCGTTGCCGTTGTACACGGTGGTGGTCACCAGATCGTAAGCCGGGGCGAGCCATACGTCAGCATCCTCGGCACAGTTTTCATAAAGCAGGCCGAAGTTTTTCAGGTGTCCGTCACCATTCTGGATACCGGCAGAGAGCGCCACCATCATGAAGAAGTCCTCCAGCGTCCTGGTTATACGACTTGGCGTGACAAAAGACCGGATCAGCTTCGCGCATCCCTGGTAACTGCCGTCGTATTTCTTCGCGGTTCCCCAACCCGATAGAACGCACATGTCCTCAAACCCGAGGTAGGCGCTTTCACCGATGTCGAAACGCTTCACCACCAGAAGCTTACCCTGCTGGCTGAGCTGAGATTCAGGCACCTCAAGACCGCAATACAATGCGGCCCGCATGCAGAAAAACTCATTGGCCGCCAGTTGCGGAAATTCTGACTCGTTGAACGCCTTCACCAGGTGCGTGGCGCCTCGATGGGTGAGACGCTCAATATCGGGAGCCCCATCGTCAACGTCGCGCACCAGCACCTTCGGTTGAACACCCGATACTCCCGAGTAGGCCGCGTAGGTGTTCAGAAGGTCAGTGAACAGGTCTTGCGCCCCGTCATAGGCCAACAGCTCGGCAAGCTTGACCTGAGGCAACGACCCGCCATCGGCTTCATGGGCAACGCTGATACGACCCAGTTGATGCGGCCCCACAATGCCCAGCAAAGCGAAATCGTCAAAGCCGCGCACTGACTTGCTGAAACGTCTCACAAGCTCGTTCTTGAGATGCCCCTCGGGGATGTGCATCTCGAACAATGGGTGAATCCCATACTCCCAGTTGTAGCTTTCCAGTCGCACCGGCATGGTCAAGGAAACGGCGTTCTCGTCGGCGACTCCTTCGTTATAGGAGAAGACCGAATCATGCCGATTTTCTGCACGTCGCCCGAGCGTTCCGGCAGGCACGCCGCCCGCGCCGATATACAGCCGGTCACGTTGACTAGTCATGGACGTTTCCTGATTTCAGTTCATCGAGGGTCTTGCGCCGACGCATAGGGATGGCGGTCAATTCGTATCCCAAGCCCTCAAGGATCGCAGCTACCTTGCGAATCCCTATTTCAGGGACGGTGTTGTTCTCAATCCCCGAAATGGTTGCGCGACTCATGCCGTGCCGTTGCGCGAGCTGGCTTTGTGAAAGACCAGCGGCTTTGCGGAGACTCTTGATCAGGATTCCTAAATCGCCCATCAACATACATCCTATACAATGCAAAATAGATAAAATCACATAAATGAACCATATACGATGCAATCTATCCTGAATAGTCCTTTATTCGAGTAAACGACCCAGTGCGACTCTCGCTTAAACATCCACACCCCAGAAACACAAAACCCCGGCCAAGGCCGGGGTTTTGTTATTCAGCGTTCATCTGCTACTGCAGGATCATTCCCACTCAATGGTCGCCGGCGGCTTGCTCGACACGTCATAAGTAACGCGGGAGATGCCTTCGATTTCATTGATGATACGGCCGCTGACGGTTTCCAGCAGTTCGTACGGCAGGTGTGCCCAACGGGCGGTCATGAAGTCGATGGTTTCCACCGCACGCAGGGCCACGACCCAGGCGTAGCGACGGCCATCGCCTACGACACCCACCGATTTCACCGGCTGGAACACCACGAAGGCCTGGCTGACCTTGTGGTACCAGTCGGCCTTGCGCAGTTCTTCGATGAAGATGTGGTCGGCGCGACGCAGCAGGTCGGCGTATTCCTTCTTCACTTCACCGAGGATCCGCACGCCCAGGCCCGGGCCCGGGAACGGGTGGCGGTAGACCATGTCGTACGGCAGGCCCAGTTCCAGGCCCAGACGACGGACTTCGTCCTTGAACAGTTCGCGCAGTGGCTCGACCAGCTTGAGGTTCATTTCCTCAGGCAGGCCACCCACGTTGTGGTGGGACTTGATCACGTGGGCCTTGCCGCTCTTGGCGCCAGCCGACTCGATCACGTCCGGGTAAATGGTGCCCTGGGCGAGGTACTTGATGTTGTCCAGTTTGTTGGACTGGGCATCAAATACGTCGATGAAGGTGCGGCCGATGATCTTGCGCTTCTTCTCCGGGTCGGACTCGCCGGCCAGGTTGTTCAGGAACTGATCTTCAGCATTGGCGCGGATCACCTTGACGCCCATGTTCTCGGCGAACATAGCCATCACTTGCTCGCCTTCGTGCAGACGCAGCAGGCCGTTGTCGACGAAGACGCAGGTCAGTTGGTCGCCAATCGCTTTGTGCAGCAGCGCGGCAACCACCGAAGAGTCAACGCCGCCGGACAGGCCCAGCAGGACGTTGTCGGTGCCGACCTGGGCACGGATGTTGGCGATGGCGTCTTCAGCAATCTTCGACGGGGTCCACAGCGCTTCGCACTGGCAGATGTCGAGGATGAAGCGCGACAGGATGCGGCCACCTTGCTTGGTGTGGGTCACTTCCGGGTGGAACTGCACGCCGTAGTAGCCGCGCTCGTCGTTGAACATGCCGGCGATCGGGCAGCTCGGGGTGCTGGCCAGGATGTGGAAGTCTTCCGGCATCTTGGTGACCTTGTCACCGTGGCTCATCCACACGTCGAGGCCGAACAGGCCATCGGCGTCGATGTGGTCTTCGATACCGTCCAGCAGGCGGCTCTTGCCGACGACGTCGACACGGGCATAACCGAATTCACGCAGCTCGGAACCTTCGACCTTGCCGCCCAGTTGCTCGGCCATGGTCTGCATGCCGTAGCAGATACCGAAGACCGGCACGCCCAGGTCAAACACGGCTTGCGGGCAGCGAGGGCTGTTGGCTTCGTGCACCGACTCGGGGCCACCGGCGAGGATGACGCCTTTTGGAGCGAATTCGCGAATCGCTTCGTCATCCATGTCGAACGGATGCAGTTCGCAGTACACGCCGATTTCACGCACGCGGCGGGCGATCAGTTGGGTGTACTGGGAACCGAAGTCGAGGATCAGGATGCGGTGGGCGTGAATGTCGAGGGCCATGAGATCAGTCTCGTCTAATGAATCAGAAACAACTCGGGGCTGAATAAGACAGCCCCGGTTACTTAACTATTTGCTTGAAGCATCAACCTACGCGGTAGTTCGGCGCTTCTTTGGTGATCTGTACGTCGTGAACGTGGGATTCGGCCATGCCAGCACCGGTGATCCGCACGAACTCAGGCTTGGTGCGCATTTCTTCGATGTCGGCGCTGCCGGTGTAGCCCATCGAGGAACGCAGGCCGCCCATCAGTTGGTGGATGATGGCGCTCAGGGTGCCCTTGTACGGAACACGCCCTTCGATACCTTCCGGTACCAGTTTCTCGGCGCCTGCCGAGGAGTCCTGGAAGTAGCGGTCGGAAGAACCTTGAGCCTGGGACATGGCGCCCAGCGAACCCATGCCACGGTATGCCTTGTAGGAACGGCCCTGGAACAATTCGATCTCGCCCGGCGCTTCTTCAGTACCGGCGAACATCGAGCCCATCATCACGCAGGAAGCACCGGCCACGATGGCCTTGGACAGGTCACCGGAGAAACGGATACCGCCGTCGGCGATCAACGGTACGCCAGTGCCTTCAAGGGCAGCGGCGACGTTGGCGATGGCGCTGATTTGCGGCACGCCTACACCGGCAACGATACGGGTGGTGCAGATCGAGCCAGGGCCGATACCGACCTTGACTGCATCCGCGCCCGCTTCGGCCAGGGCCTTGGCAGCAGCGCCGGTAGCAATGTTGCCGCCGATCACTTGCACATCAGGGAAATTCTGTTTAACCCAGCGAACGCGGTCGATCACACCTTTGGAGTGACCATGGGCAGTGTCGACCACCACCACGTCAACACCAGCAGCGACCAGGGCCGAGACGCGGTCACCGGTGTCTTTACCGGTACCGACCGCAGCACCTACACGCAGACGACCTTGGTCGTCCTTGCTGGCCAGCGGGTAAGCCTTGGCTTTTTCGATGTCGTTGACGGTCATCATGCCTTTGAGGGCGAATTTGTCGTCGACGATCAGTACGCGTTCGATGCGGTGTTTGTGCAGCAATTCGCGAACGTCGTTCTTGTCGGCGCCTTCCTTGACCGTGACCAGACGCTCTTTAGGCGTCATCACTTCGCGGACGGTGACCTCAAGGCGATTTTCGAAACGCACGTCACGGGAAGTGACGATGCCGACCAGGTCGCCATCGTGCAGCACCGGAACACCGGAGATATTGTGCAGGCGGGTCAGGTCGAACAGGTCACGCACGGTGGCGTCGGCTTCGATGGTGATCGGATCTTTCACCACCCCAGCTTCGTAACGCTTGACCTTGCGCACTTCGGCAGCTTGCTGCTCGATGGTCATGTTCTTGTGGATGATGCCGATGCCGCCTTCCTGAGCCATGGCGATTGCCAAACGGGCTTCGGTGACGGTGTCCATGGCAGCGGAAACCAGAGGAATATTCAGCTCGATGCCACGGGTTAGGCGGGTCTTGAGACTGACTTCGTTAGGAAGCACCTCGGAATAACCGGGCACTAGGAGAATGTCGTCGAATGTCAGAGCTTCTTGGCTGATACGCAGCATCGCGGGGGCTCCCGAGCGGGAAAATGGAAGCGCGCCATTATACTCAGACACCCCGGCGGGCTCAATGTAAAACTCTGACAATGTTGGGATTACTGATAGAAGGATAAAAACTGTAGGAGCGAGCTTGCTCGCGAAGAACGCAAAAGCACCGCGTTAAACCAGAACACTCGCGTTATCGTTGACGTTTTTCGCGAGCAAGCTCGCTCCTACATAGAAGGGCTACAACTCGACTTTGACCCAACTGATCTTCTGATCCAGCCAGTCGGCAAACTCGTCGATAAAGCTCTGCTTGAACCCCGCCTCCGCCCAGTTGTTGAAGATGAATCCCAGGTTGGAAAAGCCGCACTCCTGCAGGAACAGGAAGCCGTTGATGTCGTCTTCATGACCGCACAAGGGGCAGGTGAAGTTATCGGTGTGGCCGGGCATCCAGTCTTCCAGGCTTTCGAACAACGCTTCGCCCACCTCTTTCAGGCATTCAGAGCAGCCTGCTTCCTCGAGAAAACCCTTGGCCGGCGTGTAGATGCAGCGTTTATAGATGATCTCCAGGCCATTGACCGGCTCGTTGAACGGCAGCGCCTCGGGGTGCAGCACCACGGCGCGGGCACCGTCAGCCAGGGCGTAGGCCATGCGGTTGCCGGTACGGCCACAGGTGGTCAACTCTTCCTTGACGATGTTCTTGCGCACCAGCCAGCGCACAATCGCCCGGGCCCGGGGTTCGTGGACGGGCAATGTGGAAATCTTCGGGACAAGGATGCTTTGGGAATTCATGAGGCCTGGGTGTCCTGCGGTGTGCCGTCTAGCGCCTTCGCGAGCAAGCCCACATTCGACTGCGTTTATCCTGTAGGAATGCGTTCAAATGTGGGAGCGGGCTTGCTCGCGAAGAGGCCCTGAAGGTCGGCAGCTTAATCCCTGACACCCGCAGGTCAAGTACTCAAGTACCGGACAATCAACGCAATGCCGCTGGCCAGCACCAACCAGGTCACCAACCGCACGAACGCCTCGCGGGACATACGCAGGGTCAGCCGCCGGCTGACCCACAGCCCCAGGGCCATCGCCGGCAGCAAGCACACCGCCAACACCAATAAGGGTAGCTCGGTATACACCCCGGCGAGCAAAAACAGACTCAAACGCACCACAGTGCTGCAACTGATCAAGGCGCTCTGCGTCGCCCGCGCCGGGTCTTTGGGCAGGCGACTATTCAGATAGATCGCATATAAAAAGCCGCCACTGCCAAACAACGCCCCAAACAGACCGCCGACAGTGCCCATGGGAATGGCCCAACCGGCCGCCAACTGCTTGGGACGAGCTGTTACCAACAGGCTATAGATCGCGTAGGCACTGATGAACAGCCCCATCAGCAGCAATAAAAGCTTCGAGTGGAGATTGAGCAGAAAGATAACGCCCAGGGTGCAACCGATCGCCATGCACGGCAGCAGCCTCAACAGTTCCGGCTTATTCACGTCCCGTCGCGACTGCAGGAGGTTGCCAAAGGCGGCGACAAAGTCCAGCAGCACCAACAACGGGATGATCTTCGACAACGGCATGAACAGAATCAGGATTGGCCCCGCCACCAGAGCCGTGCCGAACCCTGCGATGCCAAACACGATATAGGCCACGACAATTCCCGCACCGATCACCAGCCAGTCGATACCACTGAAGGCCCATTGGTTAAGCAGTTCGACCCAGTTCATAAGGTAGTCCTTGAAGATGATGGCAGTCACTTTAGCCATCACCGTGAGTTGCGACTAATATCTTCAAAGCCACTCACCCATCTCGAAAAGGCATGACTTGTGATTTCCACCCGCCAACTGCGCTACTTCGTCGAAATCGCCGAGTGCGGCAGTTTCAGCGCCGCAGCCGAACGGCTGTTCGTCGCACAATCGGCCCTCAGCCGGCAGATCAAGGAACTTGAAATCCTCCTGCAAACCCCGCTGTTCGAACGCACGGCGCGCCAGCCGAGGCTGACAGCCGCCGGCGAGGCATTCTACCCACGAGCACGCAACCTGCTGAATGAATTGCATAAGGCCAGCGAGATGGCCACTCAAGTAGGCAATGGCCAGCTCGGCACCTTGCGCCTGAGTCATTCCAGCACCGTGCCCATGAGCGGCTACCTGCTGCAAGGGATCAGTGCTTATCTTGAACAGTACCCCGGCGTGTCGATGGACATCGCCAAACTGTCCTCCGAAGCACAACTGGAAGAAATCGCCGATGGTCGGCTGGATGTGGGGGTGTTGCGCTTGCCGGTATTGCGCCAGCGCGAGGGGGTGCGCATCGTGCCTTTATATAGCGAGCGGCTATTACTGGCAGTGCCGCCGAATCACCCTCTGGCGCAGAACGCACCCGCCTGCGGTATCGACCTGACTCAGTTGCGGGATGAAGCGTTTATTTCGATCCCTCACCCGCAACGGGGTGGGCTGAGTTATCTGTCCGCCGAGTTGTGCATGCGTGCCGGATTTTTCCCCAAAGCCGCACGGGTGATGTCGCGCAAGACCACCCAATTGCAGTTGATCCAGGCCGGGTTCGGTATCGCCTTGCTGCCTGAGTCGATGCAGGACATCGCGCCCGCCAACATCCATTTCTTGCCGCTGGCCGATCCCGACAGCCAAAGCACCATCGCCCTGGCCTGTCGACAAGCACCGACGGCGTTGGTGGAGCAATTCTGTCAAACCCTGCACGAATGCCTATAAACTGCCGCCCATGACTAAAGATCTCCTCCCATGATTAAAGACCCGTTTGCCCGTCTGGGCCTGGACCGCGAAGTCCTGACAGTCAGCCAGCTCAACGGCCGTGCGCGGGTGTTGCTGGAAGACGTGTTCACCAATATCTGGGTCGAAGGCGAAATCTCCAACCTCGCCCGCCCGGCCTCCGGCCACGTGTACTTCACCCTCAAGGACAGTGGCGCCCAAGTGCGTTGCGCGCTGTTCCGGCAAAACGCCGCGCGGGTGCGTCAAGCCTTGAAAGACGGCCTGGCGGTCAAGGTACGGGGCAAGGTCTCGCTGTTTGAAGGCCGTGGCGACTATCAGTTGATCCTCGACACGGTGGAGCCGGCGGGCGATGGCGCCCTGCGCCTGGCCTTCGATGCGTTGAAGGAGAAGCTCAGCGCCGAAGGATTGTTCAGCGCCGAGCGCAAGGTACCGCTGCCGGCTCATCCCCGGCGTATCGGCATTATCAGCTCGCCCACCGGCGCGGTGATTCGCGACATCATCAGCGTGTTCCGCCGCCGTGCGCCACAGGTGCAATTGACGCTGATCCCCACGGCCGTCCAAGGCCGTGAAGCCGTGGCACAAATCGTCCGCGCCTTGAAGCTGGCCGATGCCCGCGGCTTCGACGCGCTGATCCTGGCCCGTGGCGGCGGCTCCCTGGAAGACCTCTGGTGTTTCAACGAAGAAGCCGTGGCCCGCGCCGTGGATGCCTGCGTGACGCCGATTGTCAGCGCCGTCGGCCATGAAACCGATGTGTCCATCAGCGACTTTGTCGCCGACGTGCGCGCACCTACACCGTCCGCTGCCGCCGAATTACTCGCGCCGGACGCCAGCGACCTGGTGCGTCAGGTTGAAAGCCTGCACCGGCGCCTGGTGATGCGCATGCGCAACCGCCTGATGCATGACCGCCTGCGACTGGAAGGCATGGCTCGCCGTCTGCGTCATCCCGGCGAGCGGCTGCGTCAGCAAGCCCAACGCCTGGACGACCTGGACATGCGCCTGCGCCGCGCCTTCGAGCGCAGCCTCAATACCCGACGCGAACGCTTGATCCGCCTGGAAACCCGCCTCGCCGGCCAACACCCAGGCCGTCAGTTGGCCCTGCTGCGTCAACGCCTGGACAGCCTCGCCGAACGCCTGCCCCGCGCCATGCGTGAAGGCCTCAAGGCACGTCGCCTGCAGTTGCAAAGCCAGGTACAGACGCTGCAAGTGGTCAGCCCCCTTGCAACCTTGGGCCGTGGCTACAGCATTCTGCTGGACGAACGCGGCCAGGCGATTCGCAACGCCGCGCAAACCCACACCGGCCAGCGCCTCACCGCACGTCTCGGTGAAGGCCAATTGCAGGTTCGGGTGGAAGACAACCACCTGACCCCCGTCACCCTCTCGTTACTGGATTGATGCATGCCACGTTTTCTAAGCTTGTTGATGCTGTTGTGCCTGACCTTTAATGCCCATGCCGACAGCTACATTACCCGTGTGCTGAACAAACCGGTGCCCGGTGGCGTTGCGGTGGTTGACCTCGGAGCTAGCGCAACGGCACCGAAAGCCACCTTCCAAGGCAAACCGGTGTTGGTGGTCAGGGAGCAGAACAACTGGCTGGCGATTGTCGGCATCCCGCTGACCATCAAGCCTGGCAGCCAGCAGATCAGCAGCGGCGCGCGCAACTTGCCGTTCACGGTGGGCAGCAAGAAATATCCGGAACAACACATCACCTTGAAGAACAAAAGCCAGGTGAACCCGGACCCGGCGCAGCTCAAACGCATCGAAGGCGAACTGGCTGTCCAGCTCAAGGCTTACCGCAGCTTCAGCCCGAACACCCCAAGCAATCTGATACTGGACAAGCCGGTCAACGGGCCGCTGTCGAGCAAGTTTGGTGTGCGCCGGTTCTTCAATGGTGAGGAACGTAATCCTCATTCGGGCCTGGACTTTGCCGTAGGCGCCGGTACGCCAATCAAGACCCCGGCAGCGGGTAAGGTGATCCTGACCGGCAACTACTTCTTCAACGGCAACACTGTGTTCGTCGACCATGGCCAGGGCTTTATCAGCATGTTTTGCCATATGTCGAAGATTGATGTTGCCGTGGGCCAGCAATTGGCTCGCGGCGCGGTGGTGGGCAAAGTGGGCTCCACCGGGCGGGCGACCGGGCCGCACATGCACTGGAATATCAGCTTGAATGACGCACGGGTGGATCCGGCGATTTTTATCGGGGCATTCCAGCCTTAAGAGGAGATCACCTCAATTGCGCGCCCCGCAAAGGGCGTGCAAACAAAACCACCATCCAATCTTTTCTCAGCCATAAAATCTCGTATCCGACGCAAATAGAAGAACTTCTCTCAATTTTTTTCAACGGCTTGCCATCTTTCACCCCCGCGGTTAGGGTTGAGCTTATGAAAACCTCTCACACCCTCATTCAGCTTCGCCAGCACCGCAGCCTGTGCCTTGTCAGCGCACGACTGCCAGGCTGAATCGATCTGCCTCGTCCCCCTGTTTTATCCAATAGCAGTATCCCTAATAAACGCTTTCCGGCAGGCCGCCTCTTCTCGGCCCTACAACAAGGATTCTTCTGATGAGCATGCTCAAAGACCCGTCTTCGAAATACCGCGCGTTCCCGACCATTGATATCCCGGACCGTACCTGGCCGTCGAAGACCATCACCGCCGCGCCGATCTGGTGCAGTTCCGACTTGCGCGACGGCAACCAGTCGCTGATCGAACCGATGGACGCGGTGAAAAAGCTGCGCTTCTGGAAAACCCTGGTGTCGGTCGGCGTGAAAGAAATCGAGGCCTCGTTCCCAGCCGCTTCGCAAACCGACTTTGACTTCGTGCGCACCCTGATTGAAGACAACCACATCCCCGAGGACACCACCATTCAGGTGCTGACCCAGGGCCGTGAAGACTTGATCGCCCGCACCTTCGAATCCCTGCGCGGGGCGAAGAAAGCCATCGTTCACTTGTACAACGCCACTTCGCCGTCGTTCCGCCGTATTGTCTTCAACCAGGACAAGGACGGGATCAAGGCCATCGCGGTCAATGCTGCCAAGCTGTTCGTCAAATACGCCGCCCAGCAACCGGAAACCCAGTGGACCTTCGAGTACTCGCCGGAAACCTTCAGCGCCACCGAGCTGGAGTTCGCCAAGGAAGTCTGTGACGCCGTGATCGAGGTCTGGAACCCGACGCCCGAGCACAAGGTGATCCTCAACCTGCCGGCTACCGTCGAATGCGCCACACCGAATATCTATGCCGACCAGATCGAATGGTTCGGTCGTCATATCAACCGTCGTGACAGCGTGATCATCAGCCTGCACACCCACAACGATCGTGGCACCGGCGTGGCCGCCACCGAACTGGGTTTGATGGCCGGTGCCGACCGTGTCGAAGGTTGCCTGTTCGGCAACGGCGAACGTACCGGTAACGTCGACCTGGTCACCGTCGCGCTGAACCTCTACACCCAGGGTGTGAACCCTGAGCTGGACTTCTCCGACATCGACGGCGTACGTAAAGTCGTCGAAGAGTGCAACCAGATTCCGGTGCACCCACGTCACCCGTATGTCGGTGATCTGGTTCACACCGCCTTCTCTGGCTCCCACCAGGATGCGATCCGCAAGGGCTTTACCCAGCAGAAATCCGACGCTCTGTGGGAAGTACCGTATTTGCCGATCGACCCGGCCGACATCGGCCGCAGCTATGAGGCGGTGATCCGCGTCAACAGCCAGTCGGGCAAAGGCGGGATCGCTTACCTGCTGGAACAGGAATACGGCATCAGCTTGCCGCGTCGTATGCAGATCGAATTCAGCCAAGTGGTGCAAGCCGAAACCGACCGTGTAGGCCTGGAGATGACCGCTTCGCAGATTCATGCGTTGTTGCAGCGTGAATACCTGCAAGCCAACACCCCGTACGCGCTGGTCAGCCATCGCTTGCAGGAAGAGAACGGCAACAGCTCGGTGGAAGTCGAAGTCTCCGGCAAAGGCCAGGGCGAGACCAACCTGCGCTGGCATGGCAAGGGTAACGGCGCCCTGGAAGCGCTGGTGGCCGGCCTGCCGATCGGTGTCGAGATCATGGACTACAACGAACACGCCATCGGTGCAGGGACCAATGCCAAGGCAGCGGCCTACATTGAACTGCGGGTCAACGGTGAGCGTCCGGTGCACGGCGTGGGCATTGATGAAAACATCACCACAGCCAGCTTCAAGGCCGTGTTCAGCGCGCTGAACCGCTCCCTGAGTCAGTTGGAAGCTAAAGCGGCGTAACCTGCCGCTGAAATGCAAAAGGCCCCTGGGTGAGAACCCAGGGGCCTTTTTGTTGGGCTCTAAAAATATGGTGCCTGTGATGGCCCCTTCGCGAGCAAGTCGAAAGCAATCTATCAGGCAACGAAAATCCGTCAGATGAACTCGAAAGTATCAGCATCCAGGTTCGCCGGAAAGCGCGCGCGGTAGGCCGCCAACTCCGCCGCATCCAGGCACACCTGAAACACCCCATCCGCCTCCCCCGCGCTCAACAGGCTCTCACCCTGGAAATCCAGGACCTGGCTGTCGCCGGTGTAGGCAAAGCCCTTGCCGTCTGTCCCCACACGGTTCACCGCTGCCACGTAGCACAGGTTTTCGATGGCCCGTGCCGGCAGCAGGCGGTTCCAGTGCTGACGCCGCGCTCCCGGCCAGTTAGCGGTATACAGCAGCAGGTCAGTGTCCTGGGCATCGCGGCTCCACACCGGGAAGCGCAGGTCGTAGCAGATCAACGGGCGGACCCTCCACCCCTTGAGCTCGAACTGCACCTGGCGTTCGCCGGGGGTGTAGTGATCGTGTTCACCGGCCATCCGAAACAGATGGCGTTTGTCGTAGTGCCACACTTCGCCGTCCGGCCGCGCCCACAACAAACGGTTGCGATGGCTGCCATCGGCCGCCTGGATGATCACGCTACCGGTGATGACCGCATTGTATTTTTTCGCCTGGGCGCGGAGCCAATCATGGGTCGGGCCGTGCTCCGGCTCCGCGAGGGTGTGCGATTCCATCGAGAAGCCGGTGGTGAACATCTCCGGCAGGACAATCAGGTCAGCGCCTTGGGCCTGCTCCAACAGCAGTTCGAAATGCTCAAGGTTGGCCTGGCGGTCATGCCACACCAGGGTGGTCTGCACCAAGGCGATATTCAGGTTGGGCAGTGCACTCAGATCACGCATAGCTTTTCTGCTGCTTGGCGCAGCGTCTCCTCGCGTTTGGCAAAGCACAGACGCACCAGGCGCTGGCCTTGCGGCGGGTTCTGGTAGAACACCGAGACCGGAATCGTCGCCACGCCGTGTTCGCGGGTCATCCACAGTGACATGGCGACGTCATCCAGGTCCGGGCGAATCTGTGAGTAATCCACCAATTGGAAGTAAGTACCGGTCACCCGGGTAAAGCTGAAACGCGAAGGCGCCAGCAGGTCGCAAAACAGGTCGCGCTTGGCCTGATAGAACGCTGGCAACTCCTCGACATGTTCCGGGTGTTCGGCCATGAAGTCCGCCAAAGCGTACTGCAATGGGGTCACACCACAGAAGCTGACATATTGATGCACCTTGCGCAATTCGGCGCTGAGGGCCGGTGGCGCGACCACGTAGCCGGTTTTCCAACCGGTGACGTGGTAGGTCTTGCCGAAGGAGCTGACCACGAAGGCGCGCTGATACAGCTCCTCATGGGCCAACACACTGACGTGAGGCACGCCATCGAATACCAGGTGTTCGTAGACCTCATCGCTGACCAGATAAATATCGCGGCCACGAATCAACTCAGCCAACTGATCCAGTTCGGCACGGCTGATCAGGGCACCAGTGGGGTTGTGCGGGCTGTTGAGAATGATCATGCGGGTACGCGGTGACAGCACGGCCTTGATCTGCTCGAAATCCAGGGCGAAGTCATCCAGGCCCAGTTGCACATGTACGCAGCGACCGCCCGCCAGCTCTACCGAGGGTTCATAGCTGTCGTAAGCGGGATCGAAGACGATGACTTCATCGCCGCTGCGGATTACCGCCTGGATCGCGCAGAAAATCGCCTCGGTGGCACCCGGGGTGATGGTCACTTCGGTGTCGGCATTCACCGTGGCACCATAGCTGCGAGCAATCTTGGCCGACACTTGCTCGCGCAGCACCGGCAAGCCGGTCATGGGTGCGTATTGGTTATGGCCGAGGGCGATATGCTTGCCCACCGCGTCGAGCAAACCTTGAGGCCCATTGAAATCGGGAAAGCCCTGGGACAGGTTGAGCGCGCCGGTTTGGGCGGCGAGTTGCGACATGGTGGTGAAAATGGTGGTGCCGACATTCGGCAGCTTGCTGGTGATCATCGGTAAGTCCCTGCTGAACACCCGGCTCTACGGCGGCACGGGAAGCCCCGAGGATAGCCCATACGGCGGGCATGAAAAAGGGCGCCAGAGGCGCCCTTTTGACCGATCAGGATCAGCGTTTGTCACGACGCTTCTTATCGGCCTTCTTGTGGTGAGTCATCATCCGACGCTTCTTGTTTACCTGGCGATCGGTGAGGCTGTTCTTGTTGCCCTCGTATGGGTTCTCGCCACCTTTGAACTCGATGCGGATCGGCGTACCGACCAGTTTCAAGACACGGCGGTAAGTATTTTCCAGGTAGCGGACGTAGGACTTCGGCACCTTCTCGATCTGGTTACCGTGAATCACGATAATCGGCGGGTTGGCACCACCCAAGTGGGCGTAACGCAGTTTGATCCGACGGTTGTTAACCATCGGCGGTGCGTGCTCGCCTACGGCGTCTTCGAGGATCTGGGTCAGACGGTTGGTCGGCCAGCGGGTTACTGCGGACTTGAACGAGTTCTGCACCGAGGCGTAGAGGTTGCCCACGCCAGTGCCGTGCAGTGCCGAGATAAAGTGAATATCGGCGAACTCGACGAAGAACAGGCGACGCTGCAGCTCGATCTTGACGAAGTCGCGCTCGCTCGGCGTCATGCCGTCCCACTTGTTGATCGCGATCACCAGTGCCCGACCCGCTTCCAGGGCAAAGCCCAGCAAGTTCAGGTCGTGGTCGACCACGCCTTCGCGGGCGTCCATGACGAAGATCACCACGTTGGCGTCTTTGATCGCCTGGAGGGTTTTCACCACCGAGAACTTTTCAACTTCCTCGTGGATCTTGCCGCGCTTGCGCACACCAGCGGTGTCGATCAGCGTGTACTTCTCGTCGTTACGTTCAAACGGGATGTAGATACTGTCGCGGGTGGTACCGGGCTGGTCATAGACGATAACCCGGTCTTCACCGAGCATGCGGTTGACCAGAGTCGACTTGCCAACGTTCGGCCGGCCGATGATAGCGATCTTGATACCGTCTTTTTCGCTCGGGCCAGGAATGCGCTTGGCTTCCTCACCTTCGGCAACGATCTCGCCTTCGCCCTCTTCTTCCTCGATGTCATCCCGAGGGAAGTCACGCAGGCAGATTTCCAGCATCTGAGTGATGCCACGACCGTGGGCACCGGCGATCGGGATCGCATCGCCCAGGCCCATCGGGCTGAATTCGGCGCGGGCCAGTTCCGGATCGATGTTGTCGATCTTGTTGGCCACCACGTAGGAACGCTTGTTGCGCTTACGCAAGTGCTCGCCAATCATCTGGTCAGCAGCGGTGTAGCCCGCACGGGCATCCACCAGGAACAACACGACATCGGCTTCTTCAATGGCGAGCAACGACTGCTCGGCCATCTTTTCGTCCATGCCATGCTCGTCACCGGAGATACCGCCGGTGTCGACAAGAATGTAGGAGCGCCCTTGCCACTTTGCCTCACCGTATTGGCGATCACGGGTCAGACCGGACAAGTCGCCGACGATGGCGTCGCGAGTCCTGGTCAGGCGGTTGAACAAGGTGGACTTGCCGACATTGGGTCGGCCCACCAGGGCGATTACGGGAACCATGCGGCTCTCCACTTCGTTATTTCAGAAAATACAAAAGCCGCTGCAAGGCAGCGGCTGGTGCTCGGGGCAGCACCCGAAGGTGCCGCATGCCCTGCCAAAGCAGGGCCGCCTGGGGGTTACCCCAAGCATAGTTCTTTACTTGATGGTCAGGGCTTCCAGCTTGCCACTGTTACCAAACACGTAAAGCATATTACCTACCACCAGCGGACGAGAACGCAGGCCGTCGCTGTCAATACGTTCGCGGCCGACAAAACGACCGTCTACCTGGCTCAGCAGATGCAGGTAACCTTCAAAGTCGCCTACCGCTACGTAGCTGGAGAACACTTCAGGTGCCGACAGCTGACGGCGCGCCAGGGAGTCGTTGCTCCACAGTGCGGTGGTGGAACGTTCGTCGACACTTTCAACAGTGCCGGACGCCAAGCTGACATAGACGCTGCCAAACCCTTGGGCGACACCGGCGTAGCTGGATGCATCACGCTGCCAGTTGATCCGGCCGCTTTGCAGGTCCAGTGCAGCCACACGGCCCTGGTAAGTCGCGACATAAACGGTTTCACCCGACAGCAGCAAGCCACCGTCGATGTCCACCACGCGATCCAGTTCCGAACGACCCTGTGGAATCGCTACTCGGGTTTCCCAGGCCGGCACGCCGTTCTGGATATTCAAGCCGACCACTTTACCGGTCGACAAGCCTGCCACGGCCAGGTTATTGGTCACAATCGGACCGCTGGTACCGCGCAAGGTCAGAACTGCCGGGGTGCTGTCGTACAACCAACGCTGGGTGCCGGTGGCGGCATCGAGGCCGATCACACGGTCATCCTGAGTCTGCACAACAACGACATCGCCGTTGTTGGCCGGCGGTGCGAGCACTTCACTGGTCACGCGAGCGCGCCATTTCTCTTCACCGTTGATCGAGTCCAGCGCAATGATTTCGCCTTTCAGCGTACCCAGCATCACCAGGCCGTAACCCACACCAATGGCACCGGATACCGGTACGTCGAGGTCTTTCTTCCACTTGACGTCGCCGTTCATGCGGTCCATGGACATCACGACGCCAGTGGAGTCAGCGGCCACAATGCTGTCACCGTCGATTGCCGGCACCAACAGGTTGTAGAGGTCGCCCTGACCGTCACCGACGGAGCGGCTCCACTGCTTTTGCAGGACCACTTCTTCCTTGAAGCTGGTCAGCTCGGCAGGAGGCAGTTCTTTTTTGCTGTTGCTGCTGCAACCCGCGGCCAAAACGGCCAGAGCCAGCAATGCTGCATGTTTCCAACGGATCACGTCATGCATCCCCTTTGGCCAGGTCGTCGAGCTTGATTTGTAAACCACCGACTGCTGCTTCATCAGACAGCGCAGCCTTCGCTTTTTGGTACGCAGCATTGGCTTCGTCGGTACGACCCAATTGGACCAACAGGTCGCCCTTGAGCTCTTCACGAGTAGCCAGGAATGCCTTGTCAGCATCGCCGTCGAGCAGTTTCAGCGCATCGTCAGGCTTGTTCTGTGCCGCCAGCACCTGCGCCAGGCGCTGGCGTGCGATTTCACCCAAGGTCGGGTTGACCGGCTTGTCGGTGATGGCTTTCAGCTCGGAAGCTGCGTCATCCAGCTTGCCGGTATCGACCGCGACTTTTGCGACGAACAGGCTGCCGTACTGGGCGTAGGCGCTACCACCAAATTCACTTTTCAGCTTGCCGGCCAGGTCCGCCACCTGGGCAGGATCAGGCTTGCCATCCGGCGTCAGCGTGGTTTCCAACAGTTGCTGATAGAGAATCGAGGCACCTTGAGACTGGTTGCCCTGATACTTGTGCCAGGCTTGCCAGCCGAACACCACCACTAAAGCCAGCAAGCCGCCAGTGACCAGGGGCTTGCCGTTGCGCTGCCACCAGTCTTTCAACTCGGCCAGCTGGTCATCATCAGTACTCGACACCCCAATACTCCTTAATCGCTAAATCGGCTGTTTGACAGCTTCAACCCTGCACGATGCAGGTGGCCAAGTGCGCAGCAAGCGCATCAAAGGCAATGCTTTGTTGTTCGCCCTGGCCACGCAGGGGTTTGAAACCTACCACTTGCTGGGCCAACTCGTCATCGCCCAGGATCAGCGCATACAACGCACCGCTCTTGTCGGCCTTCTTGAACTGGCTCTTGAAGCTACCGGCACCGGCATTGATCTGCAGGCGCAGGTCAGGCACTTGGTCACGGACCTTCTCGCTCAAGGTCAAGGCTGCCAGCTCGGCGGCCTCACCAAAGGCACACAGGTAAACATCTACCTGACGGGAAATCTCTTCGGGGATTTGCTCCAGGGTTTCCAGCAGCAGGATCAGTCGCTCGATACCCATGGCGAAACCCACGCCAGTGGTCGGCTTGCCGCCCATCTGCTCGACCAGGCCGTCGTAACGACCACCCGCACACACGGTGCCCTGGGCGCCGAGCTTGTCGGTGACCCACTCGAATACGGTCTTGCTGTAGTAATCCAGGCCACGTACCAGTTTCGGGTTGATGACGTAAGGAATACCGGCCGCATCCAGGCGAGCCTTGAGGCCCTCAAAGTGCGTGCGTGATTCGTCGTCCAGGTAGTCGGCCATTTTTGGCGCATCTACCAACACAGCCTGGGTATCGGCGTTCTTGGTGTCCAGGACCCGCAACGGGTTGGTTTTCAGACGGCGCTGGCTGTCTTCATCCAGTTTGTCCAGGTGGGCCGACAGGAACTCCACCAGGGCTTCGCGGTAGCGGCCCCGGGATTCGCTGGTGCCCAGGCTGTTGAGTTCAAGCTTGACGGCGTCGCGGATGCCCAACTGGCCCCACAGGCGCCAAGTCAGCACAATCAGCTCGGCATCAATATCCGGACCGTCCAGGTTGAACACTTCGCAACCGATCTGGTGGAACTGGCGATAACGGCCTTTCTGTGGACGCTCGTGGCGGTACATCGGGCCGATGTACCACATTTTCTGGGTCTGGCCACCACCGGTGATGCCATGTTCCAGCACAGCGCGCACGCACGCGGCAGTACCTTCCGGACGCAGGGTCAGGGAGTCGCCGTTGCGGTCTTCAAAGGTGTACATCTCTTTTTCGACGATGTCGGTCACTTCACCGATCGAGCGCTTGAACAGCTCGGTGAACTCGACGATCGGCGTGCGGATCTGCTTGTAACCGTAGTTATCCAGCAGGCGCGCGACAGTCGCCTCGAAATAACGCCACAGGGGCGTCTGCTCAGGCAGGATGTCGTTCATGCCACGAATGGCTTGCAGAGACTTGCTCACATCAAATCCTTAAATTCGTTCGATCAGCCGCGCGCGATAACCGCAGCGTCAGCTTCGACCTTTTCGGCCGCTTTCTGGCGGATCAACCGTTCCAGCTCATCCACCAGATTGTCATTCGTCAATTTCTGCGACGGCTTGCCGTCGATATAAATCAGGTTCGGCGTACCGCCGGTCAGGCCCACATGAGCCTCTTTGGCCTCACCCGGCCCGTTAACCACACAACCGATTACCGCAACATCCAGCGGCACCAGCAGGTCTTCCAGGCGAACTTCCAGTTCGTTCATGGTTTTCACCACGTCGAAGTTCTGCCGCGAGCAGCTCGGGCAGGCAATGAAGTTGATGCCACGGGAGCGCAAATGCAGGGATTTGAGAATGTCGTAACCGACTTTCACTTCCTCTACCGGGTCTGCCGCCAGGGAGATGCGAATAGTATCGCCAATCCCGTCGGCCAGCAGCATACCGAGACCCACCGCAGATTTCACTGTGCCTGAGCGTAAACCACCGGCTTCAGTGATACCCAAGTGCAGCGGCTGGACGATTTCCTTGGCCAACAAACGGTAGGCTTCTACTGCCATGAACACGTCGGAGGCCTTTACACTGACCTTGAAGTCCTGGAAATTCAGGCGTTCGAGGTGTTCAACATGGCGCAGCGCAGACTCAACCAGCGCCGCCGGAGTCGGCTCGCCGTATTTCTTTTGCAGGTCTTTTTCCAGGGAACCGGCGTTGACGCCGATGCGAATCGGGATCCCGCGATCACGGGCAGCATCCACCACGGCGCGCACCCGGTCTTCGCGACCGATATTGCCCGGGTTGATCCGCAGGCAATCGACGCCCAGCTCCGCCACGCGCAAGGCGATCTTGTAGTCGAAGTGAATGTCGGCCACCAGCGGCACCTTGACCAACTGCTTGATGCGGCCGAAGGCTTCGGCAGCATCCATGTCCGGAACGGAAATCCGAACAATATCGACGCCGGCCGCTTCCAGGCGGTTAATCTGGGCGACGGTGGCCGCAACATCGTTGGTGTCGCTGTTGGTCATGCTCTGCACCGCGATAGGGGCATCGCCACCCACCGGCACCGAGCCGACCCAAATTTTGCGCGATACGCGACGTTTGATTGGAGATTCGCCGTGCATGACTATTGTCCCAACTTCAGGCGAGCAGTCTCGCCACTGGTGAACGGCGCCACGTCCACAGCCTGGCCGTTGTAGGCCACTTGCGCGCCACGGGCAAAGCCCAGACGCAGCGTCAAAGGAGGCTTGCCGCCTTGGTCAAGCGTATCTCCTTTACGCTTCAAACCGCTAAACAGCACTTTGCCATTGCCATCGGTGACTTGCGTCCAGCAGTCAGCGACGTAAGTAATCTGTACACGTCCATCGCCCGCGATAAGCGCAGGAGCTGTAGGCGCGGCGACTGTCGGTGTAACCGGCGCGACCGGAGCCGTTGTGGCTGGGGCCTGGACTGGAGTTGCCGGGGCATGAACCGGGGCCGTTGGCGTTGCAGGCACAGCCGGAGCTGGCGCAACCGCCGTCGCGGCCGGATCAACACTGGCCTGGGCAGCCGGCTGACCCGCTTGCAGCTCCGGATTAGCCTGGGCTTCAGGCGTCGTTTGGGCCTGGGCAACGGCCTGGTCTTCCGGCTCGTCCAGCGGATGAATCTGGGTGGTACCGTCGGCACTTTCGACTTCGACATGTTCCATGGCGTTGCTGACCAGGTCCTTGGAGCGCAAGGACGTCTGGTCCTGCCACCAGACAAAGCCACCACCGATTACAGCGATCAGCAGCAACAGGCTGACGATTCGCAAAATAGTGTGGGAAACCCTTACCGGCTCTTCAATGTGGCCCAGGCCATGGACATTGCTGCCTTGGGAGTCGGTACCGGTGAACTGGTCGAATTCCTGGACCAGAACGGTCTGATCAATACCCAGCAATTTGGCATAGGCGCGGATATAGCCCCGGGCAAAGGTATGCCCTGGCAGCTTGTCGAACGCGCCGGTTTCCAGGTTGCCCAATGAAGTGGTGGTCAAATTGAGCTTGAGGGCCACTTCTGCCAGCGACCAACCATTACTTTCGCGGGCCTGACGCAAGGTCTCGCCTGGGTTTATGCGATTAGCTGCTACAACTTCCGGGTGCGCCGCTTTCATCATTGCTCCGACAGGTATTGCTGATATTCCGGCGTACCGGGATAGAGTCGTTCTAATTGCTGGCCAAAACGTGCGGCCTTGTCGCGTTCTTCATGAACCGTCGCCAAGCGCACACCGAGCAATAGACTACGTGCATTTTGCCCGCTGAGCAGGCTAAAACGCTCGTAATAGTCACGTGCCGGCACATAATGCCTGTCTTCGAAGGACAACTCAGCCATTTCGAGCAATGCTCGTGGCTGGTGTCGGTTCAGGTGCAAGGCTTTTTCAAGTTGCTGACGGGCGGTGTCGCGCTGGCCGAGAAGCATTGAAGTCACCCCAAGGTTCTCGAAAACCCGCGAGCGCTCAGGGTAAAGGGTATCAGCCGCAGCCTGCTGGAAATAATCGGACGCCAGATCATAACGTTTCTGCTGAAACAAAAAGCTGCCGTAATTATTCAGCAAGCGTGGATCGGCAGGACGTGAAGCCAGGGCCTTCTGGAAATACTGGGCGGCTAACTCAGGTTCGGCCTGGGCCTGAAACACCAGGGCCAATGCCGCGTTGGCGTCGGCATCGTTGCTATCCAGCTCAAGAGCCTTCTTCAATGGAACCTTGGCCTGCTCGGTCATCCCTTGCTGCAAGTAGCCCAAGCCCAACTGCACATAAGCAGCACGCGCCTCACTACGGCCCTTGCCGGTTTGCAAAGGGCTGTCATAACCCGATGAAACACAGCCAATCGTGAGACTGGCAACCAGCAACAGCAGCGCAAGGCGCAAGGGCATAGAGGTCCTCTCTCAGGTTCGAGTCGCAGCGCTTTGCGGCATATCGCTGTCAGCGCTCAACTCACGCACGGCGATATAACGTTCGCTACGACGGGTGCGATCCAGCACCTGTCCTACCAGTTGGCCACATGCCGCATCGATGTCTTCACCACGGGTGGTGCGTACAGTGACATTGAAGCCGGCATGGTGCAGTTGATCCTGGAAACGGCGGATGGCGTTGTTGCTCGGCCGCTCGTAGCCAGAATGGGGAAACGGGTTAAACGGAATCAAGTTGATCTTGCACGGTACATTCTTGAGCAGCTCGATCATCTCGACCGCGTGCTCGACCTTGTCGTTGATGTCCTTGAGCATGGTGTACTCAATGGTCAACACACGCTTCTCACCCAAGGTCGCCATGTAGCGCTGGCAAGATTCGAGCAGCATCTTAAGCGGATACTTCTTGTTGATCGGCACCAATTGGTTACGCAATGCGTCATTCGGTGCGTGAAGGGACAACGCCAGGGAGACGTCGATGTGCTTGGCCAGCTCATCGATCATCGGCACCACGCCGGAGGTCGACAGGGTCACACGGCGCTTGGAGATGCCGTAGCCCAGGTCGTCCATCATCAAATGCATGGCCGCGACGACGTTGTCGAAGTTCAGCAGCGGCTCACCCATGCCCATCATCACCACATTGGTGATGGCACGGTCGGCGGTCGCCGGGATGCTGCCGAACGATTTATTGGCAATCCACACCTGGCCGATGACTTCGGCGGCGGTGAGGTTGCTATTGAAACCTTGCTTGCCGGTGGAGCAGAAACTGCAGTCCAGGGCACAGCCTGCCTGGGACGAAACGCACAGAGTGCCGCGCTTGCCCTGGGGAATGTAGACGGTCTCGACGCAGCTGCCGGACGCCACGCGCACCACCCACTTACGGGTGCCGTCGGTGGAGATATCCTCGCTGACCACTTCGGGGCCACGAACTTCGGCAATGGTCTTGAGCTTGTCGCGCAGGGCCTTGCTGACGTTCGTCATGGCGTCGAAATCATCGACGCCAAGATGGTGAATCCACTTCATTACCTGAGCGGCACGGAAACGCTTCTCCCCGATTGAGTCGAAGAATTTTTCCATTTCCTGTTGAGTCAGACCCAGCAGGTTGGTTTTTGCAGTCAATGTAGTCATGGATTCACCTTCACTCTTAAGCCAATACTTAGCGAGTGGTTACTTCAGTAGCTGCGAAGAAGTACGAGATTTCGCGAGCAGCAGCGGCTTCGGAGTCCGAACCGTGTACAGCGTTGGCGTCGATGGAGTCAGCGAAGTCAGCACGGATGGTGCCGGCAGCAGCTTCTTTAGGGTTGGTAGCGCCCATCAGCTCACGGTTCAGAGCGATAGCGTTTTCGCCTTCCAGAACCTGGACAACAACAGGACCGGAGATCATGAAAGCAACCAGGTCGCCGAAGAAACCACGAGCGCTGTGCTCAGCGTAGAAGCCTTCAGCTTCAGCTTTGGACAGTTGCTTGAGTTTCGAAGCTACAACCTTCAGGCCGGCTTTTTCGAAACGAGTGGTGATCTCGCCGATGACGTTTTTTGCAACAGCGTCAGGCTTGATGATGGAGAAAGTACGTTGAACAGCCATGGTGTAACTCCAGAAACGGTAATTTACGAAAAATTAAACCCGCGAATTATACGCGGGTTCTTGGGTATTGCCTAACCTGCGGGGATGATCAGTCTATTTCTTCGATCCAGAGCGTCTGGACGGCCTCCAACACCTTCTCGCCGCAGCGACCGGAGGTATTGTCGAAATCAGGCAACTCCATGATCCATCGTTGCAGGTCGACGAAGTTGACCGTCAGCGGACTGACACCCGGCTTGGCTTCAGCCAGTTCTTCAGCAATGCGTTGTACATCATTCCAACCGTAACTCATGACAGTTCTACCAGTCAGTGCGGCGCTTCGGCGGCATGGTTAAGCGAGTATTTCGGAATCTCGACGGTAAGGTCTTCTGTTCCCACTTTCGCCTGACAGCTCAAGCGCGATGTCGGCTCCAGCCCCCACGCCCTATCAAGATAGTCCTCTTCCAGGTCATCAGCCTCTTCGAGACTATTGAAACCTTCACGGATAATGCAGTGACAGGTGGTGCAGGCGTTGACGCCGCCGCAGGCGCTTTCGATCTCGATATGGTTGTCGTGAGCGACTTCGAGAATGGACTTGCCGGTCTCAGCCTCCACAACCATACCGTCCGGGCAATGCTCGGCGTGGGGCAGAAAAATGATCTGCGGCATCAGTTAATCCTCAAGTTCATTCAAGTTGCGGCCCGCCAGAGCGGCTTTCACCGTCTGATCCATACGACGGGCGGCAAAAGCATCGGTCACTTGCGACAGGCGCTTGGTCTGCTGCTCGATGGCGTAACCATCGGTGCCTTTCATCATTTCGGCCAACTCCTGCATCTGCAGGTTGATGACCAGGCGTTCTTCAGCATCCAGCAGGCGGTCGCCATCAGCATCCAGGGCGCCCTGCACCGCTTCGAGCAGGCGCTGGGCATCGACCTGCTGCTCACGCAGTACACGGGCGACCTTGTCGTCGCCGGCGTACTGGAACGAATCCTTGAGCATCTTGGCGATTTCGCCGTCGGTCAGGCCGTAGGACGGCTTGACCTGAATGCTGGCTTCAACGCCTGAACCCAACTCGCGGGCAGCAACGCTGAGCAAGCCATCGGCATCGACCTGGAAGGTCACACGAATCTTCGCCGCGCCGGCAACCATCGCCGGAATACCGCGCAATTCAAAGCGCGCCAGGGAGCGGCAGTCGCTGATCAGCTCACGCTCGCCCTGCAGCACATGAATCATCATGGCCGACTGGCCATCTTTGTACGTCGTGAAGTCCTGGGCGCGAGCGACAGGAATGGTGGTGTTACGTGGAATCACCTTCTCCATCAGGCCGCCCATGGTTTCCAGCCCCAGGGACAACGGAATCACGTCGAGCAGAAGCAGTTCGCCACCATCACGTTTGTTGCCGGCAAGGGTATCGGCCTGAATCGCAGCACCAATGGCCACCACTTGATCCGGATCGATTTCGGTCAGCGGCTGGCGACCAAAGGCTTCGGCAACGGCGTCGCGAACGCGTGGCACCCGAGTCGAACCACCGACCATAACCACGGCGCCGACATCTTCCAGCTCAATACCGGAGTCACGAACAGCGCGACGGCAGGCTTTCAGGCTGCGGGCGACCATTGGCTCGATCAGCGCGTCGAAGGCTTCACGGGTCAGTTGGGCCGACCAGCTACCGTAGGAAACTTCAACCGACGCAGCGTCAGTCAGCGCTTCTTTAGCGGCGCAGGCGGTTTGCAGCAGGTTACGTTGCGCGCCCGGATCCAGGTCGGCAGACAAACCGGCGCTGGTGATGATCCAGCCAGCAATGGCGTGATCAAAGTCATCCCCGCCCAGGGCGCTATCGCCACCGGTGGCCAGGACCTCGAAGACACCGCCGGTCAGGCGCAGAATCGAGATATCAAACGTACCGCCGCCCAGGTCGTAAATAGCGACCAGGCCTTCGGCGTGTTGATCGAGGCCGTACGCCACAGCGGCAGCGGTCGGCTCGTTGAGCAAGCGCAGTACGTTCAGACCGGCGAGTTTCGCCGCATCCTTGGTAGCCTGACGCTGAGCGTCATCGAAATACGCAGGAACAGTAATTACCGCCCCCACCAGCTCGCCGCCCAAGGTAGTTTCTGCACGCTGGCGCAGCACCTTGAGGATATCGGCCGACACTTCCACCGGGCTTTTCGGACCCTGGACGGTGTCGATGAACGGCATATGGGATTCGCCGCCGACAAAGCGGTACGGCAGTTGATCACCCAACTGCTTGACGTCGGACAGGCCACGGCCCATCAAGCGCTTGACCGAAAGCACGGTGTTCAGGGGATCGGCAGAGGCCGCCAGCTTGGCCGACTCACCGACCTCGGTGTGGTCAGCGTGATAGCGCACGGCAGACGGCAGGATGACCTGGCCATCGGCGTCGGGCAGCGGCTCGGAAAGACCGCTGCGCAGCGCAGCGACCAGCGAATTGGTGGTGCCCAAGTCAATCCCGACCGCCAGACGACGCTGGTGCGGTTGAGGACTTTGGCCGGGTTCGGCGATCTGCAGTAGGGCCATGGTAATCAGGTCTTATCTGTCTGTCAGGCGTGCAACGTGGGCAGCACTGGGTTAATCGTCGAGGCGCTCTTCTAACTGGCGCACTTCGTAGGTGAGCTTGTCGAGGAACTGCATGCGCCGCATCAGGCGTTCGGCCTGTTCGCGTTGCGCCGCATCATCCCAACAAGCCGCGAAGCTTTCGTTGAGTTCATCCTGGGCCACTTTCAGACGGCGCTTGAAGACGACGACGCCAGCCATATCGGCCTCGTCCTGCAAGTCTTCGAGTTCTTCACGCCATTGCATCTGCTGCATCAGGAAATCAGGGTCTTGAACCGTGACCTCAAGTGGCAGCTCGCGACCGCCCATGGCGAGCAGGTAGCGCGCGCGTTTGGGAGGGTTTTTGAGCGTCTGATAGGCTTCATTGAGGCTGGCTGATTGCTCCAGCGCCAAGCGCTGCTCACGCTCGGAAGCGTCAGCGAAACGGTCCGGATGCACCCCACGCGCCAATTCACGATAGCGCGTGGCAAGCTGATCAAGATCCAGGCGAAAACTCGGCTGCAGCTCGAATAAAGCGAAATGACAAGGAGTACCCACAATCAGCCTCAGATGTTGAAGCTTTCGCCGCAGCCACATTCACCGCGTACGTTGGGGTTGTTGAACTTGAAGCCTTCGTTCAACCCTTCCTTGACGAAATCGAGTTCGGTGCCGTCCAGGTAAGTCAGGCTTTTCGGGTCGATGATCACTTTCTCGCCGTGACTTTCGAACACCTGATCTTCCGCAACCACCTCGTCGACAAACTCCAGCACATAGGCAAGGCCGGAACAGCCCGTGGTGCGAACACCCAGACGAATCCCCTCACCTTTGCCGCGCCCGTCAAGGGAGCGTCGCACGTGTTTAGCCGCCGCTTCTGTCATGCTGATAGCCATCGTGACTCCTTACTCGTCGCCAAATGCTTAGATCAAGCCTTTCTTCTGCTTGTAGTCGCGAACGGCCGCCTTGATGGCGTCTTCTGCGAGTACCGAGCAGTGGATTTTCACTGGCGGCAAGGCCAGCTCTTCGGCCAGTTGGGTGTTGCTGATGGTGACAGCCTCATCCAGGGTCTTGCCTTTCATCCATTCGGTCGCCAGGGAGCTGGAGGCGATGGCCGAACCGCAGCCGTAAGTCTTGAACTTGGCATCTTCGATGACGCCTTGATCGTTGACCTTGATCTGCAGGCGCATAACGTCGCCGCACGCCGGAGCGCCGACCATGCCGGTGCCGACATCTGGGTCTTCCGCGTCCATCTTGCCGACGTTACGCGGGTTTTCGTAGTGGTCGATGACCTTTTCGCTGTAAGCCATGGTACTGAATCCTCACTCATCAGGGCCGCTCTGGAACCCTGTAAAAACGCCTGCGTTTTCCGCCACGTTTTTACAGAGCCTTTGGGTGGCGGCTTCTATATTTAGTGTGCCGCCCACTCGATCTTGGAAATATCGACGCCGTCTTTGTACATGTCCCACAGCGGCGACAAGGTGCGCAGCTTGGTCACGGCCTCGCAGACTTTCTGCGCGGCGTAGTCGACTTCTTCTTCGGTGGTGAAGCGGCCGAACGTAAAGCGGATCGAGCTGTGCGCCAACTCGTCGTTACGGCCCAGGGCGCGCAGGACGTAGGACGGCTCAAGGGAGGCCGAGGTGCAGGCCGAACCGGACGAAACCGCCAGGTCCTTGAGCGCCATGATCAGCGACTCGCCTTCGACGTAGTTGAAGCTCAAATTCAGGTTGTGCGGTACACGGGCGGTCATGCTGCCATTGATGTACAGCTCTTCAAGGTTTTCGACCTGCTTGTAGAAGCGATCGCTCAGGGCCTTGATGCGCACGTTTTCGGCAGCCATGTCTTCCTTGGCTACACGGAAAGCTTCGCCCATGCCGACGATCTGGTGGGTCGCCAGAGTGCCGGAACGCATACCGCGCTCGTGACCACCGCCGTGCATGGTGGCTTCGATACGTACGCGAGGCTTGCGGCTCACGTAGAGGGCGCCGATGCCTTTAGGGCCGTAGGTCTTGTGGGCAGAGAACGACATCAGGTCGACTTTCAGTTTCGACAGGTCAATGTCGACCTTGCCGGTGGACTGAGCAGCGTCGACGTGCAGCAGGACACCTTTGGAGCGGGTCAGCTCGCCGATGGCCGCGATGTCGTTGATGGTGCCGATTTCGTTGTTCACGTGGATCACGGAAACCAGGATGGTGTCTTCACGCATCGCAGCTTCGATCATCGCAGGGGTCACGATACCGTCGGTGGTTGGCTCGAGGTAGGTGACTTCAAAGCCTTCACGCTCCAGTTGGCGCATGGTGTCGAGGACAGCCTTGTGCTCAATCTTGGTGGTGATCAGGTGCTTGCCTTTGGTGGAGTAGAAATGCGCGGCGCCCTTGATTGCCAGGTTGTCGGACTCGGTGGCACCGGAGGTCCAGACAATTTCACGCGGGTCGGCATTGACCAGGTCGGCGACCTGGCGACGCGCATTTTCCACGGACTCTTCGGCTTTCCAGCCGAAAACGTGGGAACGGGACGCAGGGTTGCCGAAGTTTCCGTCAACCAGCAGGCATTCGCTCATCTTTTGCGCGACACGCGGATCAACCGGGGTGGTCGCTGAGTAATCAAGGTAAATCGGCAATTTCATGGACTTTCTCCTAAATCAGGCTGGCTGGCGTGCCGTTAGCTCTTCGGCTGTCACTCGACGGCGGACGCTTCAATCTTGTCCAGACGCGGCGCCTTGGTGTTGCAACGGCGCTGGTCCTGACGCTGGGCTACTTCTTGCACCTCACGGCGAGTCACAAGATCAGCCAAGCTGATACCACTCAAAAATTCGTGGATCTGCAGGCTCAGATCGCACCACAAGTGGTGCGTCAAGCAGGTGTCGCCGGCGTGGCAATCACCCAGGCCCTGGCATTTGGTGGCATCGACGGATTCGTTGACCGCGTCGATCACCTGGGCCACCTGGATGCCCTGCATATCGCGGGACAATTGATAGCCACCACCTGGACCACGAACACTGGAAACCAGATTGCTGCGCCGCAACTTGGCGAACAGCTGCTCGAGGTAGGACAGGGAAATGCCTTGGCGCTCGGAGATATCGGCCAGGGACACCGGCCCATTTTGCGCGTGCAAGGCCAGATCAAGCATGGCGGTTACCGCGTATCGGCCTTTTGTAGTCAGTCTCATGGACAAGTACCAAGGTGTTTCAGAATGGGAGCAAGTATGCGATTCCCGAGTATTTAAGTCAACTATAAGACCTAGTACTTTAGTCAGGATTACCCGTAAAAAGGGCGCGCAAATAATAGCAGGGTGGGGTGGGATCGAACAGCCGCAGTGGACAGCAGGCAGTCTTGAGCACGATGAAGATCAAATGCGGGAGCGGGCTTGCTCGCGAAGGCGGTGGGTCAGCCAACCTATTTATCAACTGACACTCCGCTTTCGCGAGCAAGCCCGCTCCCACATGGAACTGTGTGGGACTTGAGATTTAGCCAGCCTTACTGGCGCTTTCGTCCTTGATCTCGGCGAAGTCTTCTTCGCGCAGTTCAGGCAAGTCCTTGGCGCAGTAGCTGCTACCCAGCTCCTTCAGGGCACCACACATACCGTCCAGCTTGCCGTCCACCGCCTGCAGGTGGTCAAGCAATTGGCCGATAGCGCGAGCCACCGGATCGGGCATGTCTTCGCTCACACCATAGGCATCAAAGCCGATCTTCTCGGCCATGGCCTTGCGCTTCGCTTCCTGCTCATCACCGACTTCCGGCTTGACGATAATCCGCCCCGGAATACCCACTACGGTAGCGCCAGGCGGCACAGCCTTGGTGACCACGGCATTGGAGCCAACCTTGGCCCCGGCACCGACAGTAAACGGGCCAAGCACCTTGGCGCCCGCCCCAACCACCACACCATCTTCCAGGGTTGGGTGGCGCTTGCCCTTGTTCCAGGTGGTACCACCAAGGGTCACACCCTGGTACAGGGTCACATCATCGCCAATTTCAGCCGTCTCACCGATAACGATGCCCATGCCATGATCGATAAAGAAGCGACGCCCTACCTTGGCCCCCGGGTGAATCTCGATCCCGGTCAACCAGCGCCCGAAGTTCGACACCAGCCGCGCCAGCCACTTCCAGCCCATATTCCACAAGGCGCCGGACAGGCGGTGAATCCAGATCGCATGCATGCCCGGGTAGCAGGTCAGCACTTCAAAGGCGTTGCGCGCCGCCGGGTCACGGTGGAAAACACTCTGGATATCTTCTCGCAAACGCTCGAACATTTTTAATCCTTCCGCTTAAGAAGCTCGCCACGGGCCGCTTTCTGGGTTTCCGTGAGGATGCCACGCAATATATTCATTTCCGCCCGACTGACCGAGCTACGTCCGTACAACCGACGCAGGCGCGCCATCAAGTGCCGTGGTTTTTCCGGATCGAGGAATTCAATGGCCACCAGAGTCTGCTCCAGATGCTCATAGAACCGTTCCAGCTCATCCATGGTGGCCAACTCGCCGCTTTTGGTCGATGCAACCTCGTCCTTCTCTACCTTGCTCGGCTGGCCTTCAGCCGCCAGCCAGGCCATGCGCACTTCATAACTCAACACCTGCACCGCTGCCCCAAGGTTCAGCGAGCTGAACTCAGGGTCTGAGGGGATATGCACGTGGTAATGACATCGCTGTAGCTCGTCATTGGTCAGGCCGGAGTCCTCACGGCCGAATACCAGAGCGATTTCAGCCCCGCCGGCGGCCTCTTCGACCACTTTGGTGCCGCATTCGCGGGGATCGAGCAGTGGCCAGGGAATACGACGGTCACGGGCGCTGGTGCCCAACACCAGATTGCAGCCCACCAAGGCATCTTCCAGAGTGGCAACAACTTGCGCACTTGCGAGGATGTCATTGGCGCCGGACGCGCGGGCATCGGCCTCGTGATGCGGAAACAGGCGAGGCTCGACCAGCACCAGGCGCGTCAGCCCCATGTTTTTCATGGCTCGCGCCACCCCACCGATGTTGCCGGGATGACTGGTATTGACCAAGACGACACGAATGTTTTGCAGCAAGGGAGGCGCTCTCGGACACGGGAAAGGGGAGCAAATCTTACAGAACAGCCTAAGGTTATGCCATGAAAGCTAACGTCGTCCTTCACCTGAAGAAAGTTTCTGCTAGAATGCTCGGCTTTCTTTAACAACCTTAGGTGACACATCCATGCAGCCCATGCTGAATATCGCGCTGCGCGCCGCCCGCAGCGCCAGTGAATTGATCTTCCGCTCCATCGAGCGCCTGGATACCATCAAGGTCGACGAAAAAGACGCCAAGGATTACGTATCCGAGGTGGATCGCGCCGCCGAACAGAAAATCATCGACGCCCTGCGCAAGGCCTACCCTACCCACGGCATCCTCGGTGAAGAAACCGGCCTGCACAAAGGTAGCGGCGAAGGCGAAGACTACCTGTGGATCATCGACCCACTGGATGGCACCACCAACTTCCTGCGCGGCATCCCGCACTTTGCCGTGAGCATCGCGTGCAAATACCGTGGCCGCCTGGAGCACGCTGTTGTTCTGGATCCGGTTCGCCAGGAAGAATTCACCGCCAGCCGTGGCCGTGGCGCCCAGCTCAACGGTCGCCGCCTGCGCGTCAGCGGTCGCACCAGCCTGGACGGCGCCCTGCTGGGTACCGGCTTCCCGTTCCGTGACGACCAGATGGACAACCTGGAAAATTACCTAGGCATGTTCCGCGCCCTCGTAGGCCAGACCGCCGGCATCCGTCGCGCCGGCGCAGCAAGCCTGGACCTGGCTTACGTGGCCGCTGGTCGTTTTGACGCATTCTGGGAGTCGGGCCTGTCCGAGTGGGACATGGCTGCAGGTGCGCTGCTGATTCAAGAAGCAGGCGGCCTGGTGAGCGACTTCACCGGCGGTCACGACTTCTTGGAGAAGGGTCATGTGGTTGCCGGCAACACCAAATGCTTCAAGGCAGTACTGACGGCGATCCAGCCGCACCTGCCAGCTTCGCTGAAGCGCTAAGCGAGCGAGCACAAAAAAAGCACCCTAAGGGTGCTTTTTTTATGCCTGGACTTTGAGTGAGCCCTGAAGAACACTCAATCAAGGCGACTTATTGGCCCGATTGATTCTGGCCAAGTACCAACTGCCCTTCCTTGTTCACCGGAATCTGGCCACCTGGATCACGATCCATGCGCACGGAACCTTCCTTGCCATCCAGCAGATACCGCACGTCATACCCGACAACCTTGTCACTGATGTCATTCACAGTGTTACAGCGGGTTTGAGTCGTAGTGTAGGTATCACGATTCTGCATGCCCTCCTGAACCTTGTTACCGGCATAACCGCCACCGACCGCACCGGCCACAGTGGCCAGCTTCTTGCCATTACCGCCACCGATCTGATTACCCAACAGACCGCCCGCCAGGGCACCGACCACGGTACCGGCGATTTGATGCTGATCCTGCACCGGCCGCTGCCGGGTCACAGTGACATCCTTGCAGACCTCACGCGGGGTTTTGATCTGGGTTTTCACCGGCTGCACCGCCAGCACTTGCGCATACTCAGGGCCGCTTTTTACCAGGCTGTAGGTGGCAACAGCGCCCCCGGCAGTCACACCGACAGCACCCAATACCGCACCAACCAGCAACGACTTGTTCACATGAACCTCCTGACCATCACAAACGGACCGAAACGTCCGCGCTATACCCAGCCTTGGAGCAAAAAAAAAGGCGCGAGTTCAATACTCACGCCTTCTTTGTAGCTGCAGATCAACAATCGCCCATCAAGGACGGTCGTCGACCTCCTTGCCTGTACTGGCCGGAGGGATCAAGTCTTCGCTGTTGAGGTTCAGCCAGATCAGCACCACGTTGGCGATGTAGATCGACGAGTAGGTACCTGCCAGCACGCCGATAAACAGCGACAGCGAGAAGCCCCACAGGTTGTCGCCACCGAACACCATCAGTGCAGCAATCGCCAGCAAGGTGGAGATCGACGTCGCCATGGTCCGCAGCAGGGTCTGGGTAGTGGAGATGTTGATGTTCTCGATCAGCGTCGCCTTGCGCAGTACCCGGAAGTTCTCGCGAACCCGGTCAAATACCACGATGGTGTCGTTGAGGGAGTAACCAATAATCGCCAGCACCGCCGCCAATACCGTCAGGTCGAAGGTAATCTGGAAGTAAGCCAGGATACCCACCGTCACGATCACGTCATGGATCAGCGAAACAATGGCACCAACCCCGAACTTCCACTGAAAGCGGAAAGCCAGGTAGATCATGATACCAACCAGCGCCATCAGCATGCCGAGACCGCCCTGATCGCGCAGCTCTTCACCCACTTGAGGGCCCACGAACTCGACGCGCTTGACCGAAGCCGGGTTGTCGCCACCGACCTTCTGCAAGGCCTCGGCTACCTGGTGACCCAGTTGCGGGTCTTCGCCCGGCATACGCACCAGCAGGTCGGTGGTCGCGCCAAAGCTCTGCACGATAGCTTCGTGATAGCCGGCCTTGACCAGCTCGTTGCGCACCAGGGTGACATCAGCGGGTTTCTCGTAGGTCAGCTCGATGAGCGTACCGCCGGTGAAGTCCAGACCGTAGTTCAGGCCCTTATGGAACCAGCTGAACAACGCCAGAACGGTAAGGAGCACAGTGACGCCGAACGCAACGTTGCGAACGCCCATGAAGTTGATTGTACGTAACATGGCAGCCCCTTAAATCCACAACTTCTTGAAGTCACGCCCGCCAAAGATCAGGTTGACCATTGCGCGGGTCACCATGATGGCCGTGAACATCGAGGTAAAGATACCGAGGGACATGGTCACCGCAAAACCTTTGACAGGGCCGGTGCCCATGGCAAAGAGAATCCCGCCGACCAGCAAAGTGGTCAGGTTGGAGTCGAGAATCGCGGTAAATGCCCGGCCGAAGCCTTCGTTGATTGCCCGTTGCACGGTCATGCCGGCGGCGATCTCTTCACGAATCCGCGAGAAGATCAGTACGTTGGCGTCCACCGCCATACCCATGGTCAGTACGATACCGGCGATGCCTGGCAGGGTCAGCGTAGCCCCTAGCAGCGACATCAAGGCCAGCAGCATGACCATGTTCCCCGCCAGCGCGACAGTGGCGATGACGCCAAAGAAGCGATAGATGGCGATGATGAACAGGGAAACAAACAGCATGCCCCAGAGTGCCGCATCGACACCCTTGGTGATGTTGTCGGCACCCAGGCTCGGGCCGATGGTGCGCTCTTCAGCGAAGTACATCGGGGCAGCCAAGCCACCAGCACGCAGCAGCAGTGCCAGCTCAGACGACTCGCCCTGGCCGTTCAGGCCGGTGATGCGGAACTGAGCACCCAGCGGCGACTGAATGGTCGCCAGACTGATGATCTTCTTCTCTTCCTTGAAGGTCTGCACTGGTACGTCTTTCTCGACACCGTTGACCATCTGCTTGGTGTAGGTGGTGACCGGACGCTGCTCGATGAAGATCACCGCCATGCTGCGACCGACGTTGCTGCGGGTCGCGCGGTTCATCAGTTCGCCACCATGACCATCCAGACGGATGTTCACTTCAGGCGTGCCGTGCTCGCCGAAACCTGCCTTGGCATCAGTCACCTGGTCACCGGTGATGATCAAGCCACGCTCGATCTGAGCCGGAGGACGGTTGCCTTCGCGGAACTCGAAGGTTTCGGAAGTGGCTTTCGAAGCACCTGGCTCTGCAGCCAAACGGAACTCGAGGTTGGCTGTCTTGCCGAGGATCCGCTTGGCTTCAGCGGTGTCCTGCACGCCTGGCAGCTCAACCACGATGCGGTTGGCACCCTGGCGTTGAACCAGCGGCTCGGCCACACCCAGCTCGTTGACGCGGTTACGTACCGTGGTCAAGTTCTGCTTGATGGAGTATTCGCGGATTTCCGCCAGCTTGGCCGGGGTCATCGCCAGACGCAGTACCGCCTGACCATTGAGGTCGGCCGGAACAATGTCGAAATCGTTGAAGTTCTTGCGGATCAGTGCACGGGCCTGTTCGCGGGTTGCTTCATCAGCAAAGCCCAGCTGGATGGCGCCGTCGAGCTGCGGCAGGCTGCGATAACGCAGACGCTCTTTACGCAGCAGGCTCTTCACGTCGCCTTCGTAGACCTTCATGCGAGCGTCGAGGGCCTTGTCCATGTCCACTTCCAGCAGGAAGTGCACACCACCGGACAAGTCCAGACCCAGCTTCATCGGGTGCGCGCCAATGCTGCGCAGCCATTTGGGCGTGGTCTGTGCCAGGTTCAGCGCGACGACGTAGTCATCACCCATGATCTTGCGCACAACGTCTTTGGCCGGTAATTGGTCTTCTTGCTTGGTCAGGCGCAACAAGCCGCCCTTGCCATCAGCTGCCAATGTTGCCGCTTTAACCTGGATACCCGCATCGGTGAGCGCTTTGCTCGTGCGGTCCAGGTCAGCCTGATTGACCTGCAGTGCAGTGCTGGCGCCAGTGATCTGGATCGCCGGGTCATCAGGATAGAGATTGGGAGCGGAATAAATAAAACCGATCGCCAGCACCGCCAGGATCAGTACGTATTTCCACAGAGGGTATTTGTTCAGCATCACGCCGCCCGCTTATAACGCGGGGCGCCTTGCGCGCCCCGTCGATTGGTAAAGGTTGGAACTTAGATCGCTTTGAGCGTGCCTTTTGGCAGCGTGGCGGCGATGGCGCCCTTCTGGAACTTCATTTCTACGGTGTCGGAGACTTCCAGAACCACGAAAGCGTCGGAAACCTTGGTGATCTTGCCAGCGATACCGCCGGTGGTCACAACTTCGTCACCTTTCTGCAAGCTGCCCAGCAGGTTCTTCTGCTCTTTGGCGCGCTTGGCCTGTGGACGCCAGATCATCAGGTAGAAGATGACCAGGAAGCCGACCAGGAAAATCCACTCAAAACCACCACCCATAGGACCGGCAGCGGCCGGTGCAGCGGCATCAGCCATGGCATTAGAGATAAAAAAGCTCATTTAGCACTCCAGTTGCAAATAGTGAATCTTAGGGTCGGAAAACTCAGTCCAAGGGCGGCACAGGCAGCCCGCGCTTGGCATAGAAGGCATCGACGAAGGCGGCCAATGTACCCTGTTGAATAGCCTCGCGCAAACCAGCCATCAGGACTTGGTAGTGACGCAAATTGTGGATGGTATTCAACATGCTACCCAGCATTTCCCCACACTTGTCCAGATGGTGCAGATAAGCACGGGAGAAGTTCTGGCAGGTGTAGCAGTCACAGGTGGGATCCAGCGGCGAATCATCATGGCGATGGAACGCGTTACGGATCTTCAGCACGCCGGTATCGATGAACAGATGCCCATTGCGGGCATTACGGGTTGGCATCACGCAATCGAACATGTCCACACCGCGGCGCACACCCTCTACGAGATCTTCCGGTTTGCCAACGCCCATAAGGTAACGAGGTTTGTCAGCCGGCATCAGGCCCGGCAGGTAATCCAGCACCTTGATCATCTCGTGCTTGGGCTCGCCCACCGACAGGCCGCCGATGGCCAGGCCGTCAAAGCCGATCTTGTCCAGGCCTTCCAGGGAACGCTTGCGCAAGTTTTCGTGCATGCCGCCCTGCACAATACCGAACAAGGCCGCGGTGTTGTCACCATGGGCATTCTTCGAACGCTGGGCCCAACGCAACGACAGCTCCATCGACACCCGAGCCACTTCTTCATCGGCCGGGTACGGCGTGCACTCGTCAAAAATCATCACAATGTCGGAACCCAGGTCGCGCTGGACCTGCATCGACTCTTCCGGCCCCATGAACACCTTGGAGCCGTCTACCGGGGAGGCGAAGGTCACGCCCTCTTCCTTGATCTTGCGCATGGCGCCCAGGCTGAACACCTGGAAACCACCGGAGTCGGTCAGGATCGGGCCTTGCCACTTCATGAAGTCATGCAGGTCGCCGTGCTTCTTGATCACTTCCGTGCCAGGGCGCAGCCACAGGTGGAAGGTGTTGCCCAGGATGATCTCGGCGCCGGTGGCGATGATATCCCGTGGCAGCATGCCTTTTACCGTGCCGTAGGTACCGACCGGCATGAACGCCGGCGTCTCGACGGTGCCGCGCGGGAAGGTCAGGCGACCGCGACGGGCCTTGCCGTCGGTGGCCAGCAGTTCAAACGACATACGACTCATACTTGTTCCTCTGGGCCGCGCGGCGCCGGATTGCGGGTGATAAACATCGCATCACCGTAGCTGAAAAAACGGTATCCATGCTCGATGGCGGCCTTATAGGCAGCCATGGCTTCGGGATAACCAGCGAACGCCGACACCAGCATCAACAGCGTGGATTCCGGCAAATGGAAATTGGTCACCAGGGCATCGACCACATGGAACGGCCGGCCTGGGTAGATAAAGATATCGGTGTCACCGCTGAAGGGCTTGAGCACGCCATCGCGCGCCGCGCTCTCGAGGGACCGCACGCTGGTGGTACCGACCGCCACCACACGCCCACCGCGCGCCTTGCACGCGTTGACCGCATCCACCACGCCCTGGCTGACTTCCAGCCATTCGCTGTGCATGTGATGGTCTTCGATGTTATCCACACGCACCGGCTGAAACGTCCCGGCCCCCACGTGCAGGGTCACAAAGGCAGACTCGATACCCTTGGCGGCAATCGCTTCCAGCAGCGGCTGGTCAAAATGCAACCCCGCCGTCGGGGCGGCCACCGCACCCAGGCGCTCGGAATACACCGTCTGATAACGCTCGCGGTCCGAGTCTTCATCCGGGCGGTCTATATAAGGAGGCAACGGCATATGCCCGACCCGCTCCAGCAACGGCAATACTTCCTCGGCAAACCCCAGCTCGAACAACGCATCATGGCGCGCCAGCATCTGCGCTTCGCCACCGCCATCGATGAGGATCTTCGACCCCGGTTTCGGCGACTTGCTGGAGCGCACATGGGCCAGCACGCGATGACTGTCCAACACCCGCTCCACCAGAATTTCCAGCTTGCCGCCGGACGCTTTCTGGCCAAACAGCCGCGCCGGAATCACCCGGGTATTGTTGAAAACCATCAAATCGCCTGGGCGCAAATGCTCAAGCAAATCAGTGAATTGACGGTGTGCGAGGGCACCACTGACCCCGTCCAGGGTCAGCAGTCGACTGGCGCGACGCTCGGCCAAAGGGTGGCGAGCGATCAGCGAATCAGGGAGTTCAAAAGTAAAGTCAGCAACGCGCATGATGGGGTTCGTCTAGCAGGGCCGGGAAGTCTAGCGGAAATAGTGAAAATAGACCATGAAACGTGATTGACCAACGGTAATCTCATCTCTATACTTCGCCGCCATTGAGCCCTGATGGCGGAATTGGTAGACGCGGCGGATTCAAAATCCGTTTTCGAAAGGAGTGGGAGTTCGAGTCTCCCTCGGGGCACCATTTGCAGTACATAGACGACTACCAACGTCTACACAACACCCCTAGAGCCCGCTAACTGCGGGCTTTTTGGTCTCTGGGGTTCCACCCCCATCTCTTGCAAGCCAGCCTCTTTTTGGTACATTTTCTGTACATATTCCAGTTCGAGAACCGGAGGTGTACAGCGATGCCATTGACCGCCTTACAAATCAAAGCGTCCAAGCCTGCCGACAGACCGTTCACCTTGAGTGATAGTTCGGGTCTTGCCCTGCTGGTGAAACCCAACGGCAGCAAGTATTGGCACTTCCGGTACACGTATCAGGGTCGGGCGGCGCGCATGTCACTGGGCGTGTATCCGCATATCTCCTTGCAGGAAGCCCGTGAACGAGCTGCAGAATGCCGCAACCTACTCAAGCAAGGCACTAACCCCGGCGCCAAACGCCGCGATGACAAGCTGCGACAGCAGGAGGCCGGGCTCAACACCTTCAGGCGAGCCGCGGAGTACTGGTACCAATTCAAATCGGACTCCGGCCGCAGCAGCGCGACGCTGAAAAAGATCCGCGACTATCTCGACAAGGATCTACTGCCCGCTCTCGGCGAGAAGCAACTGGAGCTCATCACGCGAAGCGACTGCGCAAAACTGCAGGCCTGCATCGAAAAACGAGGAGCCTTCAATGTTGCGGACAAGACCCGGACCTGGCTGAAACAGATTTTCAGTCAAGCCATTGCACGCGGCCTGTGCGAACACAATCCAGCCTCCGAACTCCATGCCATTGCGATAGCCCCACCGCCCACTCAACACTATCCACATCTGCACGAACACGAACTACCTGAGTTTCTCCGGGCCTTAAGCAAGACCACCAGCCGGCTACCAGCGAGGATTGCATCATGGATGACAATTCTGACGGCGAGCCGACCCGGCATGGTTCGCTACGCAAAATGGGAGGAAATCGATTTTGAGGAAGGGATTTGGACCATCCCGGCCGCCCGCATGAAGATGCGCAGAGACTACGTCAGCCCTCTACCTCATCAATTGATCGCCATGCTTACCAAACTGAACCAAAGCACTGGCCGCAGTCGGTATCTATTCCCAGGCAATGGTGAAAAGCAGCCAGTCATCAGTGAAAACACGATCAACTTGGTGTTCGCCAAGATCGGCTATAAAGGACGACTCGTCAGCCATGGCACTCGTCATACCGCAAGCACGCTGCTGCGCGAACATGGCTGGTTGAAGGACCATGTCGAAAGCCAGCTGGCTCACGTCGAGGGCGGCATCTCTGGTGAGTACAATCAAGCCCTATATCTGCCGCAACGTCGGATCATGATGCAATGGTATGCAGACTATCTCGACGCCCTCAAAGAAGGCATTACAGCCAACCTTCGCGATCAATTTGATACTCGCGTTAATCAGTTCCTCGCACGCCCTTCTGCACCGCCTATAACAGCATCCCATACACACAAAGATGATCACCTCCAAAAGGAGACAGACTCAACGGCGACTCAGTGATCACGTGGCACCTCACCAATTCGACCAGTTCAACGACAACATCATCGCCTTGCAAAACTACGGTGGCGCACTCCAACAATGGTAAGACGGTGAGATCTCCACAGCCCAGCCTTCCACGCGGGTCCATCCAAGCAGGGCTGCAAAGCCGCCCTGCTTGGATGGACCTCACTTAAAAAATCTAAAACCCACACAACTGTCTGTGGAAAACCACTGATTTCCGCCGGTGGATAATTTCATCCACCGCCGCAGAATTCCCGAAAATTCGAGCCTTGACCCGAATTCTCCACAGGCGTAGAAAAGATCGGGCAAAGCGCTGTCGTTGACAGCAACCCAGGTAGCCAGAACCTTTAAGGCTACGCCACACCGTGGTGGTTCTCCCAAAGTGCGATTAGCATCCGGCGGCTCGCACGGTCACAGCGATGTGATGGATGCCTACTTTTACCAGTGTGCCCACTGCGGCAACTTCCCCCTTTCATAGCTGCCCTGCAGCAACCTATCCGCTTGGCCATTTCACTGCGCCAACCTGCGCCCGTCTCTTTCTCCCGGAAAGAGACGGGCGCTCCTACCGCTGCTGCAGCCCAACTCGTACAAGGCTTTGCGGCATTTCCCCTCATGACAATCGGCGTGACAAACACCGAAGTCACCAGCAACAGCGACGCAGATGATGGTGCCGCAACCCACGGAATGGACTGCACCTGACTGACAGTCAGGCATGCCCCAGTCATCGCATCACTGCCTTCACCCGACTCAGGATCTCGCGGCGCTGGTCTCGTCAGCCAGTGCAGCCTCCACCCGCCCACTTCTTCGGAGGTGTTCAGGAGGCCAGATCATGAGATGCCCAAGCTCCCGGTAGTAAAGAGCCGTCAGTCCCGCGTTAGTGGACAACCCTCACAGGTCGCAGGGGCCTTGATCCCTGATAACACTCAGCATTCTTGGCGGGATGACGTGGGGAAAGTTTTAAAGGTTTTGGCTTCGAGAGGTGTTCGATCATGGCACTGGTGGGCAGGCGAGATGGACGCAATTTTGGCTATGGCCGGCAACTGAGCTATGCCGGGCCACAAGCGCTAAAAGATCTGTTTGGCGGCGGGCATTACGGGACTGTCAAAGCGCACAGTGATCGGTGGCAGGCGTTTGTACGCTGGTGTCGTTCGGAGGATGTACCAGGGTTCAACGATACGCGAAAAACTGTTCGGCAGACCTTACTGGACTACGCCGGGCATCTGCGGCAGCAAGTCGAACAAGGAGCTATCGTCATCGCGACCGCGCAAAACCGATTGTCCAGCGTGAACCGAACCATGGCCGCGCTTCGCGGTGATCCGTATGTGAAAGTGCCGAGTCCGAGCAAGGCGTTGGGAATGCAGCGGACCACTGTTCGAACATGCGCGTAACTTCCTGGGCGCGTGGAACGGTAAGCTGGTCTGTGATGACTTCGCCGGCTACAAGGCCAGCTTCGAGCTGGGCATCACCGAAATCGGCTGCATGGCTCATGCACGTCGCAAATTCTTCGACCTGCATGTAGCCAATAAAAGCCAGTTGGCAGAGCAGGCGCTTCACTCGATTGGCGGGTTGTATGAAGTCGAGCGACACGCCAAGGAAATGAGCGACGAAGACCGCTGGCGATTACGTCAGGAAACAGCGGTGCCCATCGCTAAAAAACTGCATGAGTGGATTTTGGCCCAACGCGAACTTGTGCCCGAGGGTTCGGCCACGGCCAAGGCCCTGGATTACAGCCTTAAACGCTGGGTAGCGCTGACGCGCTACCTGGAAGATGGTGCTGTGCCCATCGACAGTAACCAGATCGAGAATTTGATCCGGCCGTGGGCGCTTGGGCGCTCGAACTGGTTTTTTGCCGGGTCGCTGCGCAGTGGAAAAAGGGCGGCGGCAATCATGAGCCTGATCCAGTCGGCGCGTATGAATGGACGCGATCCGTATGCCTATCTCAAGGGTGTGCTGATGCGGCTTCGGACACAGCGGGCGAGCGAAATCACGCAATTACTCCCGCAGCATTGGATGCTTGCCTGAGACAGGCTAAGTGGACTTCGCCAAATAGTCAGCTCAAAGGCTGATTGGCACCAACAACTCGGAAGCGACTTTTCTCAGCATGTAGGTTTCGCGCAGAATTGATTGCCCCATCGAAGACTCGTGACGCTGCATGACGGCTTCATTGTGCGTGATGGCTTCATGCAGGTTGATCCAGACAGGCCGCATACCATTAGCGATTTCGTGGCTTTCCATTCTCACGGGCTCTAGCTGGGGCGCTACTTCGCATTGATAAAAATGCGAGGTCATGTGCATCAGATCGTAGTGTGGCTTCCAATAGGGCCGGTACTCCTCGATGTAACCGTAGTGCTGGAGCACCTGTATTTCACGAGCACCAGTCTCTTCCTCAAGCTCACGCTTCAGGCCTGTGACAATGTCCTCGTCACCATCAAGGCCGCCTCCAGGAAAGCTGAAGTCGTTATAGCGCTCGGTGAACAGCAACAGGATCTGTTCACCCCGCATCACGATGCCCCGTGCTGCATGTCGACGGAATACTCTGCCCTGCTTGGATTTCAGCTCGGGGTGAACAATTTCAGTTATGAGTTGCATGGGGTCTCGTTACGGCAAAATCAGTTAGTCATCGTCCAGGGTGGCCACGGCATTTCCGCAGTTCTGGAAATACTGTGGCCAGTGGAACTGGCTCAGCGAAGCAGCAATACGGGTAAAGTGGATGTTCGCAGCATCGTCGTGGTCGTGCTGCCTACCAGAAACTGCCTGATGCGTGAGTGCCCGTACGCCCCCATGACCAAGAGGTCAATGCCGTGCTCTGCCTGATACGCATGAAGTACCGACTCTACTTCGCCTGGGCGGATCTCGGCATGCACTAGCAGCCCAGAAGAGGCAAATGTGGTTCGTGCTTTCTCCAGCTCGTTCTGGTTTTCCTCAGAGTCCGTACCAACCATGACGATATGAATTGGCAGGCCTTCGCACAGCGGGCTTGAAGCAAGCATCTGTACGGTCTTGTGGCCTGTAGCGCTGCCGTCAAATGCCACCATGACCGTTTCAGGTTTCCTAAAATGGCTGGTTGTAATCAGGATGGGGCGGTGGATAGTTCGGACTACCGCTTCAATCTGGCTGCCAAGACTTTGGGCACTGCGAGTGCTGTCCTCACCGACTCTTCCAATCACCAGTAATCGAATATCGTCTTGGAGATCGCTCAGGCTCTCGACGAGATGGCCATGGCGCTGCTTCAGATCAGGTGATATGGCGCCAGAGATGAGTGTTCGCTCGCGAGCTTTTTCAAGCATGTGCTGCCCATGCTCCAAGGCCAGTTTTGCCCGCTGCGCATCCAGCGTGGCCAACTCTTCCAGTAGATGTTCTCTGCTACCGAGACCGATATTGCCGCTGAGGTCAGCGGATGCAGGATATTTCTCCTTATCCAGCACATGAAGCAAGGTCAGGGGAGCGCTGAGTCGTTGCGAGGCCCATGCTGCGTAATCGCAGACCGCCAATGAGGATTGTGAGTTATCAATGCATGCCATTACGTGGGTCATTGTCGTTCTCCTTAGTGGCTCATGAGCTTGTCGATGGCACCGGGCTTGTCATGCACGCCGAAGCGGTCAACGATTGTTGCGCTGGCTTCATTGAGACCGAGCACTTCAACCTCAGCGCCTTCGCGTCGGAACTTGATCACGACCTTATCCAGCGCTGCGACGGCGGTGATATCCCAGAAATGCGCCTGTGTGAGATCGATGGTGACCTTGTTGAGCGCTTCCTTAAAGTCAAAAACCTCAGTGAACTTGTCCGCAGAGCTAAAGAACACCTGGCCCACGACGTGGTAAGTCCGATGTGATTTCGTCTCTTCCAGAGTGCTCTTGATATCCAGGTAGTGCCCGACCTTATTGGCAAAAAACAGCGAAGCCAGCAGCACACCTACCAGTACGCCGTAAGCCAGGTTGTGAGTGGCCACGACGACCACGACGGTCGCCACCATGACAAGGTTGGTCGACAGCGGATGCTCTTTCAGATTACGCAAAGAATCCCAGCTAAAGGTGCCGATGGACACCATGATCATCACAGCCACGAGTGCCGCCATAGGGATTTTGGAGAGCCATTCGCCAAGAAATACCACCATCAGCAGCAGGAAAACGCCGGCACACAATGTCGAGAGACGGGTGCGGCCACCAGATTTCACGTTGATGATCGACTGGCCGATCATGGCGCAACCTGCCATGCCGCCAAGCATGCCGGCAGCGATGTTGGCCACACCCTGGCCTTTGCACTCGCGGTTTTTGTTGCTGGTGGTATCGGTAAGGTCGTCGACGATGGTCGCGGTCATCATTGATTCGAGTAGACCCACTACTGCCAACGCAGCCGAGTACGGGAAAATGATGCGCAGGGTTTCAAAATTCAGCGGAACTTCAGGCCAGAGGAAGATCGGGAGCGTATCAGGCAGTTGGCCCATGTCACCGACGGTGCGGATATCCAAACCGAGGTAAATGGCGATGGCAGTCAGCGTCAGAATGCACACCAATGGAGAGGGAATCAGCTTGCCGATTTTCGGTACATACGGAAACAGGTAGATGATTCCCAGGCCCGCTGCGGTCATGGCATAGACATGCCAGGTGACATTGGTCAGCTCAGGCAATTGCGCCATAAAAATCAGAATCGCCAATGCGTTTACGAAGCCGGTGACTACCGAGCGTGAAACAAAGCGCATCAACGAGCCAAGCTTCAGGTAGCCGGCAAGGATTTGAAGTACGCCACATAGTAGAGTCGCGGCCAGCAGATACTGGAGTCCATGCTCTTTTACCAGCGTAACCATCAGCAGTGCCATGGCGCCTGTCGCCGCCGAGATCATTCCGGGGCGACCGCCGACAAAGGCGATGACAGCACAGATACAGAAGGAGGCGTAGAGACCGACTTTGGGATCTACGCCGGCGATGATGGAAAAGGCGATGGCTTCCGGGATCAGCGCGAGTGCGACCACCAGCCCCGCGAGCACGTCGCCACGGACGTTGGAAAACCACGTTTGTCTAAGTTTTTGCAGCATAGAAATATCCAAGGCAAAGCATCGCGCACGCCAAGGGAATGGCGAGCGAATCGATACAAATTCAAATTTTGAGGATTCTTTGCTGTGTGCTTAAGGTGTAAAACCAGGCGTACAGCAATACGCACCCGCGAGCGAGGCTAGCGGAAGCAGGGTGTTGCGAGGGGGCGTAGCGCTAAGGCGGCGTAGGCTGCCAGTAGATCGTTTGGAGTACAGTCATGCTGATGTTCCTGTAGCTCAAGGGGTATGCGGAGCAGAAGTATACAATGAAGCCATCGTCGATTGCGACCCGCTGCCAAGCTCCGCATGAGCTACGTCAGATACAGACTTATTCAATGGGTATACCTGCGGGCAAGGCTTTGTTTTCCAACCGTTCTTGTCTGAGCTGGTTCTGTGTGCTGAGAGGTGAGTTGGCCAGACGGTTACGTAATTTCAAAAATACTTTCAGACCTTCTCGCCGTTGCCCGTTCGACAATCCGACCATGCGCAACTCCCCACCTAGGTCAGTAATCCCCCTGCTACGCTGAAGACTTCACGGAGGATTGCACGATGCCAAACTCAGACTTACTCCCTTCCCTGCTATACAAGATCAACGAAAACCAGCTCGCCTTGGAGGCCGCCATCATGGAGCTTTCGAACTGGGTAGAGATGCGCGGATCGGCGGACGTCGCCGACAATGTTCGGGGTGCCCTGGACACAATCGATCGAAACGAGGAGTTCATCAAGATAACGCTTGCTGTGCTCATGACGCCCGACTAATTGTGAATGCTAACCATAGGAGTTCCGCTTTTTTGGCAGGCCAAGGAGTCTATCCGTAATCAGTTTCTTGTAGATGTTACTCACCGCTCGTCGGAAATCGGATAGAGAGATGCGATCCGGCTCCTCCCCACATCAGTCCTTATTGGCGGCTGGTAGGGTGTACACCTCACGGTACAACGCGGAAGTGTACACATGCAAAAAACCATGTTAATTATATAGTTATGCTATTATTCGAGTCTCCCTCGGGCACCATCTTAAAAAAAGACCTTGAAATTCAAGGTCTTTTTTTTCGCCTGTAGAAAAGTGGCGGTTGGCGGACGCACGAGACAGCAGAGGAACCTGGACCATGGAATTGACGCTGGAGACGGTGGCGCTATTCGCCCTCAAATTGGCTTATGAGACGGACGGTGGCAGCCCGGTTTTGCGGGATGATCTGATCATGAGCGAGTATGAGAGGGAAGTGTTTGGGTTGCTCGTGCGCAAGGGTGATATCGACGCTATCCAATCTAAAGTCTCGGAGTGCATCGGATTGGCACTGGTGGCTTTGGGTGGTGCGGACAAGCCGCTCGGGCGCGAGCTGCAGCGGCTGGCGGCTAATGTCGGCCAAGCGCAGACACTTGAGGAACTGAACCCACCGCTCATCACACTCAAGGGCTACCTGAAAGATATCCAGTGACGCAATCTCCTGTGGGAGCCGGGCTTGCCCGCGATGGTCGTCAACGATAACGCGCCCTCACTGGCTCACCACAAGGACCGTCAACATGATCGACTTCAACAACAAAGGCTTCTTCAAACTCAAACAGAACAACGAATACGCCGAACGCGTATCGTCCCTGCTGCTGGATGACGAGCACGTCATCGATTCCTACAAAGCCATGCGCGACGGCGTGGTCTTCACCACCAAGCGCATCATCGCCGTGAATGTGCAAGGCATCACCGGCAGCAAGAAAGACTTCACCTCCCTGCCCTACAAAAACATCGTTGCGTATTCGGTGGAAACGTCTGGCACGTTTGATCTGGATTCGGAACTGGAGATTTACTTTTCGTCGGTGGGAAAAGTGAAGTTTGAGTTCACCGGGAAGACTTCGATTGTTGAGATATCGAAGTTGATTTCCAGGCATGTGCTCTGACAACACTTACCAGGCTCAAACCTCCAGGCATCTCGGAGAATAAGTGGCTAGATTACCCGTTGTAGAAATTGACTTAAGTAGCGTCAAGAACTCAGGCGAACTCCATTCAACCCTGAGCAACACACTCGGTTTCCCCGACTGGTACGGCCAAAACTGGGACGCTTTCTGGGATGCCATCACCAGTCTGGTAGAGATGCCAATAAAACTGGAGCTCTCTGGCTGGAGTGTTTTCTCGGAACGTTTGCCCCGCGACGCAAGGCTCATGCGACAGAGCCTTACGGATATGACGATCGAATACCCGGATCTTGCGCCAGAGGTTCATTACCTAAGCTGATTGAGCCCTGCGCGTGCCCTAAGTGTTCTCCACACGACCACCTAGTGTGAAACCACCCAGTACGAAAACGTCAAATAAACGACAGCCCGAGCCTTGCCGCTCCTAGGCTGAGTTATAGAAGCCCATTGCTCAAACTGACTTTTCCCACGCACACCATCGAACAACGAGAATTTCAGCCTCTCGACCGTTCTCATAGGCTCACTCCCCTGCACAGGGAAGTGAGCCAGTCATGCCAGAACGCGCTTATCCGATTACCGAAAAAGAACAGCTGAGACGGCGAATTCTGACCCCGCAACCTTCGCGGGCGCCTCATCCACTGGTCATTGATGTTCCCGATACCATTCCCGCTCCCACGCCTGAACCCGCCAAGGTTCCAGGCTACGTATTCGCCAAGTCGTGCCAACTGCCCAACGGCATCATCAGCTACAACAACCCGACCGGTTACGTATCACTAGAGCTGATCAAGGATTACGGCCACTTCACCCTACTGGGCGGGCGTGAGGTGGACAGTCGCGGTGACGTGTCCCTTAAGAAGATCAGTGGCAGCGCCCTGCCCGTCGGGCTTGGCCAGCTTGTGTTGCGCACCGCGGCGCTGGAGTCAGCTGCGGCGGCCGTCGGTGCCGCAGCGGGTGGCTTGCTGACAGGCCTGGTGGCACTGGCTTGGCCGTCGGAGCTGGGGGACAGCGCGCTCTATAGCGAAGACCAACTCCGGAACCTGCAACAAGCCCGCTCGCAGATGCGCCTGCATGTCGAGCAAAGCGCCGACGGGACGCTAAAGGGGTATGGGTTCTACACCGGTAAAAATGCCGATTGGCAGATGATTGATGTGGTTCAGTTTCAGAGCCATGACAGTCAATTTGTGGCGGATCTCGGTGAAGGTGTGAAGCTGATTTGGACACCCGCCGTTGATCCTGGCGACACCCTTGGCATCCCGGCATTGGAAGCTGCGCCGCAAGCGCCGCTGATGTGGATCTATCCGCCGACCGAGGCGGCCAAGCAGATTCTGGTGAACCCGATTTACCCGCCGGAGTATCGGGATTTTATTCTGGTGTTTCCGGTCGAGTCGGGGGTTCGGCCCCTGTATGTAGTGGTTAGCCAACCTCGGAAGGGACTGAGAAACCGGGATCATGATTACTTTCCAGCGCCCAAAACTGAAGACATAACAGGCTTCCCAGGCCTGATAGAGCAAAGACCCGTGACGCCAAGGCAAGGTGGGGGCGGCTTACGTGAGCGTTGGATAGATGCTAAAGGGAGGAAACTCTATGAATGGGATTCCAAAAAAGGCGAATTAGAAGCTTATCGAAACAGTGACCTGAGTCACCTCGGTGCATTCGATCCCTACACCGGTGAGCGTCGAGGCCCTGCAAAACCAGAACGTCGAATTTACAGATAACGTGGAGAGTTCAGAATGGTTATGAAAGTCAGATTGCGGTGGTACGACAAGCACAGCAATTACGTTAAGGCGGATGAATACTCAGCAGAGCTTGATGATGGCGACAGCTTTTTTGAGGCGTTAGGTTTGAACCAAGAACCTGCGATATATGCCGATGTGTTCAACGTTCTTCCAAGCTGGATAACGATTATCCAACCGCATTTCCAACATGTGATTGAACCCGCGCAGTTCGATTACCAAATATCTTTCCGCTACCAAGGTAAATGGCCACCCCAACCCGCCAAGCAGCCATAAAAGAAATCCAATGAAAAAACCACCGCTCTATCGCTCAGTCAACACCCGAACCCGGAATGTGCGCCACGGCAGTTTTCGCGCCTATCGACATGAACGCCACAGCAAAAGCGAAAAAAGCTCTTTGTCCAACCGTGGTTCGATGCACAGTCATCATCGACACGGCTTTGATTACACACCGCTATTCAGGTTTCTACTGTCCAGGGTTGGTCATCAATGGGATGAAGTTTTCAGTGAGGCTAATGCCCGCCTGGATCGGTCGGAGCCGGTATTCTGGATGGTTGCCCTGCATGATGCAGATAAAACAGAGTACGTAAGAGTGGGTGAATCGACCTACTACAGCGGACTGTACGTCGATAACACAGGCCTACTGCAAAAGGTCAATCCACAGCTGAATGCAGAGCACATGAAACCGTTTTGCGACTGCTGCACTCACACCTTCAACGGCGTGGTATTTCTCCAGGCTCTACCCCACAGGAACTGAAACTCACCCGCGTGCATAACCCACCCGCCGCGTCGAACCATACAATGCCGTGCGCTTGCTGGACTACAACATCGGCATAGGCCGCCGGATGGAAATCGCCAAGGTCAGTGGTGACCACGACAACACAATTTTCGTGTTCTTCGGCGACCACAACACCCGCATCAGCCAGATCCCACACATGGCGACATGGGTCGTGACATCATATTCATGCCGCCCCTAAATCAAACCAAATCACCGCACCCTGGCATACAGATAGAAACATTCAGCCGCTCTCGAGCTGAACCGGCTCACACAAAAATTGGCGTGTTTATCAGGTTGCACTAAAAGCCATAATACTGCTGATCACTGCGCCTGAAACGTCTCAAGGTACGCCAGCAAATTTTCGATCTTCTCCGGATCGCTGATGCCCCAGAAAATCATCCGGGTGCCACTCACGACTTTCTTCGGTGCCTCGATATAGGCCGCCAGTTTTTCCCGCGTCCACACAACACCTGAATTTTTCATCGCGTCGGAGTACTGATAATCCGTGGTAGTCCCCGCTGGCCGGCCGATAATCCCATTGAGCTCTGGCCCGAAGCCGCCGCGTGCATTAACACCGATGCTATGGCAGCCGCCGCAGGTTTTGCTGAACAGTTTTCCACCAGCCTCGGCATCGCCGGCCGCGAATAACGGGGCGCTGAACAACCCTGCCGTGAGCGTCACGGCGCAGGTCAATAGGGCGACGTATTTCATGGGTGGCTCCCGATCAGGTAGGGCTGGCAACAAAGTACGGCCGATTCTATCGCGATACACGCCGCACCATGGCGCAACGACTGTTCGAGGCAAAACCGTGGGCATATTCATCACGTAGAATCTGCGCCAGACGCGGATCCGGCTTCGCCAACGAATCCCGCTCAAACCCCAGTCGCTGGTAAAACGGCGCATTCCAGGGGACGTCGCAGAAGGTAGTCAAGGTCACTGCGCGCAGATATCGCGACCTTGCTGCGTCCATCATGGCCTCGATCAACCGCCGCCCGACTCCTTGGCCTTGCCGGGTCCGCATGACGGACAGTTCATGGATGTGCAGATCCTTGCCATACAACTGCGCACTCAAAAATCCCTGGGGCTGATTGTCAGCGTCAATCGCCACCCAGCAAGTAGACAGCGCGATCTGTTGACGATGGCGCTCAATGCTCATTACCTCGGCCTCGGCAAGCCAGCTCAAACCCTCCATGAGATGGAAGGCCTGGGCGGCCGAACGTTCAATCGCGGGCAGAAACGCAGCGTCATCGGGAGTGGCAAGACGAATCACGATAGGCATGGGGTTGTCTCTTGCGGGGCAGTCTCATGGCGACGGTATCCTGACGTATCCTGCACCGGACCTGCAAGCCATGTGCCCTGTGGGTTGAAAGCCCGCCAAATGACCATCCATCTAATAAAAAACATTCAACCGAACCTATTCAACCGCACCTGACTCCACCTTCTACTGACCCCCGATGGAGGAGTAGTGATCATGGCTCAGCCATCAATTTTGGTGCTGGAAGACGACGAGATCATTCGCGCGTTGATGGTGGATGTGCTCGAAGACTTCGGCGCGCGCGTGACGTCCTTTCCCTCGGCGGACGAAGGGATGACTTTTCTGGAGCGCGCAAGCGATCCGGTAGATCTGATTGTCAGCGATATCCAGATGCCGGGCCTGCTCAATGGCTATGACTTGAGCAAGGTAGTGGCTCATCGCTGGCCTTCATTGCCGGTGGTGTTGACCTCGGGGGACACCGTGATGCCGGAGCAATTGGGCAGCACCGTACATTTCCTTCCCAAGCCATGGAGTGTCGAACGCCTGATCGATTGCGTGCAGTTGGTACTGTCCCGCCATTGATACCCTCGCGACCACCCCTTCCAGCCCGGCCTCTACAAGGGAACACGTGCACTGCCTGATTGATCAAGGAAAAACCTCGGCTACGGCGATAAGCAACCGTTCTGACACCCGGTTTCCAGCGTCATAATTTGACGCGAGGCGTTTATAGCTCGGCCCTTCCGCCCTCTGTAAGTTCACGCTCTTCTTGATAACCAGATGGCTGATCACCCCTGGGTTGCGTATCGGGAAAATCCATTCTTACAGAAGGAAAACTTCCATGCTTAACGTCACTCCCCCCTCTTTTGGAAACGTACACAACAACCTTCCCAAAAATGACGAACAAGCGCCTGTGCGTAACAAGCGAAGCATTGAACAGCCGCGTGTCGAAGGGCCTGCGATTGACTTCAGCGGCGCGTCGGCCAACGACAGGCCAAAAAGCTCCGGTGGGTTGGACAGCCTCGGTCGTGGCAACCTCCTTTAAAGCATAAGACCAGGGAACTGTGCCATTGCGCAGTTCTCTGTTTTGTCTCCGAGCCCGCCTTAACAAAACACTGACATCCGCTGCGCTACCCTTGCCGGTCAAACCTTGCACAGAGCCACTTCCTGCATGCCTCAATCCAACACACTGCCCTCCGTGCTTGCCGGTCCACTGCTACGCCGTCTGGAACCCAGGCGCCTGGTGCTGTGGCTGGTGGGAAGCCAGGCACTGGCGTTGACCCTGAGGCTGCAACTGCCGGGGCAGACCCTCGATCTCGAACTGGACGCTACGCGCTGCCAGGTTGTTCCTGTGGGACGCCAAGCCTTTATCCACCTGATCGATGTGGCATTGGCCGACGCCCTGCCCCAAGACGTAATCATCGGTTATGACCTGCTGATCACCGAAGCCCAAGGTCGCCCATCCGGTATCGCCCAATGGGCGCCGCACCTGATGTACGCAAACGCGCAAAACCCGAACTTTGTCCTGCACAGCCACATTCACCAACTGATGCACGGTTCCTGCCGTAAACCGCATCACTGCGCCGATGAAGGCTTGTTATGCGTGGACCGCTTGTTGGTCGAAGCCCACACACCGGATGAACGTCCGGCCTTGCTGATGATGAGCGGCGATCAAGTCTACGCCGATGATGTGGCGGGGCCGATGCTGCGGGCCATTCACCAATTGATCGATCGTCTTGGCCTGTTCGGCGAACACCTGGACGGTGCCGTCGTGGACGACAGCGCGAAGCTCTACGAGCACCCGGCCAGTTACTACCATCGCGCCGACCTGCTGCCCGCCCTCAAGCGCAACGAAACCCTGCGCGAGCGATTTTTCGGCGGCGTGAAAAAACCGATTTTCACCAGCAGTAGCGCCGACAATCACTTGGTGACCTTTGCCGAAGTGATGGCCATGTACCTGCTGGTGTGGTCACCAATGCCCTGGACCCTGATCAGCCCGCAAGCACCACAACTGACACCCGAAGAACAGGCGCGCTATACCCTCGAGCAGGTGCAGATCGACACGTTTCGCGACGGTTTGACCGGCGTGGCCAGAGTATTGGCCCACCTGCCCTGCCTGATGATCTTTGACGATCATGACATCACCGACGACTGGAACCTCAGCGCGCAATGGGAAGAAACCGCCTACGGTCATCCCTTCTCCAAGCGCATCATCGGCAACGCCCTACTGGCCTATATGCTGTGCCAGGGCTGGGGCAATAACCCGGACGCCTTCAAGGAAGTGCTCAGCCAGACCTGCGCCCTCACCGCCCAGGCCCGTGACAACTACCTGAACGCTCATGCCCAGGACCAACTGATTGATGAGCTGCTGAAGTTCCAGCAATGGCATTACGTACTGCCCACCACGCCTGCACTGGTGGTGCTCGACACCCGCACCCGACGCTGGCGCAGCGAGTTCAACCTCAAGCAACCGTCCGGCCTGCTGGACTGGGAGGCCTTGAGCGAACTGCAACAGGAACTGCTGGACCACCCTTCGGCGATCATCGTTTCACCGGCACCCGTGTTTGGGGTGAAACTGATCGAGACCGTACAAAAAGCCTTCAGCTGGTGCGGCTACCCACTGCTGGTGGACGCCGAAAACTGGATGGCCCATCGCGGCGCCGCCCAGGTGATCCTGAATATTTTTCGCCACTCCCGCACCCCGGGCAACTACGTGATCCTCTCAGGTGACGTGCACTACTCATTCGTCTACGAAGTGTTGATCCGCCACCGCAACGCCGGGCCAAAGATCTGGCAGATCACCAGCAGCGGCATCAAGAACGAATTCCCCAGACGCTTGCTGGACTGGTTCGACCGCCTCAACCGCTGGCTCTACTCGCCCCGCTCGCCCTTGAACTGGCTGACCCGTCGCCGCCCCATGCAAGTGGTGCCACATATTCCGGAACACGCCCGAGCAGGTGAACGGTTGTGGAATTCGGCGGGCATTGGCCAGGTGTTTTTCAATGAGCTGGGGCAGCCAGAGGCGATCTATCAACATAACGCCAATGGGACGCCTCGGACGAAGATGGAAGCACCGGAGTAAGCTTTCCTACCCCTGCTCTGCTGACTTCCCGCGTCCTCTCCGGAAACCACTGAATACCCGGTTTTCGGCGCCATTTTTGGCAACATTTCAATCCCCACCGTTGACAGAACAACGTGCGAGTCTCTGGCCGCTTTTTGCGAAACGGCCTCACTCATCGCTGATTGTCAGATGAACCTTTTTTGGTACATTCGCCTGTGAACGATATCTGTCTTGTCTTGAACGTACGTTTCTTTTGCACTGACGCGGGGAACGAGCCCGTTCGTGACTGGTTGATAGAACTGCCACGGGATTCGAGAAGACTCATAGGCACAAGACTGTCCAGTTCGGCTGGCCTTTAGGGATGCCATTGGTGCGCAAACTTGAGGACCGGCTCTGGGAGGTTCGGACAGATCTGGGTAACAACATCGCTCGAGTGATATTCACACTGGTTGACCACGACATGGTGTTACTTCATGGGTTCATCAAGAAGAGTCAAAAAACACCGATGGCCGAGCTGTACACCGCCAGGCAACGCAAAGCCAGACTATGAGGCATACATCATGAACAACCCTATCGGCTCCGACTTTGACGACTTCCTGGATGAACAGGGGCTCATTGAAGAGGTTTCCGCCGCAGCCTTGAAACGTGTCATCGCCTGGCAGTTGGCCGAAGCGATGAAAGCCCAACGAATCAGCAAGAAAGTACTGGCAGAGCGCATGCACACCAGCCGTACTGCGGTAGACAGAGCGCTGGATCAAAATGATGCCGGCATGACCCTGACTACCCTGGCAAGTGCTGCCCGGGCATTGGGACAGCGCGTTGAAGTACGCCTGGTGCCGGACCTCCATGCTACACAGGTGATATAGCCTGGAATAGCGAGCACGGACGCCCGCAATAATGGCATATAGCCACATACTTCTAACCACAAAATCCCCGCTGTACAGTACGGCCAGCCACGGAGTATCGGCGTTAACACTTGACTGGCCATTTCGAGCCAGCCCCTCGCAGGGAGCGCGCAGATGTGCGATACAGCCGATACCGGCCCCTTGAGCAATGATTTTTCCGACCTCAATGCCGACATATTGCATGCCATCATGGAATTGGTCAGTGATGGCATCTGGGACTGGAACGCCAATAGCGGATTTGTCTATCGCAATCCGGGCTGGTACGAAATGCTCGGGTACCCCAGCCATTCACTGGAAAACAGCGTCTTCACCTGGGAAAACGTCATTCATCCCGACGACTATCCCCAGGTGATGAAGGTGTTTGATGATTACACCAACCGTCGCACTACCCACTATCGAGCCGAATACCGCTGTCGCAAGAGAGACGGCACTTTCCTGTGGATCGAAGACCGAGGCTACGTCATTGCACGCAACGACGATGGCAGCGTGGCGCGAATGGTCGGTGCCCACCGAAATATTCAAGCACGCAAACGCACTATCGAGCAGCTTGAGCGCCGCAACAAATCCCTGGAGGCGCTGGTGGCCGAGCGCACCCTCGAGCTGTCTCGGGTCAATCAGCAACTTCAACGGCAACTGGATGAAAACCGCTCCCTCGCCGAGCACGATGCCCTGACTCACATCGCCAATCGCTATCGCCTGGAGAAAGTCCTGCTGCAAGAATGCGAGCGCGCGCAGCGGTTTCGCCTGCCGCTGTCGGTGATTGCGATGGACATCGATGACTTCAAACCGATCAACGATCGGCACGGTCATGCGGTCGGCGATCAGACGCTGGTGCAGGTGGTGGAATGCCTTGAAGCCTGCGTGCGCCAAGGCGATTTACTGGCCCGTTGGGGCGGTGATGAGTTCATGGTCATCCTGCCCAAAAGCACCCTGGAAACGGCAAAAACCCTGGCAGCACGCATGCGCCAGGAACTGAGGAAACTGCCGACCGTGGGCGACTTCAAGGTGACGTTGAGCCTGGGAGTCGTGCAACGCTTCTCTGACGAGTTGCCCACCCGCCTGATGGCTCGCGCGGACCAGGCGCTGTACCGCTCCAAGGCGGCGGGCAAGGATGGCGTCTCAGAGTGATGCAGGAGCGAGCAAACTCGCTCCTGTCACCGTTTAACGAACCGGCGGTGCGTATTGAATACCGCCGTTGTTCCACAAGGCATTGAGGCCACGCTTGATCTTCAGCACGCTGCCCTGGCCGATGTTGCGCTCGAACACCTCGCCATAATTGCCCACCTGCTTGACGATCTGCACCACCCAATCCTTGCGCAGCTTCAAGTCCTTGCCGTACTCACCGTCGGCGCCCAGCAGGCGGGCGACATCGGGGTTCTTCGTGCTCTTGGCCTGCTCTTCAACGTTCTGTGAGGTGATCCCCATCTCCTCAGCATTGAGCATGGCGAACAGGGTCCATTTGACGATACTGAACCATTCCTCGTCGCCCTTGCGCACCAAGGGGCCCAACGGCTCCTTTGAAATCACCTCTGGCAGCACCACGAACTCGTCCGGATGGGCCATCTTGATCCGCTGGGCGTACAGACCCGACTGGTCAGTGGTCAATACATCGCAACGACCGGCCTCCAGGCCCTTGGCGCTTTCATCGGCGGTGTCGAAGGTGATCGGTGTGTACTTCATGCCGTTGGCGCGAAAGTAATCGGAAACGTTCAACTCAGTGGTGGTACCGGCCTGGATGCAGATGGTCGCGCCGTCGAGTTCTTTGGCATGGGCCACCCCCAGCTTGTTGTTCACCAGAAAGCCAATGCCGTCGTAATAGGTGATCCCGGTGAATACCAGGCCCATGCCGGCATCCCGTGAGCTGGTCCAAGTGGTGTTACGCGAGATCAGGTCGATTTCTCCGGACTGCAACGCGGTGAAACGCTCCTTGGCGGTCAACTGGCTGAACTTCACTTTCGAAGCATCGCCGAACACGGCAGCGGCGACGGCGTGGCAAACATCAACGTCGATACCGGTCATCTTGCCCTTGGCATCCGGCACGCCGAAGCCAGGCAAACCGTCACTGACGCCGCACTGGATAAAGCCTTTCTTCTGGATGGCGTCCAGGGTCGCGCCCGCCTGGGCGGCCCCAGTCAGCCCCAATAGCGCAATGGCGGTGAAGGTGGCCAACGTGGTTTTCAGGTTATTCATGCAAGGCGTTCCCTGTCGTTTTTTATTATTCGGCGCCGCAAACCCGCGCCGGCTGATAGCGAGCGATGAGTATCAACCGCTTTACACCTCGGCTACAAACAACCTTTGGCCAATAGAGCACGCCTGCTCGCTACAACCGCACATCCCGACTTTTAATAATGACCCGGCGACTTTATTTCGTTTGCGGGGCAGCGCGGCTCACGGCTTAGATAAAAAGAAGCACCCTCACTTGCGAGTCCGAGATCCATGAGCCGCGAAACCATCAGCCAGTCGATTTCCATCGTCCACCCCATTAGCCTCAGCCACGGCAAAAACGCTGAGGTCTGGGACACCACCGGCAAACGCTACATCGACTTCGTCGGGGGCATCGGCGTGCTCAACCTCGGCCACTGTCACCCGCGTATCGTCGAGGCGATTCGCGAGCAGGCGACAAAACTCACCCACTACGCCTTCAACGCCGCGCCCCACGCGCCCTATATCGAACTGATGGACCGCCTCACCGCCTTCATCCCGGTGGATTACCCAGTCAGCGGCATGCTCACCAACAGCGGCGCGGAGGCGGCGGAAAACGCCTTGAAAATCGTCCGTGGCGCCACCGGCCGCACGGCGGTCATCGCCTTTGACGGCGCCTTCCACGGCCGTACCCTGGCCACGTTGAACCTCAACGGTAAGGTCGCGCCCTACAAACAAAAAGTCGGTGTGCTGCCTGGCCCGGTGTATCACCTGCCCTTTCCCAGCAAGGATAACGGCGTGACCTGCGATGAGGCGTTGAAGGCCATGGAGCGGCTGTTCAGCGTAGAAATCGATGTGGATGACGTCGCCTGCTTCATCATCGAACCGGTACAGGGCGAAGGCGGTTTCCTGGCCCTCGACGTGGAGTTCGCCCAAGCCCTGCGGCGCTTGTGCGATGACAAGAAGATCCTGCTGATTGCCGATGAAATCCAGTCCGGTTTCGGCCGCACCGGCCAGCGCTTCGCCTTCTCGCGCCTGGGCATCGAACCGGACCTGATCCTGCTGGGCAAAAGCATTGCCGGCGGTGTGCCGCTGGGAGCGGTGGTGGGTCGCAAGTCGTTGCTCGACACCTTGCCCAAGGGCGGCCTGGGCGGTACCTATTCCGGCAACCCGATTGCCTGCGCAGCGGCGTTGGCCACCCTTGATGTCATGACGGATGAACACCTGCACAGCTGGGGCACGCAGCAGGAAGAAGCGATCGTTGGCCGCTACGCGTCGTGGCGAGCCAAACAGCTTTCACCCTACCTGGGCCGCTTGACCGGCGTCGGCGCCATGCGCGGCATCGAGTTGGTCAACGCCGATGGAACACCGGCATCCAAACAACTGACCCAACTGCTGAGCCTGGCACGGGATGCCGGTTTGCTGCTGATGCCCAGCGGTAAATCCCGCCACATCATCCGCCTGCTAGCGCCGTTGACCATCGAACCCGCCGTGCTGGAGGAAGGCCTGGATACTCTTGAAGCTTGCCTGGCTGCACTGGATTGAACCGCCAAACCCAGGATGACCTCAGGGACTGACATAACGAATTATGGTCGCTTGTCGTGGGCAATTTTGCCCGGCAATACTGGCCGATATCCCCTCTACCTGACGAGATCAGTACCCCTGACAAGCCAGAGGCATCCATGTATCACGACAATATAATTTATAAAAAGAAGTCCAATGATCCTCGGTTCCTGCTCGGCGTAGCCGTCGTGCTGTTCCTCGGCGCGTACCTGATGAACCTGGGTAACAGTGCCCTGAGTCATTTCCTGCAGCCCCTGTTGGGTAACGCGCCGGACAGTTTGACGGCGCGCAATATCGCCATCGGCCTGGCCATTGCCGTGCTCGGCACACTTAACTTTCATGTTCTGGGACGCTTGAAGCTCAAGGTGCAGACGACGGTGGTCTGGGTCGAGTTGCTGATCCTGTTCCTGGCGTTCTTCGACACCTTCAACCTCTCCTACAGCTTCATCTTCGACAAAGTGGGCTTCCTGATCATCCAGGGCGCGGCCACCACGCTGTATATCTCTGCCATCGCCATCGTGATTGCCTTCGTCCTGGCGCTCATCGGTGCCGTGGCCAAGCTGTCGAACAACGGTGTGGCCAACGCGCTGGCCTCGTTCTACACCTCGTTCTTTCGCGGTGTGCCGCTGCTGATCCAGATCTACCTGATTTACCTGGGCCTGCCACAACTGGGCTACGTGGTCGACGCGGTGCCGGCCGGTATCCTGGCCTTGTCACTGTGCTACGGCGCCTACATGACGGAGATTTTCCGCGCCGGTATCCAGAGTATTCCGGTGGGCCAGTGGGAAGCCTCCCGAGCCCTGGGCATCAGCCCGTTCAAGACCTTGAGCCGAGTGATCATGCCCCAGGCCTTGCGGGTGATCATCCCGCCCACCGGCAACCAGTTCATCGCCATGCTCAAGGACAGCTCCCTCGTCTCGGTGATCGGTGTCTGGGAGTTGATGTACCTGGCCAAGACCCAGGGCCGCGCCGACTTTCGCCACCTGGAAATGCTGATCACTGCCGCAATGATTTACTGGGCGATGTCCTTCATCCTCGAACGGGTGCAGGCGCGGATTGAAAAACGGGTCAACCGATCCACGGCAAGGGGTTGAACCATGACGACTCAGATTCATATTACCGAGCGCCCGACCCTCGCCCCGTCGATGATCGCCATCACCGGCCTGAACAAGTGGTATGGCAATTTCCATGCGCTGCGTGACGTCGACCTGAACGTCGCCAGCGGCGAAATCCTGGTGGTGTGCGGCCCATCGGGCTCGGGCAAATCCACGATGACTCGCTGTATCAATCACCTGGAAAACTTTCAGAAGGGGCATATCCAGGTCAACGGCATCACCCTCACCAGCGAAGCGGAAAGCGTCAGCGCGGTGCGCCGGGAAATCGGCATGGTGTTCCAGAGCTTCAACCTCTTCCCACACCTCAGCGTCCTGGACAACCTGACCCTGGCCCCGCAGCTGGTGCAAGGCGTGTCCTCGGCCGAGGCGAAAAAACGCGCCCAGGTTTACCTCGAACGCGTGCGCATTGCCGAACACGCCCACAAGTACCCGTCCCAATTGTCGGGCGGCCAACAGCAGCGAGTGGCGATTGCCCGGGCGCTGTGCATGAACCCCAAGGTCATGCTGTTCGACGAACCCACCTCGGCGCTGGACCCGGAAATGGTGCATGAAGTGCTGGAGGTAATGGGCGAGTTGGCCACCGACGGCATGACCATGATCTGCGTGACCCACGAGATGGGGTTCGCCAGCAAGGTCGCCGACCGGGTGCTGTTCATGGACCAGGGCCAGGTCATCGAACAAGCCACCCCCGCCGAATTTTTCAACAACCCGCAGACCGAACGCGCGCAGAAATTCCTCTCGCAAATCATCGGTCACTGAGTGCCGCTTTACCCATAACAATAACCAGACGTGGAGATGGACATGCTCAGCAAACAACGCGCAATCACCCTGGCGGCAACCCTGTCGCTGCTGTTCGTCGGCACGGCCAACGCCGGTGCAGTCCTGGACAAGATCCAGAGCAGTAAACAAATGACCGTGGCGACCTCGGCCATCTGGCCACCCCAGGGTTTTATCAACGACAAGAACGAAATCGACGGCTTCGACATCGACGTGTCCAAGGAAATCGCCAAACGCTTGGGGGTGGAGGTCAAGTTCATCACACCGGACTGGGACGTGATCACCGCCGGCAAGTGGAATGGGCGTTGGGACATGTCCGTGGGCTCCATGACGGCGACTAAAAGTCGTGCACGAATTCTCGATTTCCCGGCCACTTACTACTACGTGCCCTATGTGTTCGCGGTGCACAACAAGTCCACCGTCACCGACCGCCAGGCCCTCAATGGCAAGACCATTGGCGTAGAAGGCGGCACGACGTCCGAGGACTGCCTGAATCAGGCCCTGGCCATCGAAACCAGTGATATTCCGCCTGCCTCTTGCGACGTCAAGGCCGGCAAACTGAAGACTTACGCGGGCTCCCTGGCACCACTGGACGACTTGCGCCTGGGAGATGGCGTGCGCCTGGACGCTATCCTCACCCAGCGCAGCACCCTGGAAGCGGCGATCAAGAAAAACTACCCGCTCAAGGCGATCGATGGCGTGGTGTTCTACGAGCCATTGGCCATTGCCACCGACAAAGGCGACGCGGAACTCAAGGCCAAACTCGCCGAAATCGTCGGTGCCATGCATGACGATGGCACGCTGAGCAAGCTGTCGACCAAGTGGTATGGCGTGGACTACTCAACCGTCAAATAGCACTGCACACAACCATTGGCTGACGAATCCCCTGTGGCGAGCGGGCTTGCCCGCGTTGGGCTGCATAGCAGCCCTGAAACCGGCCACGGAACGCTGCCTGAACAACGCGTTGTTCTTACTGGGACCGCTTCGCGGTCCAACGCGGGCAAGCCCGCTCGCCACAGGGATCCGTGTTCACGAAAATAACGGCAGATACCTCTGTACTGAGCTTTGAAGGAATGACCATGCCCACTACCTGGTACTCGCAAACTTCGCTTCCCCGTGTACCGCGCCCTAGCCTGAGCACCGACGAAACCTGCGACGTGTGCGTTATCGGCGCGGGAATCGCCGGCCTCACGGCGGCGCTGGAGCTGACCCGGCGCGGCAAACGGGTGATCGTCCTCGACGCCCATCACATTGCCTGGGGCGCTTCCGGACGCAATGGTGGCGTGGTTTCGCCGGGCTGGGCCGAAGGGTCAGGGGCCATCCGCAAAAAGCTTGGGCTGGAACACGCCCAGGCCTTGTTCAACCTGTCGGCTGAAGGTGTCGAGATCGTGCGGCATAACATCACCGATCTGGCGCTCCCCGGTTGCGATCCCGCACCGGGCACGATTCGGGTCAAGCGCTACGACGACAGCGTCAGCGTGAAAAACCATATCGAAAGCATGCGCCGGGACTTCGGCTATGAGCTCAACTACCTCGACACCCACCAGGTACGCGAGCGGGCCCATACCCAACGCTATTACCAGGGCGTCGAAGACCCCAAGGCCCTGCATTTTCATCCATTGAATTATTGCCTGGGCCTGGCCCAGGCGATCGAAGCCGCTGGAGGGCGGATTTTCGAACAGTCGAAAATGCTCGCCTGGCACCGCGAAGGTAATGACCGCATAGTCCAGACCGCCGATGGCACAGTGTGCTGCAAGGACCTGGTGTTCTGCGCCGGTGGCTACGGCGGCGCGGAGTTGCAAAAGCTCAGCCGCGCCTACCTGCCCATCGCCACCTACGTGGTGCTGACGGAACATTTGGGCGATGGCATCAAAAACGTCCTCGACTCCAACGCAGCCTTCTCCGACGACCGTCGCGCCTCAGACTATTACCGCGTCGTGGAAGGTGATCGCCTGCTGTGGGGCGGGCGTATCACCACTCGCAACGAACAGAACGAACAAGCCCTGGCAGCCATGCTCAAGGCCGATATGGTCGCGGTGTATCCACAACTGGCACCAGTGAAGATTGAACTCGCCTGGTCAGGCCTGATGGGCTACGCGACCCACAAAATGCCCAACCTGGGACTGCTGGAACCGGGCGTGTGGGCCTGCACCTCGTTTGGCGGGCATGGCCTGAACACTGGCTCCATCGGTGGCCGGGTAATCGCCGAAGCTGTCTGCGGCGAGACCCGCAGGTATGAGCTATTCAAGCCCTACCTGCTGCCCTGGAACGGCGGGCCGTTCGGGCTGGTCGCGGCGAATGCCATCTATCGCTCATTGAAGGTGATGGACTTTGTGCAGGAGCGGCTGCGCTCTTAGTTAGTACCATGCCTTTCAAGGCCTTTGAAAAGTCAGTCGTATCAGGCCAGGGATGAAGATCTAACCGGCGACGTAAAACCCTTATGGGAGTTGTCGATCTTCACTGCCTTGAGCTGGATGTTTCACCGTATTGGGCTGCGCGATCAAAGGCCTTGAAAGGGCTGGTTTGTACCAGGAAATGGGCTATGAAATACGCGCCTTCGAGATGGGCAAGCGCCTTGATCAAACAGATGGATGATCCAATGAAGGCAGAGTGCTGCCTTGACCTGATCCGCCTCCCCGCTGAAAATGCCCGACGCTTTTCCCGTCTCCCCGTTTAACGAAGTAGTGAAATTTCAATGTCTGATGCCCGTATCGAAGAATCCGTAGACACCTTGCAGTCCAAAGCTGAATACGAAAACGCCATCAACCTTTCACAGCACGTGCCAGCGGCCAAGAGCATCAGTGAGATGGTGCTGGACGCGTTCCACACCTCCAAGGAAAGCGACCAGATCCGCGAACTGCGCCTCGCCATCCGCCAGGCCCACGACGCCTTCGACGACGACAAGGCCTACGACCTGATGGGCCAGCTCAAGCAGCTCAAGGACGCCGAAGCCGCCGACAATGCCGCCCTGGAAGACCTGAACAGCAAGTTCTCCATCAGCCGCATCCTGTCCAGCTTCAAGGACGACCCCGAGTTTCAGGAGCTGGTCTACGGCCTGGCCCTCAAGGTGCTGAACCAGACTCACCAGGCCATCAGCAACCCGAGCGCAGGCAAAGGCAAGGCTGCACGGGCCAAGAAAGAAGCCGAAGTGTTCGCCATCAGCAAGGACGGCATCAGCGTTACCCTGCCGCTGCGCTCGCCACGTTCCAAGCCGAATGTCGACCGCGAGGCGTTTGAGTTCCTCGGTTTCAGCTTTGTGGGTGAAGGTGATGAAGCGGAACTGGAAGTCGAGACCTTTGTGGATAACGCTGGCACCGAACAGCCGTTGACTCGCAAAAGCATCGTCACCGCGTTGCAGCAGCAGACCGCGTTCGACGGGTACAGCATCGCCCAGCAGTAAGCCGTTTCACGTCCGTTAAAAAGCCCCGTACTTCTCTCGAAGACGGGGCTTTTCAGTGTCATGCCTATCCGGCCAGTTTGCTTTTCAGGCTCTGCATGACTTCTGTTTTGTTTTCCAGATAATCATTCAAGCCTTTAGCGCGAAGATTGCAGGCATCGCAGTTGCCGCAGCCACTGCCGATAATGCCGTTGTAGCAGGTCAACGTCTGATTTCGAATCAAGTCCAGTTGATTGTGGTAATCCGCCAACGCCCACGTCTCTGCCTTGTTCAGCCACATCAGCGGCGTTTCAAGGCGCACGTTGTATTCCATGCCCAACTGAAGGGCTTTATTCAGCGCTTTGACAAACTCGTCACGGCAATCCGGATAGCCGGAGAAGTCGGTTTCACACACACCGGTGATGACCGTCTCAGCCTGTACTTGATAGGCATAAATAGACGCCAGGGTTAAAAACAGAATGTTTCTTCCCGGCACGAACGTGCTTGGCAGGCTTTCACCTGAACTGTTTACCGTCGGCACCGGGATGTTGTCGCGGGTGAGGCTGCTGATGGCCAACTCATTGAGCAAAGAGGTGTCGAGCACTTTATGCACGGTGGCGCCTAGCTGCTTTGAGAGCTTCTGTGCGACTTCAATTTCCGCAACATGGCGCTGACCATAATCAAAGGTAATGCAATGCACTTCGTCATACAGAGGCAGCGCCTGGATCAAACAGGTCGTCGAATCCTGCCCGCCACTGAATACGATCACGGCTTTTTTCTTCATCATTCTGCTTCCTGCATTAAGAGCAATCACAACAGTTTAAACGGCCCGTTGAAGGGCACTCAATAAAAAACCCCGCGTTTCTCTCGAAGGCGGGGCTCTTTTACTGCATTACCACTCAGTGCGCGTAGGTCACCAGCAGTTCACTCGGCACCCGGAAATCCAGGGACATCATCACGCTCAAAGCGGTGATGGTGAAGATCGAGAACACGAACAGCTTGCGCGCCCAGACGGTGTCATCCACCGCCTTGTAGCCGGTCCAGGCCATGTACAACCAGTACATGCCCATGGCGGCGGCGACGGCGAGGTAGCTCATGCCGGCGTAGCCACTGAAGGTCAACATCAAGGTCGCCACAAGGAAGGCCAGGATGTAGAGCAGGATGTATTTCTTCGCGACCTGGATGCCGCGCTTGACCGGCAATACCGGAATCGAAGCTGCCAGGTAGTCGTTGAAACGGAAGATCGCGATGGCGTAAGAGTGCGGCATCTGCCACAGGCTGAACATCACCAGTAGCACCAGCGCGGCCATGTCGAAGCTATTGGTCACAGCCACATAACCAATCACCGGCGGCATCGCCCCCGACAGACTGCCCACCAGCGTGCCGTGAACCGACTTGCGCTTGAGGTACAGGCTGTAGAGGCCGACGTAGATGACAAAGCCGATCACGGCAAACAGCGCCGCCAGCGGATTGGCCACCTTGTACAACAGCACCACACCGGCAACACCCAGGACGGTCGCGAAGATCAGTGCCAGCTTCAGGGAGATGAGGCCCTGGACCAGCACACGATTCTTGGTGCGCTCCATCTTGATGTCGATGTCGCGGTCGATGCAGTTGTTGAACACGCAACCGGAAGCCACCACCAGGGACGTGCCAATCATCGCAGCCAGGAAAATGGCCAGATCGACATGTCCCTTGGAGGCCAGGAAGAAGCCGCCTGCCACAGAAAGCACGTTACCGAAAATGATCCCCGGTTTGGTGATTTGGATAAAGTGCTTAAGCGACATCGGGTCTTACCTCACTTCGCCATCATGAACGTATGGATGCTGAACATGATCCATACCGACAGGCCAACCAGCAGGAGGATTACCAAACCTGCGAACACGAACGCAATCACGTTATCGCGCTGAGCCTTCGAACGGTCCAGGTGCAGGAAGTACACCAGGTGAACCAGAACCTGAATCACCGCGAATGCCAGAACGATCATCAGCGTGATGGATTTCGGCAGAGTCGGGTACATCACCAGACCGAACGGAATCAACGTCAGGATTACCGACAGGATGAAGCCGATGGCGTACGACTTTACGCTGCCGTGGCTCGCATCATGGCTGTCATGGGAGTGCGAATTAGCCATTACAGGGTCCCCATCAAGTAAACAACGGTGAAGACGCAGATCCAGACCACGTCCAGGAAGTGCCAGAACAGGCTCAGGCAGCTCAGGCGAGTCTTGTTGGTGTTGGTCAGGCCGTGCTTGTTGACCTGATACATCATCACCGCCATCCAGATCAGACCGGCAGATACGTGCAGACCGTGGGTACCGACCAGCGTGAAGAACGCCGACAGGAAGCCGCTGCGGCTAGGGCCGTAGCCTTCGGAGATCAGCAGGTGGAACTCGTTGATCTCCATGCCGATGAAGCCCAGGCCGAACAGGAAGGTCAGCGCCAACCAGCTCAGCACGCCCTTCTTGTTGCCCCGGTAGAACGCCAGCATGGCGAAGCCGTAGGTGATCGAACTGAACAACAGCAAGGCGGTTTCGCCGAGCACGTAAGGCAGTTCGAAGATGTCGTGGCCCGACGGGCCACCCGCTACGTTGTTTACCAGTACCGCGTACACCGCGAAGATCGACGCAAACAAGATGCAGTCGGTCATCAGGTAGAGCCAGAAACCGAAGACGGTCATCGGGCCCGAGTCGTGGTGATGGTCATCGTGCCCATGGTCATCGACATGGGCGTGTCCAGCATTGGTCACTAAGTTCGACATGGTTTAAGCCTGTTCCAACGAGGTTTCAACACGGTTGGCCGGGATCTTCTTCTCGGCTACCAGGCGAGCGTGTTGCTCGGCTTCGATGCGTTCGATCACGTCGACCGGCACCATGTAGCCTTGATCGTCACGGGCAGCGTGGACGACGAAGTAACCGATGGTACCCACCAGACTAACGATGGCCAGCCACCAGATGTGCCAGATCATCGCGAAACCGAACACGGTCAACAGCGCGCCCATCACCACGCCAGTGGCGGTGTTGTTCGGCATGTGGATCGGTTCGTAGTGAGCCGGCTTCTGGTACGCAGTACCATCTTCCTTGGCTTCAGTGAACGGATCGATGCTGTTGGCTTTGGGCAACACAGCGAAGTTGTAGAACGGAGGTGGCGAGGAGGTCGACCATTCCAGGGTGTGTGCATTCCATGGGTCGCCGGATTCGCACATGTTCTGCTTGCGATCACGCACGCTGACATACAGCTGAATCAACTGGCAGGCGATACCGACAGCAATCATCACCGCACCGAACATGGCGACGTACAGGTACGGCACCCACTCAGGGTTGGTGGTGGCGTTCAGACGACGGGTCATGCCCATGAAGCCCAGTGCATAGAGCGGCATGAACGCGACGAAGAAGCCCGAGATCCAGAACCAGAATGCAGCCTTGCCCCAGCCTTCGTGCAGCTTGAAGCCGAACGCTTTCGGGAAGTAGAAGCTGAAACCTGCGATGTAGCCGAATACCGCGCCGCCGATGATCACGTTGTGGAAGTGAGCGATCACGAACAGGCTGTTGTGCAACACGAAGTCAGCACCCGGGATGGCCAGCAGTACGCCGGTCATGCCGCCGATGGCGAAGGTCACCATGAAGCCCAGGGTCCACAGAACCTGGCTGGTGATGCGCAAACGGCCGTGGTAAATGGTGAATAGCCAGTTAAATAGCTTCACCCCCGTCGGGATCGAAATCAGCATCGTCGCCAGTCCGAAGAACGCGTTGACGCTGGCCCCCGAACCCATGGTGAAGAAGTGGTGCAGCCAAACCATGAAGCCCAGCACCGAGATCGCGCCCGAGGCGTAGATCATCGAGTGGTGACCGAACAGGCGCTTGCCGGAGAAGGTCGAGATCACTTCAGAGAAGATACCGAACGCTGGCAGGATCAGGATGTACACCTCAGGGTGACCCCATGCCCAGAACAGGTTCACGTACATCATTGGATTGCCACCAAGTTCATTGGTGAAAATGTGGAAATCCAGGTAACGGTCAAGCGACAGCAACGCCATGGTTGCAGCCAGAATCGGGAACGAAGCAACGATCAGTACGTTGGCCCAGGTGCAGGTCCAGGTGAAGATCGGCATGTCCATCAGCTTCATGCCAGGGGCGCGCATTTTCAAGACGGTGGCCAGGAAGTTGACCCCCGTCAATGTCGTCCCGAGTCCTGATAGCTGTAGCGCCCAGATGTAGTAGTCCACACCCACGCCCGGACTGTATTGCAGGCCCGACAATGGCGGATACGCAACCCAACCGGTCTTGGCGAATTCGCCGACGCCCAGGGACAGGTTGATCAGCACCACGCCGGATACCAGCAGCCAGAAGCTCAGGGAGTTCAGGAACGGGTAGGCAACGTCACGCGCACCAATCTGCAGCGGCAAGGCAAGGTTCATCAGGCCGGTGAAGAAAGGCATCGCCATGAAGATGATCATGATCACACCGTGGGCGGTGAAGATCTGGTCATAGTGTTCAGGTGGCAGGTAGCCAGGCGAACCTTCGGTGGCCATAGCCAACTGGGTACGCATCATGATGGCGTCGGCAAAACCACGCAGCAGCATGACCATGGCAACGATGACGTACATGACGCCGATTTTCTTGTGGTCGACGGAAGTCAGCCACTCGGTCCACAGGTAGGTCCACTTCTTGAAGTAAGTGATACCTGCAAACAGTGCCAGACCACCCAGCGCGATCATGGCGATGGTCACCATCACGATCGGCTCGTGGAACGGGACCGCATCCCAACTTAATTTACCAAACATCGTTTACTCCTCTGCCCCAGCAGTTGAATGCGAGCCCGTGTCAGAACCTTCAACCGCGGCCACTTCTTTCTTCTCGTGCTTGACCGGCTTGCCTGGCTTCATACCTTCGTACTTGTCGACGATTTTCTGAAACAGGTCCGGCTCGTACGTGGAGTACAGGGCGACTGGGTTGTTTTGGCTTGGTTTGGCAAGGGCTTCGTATTCAGCTTGATCAAGCTGTTTAGGTGCGGCCTTGACTTCGGCTACCCAGGCGTTGAAGTCTTCCTGGCTCGTCGAGATCGCTTTGAATTTCATGCCGGTGAAGCCAGCACCGCTGTAGTTGGCGGAGATGCCTTCCATTTCAGCTTTTTCGTTCGCGATCAAGTGCAGGCGGGTCTGCATGCCTGCCATCGCGTAGATCTGGCCGCCGAGCGCAGGGATGAAGAACGAGTTCATCACGGCGTCGGAGGTGATCCGGAAGTTAAGCGGGGTGTTTTCCGGGAACTGGATCTCGTTGACCGTGGCGATACCCAGGTCCGGGTAGATGAACAGCCACTTCCAGTCCAGCGCGACCACTTCGATGTTGATCGGCTTGACGTCGGAGTCCAGCGGACGGTAAGGGTCCAGCTCGTGGGTCGACTTATAGGTGATGTAACCCAGGGCGATGATGATGAGTACCGGGACCAGCCACACCGCGATTTCGATCTTGGTGGAGTGCGACCACTTCGGCGCGTAGGTCGCCTTGGTGTTGGACGCGCGGTATTTCCAGGCGAACGCGAACGTCATGATGATCACGGGCACCACGACCAACAGCATCAGCAGGGTGGCAGTGATGATCAGGTTTCGTTGATCCAGACCGACCTGTCCTTTTGGGTCCAGCAAGGTCCACTTGCAGCCTCCCAGCATTAAAAACATGCCGAGCAGCGGCAAAAAGCCTAGTAATCGGGGGTACCTGTTTTTACTCATCTCACGACCTCTAAAGCAGCTTGCGCAATGCAGTTGGGTTTTGATCGCCAACACTTCACCCTGCCAAGGGTTGGCATTTCTCTTCGATTGAATAAGGGCCCGCTCGTCACGCTATGCGCGATCGACACGTCCGGGTTAGCGGGAAGTTCTTATTCGAATTCGTGGGTCAAAGGCCTTGTTACAGACCAATTCCATTTGGTGCGGATAGTTGAAGGCTGCCGGCACCTGGGGGTCGCATGAAGCAGTTCCTGCGCCTCTCGACCGCCCTGAAACTCATGGGATGAGCAGCACCGGACATTCAGTGCGGGCGATTGTAGATAGGTAAGGATGTAGAAACCATGTCTTATCCAGAAATAATTTTTATCGTTTCCAGCAATAATCCTTCACCATTATTGCAAAGGTGCGCGATCGTATCGCGTTTGATTCTCAACAAAAACCCCAAAAAGTGCCGTGTTATAGGGCATTACGCCACAGCCCCTACACCTCGTAAGGGATTAGGAAACGCATCCAAGCCCCCTAAAAACAAGGCATTCAGACATCAGCCAATGTCATGGACAGCCTGTGGCTCGTGGCATTGCTCAAACGATGAACTGACAGCCAGAATTCTCGCGCGGATGCAAATTTACTTAGCTGCCTAAGGGGTGGGAAACCTCCTGCGACATCTCCACTGTGACAACATGTCGCACACTGCGCGCACCCAAACTTGCCCCGCATCACGGTCCCTTCACAAAATGCCTACAAACAAAAACGCCCCGGCCTTCTTTATAAGGAAGGCCGGGGCGTTTGATTGTTTACGGCTCAGGCTTTGTTCTGGCGATTGCGGTAAATGCCCAGCGGTACCAGGATCACCGTCAGCACAAAGGCCACCAGCGCCCATTGGGCCAGGGACAGGCCGAGGATCGGTGGGTAAGGCGTGCTGCAGAAACCATCCACCTGAAAACCCAGGGGAAACACCTTGGCCAGGGGCAGATCATCGACAATCGGCTGCAGCACATCGATACCACAGCTGACCTGGGGGTAGAACTGGGTGTACACATGATGGCCCGCCGCGGCCACGCCACCCAAGGCACTGAGCACTACCAGCCCTTCAAACAGCGTGACGCCGCCCCGGGTGCGCATGGCGGCGCCGATGAACGCGAAAACTGCGATCAGCAGCAAGGCATAGCGTTGCAAGATACACAGCGGGCACGGCGCCTCGCCCAGCACCACTTGCATGTACAGCGCCCCGCCGATCAGCGCCAGGCAGATAATGCCCAGCAGCACCAGAAAGCGTCGTTCCCGTCCCAAACGCATGTCGTTACTCATCCCCGTATCCCTTTGCCAATAATGGTTGCTGCCAATGGCCGCAAGTTTACACGCCGCGCGTGAACGTTGAGCAGTTGGCGTCACAAGCGTTAAACAGAAGGGTTAACGGCGGATTAATCCCAGGCAATGAGGAACAGAATGTGGGAGCGGGTTTGCTCGCGAAGACGGTGTATCAGTCAATCCTTCTGGGACTGAACCACCGCCTTCGCGAGCAAGCCCGCTCCCACACAAGCCCGCTCCCACCTATTCGACCATGTGGGTCCTAGTGATTTATTCCAACGCCGCCGCCGGCCCAAAGAACTCATACCGGCTCTGCTTCTCCGGCACACCCAGAGCTTTGAGGTGACGCTTCATCGCCGCCATAAACCCTTTAGGTCCCAGGAAGTACGCATCCACGTCCCGCTGCTCAGGCAACCACGCCGCCAGTTGCTCCTCGCTCAGCATCCCCACCTTGTCCGCCGCCGGGCTCACGCCATCGTCTTCGGCATAGCAATAGAAGCGCTTGAGCTGCGGATGACGCGCAGCGAGGGCGTCCACCCAATCACGGAACGCATGCACCTCACCGTTACGGGCGCAGTGGATAAAGTGCACCGTACGCTCGGTGGCCAGCGCCGCTTCCAGCATCGGCAGGGTTGGGGTGATGCCAACACCACCGCTGATCAACACCAGCGGCTTGTCGCTGGCCACCAGGGTGAACTCGCCCGATGGCGGGAACAGGTCAATAGTTGCACCGACCTGAAACTGATCATGCAGGTAGTTGGACGCCCGTCCACCGTCTTCACGCTTGACGCTGATGCGGTACTGCCCCTTGTCGCTAAGCGCCGACAGTGAATAGTTGCGGCGCACTTCCTCGCCATCGAGCAGCAATTTCATACCGATATACTGGCCAGGTTCAGCCGCCAGGATCGGGCCTTTATCCACAGGTTCGAAGTAGAAAGAGATGATTTCACTGCTCTCCTCCACACGTTTGACCAAGGTAAACGACCGCGCACCGCGCCAGCCGCCCGGCGCCTGGGCTTTCTCGTCGTAGATGGCGGCTTCGGCCCCGATCAGGATATCGGCCAGTTGGCCATACGCGGCGCCCCAGGCACTCATCACTTCAGGCGTGGCAATCTCGCTGCCCAATACTTCGGAAATTGCCCGCAGCAGGCAGGTACCGACAATAGGGTAATGCTCCGGCAGGATCTGCAGGGCCACATGCTTGTTGATGATCTTCGCCACCAAGTCGCCCAACTGGTCCAACTGGTCGATGTGGCGGGCGTACATCAGCACGCCGTTGGCCAAGGCCCGGGGCTGGTCGCCGCTGGCCTGGTGTGCCTGGTTGAACAGCGGGCGAACTTCCGGGTACTCGGACAGCATCATGCGGTAGAAATGGGTGATCAGGGCTTCGCCGCCACTTTCCAGCAGGGGCACGGTGGATTTGACGATGGCACGGTCTTGGGCACTAAGCATGGCAGACTCCTGAGTCTTCTTACTGATTACCCTTTGTTACTCAGTATTCGTGCCAACTTATAATCAGTTATAAATCAATGACTTAAATTATTTGTAGTCAGTATGACTTCCTACACACTATAGTCAGTATGACTACAAGGAGTCATTATGACTGCACAATCGCTGCTCACCACCCTGCTGCCCCTGGTCGCCGACCTGTCCCGCGAACTGCCCGAAGGCGAACGCTATCGACGCTTGCTCCAGGCCATGCGCGCCCTACTGCCGTGCGACGCCGCCGCGTTGCTGCGCCTGGACGGTGAATGGCTGGTGCCCCTGGCAGTGGATGGCTTGAGCGCCGATACCCTCGGGCGGCGCTTCAAGATCAGCGAACACCCGCGCTTCGAGGTGCTGCTCAGCAGCCCTGGCCCTACCCGCTTTGACAGTGACAGCAAACTGCCCGACCCCTACGACGGCCTGGTGGATGGCCTGCACGGTCACTTGGAAGTCCACGACTGCATGGGCTGCCCGCTGTTTGTCGACGACCGCCCTTGGGGCCTGCTGACCCTCGACGCCCTCGACATCGAGCGTTTTGAACGGGTCGAGCTGGATGCCCTGCAAGCCTTCGCCAGCCTCGCCGCGGCCACGGTCAATGCCGCCGAGCGCATCGAACGCTTGTCCATCCGTGCCGAAGACGAACACCAGCGCGCCGAGATCTACCGCCAGGCCAGCGGCCAGCAGCACAAGGAAATGATCGGCCAGAGCAAAAGCCACAAGCGCTTGATGGAGGAGATCAAGCTGGTGGGCGGCAGCGATCTGACGGTATTAATCACCGGCGAAACCGGCGTCGGCAAGGAGCTGGTGGCCCAGGCCATCCACGCCGCCTCGCCGCGGGCCGAGAAACCGCTGATCAGCCTCAACTGCGCGGCGCTGCCGGAAACCCTGGTGGAAAGCGAACTGTTCGGCCATGTGCGCGGTGCCTTTACCGGCGCGCTGAATGAGCGCCGGGGCAAGTTCGAACTGGCCAATGGCGGCACGCTGTTTCTCGACGAAGTGGGCGAGTTGTCGCTCAGTGTCCAGGCCAAGCTGTTGCGGGTGCTGCAAAGCGGGCAGTTGCAGCGCCTGGGTTCGGATCAGGAGCATCAAGTGGATGTGCGCCTGATTGCCGCCACCAACCGCGACCTGGCCGAGGAAGTGCGCAACGGGCGTTATCGCGCCGACTTCTACCACCGCTTGAGTGTGTACCCGTTGCAAGTCCCGGCCCTGCGCGAGCGTGGTCGCGATGTGCTGCTGCTCGCCGGATTCTTCCTTGAACAGAACCGGTCACGCATGGGCCTGGGCAGCCTGCGCCTGACCAGCGACGCCCAGGCGGCCTTGCTGGCATATGCCTGGCCGGGCAACGTGCGCGAACTGGAACACCTGATCGGCCGCAGCGCCTTGAAAGCCCTGGGCAATTGCCGGGAGCGGCCGAAGATTCTCAGCCTGAGTGCACAGGACCTGGACTTACCGAACGTCTCGGCGCCGCAGCTCGAAGAGCAACCGGTTGCGGCCTTGCCAGAGGTGACAGGCGATCTACGCCTGGCCACCGAAAACTATCAGCGCCAGGTGATCAGCGATTGCCTGGAACGGCACCAACACAATTGGGCCAACGCCGCCCGGGAGCTGGGACTGGACCGAGCGAACCTGGGGCGGATGGCCAAGCGATTGGGAATGAAATAGCCCTGTAGCCGCTGCCGAGGTACGAGGCTGCGATGCGTGTCCGCAGGATCGCCCTTGGGGTCGCTTCGTCGGAATGCCGCACCAAACCCATCGCTGCCTCGTACCTCGGCAGCGGCTACAGGTCATGCCAGGGTTCGAGCCCCAACAACCACCGGTTTGGGCTTACGAAACACCAGCACGTTCCCCAACATCACCAGCACCAATCCCGCCAACGCCGGCGCCGTCCATTGATAACCTTCGGCAAAGGCCGAGACGTTCAGCGCCACCACCGGGAACAGCACCGTGCAATACGCCGCACGCTCTGGCCCCATACGCCCCACCAGCGTCAGGTACGCCGTAAACCCGATCACCGAACCCGGGATCACCAGGTACAGCAGCGAGCCGATATAACGGGTGTTCCACTCCATGTTGAAAGGAATCCCCTGGAACACGCAGTACAGCGCCAGCATCGACGCGCCATAAGCCATGCCCCAGGCATTGGTGGTCAGCGGCTTGAGTCCGGCTTTCTGTTGCAGGCTCGACAACATATTGCCCGCCGAGAAACACATCGTCCCCAGCAGCGCCAACCCCAGGCCGAGCAACGTCTGCGGGCTGGTGGTGTGCCCGGCCAACTCCGGCCAGAACAGCAGCCCCAAGCCCAACAACCCAAGGCCGCCGCCCATCAATACGTTGCGGGCGACTTTCTGGCCAAAGAATACCCGCGCGTTCAGGGCGTTCCACAAGGTTGCCGTGGAGAACACCACCGCCACCAGACCGCTGGGGATCCATTGGCTGGCGGTCAGGAAGCACATGAAGTTGACGCAGAACAGGCACAAGCCCTGGGCCAGACAGATCAGATGCCCACGACGGTTCATCACCTGCAGCTTGCGGCTGACCAGCAGCAGCACAAACAACACCAGCGCTGCCAGGCCGAAGCGATAGACGATCGACACGGGAATCGCCACCACGCCCAATTGCAGCTTGAGGGCAATCCAGGTGGTGCCCCAGATCAGCACGGTAAGTAAATACAGGGAAAGGTTCATGGCGCACTCCGGTGGTCGAGCCTCAGTGTCGCCCCGCAGCGGTCGGCGCCTCTTGCACATTCTTGCGCTTTTGTCGGCTGATGGGATCACAGCGCCTGTTACGGGGAGTAGGATGCAAGTCGTCAGAGAGAGCCGCCATGCCGCCACTGGAAACCCTGCAAGTCTTTCAATCCCTCAACCGCTCGCCCAATGCTCGCCTTGAGCGGTGCGCCGAGCTCGGTGACGGCTTGTCAGCAGCCTTGTGGAGCAACCATCACGATGCCCAGGATTATGAAGCGCCCAGCCACCACACCTTGTCCTGCTACGTGGGAGGCGGCACCGGGACGTTCCGGCGCGACCAGCCCGGCACCAAGGGCGGCCCGGACAAACTGTGCATTCTGCCCGCCGAACATCAGTCGGCCTGGGTGATCAACGGCGAGATCCGCCTGGCCCATGTGTATTTCAGCCCGGAACAGTTCGCCCTTGGCTGCGTCACCCTGCTGGACCGCGAACCCCGGGAACTGCAACTGCGGGAAAGCACCTTTCTGGAAGATGCCCCGCAAGCCCGTCGCTTCCACCAGTTGGTCGGCCTGAACTGGCACGAGCCCGCCGAGCGTTTGCTCACCAGCAGCCTGGCCCATGAAATGCTCAGCCACACCTTGCTCAGCCAAGTGGGCATGCGCGAGGGCTTGCGCTTGAAGGGTGGATTGGCCGCCCACCAACGCCGGCAGTTGGCGGAGTACATCGATCAGCACCTGGCCGAACCCATCAGCCTCGGGCAACTGGCGGGGATGTGCGCGTTGTCGGAGTACCACTTTGCGCGGATGTTTCGCGAGAGTTTTGGCTTGCCACCGCATCAGTATTTGCTGGCACGCCGGGTGAACCGGGCCAGGGAGTTGCTGCGCAGCAGCTCACTGCCATTGAGCGAAGTGGCCTTGGCCTGCGGCTTTTCCAGTGCCAGTCATTTCACCAATCGGTTTCGCCAGGCGATGGGGGCGACGCCAGGGGAATACCGCCAGGCGTTCCTGGCCTGAAAAATCACACAGGACCAATGTGGGAGCGGGCTTGCTCGCGAAGGCGGTGGGTCAGTTAATACATAGTTGGCTGACCCGACCCCTTCGCGAGCAAGCCCGCTCCCACATTTGATCTCCATGTACTCCCTTCAGTCCGCCCCTTGCGCCAGCGCAACGGCCAACCGATTTTCCAATACCTTGATCCTCGCGCCCTCGACCACGTAGTTATTGGTCACCATCGAAAACACCAACTTACGCCCCTGTGCATCCGTGACGTACCCGGTCAACGACGAAACCCCGCCCATCGACCCGGTCTTGGCGTGCAGGTTGTTCTCGGCCAAGGTGCCTCGCAAGCGATAGCGCAGGCTGCCACCGGTCATGCGGTCCGTGTTGCCTGCAATGGGCAGGGCGTTGTACCAGGCATCGAACCAAGGCTGTTTGCTCACGGCCAACAACAAATCGGTGAGGTTTTGCGATGACACCAGATTGCGCCGGGACAAGCCCGAGCCGTCCACCTGGCTCAACGTCGCCGGGTCCAGCCCCTGGCGTTTCAGAAAGCCTGCCACCGCTGTCACACCCGCCGCCGCCGTGCCGGCGTTGGCGGTCTTGCGACCCATGGCCTTGAGCAGCGCTTCAGCCATGCTGTTGTTGGAGAGCTTGAGCAACGGCGTGATCAGTTCCTGCAACGGCGCCGACTCATGCATCGCCAACACCGTTGCCGTGGTTGGACTGGTGCCACCGATCACCCGACGCCCCTGAACGCTAATCCCCTGCTCCGCCAATGCCCGTTCAAACAGGTTGGCTACCAATTGGGTCGGCTCCCAGACGCTGACCGCCTGCCGACTTTGCTTGCCCGGCGCCACCGCACCGCTGAGCCGCAGCAGATTGGTCCCATGCTGGCGGTTGAGCCCATAGTTGTTGCCCGGCCCACTGATCGCCCGATTGCTGATTTGTACGTAATCGGTGGCTGGACTGATCTCGACCGTCACTGGCCGGCCGGCAACCACCGGCGCCTTGGCCGTAACGAGCAAAGTGCCCGCATCAAAATCCGTATCGGGCGACACCGTCAGCGCCGAAATCTGCGCGCCGTAGTAGGTGCTTTCATCGTCATGGGCCCAATCAACGCCTAGGCGTTCGGCGTCGAACCAAGTGTCGTCGAATACCAGGTCACCCTGGACCTGACGAATCCCCTGGCTCGCCAGTTGCGCGGCCAACGCCTGATAGTCCGTCCACTGAATCGTCGGATCCCCCAGGCCGCGCAAGTACAAATTGCCGTTCAAGCGCTCACCCTGACGGGTGCCGTTGCTCAGCAATTGCGTGGAAAATCGATACTGCGGCCCGAGGACATCCATCGCCGCCGCGGTGGTCAGCAGTTTGAGGCTGGAAGCCGGGGTCAACCGACTGCGAGGGTTGTGCTGGTAAAGCGTGCTGCCACTGCGGGCATCACGCACCATCAACGAAACGCTGGCACCCTTCAGTGCAGGGTCGGCCAACAGGTGGTCAAGAACCTGGGTGGTTGAAGGGTTCGGCGCCGTGGCGCAGCCGCCCAGCAATAAGCTCAAGCCCAGCAGCAAACCGCCGGTGTGTATCCATCGTCCCAACTGCATCAGTACGGTGTTCCCAGGAAGTCATCAGAGGCGGCAACGCTAGCAGTTCAAGCCGCCAGCGTCACTGCCCAAGGGTCAGAACTCCAGCGTGCTCGACACCGACACCTGCCGCGCATCGCCAATGGAGACAAATGAGGTGCTGACAGCGGAGGTATAGTAGGTGCGGTCGAACAGGTTCTTCACGTTGAGCTGAAACTTGACCTTCTGCCCGTCGACCTTGGTGTCGTAGGTGGCAAACACATCGGCCACGGTGTAGCCCGGCAACTCGAAGCTATTGGTTGCATCCCCGGCTCGCTCACCGACGTAACGCGCACCGGCGCCCACCCGCAACTGATCGCCGCCAACAATACTGCCCAAGTCATAGACCGCCGACAGCGAGCCCGTATTCTTCGCCACGTTTTGCAGGCGCTTGCCTTTCAGCGCCGGGTCTTCGGTGACCTCGGCATCGGTGTAGGCATAACTGCCGATCAAGCTCCACTGATCGGTCAACTGGCCACTGAGGTCCAGCTCCAGACCACGGGAGCGCACCTTGCCGGCGACGCTGTAGACCGAGGTCAGGCCTTCGCCCACCGATACCAGCACGTTGCGTTTGTCGATATTGAACAACGCGGCGCTGGCGGTAATACGCCCTGGCATGTCGAGCTTGGTCCCCAATTCCCAGGACTTGGATTCTTCCGGCTCCAGGCTGCCATCCAGCACGCTCTTGTTGGCCAAGGGCGCGATGGTGGAGTTGGGTTTGAACGACTCGGTATAGCTGCCGTAGAACGACAACTCATCGGTGTAGCGGTATACCAAGCCGACGCGCGGCACCCACTTCTGGCCATTGCCGTTGGTGTTGGCGGTAAACGGCACGCCTTTGCCGGCGTACTGGTCGTATTTCTGGAAGCGTGCGCCGCCCACCAGAATCCACTGATCAGTCAGGTGAATGGCGTCCTGGAAGAACAGCGAGTCACTGCGCAGCAAGTCGGTCTGGTTGCTGTCCGGAGCGCTGACGGTGCTGCCGGCCACTTCCCGGCCATACACCGGGTCGGTGTAGCTGAAAGTGCTGCGGCTGGCCTGGCGAATCAGGTCGGCACGGTAGATCTTGCGGTACTCGTCATCCAGGCCGAGCACCAGGTCATGGCGCATGCCGGCGACATCGACCTTGCCTTCAAGGCTGACGGTAGCGAAACGGTCAGTGGTCAGCGCGCCCTGGGTGCCGTCCATGCTGCGGGTCAGGGTGCCGTTGGCGTTGACCTTGCTCACACGCACCTGACTGGCGTCATAGGTTTCGCGGTTCCAGCTGTAGCCGAAGTGGGCTTTCCAATCGTCGTTCAGGTCGTGATCGGCTTCGAAACGATAGAGGTCGGAGCGGCCTTCCATATTATTGAAAGGCTCATCCAGACGGCGGGTGGCCGGGATGTCCAGCGGGTGATGGGTCTTCGGGTCGATGGCGGTGCCACGGTCGAAGGGCGAGAGAAATTCCCGGTGCTCATACGCGAACAGCAACTGGGTGTTCTCGCCATACCAGGCCAGGGACGGTGCGATCAGGCTTTCACGGTAGGTGCCAAAGTTACGCCAGTAATCTTCATCTTCATGGTCGACAATCAGGCGATACGCCAGGCCCGAGTCCCCGATGGGGCCGGTGGTGTCGAGGTTGCCACCGCTGCCGTTCTTGCCGCTGCCGAAGGTCGAACCGCGCACAGTCAGGGCGGTGGACTGGGTCAGTTCCGGCTTTTTGCTGACGATATTGACCACACCGCCCGGGTCCTGGATGCCATACAACAACGACGCCGGGCCCTTGAGCACTTCAACCCGCTCCGCCGTGGAGTTCAGCGCCCTGCCCTGCACCACCGGCATGCCGTCGCGCATGACCGAACCGTTACGGTTGTCGCCAAAGCCGCGCAGCATCACTGCATCCTGGGTACTGCCGAGGGTGTTGGCTTGAGTGATCCCGCTGACGTTGGCCAAGGCATCGTCAAGATTGCGCGGCACCTGATCGCGAATGACCTGAGCCGGTACCACGTTGACGGTTTGCGGGGTTTCCAGCAGCAGGCCCTGGGAGCGCATCACCGAACTGGTGGGCGGCGGCTGATAGCTGGTGGTTGCCTCGGATTGACCCAGGCCACTGATGGTGGTGGCGCCCAGGTTCACCGCACCTTCGGTGGGTTGCGGCTCCAGGGCCAGGGTACGGGCGTCGATCTGGCGGAAGGTGAAACCGGAGTTGCCGAGCAAACGCTGCATGGCCTGAGCCGCGCTCATCCGTCCGTTGACCGCTGGGGCGTTGATGCCATAGGGCGCTTCATCGGTGTAGACCACACTGATCCCGGTGACCCGGCTGAACTCACTCAACGCCTGGGGTAACGGCTTGGCCGCAAGGGCAAAACTGAACACCGCGCTTTGCTGCTCCGGCTCCGCCGCCTGTGCCACCGACAAGGGCAACAACGCCAGCCCCGACACCACCATCACCGAGGCTCCCAGCCATTGCTTAACCAAACCACCTGCCGCCGACGTTGCCCTGGACTTCATGCTTGAGAACCCGTGTAGAGAAGCGCTGTTAATGCGAATTAATCGCAGTTTCAAGCACTACACGGATGAGGGATGGGTTTACCTCACGGGAAACTGAAAATATTTTTCTGAAAGGGTGCTGGGGAGGTCTTGGGGTGAGCCTGCTTTCTGTGACAGCCGGGCATCCTGTGGCAAGCGGGCTTCCTGTGGCGAGCGGGCTTGCCCGCGTTGGGCTGCGAAGCAGCCCCATAAGGTCACCGCGCTCTTTCAGAAGAAACGCGGTGACAGGTTTCAGGGCCGCTTCGCAGCCCAACGCGGGCAAGCCCGCTCGCCACAGGAAGCCTGGTTGTCACAGGAAGCCCGCTCGCCACAGCGGTTAGAAATTGGCTTCCAGGGAAACCATCGCCGTACGCTCTTCACCCACGTTGTAAAACGCGGTGCTTGCCCCCAGGCCGTTGACCGGTGCCGAGTTGAACGACACGGTGCGCGCCGAGCTCAGGTATTCCTTGTCGAACACGTTGAGCATCGAGAAGCGCAGGGTCGCCGACTTGATGACTTTTTTATCCACCGGCAGGTAGATACCGGCGTTGAGGTCAAACACGGTGCGGCCTTCGATTTTCTCGTTGTTGGTCAAGTCGCCATAGAAGCTGCCCACGTATTTGCCCGCGACGTTGCCGTAGAAGCGCGCATCGTCGTAGCCGAAGACCAGGTTGAACATGTTTTCCGGCACGTTGGCCAACTGCTTGCCCGAGGTCGGTAGCAGCACGTTCTTGCTGACGAAGTCGTCCTGCTGTTCAGACTTGGTGTAGGTGTAGGACGCGTAGTAATTGAAGTTGTGCGGCAGCAGGCCGCTCCACTCCAGCTCCAGGCCCTTGTTGGTCACGTCGCCGACGTTGGCCATCACGAAGTCACCGTTGAGGTCGGTGGTCGACAGTTGACGGTCCTTGAAGGTGATGTAAAACAGGGTCGCGTTCAGCGCCATGTTCTCTTCGGTGTAGCGCCAGCCCAGTTCCTGGTTCCAGCTCAACTCGGGGCTGAGGCTTAAGGAATCACCTTTGTTGTACAGCACGTAGTTGGGGGGTGTACGCATATTTCGGGTGACGTTGTAGAACGCTTGATTGCTCTCGTCGACCTGGTACTTGGCGCTGAAGTTGGGCAGGAACTGATGGTAACGGGCGTTACGCTTTTCCGCCTTGTCGTACAGGCTGCCCAGGTTGTTGCCGTCACGTTCGACGTACTGGTAGGCCACGCCGCCGACAAAACTCAGGTCCGGCGTTGCTTGCCAGTTGTCCTGGACCCAGAGCTTTTGCGCCGGGGTCTCGGTGTAGTAGTGGCGGCCCTGGACGGTCGCGCCGTTCTTGTCGACCACCTGGTTGCCGCTGTTGTAATCGCCCCACACATCATTGGGTGCGCCTTCACGGTTGATCCCGATAAACGGCTGGGTCTGACGCTGGCGTGCGCGTTCGTACCAGTAGCCGTAGTCCAGGCTGTGCTCTTCATTGATGTCCCATTTCATTTTGGCGGTGACGCCAGGACGCCAGGTCTCGGTCCACGATGGACGGTAATAGTTGGCCGACTGCAGGTTACTCAGGTCGTAGTTGCCGGCCTTGTCGGAGTTCGGCCCCAGGTTGGAAGCGGTCTGGCCGCTGAAGCTGCCGCCGCTGGCCCAGTAGTAATACGGCGTGACGGTCAGGGACAGGTTGTCACGCAGCTGCCAGCGCTGGATGAGCGTCGCGTTGACGCTTTCAAACGGGTTGCGGTTGAGCTTGTAGGAAGATGACAGCAAGCCGCCCTTATAGACCGGCGTTTCAGCGTAGTCCAGGCGCCGCCCCTGCTGTTGGAACTGTGCCTTGCTCAAGGAGTTGTAGTTGTAGTTTTCCTGCTTGTTGTATTTCACGATGGCCTGCGTGGAATTGCCGTTGTCCTCTTCGAACAGGCCGCTCCATTCAACCTTGTCACTGCGCATCGTGCCCTCGCCGCGCCACTTGTCACCTTCAAGATGGGACGCCGAAATCCAGGACTTGAAACCACCCATCTCACCGGTGTTGATCCGGGCGAAGGTCTTGCGCAGGGCATTGGCGCCAACGATCTGTTTGACGAAAACCCCGGACTCCTTGGTCGGCCGAACCGTGACCATGCCGATGTTGCCACCGCTGGAGCCAATGTGCGGGCCGTCCGCTTCCGAAGAGCCCTGGGTGACAAACACTTCCGCCAGGTTTTCCGGGTCGCCGAACTGGTTCGAATAAACGGCGTAGTTGCCGGAGTCGTTGATCGGCACACCGTCCATGGAAACGCCGACCTGATCGGAGTTCATGCCGCGCATCGTGAAGGTGGTGCCGCTGGTACCGCTGGCGTCATCGCTGGAGACGTTGATGCCCGGCGTGTATTTGAGCTTGTCGATGGCGTTGGCGGTGGCCGACATTTCGTCCATGGCTTCCTTGGTCACCGTCGACCGCGCCTTGGCGCTTTCTTCCCGGATCATGTGGCCGTTGCCCAGGGTTTGTTTACCGGCCACATTCACCGAGCCGACATCTTGGGTGTCGTCCGCCAGAACCAGCGGCGCAAAGCTGCCCAGGCCCGATGCAAAAAGCAGGGCAGAGAGAGTGTTGATCTTCACGAGTAGACCCTTACTTACATTGATCTGTTGTATGGGGAATGTGCGTCGGGACTGAGCTGACAGAAGACGCCAATCTTCCTAACCATCTGCTCAGGAATCCGGCGATCATCCGCGTCTCGTGTAACGGTTTGGTGACAGGTTTGGGTGATTGCGATGAAGGTTAGATGAAAGGTCTGCAGGCGCCGTAGTGCCTGACCTAGAGCGACAGGCAAAAAAGCGATGGAGGAAAAATACTGATGCCTGCGCCGCAATTGATGTCTAGCGCAACACAATCACTCGGCCCAGCACGCTGTGCTGCTCGAACCCCAACACCGACTGCAACGCGTTGATAACCGACTGCGGATCCTGGCTCGGAAAGCTGCCACTGACGCGGCGGTTGCCGAGGTCGTCATTGAGCAGCAGGATGCGCCCCGGGTAGTAGCGACGCAGGTCCTGGACCACATCGGCCAGAGGCGCCTTGTAGTAGTTGAGCCAGCCGTCACGCCAGGCCAGACGGGACTCGCTGTCGACAGCATGCAGCTCATCGGCGACGCCGTCGGTGTAGGCCACTTGCTGGCCGGCGCTGAGAATCTGCTGCGGCCCGCTCTTGGATGGCGTGACGCCAACGCGCCCGGCCAACACCGTCACCTGGGCGCCCGCCGGTTGCAGACGCACTTCGAATTGCGTGCCCAGCACCCGCGCCTCACCACTGCCCGCCTCTACCACAAAGGGTTCGCCGGTGTGGGTCACGCTGAAAAAACCGGCGCCGCGACGCAGTTGGATATGGCGTTCGCCATGACTGAAATCCACGGCGATGGCGCTGTCGGCATCCAGGGTAACCCTGGATTGATCCGCCAGGATGACGGTCTTCACCTCCCCCGGTGCCGTCACGTAATCGGCACCGAAGTCATCGACCCAACGCGACGGCTGCCAACCGGCACCCAGGGCCACCATCAACAACAGACACGCGGCCATGGCCAAGGCACCCGACCAGCGTCGTGTGTTTGAGCGCTTTGAACGGTCCATCGCATTCAGATAGCCCTGCAACGCCACGGCCTCTTCCTGCGCGAGTGCGCGCGCCGGCACTTCGCTCAACTCCCACAACACCTGGGCCTGAGCGTAGGCACTGGCGTGAGCCGGGTCGGCGCGCAACCAACGGCTGAATGTGGCCTGGTCACCACTGCTGGGCTGGTCGTGCAACAGGCTCAACCAGGCCAGCGCGGCCTGTTCCTGCTCGGGCGTCGGGGTGACGCGGAAAGGGGTGATCACGGTGCTTTCCCTGGCGAACGTGGCAACGAGGGTTCACGAAGACTGGCCTTGCAGGCTTCGAGGGCACGCATCATATGTTTTTCCACGGCGCTTTGGGACAGGCCCATGGCCTTGGCGATCTCGACGTACTTGCGACCGTGAATGCGGTTGAGCAAAAAGATCTGCCGCGTACGTTCGGGCAAGCTGCGCAAGGCGGCTTCGACATGGCGCAGGTCGTTACCGGCTTCCAGCGCGGCCTGGGGTTCATGACTCTGGTTGTGCTGTTGTTCCGGCAGCCAGCCCTCGTTGCTGCGCACGCGCGCGCCTTCGCTGCGCAGGTGGTCGATGGCGATATTGCCGGCACAACGCAGCAGGTAAGTGCTGAGCTCTTCGACCTGTACCAGCGGCCGGCGCCAGAAGCGCAGGAATAAATCCTGGACCAGATCCGCCGCCGTCGCCCGGCAACCGACGCGACGGCTGACCAGCGCTTCCATCTGTGAACGCTGGGACAAAAACACCTGCAAAAAATGCGCACGGCCACCCGCCGATTCAGCGTGCTGGCGATCCTGGGATTCGGGTGGCGTGGTGATCATCAAGGGCATGCTCAGAGTATTGCGACGGCCGCAACCGGGCTGGCCAACAGGCTGACGCCCGCCAGAGTCAAGGCCAACCTTGGCCGGTACGGCAACAGCAACACCAGCAGCAAAGCACTGCACATCAGCACCGCGCACCACTCCACCAGGCCCTGGCCCCAACCGACGGTATGCACCGCTGGCCAGATCGACACGATCAGCAGCCACCCACCGCCGAGGCGCAAGGCCAATCGTCGACCGGGCGATGGTTTGCTGTGCAGCAGCTCGTCGTGGTGGCGATCCGTGGACAGGCACAACGCGGTGAACCCGACGTAACACAACAGCAGCGCCAGCAGCATCAGTTCACCTCGCCCTTGAGAGACACAGCGCGGGCACGCTCGGCTTTGGGCTGCGCAACAGCGCGGTGCTGCATTTTCCAGGCAGCCCAGGCGAGGAATATGCCGCTGCCCAGGCAGGTCAGGTCGAAGCCAGCCATGGCCCAGTCGCCCTGAACCAGCGACACCCCAAGGTGCTGGGAGGTGGTCAAGGCGTTCAGCAACGGCACACCGATAAACAGCAACGCGCCCAGGCTCAGTTGCTCGACCCAACCCTGGCGACCGCGCCGCAGCATGGCATGCAGTACGGTCAGGCCCCAGGCAATAAAGAAGCTCTGCACTTCCCAATTCGAGCGCTCGGCAAACCCGACCGGCAGCAGCCGATTGGCCCAGAAGAACGCGCCGATAGCGATCATCAGCCCGGACATGCTGGCAATGTTCAGCACTTCCACCAGCCGCAACTCAAACGGCATGACACCGGTCCTGGCATGTTTGAGCTGACGCTTGCTCAACCAGATCACCAACCCGGTGCCAATCATCGCCGTGCCCGCCAGGCCACAAATGAAATACAACCAACGCAACACCGGGCCGGCGAAATGCCCCATGTGCAAACCGTAGAAGCTGCCACTGATGGCCATGGGCAGGGACTGTTCGGTACTGACCCGCACCACTTCACCGCTGGCGCCGTTAAACGACACGACACTGCCAAAGTCATGCACCACACGGTCAGAACCTGCGCGAATGACATTGACCGTCGCGTTCACATCCCCCGGGTTGTTCACCACCAACCGTTCGACGTGGCCACCACCCCATTGCCGGCGAGCCTCGTCATACATCGGGCCCAGCGCCAACAACGGCGCAGGCTGCCCCAAGGCCGGCGCATTATTGGTGGCCGGGAACAGGTCATCGAAAAACGCGTCGGTATTGCCGTAGGAGGCCACGATAGTTGCCGGCATCACCATGCTCATGAAAATCACCAGGCTGCTGTAGGTGATCATCAAATGAAACGGTAGCACCAGCACACCCACCGCGTTATGCCCATCGAGCCAGGAGCGCTGGCCCTTGCGCGGACGGAAGGTAAAGAAGTCCTTGAAGATTTTCTTGTGGGTGATGATCCCGGTGATCAACGCGATAAACATCACCATCGCCGCCATGGTCGACAGCCAGCGGCCCCACGGGTAAGGCATTTGCAGTTGGAAGTGGAAGCGGTAGAAGAACTCGCCACCCATGCTTTCCCGGGCCTGGACCTCGCTGCCGGCGAGCGAGTCGAGGCGTTTGCGGATGAAATTACCGCGTTTGCCGGGGTCGACCTTGTCCTGCCACATCACCGACAGACCCGGCTGGCGACTGTCAGGTAATGTGATAAACCAGCGGGCTGCATGAGGTGCCTGTTGTTGCAAATAGGTCTGGGCCATCGCCAGGCTGCGGGCGTTGTCCAGCGGATGGGCCTGCACCTCGGGCTGCATCCAATGGGTCATTTCGCCCTTGAAATAGGCCAAGGTGCCCGTCAGGAAAATCGCGAACAGCAGCCAGCCGAAGATCAACCCAACCCAGGTGTGCAACCAGGCCATGGCCTGACGGAAACCCTCTTTCATGGCTGGACCATCCAGTGGCTGACGCCCGCCAGCGTCGCCAATACCGCACTGGGTACCAGGATGCCAAACCAGGCTCGCCAGGCACTCCGGCAGGCAAAACACCAGATCACCGCCAGCAGGTAGAACACAAAGGCACTCATCATCGCGCTGACCACCGCATCGGCCCGTGAAATGGGCAGCCAGAAGGCCATGCAGATACTGGCCAGGGAAGCCAGCAGGTAGCCGCCAAAGACAGCCGCCAGCGCGCGCGATGTCACGGCGAGGCGGTAGGAGACGGGAAGTGAGGCTCTACTTTTCATGCGGGCAACGCCTGATTTATCAGGGTGCAATATTAATGATAAATATTCTCATAAGCAAAAGAGAACAGATGTATTCGCATTCCATCGGTCTGCCACTGATTGCCGAACGCCATCTGTCGCCACTACAATGCGAACAATTCTTGTTCTCTAAAGCATGCAGATGCTGCCGGAGTATGCACGTTGCGGCCGCCCACTACTGTCGAAGTCCTCTACCACGACCATCACAACTGGCTTACCGGCTGGTTGCGACGCAAGCTCGGCTGCCCGGACAGTGCCGCCGACCTGGCCCAGGACACATTCATCAAAGTGCTGACGGCACCGCAAACGCCGACACTGATCGAGCCCCGCGCCTTCCTTACCACCATCGCCAAGCGCGTGTTGTTCAACCATTTCCGCCGCCGAGACCTGGAGCGCGCCTACCTCGACGCCCTGGCGCAAATGCCTGAATGCGTGGCGCCCTCGGAAGAAGACCGGGCGATCATCCTGCAAACTCTGATCGAGCTCGATCAATTGCTGGACGGCTTGCCCACGGTGGTCAAGCGCGCCTTCCTGCTGGCCCAGCTCGACGGTTTGACCTATGCGCAAATCGGCAGAGCGCTGGGAATCTCCATCGCCACCGTCAAACGCCATCTCAACAAGGCAGCCCTGCGCTGTTACTTCGCCCTATGAACCCAGCCACGAACTTCTCCACCCAAGTCGCCGAACAGGCGGTGCACTGGCTGATGGAAATGCAGCAGGCACCGCTCAACTCGCGCAAGCAGGCCGCCTGGCAGCAATGGCTGGATGCCCACAGCGAACATCAACGCGCCTGGGACCATATTCAACGGGTCAACCAGCGGCTGCGTGGCATGCCGTCGCCCTTGGCCCACGCGGCCTTAAATGCACCGACGTCCAGCAGCCGGCGCCACGCCTTGAAACTGTTACTGATCCTCGGTGCCGGCTCGGCCTTGACCTGGGGCCTGCGGGAAAAACACCTGCTGCCACCGTTGAGCGCCGACTACCGCAGCCCGGTGGGCCAGCGCCGCAAGGTGCAACTGGCCGATGGCAGTCAGTTGCAGCTCAACACCGGCAGCGCGGTGGATGTACATTTCGACGGCCAACAACGCCTGATCCGTTTGCTTGAAGGCGAAATTTTGCTCACCAGCAACGCAGGCACCACCCCGCTGCGCGTCCTGACCGGCCAAGGGCTGCTCAGCGCCCAGGCGGCACGGCTGAATGTGCGGCAGTTCAGCGATCACACCCAACTGGCAGTCTTTGACGGCCACGTCGAGGTCACGCCCAAGGCCTACTCCGGCCTGCCGCTGAGCGTGGAAAAAAAACGCCAGGTGAACTTCACCCGCAAAGGCTGGGACACCGCGCAACCCGTCGATGCCGGCAGCGGCGCCTGGGCGGACGGCATGTTGGTGGCGGCCCACATGCGCCTGGCGGACTTCCTCGACGAACTGGGCCGCTATCGCCGTGGCCACCTCAATTGCGACCCGCAAGTGGCCAACCTGCTGATCTCCGGCAGCTACCCGCTGGACGACAGCGAGCGAATTCTCGACCTGCTGGAAATCAGCCTGCCGGTGAAAGTGCGGCGTTTTACCCGCTACTGGGTGACGGTCGAAGCCCGCGCCTGAATTATTTTTTGCACCTGTGAGCCGTTTTCCACACCTCGCGTGACAGAGAAGGAAAGCCACCCAGACTTCCCCTTCTCAGGACCGCCTTCCATGCCCCAGCAACCGACTCGCCTGACGCCTCTCGCTCGCACCCTGCGCCACCTGCTGCTGGGTGCCAGCCTCAGTTTCACGGTACTGCCCCACGTCGCCGCCGCCGAGGCCAAGCCTTACCGTATCGCGCCCGCCTCCCTGGAAGCGGCGCTGAACCAGTTTGGTCGTGAAGCCGGCGTGTTGATTTCCTTTGGGTCCCAAGTGACCGCTGGCGTGCAGAGTCATGGTTTGTCGGGCAGCTATACCGCCGAAGAGGGTTTGCAAAAACTGTTGGAGGGTACCGGCCTACAAGCCCGTGCCGAAGGCGATAACGCCTACAGCCTGCAATCAATCAACGCGCCGGCCACCCTTGAGCTGGGTACTTCAAGCGTGGTCGGCGACTGGTTGGGCGACGCCGCCCAGACCAACGTCTTCGAACACCCCGGCGCCCGTGACGTGATCCGCCGCGAAGCGTTCGAACGCCAGGGCGCGACCCAGGCCCGCGACGTGCTCAACCGCATCCCCGGCGTCAATGCCCCGGAAAACAACGGCACCGGCAGCCACGACATGGCACTGAACTTCGGTATTCGCGGGCTCAATCCACGGCTGGCGTCGCGCTCTACCGTATTGATGGACGGCATTCCAGTGCCCTTCGCGCCGTATGGCCAGCCGCAGTTGTCCTTCGCCCCGATCAGCATGGGCAACATGGACGCGGTGGATGTGGTGCGCGGCGGCGGCGCAGTGCGTTACGGCCCGCAGAACGTTGGCGGCATCGTCAACTTCGTGACCCGCGCGATTCCCGATGCACCCACGGTCAAAGGCGGCTTGCAGACCGAGACCAGCCCGTCCTCCAGCCACGATGGCTTCAAGACCACCGGCAATCTGCTGGCGGGCGGCACGGCCGACAATGGTCTGGGCGGCGCGATCCTGTACTCCGGCACCCGCGGCGGCGACTGGCGTGAACACAGCGACACGCAAATCGACGACCTGATCCTCAAGGGTAAATACCAACTGGACGACGCCAACAGCTTCAACGCCATGGCCCAGTACTACGAAGGCCAGGCCGATATGCCCGGCGGTTTGAGCGCGGCGGACTACAAGGCTGATCCGTATCAGTCCACCCGTCCCAACGACAAATTCTGGGGCCGGCGCACGATGTTCAACGTCGGCTATCGCTATCAGGAAGATCGCCGGGAATTCACCGTCAACAGCTTCTTCACCAAGACCCTGCGCAGCGGTTACCTGGACCAAGGCAATTTCCTCTCGCTGTCACCCCGCGAATATTGGGTGCGCGGCCTGGAAACCCGTTTCGCCCAAGGCTTCGACCTTGGTGAAACCAGCCACGAAGTCGGCGTTGGCTATCGCTACATCAACGAAGCCGGCCACGAATTGCGCTACCGCACGCCGATGACCGCCAACCAGCAATTGCCCACCACCAACAGCCGCAACGATCGCGACACCCGCGGCAGCACTGAAGCCCATGCGTTCTTTATCGATGACCGGATTGATATCGGCAAGTGGACCATCACCCCGGGCGTGCGCTACGAGATGATCGAGTCGCAACAGACCAACAACCTGACCAACGTCAAATACAAGGGTGACTACAACACGGCCTTGCCGGCGCTGAACGTGCTCTACCACCTGAGCGACGACTGGAACCTCTACGCCAACACCGAAGGCTCCTTCGGCAGCGTGCAATACAGCCAGATGCCCAACCGCGTGAACAGCGGCGAAGTGAAACCGGAAAAAGCCCGCACCTGGGAACTGGGCACGCGCTATGACAACGGCACCCTGCGGGCGGAAATTGGCGCGTTCCTGATCAACTTCGACAACCAGTACGACAGCAACCAGACCAACGACACGGTGATCGCTCGCGGTGAAACCCGCCATCAGGGCATCGAGTCCAGCATCAACTATGCCCTCGACGGGATAAGCCCGGCCCTGGCCGGTTTTGATGTGTACGCCAGCTATGCCTACGTCGACGCGACCATCCGCGAAGACGGCCCGAACAAAGGCAACCGCGTGCCCTTCTCGTCCAAGCACAAAGGCACCCTAGGCGTCGGCTACACCGAAGGCGCGTGGAAACTAAATGTGGACAGCAGCTACCAGAGCAGCCAGTTCGCCGACAACGCCAATACCCAAGCGCAAAGCGCCGACGGCAGCACCGGCCGGATCCCTGGCTACATGTTATTCAGCAGCCGTGCGGCGTATGACTTTGGCTCACAGTTATCGGATTTGACTGTGGCGGTTGGGGTGAAGAACATCTTCAACAAGCAGTACTACACGCGCTCGTTTGACGATAACAACAAGGGCAAATACGTGGGGGAACCGCGGACGGTGTATGTGCAGACGTCGGTGGCGTTCTAAAAGCTCGACGCCAGTACCTGGGGAAATGGAGATCTAATGTGGGAGCGGGCTTGCTCGCGAAGGCGGTGTATCCGTCACCAGATACTTTGACTGATCCACCGCCTTCGCGAGCAAGCCCGCTCCCACACTTGATCTGCGCTGAGTCCAAGAGCCGACGCTACCCTGAAATACAAAACGGGCCTGCATCTGCAGGCCCGTTTTCAGTGGGGTTGAAAAAACCATCAGCTATCAGCCGTTAAGCGCAGCCTGTTCGTTTTCCAGGAATTCCTCTTCAAGCTCGGCCTCGTCGGCCTTGGTATTCGGCAAGCCCTGGCCTGCGGCGCGCGGTTTGCCACGCAGTTTGCCGTACAAGTGCTCCAGCGCATGCTCCAGCTTGGTAGCCGCACCATCGATCGCTTGTTCCAGCGTATCGGCTTTATGGCAGACCGAAACCGGTTGATGGCCCTTTGGCCGTGCTTCCAATCGGCAACTTAAATCGTGGGGACCGGGCTTGTCGCCATTCTCATCCCGCAGGTAGACCTCAACGCGGGTCAGGTCTTCTTCATAATGTTCGAGCGTGCTCTCAATGGTAGTACGTACCCACTCCTCCAGTCGGATGCTGCTTTCAATATGGTTATCGCTATTGACTTGGATTTGCATAGTTCTTCCCTTATTTCAGCTAGCTCGCGAGAAGTCATTCCTGCTTCACCGGATGGGTGAAAACCATGACCTCTTGATTACACAATTGAGCAGACCGAGGAACAATTCAACCCCTCTGCAAAGATAAATCCCACATTACAAATTAAGTCTGACAACCGTTGAAAGCGCTGTTAGGGTGGGGAGTTAGTTACATCTTCTTACGCCCATCTTCCTTACAGTTGCCCCTCTCCCAACGGGTGCAATCCGCGAAAAATCTCTGCTTCCTCTACCAGCCAGTCATGCACCGCCCGCACGCCCGGATGGCTCAGCGCGCCCGGTGCGTACAGCAACACATAACGCTTGTGGTTGGGCACGGCCAGGCCGAAAGGCACAATCAAGGTACCGCGCTCCAGTTCGTCATTGAGCAAGGTGCGCCGGGCAATCGCCACGCCCATGCCGGCGATGGCTGCTTCGATGGTCAGGTGATTGCGGTTGAAGGTATGCCCACGCCGCACGTCCGCCGCGTCATAGCCGATAGCATTCAGGTAGAACTCCCACTCTGCATACTCATAACTCCCACGCCAGGCGGTGATGTCGTGGAGCAGTGGAAAATGCACCAGGTCTGCCGGGCCGTGGAGCGGCGGCCGGCCTCGCAGCAGGCTCGGCGCGCACACCGGGAAGATCTGCTCATCCAGCAAGGCTGTGGATAACAAACCGGGATAGCTGCCATCATTGAGGTCGATGGCCAGGTCAAAGTCGCCCTCGTGCAGGGCCACGCTGCTGTCTTCGGCCACTAGGCGCAGTTGAATGTCCGGAAAGCGCTGTTGCAGGCGCGGCAAACGCGGAGTCAGCCACTTGCCCAAGAACGAGGGAATCGAACGCAGGCGCAGGGTGCCGCTGATCATTCCGGCATCCAGGCGCTGCAACTCGGCGTCGATACTGCCGTACGCCTCACCCACGGTAATCGCCAACCGCTGGCCTTCGGCGCTCAACTCCACCCCGCGCGCGCGCCGATGAAACAGGCGAAACCCCAAACGCTCCTCCAACTGGCGAATCTGCTGGCTGACCGCCCCCGGCGTGATGTGCAGTTCTTCGGCGCAACGGGTGAACGACAAATGCCGTGCGGCGCACAAAAACACGTGCAGCCAAACGTAAGTCTGACCATGAAACGGGCGGCTCATAGGGTTTAGTCCTGCTAAAGGGTGTCTTAGGATAATTCGTTGGTCAGTGCCGATCCAGAGGCTCAGTATCGCGCCGATTCCGCTTGTCCTACAAAACATGGCAGCGATTCCTACTCCATTGCTTGTAAGGCTTTAGCATGGCTATCAGTGTTTTCGATCTATTCAAGGTGGGCATTGGCCCGTCCAGCTCCCATACCGTCGGTCCGATGCGTGCGGCGGCGACCTTCGCCCAAGCCTTGGCTGACCAGCAGTTGCTGAGTGACACCCGCCGCGTGGAGGTCCGCTTGTACGGCTCCCTTTCCGCCACCGGCGTCGGTCACGCCACCGACCGTGCCTGCGTCATGGGATTGATGGGCGAATGGCCTGATAGTGTTGACCCCACCAGCATCGGTCCGCGTATTCAGCAACTGCGTGAGTCGGGCCAACTGCTGCTGGCGGGCAAAGCGTCGATTGCCTTCAACTGGCAACACGATCTCCTGCTGCTGGACGAAAGCCTGCCCTACCACCCCAACGCCATGTCCCTGCATGCCTACGGGGAAAATGGCCTGCTGATCGAGCAGACCTATTACTCGGTGGGTGGTGGTTTCATCATCGAAGCCGCCGAAGCCGAATCAGGCATTGCGCCCGCCAGCGATGTGCAATTGCCCTACGACTTTTCCAGCGCCGCCGAATTGCTGAGCCTGTGCAAAAAGCACGGCCTGCGGGTCTCGGAACTGATGATGGCGAATGAACGGGCCTGGCGCAGCGATGCCGAGATTCGCAACGGCCTGTTGCATATCTGGTCAGTGATGCGCGAATGCGTCGAACAGGGCCTGCGAGATGAAGGCATCTTGCCGGGCGGCCTGGATGTGCCACGACGCGCGGCGAAATTGCACCGCAGCCTGCTGGAAATCGGCAAACCCAACGTCATCACTTCAACCTTGTCAGCCATGGAATGGGTCAACCTGTTCGCCCTGGCCGTCAACGAAGAGAACGCGGCCGGCGGGCGCATGGTCACCGCGCCGACCAACGGCGCAGCGGGGATCATTCCGGCGGTGCTGCATTACTACATGAAGTTCAACGCCGAAGCGTCTGACGACGATGTCGTCAATTTCTTCCTCGCGGCGGCGGCTGTCGGCATTCTCTGCAAGAAAAACGCCTCGATCTCCGGCGCCGAAGTCGGCTGTCAGGGCGAAGTCGGCTCTGCCTGTGCCATGGCCGCTGCCGGTCTGGCCGACATCCTCGGCGCCACCCCGGAACAGCTGGAAAACGCCGCTGAAATCGGCCTGGAACACAACCTCGGCCTGACCTGCGACCCGGTCGGTGGTCTGGTTCAGGTGCCGTGTATCGAGCGTAATGCGATCGCCGCCGTCAAAGCGATCAATGCCACGCAAATGGCCCTGCGCGGTGACGGCAAACACTTCATCTCCCTGGACCGGGTGATCCGCACCATGCGCGACACCGGCGCCGACATGCACGACAAATACAAAGAAACTTCACGGGGCGGCCTGGCCGTTAGCTGGGTGGAATGCTGAGGAGCATTCGCTGACCGTCCCAACGTGAGCCCGCGCAAGAATAATAACGAGGCAATATCGATGACCGATGTACGTACACCTGCTGCCGAAAATCCCGCTGTAGACCTGACTGCAAGCACCGTCACAAAAGGCTGGAACAAACACGACACCACCTGGATGCTCGGCCTCTACGGCACGGCCATCGGGGCCGGCACCTTGTTCCTGCCGATCAACGCCGGCGTCGGCGGCTTTTGGCCGCTGATCGTGCTGGCGCTGCTGGCTTTTCCGATGACCTTCTTCGCCCATCGTGGGCTGACGCGTTTTGTGTTGTCAGGCAAATCCGGCGACATCACCGACGTGGTGGAAGAACACTTCGGCGTCGGCGCGGGCAAGCTGATCACCCTGCTGTATTTCTTCGCGATCTTCCCGATCCTGCTGGTGTACAGCGTGGCGCTGACCAACACCTTGAGCAGTTTCATGGAACACCAACTGCACATGGCGCCGCCGCCCCGGGCGATCCTGTCCCTGGTGCTGATCCTCGGCCTGATGGCCATCGTACGTTGCGGCCAGGGCGTGATCGTCAAGGCCATGAGCGTGCTGGTCTACCCGTTCGTCGCCGCCTTGCTGTTGCTGGGCCTGAGCCTGATCCCCAACTGGAACGGTGCATTCTTCGCCTCCGCCAGTGAAGGCATGCCGCTGCCGCTGTTCTTCAAGACCCTGTGGCTGGCGATCCCGGTGATGGTGTTCTCCTTCAACCATTCGCCGATCATCTCCGCCTTTGCGGTCGACCAGAAGCGCGTCTACGGCCCACAAGCCGAGCGTAAAAGCAGCGGCATCCTGGCCATGGCCCACGGCATGATGGTGCTGACGGTGATGTTCTTCTGCTTCAGTTGCGTACTGGCCTTGTCCCCGGCAGACCTGGCGGCAGCCAAGGAACAGAACATCTCGATCCTGTCTTACCTGGCCAACCACTTCCAGACCCCAGTCATCGCCTACGCCGCGCCGTTGATCGCGCTGGTGGCAATCACCAAGTCGTTCCTGGGCCATTACATCGGCGCCAGCGAAGGCTTCCAGGGCCTGATCGTCAAATCCCTGCGCGGGCGCAACCGCTCGATGTCGGCCAAATGGCTGGAACGCTGCACCGCGCTGTTCATGGTCCTGACCTGCTGGGCCGTCGCCACCTTCAACCCGAGCATCCTGGGCATGATCGAAACCCTGGGCGGGCCGATCATCGCCTGCCTGCTGTTCCTGATGCCGATGTACGCCATTCGTCGCGTGCCATCTTTGCGCCAGTACTCGGGCCAGGCGTCGAACGTGTTCGTGGTGTTGATCGGGCTGATTGCGCTGTCTGCGATCGTTTTCTCGTTTATGCCCTGAAACCGGGCACTGCTCTCAACAACACCACCGACTCAATGTGGGAGCGGCGGTGCGACGATTCGACTTGCTCGCGAAGGCGGTCGATCAGTCAACACATCTGGTGACTGACCCAACGCCTTCGCGAGCAAGTCGAATCGTCGCACCGCCGCTCCCACATGGGTTTTGTGGCTACCCGTAGAATCGCATCTTGCCTAAACGGCACGGCCTTTGCTCTACCCCTCATGAGGAAAACGGACCTTGTGAAAACCTCAGCGAGCGAATGGCCGATGGTCTGGAAACACAAACTAATCCCGACACCGGCCGTCAATGACTGCATGCTCTTATCAGGCGGTAGCGCACCATGGACAATCCTTTTCAGATCATCACCGACACCTTTACCCCCCAATACCGGGTCAATCTGAGCATTCAACGGCTCGATGGCAGCATCATGCTGACCCTTTCCGACGATAACGGCGTGGTGGCCAAACGCATGATCAGCGCCGCACAACGCAACGACCCGCAACGGCTCAGGCGCTTGGTGCAAAGTGTGCAGTTCGGCATCGCCATCGAACAAGGCCACTGCGCCATGGAAATCCTGGCGGTGATGACCGATGGCGATAGTCCTCTACCTCTTCAACGGCCGCCCAACAGTCGACCGCCATTAACCACCGGGTTTTAAAGCTCGCCCTTCTCCGTCTCCTGGCTCGCTTGGCCTTTGCGCCGCGGGCCTTCAACCTTCACCGACGGAAACTGCGAGGACGCATAACGCACCACCAGAATCGCGAAGGCCAACAACAGAATCCCGCCGCACAGGTAGATGATGCCGATGTCCGGCGGGTTGTGGTGGGAGACGTTGGAAATCAGCAGACGGGTCAGCGCGGTGATCGCCACATAAATCAGGAACCGCACCGGCATGTGGTTGGTCTTGAAATAAATCCCGACCATCGCCCCCAGTTCCAGGTAGATGAACAACAGCAAGATGTCATCGATCTTGATGTGCCCGTTTTCGAGCATCCCCAAAAACTCCATCACCGCCGCCCAGGCCGTCACCGCACCAATGGCAAACAACGCCAGGTAGTGGAACGTCTCGACGAACAGATTACCCAGGGACTCGGCCAGTTGATGCACGTTATGCCGCAGTTTTTCGGCCCAGTTGATTTTCACGATGATGCTTCCTTAGGTCGGCTCGACCGGATAATGCGGGTTGGACGTGACGGTTTCTCTGCATGCAGAAAAAAGGCCAGGGACAGAGGGTGAGAAGGTGGCCGGATGATATTAGGCACTTCTTGGCGCTCTGTAGCCGCTGCCGAGGTACGAGGCTGCGATGCGGGCCGCAGGACCGCCGCCTGGGGGGCTACATCGGAATGCCGCCCAGCCCCATCGCAGCCTCGTACCTCGGCAGCGGCTACAGGGTTTCGGTTGCATCACCCTCAAGCGGGGGTGGCTTGCTCCAACGCTCGCTCGACCAACAAGCCGCTCATTTCCACCAGCTGATGGATGGCCAGCAACAGGCTTCGTTGCGAGCCCTCAAGTTCAAAAGCCAGACTGCTTGCCATTTCACGAGCACTGTTCAAGGTTTCGCTGGCATTGACCAGTAACGTTTCCGTATCAGCTCGAGACGTAACGCTGAAAAGCCTCGCGGGGGATTCGGGTGAAGGCTGAGATGACTCAGATCGCAGACAGTGATCAATGGCCCGATTGGCGGCAGCCTGGAGCCGACCGTCATTGCGCGAATTGTCAGGGGGGTTGGGGGAGTGCTTTTTCATGGTGTATCTCTTCTTGAATGGAAGGGAATCCACCACCGTCTGCCGCCAAGCAGATTGGGTGACGGATTGCACAAGGTTGGCGGACCGGTAAGAAGGCAACCCAGCACCCCGAAGGGTCCTTGCGCAACCCGCCATAACATAGGAATGCGGACGTAAAAAACGTCTGCAATCTTGTTGGGGGGCAGTTGCGCCATCTTACACCGGGCCGCCAAGCCCGTTTGCTGCATGTGCAGCGAACGGCGAAGGTAAGCCACCGGACGAAACCGGCGCAACCCCGGCAAGTTGTCAGAAATTTCTTCTGCTGCAAACCCCCATTTACCGACTACATTAAAAACCTGCTATCCAAATCAAAGCGTTTGGCTTATCCTTTTTGCTGTATATAAATACAGTAGCCGCAAAAGACAACTATCGTGAAGGCATGTGAGGTGGTGAATGGCCGTCGAAGTGGTATACCGCAGCAGCCGAGATCTGGAGCGTTTGTTCATGGATAAAGCCGAAGCTGACCGTCATGACAAGATGCTTGAACTCGCCGAGTTGCTGGCAGAAGTGTTGCAAAAAGCCGTGCCTTCCCTGAGCGAGCAGCAGGTGGAGGAAGCCGGAATCTACATGGCGAAGAATCGCGATGTGTTTGCCAAGGCGTTCAAGAACCAACCGGACGCGCTGTCCGAGTTGCTGAACCCGCCGGCGGAATAAAGCCCGAATTGAACAGGCTCTGAATCATTGGTTCAGGGCCTTTTTAATACCTGTTTATCGGTACAACAGCCGCTCCGCCAACTCATCCGCCACCCGCGCAGGCGAGCGCTTTTCAGCCTGGGCATGGGCGAAGATTTCCGTCAGGCGCGTACCGATGTTCGATAAGTGCGCCGTGATGGTCGCCAGCTCTGCGCCGCTATGTTTGAGGGCGACGTAGATCAGCCCGCCCGAGTTGATGACGTAGTCCGGGGCATAAAGGATGCCGCGCCCTTCCAACTGATCGGCCACTTGCAGGTTGGTCAACTGGGCACTGGCGGAACCGGCCACGGCGGCGCAGCGCAACTGGGCGACGCTGTGGCGGTTGAGCACGGCGCCCAGGCCGCAGGGCGCGAGAATGTCGCACGGGGTACTGAGCAAGGCTTCATTGGCAATCGGGTGAGCGCCCAGTTGCTCCATGGCCAATTGCACTTTGCCGTGGTCGATATCACTGACCAGCAGTTCAGCCCCCGCCGCATGCAGTTGCTCGGCCAGGGCGTAGCCGACGTTGCCCAGGCCCTGAATCGCCACGCGCAGGCCTTCCAGGTTATCGCTGCCCAAGCGGGCCATGGCGGTGGTGCGGATGCCGGCGAATACGCCCATGGCGGCGTGGGGCGAAGGATCGCCAGCGGCCGTGGTGCTGGTGACAAAGCGAGTTTGCTGGGCAATGCAGTCCATGTCGGCGACCGAGGTGCCGCTGTCGATGGCGGTGATGTAGCGGCCGTCGAGTTGCTCGATGCAGCGGCCAAAGGCTTCGAACAGGGCCGCGCGGCTTTCAACGTGGGCCGGGCGGACGATCACGGCGTTACCGCCGCCGACCTGTAAACCCGCCAGGGCAGCCTTGTAGCTCATGCCCTGGGCCAGGCGCGCAGCATCCGCGACGGCGCTTTCGTCGTCCGGATAGGCCAGGTAGCGACACCCTCCCAGGGCGGGACCCAGGCGAGTGCTGTGGATGGCAATGACCGCCTTCAACCCCGTCACCGGGTCGACACTCAGGTGCAGCGATTCAAGGCGTGAGCTGTGCATGAGCGCAAACATCGTCGAGCTCCCGAATCACTTCGTGTAATCGCCAAGTATAGGCCTGCGGTAAAAGCTTGCCGAAGTACGCAGGAATAAGCCGAGCGGTTTTACAGGCTTTGCGACATAAACAGGTGGGGGGAATTTCTTATAAGGCACTGGACGAAAGTGTTCTGCAAGGCTAAAACGAACCATCCGCCGGAGACCGTAATGAATCCCCGCCAAGCCTTTTTCGCCTGTCTGGAACGTTCACCCCCCGCGCTGTTTGAAGCCGCGCTGTGGATGGCTGCCGAACACGACCCCGCTGTCGAGCCGCTCGCCATCCTGCACGACTTCAAAGAGCTGGCGCAGCGGATCAACCTCGGCATGCCCACCCTGCCACCCGATGAACTGGGCCAACCGCTGCTGCGGCGCATGAATGACTTGGGCTTCGCCCAGGACGACTACACCCCGTTACGCCCCGCCGCCGCCCTGCTGGACAAGGTGCTGCAACGCAAGCGTGGGCAACCGCTGGCTCTGGGCCTGATCGCCCTGGAGCTAGCGCGACGGCTGGATATTCCCATGGTCGGGGTCAACTTTCCGGGGCACTTCTTGCTCCGCGTGCCCGGTACCGATCATCTGCTGGACCCCTGCGGCGGACGGCGCCTGTACCCCAACGATTGCCGCGAACTGCTGCAACGCCAGTACGGGCCGAACCTCAAGCTGCAGGCCGATCACCTGCACACCGCCGAGCCTCGGGAGATCCTGCAACGGCTGTCACGCAATCTGCGCCAGTTGCACCTGTCCAACGACGATCACCTGGCCGCCCTGGTGGACGCCGAACGCGTGTTGGAGTTGGGCAATGCCAGCGCTGCCGACTACCTTGCCCGCGCCAGCTTGTACCAGCGCCTGGACTGCCCGAATGCCGAGCGCTTTGATCTGGAGCACGCCTTGATGCTCAGTGAAGACCCGATCCAGCGGCTGCGCCTGACCGAGCGGCTGGGGCATCTGCCGCCCAATTCAGTGGTGCATTGAAGCCACCGCTCACGACTTTGTCGGTGCCTTGAGGATATCGCTGTACAACGGATCTTTCGGTACGTCGCTGCTCGGCGAACGCACTTGAATGATCAACAACGCCGCAATCACCGCCGGAATCGCGCAGAAAAAGAAAATCTGCTGCACCGGAATATGCATCGCCAACAGCATGCTGCCGAACAGCGGCCCCAGGATCGAACCAAATCGCCCCACGCCCAACGCCCAACCCGTGCCGGTGGCACGTACGTGGGCCGGGTAGAAGTTGCTGGCGAACGCATTGAGGGTCAACTGGCCGCCGATGATGCAGAAACCGGCCGCGAACACGCTGGCCACCAGATAACGCGGATTGTCGTGATTGAGCCCCAGCAAGATCGTGCACACCGCCGCAGCGGCCAACACGCCAGACAGCAGCCGCACTTTGCTTTTTAGTCGGTCAGCAAACCAGGCCATGCCGATAGCGCCCAAGGTACCGGCGAACAGGAACATCGAGGTCACCAGGTTGGCTTCGTTCATGCCCAAGCCACTTTCCAGCAGCAGCGACGGCAGCCAACTGATCATGAAATACAGCAGGATCAGGCTGACAAAAAAGGTCGCCCAGATCAGCAGGGTCGGACGGGCGTAACCATGGCGAAACAGCTCTACCACGGTCAGTTTGCTGCCCTGCTCCTGACGATTTTCTGCCTCGCTCGCAGCAGGTGGCTGCCAGCCGGGCAGCATGCGTGCGGTGACTTTTTGCAGGCGCGCATAGGGTGGTGCGTCACGCAGCAAGCGCGGCAGTGACTCCGGTAGTAACCAGGCCAGGAACGGGAACAGCAGCAACGGTGTGATGCCACCCGCCAGGAACACCGCTTGCCAGCCGAAGCTGTCGATAAACCCGGCCGCGACAAACCCGCCTGCTGCGCCACCGAACGAAAAGCCACACGCCGCCAACGTCACCATCAAGGTACGCAGGCGCGGCGGCGAGTATTCAGACATCAGGGCCATGGCGCTGGGCATCGCGCCGCCCATGCCGATGCCGCAGATGAAACGCGCGGCCATCAGGGTATTCAGGGAATCCGCGAAGACCATCAGCACCGTGAGGCTGGCGTAGATCAATACACAACACAGCAGGATGCGCCGCACACCGAAGCGATCCGCCAGCGGTGTCACCGCCAGGGAGCCAAGGGTCAGCCCCAACAGGTTGGCGCTGAAGACCGGACCAAACGCGGCTTTTTCCAGGCCCCAGTCCCTGGCCAACGCTGGCACTACGTAACCCAGGACCTGAGCGTCGTAGCCGTCGGTGACCAGCAGCAACGCCAGCAACAGGAGAATCAACCACTGGTAGCGCGACACCGGACGGGCGTCGAGAGCCGCGCGAAAGCTGGCAATCTGATTGTGCATCGCAAAGTACCTGTGTTGTTTTTTATAGGTATCCGCCTTCATGCGAGGCGGTTTTGACCAGGCAAATCCAATCGAAACAATCGCAGGTGTAGCCGCTTGCGATGGGTTGCGTAGCGACCCCAAGGGCGGTCCTGCGGACACGCATCGCAGCCTCGTGCCTCGGCAGCGGCTACACCCATCGCGGGCAAGCCCGGCTCCTACATTGTTTTAGGGTGTGGCAGGGGTGTCCGGTTGATTGGCCGGGTGCGCCTGCACGAACGCCGGATGCTTTGCCGTCAGCTCAGCCACCCGCCGAATGCGTGGGTAGGCATCCAACGGCACCTTGAAGCGCTCTGCCGCGTACAGCTGCGGAATAAGAAACGCATCCGCCATGCCGGGCTGATCACCAAAGCAGTAACCCTGATCACCAATCAACTGCTCCACCGCCGCCAACCCCTGACTGATCCAATGGCCAATCCACTCCAGCACCTGCGCCTCGTCGTGCCCCCACTGTTTGAGCAGGTTCTGGGTGCTGGAGTTGTGCAAGGGATGGATGTCACAACCGATGATCGACGCCACCGCCCGCTCATGAGCCCGGCTTGCCAGGTCCTTGGAGAGCAACGGCACCTGTGGATAACATTCTTCGAGGTACTCGATGATCGCCGGCGACTGAATCAACAGCTCGCCGTCATCGGTGCGCAAGGCGGGCACGCGGCCTTGCGGGTTGATGGCAAGGTACTCCGGCTGGCGATTGGCGCCACCCTTGGGCACCAGCAGGTTGACCGGCACCGCCGTAAAGTCCAGGCCCTTGAGCGCGAGCGCGATACGCACCCGATACGACGAAGTGGAGCGGTAGTACGTATAGAGTTCCATAACCCTGCCCTCTCAGCGCGCCGCGATCACAGTGCCCCGGCATTCGCCGAAGCCGATGGAAGCAAACCCTTCACGGGCGCAACGGGCCCGCAGGATGATTTCGTCGCCGTCTTCAAGGAATTTACGGACTTCACCGGATGCCAGTTCAATCGGCTTTTTACCGCCTTCGGTGATTTCCAGCAGGCTGCCGAACTGCCCCGCCTGCGGCCCCGACAACGTGCCCGAACCAAACAGATCGCCGGCCTGCAATTGGCAGCCGTTGACGCTGTGGTGCGTGACCATCTGCGCCACGGTCCAGTACATGTGTCGGGTGTTGCTCAGGGTCAGGCGGTGGGCCGGCAGATTCTGCTCGCGCATCGAGGCGGTGGTCAGCAGCACTTCCAGTTCAATATCGAAAGCGCCGCCTTTCTGGTCGCGTGTGTCCAGCAGGTACGGCAGCGGTTGCGGGTCGCCTTCAGGGCGTGCCGGTTGTGCCTTGCGGAAAGGCTCCAGCGCTTCGGCCGTCACTACCCATGGCGAGATGCTGGTGATAAAGCTTTTCGACAGGAACGGCCCCAGAGGCTGGTATTCCCAGGCCTGGATATCTCGGGCCGACCAATCGTTGAGCAGGCAGAACCCGGCGATGTGATCCGCCGCGTCACCAATGGCAATCGAGTCGCCCATGGCGTTGCCCTGGCCGATCCAGATCCCCAGTTCCAGTTCGTAATCCAGGCGAGCGCACGGGCCGAAGGTAGGTTCGGTCTGGCCCGCAGGCAGTGTCTGGCCCTTGGGACGGCGCACCTCGGTACCCGAAGGGCGAATCGTCGACGCACGGCCGTGATAACCGATGGGTACGTACTTGTAGTTGGGCAGCAACGGGTTGTCGGGACGGAAGAGTTTGCCGACGTTTTGTGCGTGTTCGATGCCGACGTAGAAGTCGGTGTAATCGTTGATCTTCGCCGGCAGGTGCATCTGGCAATCGGCGGCCAACGGCAGCACTTTCGCCCCCAGCGCTTCGAGCTTGCCACGCAGGCTGCTGTCTTCAGCCAGCAGTTCCAGCAGGCGCTCGCGCAAGGCCACGCGAGGGCCACGGCCCAGCTCGAAGAAAGCGTTCAATTGACCGCCAACGGTGGCTTCCACGGCACGACGAGCCTCGCCGTCAAAGAAATCCAACGCCGCGTGCAGGTCGAAAATATGCTCACCAATGGCCACGCCACTGCGCGGCGCCGAACCGTTAACACTGAACACACCCAGCGGCAGGTTTTGCAACGGGAAGTCGTGGTGACCGTTGGCCGAGGCCACCCAACTGCGGGTGATGGTGGACTGAGTCATGGGTTATCTCCGATTCGGGTTGAAGGTTGCGGGCAGCGAGGCCCAGCAAGCGTCGTAATTGTTTTGCAGCTGCGTGCATTCCAGGGCAAACCGGGTGGGACGCAGCACCTGGCTGGTCTCGAACATGAAGGCCATGGTGTTATCGATCTTGTGGGGCGCCAGGTCTGCGGCAATGGCCTTGGTGCAGCTCTCGCCGTCCGGACCATGGGCGCTCATGCAACTGTGCAGGGACGCGCCGCCCGGCAGGAAGCCTTCGGCCTTGGCGTCGTAGGCGCCCTGGATCAGGCCCATGTATTCGTTCATCAGGTTGCGGTGGAACCACGGTGGCCGGAAGGTGTTCTCGGCGACCATCCAGCGCGGCGGGAAGATCACGAAATCGAGGTTGGCCAGGCCGTGTACGCTGGTGGGTGAGGTCAATACGGTAAAGATCGACGGATCAGGATGATCGAAGCTCACGGTGCCGAGAGTGTTGAAGCGGCGCAGGTCGTATTTGTACGGCACGTTATTGCCGTGCCAGGCCACCACGTTCAATGGTGAATGATCCAACTCGCAGCCCCACAGTTCGCCGAGGAATTTCTGCACCAGCGTCGTGGGTTGCTTGAGGTCTTCGTAATGGGCCACGGGGGTGAGGAAGTCCCGTGCGTTGGCCAGGCCGTTGCTGCCAATAGGGCCAAGATCCGGCAGGCGCAGCGGCGCGCCGTGGTTTTCCGCGACATAGCCACGGGCCTGGGCATCCAGCAGTTCGACGCGGAATTTCAGGCCGCGGGGCAGCACGACGATTTCCAGCGGCTCGACTTCCAGCACACCCAATTCGGTGGCGATGCGCAGGCGGCCTTGCTCGGGAACGATCAACAGCTCGCCGTCGGCGTTGAAGAACACCCGGTCCATGGAACGGTTGGCGCGATAGTTATAGATGCTGATGCCGGCGGGCTTTTCCGCTCCAGAGTTGGCAACCATGCCCACCAGGCCGTCGATGAAATCGGTGGGGTCGCTCGGGATATCCAGCGGGTTCCAGCGCAGGCGATTGGGGGTCACGGCGCCCAGTGGGCCGCCGGCCAACTGCCGCTCAAGCTTCACAAATGCCGGGTGATTGGCCGACGGCTGAATGCGGTACAGCCAGGTACGCCGCGCTTCGCTGCGCGCCATGGTGAAAGCCGTGCCGGAGAACAGTTCGGTGTACAGCCCGTAGGGCGCTTTTTGCGGGGAGTTCTGGCCGACGGGCAAGGCACCGGGCAAGGCTTCACTGGCGAATTCATTGCCAAAGCCCGATTGGTATTCGAGGGTCATGGATCTTCCTCTGCGTAGAAGTTATTTTTATCGTAATCCAATTACGCATAACGTAATTTGATTGGTATTGACCGTCAAGCTATAAAGACCGCCATTCGTCTTGGGATACACGCCTTCCATGGAAAAGCTGCCCGCTACCCGCGACACCGGTAAACAGAAAGTCCGCTCGGCCGAGGTCGGCACCGATATCCTCAAGGCCTTGGCCGAACTGTCGCCGGCGACATCGTTATCGCGTCTGGCCGAGCATGTGCAAATGCCGGCGAGCAAGGTCCATCGCTACTTGCAGGCCCTGATCGCCAGTGGTTTTGCCGAGCAGAACACCGCTACCAACCACTATGGCCTGGGCCGCGAAGCCTTGCGCGTGGGTTTGGCCGCACTGGGCAGTATGGACGTGCTGAAAGTCGCTGCCCTGCCCCTGGCGGAACTGCGGGACGAGTTGAATGAAACCTGCTTCCTTGCGGTGTGGGGCAATCAGGGCGCCACCGTGGTGCACATCGAACCGGCCGTGCGGGCCGTGACGGTGGTGACGCAACTGGGCTCGGTGCTGCCGCTGCTGAGTTCGTCCACGGGGCTGGTGTTCAGCGCCTTTCTGCCCTCGCGGGAAACGGTCGAGTTGCGTGAGCGGGAGATTCAGGCGGGTATCGCCCATGCCCTGGTGGATGATCAGGCGTATGCCGACACCTGTGAACAGATTCGCCAGCGCGGGCTGCATTTTGTCCACGGCCTGCTGATGCCGGGCGTGGACGCGCTGTCGGCGCCGGTGTTCAACGCGATGGGGCAAGTGGCGGCAGTGTTGACGGTGGTGGGGCCGACGTCGTTGTTTCATGCCGATGAGGATGGGCCGGCGGCCAAGCGATTGCTCGCGGCGAGCCAGGCGGTGAGTTGGCGGATGGGGTATCAGCCCTGATTCAATTCTGCTGACACATTGGCCTGCGTTGATTTCGAGATTGGCGATCAGGCCATCAAACCTAACGTCTTGGCCTTCGCCACCGCCTGAGTCCGCCGCTCCACTCCTAACTTGCTATGTATGCGCCGCGCATGGGTTTTCACCGTGTGCAGCGAGATAAACAGTTGGTCGGCAATCTCCAGGTTGGAGTTACCCAAGGCGATCAACTGCAACACCTCCAGCTCCCGCTGACTGAGGGGATTGTCCCCGACACACGCCTGATACTCCCGAGGCTCCAGCCCAAACTCACTCAACAACCCCGGCTGGCGCAAACGCAATTCGCGAATCGCCTGCTGCACCTGACAACGGCCCGCCAGTTCCAGCCCGACTTCCAATGAGCGCAAGGCCAACGGCCGATCGGCCATTTGCCAGGCCACCTCCCCCAATACCAGATGCAATTCAGCCTCAAGGCACAGCATGCCCCGTTGGTGGGCGCTTTCAAGCAAGGCGTTAAGCCGCATGATGGGCGCATCAAAACGGCTTAACTTCACCTCGGCCAACACCTGCAAATACTCAAGGCGCGGAATCAATTCCAGCGTGGCCGGCGGCGCCTGTTTCGCCTTCGGCCCACGGTAGTGACGCAGCACGCGAGTCACCGCCTCCAGGGTCAACTCGGCACGCCCCTGCTGCAGCCAGAAATGCCCGCTGAGCAACAACAGCACGGCCCGGTACACGGTGTCCGGCACCTGCCGCTGTTGCATCAAGCGTTCAGCGTCCCGCAGTTGGATAAACGCCTGGGCATAATCACCCTTGTTCGCCGCGAGCAACGCCAGCCCGAGAAAACCGTACAGCACACGCTTGTCCTGGCTGTGCAGACAGATGCCCAACCCCGCCTCGAAGCATTCTGCGGCCACGGCATCGTGCCCCTGGCGCAAGGCCAGATGCCCACGCCGCAGGGCAATTCTTCCCACCAACGGCCCAGCCTTGAGGCGTTGCCTGGCCAACATCGCCTGGACATTTTCCAGCAAACTCTGGGCTCGATAAGGCGCACCACGCTGCTCCAACAACTGGGCATGATCGAGTTCCAGTAGCGCCTCCAGCAACAATGAACCATGAGACCTGGCCAGGCACAGCGCTTCTCGGTTCAAGCCTTGGGCCACGTCCAGCTCGCCCCGCAACAAGGCCTGTTGGGTCAGCCCGGACAAGCACATCAAGCGCGATGTCCAGGCACCGTCCGGCAGATACGCCAAGGCTTCGAGAAAGTGCTCACGGGCGCGCAACGCCTCGCCCCCCAGATGCAACAACCAACCCCACTGCGCCTGCCAACGGGCCAACAACTGACGCTGCAATTGCGCGGTCGGCTGCGGTGTGAACCGTGCCAACTGGTCGACACATTGCGCCGCCTGATCGAAGCGTCCGGCAAACAACAGCGCCGCCGTCACCAGCCCCACCAACTGCGCAGAACCCAGCATCAATTCATCACCATGCTGCTCATGCAGACGCAACAACAGCATCGCGTTTTGCTGGCGGAACAGATCCTCAAAACTGAAATGACGCAGCAGGCTGACAGCCACTTCGTACTCCTCGGCCAATAGCGCTTGCTCGAACGCCACCTGCCAATCCTCGGCCAAGGTGAACCATTGGCAGGCGCGCCGGTGCCAGGAACGCTTGGCCGGCCAGGGCTCGTTCTGCAGCCGCTGCGCCAGGGGCGGGAAGACTTGCAGCCAGTCGGGGGAATCCTCCCAGGGTTCGATAAAGGCGCCCAACGTCTGCAAGTCCCGCAGGTAGTCGGCGCCATCACCAAAACCGAACAGGTGCTCACACAAACCAGGATTGAAACGCGGCAAGTGCGCCAACACGCGCCAGGCTTCGGCCAGCTCAGGTGTCAGCGTGCTGAACAGCTCATGCTGCAGGTAATCGAGCAGCGTTTTGTCCGGATGCCCATCCGCTTCAAGCAGGGCGATGCGCACGCCAGCACACCAACCCGCACTGAAGTGCAGCACCTTGTCGGCGATTTGCCGGGCGTGGGGACAGCGGGTGGTCAATTGCTGGATTTCGGCCTGATCAAAGGCCATTTCCGCGCCGCTGCATTCCCACAACTCATCATCGAGCAGCAGCCGGGGCCAGTTGCACATCGGCCGTCGCCGTGCGCCCAACCACCAGGTCAGGGCTGGACTGCTGGCGACCAGCAAGCGGTCGAGCAAGGCATCCAGTTCCGGAGCTGGAACCCGGCAATAGTCATCAAGGAAGACCCAGGCCGTGCCCTGCCAACGGCTGAGATCCATCGACAATGTCGCTTCATCGACAAACACCAAGCCGAGGCTTTGCGACAGGCGCTGGCACAAATCGCGGGCGCCGAGGGCTGCACCGTTCAAGGGCAGCCAATACACCTGGCACGTAGTGGGCGCCTGTAACGCGCACTCGGCGAGCAAGGCACTCTTGCCGCTGCCGGCCGGTGCACAGAGTAACTTCACCCGCGCCTGTGCCGTGAGCAAAGGCTCGGCCAAACGCGGGCGTAACAGATGGTGGGAAGACAAACGGGGCATGAATCCAGGACGGTCCAGACAACGGGTCATGGCGGTCATTGCAGCGTCCCTGTTTTTTATTATTAGGCGGCGTGCCTCCTACCCTAGTCCTGTGGTGGGTGGTTGTTGAGGAGTATTCAGCAGGCTGATTGCCGGGCATAAAAAATGCCGGGCGCCCGAAGGGTCCCGGCATGGGACCTGAATGTGGAACGCGGTCAAATGTGGGAGCGGGCTTGCTCGCGAAGGCGGTGTATCCGTCAGCAGATGTGTTGTCTGACCCACCGCATTCGCGAGCAAGCCCGCTCCCACACAAGCCCGCTCTTATCAAACTTAAAATAATTTACTGAGTTTAAAGGGTTAAAATTTCACCCTAAAGTCTTGAGTCCTGCATAAACAATTTCAGGCGACCGCATTCTTGTGGCGAGCGGGCTTGTCCCGCGTTGGGCTGCGCAGCAGCCCCAAAACCAGGCGCAGAGGAGTGCCTGATACACCGCATTCGTCTTCATCAGGGGCGCTTCGCACCCCAACGCGGGACAAGCCCGCTCGCCACAGAGGTCCCAGTTTGCTGCGCGACAGCGCTACGTCGAAGAGGTAGTGGGACCTCCCACATTTTGATCGTATTTCAAACGAGGATCAGCGTACGCCCGAGGCCCTCAACGCCGCCGGTGTGTAGTCCGCCGCCTTGGCCGCAAAGCCGAACTCGAAGCTGTGTTTCTCCTCGTTCTTCATCCCCAGGGCGATGTAGCGACCGGCAATGATGTCGTACAGGGTTTCGACGGTGTAGGCCGGCACCTGGTGGTCGTAATAGAACTGGGCATGCCCTTCAGCGACGCGCCACAGTTGGCCACGACCGTCATAGTGATCCACCAGCGCCACTTGCCAGCTGTCTTCGTCGATGTACATGTGGCGCTTGGCGTAGATGTGCCGCTCGCTCGGCTTGACCGTGCCGATCACTTCCCAGACCCGGTGCAGTTCGTAACGGGTCAGGTCCTGGTTGATATGCCCGGCCTTGATGATGTCGTCGTATTTGAGGGCGGGCGAGTCGAGCTTGTAGCTGTTGTAGGGGATGTACATTTCCTTCTTGCCCACCAGCTTCCAGTCGTAGCGGTCCGGGGCGCCGGAAAACATGTCGAAGTTGTCGGTGGTACGCAGACCATCGGAAGCTGTGCCTGGCCCGTCGTAGGACACTTGCGGCGCACGGCGAACACGACGCTGGCCGGCGTTGTAGATCCAGGCCAGGCGCGGCTCTTTCACTTGGTCGAGGGTTTCATGCACCAGCAGGACGTTGCCCGCCAGGCGAGCCGGAGCCGTTACCGATTGCTTGAAGAAACTCAACACGTTGGCGCCCTTGGCCGGGTCCATATCCGGGATCGATTGCGGCACCGCCACTTCTTCCTCAAAGCGAATCGACGTGTAGCTGCCGTTGGTCTGCGGCGTGGCCTGGGTGATGATCCGCCGCAGATTGCCGCCGTGGTAACGGGTGATGTGGTTCCACAGCACCTCGACGCCGTTCTTCGGAATCGGGAACGCGTAGTAGCGGTTACCGGTGAAGTTTTCCAGGCCGTTGCCGTCGTTGATGGCCTTGACGTTCAACGCACTGCGCTTGATCGACTCGTAGATCTCCGGCGGCAGATTGACCGTGCGGTGGGTCGGGTAGACCGGAATTTTGTAGGTCTCGGGATAGCGCTTGAACATCGCCACCTGGCCGTCGGACAGTTTGTCCTTGTACTTATCGACGGTAGCGGCGGTGATCACGAACAGGGGTTTTTCATTGGCGAACGGGTCGGCCAGGAAGCCCTTGCTGTCCACCGCGCCAGCGTTTTTCGGGATGCCACCGGTCCACGCCGGGATCGAACCGTCGGCGTTGCCAGCTTTCTCGGCACCCACGGGAGTGAGGCTAGTGCCCAGCTTCGCCGCTTCCTCCGGCGATACCGCCGCTATCACGTTGGCGGCCAGCAGGCTCAGGGCCAATACGCCGCACTGCAAAATCATCTTATGCATAGTCTTTTGTCCTTCTTTAAGCCAAATCAGAAGTTCACGCCGAAGCTGAGGGCGAGGAAGTCACGGTCGGTCAGGGTGTTGTAGTCACCGCCGAAAAAGTCGGTGTAGCTCAGGCTGGCGGTATAGGTGTTGCGGTAGTCGGCATCGACGCCGACGCTGATGGCCTTTGCCCCTTCGTTGAACAGGCCGTTGGGACCATAACCACTGACGTCATGGGACCAGGACAGGTTGGGCTTGAGATTGATTCCGGCGATCACGTTGTTGTAATCGAGGATCGCCCGGGCGCGATAACCCCAGGAGGTCGCCGTGACAAAGCCATCGGTATCGCCGCCAAAACCGTACTGCCCATAGACCGAATCGCGGCCGTAGCGCAGCTTGCTTTTCGCTTCCAGCCCACCCACGTGCACGATGGCCGCTTCACCCACCAGAGTCAGGCGTTCGGCGCCCAGCACTTGGTCGAAGAACTGGGTCATGGTGCTTTGGATCTGGGTGATTTCCTTGCGTCGGTAGCCCGCGTTATCCGCGCCGAACGAACTCCTGATCGGTGAGGCGGCGTTGCCGGCAATCGGGTTGACCAAGGCCAGCGTCAGGTCCGTGGTGTTGAGTTGTACGGGAGCATTGGGCCGATAGCTGACTTCCCCGGTCCAGGCCGTGCCGGTGGGCAAGGTGGTGGAGAAACTGGCGCCGTACAGGCGGATGTCTTCCGGGTAGTCGAGGTAGTACTGGCCGCGACCGAGCATCACGCTCTGGGCCAGCCCGGCGCCAGTGCCGGGGGCGATGCGGTTGGCGGCATTGATGATGCCTCCGATCGTCGCCAGGTTGGTGTTGGCGGTGATCGTCCCCACGGTCGGTGTGCGGCTGTGATAATTCATGAAGTACAAGCCGTACTCGGTGTCATCGCCCAGCCAGCGTAAAGCCGCGCCGAACTGGCCGGAATCCCGGGCATCACGGTCGCCGGCACGATGGACGATCACACCCTCGTTGGTCACGTCGAACCCCTGGCCGAATGCCGCGGCCACCGGTTGCAGCGGTCGGATCGCCGGGCTGCCGACGGTGTAGTTGTTATTGCAGCCGTCAGCCGCTACGTCGCCGCCAAAGAAGGTACCGCAGTTATCCAGCACCGTCTGGTCCCACTCCAACTGATAGAACCCTTCCACGGTCAGTTGGTTGGTCAAGGTCTGGGAGGCGAACAACATGTTGACCGGAATCAAGCCTTCCTTGATCTCGGCGCCCGGACGGCGAAAGGCTGAGACGTCGATGGGGTTAATGCTGTTGATGGAGTTACCGATGAAGGTACTTTCGCCCCAACTGACCACCTGCTTACCGGCACGCACGGTGCCCGGCAGATCGCCCAGGGAATAGTTGTGATAAATGAAGGCATCGAGGATCTGCGCACCGCTGGATTTGGCGCCTTCCTTGCGGTTGTGGTCGCTGATCTGCTTGAACTCGCGGTCTTCATCCTTGAGCTCGAAGTCGTACCAGTACTTGCCACGGACAAACACACCGGTGTCGCCGTACTTGAGCTCCAGGTCGTGCAGGCCCTTGAAGATCTTGGAGAAGGTTTCGCCTTTCTTGAAGTTCAGCCGACCGTCGTCCCCAGTCGAGGCTTGTCCCCTGCCGCCGTTGGGAATCCCCACCAGCTTGCTGTCGGCATCGCGCATGCCCCAACTGGCACCCACCGAGAGCGAGGAATCGAATTGCCCTTCGATTTCCCCAATGTTGAACGAAACAGCCTGTGCCTGGGCACAGCAACCCAAAGCAACCGCAGCGGCCAGCGCCTGTGGCCTGAAGATGGCGCGCATTGTTGTTTTTGTCATGCGTCTTCCCCGGTGGTGTGACAGAAGGCCCCACCCTACTGCCCCGCATCAGGAGCGATAAGCGCACCAAGGAGGTATTCGTGTTGTCGCTCGAAAGGATGAGAGGGGGCGCCGAGCGGGGTTTTGGCGAGGGTATCGATTGGGTGGATGGCGGGTTATCAAGGGGATGGATGAAGAAGGGGAACACCCCATGACTGTTGCTGATTTGGTAACAATCCTTGTCTCGAATTGGTGTTTTTCACTCTGTAACAAACGACTATGCTTATCTGGCTTTCACGGCAAACGAACGCTTCCCAGTGTGCGCCCGCCAGGCAACAGAAAGCCGAATTCAAACGGATTGGCCATTATTTTCAGTCTGTTACCGATGTTTACTGACGTTGATTTATCGCTCCTTGATCCAACGTCTTACTTCGGCCGCTGCTTTTGCAGCGGCCTTTTTTATGCCTGAAATAAAGCGGGGCGCCCCACGCGCCCCGCTTTATTAAATAATGTTCATGCAACGATCAGAGGGCATACTTCTGCAGGTTCGCCATCATTTCCTTCAAGGCTTCGATATTGTCCCGGGGATGGGCGGCGCCTTCGAAGTCGCAGATTTGCTGCCAGTGCGCGGCCACATCGTCCGGGGAGAAACCCGCTTCAGGGTTAAACCCCACACCCAGGCTGCGCTCCCAACGGGTCTTGCCGATCCAGCCACCACCGACTTCAAACAGGCCAGACGTTTCCTGACAGGCCTCGCTGCCCAGGTACACCACCAACGGGCTGACCAGTTCCGGCTTGAGACGCTCGAACACTTGCGGCGGGATCAGGCCTTCAGTCATGCGCGTGCCACCGGTAGGCGCAATGGCGTTGACCAGAATGTTGTTCTTGCGCCCTTCCAGCGCCAGGGTACGGGTCAAACCATACAGACCGAGCTTGGCCATGCCGTAGTTGGACTGGCCGAAGTTGCCGTAGATCCCGGACGTTGACGCGGTGAAAATGACGCGCCCATAACCTTGCTCGCGCAGGTGCGGCCAAGCGGCGCGGGTGACTTTGTAGGCGCCTTCGACATGCACTCGGTAAACCAGGTCCCAGTCACCATCGTCCATTTTATGGAAGGTCTTGTCCCGCAGGATCCCGGCATTGTTCACCACCACGTCGATGCGGCCGAAAACGTCGAGGGCGTTCTGTACGATCTTATCGCCGTCGGTGACCGAATCATGGTTGGCTTCGGCAATGCCGCCGGCCTCACGGATCTCGGCTACCACGCGGTCGGCCGCCGACGCATTGGCGCCTTCGCCCTGGGCCGAGCCACCCAGGTCGTTCACCAGCACCTTGGCACCGTGCTTGGCGAACAGCAGCGCATGAGCCCGGCCCAACCCACCGCCAGCGCCGGTGACGATCACGACCTTATCCTTGAACTGCACAGACTCACTCATACGAAACTCCTGGGACGATAGGGGAATGGGTTGAGTGTCCGGCACCGGGCTTGTGGTCACAATAAACACGGTTGAGGCTGAATGGTGCGCGATAAGGCGCAGGGATGATTGTCAGGAACAGGCCACGCGTGGCGCCATCAACGCGATGCGCTGGCGAAACGCCGACCACGAAACACAAAGCACTGGCCACGTTTGCGCCAGGCGCTGAGAGGAGTCGTCTCGGCCAGTGGCATCAGGCTGTGTATCCAGGGTCTTGCTTGTCCAGCTTGCGCAACAGCGCCGGCCAGGCCAATGCGCCGCCCATGCCCTGAGCGCTTTTGGTGACGCCAGCGATCATTGCCTTGGCACCCGCCAGGATTGGCGGCTCGATGGCGATTAACTCGGCGCCGCCGTTTTGCGCCAGCACCTGGATATCGCAGGCCCGCTGGAAGGTGAACATCATCAGGAAAGTATCGGCGATGGTGCCGCCGCAGGTCAGCAGCCCGTGGTTATGCAGCATGAGAAAGTTGTTTTCCCCCAGGTCGGCCTGCAACCGGGCTTTTTCCTCGGGGTTCAACGCCACACCTTCGTAGGCGTGATAGGCCAGGCTGGATAACACGAATAACGACTGCTGGCTGATGGGCAATACGCCCTGCTTCTGCGCCGAGACAGCAACGCCGGCCGCGGTGTGGGTGTGCAAGACACACACCACGTCGTGCCGCACTTCATGCACCGCGCTGTGGATGGTGTAGCCCGCCGGATTGATCTCGTAGGGACTGTCCATCAGTTTATTGCCGGCCTGATCGATTTTGACCAGGCTCGACGCCGTGATCTCGTGGAACATCAGCCCGAACGGGTTGATCAGGAAATCTTCGGTGCCCGGCACTTTGGCCGAGATGTGGGTGAAAATCAGATCGTCCCAGCCATGCATGGCCACCAAGCGATAGCAGGCGGCCAGGTCGACGCGGGTCTGCCATTCGGCGGCGCTGACCTGGTCTTTTACACTCTGTGTCGATTGAACGGGGGCTAGGCTCACGGCAATGACCTCGACGGTGTGGAGTTCTTATTGTTTTGAGGATGAAGGACCAGTCTAGTCAGCCCTGAGGGCTGGCGTAGTTGCATTGGCAGCCAGCTTGATGGCCGAGCGGGTCAGCACTCAGCATAGTTTCAATTTGCTCAATGCGTGTCAGCCGCGCAGCGCAGCAACCAACTCAGCCAGCCATGGCTCGGCGTCGGTTTCCGGGGTCACGCTTTCGCTGGCGTCCAGGCGCAGCATCGGCAGCACTTCTCGAACACCCAACTCGGCAAACAGCTCACGCATTTGCTCGCCACCGCCGCAGAAGGTGTCACCGTAGCTGGCATCGCCCAGGCCGATCACCGCGCCCGGCAAGCCACGCCAGGCGACGGGCAACTGATCACGGATCATCGAATACAACGGTTGCAGGTTGTCCGGCAATTCGCCCATGCCGGTGGTGGACGTCACGGCCAAAAAGGCATCCGGGGCGAAGGCCTGCACATCCGCCAAGGTGGCCCGGGCGTTATGCCAGGCCTCAAAACCTGCGTCTTTAAGGATACTTGCTGCATGCCGGGCGACGTCTTCAGCCGTGCCGTACACCGAGCCGGAAAGAATGGCGACTTTCATCAATCTGATCCTGTAGCTGAGTAAAAGCCTGGGATATTAGCAGCTACGGCGACGCTTTCAGCGAATGCCCTGCAAGACCCTGTGCAAAGGTGGCCGAGACACTGGCTGGGTTGACCGCGCTCAAGGCGACGAGCGGATCTAACAAAATTTAGAAAGTGCGGTCTTCTTAAGGCGATAATCGCTTTTTGCCACATTTTTTTGAGCCAGATCAATGCAACGCGACGCGCTTTTGACGCAGGACGAGTTGGATTTCATTCAGACCCTGCACCACAACCCGCAACTCAACATGCGGGACGCGTCGTCGAGCCTGACGGTCAATGGCGGTGCGCAGATTCGCGATCTGCTCACCCGCTTGGCCGCCCACGAACACGTCACTATCCAGGCCCAATTCGACAACCAGCAAATGACCTTTCCGCTGCAACTGGTGGAAGACGAGTTTCATGCGGTGCATTTGCGCCTGGGCGTACCGAGCATTTTCGAAGACGGGCCGATGATCCGTCCGTGGCGCCTGGCACTCGAGGAGCCAGTAGCCCTTGAGAATATCAAGGGCCATCCAGGTTCATTATGGGTGTGTGAGGTGTCATTCAAGGGATTGCTGCTGGAGGTTCGCGGCCGGGCCAAGGCGCCGAAAACCTTTTCTCTATGGTTCAGCCCGTCCGGTTACGAGCGCATCGCCGTGCGCGGCACCCTGGAGCGCGAAAACGCCCAAGGACTGTTTGCCTATCGCCTGAATCAGGGGGATGTGGATGAAATCGAGCGCCTGCGCCAGTTCATCCTGCAGCAGCACCGCTTGGCGCATCCGGACGTTCATGCCTGACTTCAGGTATCCAGGGTACCGCTGAGAAACTCTTGCAATCGCCGCTGCATCAAGCGTCCATCATTTCCCAGGCAGCCAATGAGCGAGCCCGCCAGGGCCTCCTGCACCAGGTCTGAGGCATCACCGGCCAGCAGCAGCGGGCATTCGAGGGTCAGCGCCAGCCGGTTCAGGCGCCGAGGAAGGTCATGGGTCGGTGAGTGATTAGAGAACACCACCATCGCCTGAGGACGAGCCTTTTCACAAATCAGCGTCAATTCATCGAAGGGCTGGCCTATGCCCAGAATCTGCACGGCCAGTTCTTCACTGCTTATCAACACACCGGCTACCAGCAACTCCAGCCCGCGGCACTCCCCGGACATGGCCGCCAGCAATACCCGGGGAGTCGGCAAAGCACACGCCATTTGCAGGCGCTGCATTGTCCGGCCACGCAGGAAGACGTCGAAGAACAACCATTCACTGGCTTGGCCAAATTGGCCCTGATGGCGTAACAGCTGGTACCAAAGCGGCATCAGGATGTCCTGGAACACCACCGCAGTCGGGTAAGCCGCAAAAATCCGATCGTACAAACGGTCCAGTTGCCGCTCGTCAAAAGCGCGGACGGCCTGTCCCAGTTGAGCTTGCCACTGAGCCCACTCGTGACCCGCGGTATCTTCTACGGTATCGTCGCGCGCCAGGATCTTCCCCACCTTGCTTACCGCCACTCCACGCTCGATCCAGTCGACAATGCGATGAACGGTATCAATATTGGCTTTCGAGTACAGGCGATGCCCTCTTTCGGTGCGTATGGGCTGGATCAGGCCATAACGCCGCTCCCAGGCGCGCAAAGTGACCGGGTTGATGCCTGTCAATCTCGAGACTTCGCGGATCGGAAACAGCTCATCGGAGTCAACCACACCGGGGAGTCTGGGGCCTTCAAGCGAAGCAATAATCGAAGCCATTAGAAGCCAGCACATCCATGTGATTTTGGATCCCATTTAACGCCTATACACCTGCCTTATTCAAGGTTCTACCTAATCGACCAACGTCACTGGTGTATTTCGTCAATTCAGGAATAATCCTTGCCTGTTTTTCAGTACCACCGCCCTACCTCGCGGTTGTGCTGGGTACGCCACCTATCCGGTTACGCGTGCCCATACATCTGGAGATACACAATGTCTACCTCCCCCGTTACCTTGATGGTCGCGCGTCGCGTGGCCAAAGGTCGTTATGAAGACCTGATTGCCTGGCTGCGCGAAGGCGAACAATTGGCCACTGACTTTCCGGGCTACCTCGGCTCAGGCGTACTGGCTCCGCCACCGGGCGATGATGAATTCCAGATCATTTTCCGTTTCGCCGATGAACAGACCCTGCACGTCTGGGAGTTTTCCGCATCCCGCAGCGCCTGGTTGGGACGCGGCAGTGATTTGTTTGCCAACCCATCAGAACATCGGGTCCGCGGGATCGATGGCTGGTTTGGCGCCGTCGGCCAGCGTCCACCACGCTGGAAACAGGCGGTTGCCATCTGGCTGGCATTTTTTCCGGTATCGCTGCTGTTCAACTTCGGGCTTGAGCCACTGCTCGGCGAACTGGGCCTGTTCAACCGCGTACTGGTCAGTACCTTGGCGCTGACGCCGTTGATGGTTTATTTCTTTATCCCGCTGTCGACCCATTTGCTGGCGAACTGGCTGCAGCCTGCACCGGTTCGGGTCAAAGCCACTGAAGCTGCGGCGTAACCTACGCACATCAGGTAAGGCGGGCCGGTCGCTGGTATAGTTTTCGCCTACCCGCGATTCGAGCCCGTCATGACGCCTACTCCTGCCCCGATCCTGATCACCGGCGCCAGCCAGCGCGTCGGCCTGCATTGCGCGTTGCGCCTGCTGGACGAGGGGCAGCCGGTAATCTTCAGCTACCGCAGCGAACGTCCGGGCGTGCAGACCCTGCGCGAGCGCGGTGCGATTGCCTTGTTCGCCGATTTTTCCAGCGAGGTGGGTATCCTCACCTTCATCGATGAGCTCAAGGCACATACCACCCGCCTGCGAGCAATCATCCACAATGCCTCGGCCTGGGAAGCAGAAACTCCCGGCGAGGAAAGCCGCGCCTTCACCGATATGTTCAGCGTGCATATGCTTGCGCCATACCTGATCAACCTGCATTGTGCGGACTTGCTGCAACGCGCTCGACCGGCCGATATTGTGCACATCAGCGACGACGTCACCCGCAAGGGCAGCCGTCAACACATCGCCTATTGCGCCACCAAGGCCGGCCTCGACAGCCTGACCTTGTCCTTTGCCGCTCAACTGGCACCCGATATCAAGGTCAACGGCATCTCCCCTGCCATGGTGATGTTCAATGAAGGCGACGATGCGGCGTATCGTGCCAAAGTGCTGGCCAAATCGGCGCTGGGCATCGAGCCAGGGCCCGAGGTGATTTACCAGAGCGTGCGTTACCTGCTGGACAACCCTTATGTCACTGGTACCACCCTGACCGTCAACGGCGGGCGGCATATCAAGTAAGCCGTTTGCGAGGATGTTGTATGACGTTGTCCCTGCCCCACCACTACCGCGAGATTCTCAAAGGCCTGGGTGAAGACCCGGAGCGCGAAGGCTTGCTCGACACACCCAAGCGCGCGGCCAAGGCCATGCAGTATCTGTGTCATGGCTACAGCCAGAGCGTGGAGGAGATCGTCAACGGCGCACTGTTCGCCTCCGACAATGACGAGATGGTGATCGTCGCCGACATCGAGCTGTATTCCCTGTGCGAACACCACCTACTGCCCTTTATCGGCAAGGCGCACGTCGCCTATATGCCAACGGGCAAGGTGCTGGGCCTGTCGAAGATTGCACGCATTGTCGACATGTTTGCCCGTCGCCTGCAGATTCAGGAAAACCTCACGCGGGAAATCGCCGATGCCATCCAGGATGTCACCCAAGCTGCCGGCGTGGCGGTAGTGATTGAAGCCAAACATATGTGCATGATGATGCGCGGTGTCGAAAAACAGAATTCAACCATGAACACCTCGGTGATGCTCGGCGCCTTCCGCGAGTCGAACACCACACGCATGGAGTTCCTGCAACTGATTGGACGGAGCAAGTAGCAATGCCACAACTTCAACCAGGCATGGCGCGCATCCGGGTCAAGGACCTGTGCTTGCGCACTTTTATCGGGATCAACGAGGACGAAATCCTCAACAAACAGGATGTGTTGATCAACCTGACCATCCTCTACGCAGCCCAGGACGCGGTGCGTGACAACGACATCGACCATGCGTTGAACTACCGCACCATCACCAAGGCAATCATCGCCCACGTGGAAGGCAATCGTTTTGCCCTGCTGGAGCGCCTGACCCAGGAATTGCTGGACCTGGTGATGAGCAACGAGTCAGTGTTGTACGCCGAAGTCGAAGTCGACAAACCCCATGCGCTACGTTTTGCCGAGTCGGTGTCGATCACCCTCGCGGCGAGTCGCTAACCCCTTACATTCGCAGTGAGCCCTATGAACGATCAACAACGCCTCGAACTCGAAGCCGCCGCCTTCCGCCGGCTGGTGGCGCATCTGGACAGCCGCAAGGATGTACAGAACATCGACCTGATGAACCTCGCCGGCTTCTGCCGTAACTGCCTGTCCAAGTGGTACAAGGCCGAGGCCGACGAGCGCCAGATCGAGGTCAGCCTCGATGACGCCCGTGACGTGGTGTACGGCATGCCGTACGCCGAATGGAAAGCCCAATACCAGCAAGAAGCCAACGCCGGACAACAAGCGGCGTTCGCCAAAGGAAAACCCCATGACTGACCTGAACACCCTCCGCGCCAGCCTCAACAGCGGCGAACACGCCTTTGCCGATACCCTGACCTTTGTCGCCGCCGGTTACGACTACCAGCCACAGGCCTTCACCAACGGCGGCGTGGAAAACGCTGCCGGCCAGAACGAAGGCTCTTGCAAGACCCTGGGCCTGGCCCTGCTGGAAGGCTTGAGCGATCAGGAAGCGTTGCTGGCGTTTGGTGAGCATTACCGTTCGGTGATGGCGACGCCAGAGGGCAGTGACCACGGCAATATTCGTGCGTTGATCGAGCATGGGTTGGCGGGTGTGAAATTCAGCGCACAGCCTCTGACACGCAAATCCTGAGTCAGACATAGATCAACATGTGGGAGGGGCGGTGCGACGATTCGACTTGCTCCCTCCCACATTTGAGCTGCGGTGTGGCATAAATCGCAGACATAAAAAAACCGGCCTCGCAGCCGGTTTTTTCATTTCAACGGTTTAGAACGAAGCGTCCTTCAATCCGTCGAGGTAACGCTCGGCGTCCAGTGCCGCCATGCAACCCGCGCCGGCCGAGGTGATCGCTTGGCGGTACACGTGGTCAGCCACGTCGCCGGCAGCGAAGATGCCTTCGATGTTGGTCGCGGTAGCATTGCCTTCACGGCCGCCCTGCACCACCAGGTAACCGTCTTTGGCTTCCAGCACGCCTTCGAACAGCGAGGTGTTCGGGGTGTGGCCGATGGCGATAAATACGCCGTCGACGGTCAGTTCGTCGAAGCTGCCGTCGTTGTTCTTCAGGCGAGCACCGGTCACGCCCATGTTGTCGCCCAGGACTTCATCCAGGGTGGCGTTGAGCTTGAGGATGATCTTGCCTTCGGCAACCCGGGCGTGCAGCTTGTCGATCAGGATCTTCTCGGCGCGGAAAGTCTCGCGACGGTGAACCAGAGTCACGGTGCTGGCAATGTTGGCCAGGTACAGCGCTTCTTCGACAGCGGTGTTGCCACCACCAACTACGGCAACGGGTTTGTTGCGATAGAAGAAACCGTCGCACGTGGCACAGGCAGAAACGCCCTTGCCCATGAACGCTTCTTCCGACGGCAGGCCCAGGTAACGAGCGCTGGCGCCGGTGGCGATGATCAGCGCGTCACAGGTGTAGACGCCGCTGTCGCCGGTCAGGCTGTAAGGTTTCTTCGAGAAATCGACGGCGTTGATGTGATCGAAGACGATTTCAGTCTCGAAGCGCTCGGCGTGTTCTTTCATGCGTTCCATCAACACCGGACCGGTCAGGCCATGGACATCGCCCGGCCAGTTGTCGACTTCGGTGGTGGTGGTCAACTGACCGCCCGCCTGCATGCCGGTGATCAACAGCGGCTTGAGGTTGGCCCGGGCCGCGTAGACCGCAGCGCTGTAACCGGCAGGGCCGGAACCGAGAATAATCACTCGCGAATGACGGGTATCAGACATGACTCACTCCTATCGACCGCCCGGACAACAGAACGGCTGGAATAAAAAAGGACCGCGAAGCACTTGGGGAAGGCTTGAACTCGCAAGATCCTGAAAAATAATGGGTGCAGCGTATCGAGGGGGGCAAGATTAAGGAAATACGGAATAACAATCCAGCTCATAGGTGGTCTCTATGCAGTCGCCTCTATTAATCGACGCCTTTGTTACCGTTAGTGTCGACATGTCGACCCAGCTTTCGCCTTTCCGGCAAAGGCGGTAAGGTCGGCCCGTTCGCCCTTTTGACCGGAGTTATCCATGTCCGCCCCCGCTCTCTCAGGCCCGCAGTATCTGCGCGAAGGCCTCAAACTGGTGCTCAGCCCCGGCCTGCACCTGTTTGTCCTGCTGCCGTTGGCGATCAACCTGATACTGTTCGTCGGATTGATCTATTTCGCTGGCCATCAGTTCAGTGTGTGGGTCGACACATTGATGCCGACCCTGCCAAGTTGGCTGAGCTTCCTGAATTATCTTCTGTGGCCGCTGTTCGTGGTGCTGGTGGTGCTGATGGTGTTTTTCACCTTCACAATGCTCGCCAACATCATCGCCGCACCGTTCAATGGCTTTCTCGCGGAAAAGGTCGAAGTGGTGGTGCGCGGCACCGACGACTTCCCGCCGTTCAGTTGGGCCGAGCTGGCAGCCATGGTCCCCCGTACCCTGGCACGGGAAATGCGCAAGCTGGGTTACTTCCTGCCGCGGGCCATCGGCCTGTTTATTCTGTCGTTCATTCCGGTGGTCAACCTGGTGGCGGCGCCACTGTGGTTGCTGTTCGGGGTGTGGATGATGGCGATCCAGTACATCGACTACCCGGCGGATAACCACAAACTGGGCTGGAACGAAATGCTCGCCTGGCTGCGCCAGAAACGCTGGCAGAGCATGAGCTTCGGCGGGATCGTTTATCTGGTGCTGCTGGTGCCGGTGGTCAACCTGCTGATGATGCCGGCGGCAGTGGCTGGAGCAACGCTATTCTGGGTGCGTGAGCAAGGTGCCGAGGCGATGGCAGTGAAGAAGGCCTGAGCCGTCATAAATCCATCATCCAGATGACACAATGACGACATGGCCCGCGCCGACACTGGGGCCATGACGAGCGCTTTGCTGCATATCACCCTGATTACCGAAACCTTCCCGCCGGAGATCAACGGGGTGGCCAATACCCTTGGCCGCCTGTGTGACGGTTTGCGCGCGCGCGGCCATCAAGTGGAGCTGATCCGCCCTCGTCAGGGCAGCGATCAAAGCCGGCCCAGCGACGATGGCTTGTTGCTGTGCCGTGGCTGGCCGTTGCCTGGCTATCCGGGCCTGCAATGGGGGCAATCGTCGATGCACAAGTTGCTGCGGCGCTGGAAACGCCAGCGCCCCGATGTGTTGTACATCGCCACCGAAGGACCGCTGGGGCTGTCGGCACTACGGGCTGCGCGGCGCCTGGGAATCAGCGTGGTCAGCGGCTTCCACACCAATTTCCAGCAGTACTCCAACCTGTACGGCCTGGGCATGTTGAGTCGGGTGCTGACCCACTACTTGCGCTGGTTTCACAACCGTTCGACCTTGACCCTGGTGCCCAGCGCCAGCCAACGGCTGGAACTGGAGCGCCGCCACTTCGAGCGACTGGGCATGCTGGCAAGAGGTGTCGACAGCCAGCTGTTCCACCCGGCCAAGCGCGACAATGACTTACGTGAAGGTTGGGGAGTGGGCAACGACGATATCGCCGTACTGCACGTTGGGCGCCTGGCTCAGGAGAAAAACCTGGGAGTGCTCAAACGCTGCTTCGATTCGTTGCAGGCCGCTTATCCACAGCGTCGGTTAAAGCTGATCATCGTCGGCGATGGCCCGCAACGAGTGATGTTGGAGAAAGCGCTACCAGAGGCGATTTTCTGCGGCACTCAACGCGGCGAAGAGCTTGCCCGGCATTACGCATCAGGCGACCTGTTCCTGTTCCCCAGCCTCACCGAGACCTTTGGCAACGTGGTACTGGAGGCCATGGCCTCAGGGCTCGGCGTGGTGGCCTACGATCAAGCGGCCGCAACCCAGCATATCCGCCATGGCTACAGCGGTGTACTGGCGATGCCCGGGGATGAGGACGCGTTTTGTGACGCCGCCAACTGGCTGCTGGACGAGCGCGAGCACTTGCGGCGGGTACGACTCAATGCCCGGCAACACGCCAGCCGTCAGGGATGGCCGGCGATTATCGAGCAGTTTGAGCAGCAGTTGCGTGGAGTGTGCGTGGACGAGCAGGCGCTGCCCGTCCTGCCGCCGCTTATACCAGGGTCATCAACGCCTCACGACTGAACGGCAAGATATCTCCTTCACGCCCTTCACGGACCTTCACTGCCCAGTCCGGATCCACCAGCAACGCACGACCGACTGCCACCAGGTCGAACTCGTCGTTGTTCAGGCGCTCCAGCAGTTTTTCCAGGCTCGCTGGCTGGGCAATCTTGTCGGTGTTGACCATGAACTGCAGGAACTCGCCATCCAGGCCGACGCTGCCCACGGTAATGGTGGGTTTGCCGGTGAGCTGGCGGGTCCAGCCGGCCAGGTTCAGGTCGGAGCCTTCGAACTCCGGCTCCCAGAAACGGCGGGTGGAGCAGTGGAAGATATCCACGCCCGCATCAGCCAATGGCTTGAGGAACTCGCCAAGGGCTTCAGGGGTTTGTACCAGGCGCGCGGTGTAGTCCTGCTGCTTCCATTGCGAGAAACGCAAGATGATCGGGAAGTCCGGACCCACGGCGACGCGGACCGCTTGAATCAATTCAATGGCAAAGCGCGAGCGGTTGACCAGACTGCCGCCGTATTCGTCGGTACGCTGGTTGCTGCCTTCCCAGAAGAACTGGTCCACCAGATAGCCGTGGGCACCGTGGATCTCCACACCGTCCATGCCGATGCGTTGGGCATCCTTGGCGGCCTGGGCGAAGGCGGCGATCACCTCCTTGATATCCTGGACCGTCATGCCATGGACCACGACCTTGCCGTCCTTGAGTTTCTCGGTCGGCCCATAACCCGGAACGCTGGCATCCGGCTCGGTGCCGATGCGGCGCACACTGCCCACATGCCACAGTTGCGGGACGATCTTGCCGCCTTCGGCGTGCACGGCGTCGACCACTTTCTTCCAGCCGGCCAACGCGGCTTCACCGTAGAAATGCGGCACGTTCGGGTAGCCATTGGAGGCCTGATGGCCGACCACGGTGCCCTCGGTGATGATCAGGCCCACACCCGCTGCGGCACGGCGACGATAGTATTCGATGACTTTGGAATTGGGCACGCCACCCGGGGAAAACGAACGGGTCATGGGCGCCATGACCACGCGGGTCGACAATTGCAGTGCACCGAGCTGGAAGGGTTTGAACAAGGCTTGGACAGGCATGGGAGCACTCCACAAGAAGGAATTTATGATATGGATAATATGGAGTGCGCAACGTGCTGGATAGCACTATTGATTGGGGTGATTAAGGGGTAAAAGCACGAAGGACTGTGGAGAGGGGGCTTGCCCCCGTTGGGCTGCGCAGCGGCCCTAAGTCGGGCAACCTGTTCTCTCTAGTGTATGCAGTGACATTATTGGGGCCGCTTCGCAGCCCAACGGGGGCAAGCCCCCTCGCCACAACAAGCCCCCCACTACAACAATGGTGTATCAGGCCAGGGCTTTTTCGATGGCCTGGACGATGGTCGGATCATCCGGAGCGGTACGCGGCGAGAAACGCGCCAGCACCCGACCGTCCTTGCCCAACAGGAATTTTTCGAAATTCCAGGTGATATCCCCAGGAAACTCGGCCCCCTCGCCCGCCAGCAAACGGTACAGCTGGTGACGCTCAGGGCCATTGACCTCAAGCTTGCTGCCCAGGGGAAAGGTCACGCCATAGTTAAGGCTGCAGAATTCCTGGATCTCTTCTTCGGTCCCAGGCTCCTGACCCGCAAACTGGTTGCACGGCAGGCCCAGCACGGTGAAACCCTGGCTTTTATACTGCTGATAGAGGTTTTCCAGCGCGGCATATTGCGGTGTCAGCCCGCATTTGGAGGCAACGTTGACCACCAGCACGACTTGCCCCTTGAAGGGCGCCAGAGGCAGCTCCTGACCATTGAGGCCAGTCAGATTAAGGTCGTGGAAAGCACTCATGACGAACTCCAGATATCCCATGTTCTTCGCATAACAGCGGTTCGAGATTACAACCGCCAAGTCGGCAATAATAGCCGCCGATCAAAAAAGGCGCCCGAAGGCGCCTTTTTCCAACTGACAGACCTTAGCCTATCAATTAATGGTGATGACCGCCTTCACCGTGGACGTGACCGTGGGCCACTTCTTCCTGGGAAGCATCGCGGATAGCCACGATCTTGACCTGGAAGTTCAGGCGCTGGCCAGCCAACGGGTGGTTGCCGTCGACGGTGACATCGTCGCCGTCCAGGTCACGAATGGTGACGATCTGCATTTGGCCGTCTGGAGCGGAAGCGTGGAACTGCATACCCACTTCCAGCTCATCAACACCTTCGAACATGCTGCGGCTCAGGGTGCTGACCAGTTCGGCGGAGTATTCACCGTAGGCATCTTCAGGTTCTACGGCAACGGTCAGTTCGTCACCGACCTCTTTGCCTTCCAGGGCCTTTTCCAGGCCCGGGATGATATTACCTGCGCCTTGCAGGTAGACCAGCGGCGCGCCGCCGGCAGAACTGTCGATGACCTCACCAGCGTCGTTGGTCAGGGTATAGTCAATGGAGACAGCCTTATTGGCGGCGATCGGCATGGGGCGAGACCTTTTGCATAAGAATGAAGAACGGACAAGTCTAAACAAGGATTTGCCCGAAAGCGAACAGAACCCGGACAGACGGGGTCGAACAAGCGACTCGACGGTCATGGGCTTTCATCAGGATGAAGACCAACACTGGGTCGTCGAGCTTTCCTGCGGCCACACCCAACACCTGCGCCACCAGCCGCCGTGGCAATCCCGGGCCTGGGTCAATGACCCAGCACAACGCCTTGAAAAAATAGGCCGACCCTTTGCGTGTGGCTGGTGTGCGCAGGACTCAGATAGAGATAACCTTGGCACTTGATTCCCCCGGTAGGCCATCAGCTATAGACAGCCACCGAAGCCATGCACCTCCAGAGAATTCGCATGCAGACTTTTTTTATCGCGCCCACCGATTTTGGTGTGGGTCTGACCTCCATCAGCCTTGGGCTGGTGCGCACCCTTGAACGGGCCGGGCTGAAAGTCGGTTTCTTCAAACCCATTGCCCAGCCGCACCCGGGTGATACGGGGCCGGAGCGCTCCACCGAACTGGTGGCCCGCACCCACGGCCTGAAACCGCCACAGCCGTTGGGCCTGGCCCACGTCGAGCGCATGCTCGGCGACGGCCAGTTGGATGAGTTGCTGGAAGAAATCATCACCTTGTACCAACAGGCAGCCGTGGGCAAAGACGTGCTGATCGTCGAAGGCATGGTGCCAACCCGCAGCGCCAGCTATGCGGCCAGGGTCAACCTGCACCTGGCGAAAAGCCTGGATGCCGAAGTGATTCTGGTCTCGGCTCCGGAAAACGAAGTGCTGACCGAGCTGTCCGGCCGCGTGGAACTGCAGGCCCAACTGTTTGGCGGCCCGAAAGACCCGAAAGTCCTCGGTGTGATCCTCAACAAGGTCCGCACCGAGGAAAGCATGGAGGCGTTCTCCGCGCGCCTCAAAGAGCATTCGCCGTTGCTGCGCAGCGGTGATTTCCGCCTGCTGGGCTGCATTCCTTACCAGCCGGAACTCAACGCCCCGCGCACCCGCGACGTGGCTGACCTGATGGGCGCGCAGATCCTCAACGCCGGCGACTACGAAACCCGGCGCATGACCAAGATCATCATTTGCGCCCGTACCATGCGCAACACCGTGGAGTTACTCAAGCCCGGCGTGCTGGTGGTAACGCCGGGGGATCGTGACGACATCATCCTGGCGGTCAGTCTCGCCGCCATCAACGGCGTCCCCCTGGCCGGTTTGCTGCTGACCAGCGACACCCTGCCCGACCCGCGCATCATGGACCTGTGTCGTGGCGCCTTCCAGGCCGGGCTGCCGGTATTGTCGGTGAGCACTGGTTCCTACGACACCGCCAACCAGCTCAACAGCCTGAACAAGGAAATCCCGATTGATGACCGCGAACGTGCGGAGATCATCACTGACTTCGTCGCCAGCCACCTGGACGCCCGCTGGCTGCACCAACGTTGTGGCACACCACGGGAAATGCGCCTGTCGCCGGCGGTGTTCCGCTATCAATTGATCCAACGTGCCCAGGCCGCCAACAAGCGCATCGTCTTGCCCGAAGGCAGCGAGCCGCTGACCGTACAGGCCGCCGCGATCTGCCAGGCACGGGGCATCGCCCGTTGCGTGTTGCTGGCCAAACCTGCGGACGTCGAAGCGGTAGCCCGGGCGCAAGGTATCGAGCTGCCCGAGGGTCTGGAGATTCTCGACCCGGATTTGATTCGCCAACGCTATGTCGAACCCATGGTGGCCTTGCGCAAAAGTAAAAGCCTCAACGCACCGATGGCCGAGCAGCAACTGGAAGACACCGTGGTGATCGCTACCATGATGCTCGCGCTGGATGAAGTCGACGGACTGGTCTCCGGCGTCATCCACTCCACCGCCAACACCATCCGCCCGGCCTTGCAGCTAATCAAGACTGCACCGGGCTGCACTTTGGTCTCGTCGGTATTTTTCATGCTGTTCCCGGAGCAAGTGCTGGTGTACGGCGACTGCGTGATGAACCCGCACCCAAGCGCCGCGGAGCTTGCGGAAATTGCCTTGCAAAGTGCCGATTCGGCTGCGGCTTTCGGCATCACGCCTCGAGTGGCGATGATCAGCTATTCCAGCGGCGATTCGGCCAGCGGCGAAGAAGTGGAAAAAGTTCGTGAAGCCACCCTGCTCGCCCACGAAGCCCAAAGCTCACTGCTGATCGATGGCCCGCTGCAATACGACGCCGCCGCTAACGAAACCGTTGCCCGGCAACTGGCCCCCAACAGCCTGGTAGCCGGCAAGGCCACAGTGTTCGTGTTCCCCGACCTGAACACCGGCAACACCACCCACAAGGCCGTGCAACGCAGCGCCGATTGCGTCAGTCTGGGGCCGATGCTGCAAGGCCTGCGCAAACCGGTGAACGACCTGCCCCGTGGGGCCCAGGTGGACGATATCGTGTACACCATCGCCCTGACTGCGATTCAAGCCGCCAACCGACCTATGGATGTCTAAATGCTGGATTTTCTACCTGCCGCCGTGCGCGGGGTGATCGCCTCGCTGTTGCTGGCGTTGAACACGATCCTGCTGTGTTCGTTCCTGTTTATCGTGGCGTTGTTCAAGCTGCTGCCGTTCGCCAAACGCTTCAGCGAATGGCTGATGAACCACACCCACGAGGCGTGGATCAGTAACAACAAGGCCTGGATGAACCTGGTACGCCGCACCCGCTGGCACCTGACCGGCCTTGAGGGGCTGGACTACGAGCACTCTTATCTGGTGACCAGTAACCACCAGAGCTGGGTCGACATCATGGTGCTGCAATACGTGCTCAACCGCCGTATCCGGCCGCTGAAGTTTTTCCTGAAGCAGGAGTTGATTTGGGTCCCTGTGATCGGTCTGGCCTGGTGGGCATTGGGCTTCCCGTTCATGAAGCGCTACACCAAGGCCTACCTGGAGAAGCACCCGGAGAAGAAAGGCAAGGATCTGGAAACCACCCGCAAGACCTGCGCGAAGTTTCGTGACAACCCGGTGGGAATTTTCAACTTTGCCGAGGGCACACGGTTTACCCCTGCCAAGCACGCGCAGCAGAAATCACCGTTTCGCTACTTGCTCAAGCCCAAGGCCGGCGGCATTGCGTTTGTGCTGGATGCCATGGGTGAACAGCTGAAATCGCTGGTGAACGTGACCATTCACTACCCTGGCGGGCGTCCCGGGTTTTGGGATTTGCTGTGCGGGAATGTGAAAGACGTGGTGGTGCAGTTTGAAGAAGTCCAGATCCCTGTGCAGTTCATTGGTAAGAACTATGAGCAGGATGGGGAATATCGGTTGGAGTTCCAGGGGTGGATCAATGGGTTGTGGGAGGAGAAAGACGAATTGCTCGCCCAATTGCACACAGATTTCCCAGGCAAACGGTAATTAAAATGTGGGAGCGGGCTTGCTCGCGAAAGCAGAGTGTCAGCCAATACATGTATGACTGATACACCGCTTTCGCGAGCAAGCCCGCTCCCACATTTGACCGAGTTGTTTTCAAGGCCCCACAAGAAAACCCGCCACCGAGTGATCGGTGACGGGCTTTTTTGTGGCGGCGAGGTTTAGATCGCGCCGCGCTGACGCAACAGCTCCAGCACTTGCTTGACGCTTTCTTCCAGCGACAACACCTGGGTGTCGATCACCAGGTCGGCGTTCAACGGTACGTCGTACGGGAAGGACTCGCCAGGGATGTTATCCCCGCCTGCCGCGTACAAGCCTTGCGGATCACGCTCGGCACACACCAGCGGCGAAGCCTGGACGTACACCGTCAGCAGACGATCAGCACCAATCAACGCCTTGGCCTGTTCACGCCCTTCAGCATCCGGGGCGACAAACGCGGCCAGGGTCAACAGGCCAGCTTCGTTGAACTGACGGGCCACGTGAGCCGCACGACGCCAGTTCTCGGTACGCCCGGCACGGTCCTGTGGCAGACCTTTGTTCAAGTCATGGCGCAGGTTCTGCCCATCGAGCACAAACACCGCACGGCCCATGTCGAACAACTTGCGTTCAACCGCGTAGGCCAGGGTGCTTTTGCCGGCGCCGGACAGGCCGCTGAACAACACGGTGGCCGGTTGCTGGCCGAAACGCTGGGCGCGTTCTTCAGTGGCAACGTGGGCCAACTTGCCGTGCTGCGCCGCGCTGCCGTGAGTCACCGGCTGCGCGATGATCATCCCCGCCGCCACGGTGCCGTTGGTCAACCGGTCGATGACGATGAACGACCCCGTGGTGCGGTTGCTGGCATACCCATCGAGGGCGATGACAGCATCGAGGCTGACCTTGACCCGGCCGATCTCGTTCAATTGCAAGGCACTGGCAGGTCCTTCGGCCAAGGTGTTCACATCAACGCGATGCACGATGCTGGTAATCGAACCCGGCACGTAACTGGTGGCGCGCTTGATGTCGTATTTCTTGCCCGGCAGCATCGGCTCTTCGGCCATCCACACCAGCATGGCGTCGAAGGCGTCGGTCACTTGCGGCACGTTGTCGGCATGCACCAGCAGGTCGCCACGGGAGATGTCGATCTCATCTTCCATGGTCAGCGTCACGGCCTGGCCGGGACCGGCGTGTTCCAGTTCGCCTTCGAAGGTAACGATGGATTTGACGCGGCTGCTCTTGCCCGACGGCAGCACCACGATTTCGTCGCCCTTGTGCACGATGCCGCTGGCCAAGGTGCCGGCGAAACCACGGAAGTTCAGGTTCGGGCGGTTGACGTACTGCACCGGGAAACGCAGGTCGGTGTAGTTGCGATCGTTGGCGATCTCGACGGTTTCGAGGATCTCCATCAGCGACTGGCCGGTGTACCACGGTGAACGCTCGCTCTTGTTCACCACGTTGTCGCCCTTGAGCGCCGACATTGGCACAAAGGCCATGGTGCTCGGCTTGAAGGCGATACCTTCGGCGAACTTCAGGTAATCGGCCTTGATCTGCTCGAACACACTTTGGTCAAAACCATTGATGTCCATCTTGTTGACGGCCACCACGATGTGTTTGATGCCCAGCAACGAGGCGATAAAGCTGTGGCGACGGGTCTGGGTTTGCACGCCGTAGCGGGCGTCAATCAGGATAATCGCCAGGTCACAGGTGGACGCACCAGTGGCCATGTTGCGGGTGTACTGCTCATGGCCGGGGGTGTCGGCGATGATGAATTTGCGCTTGGCGGTGGAGAAGTAGCGGTAGGCGACATCAATGGTGATGCCCTGCTCACGCTCGGCCTGCAGGCCGTCGACCAGCAACGCCAGGTCGATGTCGTCACCGGTGGTGCCGGACTTTTTCGAGTCACGGGTGATGGCTTCCAGGTGATCTTCGTAGATCATCTTGGAGTCGTGCAGCAGGCGCCCGATCAGGGTGCTCTTGCCGTCGTCGACGTTGCCACAGGTCAGGAAGCGCAACATTTCCTTGCGTTCGTGCTGGCCCAGGTAGGCGAGGATGTCCTCGCTGATCAAATCAGATTGATGCGACATGACAACCCCTTAGAAATAGCCTTGACGTTTTTTATCTTCCATGGAGCCTGCGCCATCGTGATCGATGACTCGGCCCTGGCGCTCGGAAGTTCGCGTCAGGAGCATTTCCTGAATGATGTCCGTCAGGCTTTCAGCCTCGGACTCCACCGCGCCCGTCAACGGGTAGCAGCCAAGGGTACGGAAACGTACTTTCTTTTTGACGATTCGGGCTTTGTCTTCGTCGGACAGGTGCTCGAGGATGCGCTCATCGTCAATCATGATCAGCGTGCCATTCTTCTCGATCACATCGCGTTCGGCGGCGAAGTACAGCGGCACGATCGGGATGCCTTCAAGGTAGATGTACTGCCAGATGTCCAGCTCGGTCCAGTTGGACAGCGGGAACACACGGATCGACTCGCCCTTGTTGACGTTGCCGTTGTAGACGTTCCACAGCTCCGGTCGCTGGTTTTTCGGGTCCCAGCGGTGCTTGCTGTCGCGGAACGAGTACACGCGCTCTTTGGCACGGGATTTCTCTTCATCGCGACGGGCACCGCCGAAAGCAGCGTCGAAACCGTACTTGTCGAGGGCCTGTTTCAAGCCTTCGGTCTTCATGATGTCGGTGTGCTTGGCGCTGCCGTGGGTGAAGGGGTTGATACCCTGTGCCACGCCGTCCGGGTTGACGTGGGTGATCAATTCCAGGCCCAGCTCTTCAACCATACGGTCGCGGAACTTGTACATCTCCTGGAATTTCCACTGGGTGTCGACGTGCATCACCGGAAACGGCAGCTTGCCCGGGAAAAATGCCTTGCGCGCCAGATGCAGCATCACGGCGGAGTCTTTACCGATCGAATAGAGCATCACCGGGTTATCGAACTCGGCGGCGACCTCGCGGATGATGTGGATGCTTTCCGCCTCCAGCTGTTTCAGATGCGTCAGTTTGTCGACCATGGCTACTCACGGAAAAACGATCTTATGGACGGCCAGCGGGCCGTGTTCGAGCGGGGCATGCTAGCACAGCACCTGCTTCTATTCAGGGAGCCAGCTAGAACGAAACGGTATATGAATATACCGCTGGGTTTGGCGCTACTCGGTCGAATGTGGGAGCGGGCTTGCTCGCGAACGCGGTGTGTCAGACCATACATGTGGTGACTGACACTCTGCTTTCGCGAGCAAGCCCGCTCCCACATTTTTTGGCAGTGCTCATCAGATCGGGTTGGGGCAATCGATGAACAGGTGTTCCAGGGCAAAACGCCTTGCCAGGTAATCCCCCAGCGCTTGCACGCCATAACGCTCGGTGGCGTGGTGACCGGCGGCAATGAAGCTGATGTCATTTTCCCGCGCGCTGTGGAACGTCTGCTCCGAGGCTTCACCGCTCAGGTACAGGTCAACACCGGCCAGCACGGCCTGATCGATATAACCCTGGCCGCCCCCCGTGCACCAGCCGACACGGCGGATCATCTCGCTGCCTTCGATCAGCAAGGGCTCACGACCCATGGCATCCTGCACGCGGCGGGCGAAGTCGCGGGGCGACACAGGCTCAGCCAGCGAGCCCACCAGGCCGACAATTTTAAGGTTATCCGGGTCCAGCGGGCCCTCGACGGTGATGTCCAGTTGCCGAGCAAGCTGCACGTTGTTGCCGACGTCGGGGTGCAGGTCCAGAGGCAAGTGGTAGGCCAGCAAGCTGATGTCGTGCTTGAGCAGGGTTTTCAGGCGCCGCTGCTTCATGCCGGTGATACACGGGCTTTCGCCCTTCCAGAAATAGCCATGGTGCACCAGCACCAGGTCGGCCTGGGCTTCGACTGCCGCGTCCAGCAGCGCCTGGCTCGCCGTAACGCCGCTGACGATGCGCCGCACCTGGGGTCGACCCTCGACCTGCAGGCCATTGGGGCAATAATCGGCAATTTTCGCGCTGTTGAGGTAGCGGTCTGCTTCCTCAACTAAGGTGCTCAGAGCGACGGCCATAAAAGACTCCTAAATACCCGTTCGGAGGCGCTCGCGGCCTCGTATAATGCGCGACATTATGGGCGCTCTTGCGCCCCCTGCAACCTGTCAGGATTTTTCTTAATGCTCAAGGCACTGCGTTTTTTTGGATGGCCATTGTTGGCTGGCGTGCTGATCGCGATGCTGATTATTCAGCGTTATCCACAGTGGGTCGGCCTGCCGACCCTTGATGTCAACCTGCAACAGGCACCGCAAACCAGCGCGGTGGTACAAGGCCCGGTGACTTACGCCGATGCCGTCGTCATCGCAGCGCCTGCGGTGGTCAACCTGTACACCACCAAGGTCATCAACAAACCGGCCCATCCACTGTTTGAAGACCCGCAGTTCCGGCGTTTCTTCGGTGACAACTCGCCCAAGCAGCGGCGTATGGAGTCGAGCCTGGGCTCCGGGGTCATCATGAGCCCGGAAGGCTACATCCTCACCAACAACCACGTGAGCACCGGTGCCGACCAGATCGTCGTGGCCCTGCGTGACGGCCGAGAAACCCTGGCCCGCGTAGTCGGCAGTGACCCGGAAACCGACCTGGCGGTACTGAAAATCGATTTGAAGAGCCTGCCCTCGATCACCATCGGTCGCTCCGAAAGCTTGCGCGTCGGTGACGTAGCGCTGGCCATCGGCAACCCGTTCGGCGTCGGCCAGACGGTAACCATGGGGATCATCAGCGCCACCGGGCGTAATCAGTTGGGCCTCAACAGCTACGAAGACTTTATCCAGACCGATGCGGCAATCAACCCCGGCAACTCCGGTGGTGCGCTGGTGGATGCCAATGGCAATCTGACCGGGATCAATACGGCGATCTTCTCCAAATCCGGCGGTTCCCAAGGCATCGGCTTCGCTATCCCGGTCAAGCTGGCCATGGAAGTAATGAAATCGATTATCGAGCATGGCCAGGTCATTCGTGGCTGGCTGGGTATTGAAGTGCAACCGTTGACCAAGGAGCTGGCGGAGTCCTTTGGGCTGACCGGTCGCCCTGGCATCGTGGTCGCCGGTATCTTCCGCGACGGTCCGGCGCAGAAAGCCGGGCTGCAATTGGGCGATGTGATCCTCAGCATCGACGGCGAGCCGGCGGGTGATGGCCGTAAATCGATGAATCAGGTGGCGCGGATCAAGCCCACTGACAAGGTCACCATTCAGGTCATGCGCAATGGCAAAGAACTCAAGCTGTCGGCGGAAATCGGCTTGCGGCCGCCGCCTGCACCGATGAAAGGAGAGGAGTAACCCGCCTCTTGCAGGAGCCTGTGCGCAGGCTCCTGTAACCCAATATTTCAAAAAGCATCCATTCTTATCCGTCATGTTATATTGTTTCAATAACGCTATTGGAACGCTCTACCATGCCTTCTCGAAAATTTGCCCCATTGGCCGGAATCGCCTTGGGTTTGCTGGTGGACCCGGTCTACGCCGAAGACACCACCAGCCTCGAACTGGACACCATCAGCGTGACCAGTGAGGCGTACGAATCCGCCACCGGTCCCGTCAAAGGCTACCGCGCCACCCGTTCCGCCAGCGCCACAAAAACCGACACCGCCATACGGGATATCCCGCAGTCCATCAGTGTAATTCCCGCCACGGTGCTCAAGGACCTGGGCAGCACCAACGTCGAACGCGCCCTGGAATTTGCCGGCGGCGTGTCCAAACAGAACAATTTCGGCGGCCTGACCCTTTACGAATACAGCGTGCGCGGGTTCACCACGTCGGAGTTCTACCAGGACGGTTTCAGCGCCAACCGCGGCTACCCGAGCACCCCGGACGCGGCCAACATCGAACGCATCGAAGTACTCAAGGGCCCCGCCGCCAGCCTCTATGGCCGTGGTGATCCCGGCGGCACAGTGAATATCGTCACCAAGAAGCCGCAGGCCGAAGCCTTCACCACCGTGCAGACCAGCGCCGGCAGTTGGGATCGCTACCGCACTGCCCTTGACGTCAACACGCCACTGGACAGCAACGGCACCTTGCTGTCGCGGGTCAACCTGGCGGTGGAGGACAACCACAGCTTCCGTGATCACGTGCAAGGCAAGCGAGTGTTTGTCGCGCCGTCCCTCAGTTGGCAACTGGACCCGGACACCAGCCTGCTGGTGGAAAGCGAATTCGTGCGCCACAGCTCGACCTTCGACCGAGGCATCGTCGCGCCCAACAACCGCTGGGGCGGCGTCTCCCGCTCGACCTTCCTCGGCGAGCCCAACGATGGCGATATCCGCAACCACAATAACCGTCTGCAAGCGACCCTTGAGCATCACCTCAACGATGCCTGGAAGCTGCGCCTGGCCAGCCATTACAAACAAGGCAGCCTGTGGGGCGACGCCTCGGAAAACCGCGCACTGAATACCGATGGCCACACCCTCAACCGCCGCTACCGCGAACGCTCCACCGGTTGGCATGACAGCATCACCCAGCTGGAACTGCGCGGCCTGTTCGACATCGGCCGTTGGCAGCATGAACTGCTCATCGGCACCGAATACGAGGATTACCGCAAGAAGGAACGCGTGACCGCCATCGGCGGCAGCGACTACGCGATCGACCTCTACAACCCCATCTACGGCCAACCCAAGCCCAACGGCGCGCGCTCCGGTACCGATTTCTACGAGCAGGTGAAAAGTCAGGCCCTGAACCTGCAAGACCAGATCATCTTCACCGACCGTCTGCGGGGCATGATCGGCGCGCGCTTCGAGCACTTCGAACAACGTACCGACGACTACACCCATAACCACGCCAAAAGCCGGCAAACCCACGACGCCCTGACCCAACGCGCCGGGTTGCTCTACCAACTGACACCGCAAGTGGGCGTGTTCGCCAACGCCTCCACCTCGTTCAAACCCAACAATGGCCTGGACGCCGGCGGTAAATCCTTCAAGCCGGAAGAAGGTGTGGGTTATGAAGTCGGCATCAAGAGCGAGCTGTTCGACGACCGCCTGAGCACCACCCTCGCCGCCTTTCATATCGAAAAGGAAAACGTCCTGGCCCTGGACCCGGCCACTGACACCAGCCGCGCCATGGGCAAAGCCCGCAGCCAGGGCATTGACTTGCAGCTGACAGGGCAGTTGACCGACGCCGTACGGGTTATCGGCGCCTTTGCCTACATCGATGCCGAAGTCACCAAGGGCGACAAAACCATCCCGGCCGGCAGCCGGATTCTCGGCGTGGCCAAGCGCAGCGGCAGCCTGTTGGGAGTGTATGAGTTTCAGGATGGCCGGCTACGTGGATCCGATCTGGGCGCCGCGCTCACCTACGTCGGTGATCGTTCGGGTGAAGCGGGCGGCAGCTTTGAGTTGCCGGCGTACCACACCGTCGACCTGCTGGCCCATTACAAAGCCAGTGACAACGTCACCGTGGGCCTGAACCTCAACAACCTGTTCGATGAAAAGTACTACGAGCGTTCCTACAGCAACTACTGGGTCAATCCCGGGGAACCACGCAACCTCACCGTCAGCCTGACCCTCAACCTGTAAAAGGACGTCACCATGCTCCCTCTCAAATCATTGGCAGTGCTGGGCCTGCTATTTGCCACCCAGGTATCGGCCCATGGCCTATGGACCGAACAACGACGCGGTAACATCGAAGTCATCTACGGCCATGGCGCCGAGGACAATGCCTTCAAGGCCCAGAAAATCAGCGGTGCCTGGGCTTACGACGCCAGCGCAAAAATGATCCCGGTGACAGTGCAACGTCTGGACGATCATGCCCGCCTGCAACCGCTCAAACCACCTGCGGTGCTGGCGGTAGCGTTGGATAACGGGATGTGGTCGAAGACTGCGGATAACAAGTGGATCAACCAGGGCCGCAGTAAAGTGCCTGGCGCAGTCGAGTCGACCCAGACCTTCAAATACAGCCTGGCGATTTACCAGCCCGGGGCGAAATTGCCAAAGCTGGATCAGATCAAGCTGCTGATCCTGCCGGAAGTTGACCCTCTGACCGTAGGCCCGGGCAAGTCGCTGCCGGTGCAAGTGTTGCTCGATGGCAAGCCGGCGGCGGGGATCAAGTTGATCGGCGACTACCGCAATGCACCCAACACCTTGAGCACCGAGACCGACGCTGAAGGCCGTGCGCAGGTGCTGGTGCGCAATGAAGGGTTAAATGTGATTGCGGCGCAGGTGGAAGTGCAGCTCAAGGACAACCCTGATGTGGCGACGCGAGGATTGTTCAGTTCGCTGACGTTCCTTGGCGAACCGCATCACGAGTAACCCCACTGACTCAGAGTGAGCACAGTAGTCAATGTGGGAGCGGGCTTGCTCGCGAAGGCGGTGTATCAGTCAGAGCATGTATTAACTGACCCTCCGCATTCGCGAGCAAGCCCGCTCCCACATTTAATCTTCATTCGGCTTGACTACAGCGCAACGGGCGCTCTTTCACACAAAGCATTAAGCGCCACCGCCCACTGCTCGTCATCATTCAAACACGGCACCAGCACCAACTCCTCGCCACCCGCTTCGCGGAACTGCTCCAGCCCACGATCACCAATCTCCTCCAGCGTCTCAATGCAATCGGCCACAAATGCCGGGCACATCACCAGCAACTTCTTCACCCCTTGCCCGGCCAACGCTTCCAGCCGCGCTTCGGTATAAGGTTCGATCCACTTCGCCCGTCCCAGGCGCGATTGAAACGCCACCGACCATTTGCCCTGCGCCAGCCCCATCCGCTCAGCAAAGTCCCGAGCAACGCTGAAACACTGCCCGCGATAACAGGTGGCTCGCACCTGTGGCGAGGCGTTGGCGCAGCAATCGGTGGCACCGTCGAACTCATGGTCCGGGTTGAGTTTTTTCAGGTGTCGCTCAGGCAAGCCGTGGAAGCTGAATAACAGGTGATCGAAGTCCTGCTGCAAGTGTGGTTTGGCGCTGGCTACCAAGGCGTCGAGGTATTCCGGCTGGTCATAGAACGGCTGCAAAATCGAAAACTGGATCGCCAACTTCTTGTCCCGCACTACACGTTTGGCTTCTTCAACCACCGTGGTCACGGTGCTGTCGGCAAACTGCGGGTACAGCGGCGCCAGGGTGACTTTCTTGATGCCCTGGGCAGCGAGTCGGGTCAACACGCTCTCAATAGACGGCTCACCATAACGCATCGCCAACTCCACAGGGCCCTGAGTCCACTGGGCAGTCATTTGTTGTTGCAGGCGGCGACTCAGGACCACCAGAGGCGAACCTTCGTCCCACCAGATCGAGGCATAGGCATGGGCCGATTGCTCGGGACGCTTGATCAGGATCAGCGACACCAGCAACCGTCGTACCGGCCACGGCAGGTCGATCACATAAGGGTCCATCAGGAATTGATTGAGGTAGCTGCGCACATCGGCCACCGAAGTGGATGCCGGTGAACCCAGGTTGACCAGTAACAACGCGTGATCCGTCATGCAACATCCTATCTCTAGAGGCGGCTGGACAAGTCGTCCAGGGCCGCACGCAACTCAGTGAACTGGAAAGTGAAACCGGCTGCCAACAACCGCTGCGGGATCGCCCGCTGGCCACCCAGCAACAAGCTGGACAACTCGCCCAGGCCAATACGCAAGGCGAAGGCCGGCATCGGCATGAACGCGGGCCGGTGCAGCACTTTGCCCAGCGTCTTGGCGAATTCAAGATTGCGCACCGGCTGCGGCGCGCAGGCATTATAAGGACCCTGGGCGTCAGTCTTGTGCAGAAGAAAATCAATCAGGGCGATTTGATCCTTGATATGCACCCACGGCATCCACTGCCGGCCATTGCCGATAGGCCCGCCCAGCGCCAGTTTGAACGGCAACAGCAGCCGCGACAAAAAGCCGCCCTCGGCCGCCAGCACCAATCCGGTACGCACCAGTACAACCCGTATGCCAAAAGCTTCCGCGCGCTGGGCGGTTTCTTCCCAGGCAATGCACAACTGGCTGGGGAAATCGTCCAGCACCGGGCCGCTGTCTTCGGTCAGTTCGCGCTCCCCGCCATCGCCGTACCAACCCACGGCAGAACCGGATATCAATACCCCCGGTTTGTGCTCAAGGCCATCGAGCCAGGCAAGCAGGGTTTCAGTCAGGCCGATCCGGCTGCTCCACAACAACGCCTTGCGTTTGTGGGTCCAGGGCCGACCGGCAATGGGGGCGCCGGCCAGATTGATCACCGCGTCCACCGGCTCGCTAATGTCCTGTAGACGGGCGACGCCTTGCACCTGGGCACCGCAGAGTTTGGCCACCTGTTCCGGATGACGACTCCACACACTCAAACGATGCCCCTGAGCCTGCCAGTACTGGCAGAGCTGGCGGCCGATCAGACCCGTACCACCCGTCAGCAAAATATGCATGAGTTTTTCCTCGTGTAACGTTCGCCGTCCGCCACTGGTCTATTTTATAGACAGGGATCTTTTAAATCGGGCGCAACGTTGGTTTAACTCTCAGGTTTAACCATAGAACACGCCAAACGATCAGGCACGCAAAAACTTATACCAAAAAACAATATTGTACAGCTATTGGTGTCGGCGTAGTCTGTACCCAACGGTAAAACGAGGCCTCCCATGACTGTTCCCATCGCGATCATTGGTACCGGCATCGCCGGGCTCTCCGCCGCTCGAGCACTGAAAGACGCCGGGCACGTTGTACAACTTTTCGATAAAAGCCGCGGCAGCGGCGGCCGCATGTCCAGCCAGCGCAGCGATGCCGGCGCACTGGACTTGGGGGCCCAGTATTTCACCGCCCGCGACCGGCGCTTCGTCAATGAAGTACAACGCTGGCAGGCCAATGGTTGGGCCGCAGAATGGGAGCCCCAACTGTACAACTTCAAGTCCGGTCAATTCAGCCCCTCACCCGATGAACAGACCCGCTGGGTCGGCACCCCACGCATGAGCGCTATCACTCGGGCGTTGCTGGATGACCTGCCGGTAGAGTTCGGTTGCCGGATCACCGATGTGTTCCAGGGCACACAGCACTGGAACCTGCTGGACGCCGACGGTGGTAACCACGGCCCATTCAGTCACGTCATCATCGCCACCCCGGCGCCGCAAGCCACCGCGCTGCTGGCCGCTGCACCGAAACTGGCAAGTGTCGCCGCCGGGGTGAAGATGGACCCGACCTGGGCCGTTGCCCTGGCCTTCGATACCCCGCTGGACACCCCCATGGAGGGCTGTTTCGTACAGGACAGCCCACTCGACTGGCTGGCCCGCAACCGCAGCAAACCTGGACGCGACACCACCCTCGACACCTGGGTGCTACACGCCACCAGTGCCTGGAGCAAGCAGCATCTGGACTTGCCCAAGGAGGCGGTGATCGAACAGTTGCACGGCGCCTTTGCTGAACTGCTGCACAGCGCCATGCCTGCCCCGATCTTCAGCTTGGCCCACCGCTGGCTCTATGCTCGGCCGTCCGGCAGCCATGAATTTGGCGTGTTGGCCGACGCCGACCTTGGGCTGTACGTGTGCGGCGACTGGTGCCTCTCAGGCCGGGTCGAAGGTGCCTGGCTCAGTGGCCAGGAAGCTGCACGGCGATTGATTGCGCATCTGTAGTCGCTGACCGTATCAGGAATGAACTCGATGCCGTGGCCTGGCTCGATGAAACGTGCGGCCGATGCCCTTTCGCAAATACCTATACAAAATATTTGACTTGTACAGCATCAAAGCTATGATGAGATTAAGTTGTACGAAAATATAAATTTGTACAGGTATTTTGTAGAGGTTTGGCTATGTCCGTCACCGGCAAACCAAAAATCACCATCAGCGCGCACCACAGTCGTGGGCGTGGCATCTATGCCCAGGCGTTTTGCGTCCGCCATCCCGTTCTGCCGATACAAGAAGAACCTCAGCTTAATGACCCGACGGCGCCTCGGGAAAATTTCCTGACCCGGTCTTTCGTCTATGCCTGTTGGCAACAACTGCTCGCCGAGGGCCTGACGCGCCATCGCCTGCTGAAATTCCACGCACGCTACAAATACCTGCTGATGGCCCACAGCCCCGCCCATTACAAAAGCCTGGGCAACCTGCTGGGTAGCATGACCAAGAGCGGCGACCTCGACCTGCTGGCCGCCAGCTATTTCAGTGACCTGATGAGCGCTCTGAAAAAATGCGCCACCCGTGGCACCCACACCAACGTGTTGCAACACATCAGCGGTTACCTCAAACAGGTCATCAGTGCCGAAGACAAACAGGAAATGCAGACCCTCATCGGCCACTACTACCAAGGCGTCGTGCCGTTGGTGGTACCGCTGGCCCTGCTCAAACACCATTTTCGCCGACACCCGGATCGTTACATCGCACAGCAGGCCTACCTGCAACCGCATCCGGAAAACCTCAGCCTGCGTAATGCGGTTTAAACCATGAATACTTTTGTACAAGACGACTTCGTCCAAGCCCTGGAACAAGGCTGGTTGCCGATCCGTGAAGTAGCACGCCAGACCGGTGTCAACGCCGTAACTTTGCGGGCCTGGGAGCGGCGCTACGGCCTGATCGTGCCCCAGCGCACGCCCAAGGGTCACCGCCTGTTTAGCATCGAACATGTGCAGCGCATCCATTCGATCCTCACCTGGCTCAACCGTGGCGTGCCGGTCAGCCAGGTTAAAAAACTGATCGACACCGCACAAACCCACAACGACGAAACCCCAAGCGAATGGCACAGCCTGCGCCAGAACCTGCTGCAAGCCATCAGCGAACTGGCAGAGCGCCAGGTCGACACGGCCTTCAACCAAGCCATGGCTCTGTATCCACCGCGCACCTTGTGCGAACAACTGCTACTGCCGCTGCTCGAAGACCTTGAACAGCGCTGGCAAGGCCAATTTGGCGCACAGATGGAGCGGGTGTTTTTCCATTCCTGGTTGCGCAGTAAGTTCGGCGCACGGATCTATCACAACAATCACCCGCTCAACGGCGCGCCGCTGTTGCTGATCAACCAGTCAGACCTGCCTCTGGAGCCTCACCTGTGGCTCACCGCCTGGCTGGTCAGCAGCGCCAACTGTCCGGTGGAGGTTTTCGACTGGCCATTGCCCGCCGGCGAACTAGCCTTGGCAGTGGAGCATCTGCAAGCCCGTGGAGTGTTGCTGTATTCGAGCAAGGCGATCAACGTACAAGCGTTAACGAAGCTTCTGAGCGGCGTCAGTTGCCCAAAACTGATCGCCGGGCCAACGGTAGCCATCCACCAGGCCGAGTTGACCGTATTAACCCATGATATGCCTGACTTGCTCCTGGCCGAGAATCCCCTGTCGGCTCATCAGGCACTGATCCAGCATGGACTTGTATAAACGATGAACCGGCAATTGATCTGGCTGCGCAGTGACCTGCGCCTACATGACAACACCGCCCTCGCCGCAGCTGCCGAGCGCGGGCCGACAGTGGCTGTCTACCTGATCACGCCCGAGCAATGGCAGGCCCACGATGATGCCCCGTGCAAGGTGGATTTCTGGCTGCGTAACCTGAGCAGGTTGAGCCGAGCGCTGGGCGATTTGAACGTTCCATTGCTGATCCGTCATGCCGCCACCTGGGATCAGGCACCGCAAGCTTTGGCGCAGCTGTGCCGAGAACTGTCGATTGAGGCGGTCCACGTCAATAACGAATACGGCATCCATGAAAGCCGCCGCGATGCCGCCGTGGCCAATGCACTGGAGGCTGAGAACGTCAGTTTCCATCGCTATCTGGATCAACTGCTGTTCCAACCCGGCAGCATCCTGACCAAGACCGGCACCTACTTTCAGGTCTTCAGTCAATTTCGCAAGGTTTGCTACACACGTCTGCACGCAGCCCTGCCGCGCCGGGTGGCGACGCCCAAAGCTCAAGCGGAACTGGCGGTGAAAAGCGACCTGATCCCCGAACACATCAGCGGTTTCGCCACGCCGAGTAAAAGCTTGCGCGCCCTTTGGCCAGCAGGTGAAGACGAAGCCCAGCGGCGCCTTGAACAGTTTGCCGATGAACAAATCAGCGACTACAAGAACGAGCGTGACTTCCCCGCCAAACCCGGCACCAGCCAGTTGTCGGCCTACCTGGCCGCTGGTGTCATCTCGCCGCGCCAGTGCCTGCATGCCGCCTTGCAAAGCAATCAGGGTGAATTCGAAAGCGGCGATATCGGCACCATCACCTGGATCAACGAGCTGCTGTGGCGCGAGTTCTACAAGCACATTCTGGTGGGCTACCCACGAGTCTCTCGCCATCGGGCCTTCCGCCCGGAAACCGAAGCCGTAGCCTGGCGCAACGCACCCGAGGACTTGGCCGCCTGGCAAGAAGCCCGTACCGGGTTACCGATCATCGATGCAGCCATGCGCCAATTGCAGGAAACCGGCTGGATGCACAACCGCCTGCGCATGGTAGTGGCGATGTTCCTCACCAAGAACCTGTTGATCGACTGGCGCGAAGGCGAACGTTTTTTCATGCGCCACTTGATCGACGGTGACCTGGCAGCCAATAACGGTGGCTGGCAGTGGAGCGCCTCCACCGGTACCGATTCGGCGCCCTATTTCCGAATTTTCAGCCCCTTGAGCCAGTCGGAAAAATTCGACGAAGATGGACGCTTCATCAAACACTGGTTGCCACAACTGGCGACGCTGAACAAAAAAGAGGTGCACAACCCGGCCGCTCTGGGTGATCTGTTTGGCGTGGCCGATTATCCCCGTCCCATGGTCGATCTGAAAAAATCCCGGGACCGTGCCCTCGCCGCGTTCCGCAGCCTGCCCTCAAGGAGTATGGGATGAACCTTATGACCGCACGCCGCTACTGGCTGACCGGTGCCAGCAACGGGATCGGTGCCGCGCTGGCCGAAGCGCTGCTCAAAAGCGGTGCTCATGTGGCGCTCAGCTCTCGCTCCCGGGAGCCACTGGAGCAATTTGAGCAACAGTATCCAGGGCAAGTATTGGTGGTGGCAGGCGACCTGACCCACAGCCAGACCGTACGCGAGATCGGTGAGCACATTACCCAGGCTTGGGGTGCGCTGGACACGGTGATCCTCAACGCCGGCACCTGTGAATACGTGGACAGCCAGCAGTTCGACGTCTCGATCATCGAGTACGTGGTGCGCACCAACCTGCTGGCCACCAGTTACTGCATCGAAGCGGCGTTGCCGCTGTTGCGGGCCGGCCGGACACCCCATCTGGTGGGCATTGCCAGTGCTGTGACCTATTTGCCGATGCCCCTGACCGAATCCAAGGCCAGCCTGCGCCAACTGTTCGAATCCTTGCGCATTGACCTGTCATCCCAAGACATGGATATCACCGTGGTCAGCCCGGGGTTTGTCGACACACTACAGACCGATGGCAATGATTTCCCGATGCCCTTGAACTGGCCAGCTGACCAAGCAGCGCGGCATATTATCGGGAAACTGCAAGATCGCCCGCGGGAGATTGCCTTTACGGCGCTATCGCTCGCAGCCCTGTGGCCGCTGTCGACGCTACCGGACAGGCCAAAGCTGATCATCGACAAATGCATACTGCGCAGCCCGCCGCCGCAAAAGGATGATGTGTGAGAGCCGCGATCATCGGCACCGAATAACGTCCGTCAGAGCTTTCACACGCGCACAGCCCGCTTGCCTTACACTGCGCGCCTATGACCAACATCCCCCACACCCAAATCGCCGAACCCGCCGTCACCTGTTCCACCTGCGCCGCGTGCTGCTGCCAGTTGGAAGTCATGCTGATTACCGACACCGGCGTGCCCGATCGTTTTATCGACACTGACGATTGGGGCGGTGAAGTGATGCTGCGCCTGGACGACGGCTGGTGCGCCGCTTTGGATCGCGACACGATGATGTGCAGCATCTATGAGAAGCGGCCGTTGATCTGCCGGGAGTTCGAGATGGGCGCGCCGGAGTGCATTGAGGAGCGCCAAGGGATTGCGACGGTGTATCGCTGACTTTTGAATGTGGGAGGCAAGGCCTCCCACATTGTTTTGCTCGAGTCGCTACAGCGGCATCGTGTAATGCAGCGAATAGCTCTCGACACCGTCGTTGTGGCTACTGATCCCGGCATTGGAGTAATGCGTGGCGCGAATGCCCACCTCATGCCCACCGGCAAAGCGCAAACCGAAGCCCAGGCGGTCTTCGAACTGAAGGGCCTGGCCAAGATTGTTGTCCTCTACCCGAGTTCGGGAGAACACAGCCACGCCGATCCCCGCCTCGATGTAAGGTTTTACCGATTCCCCGGCGAATTCATACATAAAGACCGGCGAGAACGACAGGCTGCTCACGCTGGCGCGCTTGTCACCGTCCCAATAGGTGTAAGCGCCGCTCCAATAGCCAGTCAGGCGGCCAACATCGCTCTGCCACCAGCTTTTGTCCCAATCCGATGTCAGACCCAAGCGGTAGGTCATGGTCGAATCGCCAGTACTCCCCACCCCGAATTCCAGGCCTGCGGCCTGCGTCGAAACAGAGTGCCCCACCACAACGGCCGCAATCGCAGCCAAACAGAACAAACGCCTCATAAGAAACATCCTTTCCGAATCAGGTTGTATGATTTTTTACAGGCTAACGACCTATAGAAGCCGTCGTTTACGCAGAAGTTCAGCTTATAAATTCGTTATTTCACGAATTTTTCACAAGCTAATTTTTTGCACAACGCCGGACGATTTCCATAGTGTGGGGAGGATATTTCTCAGGTGCTCCGTATCGCCACTGGTCCAGAACCGGGTGGCCTGAGGGGTGCCCTCGGCCAGCAATTCGCGCTCGCCCAGCAGGCGCTGCAACTGGCGCGCCACCGCGGCGCCCGTGTCGATCAAGATGATCGTCGACGCCAGCATCTGCGCCAGTAACGGCTTCAGGAAAGGATAGTGCGTGCAGCCCAGGATGATGGTGTCACAACCGGCCGCAATCAACGGTTCGACATAGCCCTGCAACAGCAGGCGCAGGGCCGGGCTGCCCAGGTCACCGGTTTCGATCAACTCCACCAGACCTGGGCACGGTTGGGTAATGACCCGTACGTCAGTCGCGAAGCGATCGAGTAATGCCGCAAACTTGGCGCTTTGTAACGTGCCGGTAGTCGCCAGCACGCCGACCACACCGCTGCGGGTCGCGGCTGCGGCCGGTTTTACAGCGGGCTCCATGCCCACCAGCGGCCAGTCGGGATAATCCCGGCGCAAATCAGCGACAGCAGCCACCGTCGCCGTATTGCAAGCGATCACAAAAGCCTTGGCACCCTGCTCGCGGAAAAATCCGGCAACCAGACGAGAACGTTCGAGGATGAACTCCGGAGTTTTCTCGCCGTAAGGGATGTGCCCGCCATCCGCCACATACAGCAGGGACTCATGAGGTAACAGCCGCTGGATTTCGGCCAGCACCGACAGGCCGCCGACACCGGAGTCGAACACCCCAATCGGTGCGGCCTTAACCATGGGCAACGCCACACACGCTGCAGGCAGGGTCACGCTTGACCCGCAGCTCACGGAAGCGAGTACTCAGGGCATCGATCAGCAACAGACGCCCGACCAGTGGCTCACCGAAGCCGGCCAGCAGCTTCAATGCTTCCAGGGCTTGCAGGCTGCCCACCAACCCCACCAGCGGGCCGATGACACCGGCTTCGCTGCACGTCAGCTCGGCTTCGCTGCCGTGCCCGTATAAACAGTGGTAGCAAGGGCTTTGCGGACGACGCGGGTCGAAGACCGAGAGCTGCCCTTCCAGACGAATTGCCGCGCCGCTGACCAAAGGCTTGCCGGCGGCGACACAGGCGGCATTCACCGCTTCGCGGGTGGAGAAGTTATCGCTGCAATCGAGGACCAGATCCACCGCTGCCACCGCCTGCGCCAGGGAATCGGCGTCCAGCGCCGTGCGGTGGGCAACCAACCGGACCTCGGGATTGATGGCCGTCAGTCGACCCATGGCCGAGTCAACCTTGGTCAGGCCGACACTGTGGGTGTCATGGATGATCTGGCGTTGCAGGTTGGTCAGGTCGACGGTATCGAAATCCGCCAGATGCAGCTCGCCCACACCCGCGGCGGCCAGGTACAGCGCCACCGGCGAACCCAGGCCACCGAGACCGACGATCAGCACGCGGCTGTTTTTCAAGCGCAACTGGCCTTCAATGTCGACATGCTGCAACAGAATCTGTCGGCTATAGCGCAACAGCTCCTGGTCATTCAGCATGACCGGCGCCCCAGGCTGATCCGCTCATGGCCGCCGAGATCGATGCGGCTGTGGACCGCCTCAAAGCCCTGCTTCAATAGCAGTTCGCGCACGGCCGAGGCCTGATCGTAACCATGCTCCAGCAGCAACCAGCCACCGGCATCAAGATGCCCTGGCGCCTGGGCGATAATCAGACGAAGGTCATCTAAACCGTCCTGGCCGGCCACCAGTGCACTGGCCGGTTCGAAACGCACATCACCGGCCACCAGGTGCGGATCGGTGTCCGCGATGTACGGCGGGTTACTGATGATCAGGTTGTACGTGTGGCCTTGCAGGGCATCGAACCAATGACTGCTCAGTACCGTGGCGTTTTCCAGGTGCAGGCGCTGGCGATTGCGCTCGGCCAGGGCTACCGCTTCCAGCACCCGGTCGACGGCGGTGACGTTCCACGCGGGACGCTCACTGGCCAGGGCCAGGGCAATCGCGCCGCTGCCGGTGCCCAGGTCGAGGACCTTGGTGGGGGTGGCGGGCAACAATTCCAGGGCGGCTTCCACCAGCATCTCGGTTTCCGGACGGGGGATCAGCGTATGGGGTGCGACTTCCAGGTCCAGCTTCCAGAAACCCTGCTGGCCGAGAATATAGGCCACAGGCTCACCTGTGCGGCGCCGTTGCAGGTAGCCGGAAAAGGTCAGCGCGTCTTCGCTGCTGACGATTTTCTCCGGCCAGGTGTGCAAGTAACTGCGGGACTTGCCCAACGCGGCGGCCAACAGCAACTCCGCATCCAGTCGCGCAGTGGGCGAGTCCGGCAGTTCGGCGGCGCGTAACAGGCTAGCAATAATGGTCATTTATTCACCTATCGCCGCCAGTTGGTCGGCCTGGTACTCGGCCAGCAAGGGCTCGATCACCGCATCAACGCCACCGGCGAGGATTTCATCCAGGGAGTACAGGGTCAGGTTGACCCGGTGGTCGGTGACCCGGCCCTGGGCAAAGTTGTAGGTACGGATACGTTCGGAGCGATCGCCCGAGCCCACCAGCAATTTGCGCTCGCTGGCAATCGCGTTGGCGGCGGCGCTGGTTTGCTGGTCGTTGAGCTTGGCCGACAGCCAGGACATCGCCCGCGCCCGGTTCTTGTGCTGGGAGCGTTCTTCCTGACACTCCACCACAATGCCCGACGGCAAGTGGGTGATGCGAATAGCCGAGTCGGTCTTGTTGACGTGCTGGCCACCGGCGCCCGATGAGCGATAGGTGTCGACCCGCAAGTCCGCCGGGTTGATCTCGATGGTTTCCTGCTCATCCGGCTCGGGCAACACCGCCACGGTGCATGCCGAAGTGTGGATACGCCCCTGGGATTCAGTGGCCGGCACCCGCTGCACGCGGTGCGCGCCAGATTCGAACTTCAGCTTGCCGTAGACGTTGTCCCCTTCAACCCGGGCGATGACTTCTTTATAGCCGCCGTGCTCACCCTCGTTCTCCGAGAGAATCTCAACACGCCAGCCGCGCCGCTCGGCATACCGTGAATACATGCGAAACAGGTCGCCGGAGAAAATCGCCGCTTCGTCACCGCCGGTGCCGGCACGGATCTCAAGGAATACGTTACGCCCGTCGTTGGGATCCTTGGGCAGCAACATGCGTTGCAGATCGCCTTCCAGCTCAACCAGCTTTTCCTTGGCCTCACGGACTTCTTCCACGGCCATTTCGCGCATGTCCGGGTCGCTGTCCTTGAGCAGCGCCTGGGCGCCTTCCAGATCGGCCTGAACCTTGAGCAGGTGTTTATAGGTGGCCACAATGGGTTCAACTTCCGCGTATTCCTTGGAATAGGTGCGGAACTTGTTTTGATCGGAGATGACTTCGCCATCGCCAAGCAAGGCGGTCAATTCTTCGAAGCGATCCTGGAGAATATCCAGCTTATTGAGCAGTGACGCTTTCATTGCGGTTTTTTATCCGAAGAGCTATCTGACGCGCCCTCACCGAGGGCAAAGAGTTCCTGGGCCATGGCCAGCGCATCAAGGCGGCCTTCGGCAGTCAGTTTTTTAAGCTGTACGCTCGGGGCGTGCAGCAGTTTGTTAGTCAGGCCACGAGCCAACTGCATCAGCACGTCTTCGGCGCTGCTGCCATTGGCGAGCATACGCTGGGCCTTGATCAATTCCTCGTCCCGCAGGCGCTCGCCTTGTTGACGATACGCCTTGAGCACATCCACCGCCGCCAATTCACGCAGGCGCACCATGAAATCATCGGCGCCGGTGCTGACCATTTCCTCGGCGGCCTGGGCTGCGCCCTGGCGGCTCTTGAGGTTTTCGGCGACCACTTCGTGCAGATCGTCGACGCTGTAGAGGTAAACGTCGTCCAACTCGCCGACTTCAGGCTCGATATCCCGGGGAACCGCGATGTCCACCATGAAGATCGGCTTGTGCTTGCGCAGCTTCAAGGCGCTTTCCACCGCACCTTTACCGAGAATCGGTAACTGGCTGGCGGTGGAACTGATGACGATGTCGCTGCGCACCAGTTCGGCGGGGATGTCCGAAAGCAGCACCGCGTGGGCGCCGAACTGCTCGGCAAGGATGCTCGCGCGCTCCAGGGTGCGGTTGGCAACGACGATCCGCTTGACCCCCAGCTCATGCAAATGGCGGGCGACCAGGGTAATGGTTTCACCAGCACCGATCAGCAACGCCTGGCTGCGTTGCAGGTCACTGAAGATCTGTTTGGCCAGGCTGACGGCGGCAAACGCCACGGACACCGGGTTTTCACCGATGGCCGTGTCGGTGCGCACCTGCTTGGCCGAATTGAACGTGGCCTGGAACAAGCGCCCCAGCAACGGGCCGATGGTCCCGGCCTCGCGCGCCACAGCGTAGGCCGATTTCATCTGGCCAAGAATCTGCGGCTCACCCAATACCAGCGAGTCGAGCCCTGAGGCGACGCGCATCATGTGACGAACTGCCGCATCTTCTTCGTGCACATAAGCGCTGGCACGCAAGTCTTCGAGGCTCAAATGGTGGAAATCCGCCAGCCAGCGCAACACCACATCCGCTGACAGATGTTCCTGCTCTATATAGAGCTCGCTGCGATTGCAGGTTGAAAGGATCGCAGCTTCGCGGCTGTCGGTGAGCCGGCAGAGCTGCTGCAAGGCCTCAACCAACTGCTCGGGCGTAAACGCCACGCGCTCGCGCACGTCTACGGAAGCAGTCTTGTGGTTAATACCGAGTGCAAGGAAGGCCATTCAATATCGCTGATGATGTCGAGAAGCCGACAATTGTCCTACTTCGTCTGATCCAGAACAACCACCGTAGTCTATTGTCCTAATGCCTTACGCCTATAAAGGCATCAATTGAGACTCGGTTATGTTTGGCCGAAGGCTTGTGTCATGATGATCCGACCGCAGGTTAGTCGTCCTCTTCCTATATGAATAGATCTTCCGCGTTGCTCCTTGCTTTTGTCTTCCTCAGCGGCTGCCAGGCCATGGCGCCCGTGTCTCCGGACGATTCGTCGCCGGTCGAAGACAGCACTCCCGCCCCTGAAAAGCCCAAAGTTTATTCCTCGTTCAGTGAAGAGACGGTCTTCAGCTTGCTGAGCGCGGAGCTGGCTGGCCAGCGCAATCGTTTCGACATTGCCCTGGATAATTATGTGACACAGGCCATCAACACCCAGGATCCGGGAATTTCCGAGCGGGCGTTTCGCATCGCCGAGTACCTGGGGGCCGATCAGGCGGCGCTGGATAGTTCACTGATCTGGGCGAAAAACGCACCGGACGATCTTGAAGCCCAGCGGGCGGCGGCCATTCAACTGGCCCGCGCCGGGCGCTATGACGACTCCATGGTCTATATGGAGAAAGTCCTGCAAGGCAAGGGCGACACCCATTTCGACTTCCTCGCACTGTCGGCGGCCGACACCGATCAGGACACCCGCAATGGCCTGATGAAGAGCTTCGACCGCCTGCTGCAAAAACACCCGAACAATGGCCAGCTGATTTTTGGCAAGGCCCTGTTGCTGCAACAAGATGATGAAGCACAAGCGGCCTTGACGCTGCTGGAGCAGAACCCGCCGGAAGACGGTGAAATCGCCCCGCTGCTGCTGCGCGCGCGACTGCTGCAGAATCTCAATCGCGGCCAGGAAGCCTTGCCGCTGCTGGAAAAAAGCATCAAGAAGTACCCGGATGACAAACGCCTGCGCCTGACCTACGCCCGCATGCTGGTTGAACAAGACCGCATGGAAGACGCCAAGGTGCAGTTCGCCAACCTGGTCCAGCAATACCCGGACGATGATGAACTGCGTTATTCCCTGGCACTGGTATGCCTGGAAGCCAAGGCCTGGGACGAGGCCAAAGGTTATCTGGAAGACCTGATTGCCCGGGAAAGCCACGTCGACTCGGCGCACTTGAACCTGGGGCGTATCGCCGAAGAGCGCAATGACCCGCAAGGTGCGTTGATCGAGTACGCCCTGGTCGGTCCCGGCAATGATTATTTGCCTGCCCAGTTGCGCCAAGCCGACATCCTGATGAGCAATGGCCGCACCGATGAAGCAGAAAAGCGTCTGGCCGCGGCCCGGGATGCCGAGCCGGACTACGCCATCCAGCTTTACCTGATCCAGGCCGAAACCCTGTCGGCCAACAAGCAGGGCGATCGTGCCTGGAAACTGTTGCAACAAGCGTTGCTGCAATACCCGGACGACTTGAACCTGCTGTACACCCGCGCCATGCAAGCGGAAAAACGCAATGACCTGGCGCAGATGGAAAAGGACCTGCGCCTGATCATCAAGCGCGACCCGGACAACGCCATGGCACTGAACGCCCTGGGCTACACCTTGTCCGACCGTACAACCCGCTACGCCGAGGCCAAGGTCCTGATCGAACAGGCCCACCAGCTCAACCCGGAAGACCCGGCCGTCCTCGATAGCCTGGGCTGGGTGAATTACCGCCTGGGCAACCTGGATGAGGCCGAGCGCCTGTTGCGTCAAGCCCTTGAGCGCTTTCCCGACCAGGAAGTCGCCGCTCACCTGGGCGAAGTGCTCTGGGCCCAAGGTAAACAACGCGAAGCCAAACAAATCTGGGACAAGTTCCTCAAGGAACAACCCGACAGCCCTATCCTGCGCAGCACCATCAAGCGCCTGACCGGATCCGAGACCCTTTAAGCTTATGTTTTTGCGCCACGTTATCGTTTTCAGCTTTATCGCCCTGCTCGCCGGTTGCGCGGGCTTTGGCGCTCGCGAATCCGTTGAAGGCCAGGGCAACCCGGCGCAGTGGAAACAGCACAAGGACCAATTGAGTAGCCTCGACGGCTGGCAGATCGAAGGCAAGGTCGGCATTCGCGCCCCGAAGGACTCGGGCAGCGGCACCTTGTTCTGGCTGCAACGCCAAGACTATTACGACATTCGTCTGTCCGGGCCGTTGGGCCGTGGTGCTGCGCGCCTGACCGGCCGACCTGGGCAAGTGAGCCTGGAAGTCGCCAATCAGGGCCGCTATGAAGCGCCAACCCCAGAAGCCCTGCTGGAAGAACAAATGGGCTGGAAGTTACCGGTCTCGCATTTGGTCTGGTGGGTTCGCGGCTTGCCTGCACCCGATAGCAAGAGTCGCCTGAGCCTCAATGGCGACAGCCGCCTGGCATCGCTGGAACAGGATGGCTGGCAGGTCGAGTACCTGAGCTATGTACAACAGAACGGATATTGGCTGCCCGAGCGCATCAAGCTGCACGGCACCGACCTTGACGTCACGCTGGTGATCAAGGATTGGCAACCTCGCAAGCTGGGGCAATGAGATGACTGCGCCCCGTCTGACCCTGCCTTCCCCTGCCAAACTCAATTTGATGCTGCACATCCTCGGTCGCCGTGAAGATGGCTATCACGAGCTGCAGACAATTTTTCAGTTTCTCGACTACGGCGATGAATTGACCTTTGCGGTTCGTGACGATGGTGTGATTCAACTGCACACAGAATTTGAAGGCGTGCCTCACGACAGCAACCTGATCGTGAAGGCCGCAAAAAAACTTCAGGAGCAATCCGGTTGCTCGCTGGGCATCGATATCTGGATCGACAAGATCCTGCCCATGGGTGGCGGAATCGGCGGTGGCAGCTCGAATGCGGCCACCACCCTGCTCGGCCTGAATCACTTGTGGCAACTGGCTTGGGACGAGGATCGCCTGGCTACGCTGGGCCTGACGCTGGGCGCCGACGTCCCGGTTTTCGTGCGCGGGCATGCGGCTTTTGCCGAGGGCGTGGGCGAGAAACTCACCCCTGTAGACCCCGAGGAGCCGTGGTATGTCGTGCTTGTTCCGCAAGTATCTGTAAGTACAGCAGAAATTTTTTCAGATCCACTGTTGACACGTAACTCTCCTCCCATTAAAGTGCGCCCCGTTCCCAAGGGAAACAGTCGAAATGACTGCTTACCGGTTGTAGCAAGGCGTTATCCAGAGGTACGTAACGCTTTGAATTTGTTAGGTAAATTTACCGAAGCAAAATTAACCGGCACTGGAAGTTGTGTGTTTGGGGGCTTCCCAAACAAAGCTGAAGCTGATAAAGTCTCGGCCCTTCTGACAGAGACCCTTACAGGGTTTGTAGCAAAGGGAAGCAACGTTTCGATGTTGCATCGCAAGCTGCAAAGTCTGCTCTAAAAGGAACCGAGTACTGGGTACTCGTTGCAACAGATACAGGGGCGTCGCCAAGCGGTAAGGCAGCAGGTTTTGATCCTGCCATGCGTTGGTTCGAATCCAGCCGCCCCTGCCATTTTCTATACTCATCCAGGTTACCCTCAGCCTCTAGGTACTGCGCGTGTCCAAGATGATGGTCTTTACGGGGAATGCTAACCCCGATCTGGCTCGGCGTGTTGTACGTCAGCTGCATATCCCTCTCGGTGACATCTCTGTCGGTAAATTTTCCGACGGCGAAATTACAGCCGAGATCAATGAAAACGTCCGCGGTAAAGACGTCTTCATTATTCAGCCGACTTGCGCTCCGACCAACGATAACCTGATGGAACTCGTCGTGATGGCTGATGCCTTCCGCCGCTCCTCAGCGACTCGAATCACAGCTGTAATCCCTTACTTTGGTTATGCCCGTCAGGATCGCCGTCCGCGTTCCGCACGTGTGGCTATCAGCGCGAAAGTCGTTGCTGACATGCTGACCGTGGTAGGTATCGACCGTGTTCTCACGGTTGACCTGCACGCTGACCAAATTCAGGGGTTCTTCGATATTCCAGTAGATAACATCTACGGCTCCCCCGTTCTGGTGGATGACATCGAAGACCAGCGCTTTGAAAACCTGATGATCGTGTCCCCGGACATTGGTGGCGTCGTGCGTGCACGGGCTGTTGCCAAATCCCTGGGCGTAGATCTCGGGATCATCGACAAACGCCGTGAGAAAGCCAATCACTCTGAAGTGATGCATATCATCGGTGATGTCGAAGGGCGCACCTGTATTCTGGTCGATGACATGGTTGATACCGCCGGCACCCTGTGCCACGCGGCTAAAGCCCTGAAAGAGCACGGTGCAGCAAAAGTCTTCGCCTACTGCACACACCCTGTGCTGTCGGGCCGAGCGATCGAGAACATCGAGAACTCAATGCTGGACGAACTGGTGGTGACTAACACCATCCCGTTGTCCGCTGCTGCTCAAGCCTGTTCGCGTATCCGTCAACTGGATATCGCACCGGTAGTTGCCGAAGCGGTTCGCCGCATCAGCAATGAAGAATCGATCAGCGCGATGTTCCGTTAAGGGTCAAACCTACGGAGCACCTCACTGACGAAAAGCGCCCCGCCCCAGCATTCTGTTGGGGCGGGGCTTTTTTGCCCATATCGCCTTTAGCGCTGGTCGCAAACGCTGGGGCGAATGTGGTTATTTTGGAGATACAACATGAACGATTTTACTTTGAATGCTGAACTGCGTTCCGACCTGGGGAAAGGTGCGAGCCGCCGCCTGCGTCGTCTCGCAAGCCTGGTTCCAGCTGTAGTTTACGGTGGCGAAAAAGCCCCTGAATCCATCAGCATGCTGGCCAAGGAAATCGCCAAACTGCTCGAAAACGAAGCGGCTTACAGCCACATCATCGAGCTGAACGTTGGTGGTTCCAAGCAGAACGTCATCATCAAGGCACTGCAACGTCACCCAGCTAAAGGCCACGTGCTGCACGCTGACTTCGTACGCGTAGTAGCCGGCCAGAAACTGACCGCTATCGTGCCTGTGCACTTCGTTGGCGAAGCTGCTCCGATCAAGAAAGGCGGCGAAGTTTCGCACGTTGTTGCCGAGATCGAAGTGACCTGCCTGCCGAAGGACCTGCCTGAGTTCATCGAAGTCGACCTGAGCAACGCTGAAGTCGGTTCGATCATTCACCTGTCCGACCTCAAAGCCCCTAAAGGCGTTGAGTTTGTTGCTCTGGCTCACGGTGATGACAAGGCTGTTGCCAACGTCCACGCTCCACGTGTTGCTCCAGAAGCTGAAGAAGGCGCTGCAGAGTAATTCACTCTGTAATGCCGGAGCTTGAGGAAACATCGCGGACCGGAACGTAGCGAGAAAGCGGGCGACAACGCGAAGTTTATCTCTGGATAAGTTAGCTCTTGTCGTCCACTTTCGCCGCACCCAGGTTGCGGCGATGTTATCCACAACTCCAAAGGAAGGGCCCCTGTCGTGACTGCCATTAAACTGATCGTTGGCCTGGGAAATCCAGGCGCCGAATACGAACAGACCCGGCATAACGCGGGGGCCCTTTTTGTTGAGCGGATCGCCCACGCCCAAGGTGTCAATCTTGTGGCCGATCGCAAATATTTTGGCCTGACCGGACGCTTCTCGCATCAGGGTCAGGATGTTCGTCTACTGATTCCCACCACCTACATGAACCGCAGTGGCCAGGCTGTTGCGGCGCTTGCGGGCTTCTTCCGGATCAAACCCGAAGAAATCCTGGTGGCCCATGACGAACTGGACCTGCCACCCGGCGTTGCCAAGCTCAAGCAAGGCGGCGGGCATGGCGGTCATAATGGCCTGCGGGACATCATCGCGCAGTTGGGTAATCAGAATACGTTTTACCGCTTGCGGCTTGGCATTGGCCACCCGGGCGTTGCCAGTATGGTTTCAAATTTCGTCCTGGGTCGTGCGCCACGCGCCGAACAGGAAAAACTCGATGCCAGCATCGATTTTGCCCTCGGCGTGCTGCCGGATATCTTCGCCGGTGAATGGAACCGTGCGATGAAAAACCTGCACAGCCAGAAGGCCTGACTCTTATCCGAGGGGAAACACCATGGGATTCAATTGCGGCATCGTCGGCCTACCCAACGTCGGCAAGTCCACCCTGTTCAACGCCCTGACCAAGTCCGGTATTGCGGCGGAGAACTTCCCCTTCTGCACCATCGAACCGAACACCGGTATCGTGCCAATGCCAGACCCACGTCTGGAGGCACTGGCGGCCATCGTCAATCCCAAGCGCATCCTGCCAACCACCATGGAGTTCGTCGACATCGCAGGCCTGGTGGCCGGTGCGTCGAAAGGTGAAGGCCTGGGCAACAAATTCCTCGCCAACATCCGCGAGACCGATGCCATCGCCCACGTGGTCCGCTGCTTCGAAGACGAGAACGTGATTCACGTCTCCAACAGCGTCGACCCGAAACGCGACATCGAGATCATCGACCTGGAACTGATCTTTGCCGACCTCGACAGCTGCGAGAAGCAACTGCAAAAGGTCACGCGCAACGCCAAGGGCGGCGACAAAGACGCAGTAGTCCAGAAAGCCTTGCTTGAGCAGTTGATCGCTCACTTCACCTTGGGCAAGCCGGCACGCAGCCTGATGAAGAGCATGAGCACCGACGAAAAAGCGGTGATCAAGGGCTTCCACCTGCTGACCACTAAGCCGGTGATGTACATCGCCAACGTGGCTGAAGACGGTTTCGAAAACAACCCGTTGCTCGACGTGGTCATGGCCATTGCCGAAGAAGAAGGCGCGATGGTCGTACCGGTCTGCAACAAGATCGAAGCGGAAATCGCCGAGCTGGAAGACGGCGAAGAGAAAGACATGTTCCTCGAGGCCCTGGGCCTGGAAGAGCCAGGCCTGAACCGCGTGATCCGTGCGGGCTATGAAATGCTGCACCTGCAGACCTACTTCACCGCAGGTGTTGAAGAAGTCCGCGCCTGGACCGTCAAGGTCGGCGCCACTGCCCCGCAAGCTGCTGGTGTCATCCACACCGACTTCGAAAAAGGCTTTATCCGCGCCGAAGTCATCGCCTACAACGACTTCATCCAGTTCAAGGGTGAAGCCGGTGCCAAGGAAGCCGGTAAATGGCGCCTGGAAGGCAAGGAATACATCGTCAAGGATGGCGACGTGATGCACTTCCGCTTCAACGTCTAAACAACACCCACGGCCCAGGCCGTCAAACAAAAAAGCCGATGCATCGCATCGGCTTTTTTGTGGGCGACGTATCCGCCGGCTCATAAATACTCTCTACGAAATATTCACTAACGTTTTACACCCACAAACAAAATATAACCATTTACACCTGAAAACGGAAAGTTTTCAAAACTCACGGAAACTTTAAGATTATTCCGACCTATAACAAGATAATTACAAGCTGTCAGCGCTTGAGTATTGTCTTACTTTATTAACTTTAATTTTCCACACATACCAAGCATCCACTTCACACTTTCCACCACAATGACAAATCAGATAAATTCCGTTCTACTTACCAAAATTTGGAAAGTACACCCACGTTCAGTAAAGTGCCGCGACGCACAATAGGAGCAACAGCAACATGTCGGCTTCCTATCAGAAAGAGTTTGAAACGGATGATCCACTCACTGAATGCCCGACTATTGAAACAACCATCAACAATACTGCGACACTGAATATCGATATCCTTTTGTTGGGGGAAACAGGTACCGGCAAAGATACCTTGGCCCAGCGAATTCATCGTTTGTCCTGTCGGCGCGGAAACTTCGTTGCCGTCAACTGTGCTGCTATTCCGGAAACCCTCGCGGAAAGCCAGCTGTTCGGCGTGAACAGCGGTGCCTATACCGGTGCGATGCAATCCCGGGCAGGGTTTGTTGAAGCGGCGCACTTGGGGACGTTGTACCTTGACGAAATAGACAGCATGCCGCTTACCCTGCAAGCCAAGCTGCTGCGGGTGCTGGAGTCCAGAGGCGTTGAACGCCTGGGCTCAACCCGGTTTATCCCGGTGGACATGCGGGTTATCGCATCTGCCCAGCAATCTCTGCATGAAATGGTCGAGCAAGGTGCCTTCAGGCGCGATCTGTACTTTCGCCTGAACGTAGTCAGCATCAAGCTTCCTCCCCTGCGCGAACGTCGGGAGCGGATTATTCCGTTGTTCCTGAATATGGTCGACCAAGAAGCCGAGCACTTTAAGCGCCCGGCTCCCCTGGCATCCAGCTCGCTGCTGCAACAGTTGCTGTGCCATCCCTGGCAAGGCAACGTCCGTGAACTACGTTCGACAGCCAAGCGTTTTGTGTTGGACCTTCCGCTGCTTTCAGAATCGATAATGGACCATCAAGATATCGAAATCGGCCTCAAGGAGCGGCTACAGCAAATCGAGAAATCACTGATTGAAGAGTCGTTGCGCCGGCACCGGCGCAATGTGGATGTGGTGGCAGTTAAATTGGGGGTTGCCAAGCGCACGCTGTACTACAGGATGAAACAACTGGAAATATCACTGAGCGGTACCGATTGAACGCAGGACCGGGAGATCTCCAATACCAAGCACCGGGTTAGCGTACGCGAACAAGAAGCTCTTTCCAAAAAACGTTGAAGCATTATTAAGGTTTCTGGAACCGAACTCTTCATTTAACCACTCAAGGAAGGGCCACCTACATGATCATCAACGCTGTCGATCAAGCCTCAATGCAACGGTGATGCTATGTGTATTATTTAAACACCGGATAGGCAGCGATCGATCTATGTTTCTGGCTATACGTCGGCGTTTAAAAGCGCACACAACATGTAAATCAAGAAACCCAAAGGTGATGTTATGAGTTCTATTGGTTCTTCCAGCCCCTCTCGTTCTAGCGGTAGCGGTATTGGTGGCGGCGAAAACGCCGATCTTGACGCTGCGAAAAAAGCTGAAATGCGTCGACTAAAGAAAGAGGAGATTAAAAACGAAATAATGACAAAAGAACTAGAAAATATTAGCAAACTTAGATTTTAAACTATAGCTTCCTCTATTAAACATAGAGGAAGCTGCTTACCTTTCCCGCTATACAGAACATTCACAAACCAACAAGAACGTTCATAACGTCTTGCCGGAGGCCTACATGCGTGTGCTCACTGATAGTTTCACAGACCGCCTGGTTCCACGAGCCGTTGAATCGCAGGGCGTTACTCCCGCTGCTTCCGACATGAATTTTTTTCAAGCCAGACTGGATGATACCGCTCCTTCCCCATGGAGCCAAAATGCCACAGTCGGTACGAATGCGTTATCCGAACAATCAGCTCACTTAACAAAGCTATCAAAACGTGCGACCAAAGGTTTGCGCGACCTGAGCATTAACAAAAAATCACAAGACATGCACGAAATTGCCAAGTCACTTTCAGACGCTCATCGAGAGTTGTCCATGTCAGTCAAGGTGATCAGCAAAACCGTGCAATGTTGCGAGAAAATAACCAACCTACAGTAGGTAAATCATGCTCCGCTGTATCACCACCCCGTTGGTTTTATCATTGGCATTGCTGCTCGGAGGCTGCGGTGAAAAAGTAGAACTCCATAGCCGACTGTCGGAACAAGAGGCTAATGAGGTTGTTGCAGAGCTTGCGGATAAACAAATCCGGGCCCAAAAAGTGCCGACCAAAGACGGCGTTATTGTGCGTGTTACCGCGACGGACATCAGCAGGGCGGTCCGAACGCTCGAAGCTGCCGGCCTGCCCAAATTAGCCCGGTCAACACTGGGTGATATATTTCGCAAAGAAGGCGTTATCTCCACACCACTGGAGGAACGTGCCCGTTACATCTATGCACTGTCTCAGGAGTTAGAGGCGACCTTGTCGAACATCGACGGGGTCATCGTCGCCCGAGTCCATGTCGTGCTCCCCGAACGGGTTGCACCGGGTGAACCCGTACAACCAGCATCAGCCTCGGTATTCATCAAACATGATCCACGACTTGAGCCTGATAATATTCGGCCCCGAGTGCGCAGGATGGTGGCCAGTAGTATCCCCGGCATGGCAGCCGCGGTAGAAAACACTCAAAAGCTAACCGTAGTCTTTGTGCCTGCTGCGGCCTATCTGGAGCGACAGCGCCTGACCTATTTTGGTCCGTTCCTGGTTCAAGATAGCGATCTCGGTTTCTGGCGTATAAGTCTTACGCTATTCCTCATGCTATTGGCACTCGCAGGGGTTGGCGCGGTTCTCTGGCGCAAACGGGGGATACATCTGCAACAAAACTCATCTGCCGTATCGGCTCACGCACCACTAAATCCTTCCGCTCATGAGTAATCACCTGGAGTGGGTTCGATGGTGGGCCTGCCCGTGGGCGATGTCTGAGTGTGACTGGGAGGTCCTCGGCCCGTACGTCACATCGACCGATCTATGTCGCAGCCAGCATGAGCGCGTGAGCACCGCCTTAGCTATAAAGCCCTGCCTGCCACCTTCACCCTCCCCAGCCTTGCTGCATCTGGTACAGGCCTCCCCACGACAACGTGACCGCATGCTGACGCTGATCGGCAGTGTCTGCCAGGCTGTACGCGACAATTCACTGGAAGAGGATGAATACCTCTGGTGTCAGCGCCTTGCCAAAGCGCTCCCACCGGATTCATTGATGCTGAACATAGACGATCCGCTGCAGTACTTGCGCGCCTGGGTTGAGCCTGCCGTATGGCAACGCCTACGGATTGGCTTTGCGAATCAGCGAGTACTCGGCCTGGAGAAATACTCCAACCTGCCCGACAGTCATGGTCGGTTGAACACCCTGTGGCAAGCCGTCATCTGGCGAGCGACCGCCATGACGAACGATGGCGCTTGGCCCTAACCAAGAGAAAACAATCTGCATGTTATGCCGACACAAAATTGAGCTGACTAAAGGCCAAGACCTGCCACAAACCCTGATCGCCCGAGAGACGCTGATTGACTGTGCTCAAGCGGGCACATTACTGACTAACGCCAAAGCCGAGGCGATTGAACTACTGCGCCAAGCCGAGGAGCAGTGCGCCACACTACACACAAATGCCAGCCGTGAGTTCTGGAAGCGCGCCAACGCTCAACTGCAACGCTGGGAGATTGAGCGCCAGACAATCTGCGACAACATTGAACCCATTGCCGCCTCCATCACAAGCCTGGCCATTCGTAGTCTGCTCGAGGAAACAGCCTCGCCCCAACGCCTAAGTGCCCTGCTCAAACAATTACTGGCCACCCAAGTCCCGCGAATCGAAGCCACACTCATCTGCAATCCACTGGACCGTAAAAACGTAGACCAGTGGCTGAACAAACACACCGGGCTCCCCTGGACCCTGCGCTCCGAGGAGAATATCGCACCTCAAATGCTCGTTCTGGAAACGGCCGAAGGTGGATTTCGTATCGACTGGGTCTCGATGGTGGAAACCTTATTGAATGCCGAGGAGGCAGGTTCAACGAAATAACGGGGATAGGCTGCGGTTCAGCGAGGGTTGATTTTTAACGAAATACTCATGGAACTGGAATCACAAGTCGTGCCACACAGAACGTAACATCCTCTGGAGCAAAACCAATGAGCTTTGATCATCGCCTGCAAGCAAACCTCTATAGGCAACTGGAAAATTCGCAAAAACGCTTTGAAAAGATAGAACGAGACGGATTGGACGATGACGAAGCCATGGCAGCAATGAACGACGAAAAAATCTTCCTCGCCGCCACTTTATCGGCCAGTTCAACCTACACCAATTACATGAGTGAAACAGCCAAAACCGTTATCGAAGGCATACAGTGAGTGGACGAGTTATTAGGTCGTTGGTTGAGTAGCAACGAACCGCAGATCACGTTGTTTGAAGATGATGACGAAATCAAGGTGCGGCGCGACCAACAAATTTTGTTGATCAGCGCTCAACTAACTCACCATCGCGTAAGCGCCAAGACCAGCAACAGACCCAGGCAAGCGTGCAGCAGATAGCGGAACAAGATGATCAACGCGAGGATATAGCTCTGCAGATCACTGGTGGCCAGGTTGATCAAGGCTCCCAGTGACGGGCCGATCACGACATACAAAATCACGCCAAGGAGCAACGCCTTGGCCAACCCCATCAACAGGTTCATCACCGACTTGGCAGAGAACATCTGCTTGACCTGATTGAGGGGATTGAGGCGGTTAAAGTCCAGCTTCAGGCTTTCCGGCGCAAACAGAAATCCGAACTGCATCCAGCCGCTGATCAGCTTCACGGTAATCGCCAACCCGGCCATCAGCAGCGCGAACGAGAAAAACACCATCAGGCTCTCCATGAGCACTTCTTCCAATGCCCGCACAAAGGGCTGCCCCATGCGTGACATGGGCATCACCATCAATTGCTGAAAGCGCTGCATGCTGGTTTCGGCGGTGAACAAGGCGATTTCGCTCAGGGTGGTCAGTACGAGCAATTTGCCGATGTCCTGACTTTGGGCGACCTGGCCCTTCTTGCGCTGATCCTTGAGCTTCTTGGGCGTGGCGGCGTGTTTTTTCTCCCCCGAATCACTCATGGTGTCGAAACCCTGAACATCAGTGCGAGGGAATGCTTGAGGTCCCCCAAAAACGCCAGGCGCGTGACGATCAAGTCCTGCAACAGCGGAAAGTAAAGCAGCAGAATCCCCAGCCCCACCAGGCTCTTTACCGGCGTCGCCAGGGTAGAGACTTGCAGTTGCGGACTGTACAGTCCCAGCACGGCGAAGCCGAACTCCAGAAACAACAGCACCGCAATAAAGGGCGCAGCGTAGAGCATCATGTGGGTAAAGGTATCGCCGAGTATACCGAGGAAAACACTGAAGCCATTGACTGCCGGTAGCGGCAGCCAGGCGGTGGCCGGCCAGATCAGGTAGCTGTCCCAGATCACCTGGGTCAGGACGCTCAGACCCAGGACGGCGATCAGCAGGTAAATCACCAACTGTTTGAACAGATGCCCGATGGGAGTAGCGTCCGGCCCCAGCGAAGGGTTGAGCTGGCCACCCGCCAGGGCGCCGCGCTGGTTATCCAGCAGCGCACCCACTGACTCGAACATCCAGAACGGCATGGCTAACAAGATGCCCAGCAAAAAACCCAAGGCAGCCTCCTTGATCAGTAGCCCGCTGATCATCAGCGCGGAATAATCCTGGCCCGCCAGTACGGCATGAATGCCGGGAGCAGGAATCAAGGCCATGACCATCACGATGATATGTCGGGGCATGCCGCGTATATGCTGGAAACTGAACGCGGGCACCAAAAAGGCACAAGGATAAATGCGCGCCATGGCAACCAGCAGGCTTGGCAGAAATTCAAGATACAGCAGCACGCGCATTCCCTCAGTTCAGTGCCGAACGGGCGATCATGTCGAACATCAGGTTGATCAGTTGAATCAACTCCAGGCCGATCCAGCGGCCCGTTAATACCAGCGTGATGCCCACCGCAACCAGCTTGATGCCAAAGGGCAACGTCTGGTCCTGTATCTGCATCAGGGCCTGCACCAGCGAAGTCAGCACGCCGACGATCACCGCCACGATCAGCGGCGGCGCCGACAGCACCACCACCAGCAGCATGCCCTGCTTGAACAGCACGATCGGTTCCATAGGTCACTCAGAGATAAGAAAGGAACAGGCTGTCGAGCAACCGCGACCATCCAGAGACCATGACGAACAGCAGCAGTTTGAGCGGCAGGGAAATGGTCATGGGCGAGACCATTTGCATGCCGAGGGCCAACAGCAGGTTGGAGACAATCAGGTCGATGACGATGAACGGGATGTAGATCAGGAACCTTCGAGGTGCGCCATGTTTAATCTTGACGAAGCATTGCGCAATCACCTGGCTCAACGCCCAAAAGAGCCCAAAGCGCGTTTTGTCGCCGCGAGTGTCGCCACTTTGTCGCCACGCTCAAAGGCAGACAACGCAAGGGTTGTCGCCGCTGTCGCCGATGTCGCCACCCTCCGTAAAGTTGGCACCACGACGACGGCCATTATCCAATGGTTGAAAGAGGAGGGCGCGCATCTATACGTCGCCGACAACACGCTGTGTTTTCGCCCGACTGATTGGGCCCAGTTCGCTATTGTGAATGCACACTGGCGAGCCCTTTTCTATGAGCTTGCGGCAGTCGATCAGGAGCAGAAAAATGGCTCGGGTCGGTAAGCGGGCTGGGCGTAATTTCGGCTTCGGTCGCGAGCTCAGCTATGCCGGACCGCAAGCCCTGAGAGATCTGTTTGGTGACGGCCATTTTGCGACCGTCAAAGCCCATAGCGTTCGCTGGCAGGCATTCGTGCGGTGGTGCCGATCCGATGAAGGTCCGAGGCTCAATGACGCGCGACAGATCAACCGTGACATCCTCATGCGGTACGCCACTTCTGTGAGGGAGCAGGTGGATCCGGGTAGCATCGGCATTGCCACCGCGCAGAACCGACTGTCCAGCGTGAACCGAACCATGGCCGCGCTGCGCGGTGATCAGTACGTCAAAATTCCCAGTCCGAGCAAGGCTTTGGGCCTGCAGCGCTCAGGGGTACGTATTGAGGCACCGCAAGGTCAAGACCGTGTGCAGGTCGAGCAGATCGCACAGGCGCTGTCAGAGCATGGCCAGCCAAGAGTCAGGGCAATTGTGCGCCTGGCTCGTGAGACCGGCATGCGTCTGCGTGAAGCGATCCTGGCGGATCTGCCCCGACTGCAACGTGAGGCCCGGCAGTTGGGCAAGATCAACATCCAGGACGGCACCAAAGGCGGTCGGTCAGGCGCATCGGCACCACGTTGGATCACAGTCACGGATCAAGTTCGCGATGCCCTCGACAGTGCGAGCGAGGCCTTACCCAAGGGAAGTCGGAACCTGTTAGCACCTGATGAAAGCTACAAGGACTTCATGCAGGCAGTGGTGCGACCTACGCGGGACATTCTGCATGAGCAGGGATTGAAAGGTTTTCATGAACTGCGGGCGGCTTACGCGTGTGAACGCTACGAGCAACTGACTGGCTTCCCTGCACCCGTTAATGGCGGTCGTGCTTACCGAGAAGATCGTGCACTCGATCAAAGTGCACGCCAGCAGGTTAGCCACGAGTTGGGGCACAACCGTATTGACGTGGTGAGTGCTTACATCGGAGGCCGACGATGAAGTCTGAGTTCGACATGGCGTTGTTTCTGCGCCCCGTGCTCAAAGGTGCACATGTCACGCGGCAGCGGCACATCAGACAGGCAGAAAGGATGCAAGAGGCGATTCGAGAGCGCTGGGGTTGCGCGACTCCATACTCCTGGAAAGAAAAGCATGTGAGATGGTTTCTGCAGCACCACCTGCGCTGTTCTGCTCCCGCGACGATTTACTATTATGAGTTAACAGCAGATTTGATTAATGCTCGGCATTTACGCCGTAAAGCTGACACTGCGGGTTAGGAGGTCGTCGTCTTAAGGGCGATTTTGACGTTTCCCGTTTCCAGTGCTTCAAGATAATCAGCGTACCACTGCATCATCTTCATACGTTGTTCCAGATATTGGGCCTTGTTATAGATTCCTCGAACGCCTGCAGCTTTGTGGCTGAGTTGGGCTTCAATGTGGTCTGCTTGAAAGCCGTGTTCGTTGAGTATGGTGCTGGCGATATGACGAAAGCCATGCCCTGTCTGCCTCCCCTCATACCCTAGGCGCCTCAGTGCCATCAAAAAAACGGTATCGCTGCGAGGCTTGGTTCGATCGCTTCGACCGGGAAACAGTAATGGGTACCCCCCCGTGATATGTCGTAGCTCATTAAGGGCGCGGAGTGACTGCTTGCAGAGTGGTACAAGGTGTTCACGCCCTTTTTTACGGCCTTTGCGTTCGACGGGGATGGTCCAAAGCTTCTTGTCAAAGTCGAACTCAGCCCAGTATGCCTCTCGAAGCTCGCTGGGACGAACAGCCATGAGAGTGAGCAACTGCAGGCCAAGCTGAACGTCTTTGGCGTGAGGGTATGATCGTATTGCTCTGAGCAGTGCGGGAAGTTCTTCTTGCGAGACATGGGCGTAGTTCACGGCCTTTCCCGATGACAGAAACTTATGAACCCCCTCCAAGGGGTTGTTCATCGCTCTGCCGGTTACGCGAGCCAGGTCATAGATGTCCTTGCAGTACGCCCTTACGCGGCTCATCTGCTCAAGGATTCCCTGACGTTCGAGCCCTCTCAGAAGCTCCATCCATTCCATTGACATGATGGAGATATATGGTCGCTTTCCAACGGAGGGGAATACGTGACGTTCCAAGGCCCCAAGTACCCTCTTCGCTGTGCCGACATCCCAACCAGCTAGGCGAGAGGTATGCCATTCGCGAGCCAGGGACTCAAAGGTTTTGTTTGTTGCTTCGATCTCCGCAGCTTTTCTCGCTTTTTTGGCAACTATCGGATTTTTGCCTTCTGCCGCATCCGCCCTTAATTCGGCAGCCTTCTGCCGTGCACGGGCACCGCTGACTTGTGGGTAGCCCCCAAGCCCGAGCCACGACCAATTGCCGTCGGGTTTCTTGTACCGTAACTCCCACGATTTTTGCCCGTTAGGCTTAACCCTGAAATAGAGTCCAGAGCTGTCTAGCTCACGGTATGCTCCTGATTCGGGAGCTAGGTTGGCCAGCGTTGTATCAGAGAGAGGTCGGCGTTTGATGTCGGAGCGCTTCATATGTGTATGCCTCCAGTTCAATTATTATTGAAGCATACACGGGGGCATACAAGATGTGTAGGACACCAGTAGAAAGGGGTGGACGTCCAGAAACAAGAAAGCCCGCACTAGGCGGGCTTCTTGAGGTGATTTATAGACATCCTTGGATCTCTATAAATCGGTACTTGGTGGCTACACAGGGACTTGAACCCCGGACCCCAGCATTATGAATGCTATGCTCTAACCAACTGAGCTATGTAGCCAAGTGGCGCGCATTATTCGCGTAGAACGGGAATGCGTCAAGCGATTTTTTGAAAATTTATCTACGCTATCAACTGTTTAACGGGAAACACCCGGTTGGCGACGAGTGGCTTGGGGATTTGCGCAGGTCTCAAGGCCACATTTGATCTGCTGTGTTTTACAGCCTGCGTACTAGGTTTTACGCGGATGCAGGCACTCTATCGAGCGGTCGACCATGGCCTTGGCGATTTCCAGCAGGTGCCACACGGCGAGCACTTTGGCGCGTTCGGGGCTTTGCAGGTGTTCGCCGCAGTCGAGCGCGGTGGCCGAGGCGCTGTGCAGCAGGTCGGCGGTGTAGAGCAAAGAGTCTTCGAAGCTGATGTCTTCACTGATGGCGTAGAAGTGGTTCGAAGGTCGCGGTGGGTCGGTCGGCAAATAATGGTCGAGCGCACGGTGGAAGGCGGCACGGTCTTTGGTTTTATCACGGGGTGGATCGGGGACGATCTTAAACATGGCATAGCTCCTGATTAATTTGGAGCCGGCCCGTTCGCGACTAAACGAAGGGTGGCGGCTGTACGCAGGTTAGTCGACCGGCTAATCAGGAAAACCCGGCGCACCCGAAGGTGCCCTGCGCACAGCCACCATGAAACCTCATGAGAACATGCGCCTGATATAAGTCCGGGCGACTAAACCCGATCACTGAAAACCAGCGACGGACCGAAGACTAGTCACCGACTCCCCCAGGCACAAGGCCGAAAGATTCTCTAGGAAACGTCCCGCAAATTAAAGGGATTCATCTTGCTGGCCCTTTACAAATCATGACCACAGCATCGACTCACTCACTCGTTAGCCTCCTAAGGGTCTGGCCTTCTTACCCCCAAAAGTGGCACATTGTCGCACCTGCACCTGTGCATCCATCTGTTGTACGGAAATCCTCTCCATGGCTCTTAGCAATTCCCAGCCCCCTGTGGCTACGGCGCCTGCTGCCGGGCAAACCAGCCCGTTGGTCATGCGTGTCATCGGCGCGGTAGCGCTGGCGCATTTGATCAATGACCTGATCCAGTCGGTACTGCCGTCGATCTACCCGATGCTCAAGGCCAACTACGGCCTGACATTCACTCAGGTCGGGCTGATTACCCTGACATTCCAACTCACCGCGTCCCTGCTGCAGCCGTGGGTGGGTTATTACACCGACCGCCATCCCAAACCGTACCTTTTGCCGTGTGGGATGATCTGTACGCTGGTGGGTATTTTGATGATGTCCCAGGTAGGCAGTTTCCCGTTGATTCTTTTAGCGGCGGCGCTGATTGGAGTGGGTTCCTCGACCTTTCACCCAGAAGCGTCACGCGTGGCACGCCTGGCATCAGGTGGGCGCTATGGCCTGGCACAGTCGACGTTCCAGGTCGGCGGTAACGCCGGCTCGGCCTTTGGCCCGCTGTTGGCGGCGGCGATCATCATTCCTTTCGGCCAGGGCAATGTGGCCTGGTTCGGTCTGTTTGCAGTGTTTGCCTTGTTTGTTCTGTACGCGATCAGCCGTTGGTATGCCCACCACTTGAACCTGTTCAAGCTCAAGCAAGGGCAGGCCGCCACCCACGGTCTGTCCAAGGGCCGGGTGCTGAGTGCGTTGGTGGTGCTGGGGCTGCTGGTGTTTTCCAAGTACTTCTACATGGCCAGTTTCACCAGTTACTTCACCTTCTACCTGATCGAGAAGTTCGACTTGTCGGTGGCCAGTTCTCAGTTGCACCTGTTCTTGTTTCTCGGTGCAGTGGCGGCAGGAACATTCTTCGGTGGGCCAATTGGCGACAAGATCGGCCGTAAGGCGGTGATCTGGTTTTCGATCCTCGGCGTTGCGCCCTTCACCTTGCTGTTGCCCCATGTCGACCTGTTCTGGACCAGCGTGCTCAGCGTGGTGATCGGCTTTATCCTGGCCTCGGCGTTCTCGGCCATTGTGGTGTACGCGCAAGAGTTGGTACCGGGCAATGTGGGGATGATCGCCGGGGTATTCTTCGGTCTGATGTTCGGTTTTGGCGGGATTGGTGCGGCACTGCTGGGGCACCTGGCAGACATTCACGGCATCGAGTACGTGTACACGCTGTGCTCGTTCCTGCCGCTGTTCGGTGTGTTGGCCATCTTGTTGCCGCGCTCGAAAAAGGCCTGATCTCAAACTGATCAGGTCGGGCAGATATCCTTGCTGCCCAACGTGTGCGATCAAAGGTTAAATCGTGTGCTCCTGCGATAGGCTTCGGCGTGGTGCCGGGGCCCCGATTTACGGATGCAGCGGGTGGTGAGTGGCCCGTTTGAGCTGTTCGCGGGCGCGGGATAGGCGCGAGCGGACAGTGCCAATGGGGATTTCCAGTACGTCGGCGGTGTCCTGGTAACTGCCATCGGTTTGCAGTGAGGCATACAGCGTTTTGCGCATTTCCACTGGCAGGTGCTTGATCGCTCTCAGGGTTCTTTCTAGCCTGCGGTTGACCTCGAACTCCCAATCCAGATTGTTGTTTTCCTCCTGGCCATGCCACAGCGCTTCATCGAATTCGCAATGCACAGGTTTGGCGTACAGACGCCGAAAGTGATTGCGGATCAAGTTCTGTGCGATGCCGCACATCCAGGTGCTGAGCGTTGCCTGCCCACTGAAACGATCCTTGTTGCGCCAGGCCTCCAGATACGTCAACTGCAGAAGATCGTCCGCATCTTCTGGGTTCAGTACACGTTTATGAATGAATCTACGAAGTTTCTTATGGTGGTCGTCCGACAGATCGAGGATGGATTGGGACGAGTCAGGGGGAAGGTGACCTAAAGCATCGATAGGGATATCCATGATTTTTTCCTCTGGGTAGACACTGTCGAAATGATTTCGACGGGAACCCTGTTAGCACTGCTTGTGCCAAGAAAAAAAATCACATATCTAATTGATATATATAAATAATTATTTTATTTGAGCGGTTTTTTTTGCAGTAACTTGCACAAGCCGTTGTCGGCTTGTACCGATTTTTTCAAAAGCGCCGGTATTGCCAATAAATATGGAACCGTACCGGGCTTGCCTGCCACACAAGGAAACGAAACTTCCTGTCCAGGCATTCCCATGAAAGTCGACTCTCATATTGATGTGCAAAAATCCCAGCGCTTGGATCAGCCTGTGCCTGCGAGAACAGACACTGAGCTAGCCTCCCGGACAACGATGGGGCCTGCCGTCGATGACCTGGCTGCGCTGTTCAGCCAGGAGGTCGATCTCAACAGCAAGGGCTTGAGTCGGCGTCAACTGGGTACGCGGGTGACGCCTCTGGAGCAGCTGTCACAACTCTATGAGCAGTTGGGGCATCCGGCTCAAACGACACTGGCGACCATGGTGCGTAATGTCAGGGTTCAGTTGTTGCTTAAGCCCAGCCTGGAAAAGTTGCTGGACCTCACCGGGAACGATCCCGCCCGGACCTATGTGGTGCTCAAAACAGTGGCCGCAGAGGCGCAAGTTTATGTGCGCACTGCTGAGGCGGTGCTGGCCCGCGATGCTCTGGCGAAGCTGGAGATCCGCTTCAAGCCACACATCCAGGCGGGCTTGAACATTGCGCTGGCGCTGCAGGCGGGCAGTGATGATCCGGAACTGCGTCAGGCCGTACGCAGTTTGTATTACGCCAGCGTGGTCTCCCGGCAATCGTTGTCTACCATGATGCACGCTTTGTTGGGGTTGTTCGGTGGTGAAGACTTTCATCAGGGGCTGAAGTTGATGCGCCGGGCCCTGGCTGACGATATTGCCGCGCATACCCCTTCGATGCCCAGCGCCCAGCTGCGTACCCTGCTGCTGGGTTTGCGAAGCTGTGGTCAGTTGGGCAGCGTATTGTCTGATTGCCACAAGCTGATTGAGCGTCTGGTTGCTTTGCATCCTGGTGTTGATCGTGACGCCGTGGCGCTGTTGCAACGTTTTCTGGGGTATGCGAGCACCGGTATTGCGTCTGCTGAGGTTCAGCGTCTGGGATGCGAGTTGGGCGGTGCCGACTCATCCGGCCAGTTGATTTCGCTCAATGCCATTTATCCGCTGCTCAGGAGCCTGCCCATGGCCTTGTGGCGCGACAGCAAGGGACAGCAGGAAGCGCTGCACAACGTCAAGCTGGTGATGGACGAATATACGCTCATCGAACGAGGCTCCCGGTCTATCGGCGCTTGGTTGAGCCGTGCGGTATGAGTGTGTTACGGGCAATCAATGCGGTTCTGCTGAAGGTTGCACAACGTGCCGAGGTAATGGGTGCGGTGGTGATCCTGGGTATCGTGTTTATCTTTATCGTGCCATTGCCGACCTGGCTGGTGGATATCCTGATTGCCCTCAATATCTGCATTTCGTGTTTGTTGATCGTACTGGCGTTATATCTACCGGGGCCATTGGCCTTTTCCTCGTTTCCGTCGATCCTGCTGCTGACCACCATGTTTCGCCTGGCGTTATCGATTGCCACCACGCGTTTGATCCTTCTGGAGCAGGATGCCGGTGACATTGTCGAGGCCTTCGGCAATTTTGTGGTGGGGGGCAATCTGGCGGTGGGGTTGGTGATTTTCATGATCCTGACCATCGTCAACTTTCTGGTGATTACCAAGGGCTCGGAGCGTGTTGCTGAAGTGGCGGCGCGTTTCAGCCTGGATGCAATGCCTGGCAAGCAAATGTCTATCGACAGTGATTTGCGGGCCGGTCTGATCGATGGCGAGCAGGCCCGCGATAAACGCGAGCAGTTGTCCCGAGAGAGTCAGCTGTTTGGTGCGATGGACGGCGCCATGAAGTTCGTCAAAGGCGACGCAGTGGCGGGATTGATTATCGTAGTGATCAATTTGCTGGGCGGCTTTTCCACCGGCATGTTTCAGCATGGCATGAGCGCCAGTGACTCCATGGCGCTGTATTCGGTACTGACCATTGGCGATGGCCTGATTGCGCAGATTCCTGCACTGCTGATTTCCTTGACCGCCGGCATGATCATCACCCGCGTGGCACTGTCAAAGTGAACTGGCCGACTGAAAGTGCAGCTACGTGCGCGACCTTTCTTCGAGACCTGTTGCGATGATCCGCATCGACTCCATCTGGCTCGCCACCGAGCCCATGGACATGCGCGCCGGCACCGAAACCGCGCTGGCGCGTGTGGTCGCCGTGTTCGGTGCGGCGCAGCCGCACTGTGCTTATTTGTTTGCCAACCGCCGGGCCAATCGCATGAAGGTGCTGGTGCATGACGGATTGGGTATCTGGCTGGCGGCTCGCCGCCTGCATCAAGGCAAGTTCTTTTGGCCGGGCTCTCGGCACGGCTCACAGATCGAGTTGGGTGCCGAACAGCTACATGCCCTAGTGCTGGGTTTGCCTTGGCAAAGAGTCGGCCCAAGCGGCGCGATTTCCATCGTTTAACGCCTGCCATGACCACCCCGGCCGCGCAATTGTCCGATCAGCCTATCGTCGGTTTTGGCACGCTCTGGCAGAATCGGCGGCATGACTTCGCTTCCCAATCTTGACCAACTAAACCCTGAACAACTGCGCGCTTTGGCGGCGCAGTTGATGCAGCGTGTCGAGAATCTCGATCAGAAAGTCGAGACGATGGGTAAGCAAATCCATCATCACAAAACGGTCAACGAGAAACTGGCCCACGAGATCGCGCAGCTCAAGCGCTTCAAATTTGCCAAGCGCAGCGAGCAACTGAGCCCGGATCAGACCAGCCTGCTTGATGACCTGATCGACACCGATATCGCAGCCATCGAAGCCGAACTTGAAGCGCTACAGCCCGCTCCCGTTTCGACCGACACTCGGCAAAAACCCAAGCGTACTGCCTTGCCGCCGCAGTTTCCGCGCACCCTGATCCACCACGAACCCGACAACAGTCACTGCCAGTGTGGCTGCGTCCTCAAGCGCATTGGCGAGGATGTCAGCGAGAAACTTGACTACACGCCGGGCGTGTTCACCGTCGAGCGCCATATCCGTGGCAAGTGGGTCTGCGATGATTGCGAAACCCTGATCCAGGCACCAGTTCCGGCGCAGGTCATTGACAAGGGCATTCCAACCGCAGGGCTTCTGGCCCACGTCATGATCGCGAAGTTCGCTGACCATTTACCGCTCTATCGCCAAGAGTCAATTTTTGGGCGAGCCGGTTTGGCCATCGCTCGTTCAACCCTGGCGCAATGGGTTGGCAATTGCGGTGTGCAGTTGCAGCCGCTGGTCGATGCCCTGCGTGATGCTGTTCTCGAACATGGCGTAATCCACGCTGATGAAACGCCGGTACAGATGCTGACACCGGGCGCAAAGAAAACCCATCGAGCGTATGTCTGGGCCTACGCCACCAGCCAGTTCTCGGACTTGGCGGCGGTCGTTTACGACTTCAGCCCCAGCCGCGCCGGAGAGCATGCACGTAACTTCCTGCAAGACTGGAAAGGCAAGTTGGTCTGCGACGATTTTGGCGGCTACAAGGCCAGCTTTGAACTCGGCGTTACTGAGATCGGCTGCATGGCTCATGCGCGGCGCAAGTTCTTCGAACTGCACGCCACCAACAAGAGCCAGCTCGCCGAACAGGCCTTGCGCTACATCCAGTTGCTTTACGAAATCGAGAGCGAAGTCCGCGATATTGAACCGGATTTACGCCGCCGAATACGGCAAGAAAAAGCCGTACCTGTGATGGATGCACTGCATGCCTGGATGATCGCCCAGCGCCTACTTGTGCACGATGGCTCGGCGATAAGTAAAGCTCTGGATTACAGCCTCAAACGCTGGGCAGCGCTGTCACGCTATCTCGATGACGGGGCGGTACCCATTGACAATAATTGGTGCGAGAACCAGATTCGACCATGGGCGTTGGGGCGCAAGAACTGGCTCTACGCAGGATCACTGCGCAGCGGCAAACGGGCAGCGGCGATCATGAGTTTGATCCAATCGGCGCGACTCAACGGGCATGATCCATATGCTTATTTGAAGGACGTCCTTACGAGGCTGCCGACGCAACGGGCGAGCGAAATTGCCGAGTTGCTGCCACATAGATGGGCGCCCGTCCAATGATACGGGATTGATGGATTACCCAAAAAACCTCTCCTAGGAAGGATCAAATGGTAGATAAAACGCACGAGTACGAAATCCAGGTAGCTTGGACTGGCAATGAGGGTACAGGGACGTCATCTTATCGCGGTTACAGCCGGGCACATGCGATCCGGGCAAACGGTAAGACGTCAATTGACGGCTCATCCGACCCCAGTTTCCGGGGAGACTCAACACGCTGGAATCCAGAGGAGTTACTTGTTGCATCTTTATCGGCGTGTCACAAGCTGTGGTACCTCGGTCTTTGTGCTGAAGCCGGGATTGTGGTGGTGGCTTACGAGGACAATGCACAAGGAACAATGGTCGAGGAGAGCAACGGCGCGGGCCAATTTACCTCGGTTGTTTTGAGACCAAAGGTAATCCTGGCTTCTGGGTCTGAAATCGAAAAAGCTCAGGCTCTGCACCAAATTGCACACGAAAAATGCTTCATTGCTCGTTCGGTTAACTTTCCCGTCAGACATGCACCCGAAATATCGGTAAGCCTGGATACTTAAGAATCTAGAAATGGTGTCCGCGTGGATGGGCACCATTTCTTGTTTCGCACAGCTAACCAGATGACATTGCCGAACGCTTACTCATCGCCGACTACACCGAGGCGTTGAGCAACGGCAATGTTGTCCTTGAATCGCAGCTGACTGAGAGCTGCTGCAGCGACGCCTATGGGGCCCAGTACCTGAAGAACATTCCAAAGCGAATCATCGAAGCCAACTTCGGGTGCGGTAACCCGACCAAGTATGTGCGCCAAGGTGATGTCGTCCTGGACTTGGGGTCAGGGGCCGGTCTGAATTGCTACGTTGCTGCCCAAATCGCCGGCAGTAACGGTGCTGTCTTTGGTATCGACATCAACCCAAGCATGTTGCAGATCGCTCGTGAAGAAGCGAAGGCCTTTCAGAAGGCAACGGATAGCGCACCTTTGCGCTTCTACAAAGCATCCGCGAGCAACCTGAAAGTCGACCAGGAGCTCGCCGAAGAGCGCCTGCGTTCGGAACCTTGTGCTGATTGGGCATCGTGGAAAAACTTCGAGCAGTTCATCAGCGAAAGCGCCCAGTCCAAGCCTCTTGTCGAGAGCCAGTCCGTCGATCTGGTGATCTCGAACTGCGTGATCAATCTGGTTGGTGAGACCGAAAAGCAGAATGTTTTCGCCGAAATTTATCGGGTGCTGAAACCAGGTGGCCGTTTTGCAATTTCTGACAACGTCTCAGATATCGCCATTCCTGACGAATTGAAACGAGACACCAAGCTGTGGTCTGCCTGCTACTCAGGCGTGCTTCAGGAGCAGGAGTTCTACAAGTAGCTTCAGGAAGTCGGTCTGACGGGAGTAAAGATTGAGGCCAGAAACGACGCCTCAACCAAGCGAATTGGCTCTGTCCGGTTCTACTCCGTCACTGTCACCGGTACCAAACCTGAGATTCAAAATGGGACACCTGCGAAAGTGATCTACCGAGGGCCTGGGCTTGAACTCACTGGAGATAGCGGCAGAGTTTACAAGCGCGGCGTGCCTGCATGGTTCATGCATGCATCAGCCACGGTTCTATACGGGGAGCGACGAGGAAAGACATGATTTACAAAGTGAGAGTTGCTACACCCACTGATGCCGCCGATATCCAGGCCATCTATGCTCCGATGGTTTTGGACACCGTCATCTCGTTTGAGCTGGCACCACCGACCATCGAAGAGATGGCGGAGCGAATAGCAGTAACAATGCAGACGTACCCCTATCTGGTAGCAGAGATGAGCGGCAAGGTCGTTGGATACGCTTATGCAAGCCAGCATCGAGCCAGGGAAGCTTATCGTTGGTCGGTAGATGTCACCGTCTATATCGATCCAGCCGTACACCGAATAGGGATTGGCCGTGCGCTTTATCAGCGGCTTTTGCCACTCCTTGAAAAACAGGGATTTCATGCGGCCTATGCAGGTATCGCCTTACCCAACGCCGGAAGTATAGGTATCCACGAATCACTCGGGTTCACCCATATTGGCACTTACCCTGAGGTCGGATTCAAGCATGGCCAATGGCACAGCGTGGGTTATTGGCGCAAACCACTGTGTGCTGTGACACCGCCAAAGGAGATCACCCCGTTCAGCGAAGTGCAATGCGAGTAGAAAAGCAGGATGCCGGCGGCTGTCGCCAACACCAAGGTCATTTAGTCTTTTAGACCAAGCCCCTGAACATAGGAAGGCTCCGCATTCCTATGTTCAGGGGCTCACATTAAAAACGATGAGCGGCTAATTATTCCATCCAAAACCACCCGCAAACCAGATTTTCCAGCCTATCTGGCTAGTAATGCCACTCCAAGACAACGGATGGCATATTTTTTGGTAGACCAGTCAGAAGTCTGGAAACGTCGTTTTGTCGAGATGGACGACATCATGCCAAGCTCAGATATTAGGGGGCATCCGTTGAGATGCCCGGCAGTATGTATGCCTATGTGTATGCCTAACTGATTTAACAGTTAAAAAGCATAATAAATACATCATCTTAGGCTTCTGGTTCAAATGACTGTGTACCACCAAGTACTAAAAACGGCTTACCGAAAGGTAGGCCGTTTTTTTATGCCTGGAGAAAAGCCCTGGCTTTTCTTAGGCCCATTAGCTTCAAGGCCAGCCCTTTCAAGGTTTTTGAAAAGTCAGTCGCATCAGGCCAGGGATGAAGATCTAACCCTTGTGGGCGTTGATCTTCACTGCCCTGAGCGGAATGTTTCAACCGTATTGGGCTGCGTTCTCAACGACCTTGAAAGGGCTGAGCTTAAAGGCGGGGGCTGTTCGTGATCTGCACGCCCACTGGAGCGATACCCAATAATCGCTGATTTTCTTCGATTTTCCTTTCCCGATTTTCCGTGTAAGCAGCCGCTTGTATACATAAAGGCCGGTCACTAAGCTGACTTCCTTTTTGATGTTGCCCGGAGTCCTCCCATGTCCCGAAGTATCGCCCACTTCGCTCTGCTGCTGGGGTTGATCACGGCTGTCGGCCCCTTTGCCATCGACATCTACCTGCCCGCCCTGCCAACACTCGGGGCCAGCCTGCAAGCGACACCGGCAGCGGTACAAATGAGCTTGACGGTGTTCTTCATGATCATCGGTGTCTGCCAACTGTTTTACGGACCGATCAGCGATGTGTTCGGGCGCAAGCTACCCATCTATGGCGGCCTGCTGATCTTCACGGTGGGCAGTATCGGCTGCGCGCTGGCACCGAACATTGAGGTGTTGATTGGCTTTCGTGCCGTGCAGGCGTTCGGTGCGTGTGCAGGGATGGTGATTCCCCGGGCAATTGTCCGCGACTTGTACACGGGCCATGAAGCGGCGCGGTTGATGGCCTTGCTGATGCTGGTGGTGAGTATTTCGCCGATCCTGGCACCCTTGGCCGGTAGTCTGATTATCTCGGTATGGAGTTGGCGAGCGATATTTGCCGTGCTGGCCGTGGCCGCCGTATTGTGCCTGGTGATGACCATCGTGCAACTGCCCGAAACCCATCCGGCCGAGCGCCGCCTGGGCAAAACCCTTGGCAACGCTTTCGGCAGTTACGGTGCCTTGCTGCACGACCCGGTATTCACCGGCTTGTCGGTGGTAGGCGGTTTTGGCCTGGCAACGTTTTTCGTGTTCATCGGCAGCGCACCGTTCGTCTACATCGAGTACTACGGGTTAACCCCCACCCAATTCAGCCTGTGCTTTGCCCTCAACGCCGCATCGTTTTTTGCCCTTAGCCAGTTGACGGCCCGCTTGAGCGCACGCTTTGGCCTGGCCCCACTGATTCGCTGGTCAGTAACGGGTGTGGCGGCTGTCATGACCTTGTTGGCGCTGACGACGCTTTGGGGCAATAACCTGCCGTTGATGATGGTGCTGCTGTTTATCGGTTTCGGTTTTCTCGGTTTGCTGCTGCCCGCTGCCGGCGTGTTATCTCTGGAGGATCATGGTGCCGTAGCAGGTTCTGCGTCTGCGCTGTTGGGCGCCATTCAAATGGTCACCGGCGCCGTGGCCATGTCCCTGGCCGGTTTGTTTGCCGACCACACCCCGGCACCGATGTTGATCGGCATCGCACTGTGCGCAATAGCGGCGGTGCTCACCACCACGTGGACGCTGCGCCGCTTGCCTGCGCACCTGCAACCTCAGCCACGCATGTAACCGCCATCCACGTCCATGATTTCGCGGGTGACAACACTCGCCGCATACGATGCCAAGAAACGCACGGCTGCGGCGATATCCCCAAGCGTCCCAACCCTCTGCGCACTACCTCCCTCGCCGAACAAAACACTGCTCTACCACCAAGAGGTCAAGCAAAGTCGATGGCTGTTACTGCGCAACAAAGAAAACCTCAAGGCGGAACAAACTGTTCATCTCGCTGAGTTGTTGGCAGCCAGCCAGCCGCTGTCGACGGTCTATTTGCTCAAGAATGCTCAAGGCCGCCTTTCCCGGAAAACAGTGAAAAACCTTTTTATGCCTGGAGAAAAGTCCTGCGCCCGGCCGACGCACTTCAGGATACCGGCAAGCTGGGAGCCCTCACCCGCTGGTCCGCCAAATCAATAGTCAAATCGTAGCTCGGCGGGCTGCCCAGTGTGTCGCTCAGGTTCATTCTCAACGGTTTGTTCATATCCACCCCGTACTCGAGGTCGGCGTTGACCCGTTTATGGGTATGGCTAAGTCCTGCATTGCTCGAAAAGCCGATATTCGTCATTGCCGGTACCGACAGGGCATGGGACTGGCTCGCGGTATGACTGAGGCTCATACTTTTGATACGCAGGTTCTCACGGTTATTCAGGGCACTTTTGATCAGCGGCTCCGGGTTGTCACCGTCGAAAATTTTGCGCTCGATGGCACGCAACACATCCGGCTTCAACTCCAGGCCGACTCTTACCGAGGTCCCCTCACCGTTCTGCAATTGGTCGAGTACTTGGGCAAACTGTGGATCATCCTTGAGCCACTGCACAATGGCAGCCTTATTGGCCGGTGCAACATCGTTCAGCCAGGCATGCTGCCCATTGTCACGCAAGCCAACAGCGGTGACCGAAGCTTCAACCGACGCCAGTTGGCGAAGCCCGTTCTGCTGCAGGTACTGCTGGTGAGTCAGCTTATCCAGTGACTGGGCAATAGCATGGTAAGCCTCGGGTTTTGTCGACACCGGTGGATGGCTCGCGAGGAAATGCTGCAGCTTGGTCAATTGCTCACCGGGTGTATTGCCCGAAAGCCCCAGAGCGCCCAGGTCCTGCCTGAACGCCGGGGAGTAACGTGACAAGCTGCTGACAACGCCGTCAATCTGCAATTGTGTCACCGGCTCAGGCTGCTTGAAGCTGAAGCTGAAACCCCGCGATTGCGTGCGATCAAACTTCACCATGAACGACACCTCGGGTAGCGCGAACGCAGCGACGTTAGGCGCACCGCCGCCCGGAATGCCCATCGCCACCATATTGAGGGGAGCAACGTTGACACCTACACCGCCCAGCCTGCCAAGTTGCAGATTCGCTCCGCCACTGTGGCTGGTACTTGTCGCGCCACGGCTGGTGGACTGGCTATTGTCTGCGTGCGCCACGTTGAGGCTACCCACCACACCAATGCCGGCTCGAATCACCGTAGCCAGCTCGTTGATGTCCTCTTGGGGGTTGTAGAGCAAACGCAATTGCGCCACCCCATCCAGGCTGAGATCAGCGTTGTTTTTCGAACTTTTACCCGCCACATGTGCCTGCCCCAAGGCCAGCAAGTCGTAGACATTGCCTTGCTCTCCCATGAGGATCGACATCATCTTCGGAAAGTCCGCTTCCTTCACATCAAAGCTGATGGTCGAGCCGGTATTTCTTGCTACGGCCGCAGTCACTTCCGCGGCGACTCTCAGCCCCGGTCCCACGGCTTGCACTCCTCGCCCCAAGGTCAGCCCCGAAGCCACCGAAGCCGCCAGTCGCCGGGTGTCATCCATGCTGATTTCAACCCTGGCGCCTTTATCGGTTCGACTGATGCTGACGCCGTTGGCATGGGCCTTGGAAACCCCCATGAAGAACTCCACCGGTGCCACGGGTTTTATTCCGGTCACCATGATGCCAAGGCTTTTACCCTGGGTACGGCCCGAGGCCAGGGTTTGGCCACTACCCAGCTGCTGCACTTCCCGGGTCATTGCTTCTTTGAGGCCGGCATCGGCCGGTAAACCCAGCAACCGAGTAAGATGCCAATGAAGAGCGGACCCTGGTGTTCCAAGGTCCTTGGCCAACGATTTGAAGTTCTTGTAAAGGGTTTCTGCCTGGTCATAGCTGGCGATGTTCTGAGTCGACAGTTTATGCACAGGGCTCTGGTCATAGGCCTGCATCACGGCTTTCAGGGATTGTTCAATTCTCGCCAGGGCACTCGGGCTATGACCTGAGGCAGTCTCAAGCTCGACCGCCAGATCGGTAAGTTGCTTGAGGGTGCTCGCATGGTGAATCAGATCACCCTCAATTATCGCCGAGGGATGGTTGAGATCACGCTTGCGCTCGGGGTCCCATTTCGGAAGCGACAAGGCCTGGCCCTCGTAATTGGCAAGCAATGCAGCGGTGGGTTTCTGCGAGGACGGCGAGACCCTTTTGAAAGCCTCATAGAGCTGATGAAGTGTCGACCCTGCTTGAGTGGTCGCCCGGTTTAACCCTGGCTTGGGATCAACGAGAAAACCATGCACATCCCCCAGGCGTCGAGCGGTCGACTCACTGTTTTTCTCCACCTGAACCAGCGCACTGCTGATTGACTCGGCCAGCGCCTGGCGTGGCCCGGCCTCACCCAAGGAAGCGAGGCGGCTGCCAAGATCAGCAGATACAGGCCGGGAACGGGAAAGCGGCAAGAGTTGTTCATGCAGATGCTTGTCGTCTGCGTAGACACTCGCCAGGCCCTCGCGTCCGTTTAAGTGTTGCTGAACATCCATGCCCATTTGCTTGAGGCTTTCCAACGGATGAAAGTGCGCTCTCAATCCAGAGAGAAAACCTCGATTGCGTGGCACACCGTCACTGGTTTGTCCCATCACGTTACTGCTGACGGCCAAGCTGCCACCCGGGAACTGTGCGCGCAGTTGAGCGCCTGCCAGCTTCTCGGCCAATGACTGACCAGGCGCATGTGACGAGGGCATTGGCCCCCACTCCATTGCCCCCTGGACAGAAGCCTCCAATCGAAAGAATCGATTATCCCAACCACCAATCAAGTGTTTATCAGACCCCGTGCGCAAAGAGTCCAGCCGTTGGTCATCCGGCAGGTTGACCTTGGTCCAGGTCTGCGTTGCCTTAAGGTTGCCCTGCCAGTCTTGACGATCCAACCGAAACAACTCGCCGTTGCTGCTCTGGGCATAAAGATTAGCCTCATGATCCAAAGCCAATGCTTGCACGGCGACAGGGCTGGAAAACGCCAACCGCGTGGTCACGCCATCCAGGCTTACCTGAAGCTGATTATCTTGGTCAGCCGTTATGAACGTGCGGCCATCCGCCACGGCGAACGCCGTGATATTGCGCTGTTTATCCCCTGCCAATACTTCATCAAGCAGGACCTGCGGCCTAGGCTTGGGAACAGACGACAACTCGTGGCTGGCCCCCTCATGGATCGGCGCCCGAACTTGCTGGATCGCCACCGCCTTCAGCTGTCCTTCCTGCAATACATAGGCACGACCATCCAACCCTCGCTCCAGACCTTGAATACCCTTCTGTGGGCTGCCTTCCCAACGTTGCGCCGCGGCATCCCAAGCCAACAGGTTGCCGGCATCAAACGCGACTTTTCCGCGCTGCCCGAGATCAACCGCCCCCGCCAGTGCCTGTTGGCTGAGTTGCGGCAAGCCTTTCTCAATGCCCTTGACCAGCACATCACTGAGGTTCCACTCCGGTCTCAGCGGATCCGTACCGGTCAGTGGAGCACTATGCAGTTGCTGGCGTGAATCCCGTACCAAGGCATTGAGTTGTCCCGCATCGTCATGGAAAAAACCCTCGACGCTGACCGGCCCGCTTAATGTCCGCTCCAGTGATTCAACTGGTTGTCGGGTCATTGTCAGCACACCGGCCCGGGATGGGTGCAGATCAGCACGCAGCAACTCGCCATAGGTGTTGCTCGCATAGAGAGTATTTCCGGACAGCCCTATGCGCGTCAGCTGCAATGGGGCACCGGCCTCATCCAACGGGCGCAGGGTTTGCTCGCCAGCACCTTGAAGATGCAAGACCGAAACACCCTGGGCGTGACTCAAGGAAACCGCAGCCCGACCCTCGGCGCTGCCGTCTACCACGCCCTCGGGCAATTTCAGCAACTGGCCCTCCCGGGTCAGGCCAATACGACTGAGCGGGCGGTTGTCGGCATCGGGAAGCCAGGTGTTGACCTGTGGCTCAAAGCGATACAGGCGTCCGTTCGCCAAACGGAACTGCTGACCATCAACAGTGGTTTGCACCTGGCTGATCTGTCCGAGATGGGCCCTGCCGGAGCTCGCCGGAGGCTGTACCGATCCCTTGGCGGCCGCAGCAGGAGGAACGTGCTTGAACACCGCTGCAACGGCAGGTGTGGACTGGATATGAAACAGATGTTGCCGATCATCTTTGATACGCAACGTGTTTGTCCCTGCCTCGGCGGGCCCCTCGGCAACATACTGCCTGTTCATTCCATTGAGCTGTCGCGCGATATCCTGACCCACCACTGACGCGTCAGTCTGCACCCCTCCGTCCTTGAGCCTGACGTCGAATAACATCGAGCTCGGTTGCAGCGATTGATAATGGGTCAATTCGACAGGTGCCGGGGCATTCCTGTCTTTTGATGAAAAATCGCGGACAGTACGGTTGCCACGCGCCTCCTGAGGAAGCCTCTCAGAGGATGGCGCCACCGCCAGCCCAATGGCATTATGTCGCGAACCAACCACGCCCTCTGCCTCTAGATTCATTGCAATCTCCTGAAAGTCCTGATTGCAGTACCTAGTGAACATTTGAAGCTTTTGGTTCCACATCTTGTACTCGCTTCGCTCCCTCGCGCCCTAGTTCGTCTGGCTGCCGCTGGCCCTCTCAAGGCGCGGACAGATCACGGCGCAATCAATTACCACCCTGCCGCACAAAACACTGCTCGATCACCAACCGCCCCCACTGCTGCCCTTCCTGTTCCGTCTGCAGCACAAAGCCCGCGTCTTCATAGAGCTTGCGTGCCACATCAAGCCCCTTGAACGTCCACAGCCGAACCGCGGCAAAGTGCTGTTCATCACAAAAGCTCAGCGCCTCATTCAACAAGCGCTTACCCAATCCATGGCCTTGGGCCGGGGGATCAAGGATGAAACAGCGCAGTATCGCCTCGCCATTTTCGCCCTCACCGTCAATCGCAATCGAGCCTACAATCCGTCCTGCGTCCAGCACCGCCCAGACCTCATTGCGAGGGTTGGCCAAACGCCCCATCAACTGCGCCATATCGGTGGCCACCAGGCTTTCGAAGGGTTGGCCGAAGTCGGCGTGCCTGGCGTAGTAATTGGCGTGCATTTCAGCAATCCGTCCGATCACACCCGGTCGATAGCCTCGAACAACGCTGAAGCGCTGTGGTGTAGAAGACTCGCCCCCCAATCGGTGCACCCGCAAAGCATCCGCATAGTGTTCGATGCCCTGACTCACCGCGTGCTGTTGCTCAGCCGACAACAGCCCGAGCGCATCCCCCACCTGGCGCCTGGCAAACGCCTCAATCTCTCGCAACGTGCTCGTGCCTTGCATCGTGAGGCGCAGTACTTTCGAGCGAGCGTCGTCAGCGTTGGCGAACTCTTCAATCTCGCCCGCCTCGATCAGCTTGCGAACCATCCGGCTCACCGAGGATTTCTCCAACCCCAGCAGCTCCACCAGCTCACCTGCGGTCAGTGAGCCACGCTCTCCCAGTTCCACAATGGTGTGCACCGATGAAGGCGGGTAGCTGGAAGCTGCCAACCTCGGTTGCATGAAGCCCAGCTCTCGAACCATGAGACGGGATGCCGAACGGATTTGATCAATGAGATCCGCTTGAAAAGTATTCACAGGGGGCCACCTTCATCTGAACCACACATGTAGTTGTGCGAAGCAACTATATGGCTAGAGGTTGTATCGCACAACCATTTCTCACTTTTGACGCTCGCCCTTCCCCACTGCTAGTGTCCGACCTCCCTTACATGCAAGCCATGACTGACCTGTTAGAGCGTTACCCCAAGGACAACAGATCATTCTCAAAATGAACGGAGTTCATCGCGTGTTTTCGATTCCCCGCCGTCAACGGCTTACCACCCTCTCGGTGATAGCCGCCGCCCTCACCCTCGCCGCCTGCCATAGCGCCACCGCCCCGGAACTGCCACCGGCACCGGAGCTCGGCTCAGGCTATCGCACCGACATGAGCACCCGTCACGCCGAGCGCCATATGGCTGCTGCTGCGAATCCGCTGGCGGCCGAAGCCGGACGAGAGATCCTGCGCAAGGGCGGTTCGGCCATCGATGCGGCGATTGCCATGCAAGCCGTGCTGACGCTGGTGGAACCGCAATCCTCAGGCATCGGCGGCGGGGCCTTTATCATGCTGTGGGATGGCAAGCAGGTGCACGCCTACGACGGTCGCGAAACCGCACCGGCGGGCGCCACCGAGCGTCTGTTTCTGAAAGCTGACGGTTCACAGATGTCGTTCCCCGAGGCACAGATTGGTGGCCGCTCGGTCGCAACGCCCGGCGTATTGCGCGCGTTGGAAATGGCGCATAAAAAGACCGGCCACCTGCCATGGGCGGTCTTGTTTGAACCGGCCATTCACCTGGCCGAACAGGGCTTCCCGATTTCCCCACGCCTGCACAGCCTGATCGCCGCCGATCGCTACATCACTCGCTCGCCAGAAATGGCCGCCTACTTCCTCAACGCCGATGGCACCCCCAAAGCTACCGGCACACTGTTGAAAAACCAGCCGTTGGCCAATGTACTCAAGCGTATCGCCAAGGAAGGGCCGGATGCGCTTTACCACGGCGCGATTGCCGAAGAGATCACCCGCAAGGTCCAGGGCAACAGCAACGCCGGCAGCCTGTCGCTCAATGACCTCAAGGGCTACACCGCCAAAGAGCGCGCACCGCTGTGTACTGACTACAAGCGCTGGCAAGTCTGCGGTATGCCACCACCGTCTTCGGGCGGGATCGCCATTGCGCAAATCCTCGGCACCTTGCAGGCTCTGGAAACCCGGGACCCGCGCCTGGACCTGGCACCGCTCAAACCGGTGAAAATCGATAGCCCGGCTGGCCTGGAACCGATGCCGGAAGCGGTCCATCTGATCGCCGAGGCCGACCGCCTGGCCTATGCCGACCGTGCGCTGTACGTCGCCGACTCGGACTTCGTGCCCGTACCGGTTGCCGGCTTGGTTGCGCCGGATTATCTCGCCAGCCGCGCCGCGTTGATCGGCGATCGCAGCATGGGCGTTGCCAAACCCGGCAAGCCGGCGGGGATCCAGGTGGCTTATGCACCCGACCGCTCACCGCTGCGCATTTCCACTTCACAGGTGGTGGCCGTGGACGATCAGGGCGGTGCTGTGTCGATGACCACCACGGTGGAGGCGGCCTTCGGCTCGCACGTCATGGTCCAGGGCTTTTTGCTGAACAACCAGATGACCGACTTCTCGTTCATCCCCGAAGAAAACGGCCAGCCGGTTGCCAACCGCATCGAACCCGGCAAACGCCCGCGCTCATCCATGGCCCCCACGCTGGTGTTCGACCGCCAGAGCGGCGAGCTGCTGGCCACGGTCGGCTCGCCGGGTGGTTCGCAAATCATCGAGTACGTCAGCAAATCCCTGGTGGCCATGCTCGACTGGAATCTGGACCCGCAAGCCGCCGTCGGCCTGCCTAACTTCGGCAGTCGCAATGGCGCCACGGAGTTGGAGCAAGGGCTGTTCAGCCCACAACTGAAGCAGGCACTCAAGGACAAGGGCCACGCCCTCAGTGAAATCGACATGACCAGCGGCGCCCAGGCCATCGTTCGGGTGCGCGATACCCAAGGTAAACCTTCGTGGAGCGGTGGCGCCGATCCTCGGCGTGAAGGCGAAGCGCTGGGAGATTGAACCTTGCAGGGTGACGATCGCCCCCATCGATCGACACCCTGCCTACTCGTTTTATTGAACGGAGAGAGCAGCGTGCATCAGGCAAGTAACCTCGGCGCCATCCCCGGCGTCGACCACGGCTTTTGCTCAATCAACGACCCCTTGCGTCCTGACGACGTGTTCTTCTGCAAGCAGGCACATACCGCGACGATCATTGAATGGCACCGCGATCAGGTGGCCAATACCATCGAGGCCGACGGCGTTTTCACCCGCGACAAACACCCCATCGCCGTGATCACCGCCGACTGCCTGCCACTGCTGATTGCTTCGAAAGAGGGAGAGTTAGTGGCCGCGCTCCACGGCGGCTGGAAGGGCCTGCAAGGAGGGATCATCGCCAACGCCATGCAGCGTTTTGCCGCCGAAGGGATTGCCCTGGACCAACTGCAAGTCGCCATCGGCCCGTCGATCAAGCCCTGCTGCTACGAGGTGAGTGAGGCGTTCATCGCCCAGTTGCAAGCGAGCCAAGGCCACTTGTGGCAAGACGGTGAAGCACCGTGGACATTCGAACAGCCTGCGCCGATGCTGACGCCGACTATCACACCGCCCGAGGCACGGCAGGCGTTGAGCGCGTGGTTTGACCTGAGCCAATACGCACTGATTCTGCTGCAAGCGGCGGGGGTTGCACGCCAGCAGGTTGAGGTCAGTGAGGTGTGCACTTACTGCACGTCAAACGCGTTTGCCAGCTATCGCAGGCGGACTCATCACAGCGAGGAAAAGAAGACGTTATTGTATTCGTGGATTGCGCGTACAGCAGGTGGAGCGAAGCAAATCTAGTGTGGGACCCGACAAGCCCGCTCTTATTAAACTTAAAATAACTTACTGAGTTTAAAGGGTTAAAATTTCACCCTAAAGTCTTGAGTCCTGCATAAACAATTTCAGGCGACCGCATTCTTGTGGCGAGCGGGCTTGTCCCGCGTTGGGCTGCGCAGCAGCCCCAAAACCAGGCGCAGAGGAGTGCCTGATACACCGCATTCGTCTTCATCAGGGGCGCTTCGCACCCCAACGCGGGACAAGCCCGCTCGCCACAGAGGTCCCAGTTTGCTGCGCGACAGCGCTACGTCGAAGAGGTAGTGGGACCTCCCACATTAGTTCTTCGTTGCCTGGGTGATATCGCTCGACCCAGCCAAGCCTGACTTTACCGACTGATCTTCAACCCCTTGCGCCCCGCATGCCGCTCCAGTGCCAAGTCAATCAACCGGCTGACCAACTCGCTGTAACTCATCCCGGCGGCCTGCCACAACTTGGGGTACATGCTGATACGGGTAAAACCCGGCAGTGAGTTGATCTCGTTGATCAGCACTTCACCGTCATCGGTGAGGAATACATCCACCCGCGCCAGCCCGGCGCAGCCCAGGGCTTCAAACGCTTCGATGGCCAAGGCACGAATACGCTCGCTGGCCTCGACGCTGATATCGGCCGGCACGACCACCTGGGCGGCCTGGCCGTCGATGTATTTGCTGTCGTAGGAATAGAACCCGTCACGCACCACGATCTCACCGCAGGCGCTGGCCTCCGGTCGGTCGTTGCCCAATACGGCGCATTCGATTTCCCGGCCCTTGACCGCCGACTCCACCAGTACTTTTTCGTCAAAACCCAAAGCCAACTCAATCGCTGCGTGGTACTCGGCTTCGTTGCCGACTTTACTCACACCCACGGAGGAGCCTTGATTCGCCGGTTTCACGAACAGCGGCAGGCCGAGCTTGTGCTGCGCTTGCTGGAACGAGGTACGCGCCGCGTTGCCACGGTTGAGGGTAATGAATGGCGTGACAGCAATCCCGGCATCGCGCAGCAGGCGCTTGCTGATGTCCTTGTCCATGCACACGGCCGAACCGAGCACGTCGGAGCCCACAAACGGCAAGTCCGCCATGCGCAGCAAGCCTTGCAGGCAGCCGTCTTCGCCGAGGGTGCCGTGGACGATGGGGAAGATCACATCGACGTGTTCCAGCATTGTCTGGCCGGACGTTTCCACCAGTTGCTGGCTGGCCTTGCCCGGTACCACCGCCAGTTCGCGGTTGGACTGGTTGAGGGCGATCAGCGCCGGGTTTTCCTGGTTGATCAGAAAGTTCGAGGTGTCATTGAGGTGCCAATGGCCGGCCTTGTCGATACCAATCAGGATCGGCTCGAAGCGCGAGCGGTCCAGCGCATCGACGATATTGCGCGCCGACTGCAACGACACTTCGTGCTCGGTCGAACGCCCACCAAAAATAATACCTACCCGCAGCTTGCTCATGTCCGGCCTCGCATTGAACGTGTTCTGAAAAGTCACGCTACTTAACACGAGGCTCGCCCGAACTTAAAGAGGCAGCGCGATTTTCGCAGCCTGTGCCCGCTCGGAAAGCATCACGCTGGTGGGCAGCATCGACAGCACGTAAGCACCGCGCTCGGCGCTGCCAAGGTTGGCGATGAACGTCAGGGGTGAGTCCCGGAACTCGAATATGAGGTTGAAGGTGCCATAGGCGCTGCGCACGTCCACCTGGAGTATCGAGGACAGCGGCCGCTGCCGCTGCCGCAAGACTCGATACACCAGGCTGTCTCCGTCAATCTTCAACACAGGATTGAGGTTGTTGCTGGCGAGCGCCACCCAAGGCAATACACGAATACCGACAAACGTCGCCAGTACCGGGATGTTGGCACCATTGAGACCGGTGCCTGGTGCATAGGCCGTGGTCGCGCAAGCCCGCGGCTTGTTCAAGTGCTTCCAGACCCGGTAGACCACCCACAGGGCGAAGGCCTGGACGCCAATAACCAGTGGTGCCAACACAATGTATTCCCACTCCATGGTCTTGACTCCGTTTCAGCGAGTGGTCACCAGATGCGCCCCGAACAACACATAACAACTGCCGGCAAAGCGATCCAGCCACTTGCGCGAGCGGCTGTAGAGGCTGGCCATTCGTTCACTGGAAAACACCAGCGCCACGCAGGAGTACCAACTGAATGACAGCGTCGCCATGGTGATCACGGCCAAAGTCAGCAACATCGGCGAGGGTGACGGCGGCATGGTGGAAGCAAAGATGGTGGCGACAAATAACGCGGCCTTGGGGTTGGACAGATTGCCCAGCAAGCCCAGGCGCCAGGCAGAAAACAGCGAGCGTCGGGGTTCGTCCGGCAACAGGCTCTGACTCATGGCAGGCGTCGAGCGTTTGAACAGTTTCAACCCCAGATAAATCAGGTAGCAGCCGCCGATGATTTTGAACGCCAGATACAACATGGGAGCGGCGGTGAACAGCGACTTGATGCCCAAGCCACCCGCCAACCCCCACATCACGGTGCCGGTGGCCACGCCTGACGAGGCCACCACACCATGGCGGCGCGAACAGCTGGCCGCCAGTTGCGCGGTGTTGAAGAAATTGGGCCCCGGCGTCACCACCGCGACGGTCCAGAGCAGGGCCAGCGACATCAGCGGTGTGGCGTAGGCCGGATTGAAAAATTGCATGGGGTTGCACCGGGTCAGTACATGAACTGGAATCATAGGCCACGCCCAAGGGGCTGTCTGCCCACGCCGCGCACAATCGTACAAGACCCCGGCAGACAGTGGATTCAGACTGGGTTAACGTGTTTCCACCTCACCTTGCGACAAGCCACCATGGGCAAACCGACTTCCAACATCGACTGGCTGCACCGCGCGCCCCACGCCAGTGGCCTGGAGCGTATCGAGGCGTACTTTTCCGGGTTCGGCTTCGATCCCCATCGCCACGACACCTATGCCATCGGTCGCACCCTGTTCGGAGTGCAGAGTTTTCATTACCGCGGCAACAAAACCCACAGCCTGCCCGGCACCACCATGGTGCTGCATCCCGACGAAGTCCATGACGGTTGGGCCAGCAGCGAGGAAGGTTTCAAGTACCGGATGATTTATGTAGAGCCGGCGCTGATCCAGCAAATCCTCGGCGGCAAGCCGTTACCGTTTGTCCATGCTGGCTTGTCCCGCGATCCGTGGTTGTACCGGGCCAGTGAAGTGCTGCTGCAAAGCCTGGACTGCCCCATTGATCCGTTGCAAGAGCAAGACGCGCTGTTTGACCTGGCCCAGGCCCTGAACAACGCCTCAGGGATCAGCGTCGTCCGCAAGACCTTTGATTACCGGGCCGCCGAACGTGCCCGTGAGTTTATCCACAGCGCCCTGGGCCGGCCCGTCACGCTGGAAGAGATGGCCGCGCACAGTGGTCGTGACCGTTGGGCGTTGTCGCGGGATTTTCGCCTGTTGTTCGGCACCAGCCCCTACCGTTACCTGACCATGCGCCGCCTGGACCTGGTGCGGACCTTGATCGGCCAGGGGCAATCGTTGGTGGATGCTGCGCTGACGGCCGGGTTCACCGATCAGAGTCACATGACCCGGCAATTTCACAGCACCTTCGGGTTGCCGCCGTCGCGGTGGGTGAAGATGCTCGGGCGCTGAGGCGCGATCTGATAAACCCCTGTGGCGAGGGGGCTTGCCACAAGTACCTTAAGAGGTTTCAAGTACTGGGCCTGAATTCACCACCGCAGGCTTGAGCCGCAACGCCAGCACCGCCCCCGCCAGGGCAATCGCCGCACTCCACCACAATGCCAGTTCAATGCCAGATGCCTGACCCGCGCCGGTCCCACCACCGGCATTGGCCATAGACACCAGCAACGCCAACCCCAATGCCCCGCCAATTTGCTGGCTGGTGGACGCCATCCCCGCCGCCACGCCCTGCTCTCCCGGTTTGATGCCAAGACCGGCAGACACCCACATGGCGGTCCACGTCATGCCCTGGCCGACACTCAGGATCAAGATCCCCGGCAGCAACGGCCAGAATCCCGCCCCACTCGGCAACGCCAGGCACACCAATGCGATGCCCAGCGCACCGGCCAGTTGGCCGCTGACCAGGGTCGTGCGCAAGCCAAATCGTACCAACGAGCGTTCGGCCAGCCAGATGCCCAGGGTGCACACCAACGTCGCCGGCAAGAACGCCAACCCTGACGCCAACACGCTGTAGCCGTAGATCTGCTGGTAGTACACCGCCAGAAAGTAGTACTGCACGCCGAAGCTACTCATGAACACCGCCGTCAGCACCATCGCCATGCGCAACTCGCGATAGCCGAACAAGCGCAGCGGCATCAGCGGGTCACGGCCCCGGTGTTCGATCCAGGCGAAGAGCCCGAGCAACACCAGCGCCACCAGCATGCAGCCCAACGTGGCAGGCGCCGTCCAGCCCCACTCCGGCCCTTGCACCAAGGCAAACACCAACAGGGTTGCGCCCACTGTCACGGTCAACGCGCCGCTGAGATCAAAACTGCGTCCGTGAGCGCGCTCCCCGTCGGCAGGAATCCAGCGGCGCGCCGCCAACGCGCAAGCGCCCGCCAATGGCACATTGACCAGAAACACCGCCTCCCAGCCCCACCATTGCGTCAACACCCCACCCAGCAACGCCCCCAGAGCCAAGCCCGCCGCCGACGCCGCGCTCCACACCGCAAAAGCCCGGTTGCGGGCCGGCCCTTCAGCGTAATAGGTGTTGATCAGCGCCAGGGTCGCCGGGAACAACAACGCGCCGCCGACACCCTGCACCGCCCGCGCCAACACCAGCAGCAACGCGCTGCCTCCCAGCACCGCCGCCAGCGATGACAGCGCGTACAACGACTGGCCAAGCATGTACAAACGCCGCTTGCCCAACAGGTCCGCCGCCCGACCACCCAAGAGTAGAAAGCCGCCAAACGCCACCGTATAGGCGCTGACCACCCATTGCAGTTGCTGGACAGAAAACCCGAGGTGGCTGCCGATTTGTGGCAGGGCGACAAACACGATGGTTGCGTCCAGGGCGATGATCAACTGCGCCGTTGCCAGCAGCGCAAGCATCCAGCCCGAAGGTCGCGTCAAAGGAGTAGCGGGCATCACAGCATCCTGTCCGAAAATGAAGTGCGGCCAGTGTCTTTCATGCGCCACAGATGATAAATAGCCCTATCACTCTTTCAGTAATGACTTTAATCATGGATCTGAACGCTGTTCGCCTGTTGGTTCGAGTTGCCGAGACCCGTAGCTTTACCCGCGCGGCCGGTGACCTGGGCCTGACGCAGTCGGGGTTGTCCCGGGCCATTTCCCGGCTGGAAAACGAGTTGGGTGTGCGCCTGTTGCAGCGCAATACCCGCAGTGTCAGCCTCACGCCCGATGGCCAGATGCTGTACGAGCGCAGCGCCCCGTTGCTCGCCGAACTGGCGGAAGCCGAACGGCAGATGCTGGACCGTCGCTGCTCGCCGTCGGGGTTGCTGAAGATCAGCACGCCGTCGCTGTTCGGGCGCAAGGTGGTGATGCCGGTAATTGGCGAGCTGACCCAACGTTTCCCTGACTTGTGCATCGAAGCGGTGATGACTGACCGATTGGTGGACATCGTCGACGAAGGCTTCGACGCCCTGCTGCGCACCGGTGAAATCCAGGATCAACGCCTGATCGCCCGGGCACTGGCGCCGCTACGCTGGGTCACGGTCGCCTCGCCCGCGTACCTCGCACGTTTTGGTGCGCCGCAAACCGTCGATGACCTCAAGCACCACAACTGCCTGACCGTGCGCAACCTGCGCAGCGGGCGGCTGGTGGAGTGGCAGTTCATGCTCGATGGAAAAGTGCGCGATGTCAGCGTCGAGGGCCGGCTTATCTTCGATATCGGCGACGCCTTGGTGGACGGCGCTGTCGGTGGTTTTGGCATCGCCCAGGTGATGGACTTCGCCGTGCGTGAAGACCTCGCCGCCGGCCGTCTGGTGCCGTTGCTGGAAGACTTCGCCGGCCGCAGCCGGGCGTTGTCGCTGGTCTATCCGCCCTCCCGGCAATATTCACCAAAGCTGATGGCGTTTGCCGAGGCGCTGAGCCAGGCCCGGTGGTAAGCCTCAGACGTCGAGCTGGCGCCCAACCACCGGCTGGCCAATCGTCAGGAAATTCCCGCCCGCCACATGGTGCAAGGTGCGCAGCGCATCCTGGCCTTCGAAGTGCCAACGGCCATCGCTGAACACTCGCTCGTCGGCCTGGGCGGCGATCACTTCGGCGAGGAACAGGTCATAGGTCTGCTGGTTATGCGGCTCTGGCAACAGGCGGCATTCCAGCCAGGCCACGCAGCCTTCAAGCATCGGTGCATCGGTTTGCTCGCCAGTGAATGCCTGCAAGCCATAGGCTTCGAACTTGTCCCGATCGCTGCCGGTGGTGTTACCCACGGTTTGCACAATATCGGCCTGGGCCACGCACGGTACGTTGAGCACAAAGCTACCTGCGCCTTCGAGCAACTGCCGGGTCCAAGTGGCCTTGTCCAGTACCACGGCGACTTTCGGCGGTTCGAAATCCAACGGCATGGCCCAGGCGGCCGCCATGATATTGCGTTGCCCATTGTGGGCGGCACTGACCAGCACGGTCGGCCCATGGTTGAGCAAACGGTAGGCCTTGGACAGCGGGACGGGACGACGATAGGTAAGGCTCATGGACGGTCTTCCGGTGCTCGGGGAAAATCCAACGATACCTGAAACTTGAATCCACCGGCCGGATCATGAGATGAAGGAGGCACAAGTGACACTGACCACGAGGCTTGCCAAGGATGAACCTGACATTGACGCCCCCACAGTGGGATGACATGCACGAAATGCTGGCGTTCGAGCTGGCCAACCGGGCGTTTTTCGAAAGCTGGATCAATGCTCGCCCGGACGCTTACTACAGCGTCGACGGCGTGACCCGGGCCATCGAAACCGCTTTGCAGGAAGCTCGCGAAGATCACACCTACCAGTACCTGGTGCGCGAGAACGGCCTGTTGGTGGGGCGACTCAACTTCACCCAGGTGCGGCGCCGCTACTACCATTCGGCGTCCCTGGGCTACCGCATGGGGGCCGAGTATACCGGCCGCGGCCTGGCTCGGCAGGCGGTAGCCCTGGGGTTGCAGAAAGCCTTTCAAGACCATGGATTACTGCGGATCGAAGCCACGGTACGTCCGGAAAACCTGGGCTCGGTCCGGGTGCTGGAACGCAGTGGTTTTACTCAGTACGGGCATTCACGCAAAAGCTTTCTGCTGCATGGGCAGTGGTTCGACATGCTGCACTTTGAAATCCACGGCAGCGCTTAAGTGGCCAACTGAAACTGGCAGACGGTCCCACAGCACCGGCTACTTTCTACGCATTCTCAACTGCCGTTATTACGGCACATGCCCATCACCTGATACTCCAGAGTATTGAGCTTGCCGGTGGAGTCTTCGTAGGTCATGCGCGACGGCACCACCTCGCACGCACGGATCGGCGGCGTCACATTGACCACCTTGGCAATGTCCAGCTTCATGCCGTAGCGATAGGCCTGAACCTCGGGTGCGGGCTTGCCGTTTTTCGCGGCATACAGGGCCATGGCCTTCTGGTTGTTGTCCATCAACTGGGTAAAGGTACGATCACCACCGCCCTCGGCCATTGCGCCGAACGACAGGGCCAGGACCAACGCGCCTACTGTGACGGTTAGGGTATTCATGGGGTGTTCCTCGTCTGAAATATTCAGTACCGAGGTTAACGAACCAACCCTGTCAGGAGCGTCACTGAAAGATTACTTATCCGTTATATGCGACCGAACTTCCAAAATTGTAATCCTCGCGCCACCTCGCCGTTATCTCGTGTTTGCAACTATCAATCTGGGCCAAACCAACAATAACGCCCACTTAATAAAAGGCTGATAGCTGCCAATAACGAGGAGCGAAACATGTGCACTAACCACAAACTTTCCCTTTCATTCATTGCGGCCCTGGCGGGTTGTACGCCACTGGCCGGCATGGCCGTGGAAGAGCAACCTGAAGGGTTTATCGAAGGCAGTACGTTGAACGTGCTGGCCCGTAATTTTTACTTCAACCGCGATGACCGCAAGGGCCAGTCCAGCCCCACCGGCAACGGGTATTCGCAAGCCTGGGCCCAGGGCCTGATCAGCAAGTTCGAATCCGGCTTCACCCAGGGTACCGTCGGTTTTGGCCTGGACGCCTTTGCCATGTATGGCCTGAAACTGGACTCGGGCACCGGCCGCAGCGGCGGCAAGGGATCGTTCGGCGTGCTGCCGGTGGACAGCGACAACCGTCCCGAAGACAACTACAGCAAGCTCGGCGGAGCCCTGAAAGTGCGCCTGCTGGATACCGTGATTAAAGCCGGCGATGTATTCCCGCAAACGCCAGTGGTGCATTACGGTGATTCACGGTTGCTGCCGGAAAGCTTTCGCGGGGTCACCGCACAAAACACCAGCTTTGACGGCTTGACCCTGCAAGGCGGGCGTCTGCATGCCATGAGCCAGCCCAACGCCAGCGGCATGAACAATGGCTTCGCCACCTTCTACGCAGGCAAGGTCGACGCCCCCTGGGTCGGCTACTTCGGTGGCGATTACCAAGTGAACCCGAATGTCAGCGTCAGCCTTTACAGCAGCCGCTTGAAAGATGCCTGGGATCAATACTACTTCGGTACCGCGGCCAGCTATCCGCTGACGGATGAGGTGTCGTTGTTCGGCGGCTTCAACTATTACAACGCTCAGGACGAAGGCAAGAAGCTGCTGGGGCAATTCAATAACAACATCTGGAGCGCCAAACTCGGCGTGAAGATGGGCGCCCATAAACTGGCGCTATCGCACCAGCGCAACAACGGTAATGACGACTTCGATTACCTGCGCCAGTCGGACTCGATCTTCCTCGATAACTCGATCCAGTACAGCGACTTCAACTCGCCCAAGGAGCGTTCGTGGATGGTCACCTACAACCTGGACATGCAGCCCTTCGGCATTCCCGGCCTGTCCTTCATGACCCGCTACGGCAAAGGCACCGGGGGCGACTACAGCAACGCCAACTCGGTGTACATGCGCCGCGATGCGGCGGGTAATCCGTTGACCGATCAACGTCGGTGGGAGCGGGATATCGAGGCCAAGTATGTGGTGCAAGGCGGCAACCTGAAGGATCTGTCGCTGCGGGTTCGCCAGGCGACGGTGCGCTCCAGTGCCTTTGAATCGGATCTGGAAGAACTTCGCCTGATCGTTGAATACCCGCTCGCCATCCTCTGATACACCTCAGCGGCAAGTGCTTACATTCACTTGCCGTTGACCTACATCTGTTCACAACTTGCAGCCTGTCAGAACTGTAATATCGCCCTCACCTTCTCGTTAAGTTGACCTTCATATACTGGCCGCATCGCCCAGCCGAGGTTTGTTTTCAACTAACGGCACAGGCCTTGTCTGGAGAACATTTATGAAACTACTTAACGTGTTATTCATCAGTTTGCTGGGCACCCTTTCGACCGCAGCGCTGGCTGACGACGGCAGCGACCGCTCCAAGCAGTTCCTCGCCGAGTTTCGCCAGCAACAGCAGCAGATCCATGGTTCAGAAGCTGTGGCCCAGACGCCGTCCGCAGAGGCCGATAAAACCTCGAAAGAGGCAATCTGAACGGCGCACACCGAGCACATTCATCTCTGAAGCTTTTGTGTAGCTCCTTTGGAAAGAGATGAATTTTTAACGCCCCGATTGGGGCGTTTTTTTTGCCCTTTGTAGCCGCTGCCGAGGCACGAGGCTGCGATAAGGGCCGAAGGACCTTCAGCGGTTTCAAGAACCTGGCGTCTGCTACGCAGCCGATCGCAGGCTACAGGATGGCTGCATTTAATCTGTAGCCGCTGCCGAGGTACGAGGCTGCGATAAGGGCCGCAGGACCTTCAGCGGTTTCAAGAACCTGGCGACTGCTGCGCAGCCGATCGCAGGCTGCGCCAGCGGCTACAGGTGATCGACATGGCCCTGTAGCCGCTGCCGAGGTACGAGGCTGCGATAAGGGCCGCAGGACCTTCGGCGGTTTCAAGACCCTGGCGTCTGCTGCGCAGCCGATCGCAGGCTACGCCAGCGGCTACAGGTGCTCGACATGGCCCTGTAGCCGCTGCCGAGGCACGAGGCTGCGATAAGGGCCGTAGGGCCTTCGGCGGTTTCAAGACCCTGGCGTCTGCTGCGCAGCCGATCGCAGGCTGCGCCAGCGGCTACAGGTCAGTCGCTCACGGGCTCTTCATCCCGCCGATGCGCCCAGTAGTACAGCGCCGGCAATACCAACAGGGTGAGGATCGTGGACGAGATAATCCCGCCAATCACCACCGTCGCCAGCGGCCTCTGCACCTCAGCACCGGTCCCTGTGGCCAATGCCATGGGAATAAACCCCAGGGATGCCACCAACGCCGTCATCAACACCGGCCGCAACCGCGTCAAGGCCCCTTCATTGATCGCCACCGATAACGTACGTCCTTCCTCCCGCAAGTTACGAATGAAGGCAATCATCACCAGCCCGTTGAGCACCGCCACGCCGGACAAGGCAATAAACCCCACCCCCACCGAGATCGACAGCGGTATATCGCGCAACCACAGCGCCATGATCCCACCGGTCAGCGCAAAAGGAATCCCGGTAAACACCAGCAGCCCATCCTTGAGGTTGTTGAACATCATGAACAACAGCCCAAACACCAACAGCAATGCCACCGGCACCACGATGCGCAAGCGTTCGGAGGCTTCTTTCAGTTGTTCGAATTGCCCGCCCCAGGTGGTCCAGTAGCCCGCTGGAATTTTCACCTGAGTGGTGATGGCCGTCGCGGCCTCTTCGACAAACGAGCCTATGTCACGTCCACGCACGTTGGCACTGACGATCACCAGGCGCTTGCCGTTCTCACGGCTGATCTGGTTGGGGCCAAGTACCAGGTCCAGGCTGGCGACTTCCGACAAGGCGATAAAACCAATCTGCCCACCGGCATTACTGGCCAACGCGGGTATCGGGATCAACAACCGTGACAACCCGTCGATATCGGTACGCAGGGCGTCGGACAAGCGCACGACCATGTCGAAACGCCGGTCACCTTCGTACATCGTACCGGCCTGACGCCCTCCTACCGCCACGGCGATGGTGTCTTGCACATCACCCACATTCAGGCCAAAACGCGCGGCCTTGTCGCGGTCAATATTGATGGTCAGCACCGGCAACCCGGAGGTTTGTTCCACCTTCACTTCCGAAGCACCTTTGAGCCCCTGCAAGGTCTCGGCAATTTCCCCGGCGGTCGTGTTCAGCACCGCCATGTCATCGCCTAATACCTTCACCGCCACATCACTGCGCACCCCGGAAATCAGCTCGTTGAAGCGCAGTTGAATCGGCTGCGACAGCTCATACACGCTGCCCGGCACAATCGCACTGGCGCGCTGGATATCGGCGATGATGGCCTCGCGAGACTTCTTCGGATCGGGCCATTGATCCTTCGGCTTGAGCATCACATAGCTGTCGGAAATATTCGGAGGCATCGGGTCCGAGGCGATTTCCGCAGTACCGGTACGTGCAAACACGCGCTCGACTTCCGGTACCTTGGCCAGCAAGGTTTTTTCCAACTGCTGCTGCATCTGGACCGATTGCGTGAGGCTGGTGCCCGGCACACGCATGGCCTGCTGGGCAAAGTCGCCCTCACTGAGGCTGGGGATAAACTCACTGCCCATGCGACTGGCGACCGCGCCCGACACCACAATGGTCAGCACCGCCAGACCAAAGGCCAGCGGACGGTGCACCATCACCCAATCCAGCACCGGTGCATAGGCCCGGCGTGCGGTGCGCATCACCAGGTTTTCTTCTTCCTTGACCTTGCCGGTGACAAACAGCGCAATCGCTGCCGGCACGAAGGTCACCGAGAGAATCATCGCCCCGAGCAACGCAATCACCACCGTGAACGCCATGGGATGGAACATCTTCCCGGCCACCCCGGTGAGAGCGAAGATCGGCAGGTACACCACCATGATGATCAGTTGCCCGAAGATCAGCGCCCGACGAGCTTCCTTGGCCGCCGCAAACACTTCATGCAGGCGCTCGCTGCGGGTCAGCAGCCGGCCATGGCGCTGCTGGGCATGGGCCAGGCGGCGGATGGCGTTCTCGACGATCACCACCGCGCCGTCGACGATAATCCCGAAGTCCAGCGCCCCGAGGCTCATCAGGTTGGCGCTGACCTTGTTGGTGAACATTCCGGTAAAGGTGAACAACATCGCCAGGGGAATCACCATTGCGGTGATCAATGCCGCGCGGATATTGCCCAGGAACAGGAACAGAATCACGATCACCAGCAGTGCACCTTCGAAGAGGTTTTTCTTCACGGTGCTGATGGCTTTTTCCACCAGGTTGGTGCGGTCATACACGGTGACCGCCACCACGCCTTCGGGCAGCGAACGGTTGATCTCTTCCAGTTTTTTCGCCACCGCCTGGGACACGGTGCGGCTGTTCTCGCCGATCAGCATGAACACCGTACCCAGCACTACTTCGCGGCCGTTTTCGGTCGCAGCGCCCGTACGCAACTCACGGCCGATGTCGACCTGGGCGACGTTGCGCACGCGAATCGGCGTACCGTCGACGGTGTTGATCACGATGTTGGCGATGTCTTCAATGGACGCCACTTGCCCTGGCGCGCGGATCAGCAATTGCTCACCACTGCGCTCGATATAACCGGCACCGACGTTGGCGTTGTTACGCTCCAGCGCGGTGACCAGGTCGGTCAAGGTCAGGTTATACGCCGCCAGGCGTTTTGGGTCCGGGGCGATCTGGTATTCCTTGGCAAAGCCGCCAATGGTGTTGATCTCGGCCACGCCCGGGACGTTGCGCAATTGCGGCTTGATGATCCAGTCCTGGATCACCCGCAGGTCTGTCGGCGTGTAGGCAGTGCCATCCTCCTTCCGGGCGCCGTCCTCCGCTTCCACGGTCCACAGGAAAATTTCACCAAGCCCGGTGGAGATCGGCCCCATCCTCGCTTCGACCCCTTCGGGCAATTGCTCACGGGCTACCTGCAAACGCTCGTTGACCAATTGCCGGGCAAAGAACAGGTCAGTGCCGTCCTTGAAAATCACCGTCACCTGAGACAAGCCGGAGCGGGACAGCGAGCGGGTCTGTTGCAATCCCGGCAAACCTGCCATGGCCGTTTCGATGGGAAACGTAATGCGCTGCTCGGTTTCCAACGGCGAAAACCCGGCGGCGGCCGAGTTGATTTGTACCTGGACGTTAGTAATGTCCGGCACCGCGTCGATGGGCAGTTTCTGGTAGCTGGCGATGCCGACACCGGCCATCAACAGCACCGCCAGCAGCACGATGATGCGCTGCTCGATGGCAAATTGGATAAGGCGCTCAAACATGGGAAATCACTCGCAGAAAAGGCGTATCAATGCGCAGGGTCCAACAAATCGTGAGGCCAGCGTTGCGTAGCAGCTGTCGAGCCCAGGCGAGGCTGCGTCCGCGGTTTATCTGACACACCGGGACATCAGGCTCTACGACTGCTTCGCAGTCGGACGCGACCTCGTTCTACTCGACCGCTGCTACGTAATGCCAACCACAGGAGGTACAGATACCCGCGCGTATCAATGGGCGTGCTCGGCCGAGCCTTTGCCCAATTCCGACTTGAGGATGAAGCTACCGACGGTGGCCACCTGCGCGCCGGCATCGAGGCCCTCGCGGACTTCGACGAAGCCGTTTTCACTCACGCCCAGTTCGATATGGCGAGTCATGAAGCCGTCCACCGTACGTACGAACACCGAAGGTTTGTCCTCGACGGTCTGGATCGCCTCCTGCGGTACCGTGACCTTGGCCTGGTAGGTGTCAGTCGCCACTTGCACGGCCACAAACAAGCCCGGGCGCCACGAGTCATCGGGGTTTGGCACGGTGACTCGCACAGTCGCGGTACGGGTCTGTTCACCCAGCAAGTTGCCGACATAGGCCACCTTGCCCATCACTTCGGTGCCCATTTCCGTGGAGCTGACCTTCACCGGTTTACCTACCTGGACCTTGTTCAGATCTTTGGGGAACACGCCAAAGGTGACCCACACCTGAGACAGGTCCGACAGGGTGAAAGCGTTGCTGGTCTCGCTCACCACTTCACCGACGCCGAGGTGTTTTTCCACCACTACGCCGTCGAACGGCGCACGCAGTTCATAGCGATTGCCACCCGCCAATACGGTGCTGCCGCTCAGGGCATTCATCTTTTGCCGAGCGTTGTTCAGGGCAATCTCGGCCTCTTGCAAGGTCTGGCGCGCCAGCAGGTAATCCTGCTCGGCGGAGATCTTGTCCTGCCACAATTGGCGCTCGCGCTGGAAGGTGGTGCGGGCCAGTTCGACCCGGCGCTCGCTGGCCGCCAGTTCACTGCGCTGATCAGAGATCTGCTGGCTGGCGATAACGGCCAGCAACTCGCCTTTTTTCACCGACTGCCCCAGGTTGACCTTCACCGACTCCACCACACCCGCTGCACGGGGCACGATGTGAGAGGTGCGGTCTTCATCAAAACGTATCTCGCCCGGCAGCGACAACACGGTGCTGATCTGGCGGGGTTGGGCTTGAGTCAATTGAATGCCGGCGGCCTGGATTTGCTGGTCGGTGAGTTCGAGCTTGCCCTCTTCTTCTGGTGCTTGCGCGGCGGCTGCCTGTTCCTCGACCGCCACACTGGGGGCAGGTCGGAACAGGTCGGTCGTCACCACCAGCCCTAGACCCACGGCCACTGCAACGGCCAAAGCAATGCCTTGTTTCTTGTTCATCGGGTACTCCTGAAAAATCAAAACCGGGCGAGGTCGCCGTAAATCCGTTCGATACGTACCCAGGCGTCGGTGGCCTGGGCCAACGCTGCGAGGTATTGGGTGCGGGCCGCAATCAAGGTGCGTTGGGCGTCGAGGACTTCCAGGAAGTTGAACTTGCCCATTTCGAAACCACGGGTGGCGCTGTCCACCGCGCTCTGGGCGGCCGGCAGAATCACTTGGTTGAAAGAACGCACTTCGCTGTTGGCCGTCGACCACAGGTCCAGGGCCTGGCGGGTGTCGGTGCGCAACCGCAGCTCGGCGGCGTTGCGCAGGTCCCGCGCCTGGTCGGCACGCCGGCTGGCAGACAGCACGTTGCCCTGGTTACGGTTGAACAGCGGGATCGGCATCGACACGCCCACCACGTTCACCCGCTCACGCACGCTGGCGTCGTATTGGCTGCCGATGGACACATCGAGGTTGGGAATGCGCTCGGCCTTTTCCAGGCCCAATGCCGCCTCGCGTTGCTGGATTTGCAGTTCGGCCAGGCGCAACTCGGCGGTTTGATCCAGACGCGCCAGCAGTTGTGTAGGTGGGGGTAATGCTGGCGCGGCCATGGCTTGCGCCGCGACGGATTGGAAGTCAGTGTTCGCCGCGCCAGTAATGGCGGCCAGACGACGGTAGGCATCGGTCAGGCCCATTTCGGCGCGGCTGAACTCAAGGCGGATTTCCGAGAGTTGTACCTGAGCGCGAGTGGCTTCCACCGGCGACGATTTGCCCGCCGTGACCCGGCCATTGGCAACCACCAGGCCGCGCTCGGCAAGTGCCAGTGAGCGTTGGGCCAGATCGAGGCGTTCCTGCGCCCGCAGCGCGCCGTAAAAACCTTCGATGACATCGGCCCGCAACACGTTGCGACGCTGCTCCAGTGTCAACGCTGCCGCGTCCTGGGCCCTCGATGCCACATCAATTCGCGCGCCGCGCTTGCCGCCCAACTCCAGAGTCTGGCTCAGCTTAAGGGTGGTGGTACGGGAGTTGCGCCGCGTGTCTTCGGCGTCGAAAGAGGCCACAGGATTGGGGATCAAACCGGCCTGCTGTCGACCGCCTTGGGCGATGTCGATTTCCCATTGCGCAGCGGCCAGGTCCGGGTTGTTGGCGAAGGCGGTCTGCAGCGCCGAATCGAGGGTCAACGTTTGGGCTTGAGCGCCTTGAACCGTCGCCGTACTAAATAACAAAACAGCGGACAAAGCGCCCGCCATCCACAGTAATTTTCTTACGAGAGTTGGCATAACAAGAGTTCCACGCCCATGAAATAGCGGATAAATCCAAGCACGGGCAATGTAACTTTCGTTACTTATCAGAGGGGTGGCCAGAACATTACAAATCCGTTATCAACCGCTCTATTACGGACCTTTGCTTTAAGATCCCGGTCAATCGAAGGCGACCCACACACTCAGCAAAAGTCAGCTTCCACTTTCACCTTCAACACACTTTCAAACTCAACTTTATCTTCTTCATTAAACCGAGGGACTTTACCCATGCGCATTCTGGTTATCGAAGACGAGCCTAAAACTGCCGACTATTTGCATCAGGGCCTCAGTGAAAGTGGCTACATCGTCGACTGTGCCGCCACCGGCGCCGACGGTTTGCACCTGTCACGCCAACACGCCTATGACCTGGTGATGCTGGACGTGAACCTGCCGCAGATTGATGGCTGGGATGTGCTCAGGCGCATCCGCCAGAACAGCAGCACTCGGATCATGATGCTGACGGCCCAAGGCCGATTGGCCGACCGGATCAAGGGCCTGGACCTGGGCGCCGACGATTACCTGGTCAAGCCGTTCGAGTTTCCCGAACTGTTGGCCAGGGTGCGTACCTTGATGCGCCGCAGTGTGCATTCGCCGGTGCCTGACGTGCTGCGGGTGGCCGATCTGGAACTGGACCAGGGCCGCCATCGTGCCTATCGCGGCCTGCAACGCATTGACCTGACCACCAAGGAGTTCGCCCTGCTGCACCTGCTGATGCGCCAGAGCGGCGTGGTGCTGTCGCGTACGCAAATCATCTCGTTTGTCTGGGACATGAACTTCGATTGCGACACCAACGTGGTGGAGGTGTCGATCCGCCGTCTGCGGGCCAAGATTGATGACCCGTTCGAGCACAAACTTATCCACACCCTGCGCGGCGTCGGCTATGTGCTGGAAGAACGGGAATAGCCGTCAGGCATGCACCTCGTCGTGGTCGTCGTGATGGAAGCCTTCACCTTCGACCTGCAGCGTGACGTGGGAAATATCGAATTGCTCATGCAGCATTTCCGTCACTTGGGTGAGGATTTGTTGTTCAGTACCCACGGTGGCATCCGCCACCAAATGACTGCTCAGCACATTCTTGCCGCTGGTCAGCGCCCAGATATGCAGGTCGTGCACATCCTTGACCCCAGGGATGGCGCGAACGGCTTGCTCCACCTGGTCGATATCAACCCCATCCGGCACGCCTTGTAGCAGGACGTTCATGCTTTCCTTGAGCAGGGTCCAGGTCCGTGGCAGTACCCAGAAGCCAATAGCTGCCGCCACCACCGAATCGACCCAGCCCCAACCGGTGAACATGATCACCACCGCCGCAATGATCACGCCAATAGAGCCGAGCATGTCGCTCCAGACTTCCAGGTACGCCCCTTTGACGTTGAGGCTCTCACCACTGGCCGCGCTCAACAGGCGCATGGAAATCAGGTTGACGATCAGCCCCAGCACCGCGATCACCAGCATGCCAGTGGACTGGATCTCGGCAGGTGCCTGCAGGCGCTGATACGCCTCGTAAAGGATGTAGAACGCCACGGCAAACAGCAGCAGTGCATTGAAGGCCGCCGCGAGGATTTCGAAGCGTGCATAGCCAAAGGTGCGCTTGCGGTCGGCCGCGCGCTTGGCCACCTGGATCGCCACCAGGGAAATCGCCAGGGCCAGGGCGTCGGTCATCATGTGGGCGGCGTCGGACAACAGCGCCAGGCTGCCGGTGACAAAGGCCCCGATAACCTCGGCAATCATGAAGCTGCCGGTCAGCCCCAGGGCCATCCATAACTTGCGTTCGTGTCCGGCGCGTACCTGGGCGTGGCTGTGTCCTGCGCTCATGAAATGTCCTCGTGACTGAATGTGAAACGGATCATAGAGCTATAGGCCAAAACCATCGGCATGGTTTGCAAAATTGTCATCTGGCGGCCAGTTTGACGTTAGCAGGCCGCACCAAAACTGCGCACGAACGCTCTGGAACAGTCTTATCAGGTATGATTTTCGAACATGAAACAAAAAGAAACATATTAGTCAGCCTGTTCGATAAGGAGTCCCGTTTTGGAGTTATCGACCGCCGTGTGGATGGTTCACGACACCCGCCTCATGCTCTGCGTCCTGCTGGCCATCGCCAGCATTATTGTGCTGATCAGTGCGACCAAGCTGCCGCCATTCCTGTCGATCCTGATTGGCACCTTTATCGCGGGTGTCGGCGCCGGATTGCCACCTGAAGAGGTAGCAAAAGCATTCAGCAAAGGTGCCGGGGCGATTCTCGGTGAAGCCGGGATCATCATCGCCCTGGGCTCGATGCTCGGCGCGCTGATGGCCGAATCCGGCGCTGCCGACCGTATCGCCACCACCCTGTTGAGGTTGGGCAAGGGCAAGTCGTTACCGTGGGTGATGGCGCTGGTGGCGATGGTGATTGGCCTGCCACTGTTCTTTGAAGTGGGCCTGGTGATGATGGTGCCGATCATCTTCGTCATGGCCAAGCGCTCGAACCAGCCGCTGCTGAAAATCGCCATTCCGGCGCTGGCAGGGATGACCACGCTGCACGCACTGATGCCGCCGCATCCCGGGCCGCTGATTGCTGTAGGCGCGCTGCACGCCGACCTGGGGCTGACCATGTTGCTGGGCTTTTGCCTGGCGGTTCCCGCGGTGATCCTGGCCGGCCCGCTCTACGGCAACTGGCTGTCCAAACGCATGCATGTTGACGAGCCCGCCGACATCGGCGCGTTGTTCAGCGCCCCGCCCAAGGCACCGCGCCAGCCAGGTTTTGGCGTATCGCTGCTGATCATCCTGTTACCGGTGATCCTGATGCTCGGCAGCACCTTGGCCAAGGTCGCCATGCCAGCGCAAAGCACGATCGCCCTGACCCTGAAGTTTCTTGGTGAACCGTTGATTGCCCTGGGGCTGGCGGTGATTGCCGCGGTGATTTGCCTGGGTTGGGCCAGCGGCATGCCGCGCGCCGATGTCGGTAACACGCTGCGCAAAGCCCTCGCGCCTATCGCCGTGTTGCTGCTGACCATCGGTGCCGGCGGCGGCTTGAAGCAAACCCTGCTGGACGCTGGCGTCAGCCAGACCATCAGCAAGTTCGCCGAAGGCGCCCATATGCCGTACCTGTTGCTGGCGTGGTTGATCGCCGTGGCCCTGCGCCAGGCCACTGGCTCGGCGACCGTCGCCACCACCACAACGGCGGGCATCCTGGCGCCGATGATGGCGGGGCTGGCGGCGACGCAAAGCTCACTGGTAGCGTTGGCGATTGGTGCGGGCTCGGTGTTCTTCTGCCACGTCAACGATGCCGGGTTCTGGATGGTGCGCGAGTACTTTGGCTTGCAGTTGAAGCAGACGATCTGGGTGTGGTCGGTGTTGCAGACCATTGTTTCGGTGGTAGGCCTGGTCGGCACCTTGCTGATGTGGCACTTTTTGACGTAACGACCGTCAAGCGGTGGTGTGGCGCCTGCCAAAGTGCGCCGCACTCACCGCCCCAACCGCACCCATCACCACGCAATACCCCACGCATATCCACGGACTCGTGGGCATCAGCGCGATCAACATCAACGGCGTGGTACTCGCCCACAGCGCGTAGGCAATGTTGTAGGTGAAGGAAATCCCCGACACCCGAATCTGCGCCGGGAACAGGTTGACCATCACTGACGGTACCGCACCCACTACACCGCAACTCAAGCCGGCAATCGCATAGGCCGCACCGAGCCAGACACCGCCTGCGATGAGGCTGGCATACAGAATCGCAATCCCCACCGGCAGCAACAGGCTGTAGACCAATACCGCGCGCCAGGCACCGATGCGGTCCACCAACAGGCCGGCCAGTACGCAACCGATGTTCAGGAAGACGATGCCCAACGCGCTCAAGGCGAAGGTGTGGCTGGGGCTCATGCCGAAGGTTTTCTGCATCATGGTCGGGGTGATGACCACCAGCACCACCACCGCCGAGGTGAGGACGCAAGTGAGGATCATCGCCGGCAACAGGGCACTGCGATGTTCGCGCAAGACCCTGCGCAGGGGCAGTTCGGCGTCGGCTTGACGACGGGCCTGCATCGCCAGGAACACCGGGGTTTCGCTGAGCCAGCGCCGCAGCCACACACCGATCACGCCAAACACGCCGCCCAACAGGAATGGAAAGCGCCAGGCGTAATCGAGGATTTCAGTGGGCGTAAACACTTGCGCCAGCAGCGTTGCCGTCAGCGCGCCAAGCAGGTAGCCGAAGGTCAAGCCGGCCTGTAGGAAACCCAGGGCATAACCACGATGATTGGCCGGCGCATGCTCGGCGACAAACACCCAGGCGCTGGGCACTTCGCCGCCCACCGCCGCGCCCTGGAGGATGCGCAGCGCCAGCAGGATCAGCGGTGCGAAATAGCCGATTTGCGCGTAAGTCGGCATGATCCCGATCAGCAGGCAGGGCAAGGCCATCATCAGGATACTCAGGCTGAACACCCGTTTGCGTCCCAGATGATCGGCAAAATGCGCCATCAGGATCCCGCCCAGCGGCCGCGCCAGGTAGCCGGTGACGAAGATGCCGAAGCTTTGCAGCAGGCGCAGCCACTCGGGCATTTCCGGCGGAAAGAACAGTTGGCTCAAGGTCAGGGCAAAAAATACGAAGATGATGAAGTCGTAGATTTCCAGGGCGCCACCGAGGGCGGCCAGGCCCAGGGTTTTGTAGTCGGAGCGGGAGAAGCGCTGCGCCTGTGGATAAGAAATGGCAGTCATGACGAAACTCTGAATATTAAAGAGATAACGGTACGCGGGGGCATGGTCTACGCAAACCCTGGCGCGATCAACCCGATTGGCGGAGGTTCTTCCACCCGACGATCTCCAGCGGCATACTCGATCACCCTCACGGACGAATGCAGGCCCGCCATGACGACACCTGTGCAGAGTCAGCAACAAGCCGCCTTTGAAAGTTCGATCAAGGCGCTGCAGGCTGAAGTCGCCAGCATCGGTACCCACCTGAGTATCGATGCCAGCGCACGCCTGGCCTATACCCAGCGCATCAAGTTGATGGCCGATGATTTGCGCATGCAGGTGGCCAGCGGTCGTCTGACCTGGACCCAGGCCGCGTCCCAGGCGCAAGAGGCGCGCAACGCCATCATGGAAATCATCCGCGCGCGCAGCACGCCGGTTGGCCGGGCCATGGCCCAGCAGTTGAAGAGTGAGGGCAAGACGCTCAACGAGTTGGTGGCGCGCAAGACGCTGCAACTGCATGGGCCGACGGCGGATTTCAGCCGCTTGTCGGCGTCACAGCAGAACGCGGTGTACGCCGAAATCGTCAAATCGGCTGGCAAGTCCAACCCCCGGGTTACCGCCACCATGCGCAACCTGTCCCGCTTCGGACGCGGGCTGATTGTGCTGTCGATCGCGGTTTCGGTTTATAACGTGATGAGTGCCGAAGACAAGACCCAGGCGGCTGGCCGGGAGATTGCCGTCACGGGCGCGGGAATTGTCGGCGGTATGGCGTCGGGGGCCTTGGCCGGGTTGGCCTGCGGGCCTGGAGCGCCGGTGTGCGTCACCGTTGGCGCCTTTGTCGGTGGTGCATTGGCCGCTTTTGGCATGGATATGCTCTTTTAAGGGGACGCAATGATGCGGTTGGCTTCAGAGGTCAGCGTCCGGCATCAGCCTGGTGCCGATGAAGAGGTGATTCCTGCCAGCGAAGTGCTGTTGCAGGGCGTCGCCAGTGGCACCCTCGTCAGCGGCGCGGTACTGGAAGCCGCGGTGCAATGGCGTAGCTTTTACCTGCTGTTTCTGACGGATGATGTGCCGTTCGAAGAAGGCCTCAACATTCATCTGCTCGACGAACGTGGCGCGCTGCTGGATTCGGCGACACTGGGCGGGGCGTACAGCAGCGGGCATTTTCACGACTTGCTACTGGGCGATGGCGACACCCTGAGCTTTCGGTTTATTGGCGATACCACCTGGCGCCTGGAGCTGTTGCAACACCCGCAGTTTCGCTTGCCACTGGTCTCCGAGCCCGCTGGGGTCAGTCGTCGACTGGGGTTTTCCCGGCACTTCATTCTTCGGGGTAATCCCAAGCCTCAGGCCGGTTGAAACGGGCTGCCATTTTCTCCCCGGTTTGATTTACTGTGGGCAACTGAACCCAAGGGCCCTCCTGCGGCCCTGCGCCCCACCATAATCATAAAAATCTGGAGTAGCTTCATGGCCGCTGATATCGAAGATAGCCGCTATGCCCGTTTCGCCCTGCGTTGCTCGAACTTTGCCGAGCGCTGGTTTCCTGACTCCTGGGTGTTTGCTGCCCTCGCCGTGATCATTGTCGCCGTGGCGACGTTAAGCATGGGTGCCGCGCCGACCGAGGCGGCCAAGGCGTTTGGCGATGGTTTCTGGAGCCTGATCCCGTTCACCATGCAAATGGCCTTCGTGGTGATTGGCGGCTACGTGGTCGCCAGTTCGCCGCCTGCGGTCAAGTTGATTGACCGCTTGGCGCGTATCCCGAAAAACGGCCGTTCTGCCGTGGCGTGGGTGGCGCTGATCTCGATGGTGGCCTCGCTGCTCAACTGGGGCTTGTCCCTGGTGTTCGGCGGCCTGCTGGTGCGGGCGTTGGCCCGGCGCACGGACTTGCGCATGGACTACCGCGCGGCGGGTGCTGCGGCTTATCTGGGGCTCGGCGCGGTCTGGGCGCTGGGGCTATCCTCGTCGGCGGCTCAATTGCAGGCCAACCCCGCCAGCCTGCCGCCGTCGATTCTGTCGATCACCGGGATGATTCCCTTCACTGACACCATCTTTCTCTGGCAGTCCGGCGTGCTGTTGCTGGCTCTGATCGTGGTCTCGCTGATCATCGCCTACGCTACCGCACCAGGGCCGAACAGCGCCCGTGACGCCAAGGCCTGCGGGGTTGATCCGGCCTTCAATCTGCCCAAGCCACAGCCGCCGAGCCGTCCGGGTGAATGGCTGGAGCACAGCCCGTTGCTGACGATTCTGCTGGCGTTGCTCGCGGCCGGGTGGCTGTTCCATGAGTTCTCGACCAAGCCGGCGATCAGTGCCATTTCCGGGCTGAACACCTACAACTTTCTGTTCCTGATGGTCGGCGCGCTGTTGCACTGGCGCCCGCGCAGCTTCCTCGATGCAGTGGCCCGAGCGGTGCCGACCACCACCGGGGTGCTGATCCAGTTTCCGCTGTATGGCTCGATCGCGGCACTGATGACCGTGGTCAAAGGCGGCGACGGCCAGACCCTGGCTCACCATATCTCGACCTTCTTTACCTCCATCGCGTCCCACGACACCTACGCCCTGTTGATGGGCGTGTACTCGGCGGTGCTCGGCTTCTTTATCCCGTCGGGCGGCGGCAAGTGGATCATCGAAGCGCCTTACGTGATGCAAGTGGCCAATGACCTGCAATATCACCTGGGCTGGGCAGTACAGATCTACAACGCCGCCGAGGCATTGCCGAACCTGATCAACCCCTTCTATATGCTGCCGCTGCTGGGAGTATTGGGATTGAAGGCGCGGGATCTGATTGGCTTTTCGTTTGTGCAGTTGCTGGTGCACACGCCGTTGGTGCTGTTTCTGCTGTGGGCGCTGGGGACGACGTTGAAGTATTTGCCGCCGGTGATGCCATAGCCCAATAACAGTTCTGTCTTCGTTCCGTCACATTCCATTGCTACCGTTCTGGCGAAATATCTTGCAACAACTAGCCAGCAGGGACTCCCAGCAATGAGTGACGAGCACGAAGACCGCCCTTCCCCCGAAACGGCAACCAAACCGCCGGTCGACACCAGCCGGCGGCGTTTTCTGGGAGGGGCGGCGGTGCTGGGAGTGGGCGCGACCTTAAGTGCCTGCGGCAATACCAGCGAAGCGCCGGGCAAACCGGTGGAGCGGCCGCTGACGCCCCAAGAGCTGGACAAGGCATTGCGCGAGCAGGTGAAAACCGTGGTGGTGATCTACGCCGAGAACCGCAGTTTCAATAACCTGTTTGCCGACTTTCCAGGCGTTGAAAAACCGCTGTCGGCGCTTTCTGCCGCCGAGTATCAACAACGTGATCGCGATGGCAGCCTGCTCAGCACCCTGCCCCCAGCCTGGGGCGGCGTATTGCAGGTCGGTCCGCAAAGCGTGGATGGGGTGACTTATCCCAGCGAAGTGCAATTCCAGGAAAACCTGCCCAACGCCCCGTTCCCCCTCAAGGGCCCGAATGGCGAAGACCTGCCCCTGAGCCTGGTCACCCGCGACTTGTGGCATGTGTTCTACCAGAACCAGATGCAGATCAATGGCGGCAAGAACGATGGTTTCGTGGCCTGGGGCGACGCCGGTGGCCTGGTCATGGGGCATTACGCCCAGAGCCGCTACGCCCTCAGGCTGTGGGACGTGGCGAAGGAGTTTGTGCTCTGCGATAACTTTTTCCAGGGCGCCTTTGGTGGCTCGTTCCTCAACCACCAGTACTTGATCAGCGCCACGGCGCCTTTTTATCCGAACGCGGCCCAATCGGTGGCCAAGGCACAGATCGCCGCGTTGCAGAGTGACGACCCGATGGATCCGCGTCTCAAGCCTCTGGATAAATCCCCGGCCAGCGCCATGACCGGGCCGCCGCAATTCGGCCCCAGCGCGCTGACACCCGACGGCTACGGCGTAAACACCCTGGCCCCGCCCTACTGGCCAACCTGGATCCGCGACCCAGAGCATCCGGACTACTCCAAGCCTGATTTGCCCAACGTGCTGGTACCGCAAACCCACGAACACATCGGCGACAAGCTGTCGAAAAAGAACATCGACTGGGCCTGGTACGCCGGTGCCTGGCAAGCGACCCTGGACCAGTTCAAGGACTCAGGCGGTATTCCGAAGATTCCGAACTTCCAGTACCACCATCAGCCCTTCAACTACTTCAAGCAGCAAGGGCCAGAGAACCCGACCGAGCGCAACAAGCGCTTGCGCGACGGTGGTCTGGGGGAGGAGTCGAGCACCAATAAGTTTTTCGCCGATGCCGAGGCCGGCAAGCTGCCCGCCGTGACCTTCTACAAACCCCAGGGCAATCTCAACATGCACGCCGGTTACGCCGACGTGGCCTCGGGCGACCGGCATATCGCCCGCGCCTTGAAGGTGCTGCAGGAAAGCCCGCAGTGGCAGAACATGGTGATCATTGTCACCGTCGATGAAAACGGCGGGTGGTGGGACCACGTGGCGCCGCCCAAAGGCGATCGCTGGGGCCCGGGATCACGCGTGCCGGCGCTGGTGGTCTCGCCTTTCGCCCGCAAGGGCATGGTGGACCACACGGTCTATGACACGGCATCGACCCTGCGCCTGATCACTCGGGTCTTCCAACTGGAGAAGCTTGACGGTCTCAAGCAGCGTGATGACGCGATGATCGCCCGAGGCCAGAAGCCCATGGGAGATTTGAGTAACGCCCTGCACTTCACGGTGTAGCGAGTTTTGCCGATTGCCCGGCAAAAAAGCATATTTACTGCACGTTTTTCCTGGTCAGACGCTACTGTGTGAGGGTGGGCATTCATCCCGCGCAGACGGGCATTCGCTGACAAGGAATCAAGCATGTTTAAACTGACCAGGCTGTCCTTCACCCTGGCCGCACTGACCTTGAGTGCGGTCGTACACGCTGATGTCGAGGTACCGCTGGGCACTCCGCAACGGGTCACCCAATTGTTCGCTTACCCCAACAACTGCAGCGTCATCTGTTTTCGGCCGATGACACTGGAGCAGACCGTCGAGCACTACCTGAACCAAAGCTTGCAACGTGACGGTTACAGCCGGGCGAAAGTCAGCGTAAAAACCGATCAGGACAAGGTCCTCGCGACCTTCAGTGGCGTACCGGACAGCTATGATCAGCCGTTGACCACCCTACTGAACACGGCGGACCTCGCCTATCAAGGCGCCAGCAAACTCAACAGCGACGGCAAGTGGCAGTTCAGCTGGTACCTGTTCCTGCCATTGGGCATGGCGTTGGAAAACCGCAAAAGCATCGAGCTGATGCATTTTCCGCCGGATTACTCCCTGACCCATTTCCAGGACTACCTGGAGTCGGCCACCACCGACCGCTGGGCCACCTTGCTCACAGCCAACGGTATTCCGGCGACCCAGACGCCGGAGTACCAGACCATCATTGATATCGCCCCGATTGCCGCCCCGTCCACCGCTGGCAAGGATCTGGAGGGCGTCTATAGCTACTTCACCGAGTACCAGACACGGATGGTCAAGGAGCTCAGCCAGCAGGCCAACGGCTCGTTACCCATGGTGGCGTTTGGCGCGCCGGTGCGCAATTGGATCAAGCAGCAGTACGATCAAACCGTAGGCGTACTGGGCCTGGCACAGATCAGCCCGACCGAAGACAGCAAGGTGGCGGTATTGGGTGCCAACCATCCCAGCTACATCTGGTATGCCGCCAACCCGGACACCTATGACGGCGACGAGCAAAAGGCCGATGAGGCGGGCTTAAAGGTCATGGGCCTGGACTTGAGCGCGGCCTGCTGGCAGGCGGCAATGGGTCAAAGACCGGGCAGCGATGCCAACGTGCAACTCAAAGCCTGCATGAACACGTGGCAGGTGACGCGTAAGGAGCAGACCTGCGAACTGTTCTACACCTCGATTCGCGAGCTGACGCCCGAGCAGGCCAATGCCAAATGTGCCACGCCAGGCATCCGAGCCCAGTTGAAACAGTTAAAAGGCTCGGCACCCGCACCGTCCATCAGCGCCCCCGCGCTCTAAGGGCAGACATTTTCCTACGCGAAAAATAGCCAATATCTACTGTCAGATTTGACAGTAGATATTGGCTGCCACTTCAACGAATCTTGAGCTGAACCCATCAGTTGCATGGCCGGCATGCCAATCACTACCCGCAGGCCAGTGCAGCAAAACTCAGGAGAGTGATGAAAACTCAAGCCATGGATAAGGCGCCTGTTGCAAGTGACTGCCTTTACCCCTTTGAAACCCTGCTCGACAAGCCTGGCTATCCGTCGACGCGCGACTTTCAGGTAGTACAGACCCGCTACGGCCCGGGGATCGAATCCAGGACCGCTTTCGACAGTCGGGTACGTATCGCCAAAGTGTCCGGTTATGCGCTGAGTGAGCGGCAACTGCATACCCTGCAGATTTCCTCTCGCATTCACCTGTACGACCGGTGGTTCAGCGGTTTGCTGTCGCACTCATGCAACCCGAACGTGTTCCTCGACATCAGCGAGCTGGAGCTGTGGTCGGTCCAGCCGATCCCCCCCGGTACAGTGCTGACCATGGATTACTCCAGCACCGAAGACGAACTGCCCCAGCAATTCGCCTGCCGCTGCGACGAACTCAACTGCCGAGGCTGGATCACCGGCATGAAGGAGCCCCTGAATGCCGATGGCCAGCTGTTTATGGAGCAATGGCGTAAACGTAAACGCCCCTAAACCGCGCCGACCGGGCGCAGGCGATATTGCGGCGGCAATTGTTCGAAACCACTGATGGTGGCGTTCAGGCTTTTCCAGCGCCCGTCCTTGATCCCGTAGATGCAACCGTGGATCGACAGGCTCTGCCCGCGGTGCCAGGCGTTTTGCACAATGCTGGTATGGCCGACGTTGGCCACTTGTTGGATCACGTTCAGCTCGCAGAGGCGGTCAACCCGCTCCTCTTCCGTGGGCAATTGGGCAAGCACTTCGCGATTTTCGTAATAGAGGTCGCGGATCGAGCGCAGCCAGCCGTCAATCAGACCCAACTGACGGTCCTGCATCGAGGCGCGCACACCGCCACAGCCATAGTGGCCGGTGACCAGGATGTGTTTGACCTTGAGCACATCGACGGCGTACTGGATCACCGACAGGCAGTTGAGGTCGGTGTGCAGCACGACATTGGCCACATTGCGGTGCACAAACAGGTCACCGGGCAGCATGCCGACGATCTCGTTGGCCGGCACACGGGCATCCGAACAGCCGATCCACAGGTATTCCGGGGTTTGCTGGCGGGCGAGCTTGGCGAAGAATTCGGGATCTTCCTGTTTGATCGCATCCGCCCAGCGTTCGTTGTTATCAAGCAGGTCTTGTAGTTCGTTCATCAGGGAAAGCCTCAGGAATGATGCGCAGCTTTGACAGACGACCGCCCGTCGGGGTCACGCCCAAAATGCAGATAGCCAAACCGTAATTACCTTGAATCTTAGTGTGTAGTGCCTGTCCACACACTATAAGCCCCACAGTATGAGGAATGGTCATGACTGAATCACGACGTCCCTACGGTGCACCGCAACCGGAGCCGATTGATGACAACGAGGACCGCATGGGCTCGATGCGGGAGCTGGACTTCGACGAGGAGGAGCCGACGGCGGAGATTGGCGATGAAATTCCACGTCGGGAGCGCAAGCACTTGATGCCCGACGAACGGGTGCGAGAGGCCGGCATGACCGGGGCTTCGACCGATGATCATGAGTCGACCGATGATGACATGAGCCCGGAAACCCTGATTCGTGAGGATGGCGCACGGGATGCCCGGGAAGAAGGTGAAGGCGAACAGGCCGATTGGGACCTGAGTATCGTCGATGAGGATGATATTGGCGGCGGAAACGGCTTGGATGAAGCGGAGATGGCGGAGCGGGATCCGGTAGATGGCAATCGTTGAAGCACCGCCGCTCCCACACATGGGTTGTTGCGTCTAATCGACCAGGGTGCAGGCCATGACAACCGCATCTTCGCGGCCACCGACAGCGGGGTAATAATCCCGCCGGCGACCAATCTCGTTGAACCCATAACGCTCATATAACCGAAACGCGCCGGTATTGCTGTCACGCACCTCCAAAAAGCATTCCCGCGCATTGGCTGCATAAGCCCGGGACATCAGGTGTTCCAGCAATTTCAGGCCCAGGCCGCGGCCCTGGTTTTCCGGCTTGACGGTGATGTTCAGCAAATGGGCTTCATCGAGGATGATCTGCACCACCCCATGCCCCACTTGCTGCTCACCGTCAAACATCAGCCAGATCTGGTACTTGCCCAACCCATCGAGAAAAATCCCGCGGGTCCAGGGATGGCTGAACGCCGCGTATTCGATTTTCAGTACGGCGTCGAGGTCCGCCTCGGTCATTGGGCGAAAGGATACAGCGTCACTCATCGGTACTTTTCCAACGCGCCATCAGCCGGCGCATGGCTTGCCAGACGTCAGCCTTACGCTGTGGCTCTTCCATTAATAATTCCAGGCCCGGCAGGGCCCAGACTGAACCCAGGCCTTCAACCTGCAGCTCGCGGTACCAGGCTTCGGCATCGGCTTCACCCGCAAAACGTACGGCGGGCAAGCCGATCAGCCACAGGCACACGCACGGCTCATCTTCCAGGCGTGCCGACACAAATCCTTGTACGAAGTCCCGCGCAGCTTCCGGCCCTTGGTCCATCGTGCCGCGCACCAACAGCGGCCAACGCACCGGCTCGCCGACGATTTGCGGGCTGTCCGGCAGGCCGGCGGCGCGCAGCATGTCCTTGAGCAGCAGATAGGCCGGGTCGCGGGTCTGGAAGCGCTCGCCGGTAGGCAATTCCACCAGCAACAGGCAACGCCCGGCCCGCAGCAGTTGCAGAGCAAAGCGCGGCGGCGGCACGACCGGGGCCTTGGCCACGGGTGCCGCTTCTTCTGTAACGGCAGGTTTGGCAATCGGCGACGGACGCGGTACTTCAATCTTGACCCGCTCCGCAGGCCTTGCAACCACCTCGGCAGGCGGCTTGACCAGCGCTACAGGCACAGCCGCTTCTTCACCCGAAGACTCGAAGGCCTCAAACGGTTCAAGCGCTTCCAGCAGCTCAGGCCGCGAAGGCGCGGCAAAGGGCAGTTCGGTGCGCGGCAGCCAGTTGACCACCTGCATGGCGGTCAAGTAAGCGCGGCGTCGGGACTCGATAAGCAAGGGTCGGCCACTTGTGGATAACTAAAGAAAGGGGATTCTACCGCCCTTCGACGAAGATCGCCCGCAGTTGATCGTTTAAAACATCTCCCGACCACGCCCTGACCGGCTGTGGATAAATCCCACCGAGGATGCAGTACAATCGCTGCTTTTAATCGCCAACCAGCCGGCCATTCCCATGATCGAACCCAAGCGCGTCTTGCGCGCCCTCGCCGAACACTGGGCCCTGCTTGAGCCACTGTGCGAACACTTTGACCAAGGCACCCTGAGCCTTGCCGAGCTGCGCGCGCAACTGGCCGCCCAACAACTGGACAGCACGCCACAGGACATCACCAGCCTGCTGGACGTGTGGATTCGCCTGGATATCCTGGTACCTGTCGCCAAGAGCCCGAACCGTTTCGAGCTCAATGCGCAGATCCACGACTTCCTCGCCTATCTTCGCAAGGAGCACCGGCTAGGCCTGTGCCTGGAAATCGAAGCCTACCTGCGTCACCTTGAGCGCCTGGCCGGTTATATCCAGGACGCCTTCGACATCCGCGACGGCCACGACCTGGCCCGGCAACTGCGCTTGCTGGATATGCGCGTGCGCGACGTGCTGAAAAAGCTCGCCAACGACGAACAAGCCCTCGCCGCCGTGGCCGATCGCGCCAAGACCAGCGACCGGCAGATCCCGTTGCGTCAGCGTTACGCCGAAGTACTGGCGACCTGGGACGAATACGTCGAACCGATGATTCAACTGGTCAACGCCGACGGCGCCTTCGAACAAGGCGTGCGCAAGGTCGAAAACGTGCTGCTGCGCATGCTCACCGAGCAGCAACGCCTCGGCCACCTCGTGGACGACGACATGCTGCTGCGCACTCACGCACGCATCCTCGAAATGCAGACCAGCGCCCAACTGACCTTGCGTCATGCCCGTGAATTGCTGCTGCCGCTGCGTGAAGAAGCGCGCCGGCACAACGCCGTGACCCGTGGCGCCGCGCTGGCCTTGTCGGCCATTCGCCGCAAGGGCCTGGACGCGGTGCCGCAAGCGGCAATGCCGATGTTTACCCGGCCGCAAAGTACCTTTCTCGGCAGCGCCAGCCAGGTCGAGGCCTATGTCTACGCCCTGGCGAACTTCGAGCCCAAACCGGCGCGCTTTCCCAAGGCGCACAAATCCCACAAGGGCGAAGCCCCTCGTGCGCCACGCACGGTCAAGGAAATGCTCGAGCGTTGCGAAGACGCGCTGCCGATGCCGGACCTGATGACCTGGCTGCTGGAGCAGGAACCGGACGGCGCGACCGACGAGTTGCTGTACTGGTTCTCACGCCTGTCGCGGGAGAAACGCTTCAAGCGCGAACGTCTGGAACGACGGGATTACCACACTCACGAGCACCAGGTCAGCCTGCGCTCCTTCGCCCTGCTCCCGGCCAGCCTTGATACGGCCGAGAATTCTGCGAGCACACCTTATGCATCTTGATCTATCCGAACTGTCCCAACTGGCACCGATCTTTCGCGAACTGTTCAAGGGGTACCACGTCAGTCGCCGCGACCCGGAGCTGTACGCACAACTGTCGAACTTCCAGGACCAATACCGCACGCTGTTCAAGGCCCTGGGCTTTGAGCTGGTATGCGACACCCGGGGTTTCTACTACTTCGTCCCGGACACCGCTGTTGCCGCCGCGCAGGTCAACAAGACCGCCCAGCGCCTGGCGTTATTCACCTTCATCATCGTCGAACACCTGGCCGACCAGGGCCGCGACCCGGTTGCCGTGCTCGACGGTGGCAGCCTGGGCCGTGATGAATTGCCCTCCTTGCTGGAAAAGTACCGCGACCTGTTTATCCAGGCCGAAGTGCAGACCCAGGAAGAGCTGGAAGAAAAAATCATGCGCCGCATGACCCAGCTCGGCTTTGCCAGCGAAGAAAACGGTATCTACCGCTTCTTGCCGCCGATGCATCGCTTCCTTGATGTGTGCCTCTCCGTGCAGCAAGACCGTGACTTGGCAGCCAGCCTGCACAGCGTGTTGCCTTTGCCGGTGCCGGTGTTGATCGACGAAGACAGCGATGAAAAACTGCTGAAAACAGACGATCCCTTGGATTTGAGTGACTTCGCTGAAGAAAGCGAAGAAGACGCCATGGCCCGTGCCATTGCCGAAGAACAGGAGACCGACGCATGAGCAAGGAACGCTACGGCATTCGCCGCTTCGCCCTTTTGAACACCGCCGGTTACAGCCTGGGCTTGTTCCCGCTGGAAGAACCGCTGTCGGTATATGGCGCGAACAACCTCGGTAAATCAGCTTCGATCAACGCCCTGCAGTTCCCGATTCTGGCGCGTATGTCAGACATGAGCTTCGGCAAGTACACCCTGGAGCAATCCCGGCGTTTCTACTTTGCTACCGACACCAGCTACATCCTCGTTGAAGTCGCCCTGCCCCACGGCCCACACGTGATTGGTGTTGTCGGGCGCGGCCCGGGCGGCGGTTTCGGGCACCAGTTCTTTGCCTACGCCGGCAAGCTGGACCTGGCCCATTATCAGAAGAATGACACCTGCCTGCGCCAGAAAGAGCTGTTCACCAACCTTGAGCGCGAAGGCCTGAAAGCCTATGAGCTCAAGCCCGATGAACTGCGTCGTTTGCTGGTGGGTGGTCACACTTCGATCCCGCTGGACCTGACCCTGATTCCGCTGCGCTCCACCAGCGAGCAGAGCCTGAAGACTTTCCGTGCGCTGTTTATCAACTTGCTGCACATGCGGGAAATCACTGCGGCCAAACTCAAGCAACTGTTCCTCGATGCCTTCGAGCACAGCCTGCGTTCCGGCAGTGTCGATTACATCGCCGCGTGCGAAGAAGCTTTCCGCGATGTACGACGGATGGAACAGGACTACAACTCGCTGGTGGCCGCCGGCCCGCTGGTGGAAGCGCTTTCCAACGGTGTGAAACAGCGAGAGATCCTGCGGGGCAAATTGCATCGCCTATCGCCGTTGCTGGACTCGCTGCTGGGCACCTGGTCGGACTATGCCAGTGCGCGCAAGGAAGAACTGACGATCCAGGCCGAGCATTACCGTAACGAGCAAGATGCCCTGCAGAACGACCAACGCGGCGGCACCCAGGAACTGATGCGTCTGGAGCGGGAAATCAGCGGCATTCAGCGCTGGCTGGGCGAGTTGTCGGTGCTCAAGCATCGCTTTGCCCTGGTGGATGACGTCAAGGTTCTGGAACAGCAATTGCTGGCGGCCAAGGATGCTCACGATGAACTGGCAGGCGCCCTGGCGCAGTCGCGGCAGTTCAGCGCCGAGGATCTGGATGAGCGTCTGCGGGATCTGGAAAAACGGTTGAAGTCGGTCAAGCAGCAACTCGACCACGCGGATAACAACAGCTACGCCAAGCTGCGCGAAGAGTTTTCCCAGCAGGACGTCGAGCGCCTGATGCGCCTGTTCAACAGTTCGTTGTTCAGCTTGCCGCTGGGTGAGCACGGCATCACGCTGGATGAGGATGGCCAGTGGGTCAAATCCCTGGAGCTGATCCTCGATGGCTTCAAGGGCGAGCGTTTTGAAGTGCCGGGGCTGTCCATCGACATCTCGCACATCGAGCCACCGGCGTTGCAGGCGTTGGCCGACCGCGCGGCATTACGCGACCAGAAAGAGCGCCTGGAAAAAGAACTCAAGCAACTGAAAACCCAGCAAGCCGTCGCTTCTGACCGGGCAGCGAGCAAGACCCAGACCGAAGCGCTGTACCAGCAAGTACTGGATGCACAGAAAGCGTTGGAAGATTTCCGCCGCGCTCAGACCCTGAGCGCCGAGGAAGGCGAGAAGCTGGAAAACCTGGCGCAGATGGAAGCGGCGCAAGACGAGTTGAAGCGTTCCAGTGATGCTTTCACCGAACGCGTCCAGCAACTGTCGGCCAAGCTGCAGTTGGTGGGCAGGCAGATCGGCGACATGGAAGCCAAGCAACGCACGCTGGATGACGCCTTGCGTCGTCGTCAGTTGCTGCCGGCGGACTTGCCGTTTGGTACGCCGTTCATGGACCCGGTCGACGACTCCATGGATAACCTGCTGCCGTTGCTCAATGACTATCAGGACAGCTGGCAGGGTTTGCAGCGCGCTGATGGCCAGATCGACGCGCTGTACGCACAGGTGCGCCTCAAAGGTGTGGCCAAGTTCGACAGCGAAGATGATATGGAGCGCCGCCTGCACCTGCTGATCAACGCTTATGCACACCGTACCGACGAAGCCCTGACCCTGGGCAAGGCGCGGCGTGCGGCGGTGACCGATATCGCGCGAACCTTGCGCAATATCCGCAGCGACTACGACAGCCTTGAGCACCAGTTGGCGTTGTTCAACCGCGAGATCAACAAGCGTCAGGTCTCCAACCTGCAAAGCTTCCGCATCGTGCTGGCGCCGAACAAGGAAGCCCTCAAGCATATCGACCAGATCATTCACAGTGCCGGTCAGTATGAAGAAGGCGAAACCCTGTCGGTGTTCGACCTGAGTCAAAGTGCCGAGCAAGACAACAAGAACGAAGAGGCCAAGGAATACCTGGCACGCCTGGTGGCGGCGAATCATAACCAGCTGGGTCTCAAGGACCTGTTTGAGTTGGCGTTCGAGATCACCAAGGTCAATGGCCAGCCGATTATCCACACCGACATCGATGGCGCCGCGTCCAACGGCACCACCATGACCATCAAGGCGCTGACCAACATGTACTTGTTGCTGCACTTGATGGACCGCGACCAGGCCGGTCGCGTGCGTCTGCCTTACTACCTCGACGAGGCGGCAGACATCGACGAGAAGAACCAGGCGGCTTTGCTGGAAACCAGTTTGCAACTGGGCTTTGTGCCGATCCTGGCCAGTGTGAAACCGCAGGTTTCCGCCCAGGTGGCGATTGACCTGGAAGGCGGCAGTGGGCCAAACGGTATCTACATTGATGAGGCGGACTGGAAATACATTCGCCGTCATGATGTGGTGAAGGCGACCGTCAACGTGCAGGCAGATGAGCCGGAGTTGGACGAAGTCTGATCGGCTGCACTGAAACGCAAAAGGCCGCGATCCAATGGATCGCGGCCTTTTTTGTGATCTTTATGTTTTATAGTGTTTCTGATGGCCTCATCGCGGGCAAGCCCGGCTCTCACATTGGAACGCGATCAAATGTGGGAACGGGCTTGCTCGCGAAAGCCACGCCTCGGTCTATTTTCCGAGCGGAATTTTGGGTGCCCAGGTCAGCCATTCGTCTTCGAACTGGTCGAACAACGGGAACGTCTGCTCGGGACGCGCCGGGTTGCCCATGCGTTCACCGTCCGGAGTCGCAAAGGCTATGCCGCCCTGGATCAACGTTTCCAGGGACTCTGTGCGCACCGTCGCGCCCTTGAACAGGCCGAAGTCGACACCAAAGCCGCTGGTGTTCCAGAAACGACTGCCGCTACGAACCAATGGGGCGTATTTGGGTTCGATCAGCACATGGACCAACACGCGATCCGCGGTTTGGCCCAGTTCGTAGCCTGTGACCTTGCCTACAGTGACTTCACGGTAAGTCACCGGCACACCGATTTTCAGCGAGCCACGACGGGCGGCGCTGAGTACCAGGCTCAAACCGGCTTCCTGCACGTTGGTCTCAGGCGGTTGTGCCAAGGCAACGAAGTCTTTCTGTGGCCCGGTGCTTTTCACGGCAGGCAGGACTTCGATGTATTGGCCGGTGACCAGGGTTTCCAGGTTGGAGGTTTTCATTATTCCCAGCTCTGGCTTGACCACCCAGAACTGGCTACCGACGCGGGCAATGCGCTCCGGTACTTCGGTGATCCGTGCACCGAGCAGTACCGATTGCATATCGGCGCTGAGGTCTACGCTTTCGATCTTGCCCACATCCAGGCCCTTGAAACGCACTGGCGTGCCTGTGCTTAACCCGTCGGCGCGGTCAACCTTGATGGTCACCAGAGTACCTCGTTTGTGGGCGGTTTCACGGTCAGGGAACAAGCGGAAACGTGGGATACGGTGTTTCAGCGGCACGTTCGGCTCAGGCGTTTCGAAGGCGATACCACCCGCCATCAAGCTTTGCAGGGATTCACTTTTCACCTGGATACCGCCGGTGAGGCCGCCGGTGAGCGTCACGCCGCTGGCATTCCAGAAGCGGGTCGAACCATTGACCAGGCCTTCGTATTCTTTCTCGATGTGAACGCCGATCACCAGTTGCTTGTTCTTGCGGGAGAACTGATAGCTCTGCACCGAGCCGACCTTGACCTGCTTGTAGAGAATCGGGCTGCCGACCTCCAGCGAACCGAGACTGTCAGTGAGCAGCACCATGTGCAGGCCGGGGGAACGCAGGTCCAGCGGCGGTGCCTTGGCCCGAGCGACGAACTCGCGTTGCGGTGCACTGCCCTTGTCACCCGGACGAATGGCAATGTAGTTACCTTTAACCAGTGCTTCGAGACCGGTGATACCGGCCAGGGAGATCGAGGGTTTGACCACCCAGAACTGAGTGTCCTGGACCAAGTAGTCTTCAGCCAATGGATCCAGGGTCAACTCGGCATTGGCGCTGGAGAGGTCGGAGGCGACCTTCAAGGTTTTCAGGCTGCCGACCTGGATGCCTTTGTACATCACTGGCGTGCGACCCGCCTGTAACCCCTCGAAGTCGCTGAGCTGGACCTTGACCCGAATACCTGCGGCAGCGGCGTCGAAGTCTTCGTACAGACGGAACGGCAGGGTCGGATCGGTGGGAGGGCTGTCCTTGCGATTCTCCGGCGTGGCGAAGGCGATACCGCCGGCGACGATGCTGGAGAGGGACTCGCTGCGCACTTTGACGCCGGAGAGGTTGGCGTCGATGCTGATGCCGCTGGCGTTCCAGAAACGCGTATGTTTGCGCACCAGGTTGGCGTAGGTGGGCTCGATGTAGACCTTGATTTCAACGGTGCTCTGATCTTCGGAGAGCAGGTAGCTTTTGACCTGGCCCACTTGGATCTGTTTGTAGAACACCGGGCTGCCACGGTTCAACGAACCGAGCCGTTCAGCCTTGAGGGTCAGGTGCAGGCCCGGCTTGGCATCGGATAATGGAGGCTCTTCGGAGAGCGCCTTGAACTTGCGCGTTGGTTCGCCGTCGCCAGGATTGGCCGCAATGTAGTTACCTGAGACCAGGGTTTCGAGGCCGGTGATCCCCGCCAGGCTGACGCTGGGCTTGACCAGCCAGAAACGGGTGTTGGTCTTGAGGTATTGCTCGACGTCCTTGTTCATCTCGATGGTGGCAATCACCCCACGATTGTTGCCCTCATCATCCAGGGCCAGGGTTTTGACCTTACCCACGGACATGCCTTTGTAGACCACTTCGGTCTTGTTGGCCTGGATGCCCTCTCCGCTTTCAAAACGGACCTGAATCTCGATACCTTGCTGGTGATAGGCACGCCACCCCAGCCAACCACCGATGATCAGAGCAATCAACGGCAACACCCAAATGGCCGACCAGTTGGAAGCTGGGCGGGTTTTAGCCTTAGGCAAATCATTCATCGTCGTCGTCCGACTCCGTGTTATCCCAAATCAGTCGGGGATCGAAAGTTACTGCGGCAAGCATCGTCAGAATCACCACACTGGCGAAAGCCACGGCCCCGAGATTGGCCTCGACGCTGGCAAGTCGCCCAAAGTTTACGACCGCCACCAGGATGGCAATCACGAAGATATCCAGCATGGACCAGCGGCCGATGAACTCGATAAAACGGTACATGATAATGCGTTGTTGCGCGGAAAGTGGCTGGCGACGTTGCACCGAGAACAGCAGTAGACCAATGCCCACCAGCTTGAAGGTCGGTACCAGAATACTCGCGATAAACACGACCGCGGCGATGGGATACATGCCGTGTTGAGCCAGTTGAATTACCCCTGACATGATGGTGCTGGGGTCACCTTGACCCAGGGAGCTCGCGGTCATGATCGGTAACAGGTTGGCGGGGACGTACAGAATGGCGGCGGTGATCAGCAAGGCCCAGGTACGCATCAAACTATTCGGGCGACGCGCATGAACCAGAGCACCGCAACGGGTACACGTTTGCTCATCGGCGTCCGAATCTTGCCTGTTCAATTCGTGACATTCAGTACAGATCAGAATGCCCGCATCAATCGCCCGCATGAGCATCCTCTCCTGACAACGCTTCCCATATCTGGTGAGGCGACATCACCACCTCCAGCAGGACCTGAACCATTAATAGACTGATAAAACAGGCCAAGCCCAGACCTACGTTGATGGACGCCATGTCGGCCAGCTTTACGATGGCGACCAGTACGCCCATCAAGTAGACCTCGAGCATCCCCCAATCCCGAAGGTGGTGATAAATGCGGTACAGCAACAAACCGTAGCTGCGGCCAATGTTCCAGCGGATGCTCAGCAGCACAGCCAATTGGCACAGCAATTTAAGCAGGGGAATACCCATGCTGCAGAGGAAAACCACTGCGGCAACCCCTTCCATGCCGGTATCAAACAGACCGACAACGCCGCTCCACACGGTGTCCTGAGAGGACTGCCCGAGTAGATTGAGCTCCATAATGGGTAAAAAGTTCGCGGGGACGTACAACAACAGTGCGGCCAGTACCAAAGCAAGGCTGCGTTCAACGACGTTGTGGCGACGAGCATACAGCTCGTAGCCGCAGCGCGGACATTGGGCCGTCTCACCGCGGGCAAGCGTTGGCTTGCGCATCAGCAAATCGCACTCATGGCATGCCACCAAGTCTTCCAGCGGTAAGTCTGATACCGCGAGGGCATCAACCGGATCGGGCATATAGGGCTCGGACTCTAAAAAGGCTAGGTGCCTATTCTAGTGTTCTGGTTCAGAAATAACTGTGCAAAATTGTCGGGCTGCCAGTAGATGTTCCTGAACTTTTCGATCGCCCAAAACAAAACCCCATCTGCTTTCGCAAATGGGGTTCTGGAATTTAATCTTG
>NZ_JAGGOG010000015.1 GCF_018614655.1 Pseudomonas fluorescens | reverse complement strand
AACTGAGCTACGCCCACCATATAGCGCTACTTGTGCCAAAGCTGCCTAATGGCGCACCCGGCAGGACTCGAACCTGCGACCATCCGCTTAGAAGGCGGATGCTCTATCCAGCTGAGCTACGGGCGCCTTATTAATCTGTACTCTTTGAGGATTACAAACTAAGTGCTTTCCAGTCTATCAGAACAACAATTCTGCTAGACCTTCTGAACCAGTGCTAGGCTGTGCCCGACAAGTGCGACGAATAGTATAGATGCCCCCCAAACCCGTCAAATCCTTTTTGAAAAAAATTCATTTTATTTAAGGGGTTAGGGGTATTTGCAGACCAAGCGCCTTTGCCCTTACGTCACGACATGCGAGAATGCGTGCTCTTTTCTTCTCCCTCTCGATGGTTAATCACGCGTAATGACTGCACAACTTATCGACGGCAAATCGATCGCCGCCAGCCTGCGCCAGCAGATCGCCAAACGTGTCGCCGAGCGTCGCCAGCAAGGCCTGCGCACGCCGGGGCTCGCGGTGATCCTGGTCGGCAGCGATCCCGCCTCTCAGGTTTATGTCTCGCACAAGCGTAAAGACTGTGAAGAGGTCGGCTTTATTTCCAAGGCCTATGACTTGCCTTCCGATACCACCCAACAGGCCCTCACCGACCTGATCGACAGCCTCAACGACGACCCGAGCATCGATGGCATCCTGCTGCAGTTGCCTTTGCCAGAGCATCTGGACGCGTCCAGGTTGCTGGAACGCATCCGCCCGGACAAAGACGTTGATGGCTTCCATCCTTATAACGTCGGTCGTCTGGCCCAACGTATTCCCCTGCTGCGCCCTTGCACCCCGAAGGGCATCATGACCCTGCTGGAAAGCACCGGCGTTGATCTTTACGGTCTGGACGCGGTCGTTGTCGGCGCCTCCAACATCGTGGGTCGCCCGATGGCCATGGAGCTGCTGCTGGCCGGTTGCACCGTGACCGTTACCCATCGCTTCACCAAAGACCTGGCAGGCCATGTCGGCCGCGCCGACCTGGTGGTGGTCGCCGCCGGCAAGCCGGGCCTGGTGAAAGGTGAATGGATCAAGGAAGGCGCTATCGTCATTGATGTGGGCATCAACCGTCAGGATGACGGCAAACTGGTGGGCGACGTGGTGTATGAAACCGCCCTGCCTCGTGCCGGCTGGATTACGCCGGTTCCGGGCGGCGTTGGCCCGATGACCCGTGCCTGCCTGCTGGAAAACACGCTGTACGCGGCAGAAACCCTGCACGACTAATAACCAGCGGTTCTGAAAAAGCCCTGCCTTATGGCGGGGCTTTTTATTGGCTGGAAAAAAATCACTTTTTTCTTTGTTTTTAAGGGCTTTCGTCTGGTTTTAGAAGCACATTCGACAATTTCTGATCCATACTTCCAGAATGTAACGTCATTTGTCAGAACGCCCGTTGCAGAACGGTATATCCCTACTTTTTAGCGAGTTCATCCGCGTGAAAATTCGTCTTTCTATCGTCAGCCTATTTTTTGCACTTACAGGCACATTCGTCAGCGCCAACGTCGACGCCAGCGAAACCATTATTGCCCCTCGAGACACCTCGCAACTGCACATCGCCTCCGGCAGTGCGATGCTGGTGGACCTGCAGACCAACAAGGTCATCTACTCCAGCAACCCGGACGTGGTCGTGCCGATCGCTTCGGTGAGCAAGCTGATGACCGGCTTGATCGTGCTGGAAGCCAAGCAGAACATGGATGAATACATCGACATCAACATCAACGACACGCCGGAAATGAAAGGTGTGTTCTCCCGGGTCAAGATCGGCAGCGAAATGCCGCGCAAAGAAATGCTGCTGATTGCCCTGATGTCGTCGGAAAACCGCGCCGCCGCCAGCCTCGCCCACCACTACCCGGGCGGCTACGCAGCCTTTATTGCAGCAATGAACGCCAAGGCCAAGGCGCTGGGCATGACCAACACCCACTATGTCGAGCCCACCGGCCTGTCGATCCATAACGTCTCGACGGCACGTGACTTGAGCAAGTTGCTGGCAGCCGCACGCAAGTACCCGATGCTCAGCCAACTGAGCACCACCAAGGAAAAAACCGTGGCCTTTCGCAAGCCCAACTACACCTTGGGTTTTTCCAACACCGACCACTTGATCAACCGCGCCAACTGGGACATCAAGCTGACCAAGACCGGCTTTACCAACCAGGCTGGCCACTGCCTGGTGCTGGTGACAAGCATGGGTAATCGTCCGGTGTCGCTGGTGATCCTCGACGCGTTCGGCAAATTCACGCACTTTGCCGATGCCAGCCGCATTCGCAATTGGGTTGAAACCGGCAAGAGCGGCTCGGTACCAGACGTGGCCCTGCGCTATAAGGCTGACAAGAACTTGAAAAACCGTCAGGGTGTGGTGCAGACATCCGAGCGCTAAAAGGTTTTCGAGCACAATAAAAAACGGCGCCCTTGAGCGCCGTTTTTTATGGTTTCGTGGCCAGCACCTTGAGTGCCTGGGCCGCCGCCTGCTCCTGCCCTGCCTGGGCCAAAGCACTGGCGGCTTGCTGCCAACGCCGGGTATCCACGTTGGCTGGCAATTGGCTTGGTCGCTGGACCAGGATCGCCCAATGACCAGCACTCTCCCACGCGGACTCAAAAGCACTGAAGCCCATCAGCAGCCGTCGATTCATCCCCGAACGCAACAACACCGTGCCTTTCTGCTGGTTGAAGCCCACCAGCACGGCGTAACGCGGTCCGGACCAGAAGGTCGAACCCTCGGTAATCCGTACCATGACCGGATACCCGGCCGCCACTTGCGTCAATAACGCCGGTAGCTTGGGATCCAGCGGATAGACCAGCAGGCCATACTCCCGGGCCAGTACCTGCATATTGCGCTCAAGGTCCGCCTCGGCACCCGGCAAATGCAACGGCTTATCCAGCAGCCCCGGTGTAATCACAATGCCTTGTTGGGACAGCATGCTGGCCAAGGCAGAAGGACCACTCAGATAGGCCTCAGTGCGGAAGCCCGCCACGCCATTGAGCTCGACCCGCTCCGGCAGGCCCTGGATTTTCGACGGGTGCCCGGCGCAGGCCGCCAGCCCCAGAACACAGACTGCCAACAGCCAGGAGGTTTTAACGTTCGACCGTAACCGCAACTTCATCACTCTCTTGATCAAATGCCGACGTGGGCGTTGATCATAGGACGCTCTTGAACCGGGGTATAGCCTTGAACCGCAGTAAATGGCCCGGCATAGAGCAAACAAGTTGGACGCACACGACCATTGGTCAATAGCACGCAACGGTCCAGTAGCTAGACTGTCCATTGAACAGACAGTGTGTGCCCTGCACAGGGCAAAAGGAGGCACTCATGAGCCTGACGACAACGATTTTCCTACTGGTATGCGGCTGGCTTTCGGTGGCCGGCGCCATGCTGTGGGGTGTACTGCGAGTCACCCGCCGGCATCATCCTCCACAGGTAAAACCTGCGGCACCCGAGGAGTCGCACAAACCCGCCATGCACCACCACGCCTGACCCTGCCTCAACCCGGCATGCAATTGAAGTCCTGGGTATGCGCCACTTCCTTGCCATGCCCATCCATCAGTTCGGCCCGTACGGTGGTGCCCAGGCTTGACTCCACCAAGGTGTAATGCTCACCGGCCTTGAAATTCCTGTAGTCGACATGGCCCTGGCAGTCCTGCTGATTGTCGTCGCCCGCCTCTTCTTCAAACAGGGTCACGTCGAGACGATGGGCGCCAGGTTTGACTTCAAAGTAGCGGCCATCATCAATGCGCTTACCGTCTACCCGCTCGGCCATCAGGTCGTTGGGCGCTTCCTCTTGCAGGCCGATCCAGGCTTCACTCGGGTCCGGTTGCGGCATGGGACCAGCGCAGGCCGACAACAGCAGGACCGCACTCAAGGCCGGGATCAACAACAAGGGTTTGAGGGACATGGCAGAACTCCAGAAGGACAATATTGAACGGGCAAAAGGTGCCTCGTCCGATCGGTATCCAGCCTGTTACGCCCAGCATTGTTGAACAAATGAATACGTATGAAAGGATCTTCAGGCATTACCTAAAACTTCCTTCACTTGGCTGAAAGGTGCGTGTTAGGTGGGTCGGGCAAGACTGCCGGGGTTTGCAATCCCACTCCTTTGGAGGTTATGGCATGCTCGGGCTGGTAAAGACCGCACTGCTCAAGCCCTACACGTTTATCGTGCTGGCGATTTTCATCTGCATCATCGGGCCCATGGCGGCCTTGCGTACCCCCACCGACGTATTCCCCGATATCGGCATCCCCGTGGTGGCGGTGGTCTGGCAGTACAACGGCCTGTCGCCGGACGCCATGGCCGGCCGCGTGATCTACACCTACGAACGCTCCCTGAGTACCACGGTCAACGACATCGAACACATCGAGTCCCAGTCGTTGCCGGGCATGGGCATCGTGAAGATCTTCTTCCAGCCCGGCGTGGATATCCGCACCGCCAACGCCCAAGTCACCGCGGTGTCACAAACCGTACTCAAGCAAATGCCGCCAGGCATCACCCCACCGCTGATCCTCAACTACAGCGCCTCCACGGTGCCGATCCTGCAGATGGCATTCTCCAGCCCGACCCTCTCCGAGGCGAAGATCCGCGACCTGGTACAGAACAATATCCGCCTGCCCCTGAGCGCCCTGCCCGGCCTGGCCATGCCGACTCCCATGGGCGGCAAACAACGCCAGATCACGCTTGACCTCGACCCACAAGCCTTGGCCGCCAAGGGTCTGTCCGCCCAGGACGTGGGCAACGCGCTGGCCTTGCAGAACCAGATCATCCCGGTGGGCACCGCAAAACTCGGCTCCAACGAATACACGATCCTGCTCAACAACAGCCCCAAAGCCATTGATGAGCTGAACGACCTGCCGATCAAGACCGTCAACGGCGCAATCATCACCATCGGCCAAGTGGCTCATGTACGTGATGGCTCGCCTCCGCAGACCAACATTGTGCGGGTCGACGGCCATCGCGCCGTGCTGATGCCGGCGCTAAAAAACGGCAGCATCTCCACCCTGTCGATCATCGATGGCATTCGTCAGATGCTGCCGCGGATCAATGAAACTCTGCCGCCGTCGCTGAAGACTTCGCTGTTGGGTGATGCGTCGGTATTCGTCAAACAATCGGTGGGCAGCGTTGCCCAGGAAGGCATCATCGCTGCGCTGCTGACCAGTGCGATGATCCTGCTGTTCCTGGGCAGTTGGCGCTCGACCTTGATCATCACCGCCTCGATACCCCTCGCCGTATTGTCAGCCATCGCCCTGTTGGCAGTCAGCGGCCAGACCCTCAACGTCATGACCCTCGGCGGGCTGGCGCTGGCGGTGGGGATCCTGGTGGACGACGCCACGGTGACCATCGAGAACATCAACTGGCACCTGGAGCAAGGCAAGGCGGTTAAGACCGCAATCCTCGACGGCGCCAAACAGATCGTCGGCCCGGCGTTCGTATCCTTGCTGTGTATCTGCATCGTGTTTGTGCCGATGTTCATGCTGCAAGGCATCGCCGGCTACCTGTTCCGGCCAATGGCCCTGGCGGTGATCTTTGCCATGGCCAGTTCGTTCATTCTGTCGCGAACACTGGTGCCGACGCTGGCGATGTACCTGCTCAAACCCCATGCGCCGGAGCCAGGCCCGGGACATCACCCGGAAGATGAATTCATCAACCATCACGAAGGTGAACAGCATAAACCCCAGCGCCATGCAGCCCTGCAAGCGGTATTGAATTTCCAGCAGGGTTTCGAGCGCCGCTTCTCCAATGTGCGCGATATTTACCATGGCCTGCTGGCCCTGGCCCTGGGTTATCGCAAACGCTTTATCGTCGGTTTTCTGGCCTGCGTCCTCGCCTCATTCCTGCTGCTGCCAAGCCTGGGCCAGGACTTTTTCCCGGCCACTGATGCCGGCGCGCTGGCGATGCATGTACGCCTGCCTTTAGGCACGCGGATCGAGGAAAGCGCTGCCGCCTTTGACCGAATCGAAGCACGTATCCGCGAGATCATTCCGGCGGAACAACTGGACACCATCGTCGATAACATCGGCATTCCCTTGAGCGGGATCGACATGGCCTACAGCAGCAGCGGCACTATCGGCCCGCAGGACGGCGATATCCAAGTCAGCCTCAAGGCCGAGCACAGCCCCACCGCCGACTACGTGAAAAAACTCCGTGAAGCCCTGCCCGAAAGTTTCCCCGGCAGCCACTTCGCGTTCTTGCCGGCGGACATCAGTAGCCAGATCCTCAATTTCGGCGCACCAGCCCCCTTGGACGTGAAGATTTCCGGGCGCAGTGACGAAGAAAACCGTGCCTATGCCCTGGAGCTGGAACGCCGGCTGCAACATGTGCCGGGCATTGCTGACTTGCGTATCCAACAGTCCACCGGCTATCCGTCGCTGCAAGTCAACGTCGACCGCATGCGCGCCAATGGCCTGGGCATTACCGAGCGCGACGTGACCAACAGCATGGTCGCGTCACTGGCCGGCAGCTCGCAAACAGCACCGACCTTCTGGCTTAACCCGGCCAACGGCGTGTCCTATTCGATCGTCGCCGCGACGCCGCAATACCGTCTCGACAGCTTGCCGGCACTGGAAGCCTTGCCGGTCACCGGTGCCGATGGGCAGTCGCAAATCCTTGGTGGCGTGGCAAGCATTTCCCGCGTGCAAAGCCCGGCGGTGGTCACCCACTACAATATCGAACCGACCCTGGACCTGTACGCCAACGTGCAAGGCCGCGACCTCGGCGGCGTCGCCCGTGACGTGCAAAAAATCCTCGATGACACCGCCTCCATGCGCCCCAAAGGCGCGACCATCAGCCTCCACGGGCAGATCGACGCCCTGCACGAAGCCTTCAGCGGTTTGAGCTTCGGCCTGTTGGGCGCGGTGGTGCTGATCTACCTGTTGATCGTGGTGAACTTCCAATCCTGGGTCGACCCGTTTGTGATCATCACCGCCCTGCCCGCGGCGCTCGCCGGGATCGTGTGGATGCTGTTTCTCAGTGGCACCTCGCTGTCGGTGCCGGCGCTGACGGGAGCCATTCTGTGTATGGGGGTAGCCACCGCCAACTCGATCCTGGTGGTGAGTTTCTGTCGAGAGCGCCTGGCCGAACACGGCGATGCCTTGAAGGCCGCGCTGGAGGCCGGCTACACCCGTTTCCGGCCGGTGTGCATGACGGCGCTGGCGATGATCATCGGCATGCTACCCCTGGCCTTGTCTGAGGAACAGAACGCCCCGCTGGGCCGGGCAGTCATCGGTGGCCTGATCCTCGCCACCACCGCCACCCTGCTGTTTGTTCCCGTGGTCTTCAGCCTGGTCCACGGTCGTCATCCCACTCGCGCTGTTGCTGGAGAAGCCTCACATGTCGTCTGATCACAAACCCTCGCGCAAGCGTCTGATGCTCATGGGTATCGGCGGCCTTACCCTGGCCGCCCTGTTGGTCGCCAACGGCCTGCACGCCCGCACAATGCACGAAAAAGCCGTTACTGCCTGGACCGAAACCACCGCAGTACCGCAAGTGATGGTGTTCCAGCCCAAGCAAAACGTCGCGGGCGACACCCTGCGCTTGCCCGCACACCTGGAAGCCTGGAGCAAGGCTCCGATCCATGCGCGGGTCAGCGGTTATCTGAAAGACTGGAAAGTCGACATCGGCGCCCACGTCAAAGCCGGACAGATCCTCGCCGAAATCGACAGCCCCGACCTTGATCAGCAAGTGGCACAGACCCACGCCCGGCTGATCCAGGAACAGGCCAATGCGCGCCTGGCCCAAACCACCGCGACCCGCTGGCAAAACCTGCTGGCCAGCCATTCGGTGTCCCGTCAGGAAGCCGATGAAAAAACCTCGAATGCCGCCGCTGCCAAAGCCAATGCCCAGGCGGCCGCAGCCGACTATGCACGGCTCTCGGCGCTGGAGGACTACAAGACCATCCGCGCGCCATTCGCCGGCGTCATCACCGCGCGCAACACCGATATCGGCCAGTTGATCAAGGCCGACAGCGACAGCGATCCGGAACTGTTCGACATCGCCGACACCCATCAACTACGCCTCTACGTGCCGGTGCCGCAGAACTATGCAGCGGTGATTCACCCAGGGCTTGAAGCACAACTGACGGTCCCCGAGCATCCTGGCAAACACTTCAGCGCACGGTTGATGGGCGACTCCACCGCCATCGACCGCCGCTCGGGCACCCTGCTTGCCCAGTTCATCGCCGATAACCCCGACGGCCAGTTGCTGCCCGGAGACTACACCGAAGCCACCCTGCCGATTCCGGCGGATACCCATGGCGTCAGCATTCCTGCCAGTTCGCTGATCTTCCGCGCCGAGGGCACTCAGGTTGCCGTGCTGGATGCGAACAACCATGTGCACCTGCAAGACATCCACATCGGCCTGGACCTGGGCGAACGCCTGGTGATCGACCAGGGCCTCAAACCCGCCGACCGTGTGATCGACAACCCACCGGATGCCCTGCGTGAAGGTGACTTCGTGCAACTGGCCGACGCCGGAGGTGCTCATGCGCCCAAGGCTTAAACCCCTCGCCGCGCTGGTGTTGCTGGCGCTGCAAGGCTGCTCGATGGCGCCCCGCTACACAGTGCCGGCGATTGACCTGCCGGCGCAGTACCGCGAACAGACCAGCGATGGCCCGTGGCACAGCGCGCAACCCGCCGACCAACTGGCGCCGCAATGGTGGTTGCTGTATCAGGACCCGCGCCTGGATGACCTGCAACAACAGCTGTTGAAGGCCAATCCGGATTTGGCCGCGGCGTTGGCGCATTTCGATGCGTCCCAAGCGTATGCCAGCCAATTGCATGCTGGATTGTTCCCGCAGATCACTGCCAGTGCGCAGCCGTTGCGCCAGCGCCAGTCGGACAGTCGGCCCCTGCGCGGTGATACGCAGCCTTCGGTGTACAACAGCAACACCGCCGGTTTCTCCCTGAGTTACGACCTGGATGTGTGGGGCAAGATCCGCAACCAGGTAGCGGCCGGTGACGCCCAGGCCCAGGCGTCCGGCGATGACCTGGCGGTGGCGCGTCTGAGCCTGCAACATCAACTGGCGACGTTGTATGTGCAGCTCAACGGGCTGGATGCCCAGAGCCGGATTCTCAGCAAATCCCTGGATGATTTCGGCCAGGCATTGCAACTCACCCGCAGCCGTTACGAGGGCCAGATCGCCTCGGAACTGGACCTGACCCGTGCGCAAAGCCAACTGGCCGAAGCCGAGGCGCAACTGGATGACGTGCGTGGCCAGCGCAACCTTACCGAGCATGCGATGGGTGAGTTGGTGGGCGTGTCAGCCAGTAACTTCCAACTGCCGCCAAGCCACCAACTGATTGCGTTGCCGGGTATTCCACAGCAACTGCCGAGCCACCTGCTGCAACGTCGGCCCGATATCGCTGCGGCGGAACGGCGGGTGTTTGCAGCCAACGCCAACATCGGCGTGGCCAAGGCGGCGTGGTACCCGGACTTCAGTCTGACCGGGCTGATTGGCGGGCAAACCCAAGGCGTCGGCAACGTGTTCTCGGCGGCTAATCGGTACTGGGCACTGGGGCCGTTGGTCAATCTGCCGATCTTCGACGGTGGACGCTTGAGTGCCAACGAGCGCCAGGCCAAGGCCGAGTTTGAAGAAGCTTCAGCCCATTACCGCAGCCAGGTTTTACGGGCGGTGCGTGAGGTGGAAGACAACCTGGCGCAACTGCGGGATTTGCAGCAGGAAGCGTTGGATGAACAGGCCGCGGCGAATGCAGCGGAGCACACTCAGGTACTGGCGATGAACAGCTATGAAGCCGGTGCGGTGAGTTATCTGGATGTGGTGACGGCGCAGACGGCCGCGTTGCAGGCACAGCGGACGTTGCAGGCGGTGCAGACGCGGCAGTTGCAGGCGAGTGTCGGGTTGGTCACGGCGCTGGGTGGCGGTTGGCAACCCGGCGCCTGACACCGCTCTCAGGCCCCTCAGTTCTAAATGTGGAAAAGCCCCCTCCCACATGTTGATTGATGTTCGACATGACAACGCGGTCAACGGTGGGGGGCTTGCTCCCCCCACACATGTTTTACTGCATTTCAGGCCGCCAACTTCCCACTGGCAATCGCCGCCGACGCCGCCACCATCGCCCTTAACAACACCGCACACCCCGCCGCCAAATCATCCGGCGCGGCGTTCTCGATTTCGTTGTGGCTGATACCCCCTTCACACGGCACGAAAATCATCCCCGCCGGGCCAAGTTCCGCCACGAAGATCGCGTCATGCCCTGCCCCGCTGACAATGTCCATGTTTGACAGGCCCAAACCGTTGGCCGCATCACGCACGGCGTCCACGCAGCCTTTGTCGAAGTACAGCGGCGGGAAGTCGGCAGTCGGAACCATCTCGAACGTAAGCCCGTGTTTGGCACAGGTGTCGTCGATCACCTTGCGCACCTGGGCAATCATCGAGTCCAGCCGCGCCGGCTCCAGGTGACGGAAGTCCAGGGTCATGCGCACTTCGCCGGGGATGACGTTGCGTGAGCCCGGATACGCTTGCAGGCAACCGACGGTGCCACAGGCGTGAGGTTGATGACCCAGCGCAGCAGCGTTGACCGCCGCGACCACGGCAGCGGCGCCTACCAGGGCATCCTTGCGCAGGTGCATGGGCGTCGGACCGGCATGGGCTTCTACCCCACGCAACTTGAGGTCGAACCATTTCTGGCCCAGGGCGCCGAGCACCACGCCGATGGTCTTGCGCTCATCCTCAAGGATCGGGCCTTGTTCGATATGCGCTTCAAAATAGGCGCCCACCTTGTGCCCGCTGACCGGACGTGTGCCGGCATAGCCAATCGCATTCAACGCATCACCGACGGTCACCCCGTCAGCGTCGGTCTTGGCCAGGGTGTCGGCCAGGGTGAATTTCTCGGCAAACACGCCAGAACCCATCATGCAGGGTGGAAAGCGCGAGCCTTCTTCGTTGGTCCACACTACGACTTCCAAAGGCGCTTCGGTTTCGATATTGAGATCGTTGAGGGTGCGCAATACCTCCACACCGGCCAGCACACCGAAGCAGCCATCGAACTTGCCACCGGTGGGTTGGGTGTCGATATGGCTGCCGGTCATGACGGGCGGCAATTTGGGATTACGGCCAGGACGGCGGGCGAAGATATTGCCGATGCCGTCGATGGTGACGGTACAGCCTGCCTCCTCGCACCACTTCACAAACAGGTCACGGGCTTGGCGGTCGAGGTCGGTCAGGGCCAGGCGGCAGACACCGCCTTTGGGCGTGGCGCCGAGCTTGGCCAGCTCCATCAGGGACAGCCACAAACGATCGCGGTTGATGTGCTGATGGGTGGATTGCAGAACGTCTGTGGCAGCGTTCATGGGGATCTCCTCAGGCGAAAATTCTTATGGTTTGACTCGATTCAAATGTGGGAGCGGCGGTGCGACGGTTCGACTTGCTCGCGAAAGCGTTGTATCTGCCAATACATCTGGTGACTGACCCACCGCCTTCGCGAGCAAGCCCGCTCCCACATTTGATTGCATTTCACATTCGCTACAAGGGTGTTTTCACGGCAACCGGGCTGGCCCCGCGCTTCATGCACAGGCCGTAATACAACAACCCGCCCAATGCCGAGCCGGTGAACCAGCCGTAGCTGTAGAACCAACTGAATGCATCACTGCCCAGCGACAACAACGTCAGCACCACCGGTACGCCGAAGGCGATAAAGCCGTACCAGTTCCACGCCGGGTACACGTCGTCGCGGTACAAACCTGCCAGGTCCAGTTGCTGCTTTCTGATGATGAAATAGTCCACCACCATGATCCCGGCGATCGGCCCCAAGAGGCTTGAGTAACCCAGCAGCCAGTTGGAATAGACGGTTTCCAGGCTGACGTCAGAGATGATCAGCCCCAGCTTCTTCAGCAGTTCATGCCCCATCAGCGCCAGCCCGACCAGGCCGGTGAGAATCACCGCCGTGGTGCGATTGATCAGTTTGGGCGCGATGTTCTGGAAGTCATTGGTGGGCGAGACGATGTTCGCCGCCGTGTTGGTGGACAAGGTGGCGATGATGATCAGTGCCATGGCCACAGCTACCCACACCGGGCTCTGGATATGCCCAATCAACGTCACAGGATCGGAGACGCTGACCCCCACCAGTTTTACCGAAGCCGCGGTCATGATCACACCGAGGGCGGCGAACAGGAACATGGTCAGCGGCAAGCCGAAAATCTGCCCGAGGATCTGGTCCTTCTGGCTTTTGGCATAGCGACTGAAGTCGGGAATGTTCAACGACAAGGTGGCCCAGAAACCGACCATCGCTGTCAACCCGGCCATGAAGTAACTGGTGACGCTGGCACCCTCCGGCCGCTTAGGCGGGATCGCCATCAGTTCCGTCAGGGATACGTTGGGCAAGGCCCATACCAGTAGGCCGATACCCACAGCCACCAGCAACGGAGCAGACAGGGTTTCCAGCCATTTGATCGACTCGGCGCCGCGTAACACCACCCACAGGTTCAGGGTCCAGAAGACCATGAAACCAATCACTTCACCGGTGCCGCCCAATGACTTCCAGCCCTCGAAAATCGAGCCGAGAAACAAGTGGATCGCCAGCCCGCCAAACATCGTCTGGATACCGAACCAGCCGCACGCCACCAGGGCGCGGATCAGGCACGGCACGTTGGAGCCGATCACCCCGAAGGAGGAGCGCAACAACACCGGGAACGGAATGCCGTACTTGGTGCCGGCGAAGGCGTTGAGGGTCAAGGGGATAAGCACGACCAGGTTGGCCAGCAAGATGGCCAGCAGCGCCTCCCCCACTGATAAACCGAAATAGGCGGTCAGCACGCCGCCCAGGGTGTAAGTCGGCACACAGATCGACATGCCGATCCACAGCGCGGTGATGTGCCACTTGTTCCAGGTTCGTTCGTGCACCTTGGTCGGTGCGATGTCGTGGTTGTAACGGGGACTGTCGAGGACGTCGGGGCCGGCGTCGAGTTCGTACAGGCCGTCGCGTTCGGTGACTTGCGATCTGTTCTGTTGCATGGCCGCTCCACGGTTTTTTCGAATTATTTTTGCTCATCCCGCAGCGAGTGCAGGATGGCCGGAGTACCTCGTTGACAACATGACATCACGGACCCGGCCAACCGCCACTGCACTCAATAACCGTGCCGCCAGCCGTAACCATGTCCGCACCGCTTCTATAACTCACTGATGTTTATCAGCTTTATGGTATCGACCGACAAGCCCCTCGGTACTTGCAGCGTTACTCAGGCCAAATAACGCGAAAGTTGTCCGAACCCTCAGGACTCATTCTGGTGCGACACAATTATTTTTATTTCCCGCCCCCGTCAAGAGGCATGTCTCAAGCGTCTGATTTGCAATAAGAAATGTTGCTCATATTGGGAACCTGTCAAGTGCGTCAAAATGGTGAGAGGTCGCTACATTTTGGTGATTTGTATTTTTTATTGTTTAAAATCAGTTAGTTATTACAAATATAAACTTATAAAAATTATTCTTGCTCATTCTAAAAACTCCGGCTAGTTTCTATTCCTGTCACCGCTGACAGGAATTAACCGACCTGCGGCGCGATGCATTACAACACTTAGAACTGGCACAAGCCGGTCAAGCCCGTGAGGAACTCGACATGTCTCTGTTGATCCGTGGCGCCACCGTTATTACCCATGATGAAAGTTACCGAGCCGATGTCTTGTGCTTCGAGGGTCTAATCCGTGCTATTGGCACTGATCTGGATATTCCGGCAGGTGCCGAGATACTCGACGGCAGCGGTCAATACTTGATGCCCGGCGGCATCGACCCCCATACCCATATGCAACTGCCCTTCATGGGCACGGTGGCCAGTGAAGACTTTTTCAGTGGTACGGCGGCGGGCCTGGCGGGTGGTACGACGTCGATCATCGACTTTGTGATTCCCAATCCGCAGCAATCCTTGTTGGAGGCCTTTCACCAATGGCGTGGCTGGGCCGAGAAGTCAGCATCTGATTATGGTTTTCACGTCGCGATTACCTGGTGGAGCGAGCAGGTCCGCGAGGAGATGGCCGAACTGGTCAGCCGTCACGGCATCAACAGCTTCAAGCACTTCATGGCCTACAAGAACGCGATCATGGCGGCCGACGATACCTTGGTGGCCAGCTTCGAGCGTTGCCTGGAATTGGGTGCCGTACCCACAGTGCACGCCGAAAATGGCGAGCTGGTCTATCACCTGCAACGCAAGCTGATGGCCCAGGGCATCACGGGGCCGGAAGCACACCCGCTGTCGCGCCCTTCACAAGTCGAAGGCGAAGCGGCCAGCCGCGCGATTCGCATCGCTGAAACCATCGGCACGCCGCTGTACCTGGTGCATGTTTCCACCAAGGAGGCGCTGGACGAAATCACCTATGCCCGCAGCAAAGGCCAACCGGTCTACGGCGAAGTCCTGGCCGGGCATTTGCTGTTGGACGACAGCGTCTACCAGCACCCGGACTGGCAGACCGCCGCCGGCTACGTGATGAGCCCACCCTTCCGCCCTCGCGGGCACCAGGAGGCGCTGTGGCATGGCCTGCAATCGGGCAACCTGCACACCACCGCCACCGACCATTGCTGCTTCTGCGCCGAGCAAAAAGCCGCCGGCCGTGACGACTTCAGCAAGATCCCCAACGGCACCGCTGGCATCGAAGACCGCATGGCGCTGTTGTGGGACGAAGGCGTGAACACCGGACGCCTTTCAATGCAGGAGTTCGTCGCACTGACCTCCACCAATACCGCGAAGATCTTCAACCTCTATCCGCGCAAAGGCGCGATCCGTGTCGGTGCCGATGCCGACCTGGTGCTGTGGGATCCCCAAGGCACACGGACCATTTCCGCGAAAACCCACCATCAGCAAGTGGACTTCAACATCTTCGAAGGCAAGACCGTACGCGGTGTGCCCAGCCACACCATCAGCCAGGGCAAGTTGGTCTGGGTGGATGGGGATTTGCGGGCGGAGCGTGGGGCCGGGAGGTATGTGGAGCGGCCGGCGTATCCGTCGGTGTTCGAGCAGTTGAGCAAACGGGCGGAGTATTCCAGGCCCACTGCGGTGAAACGCTGAAGCCGCCATTCGCGAGCAAGCCCGCTCCCACATTCGATCCCATTTCAACGGGATGAACGCGGTCGAATGTGGGAGCGGGCTTGCTCGCGAAGAGGCCAGTGCAGACAACACAAAAACCACTGCCCATCAGAGGCAGCACCTCAAAAACCGTGAGGCCACTACCGTGATCCAGACCCTGAACCATCTTCCACACCCCCATGAAGATGCGGCCGCCCTCGCCGCTCATTTCACCGACCTGGCGCCGCCGCTCAATGCCCGGCAAGCACAACTTGAAGCCTCGCGCTGCCTGTATTGCTACGACGCGCCGTGTGTCAATGCGTGCCCCAGCGAGATCGACATTCCGTCGTTCATCCGCAATATCCACACCGAAAACGTCCAGGGCGCTGCGCAGAAGATTCTCTCGGCGAATATCCTCGGCGGCAGCTGCGCCCGGGTGTGCCCGACGGAAATCCTCTGCCAGCAAGCTTGTGTGCGTAACAATGCCGAAGAATGCGCCCCCGTGCTGATCGGCCTGTTGCAGCGTTATGCCGTGGACAACGCGCACTTCAGCGAACACCCGTTCAAACGCGCCGCCCCTACCGGCAAGCGCATCGCGGTGGTGGGTGCTGGCCCTGCCGGATTGTCCTGTGCCCATCGCAGTGCCTTGCACGGTCATGACGTGGTGGTTTTTGAAGCCCGGGAGAAAGCCGGCGGCCTGAATGAATACGGGATCGCCAAGTACAAACTGGTGGACGACTTCGCCCAGAAGGAGCTGGATTTCCTGCTGCAAATCGGCGGTATCGAAATCCGTCACGGCCAACGCCTGGGCGACAATCTGACCCTGAGCGAACTGCACCAGCAATTCGACGCGGTATTCCTGGGCCTTGGGCTGGCGGCCAGCAAGCAACTGGGGCTGCCTCACGAAGACGCACCCGGCCTGCTCGCCGCCACCGACTACATCCGCGAATTACGCCAGGCCGACGACCTCAGCCAGCTACCGCTGGCCGACCGCTGCATCGTGCTCGGTGCCGGCAACACCGCTATCGACATGGCCGTGCAAATGGCCCGCCTCGGTGCCCGTGATGTAAACCTGGTGTACCGCCGTGGCCTTGGTGAAATGGGCGCCACCGGTCACGAACAGGACATCGCCAAGGCCAATCAGGTGCGCCTGCTGACTTGGGCGCAGCCCGAAGAAGTCCTGCTGGATGATCAGGGCCGTGTGCGCGGTATGCGCTTTGCCCACACACAGATGGACAACGGCCGACTGCTGGCCACCGGCGAAACCTTTGAATTGGCCGCCGATGCGATCTTCAAGGCCATCGGTCAAGGCTTCGACGAAGAAGCGTTGCACGACCCACTGGCCCACGAACTGCAACGAGTGGGCGACCGCATTTTCGTCGACGAACAACTGCGCACCAGCATTCCCGGGGTGTACGCCGGCGGTGACTGCGTCAGCCTGGGCCAGGACCTTACCGTCCAGGCAGTTCAACACGGCAAGCTGGCCGCCGAGGCCATGCACACCCAACTCATGCTCAATGTGGAGGCTGCGTAATGGCCGATCTCTCGATTGTCTTCGCCGGTATCAAAGCCCCCAATCCATTCTGGCTGGCCTCCGCGCCGCCCACCGACAAGGCCTACAATGTGGTGCGTGCCTTTGAGGCGGGCTGGGGCGGTGTGGTCTGGAAAACCCTCGGGGAGGACCCGGCCGCGGTCAACGTCTCGTCGCGCTACTCGGCGCACTTTGGTGCCAACCGGGAAGTGCTGGGCATCAACAACATCGAGCTGATCACCGACCGTTCCCTGGAGATCAACCTGCGGGAAATCACCCAGGTGAAAAAGGACTGGCCGGACCGCGCCCTGATCGTGTCGCTGATGGTGCCGTGCGTCGAAGAGTCCTGGAAACACATCCTGCCCCTGGTGGAAGCCACCGGCTGCGACGGTATCGAGCTGAACTTCGGCTGCCCCCACGGCATGCCGGAACGCGGCATGGGCGCTGCCGTGGGCCAGGTGCCGGAGTATGTGGAACAGGTCACGCGCTGGTGCAAGACGTACTGTTCGCTGCCGGTAATCGTCAAGCTCACCCCCAATATCACCGACATCCGCGTCGCGGCGCGTGCGGCCTATCGCGGTGGTGCCGATGCGGTGTCGCTGATCAACACCATCAACTCCATTACCAGCGTCGACCTGGAGCGCATGGTTGCCCTGCCAATGGTCGGCACCCAAAGCACCCACGGTGGTTACTGCGGTTCGGCGGTCAAGCCGATTGCCTTGAACATGGTGGCGGAAATCGCCCGTGACCCACAGACACAAGGCCTGCCGATCTGTGGGATTGGTGGCATTGGCAATTGGCGTGATGCAGCGGAATTCGTGGCCCTGGGTTGCGGCGCGGTGCAGGTGTGCACGGCGGCAATGTTGCATGGCTTCCGGATTGTCGAGGAGATGAAGGACGGGCTGTCGCGGTGGATGGACAGTCAGGGTTACAGCAGCTTGCAGGAGTTTTCCGGGCGGGCGGTGGGCAATACCACGGACTGGAAGTACCTGGACATCAACTATCAGGTAATCGCCAAGATTGATCAGGCGGCGTGTATTGGCTGCGGGCGCTGCCATATTGCCTGTGAAGATACCTCGCACCAGGCGATTGCCAGTTTGAAGCAGGCGGATGGCACGCATAAGTATGAGGTGATCGATGATGAGTGCGTGGGCTGCAACTTGTGCCAGATCACGTGTCCCGTGGCGGATTGCATCGAGATGGTGGCGGTGGACACGGGCAAGCCGTTTTTGAATTGGACGCAGGATCCGAGGAATCCGTACCGGGAAGCCGTGTAGCGTCGGGAAAATCGCTATCGCAGGCAAGCCAGCTCCCACATTTGATCGGTGTTCGACAAAACAACCCGGTCCACTGTGGGAGCCGGGCTTGCCCGCGATGGGGCCGGTGCAGGCATCTCTAACCTCAAGGCTCCAACCCGATCCCCCGCAAAATCACACTCGTCACCGTCTGCACCGCCCGTTCGAACTGCATGTCCGACAACGGCTGGTGCTCATTCAAAATCATCACCTGATGATCAAAGTCGGCATAGTGCTGGGTCGACGCCCAGATCATGTACAGCAGGCTCGACGGCTCCACCGGCAGGATGCGTTTGTCCTCCACCCACTGGCGAATCTTCGCTTCTTTCATCTTGGCCCAGTCGTACAGGCTGGCGTCCAGTGCCTCACCGAGGGTCGGAGCACCGTGGATGATTTCGTTGGCCCAGACCTTCGAGCCATAGGGCCGGCTACGCGAATGCTGCATCTTGGCGCGGATGTAGCTGCTGAGCACCACCCGCGGGTCATCGAACATCTCGAAGCACAGCGCGTCCTGCTTCCACACTTCCAGTAAGTCGAACAGCACCGCGCTGTACAGCTCACTCTTGGTGCTGAAGTAGTAATGCAGGTTGGATCGCGGCAGTTGCACTTCTTCGGCAATGTCGGCCATGGCGGTGCTGCCATAGCCCTTTTCAGCGAAGACCTTTTCAGCCGCCAATAGAATCTTTTCGACGTTGACCCGACGAATCCCGATCTTGTGATTGCCCATGAGGGCTCCCTGACAACGATATGGCTCAAGACTACCATCGGCTCTAGATCGCGGCGACACGCTGTGTCGAAACTTCGTACAACAACCTTTCCCGTGCAAATCGGATTGGTTAGGATCGCCGTCCCCGCGAAGGATTCTGCCTCATGATTATTCGACAGCGTGTGGCCTCCGACGACCCTGTGCTTGCCGCACTGTGGGAACGTTCGGTGCGAGCCACCCATGATTTTCTTTCCGAAGACGATATCCAATACCTGCTGCCCCTTGTCCGGGACAGCTACCTGCCGCTGCCGGCGCTCGATATATGGGTGTATGAAGACCCCCACGGCATTGCCGGCTACATCGCCACCGGCGGGCACAATGTAGAAATGCTGTTTATCGACCCGGACCGGCGTGGCCAGGGTGTTGGCCGCCAGTTGCTCGACCACGCCCGCCATCGGCACGACACCCTGACCGTCGATGTCAACGAACAAAACCCGCAAGCCGTAGGCTTTTACCTGCACTATGGTTTTATCCACACCGGCCGCTCGCCCGTTGATGGCGAGGGCAAACCCTTTCCCTTGTTGCACATGGCTTTACCGAACGACTGACACTCACTTGAAGGTATTGAACAATGTTGATCAAGAAAACCCTCACGACTGTTGCCCTGCTAGCCTCCCTGTTGGGCGCCTCCGCGGCCTTTGCCCACGCTCACCTGAAAAGCTCGACGCCGGCGGCTGACAGCACCGTCGCGGCCCCCAGTGACCTGCGCCTGACCTTCACCGAAGGCGTCGAAGCCACCTTCACCAAGGTCTCACTGAGCAAGGACGGCACCGAAGTGGCGATCAAGGGCCTGGAAACCCCGGACGCCGACAAGAAAGTCCTGGTGGTGCCCCCGGCCGCGCCGCTGGCCGCAGGGACCTATAAGGTCGAATGGCACGCCGTTTCGGTGGACACCCACAAGAGCGAAGGCAGCTACCGCTTCAAGGTCGGCCAATAAACCATGGCGGATCTGTTGGTCCTGTGCCGTTTCCTGCATTTCATTGTCGTGCTGCTGATGTTCGGGGCTTGTGCCTTCAGGCCCTGGCTGCTGGGCGCTGAACCGCAACTGTTACTGGACCGACAACTGTCGCGCATCACCCGAGGCCTGGCCTGGATGGCCCTCGGATCCGGGGTGGCCTGGCTACTGCTGATCACCGCCAGCATGGCGGGCGCCTGGTCGGCGGCGCTGGAGTGGTCGACGGTGCAATTGGTGTTGGGCAAGACCTTCTTCGGTCAGGTCTGGGCCTGGCACCTGGTACTTAATCTGCTGCTGGTGCTCGGTTTGATGACACCCTGGAAGGCCATGCGCCTGCCGCTGAGCGTACTCTTGTTGGTAACCCTGGCCCCTGTCGGTCATGGCGCCATGCTCGATGGCCTCAGCGGACAACTGCTGATTCTCAATCAGGTCGTGCACCTGGTGTGTGTCGGGGCCTGGCTCGGCGGCCTGCTGTTGCTGGTGTTGATTCTGCGCCAACCTGAGCGCTTCGCCCCGGAACCGATTCTCAGGCGTTTCAGTGGTGTCGGTTATGGCCTGGTGACCGGCCTGGTGATCACTGGACTGATCAACGTTCGGGTGCTCACCGGGCAATTCTGGCCGACACCTTTGTTCTCGGGGTTTGCGCTGATCCTGCTGATCAAGGTTTTGCTGGTGGCCGCCATGCTGGGGCTGGCGTTGCTGAACCGCTTGAGGACCCACGCATGTGAACAGCGCCTGGCGGCGTTGAAGACCAGTGTGATGGTGGAGTGGTTACTCGGCATTTCAGCAGTAGCCGCAGTTTCCCTGCTCGGCACCTTGCCACCGATGGTCATGGCTGGGTGAATGTGCCCGCACGTCCCCTTAACATACGAAGTCATCGTATAACCTTTCCTTGACAATCCGTTAAAACCTCGCAAATATCGATCAAATGTTGTACGACGACATATAACAAAAAATAAAAATAACAAAAACAAGGGAGCGTCACTGTGAGTCAACTCGTCCGCAATTCCTCCTGTACCTCGCCCATCAGCCTTATCGGTTTCAGCAGCCTGGCCCTCATCCTGCCAATGAACGTCTTGGCCGAAGGCTTCATCGAAGACACCAAGGCCACGCTCAACCTGCGCAACGCCTACTTCAATCGCAACTTCACTAACCCCGATCACCCCCAGGCCAAGGCTGAGGAGTGGACGCAAAACTTTATTCTCGACGTCAAGTCCGGCTTTACCCAGGGCACCCTCGGGTTTGGCGTGGACGTGCTGGGCCTGTACTCGCAAAAGCTCGACGGCGGCAAGGGCACTGCTGGCACCCAACTGCTGCCGACCCATAGCGACGGCCGCCCCGCCGACAACTTCGGCCGCCTCGGCGTGGCACTGAAAACCAAACTGTCGAAGACCGAATTGAAGGTCGGGGAATGGATGCCGGTGCTGCCGATCCTGCGCTCCGACGACGGCCGCTCACTGCCGCAAACGTTCAGGGGCGGACAGATCACCTCCAGTGAAATCGGCGGCCTGACCCTCTACGGCGGACAGTTTCGCGGCAACAGCCCGCGCAACGACGCAAGCATGGAGGACATGTCTCTGAACGCAAAAGCCGCGTTCACCTCGGACCGCTTCAACTTCGGCGGTGGTGAATACACGTTCAACGACAAGCGCACTCAAGTAGGCCTCTGGTACGCCGAACTCAGCGACATTTACCAGCAACAATATTTCAACCTCAACCACAGTCAGCCGGTGGGTGACTGGACCCTGGGCGCCAACCTCGGTTTTTTCAACGGCAAGGAAGACGGCAAGGCCCTGGCCGGCGACTTGGACAACAAAACGGCCTTCGCCCTGCTATCGGCCAAGTACGGCGGGAACACCTTCTATGTGGGCCTGCAAAAGCTCACCGGCGATAGCGCCTGGATGCGGGTCAACGGTACCAGCGGCGGCACCCTGGCCAACGACAGCTACAACGCCAGCTATGACAATGCCAAGGAAAAATCCTGGCAAGTGCGGCACGACTTCAACTTCGTGGTCCTTGGCATTCCTGGGCTGACCCTGATGAACCGTTATATCAGCGGCGATAACGTACACACCGGGACGACCACCAATGGCAAGGAATGGGGTCGCGAATCGGAACTTGCCTACACCGTGCAGAGTGGTGCGCTGAAGAACCTTAACCTCAAGTGGCGCAACGCGACGATACGCCGGGATTTCAGCACCAATGAATTTGATGAGAATCGGATTTTTATCAGTTACCCGATTTCGTTGTTGTAGGGTCATGACCCTCCATCAATTTCAACCATAGGCGCGTTGACAAGGGTGGGAAAATCTTACGATACTTCGATCAAGTCATACGACAACTTACAACAATAACGGAACGACCATGACTACCACTTCTACAGGCGCCATCGTGCCGAATCGTCCGTTCAACCGCCTGCTGCTGACCGGTGCAGCCGGTGGCCTGGGCACAGTACTGCGCGAACGTATGCGCCCTTACGCCAAGGTCTTGCGCGTGTCCGACATCGTCAAGATGCCCCCCGCTACCTCCGAGTGCGAGGAAGTGCTGCTGTGCGACCTTTCAGACAAACAGGCCGTACATCAACTGGTGGAAGGCGTCGACGCCATCCTGCACTTCGGCGGCGTCTCGGTAGAGCGACCGTTTGAAGAAGTCCTCGGCGCCAATATCTGCGGCGTGTTCCATATCTACGAAGCCGCACGCCGTCACGGCGTGAAACGGGTGATCTTCGCCAGTTCCAACCATGTTATCGGCTTCTACAAACAGAACGAAACCCTCGACGCCCACTCCCCGCGCCGTCCGGACAGCTACTACGGCCTGTCCAAGTCCTACGGCGAGGACATGGCCAGTTTCTACTTCGACCGTTATGGCATCGAGACCGTCAGCATCCGCATCGGGTCTTCGTTTCCCGAGCCGCAAAACCGTCGAATGATGAGCACCTGGCTGAGCTTCGACGACCTCACTCAGTTGCTGGAACGGGCGCTGTATACCCCGGACGTTGGCCACACCGTGGTCTACGGCATGTCAGATAACCTCAACGTCTGGTGGGACAACCGCTTCGCCGCCCACCTTGGCTTTACCCCTCGAGACAGCTCCGAAGTGTTCCGCAAACAGGTCGAGGCACAACCGATGCCCGCCGCCGATGACCCGGCACGGATCTACCAGGGCGGGGCCTTTTGTGCTGCCGGCCCGTTCGGCGACTAATCACAGCCCCCAAGGAAATGAGTGGCCATGCAAGCAGAACTGATTGTCGACGCCCGCAACGCCGTTGGTGAATGCCCGGTGTGGTTACCTGAGGAAAACGCCCTGTACTGGGTGGATATTCCCAACGGATGCCTGCAGCGCTGGGATGCCAGCAATGGTCATGTGCAAACCTGGAAAACCCCGCAGATGCTCGCGTGCATCGCCCGTGCCAGCAACGGTCATTGGATCGCGGGCATGGAGACCGGTTTTTTCCAACTGACTCCCCACAGCGACAACAGCCTCGACACTGCCCTTCTGGCCACCGTCAAGCATGCCCGCCCGGACATGCGCCTGAACGACGGACGCTGTGATCGCCAGGGCCGGTTCTGGGCCGGGAGCATGGTGCGGAACATGAGTGCCAATGCCGCGCAAGGCGCGCTCTACTGCTACGAAACCGGCCAGACGCCGCAGGCGCGACTCGACGGTTTCATCACCCCCAATGGCCTGGCTTTCAGCCCCGATGGGCGAACGATGTACCTCTCGGACTCACACCCGCAGGTTCAGCAAATCTGGGCCTTCGACTACGACACCGACAGCGGCACGCCATCCAACCAGCGGTTGTTCGTCGACATGCATCAGTTCCTTGGCCGCCCCGACGGCGCCGCCGTTGACGCTGAGGGTTGCTACTGGATTTGCGCCAACGACGCAGGACTGATCCACCGCTTCACCCCCGATGGTCGCCTCGACTACTCCCTGGCCGTACCGGTGAAAAAACCCACCATGTGCGCCTTCGGTGGCAGCCGGTTGGATACGTTATTCGTTACCTCGATCCGCGACGATCACAGTGAACACTCCCTGGCCGGTGGCGTGTTCGCTCTCAACCCGGGTGTCCAGGGCCTGCCGGAAGCCCAGTTCAACGTCTAGCTGCATCGCTGTGCCTTGAATACAACAATAACAAGACTGGAGAGACCCCATGGACTTCAAACGCACCCTCCTCGCCGCTGCACTTCCTTTTACCTTCGCCCTCGCCAGTGCCGCCCAGGCCCTGGAAATCAAGTTCGCCGACATCCACCCCGCCGGCTACCCCACGGTGGTGGCCGAAGAACAACTGGGTAAAACCCTGGTGGCCGAGAGCAACGGCGGCCTGACCTTCAAGATGTTCGCCGGCGGTGTACTCGGCTCGGAAAAGGAAGTGGTGGAACAGGCCCAGGTCGGTGCGATCCAGATGGCCCGGGTCAGCCTCGGCATCGTCGGGCCGGTGGTGCCGGACGTGAATGTGTTCAATATGCCGTTCGTATTCCGCGACCAGGCGCATATGCGCAAGGTCATCGACGGCAAAATTGGCGATGAAATCCTCGACAAGATCACCCAATCTGAATTCAACCTGGTGGCCCTGGCCTGGATGGATGGCGGCACGCGCAATATCTACACCAAAAAGCCGGTGCGTAAGATAGAAGACCTCAAAGGCATGAAGATTCGTGTGCAAGGCAACCCGATCTTCATCGAGACCATCAACGCCATGGGCGGCAACGGCATCGCCATGGACACCGGCGAGATCTTCAGCTCCTTGCAGACCGGGGTGATCGACGGTGCGGAAAATAACCCGCCGACCCTGCTGGAACACAACCACTACCAGAACGCCAAGTTCTACAGCCTCACCGGGCACCTGATCCTGCCCGAACCGATCGTCATGTCGAAAATCACTTGGGACAAGCTCACACCCGAGCAGCAGGTGCTGGTGAAGAACACCGCCAAGGCTGCCCAGGTCCAGGAGCGCGCTCTGTGGGACGCCAAGTCCGCCAGCAGCGAAGAAAAACTCAAGGCGGCCGGCGTCGAGTTCATCACCGTCGACAAAAAGCCATTCTATGAGGCCACGGCCTCGATCCGCGAGAAATACGGCGCGCCTTACGCCGACCTGATTCAGCGCATCGAAGCTGTCGAGTAACCCTTCCCGCCCTCATGAAAAGGCCCGGCGCGGCGAGTATCGACGCGCCCGGTTACGGTGAACCCCAATGAAGAATCTACTGCTGCGCATCAACGATCGGATCTACATGGCCTGCATCTGGATCGCAGGCCTCGCAGTACTCGGCGTCGCCCTGATCATCCCCTGGGGCATCTTCGCCCGCTACGTCCTCGGCACCGGCTCCAGTTGGCCGGAGCCCACCGCGATTTTGCTGATGCTGGTGTTCACCTTCATCGGTGCCGCCGCCAGTTACCGCGCCGGGGCGCACATGTCGGTGGCCATGATCACTGACCGCCTGCCACCTTCCCTGCGTCGCCTCGTCGGCCTCCTTTCTCAGCTCTTGATGGCGACCATCTGCCTGTTCATGGCCATCTGGGGCACCAAGCTCTGCCTGTCCACCTGGAACCAATTCATGAGCGCCATGCCCACTCTGCGCGTGGGCATCACCTACATGCCGATCCCGATTGGCGGGTTGCTGACGCTGGTGTTTGTCGTGGAGAAGCTCTTGCTCGGTGATCAGAGCAATCGGCGGGTGGTGCGTTTCGACCTGGTTGAAGAAAGCGAAGGAGCTGCCTGAATGGACGCATTGATTCTGCTGGGCAGCTTTATCGCCTTGATCCTGATCGGCATGCCGGTGGCCTACGCCCTGGGGATGTCGGCGCTGATCGGCGCATGGTGGATCGACATCCCGTTCCAGGCCCTGATGATTCAGGTAGCCGGCGGGGTGAACAAGTTTTCGCTGATGGCGATTCCGTTCTTTGTTCTGGCCGGAGCGATCATGGCTGAAGGCGGCATGTCCCGTCGGCTGGTGGCGTTCGCCGGGGTGCTGGTGGGCTTTGTTCGGGGTGGCTTGTCGCTGGTGAATATCATGGCCTCGACGTTCTTTGGCGCGATCTCCGGCTCGTCAGTGGCCGACACCGCTTCGGTGGGGTCAGTGCTGATTCCGGAAATGGAACGCCGGGGCTACCCCCGGGAATTCGCCACCGCCGTGACCGTCAGCGGCTCGGTACAAGCCTTGCTGACGCCACCGAGCCACAACTCGGTGCTCTACTCCCTGGCGGCCGGCGGTACCGTTTCCATTGCCTCATTGTTCATGGCTGGCGTGGTCCCGGGCTTACTGATGAGCGCCTGCCTGATGGTGCTGTGCCTGATCTTCGCGAAAAAGCGCAACTACCCCAAGGGCGAAGTCATCCCCTTGAAGCAGGCGCTAAAGATCTGTGCCGACGCGCTGTGGGGCCTGATGGCCATGGTGATCATCCTCGGCGGGATCCTGTCGGGCATCTTCACCGCCACCGAGTCGGCCGCCATCGCCGTGCTGTGGGCGTTCTTCGTCACCATGTTTATCTACCGCGACTACAAGTGGAGCGAGTTACCGAAGTTGATGCATCGCACCGTACGGACCATCTCCATCGTGATGATCCTGATCGCCTTCGCCGCCAGCTTCGGCTACATCATGACCCTGATGCAGATCCCGTCGAAGATCACTACGCTGTTCCTGACCCTCTCGGACAACCGCTACGTAATCCTGATGTGCATCAACGTCATGTTGCTGTTGCTGGGCACGGTAATGGACATGGCGCCGCTGATCCTGATCCTCACGCCGATCCTGCTGCCGGTGGTCCTCGGCATCGGTGTCGACCCGGTGCACTTCGGCATGATCATGCTGGTGAACCTGGGGATCGGCCTGATCACCCCGCCAGTGGGCGCGGTGCTGTTTGTCGGAGCGGCGGTGGGCAAGGTCAGCATCGAAAAAACCGTGAAGGCCCTGCTGCCGTTTTATGCCGTGCTGTTTCTGGTGCTGATGGCAGTGACCTACATTCCGGCGTTGTCGTTGTGGCTGCCGGGGTTGGTGTTATAAAAACCCATGAATCCGACAATGATTGAACTCAAAGACACGCTCACCCACCTGACGCTGGCCCCAGCGTTGGGCGGGAGCATCGTCAACTGGACCCTGCGCAGCAGCGGCCTGCCGTTGCTGCGTCACACCAATCAACCTGCGCTCGACAGCGGCCTGCCAGGCAAGCTCGCCTGCTTCCCTCTGGCACCCTGGTCGAACCGGATTGCCGAAGATGGTTTTGACAATCCCGATGGCTGGCTGGCATTGACGCCCAACAGCCTCCTCGATCCCCTGCCGATTCATGGTAGCGCCTGGCAGCAGCCGTGGAGGGTGGTCAGCCAGACGGTAGACGAGGTCGTGCTGCAACTGGATAGCAGAACGCCGTTTGCCTATCGCGCCGAGCAACGTTTCCATCTGAAAGACGGCAGGTTGAGCCTCACGTTACGTGTCACCCATCTGGCTGAACAAGCGGCGTGGCACGGGCTGGGGCTGCACCCGTATCTGCCGCGCCGGCCGGGCACGCGATTGCAGGCCAGGGCTGGCCAGGTGTGGGAGCGTGATGAAGCAAAACTGCCGACGGGGCTCGCCCCAGTGCCTGTCGACTGGGATTTCCAGCAGCTCAAGACCTTGCCCGAAACCCTGGTGGACAATGGCTTTTGCCAGTGGGATGGGCGCTGTCTGATTCAGCAACCGGAACTGGGCTATGAGCTGGAATGCCAGGCTACAGGGAGTGATTTCTACCTGCTGTATTGCCCGCCGGGGCTGGATTTTTTCTGCATTGAACCGGTGAGTCATCCGGTAAATGCTCACCACCTTCCCGGTCGGCCGGGGTTGAAGCTGCTGGAACAAGGCCAGTCGACAGAACTCGGTTTCAGCCTGCAGTACTGCCCCTTGTAGGAGCGAACTTGCTCGCAAAGATCTTGAAGACGCCGCGTTCATTCAGAATGCTCGCGTTATCGTTAACGTTCTTCGCGAGCAAGCTCGCTCCTACAAAAAACGACCGGGTTACGGCGGGCTATTCTTGAGGCGCCCCGCCGTATCAATACTCACCACCACCGACAACCCGGGCCGCAGCCGCTCACTCTGCTCCTGATCCGGGTCCACGGTGATCCGAACCGGCACCCGCTGGGCGATCTTGACGAAGTTGCCGGTGGCATTGTCCGCCTGCAACAAGCTGAACTCGGAACCGGTACCCGGGGAAATACGCTGTACCGTGCCATGAAACTTGCGGTGGTTCAGGGCATCGACGGTAAAGGTCACTGGCTGGCCGATCTGCACATTGGCCATCTGGGTTTCTTTCATATTGGCGATCACCCACAGCTGGTTCGGCACCAACGCCATCAGCTGCGCGCCGGAGTTGACGTAAGCTCCCAGGCGTACGCCAATCTGCCCCAGCTGCCCGTCCCGTGGGGCGATTACCCGGGTGTTCGACAGGTCGATCCGTGCCAGTTCCACCGCGGCATCGGCATTGGCCACGGCCGCTTCCAGAGAGCCGCGATTGACGATCACGGTCTGCAAGTCCTGACGGGCGATTTCCAGGTTGGCCTGCGCTTGGGCCACCGCCGCAATGGTCTGCGCATTGGCGGCACGGGTCACGTCCAGGTCGCGCTTGGACACCGAGCCATCACTGATCAGTTCCTCATTACGACGCAAGTCAGCGGTGCTTTTACGCGCCTGGGCCTGGCTGTCGGCGAGTGCGGCCTGACGCAACTGAATCGTCGCTTCGGCGCTGTTGCGTTGCTGCACCACATTGGCCAGCGACGCCTGTTGCACCGCCAGTTGTGCCAGAGCCTGATCCAGGCGCTGCTTGTAGATGCGGTCATCCAGGCGTACCAGCAGTTCCCCGGCCTTGACGTACTGGAAGTCCTGCACCGGCACTTCATACACGTAACCGCTGAGCTGCGGGCCGATGATCGTCACCTGGCCGCGCACCAGGGCGTTTTCGGTGGTTTCCACGTTGCTGCTGAAAGGTGGCAATTGCCAGGCGTACAACACGATCAACACGCCAATGATGGCAATCGCGGCAAAGCCCAGGGAGGAGATGATCCGCACCCGCAACGAACGGGGTTCGGTGGCCGCAACAGCCGGTGGCGCGGTGCCTTCCGGGGTCGAGGCGATGGCGTTGGTAGTCGTAGTGGTTGGTTCGGTCATGAAGAAAGTGCACCGCTAGGTTGAACGGGAGGGGCTGCACTGGCGGCAGCTTTTTTGGTGGTGCTCATCAGCCAGAGGCTGCGGATGAAGATCCAGATCATGGTCAGCACGGCGATGATCGCGATCAGCATGAACACATCGTTATAGGCCATCACGTTGGCTTCCCGGGTGGCCGCCGTGGCCAGGCTGCGGATACCCATCAGGTTACGCAGCTCCGGGTCGGCGATCACCGAACCGTAAGCCGAGCCACCGCTCTGCACCCGTGCCGCGACCCGTGGGTCCATCAAGGTCAGGTGTTCGACGATCATGCTGGAATGGAATTTCTCCCGCACGACCTGGAAGGTGCCTAGCAACGCCGCGCCAATCAGGCCGCCGAGGTTCTGGCAAATCCCGAACAGCACCGAAAAGCTCACCAGGTTCCTGGGGTTGGTCAGTACGTTGCGGGTGCCCAGGACCATGGTCGGGCCAAGAAAAAAGGTGCCGCCGAAGCCCAACAGGAACTGACTGATGTACATGTTCTGCGGTCGGGTGAGGTTGCTGGAGAAACTGTCGATCACCGAACCCACCGCCATCAGCGCCAGGGAAATGATCAGCGGCATGAACAAATGCGCCGGGTTGATGGTCAGGGCGCTGATGGCCAGGCCGGCAATCGCTCCCAGCAGCATCACCAGGTACAAGGTGCGCATTTGCTCGCTGCTCATGTTCAGCGCCTGGAGGAACCCCACCGCGCCGGTGGACTGCTCCGACAGCACCATGCGAATCAGGATCACCGCCAGCGCGAGGCGAATCATCGCCCCGCTGCCCAGCCAGCGGGTCATCAGCATCGGGTTGCTGCGGTTATGTTCGATGGCCAGCCCGGCCATGATCAGCACCAGCGAACAGGCAGAAGCAACGCCGATCCACGGTGCTTCCAGCCACCAGTCGATCCGCCCCAGGGACAGCACCGCGCAGAGCAGCGCCACACCGGTGGCCAACAAGGCGAAGGTCAGGAAGTCGAGTTTTTCAAAGGTCTTGAAGCGGTCACCCGGCGGCAACTTGAGCAGGAACACGCAACCCAGGCAGGTCAGTGCCATGCCCAACTCAAACAGGTACAAGCCGCGCCACTCGGCGATTTGCAGCAAATCTTCGGAAAACATCCGCGCCATCGGCAAGGCCAACTGCGACGTGCCCAACCCCAACACCAACGCTTTCAACCGCCACTTTGCCGGAAAGGCCTGAACCATGTAATACAAGCCCAGGGAGCTGAGCGCTGCCCCCACCATGCCGTGGGCGGCCCGTACGGCAATCGCCGAGCTGAGGTCGTTGACGAACAAATGGCCGAAGGTCACCAGGGCGTAAAGCACCAGGAACACTTCAGTGAACGCGCGCAGGCCGAATTGTTGGCGAAACTTCACCAGCAGCAGGTTCATCGAGACGTTGGTCATGACATAAGCGGCGGGCAGCCAGGCCATTTCCGCCGTGGTGGCGCCCAAGGCGACTTGCAGGTAAGGCAGGTTGGCGATCACGAGTGCGTTACCGAGGCCGCCGGTGATTGCCACCAGGATCCCGACCAACGCATAGGCCCAGCGTTTGTGCGTGGGATGCAAAGGGGTCGACGGCGAACCGGGCAGGCTCGGCCGTTCATGGGGTTGCCACGCGTGTGGGGTGTATTTGTCCATTCAGTGACCTTGATGACCGACTGGACCGCGTATCAGGGCGACGGCGTCCAGGCCGGTAAAACCGTTACTCAGGGAGTAGTAAACCTGAGCAGAGTTCATCTTGTCACGGCGGATCTCGGATCCGGCCCCCTCCCCGCTAAATAACTCCTGCCCCCGCTCGTTCTTTGGTTAACCGCCTCGATACCCATCGAAGCCTGCACTGTGCGCCCGGCTCACCGTCCATCGCTGACACACGCCGCGCCCTGCATTGCCTTGTGCTCACCCCCAGCCTGAAACGGGAGACTTGAATGTCCAGCAAACCTCGCGGCGCCGTCAGCGAACTCTTCGGCCTGCTCAAACCCTTCTGGCCGCTGGTGACGCTGTCGATTGCCCTCGGCATGGTCGGCGGCCTCAGCGTCACCGCGCTGCTGGCAACCATCAACAACGCCCTGCACTCCGACAGCGGCCTGACCCAGGCCGTGGTGCTGCTGTTTGCCGGCCTGTGCCTGCTGGCCCTGGCCAGTTCGATCTTTTCCGACATCGGCACCAACTACGTCGGCCAGCACATCATTGCCAAGCTGCGCCGGGAACTGGGAGAGAAGGTGCTGGCCGCGCCCATCGACCAGATCGAACGCTATCGCAGCCATCGGCTGATCCCGGTGCTGACCCACGACGTCGACACCATCAGCGACTTCGCCTTTGCCTTCGCGCCCCTGGCCATTTCGTTAACCGTGACCCTGGGCTGCCTGGGCTACCTGGCGATGCTGTCGTGGCCGATGTTCCTGATGATGCTGGTGGCGATCGTGATCGGCACCGCCGTGCAGTTCGTTGCCCGCTCCCGGGGCATGCAAGGCTTCGAGTCGGCACGGGAAGCCGAGGATGAATTGCAGAAGAACTACAGCGCTATCGCCGAAGGCGCCAAGGAACTGCGCATCCACCGCCCACGCCGCCAGCGCATGTTCATCAACGGCATCCAGAACACCGCCAACCGCATCTGCGCCACCCAGATTCGCTCGATCAACACCTTCGTCATCGCCAAGGCCTTTGGCTCAATGCTGTTTTTCGTGGTGATCGGCCTGGCCCTGGCCATGCAGTCGTTCTGGCCCAGCGGCGATAAAACCGTGATGAGCGGCTTCGTGCTGGTGCTGCTGTACATGAAAGGCCCACTGGAACACTTGATCAGCACCCTGCCGATCGTCAGCAAGGCGCAGATCGCCTTCCGGCGCATTGCCGAGTTGTCGAAGCAGTTTTCCTCTCCCGAGCCGCACCTGCTGTTGAGTGACTCGGGCGCCGCCGCGCCGGCAGTGCATAGCCTGGAACTGACCGACGTCAGCTACACCTTCCCCCGCGTCGAAGGCTTCGAGCCGTTCCACCTGGGCCCGGTCAACCTGCGGATCGAGCAAGGCGACATCACCTTCATCGTCGGCGAAAACGGCTGCGGCAAGACCACCCTGATCAAACTGCTGCTCGGCCTCTACGCCCCGCAAAAAGGCAGCATCGAGCTCAATGGCCAAGCCATTGTGGCGGCGAACCGCGACGACTATCGCCAACTGTTCACCACGATTTTTGCCGACTACTACCTGTTCGACGATGTAATCCAGGGCGACAAACCGATCCCGGCCGATGCCGACCGCTACCTCAAGCGCCTGGAGATCGGCCACAAAGTCACCATCACCGATGGTGTGTTCAGCACCACCGACCTGTCCACCGGCCAGCGCAAGCGCCTGGCCTTGGTCAACGCCTGGTTGGAGGAGCGCCCGGTGCTGGTGTTTGACGAGTGGGCGGCCGACCAGGACCCGACCTTCCGACGCATTTTCTATACCGAGTTGCTACCCGACCTCAAGCGCCTGGGCAAGACCATCATCGTGATCTCCCACGACGACCGTTACTTCGATGTGGCCGACCAGATCGTGCGCATGGAAGCCGGCCGCGTCGCCACCGAACTGCAAACCGCGTGACAGCGCTGACCTGAAAACCGGATGTGAAATTTTTCTTTCCGGTTTTCAGGGGGACCAACGTCTTATTGGTACTTAATACGAATCACTATCATTAAATAACGCCACTTAAGAGCCCATGATGTCAGCCATTCACACCTTCTCACCGCTCACCAAAGCCCTCAAGATGCGCCGCCTGTTTCAGCCGCGTCTGCTGAGCACCACCCTGGTCCTGGCCCTGCCCTTCGCCGCACAGGTGCAAGCACAGACCTTCAACTTCAACATCCCGGCCCAGCCCTTGGCCAACGCCCTGCAGACCTTCGGCCAACAAGCCAACCTGCAAGTGCTGTACAGCCCGGATGATGTACAGAGCCTGCGCAGCCGCGCGGTGAGCGGTGCGTTGACGCCCCAGGCCGGTATCGAACAACTGCTGGCTGGCAGCAAATTGGCCTACAGCCTGGAAGGCAATACCCTGACCTTGAGCAGCCGCGGTGCGACCGGAGCGCTGGAACTGGGTGCCACGCGGATTTCCGGCGAAGGCCTGGGCTCGGTCAGTGAAAACACCGGGTCTTACACCACCGGCGCCACCAGCACCGCGACGAAAATGATCCTGAGCCTGCGGGAAACCCCACAGTCCATCAGCGTCATGACTCGCCAACGCATCGATGACCAGAGCCTGACCACCGTCAACGACGTGCTGGCGCAGACCCCGGGGCTTAACGTGCAGAGTCTGGGCAGTGATCGGTTCTATGTGTATTCCCGTGGTTATGAGATCGATAACTACCAATACGACGGCATGCCGACCACCCTCTTCTCTTTCACCCAGTCATTACCCCAGGACCTGATGGACCTGGCGGTCTACGACCATATTGAAGTGCTGCGTGGGGCCACCGGCCTGCTGACCGGGGCCGGCGATCCATCCGGCACCATCAACTTCATTCGCAAGCGCCCTACCGAGACCTTCCAGGGCCACGTCAGTGCGGGTGCGGGTTCCTGGGACAAGTACCGCACCGAAGCGGATGTTTCCGGTCCGCTGATAGACAGCGGCAAGATTCGTGGCCGAGCCGTGGCCGCCTACCAGCAGGGCAATAGCTACCTGGACGCGCTGAAGCAGGAAAAAACCTCGCTGTATGGCGTCGTGGAAGCCGACCTGAGCGACGACACCCTGCTGACCTTCGGCGTCGACTACCTGCACAACGACCCCAAGGGTTACTCCACCACCGGCATTCCGCTGTTCTACAGCAACGGCAAGCAGACCAACCTGTCACGCTCCTTCAACGCCGCCAGCGGTGACAGCACCAACCGCCAGGACTCGACCACCACCTTCGCCAGCATCGAGCAGAAACTCGCGTATGACTGGAGCCTGAAAGTCTCGGCCAGCTACCTGTACAACACCCGTGACTATGATTCGCGGATGCTCAGCACGTCCCGTTTCGCCAATGAACAGACCGGTGCCGGCACACGCACGGCCATGACGAAGGGTGACGCCACCCAGAAGCAGAAAGGTTTCGACGTGCAGCTCAAAGGGCCCTTCCAGCTGGGAGGGCGTGAGCACGAATTGATGATGGGCTTCAACTATCAGGACTACGAAAACCACCGTCAAGGCGCCAACCCGCTCAGCGGCGACCGCTCGCCACTCAATCTCGATACCTGGGACAACCACACGGTCGAACCGGTCTACGGTGCCCGGGGCTCGTATGACGACGACCGCCTGAAGTTCCGTCAGAACGGCACCTATGCCGCCGTGCGCCTCAAGCCGTTAGACGACCTGGCCGTGATCCTCGGCGCACGCGTCAGCAACTACAAATACGACTCCAGCCTGGACTTCAAGACCCCGGCGAACGCCCCTTACAGCACCGCCGACACCACCAGGATTTCCGGAAAAGTCACGCCTTACGCCGGGATCGTCTACGACCTCAATGAAAACCACTCGGTCTACGCCAGCTACACCAGCATCTTCAAGCCACAGACCGTACGCGACCGCAACGGCCAGACCCTGTCCCCACGTGACGGCGACAACTACGAGCTGGGCCTCAAGAGCGAGTATTTCAATGGCCGCCTGAATAGCGCCATCGCCATTTACGAAAGCAAGCAGGACAACCTGGCCGTCCAGGACGTGGGCCAAAACGTACTCGGCACCGACAACCCGGCCTACAAGGCAGTCGCGGGCGCAAAAACCCGCGGCGTCGATCTGGAACTGAACGGCGAAATCATGCCGGACTGGAACATGAACGCCAGCTACAACCACAGCGTGACCAAGGATGCGGACAACGAGCGAATCAACACCATCATCCCTTCCGACATGTTCAAGCTGTGGACCACCTACAAACTGTCCGGCGACCTGGATCGCCTGACCATTGGTGGCGGTGCCAACTGGCAGAGTGGTATCCACTTCAGCGCAGCCCCGAGCCTGATAAGCAAAACCGTCAAGGCCAAGGAAGACGACTACACTGTGTTCAACCTGATGGCGCGCTACCAGTTGACCAAACAATGGTCGGGTACCGTCAACGTCAACAACGTGTTTGACAAAAAGTACATCAGCTCCCTGGATAGTAACTTCTACAGCATGTATTACGGCGATCCGCGTAACGTGATGTTTAGTACTCGTTACGATTTCTGATAGTAGCGGTACAAAAAACGGCGAATCTGACTTTTCGGGTTCGCCGTTTTTTATTGTGGTGTTTCATCAGACGCTATCACCAATCAGATTGGTCTTCCAGGCTGGCTTTTTGTAGGTCGTCTCTCCATCCCTCCTTAGTCAGTCTGTAGATATCTTCAAAAAAAGCACGCGGATTTTCCATTGTGTCCCAGCCCGAAGGTAACGTGCAGTAGGATTCAGGTTTTTGAATAAGGATCGTCGAAAAATCGTAGGAGTCCTCCTGAAGCGCAGCGCTTAAGACTTCAACTAGAGACTTGCGATGCCTATAATTTAGATCGGTGCTTTTGTCTATTATGTAAGTTTTGATCAGAACCTCTCTATCTCTGGGCTGATTAATATCATACTTTTCAAGGTCTTCCCCTAGTGATTCCTCGCGATCATAAGTATCGAAAGGCCCCAAAAAATACTGAAGTTTTGGTTCGTAGTCAGTGTTCAGGAACGGATGCTTTAGCATTGTCATTTACTCACAGGGAATGCGGTATAAAGTCTTTTTGTTTCGCGATCGAATTTCACTATCGCGAAGTTCATGTTTTCGTCGAGCATTGGGCTGTTAGGATCTTTTTTGTTGGGTATATATCCTCTACCGCAGCCTTGCATTTCAATCTTGAGGATAGGGTTGCCGAATTCATCCTCTCCATTGAATGAGTCAAGTTTACGTGCTTCTCGGGTCATAGCCTCGTTTAGAACGTGAAATTGCATCGTGTAGCTTTTAAATTGCGAGCTGAACTTCATGTTTTTTCCGATATTTAAATAACAGATTTGAATATAGTTATTCAGTAACCTTGATTTTTTGATTCATTCTGTATGGCCTCGGTGTGGTAGCGAGTAAGACACTCGAGCAGAATACGCATAAACTGCCTTTGATCAATGATTTCATCGTCGAAGTAAGTATCAAAAAGATAGAATACCGAATCAAAACTGTCGCTCACTTTTAGGAAGTGCTGAAGTGTATCTATATGCCACTGCCTTTCGTCGATCTTGTATGACAGGAATACAGGCTTGGTTAGCTTATCAAACAGTTCCGAAAGCTCTTTGTCATCGTTAATATTTTTCGAGACAATGAAGGCTTCTCTTTCAACATCATCTATATTCTCTATACAATAGGTGAATAGTAGGCTTCTGGTAATTGAGAGACTTGGTGAAAATTTCATTTAAAACTCCGTGTAGGCGGTAATGGGCTTTCCATTTTCGTCTAAAATCACTCTGGCTTTTGTTTGTTTTCCGTATTCAAATCCTTCTCTTTTGTATCCCTCCCCAATGATTTTTCTCATATCTATAGGCTTGCCAGACATGGATAGGTTAGTCAGTTTGAATATAAGTTGCGCGCGGTAAATCGCGTTTAGTTGGTCTCTGTGGCTTAGGAAGTGTGTAGCCGCGCTTGGTGGTCGAGGCTGCCCGGCCCTTCTCCCTCTATCAAATGTCTCAACTTCCTGGGTGGTTGGATTTCTGGCGCTCACTACTCGTTCGAGTTGAGACTCTAGCGATGTTTGCGCACCATGTTTTTCCAAGAAATGTGCCCCTGGAGTCGACCGTTCTAGCTCATCCAAACGACGGTAAGCGTTTGCTTCTGCAAGCTCATCGATTCTTGCTTGTCGTTCTGCTCGTGCCGTTTGCGGGAGAGCAGGCTCTCCATGATCAACACTTTTTGTTGGATCCTGAGCGGTCGCGCCCGGCTTACAAGCGTCACCTCCCGGACACCGATTCAACCCCAACGGATCCACCCACCCCGTCGGGTTGGGTACGTATTGGTATCCGTTCAGTCCACCCGCCAGTTTTACCGGGTCGGGGGTCAGGTAGCGGCCGTTATCCGGATTGTAGTAGCGATGGCGGTTGTAGTGCAGCCCGCTTTCTTGATCGAAATACTGGCCCTGGAAGCGCAGCGGGTTGGTGACGGTGTTGACATCGAGCCGGGCGATTTGGCCGTAGGCGCGGTAATGTGCAGACCAGACGATTTCGCCGTCG